>BSBG01000003.1:0-553521 GCA_030159235.1 Bacillus safensis | reverse complement strand
CACCTGTAGCACCAGTGAGTCCGGTTGATCCAGTAATACCTGTAGCACCAGTAGGTCCAGTTGACCCAGTGATACCTGTGGCACCAGTAGGCCCTGTTGGTCCAGTTAACCCTGTGATACCCGTTGCGCCAGTGAGTCCGGTTGATCCTGTGACACCTGTAGCACCAGTGAGTCCGGTTGATCCAGTAATACCTGTAGCACCAGTAGGTCCAGTTGACCCAGTGATACCTGTAACACCGGTAGGTCCGGTAGATCCAGTTGACCCGGTGATTCCTGTGACACCAGTAAGTCCAGCTTCACCCGGTGCTGCTAAAAGTGTGTAATCTGGTGACGTGTCTGGTGTACCTGAAGGTGGGGCAGAATCCACAATATACGTACCACCACCATAAGTGACCACTTGACCTACTGAATATGTTGGTGCTATTACAGGATCATAGGGTTCAACGCCGCTTAATCCGAGTCCTGTAGGCCCGGTAGGCCCAGTTTCCCCAGAAGCAGCCAAAAGAGTATAGTCGGGGGAGAGTCCAGGTATTCCTGATGGAGCGTCAACATTGGCAATGTAAGTACTGCCATTAAACGTGACCACTTGCCCTGCATCGTAATCTTGCGATTGTGAGGGATTAAAGGGGAGGACTCCGGTTAACCCGCCAGCAGGTCCAGTAGGTCCCGTTGGTCCAGCGGGACCTGCTGGGCCGGCCGGGCCTCTTGGTCCAACTCTTTGATTCGGTTTTGATTGTTTTTTTCCTTTTGCCAGGTAACAGGGTTGATTCTCCTGAGATATATGTTGATTTGGATATTCTGGTTTAATGAATGGACAGTCTCTTTTTCGAGGACGGTCATGACGTGATCTTCTGTAATGAGGCTGTTCATGGTATTTACCGCAAAAGGGACATTTGTGATCGAATTGATTGTACAAATTGCCCATCTCCTAGAATTGATATTTCATTCTATGTGCAAATTTTCAAATTGGAAGTAAAACCTAGAAAATCATCATTTCGAAAATCATCGAATCAAATCATTTAAATCTTTCATGAATTTGTGTTATGGTGTTGAAAGTATAAAAATAGTATGATTTTTGACAGAAATGGGGACATCATTTATGAGTCAATCAGTTTTACAGAGCACAGCCTATTCCGTTTTAAATTTATCCTCTGTGACAGAAGGCGGCACCATTAAAGAATCTTTTGAGCGTAGTATGGATTTAGCAAAAAAGGCGGAGAAGTGGGGTTATCATAGATACTGGCTGGCAGAACACCATAACATGGAAGGGGTTGCGAGCTCTGCAACGTCCGTTTTAATTGGATATATTGCTGGAGGAACCGAAAAAATTCGAGTAGGGTCTGGTGGGATTATGTTGCCAAACCATTCTTCACTTGTCATTGCCGAACAATTTGGCACACTTGAGACATTATATCCGGGCAGAATTGATTTAGGTCTTGGTAGAGCACCAGGGACGGATCAGTTAACAGCAAGAGCCCTGAGACGTAATCTTCATAACGGAGAAGATTTCCCAGAGCAGCTTGAAGAACTTCGTCAATATTTCAAACCAACCGGTCAGGTCAAAAAACATGTAAGAGCGGTTCCAGGAGAAGGGCTAGACATTCCGATTTGGCTCCTTGGTTCAAGTGGTTTTAGCGCCAGACTTGCAGGGGAACTTGGATTACCATTTGCCTTTGCAGCACATTTCTCACCTAAAAACACAATTCCTGCATTAGAATTGTACAGACAGTCATTTAGACCTTCGGATGTGTTAAAAGAGCCTTATGCCATGGTTGGTGTGACGGTTTTTGCTGCGGACCAAACAGAGCGGGCTGAATATTTGGCGACTTCTCATTATCAGCGGTTTTTGAGTCTCATTCGAAACACACCAGGTAAACTCAAAGCGCCTGTCGACAGCATGGACGGCCTTTGGAGCCCATATGAAAAGGCAATGGTGGATGAACAATTAAGTTCGACCATGATCGGGGATAAAGAAAAGGTGAAGAAAGAATTGGAGGCCTTTATTGAAGCTACTCAAGCAGACGAAGTGATGATTAATTCGGATATGTTTGACCATCAAGAAAGAATGCGCTCGTATGAAATCATCGGAGAGATTTTTCAAGAGGCACAAGAAAAATAAACATCAAAAAAGAACTGCACAGAGCAGTTCTTTTTTATTTATGCTTTTGTAAAAATGCGGAATGGTTGTCCGATTGGCAAAACAGTACGGCCAAAGTGTGTATTAAGGACAACAGCTGCAGCACCATAAAACGAAAGCAGGGAAATGATCAATTCTGCAATACCAGCCATGGTATGAGTCACATCGTACATCACACCAAACGAGCTAAGGGAAAGACCAATAAATAAGAAATCAATAAAGACGAAAATCAAAAATAATACTTTGTGTGTTTCCATTGCACCAATCGTCATAAACAAGCTGAAAATCAAATAACCGATAAACGCAAAGCCTAACTGTTTTGGATCTGCAGCTCCCGCAAGCGTTTTCCCAAAAACGCCGGCTTGAATGAGCCAAGTGGTTCCAACACCCATCCAAAAAAGACCGAATGCGCCAAAGGCAGTGGCTCCAAAAATATTATGATGCTTTGAATCTTGTATGGACGCGATTAGCTGCGCGATTCCTCCAAGGAAGATAGCCCAAGGTAAAATAAGGGAAGTGCCATCTGTGATTCCTAGTTTTTGTGAGGACGCAACGAGCGTCACCATTGCTAAACCAAACAAACCAAGCGGTGTTGGGTCTGCAATTGATAATCGAATTGCTTGAACATTCTGTTTTTCCATAATGACCTCCTACAATTTGCACTTACAAAAGATACTCGAATTCGATAGAAACGTCAAGCTCTTTTTAGTAGATACTTGCAACGTCTTCCAAATAAATCTATATTTAATACATATCAAATGTGATAGAAAAAGAGGGATAACATGAGTAAAGGCTTATCTGGAAAAACGATTGCCATTTGTGGAACGAGAAAAACTGAAGAAATGCGTACACTTGTCGAAAAGCAAGGAGGACAAGCCGTTATTCGCTCTCTTCAAGGAACTGTATTTTTAGCCAAAGAGGAATTAAAGCCAGGCATCGAGACCTTTGTCAAACAAAGGGCGGATTGGGTGATTTTGACCACAGGTATCGGTACTAATACATTAATTGAGAGTGCAGAAGAACTTCAGCTCGGTAAAGAATTTATGAACATTCTATCAAATGCGCATGTTGCTTCAAGAGGGTACAAAACCTTTGCTGCGCTGAAAAAACATGGAATTCAGCCAGACGTCTCTGATGAAGATGGAACGGTTCGTGACCTGATATCAAAGCTAGAAGACAAGGAGTTTCATGGCAAACGTGTTATGGTGCAGCTTCACGGTGAAAACGCACCAGCTCTCATTCAGTTTTTACATGATAAGGGGGCAGATGTTTTACCGCTTTTACCATATCAGCACACCCCTCCTGAACCAGAGGCTGCTGAAACGCTACTTCAAGAAATGAAAGAGGGGCAGGTTCATGCCGTCTGTTTTACAACTGCTGTCCAGGTTCACGCCTTTTTCAAACTAGCCGCAGAATGGGGCAAAAAAGTAGAATTGCTGGAATTATTCGAGCAGCACGTACTGGCAGTAGCTGTCGGAAAAGTCACTGCTGAAGCTTTAAAAGAAGAGGGAGTAGACCGAATTCTTGCCCCGTCACTTGAGAGAATGGGTGCAATGATTATAGAATTATCCCAATATATGAAAAAACAATCAGCACACTTATAAAAAAACGCCTTTCACCATATGAGTGAAAGGCGTTTTCGTTAGATTGTCCGTTTTCGATTCGTCCGAATTTTTTTGAGTACAAAATAGAGCACAATCAGGACGATGGCAATGATCATAATAGGGGTTGTATAAGCGTGAGCGACGCTTTGAATGTGATCCCATTTTGTCCCAAGCTGCATGCCAAGGTAGATAAATAAGATGGACCAAGGGATGGCAGCTAATCCTGTTAAGAAAACAAATTTTAAAAAAGGCATCTTTGCAATACCAGCTGGAATCGAGATGGCATGGCGGACAACAGGGATAAAGCGCGCTGTAAACACTACACCGGTTCCATACCGTTCAAACCAGCGCTCTGCAGTCGCGATATGATGCTCATGAATAAATAAGTATTTTCCGTACTTTGTTAAAAAAGGTCTTCCGCCATATAGGCCGATCCAGTAAATAAAACACTGGGCAAGCGTCCCCCCAATGACGCCAGCAATAACAGCTCCAACAAATCCAATTGTGCCTGTTGACACCATATATCCACCATAGGCAAGTACAATTTCACTCGGAATGATTTCAATCATCAAACCTAGTGCTACACCTACATAACCAAGGCTTGTCAGCCAGGTTAAAATGTCATTAAAAAAGGTTCCCATTCATTTCACTCTGCCTTTAAATACGAATTTTCTTCAAGCATTCTTATAAGAGCCTATGCTTGTTTTGCTTTTCTCATGAGTATGCTTTCTATTTTTGCTAGCATGGCTTGCGGCTCATCACAGATGACGCATGCATCTGGCTTTTCCACCAAGTCTAAGACAGTAAGCTCTTATCTAGCAGGTTTTATCATACCATATTTGCTGGCATCTAGACGATCTACTTGCTGAACACAAAGGGCACCACCTATACATTGTGTGAGTGGTTGAATAGGCTTCCTCCGCTTTTCCGACAGATCATGATATAATTTGTTAGATGAAACGAACGGGTGGTGCACAAACATGTATTTAACAATCGCAGAAACAGCTGAATACCTAGAAGTATCTGAAATGTATATTGAAAAATTAATCCAGCAAAAAAAGATCCGTTACGTATTTGACGGGGAATCATATCTCATTTACCAAGGGCAGTTTCAAACGCATTTAAAACAGCTCGAACAATATAAAGAGCTCGTTCAAGAGATCTTAAATGAACCGATTCCAGAAGACCCCGATGTAAAGGATGAAGATTAGAGCATTGTCAATTCTTCACATCATTCAATACAAATGCAGTAAAAGGAAGTGAATGCAATGGAGAAAACCGCCTTATGTGAAGCCTGTCAAAAAAACGAAATGAATGTGGTAGAAGCGTCTAATGAACCGAAACAGCCTTATCATTTATGCCATCCATGCCACGAGAGACTACTCACCTATTCATTACGCCCGATTGAATGGTATAACTTAGCCGTTCTCCATTCTCCTAAACAATTTTTACTGCACGATGATTTTTATGGAGAGGACGGACAGGCTTTCCTAGCAGAGGATGACGTCGTCGTTACCAAAAGAGGTAAAGCACCCACATTACAAGCCATTAGACATGATTTGACGCCTTTATTAGACTTTTCAATCACTAGATGGTTTCTTGAGGATGATGTCATTGATGCTTTGAAACAGCACGATCAGCAAAAGCTCTTGGATGCTGTTCAAAGCAGGTTTGATGAAACGCATCATGTCGAAGTGAAGTCGCGCATGATAGAAATTACGGCTGGTGTGTTAGGTACCTCTGCTGCTGGGTGGGTAAGGGAACTTTTGGATCAAGCTGATGAAGAATTTCTTTATCCGCTTTCATGGGCAGCCGCCAGCAGTTTGCCAGTAGATGAGGGATTACAACCGTATTCTAGAGAAATTGAAATCCGTCAGCGAAAAAGAAAGGCCGATCGCAGCTTTTATTTGCCTGCACCGTTTCCGTTCTCACAATATATTGGATTGGATGGAATTAGCCTGCACCCATTTTGACGATCATTGGGGAAGGCTGGCCGCCGTATGCTGTCCAACCTGGGAAAGAATGAAATCTTGGCTAGACAAAGGAAGACCTTTCAGCTTAATTGCACTAGATACAATGGCAAACTGTGCAAAAGGGAATAGACCAGACCTTGTGGAACAATTATCACCTAAAATCCTTAGAACAGATAAAAATGAAGTAGAGAAGATTTTAAATGATTATCAACAAAAAGATCGCGTTCCACGAGTCAAAATGAAAGTGTCTAAAATACTGGCGAACAAACAAGAGATATTTGAATAAACCTTTTTATTGGCTGACACCTGTTTGAACAATCTTCATGTGGCATTTAACTTGTACATCTGCATCAGGGTAAATTTCTTGCCATTTTTCTAGTGTCAATGCTTTGTCTTTTGTTCTATATCTAAGGCCAAGCCCAAGCGGATCTATGTCTTGCTTTTTAAAGGACTGAACAAGGTCTTTGCCTTGCTGAGCGACACGTTTTTCGACTTCTTTTTCAACACGATCCAGAATAGAAGGTGTATCAATTTTCTTGGACTTCATGAATTCTTTTAATTCACCTTTGAGCTTGATATCAATCGTGATATGAGGCTTTTTAGTGAGATGATCAGTTGGTTTTATATGATAAGACACCCGTGATTTGATATTTTCAATCACAACATGAGTCTTCGCCTTATCTTGAAAACGAAATTCATAAATGCCGTTTTTATGGTTTTCAATCATGGCCTTGAACGTAAACGTTTCTTCCGCCGGAATATGACCCACCATTTTTTCTTGATCAAAAAGGGCGACACCCGAGACTTTTATAGCATTGCTTGTTTTTTTGATGTAAGGGAGATATGCATCAACACCTTTTGCTAGCATCTGGTTCATAAAAATGTGCTGATTGGTGACTGGTTCATTGCCGTTTCGCATATTTTGGGTTAATAGATCTGAGAGATACACACCAATATTCAAGTTCGTTTGATTCATTTTTGTGTATAATAAATCTTCAACCTCTCCGCCTACAATCGCAAACACTTGGCGTGAACCAATAATAGGATCGCGGTAGATATAATTCATTAAGTCAATCATGCCGACTTCTTTTGCTAACTTTTCACTGACTAAAATCACGAGCACCTGGCCCATGACGACCGGAAAAGGCGATTTTTCTGATACAAGAAATTGAATATTACTAATGGTGTTTGACCTTGCACTTAATATTTGATAACTTCCTTGTTCTTGACTTTTAAAGACAGGGAAGACAAAGAAGCCCTTCATTACGCCATCTTCTACTAAATCAAATCCAGCCGCTTGAGAGATATTTAATTCATCTAATAGGCGAGGCTGTGCACAGCTGGTTAAGGAAAGACTTATCAACATGAGACCCATGAGTATATACCGTTTCATGCCCCTTTTTTCACCCACCTTTTTTTCAGCATCAGTCCAATGACCAAACAGACAATCAATCCATAGATCAGAATGTATCCGCTATATTCCACCCATTGATTAAAGACCTCAAAAGAAGCTGCCCCGGCTAAAAACGAAAACATGATCAGAATGAGGATGCTGAGACTGATTAAAGTGACGCGCTGACTCGTATGAAATACTTGCTTCGCCATTCGGCTTGCTGCCCATAATGGAATGGTGATATTTGGAATGATCAGAAGCAGCCAAAGAGACACTTCAATAAATTCAAAGCGCTGAATGAAGGGAAGCTTCACAATGCTTGTTAACGTCAACGTCGGCCATTTTGTTAATCTGAGCTGAGCGCTCGAGTAATACGCAATGGAGACGAGAAAGACAAGTAGGTTTAAGCTTGTCGTGAATAATGCCCCCATGTGGGCAAATTTTTGTGACGTTTGTGCTTTTTTGATAAAGGGATAATAGACAAGCAATGTTCCAAAACCAAACATGGATAAGGAGGCATCTTTGACGCCCATCACCAGCTGCGAGAATGTATGATCAAACATAGGGAACATGAGGCGAATGTGGCTGTATTTCATGACATAAAAGCATATAAACGTCATCCAATATGTGAGGACAATGCTAAAAAATGCCCAGCCAGCAATGGTTCTAAAGCCGCCGGTATGAATGTAATAAACGAGCAGCAGCAGTACAGCCACAAACAAAAGACCAGGAATTTCTTTAAACAGCCACACATGGATGACATCCATATAGTGAATGAGAACAGTGAGCGATAAAGAAGAAAAATAGAAGATATAGAGAATGTTGAATAATTGCCCAGCCCATTTACCAAATACGAATTGCGTAATGTCGCTAAATTGATCCGAAGGGGCCTTTCTAAACATCAAATACATCAGAAAGATCATCACATTGACGCTGATGCCAGAAATCAAAATGGCGATCCATCCATCATTATTCATTGAAGCAACAAGGTTTGTTTGAAAGTTTAAAATGCCAACACCCACTTGATTGGCATTGATGAGAAAAAACACAAAATAAGGGGATACTTGAAATTTCTCTTTAACAGAAGAAGAGCTCATGCTTTCACTTCCTTATTCATAAAAATCATTTTTCCCCTTATGGCCTTGCTTCGGCTTAGACCGATGGATGGTTTCATTTTGCGAGCGTAAATTTTCCGGCCTTTTGTTCAAAAAACGGAGCTGAGGACGAATCAAACTGCCCTTTAAATCAGTAAGGCGCAGCGGAAAAATGGGCTCTAGATACGGCCGTCCAATAGAGGTTAATTTCATTAAATGGGTGAGCAGGAAAGATCCCATCACGGCAATGCCTAATGCGCCCCAAACCTGTGCTGCGAATAAAAAAGGGAATCTCAGCAGCCGAATGGCATTACCCATTTTGTATATAGGGGTGACAAACGAGGCAAGAGCAGATAGGGCAACAATAATGAGCAAAATATTACTTGTTAAACCTGCTGCCACCGCAGCCTGTCCAATGACGATCCCCCCCACAATCCCAAGAGTCTGTCCAACTTTAGCTGGGAGCCTGGACCCTGCTTCTCTTAGTAATTCAATTGAAATTTCTAAAAATAACGCTTCAATAATCGGCGGAAATGGTACAAGGTAGCGCGAGGACACAATGGTTTCTAATAAATCCTTTGGGATCAGCTCATAATGAAAGGTTAAAATAGCTACATATAAAGGCGTCGCAAATATGGAGAATATGACAGCAAATATTCGTAACAACCTAAAGCAAGAAGCCGCGATCCATGACATATTGTAATCTTCCATTGTGGAAAAATACTCAAGTAAAATGGTTGGTGCGAGCAAAACATGAGGTGATCCATCGACTAAGATGGCGATTTTCCCTTCTGTTAAACCTGACGACACGCGGTCAGGCCTTTCTGTATTTAAAAACAACGGAAAGATCGTATTGGAGACATCATAAAGCATTTGAGCGAGGTAATTTGCATCTAAAATTTGATCATAGTCAACGTCCTCAATGCGCTGAAGAACGGTTTCAATGTTTTGCGGATTGGCGACTTCTTCAATATATAACACTGCAACTTTTGTTTGAGATAGTGTTCCAACAGTCTTTTCAGCTACCTTGAGGCTCGGCGTCGGCAGCCGCCTCCTGAGTAAGTTTAAGTTCGTATCCAAAACCTCCACAAATGCTTCTTGTGCACTGATTATGCCAAATTCAATCTCGGGGGGACCGACTTGTCTACCTTTCTTTTCTTCAATTGGTATAAGAAGCGCTTTGCCCCAGTCCGTCTCAAGTCTAACGGCAATACTGCCCCGGTGAAGGGCTTCTTCCACTTTTTGCAGATCGCTTGTGATGACAGCCTGCTCAATGGGAATACGTTCCTTCAGCTCTTCAAGAGAGGGGGTGAGATGCAATTTTTTTAAGCAGGGTAAAATGTGTTCATGAAGCAAATGTCCATTAATTAAAGAACGAAAAAATGAAATTCGATATAGAAAGCCTTCACTGTTTGACAATTCATTTGTAAAATCAGAGGAACGTGACAATGTCTCAAATACTGAATTCGGGTCCTTTTGAAGTTGTTTATTTTTCTTCAGCACTTGAACCATCTCCTTCCGTGATTTTCCTCTATTATCCAACCATTTGTCTGAAGATATGCATAAAAAAAGCGTTCAGCTTGATGAACTGGACGCTTTTTTTCCATATTGAACGGCTTCTAATAATAAATCAGCAAGATGAACGGCCCGCATGCTGGGCGAGTGCCCTGAACGTTTGATGCCCGCTGCCATTTGCAGCTGACAGCCTGGGTTAGACGTGACGATAGCAGCCGCCGTTGTTTGACTGGCTTCTGTCATTTTATGATCTAAAATTTGCATCGACATCTTTGGCTGCAAGATGTTGTAAATTCCGGCAGATCCGCAGCAACGGTCGGCATCCTTCATTTCTTTAAATGATACACCTTGTATAGCCTTCATCAGCACCCTTGGTGCATGCTGTACACCCATTCCATTCCGTAAGTGGCAGGAGTCTTGATAGGTGATGACCTGCTCTGGCAAAGCAAGCGGCGTGCGGCGGTGAAACTCCAGCTCCACTAGAATGTCTGAAATATCCGTGATTTTCTTTGAGAAGGCTTCACTTCGTTTTTGAAAAGCCGGATCATCGTGAAGCAAATGATCGTAATCACTTAAAAAAGCGCCACAACCGCCCGCATTCATGACAATGGCATCTGCATCTATCACTTCAAATGCTTCAATATTCCGCTTTGCTAACTGTTTTGCTTGCTCTTTTTCTCCGCTATGTCCATGAAGCGCACCACAGCACGTCTGAATAGGAGGGATCACGACGTCACAGCCTGCCTGCTGCAAAAGCTGGATGGTCGCTTCGTTTGTGCTTGAAAAAACGGTGTCCATTAAACAACCAGTAAAAAAGGCGACACGTTTTCTTGCTGGGCTGGTGGCTTTGTATTCCATCAAACGGTTTTTCTGTTGACGCGGCACCTTTGGGAGAGCCTGTTCCATCAGCTGTAAATGCGGCGGAAGCACCTTTAGCATGCCAGTCTTGCGGGCGGCCGTTTGTAGACCAGATGTTTGATAAAACCTAAGAAGTCCTGCCGCTTGACGCATTCTGCTTTGTGAAGGAAAAAGTCCTTTAAACACCACACGTCTCACAAGTTTGACAGGAATGGATTGTTTTTTGTGCTGCTGAATGATGTCTCTAGCATCCTCGAGTAACCGTCCATATCTAACGCCGGAAGGGCAGACTGGTTCACATGCCCGGCAGCCAAGACAAAGATTCAGTGAATGCTCGACATCTTCATCCGGCTCAATGATGCCGTCCCTTACCGCCTTCATCAAAGCAATTCGGCCGCGGGGAGAGTGTGTTTCTTGTTGACCAGATTCAATATAAGTAGGGCAGGAAGGGAGGCAGAAGCCGCAGCGCATACAATTGAGCAGCTCCTTTTCATCCATTTGCCGCTGAAATGCTTGCTGAATCTCTGTTTGTTGAGATGAATTCATGACACCACCACCCGCTTTCTTGTTGCTTTTCCAAACACTTTATCAGGATTCATGATATTTGCCGGGTCTAGCGCTTGCTTGATCGCTTTCATTGACGCAATTCCTTCTTTTTTCACCTTAAGCTCCAAATAGGGGGCTTTCATAAGACCCACCCCATGTTCACCTGTAATGGTGCCGCCAAGTGAGACTGCTTTTTCAAAAATGGCCTGAAAGGCTTCCTCCACCCGCTTCATTTCTTCTTCATTTCTTGCATCTGTTGCACAAGTAGGATGCAAATTCCCATCACCTGCATGACCAAATGTACAGATTTTCACTTTGAACTCCCTTGCAATGTCTTCAATCGCCCGCACCATGCTGGCAATTTCAGACCGAGGGACGGTGGCATCTTCTAAGATGGTTGTTGGGCTTAATCGGGCGAGGGCAGATAAAGCGGATCGTCTCGCTGTTAAAAGTGCATTTGCCTCTTCTTCAAAATGAGCGATATTCACGCTTTTTGCACCGTGCTGCTGACAGACTTTTGCGATGCTCTGCATATCACGGGAGACCGCCTCAGGATGGCCGTCCTGTTCAATTAACAGCACCGCTTGAACGTCAGTCGGCAGACCGATTTTTGCAAAGTCTTCAACGACTTCAAGGGTTGGCTGATCCATAAATTCTAATGTGGCAGGGATAATACGCTCTGCAATAATCGCCGATACGGAAGCGGCGGCTTCCTCTAGGCTTTCATATAAGCAAAGCATCGTTTGTTTTGTTTCTGGAAGCGGCAAAAGCTTCAGCGTGGCTTCTGTCACAATCCCGAGCGTTCCTTCTGATCCTACGAATAAACGGGTCATATCATATCCAGCCACATCCTTTGCAAGCTTGCCGCCTGTTTTGAGGATGTCACCGTTTGGTAGAACGACTTCAAGTCCAAGTACATAATCTCTCGTCACACCATATTTTAATCCCCGGAGACCACCTGAATTTTCATTAATATTTCCGCCCAATGTAGAGATTTTCATAGAGCTTGGATCAGGTGGATAGAAGAGGCCTTTCGCCTCTACTTGGCGAATGAGTTCCTGTGTGATCAAACCAGGCTGAACCGTTGCTGTGAGGTTTTCTTCATCTATTTCTAATAATTGGTTCATTCTTGTAAACAGCATCACAAGTCCGCCTTGTGTAGGACATGTGCCTGCACAAAGGTTTGTTCCTGATCCTCTTGGCACGATCGGTATGTTGTATGTGGCGCAGAGCCGGACAATCTGCTGGATTTCCTCAGCAGCGTGCGGGCTCACGATGACATCTGGCATATGCTGAAAATTCGGCGTTGCATCATAAGAGTAAGCAAGGCGATCGGCTTTACTGTCTTGTACATAAGACGCACCGACAATCCTTTTTAATTGACTTAAAAATTCAGAATTTAACATGCGCATTCACTCCTACTGATTGAATGTATGGGTACTTTCAGTATAAAAAAAGAATCGCCTGATGCCTATGGACGATTCTACAAAATATCGGGCTGTTCACTTCGTTTTTTTGGATCATGATCTAACAGCATAAATGCTAAATAAAAGAGCATCGCATCTTGCATGCGTTTTAGCCTGTAATGCAATGTATTGATATGTACATGCATCGCTTCTGCGGTATATTTCAATGAACAATCTGATGTCATGAGTACCCGCAATGTTTTCACTAATTCAGGATAGGGGAGAAGGGGGGCAATCGTTCGATCAAGAAATACTTCCTTTGTTTCCTGACTCACTTCCTCCATAAAAAGTTCAAGCGTTAAATCTTCATCAAATACAATCGGTGTATCAGCATGTGTCATTTTTAATGCACGAAAGGCTTGTTGAAAGGATTGCTTCATCAAATGAGCAGCTGCTGGTTTTCCTGCACCAATCAAAACTCCCGGCGTGAAACGAGCTGTGAGGGAGGCATGGATATGAAAAAGACGCTGCTGCAAGGCTTTACGATCATCTGCTGTTGTTTGCAGCATGAGCAAAAAGCGGGCATGTCCCCAGCGCACGATGATTTCCTGACTAGTGAGTTGCAGCGTTTTTTTCAATTCTTTGTATTGATTCTGCTTCATAAACGAATCATCCTGACAATCAATTAGGACAACCGCACGCTGCTTGTTGATATCAAGCTGAAGCCGCAATGCTTTTTCAGTGAGATCAATCGCTGTCTCTGGCAGATGGAGCCAGTCGAACACAAACGCTTCAAGCTGCCGTTCATCCGTTTCAGTTTCTTGAAAAAATTCATGTTCATGAATGAGCAGCTCGGTCATTTTTCTTAATATTTCGCCAAAAGGAGACACATGTACAGGATCTCCTGTCATCCCAATGACCCCGATGACCTCTTGCTTAAAATAAATTGGTAGATTGATGCCAACTTTGACACCTTTCATGTGCCGCTGGTCATCCTTTGTGAGAATTCGTTTTTGTCCTTCAAAGGATGTCAGATACGCCCCTTCATGAAATTGACCAATGCGCGCTGCATCTGTTGCCGCAATGATGGTGCCGTTTGTTTGTGTGATAATGATTTCCTCAGTCAGCACCTTTTTAACCTCGTCTACGATTTTTTCTGCCAGTGTCATTGTGAGCAAAACGTACCCCTCCGAGATGTTTCTTTTGACACTATCATACCATCATATGCTAGGACATATCTTTCTTTTCCTGAGTTATGCTAAAATAATGAATGCACACGAAGGAGAAGAAAGGAGACATAGCCATGTCATTACTAAATCGCTTACAAGAACTATTAAAAGAAGGACAGGCGCTGACAGACTTCGAATATGATGAAGTGGCGCGCTACAATTGGTCATTAGAAGGGGCTAGAATCAAAGAAGAAGCACGCTTCGGCGATGTATATATAGAACGTGTAGACAAAGAATCTGAGGACATGCTTCAAACAGAAAGCGCCTCATTTCTAAACACACCTCTTACATGTGTGAAAAAGCATCAAAAAGAGTTCATTTATATCGAATCCAAGTGGTTTGATGTCGTGAAAGTGGATGGATTAGCCATTGAATGGGACGAAGTGTTTCAAACGTATACTGTGTTATTTGGTTTAAAACGTCCTAAAAAAGACACGGGTATTCTAAAGGACATACTATCGCCTTTACATGCTCAGCTTCAATTTAATGGTCAAGATGGCTTATTTGATGTGAATATACAGCTTCTTGAGCTTGAAGACATTCACGAAGATACGCCTCTCATTAACGTCATCTCGGCAGTTTACCAATTTTTATTCCGAATGATCATGCAGCTTGAAAACAATGAATCAAAAAACGGCTCAAATTCCTGAGCCGTTTTTTTGTCCATCTATTCATTTGATGAAGGCGAGACAAACCGCACATCATGCTCTTTTCCATATTGAAGATAATCTTCATTTGGTTGCTGATTAGTCACAACGACATCAATATCGTGCAAATCACAAAACGTGGTCAAGGCGTATTGATCGAATTTGCTATCATCCACTAATAAAAATGCTTTGGCACTTTTTTGAACGAGCGTCTTTTTAATATCCGTTTCAAGAGGGGAAGAATTCGTGACGCCGTGATCAATGGATAAACCAGTTGACGCGATAAAGGCTTTATTCACATTATAAGCTTTTAGACGCTCTACACTTTGATAGCCAACGAAAGAATTCGTTTTTCTTTCAAGCATTCCGCCAGTGGAAAAGATGGTGAGATTTTCATAGGGCATCGCCTGTGTAATGAAATCCACATTATTGGTCACAACGGTCACCTGTTTCTCAGTCAAATAGGGAAGCATTTCAAGCGTTGTCGTACCAGAATCAACAAAAATCATATCTCCGTTTTCCACAAAAGCGGCAGCCGCCTGACCGATCAATTGCTTTTTGCTCAGCTGACGTGTCTTTCGCTCCTGATATACCACTAACGTTGAGTGGTTCACAGCCACTCCACCATACACTTTTTTTAGCACGCCGGACTCAACCAATGCCTGTACATCCCGGCGTATTGTATTTTTTGAAACACCAAAATGCGCCACAAGCTCATCAAGTGAGGCAGATTCCCGTTCAAACACATACTCTTTGATTTGCTGAATCCGTTTTGTTTTTATCATGCTTCATATCTCCAATCAATCCGAATGTCCTTTTTCCATTATACCAATAAATTCTCTTACATGATGAATAGGTCCACTGGTTCTCTTTTCTCCTTTTCTATAAAAGCGTATGATAGAGAGAAGAACGAAACTGGAAAGGACTTTCACTTCTATGAATCAATCAAACAACCCATTTTCAAAGCTTGCGAATTTTAGAGAAGTAGGGGGACTTCAAACAACTGATCAGATGATGATGAGGCAGGGAATGATTTATCGATCGGCAGATTTATCCCGTTTGACAAAACAAGATATCGAGATCTTCTCAAAGCTCGGGATTCAAACCGTTTGTGACCTCAGAACAACCTCAGAACGTAAATCACATCCACCAAAGATCAAGGAACACGACAAAATCGTCCATATTCCAATGCAACCTGACAGTAAGATGCCAAGTAAATGGACCATGTTTCGTATGCTCGTAAAAGAGGGGAAGTCTCTCTCATTTACACCAATTATGAAAGATTTATATCAAAGCATGCTCACTGAACGTAAAGAGGAGATACAGCAGCTGTTCTCACTGCTCGCAGATAAGAGCAATTACCCGCTAATGCTTCACTGCACAAGCGGTAAGGATCGTACAGGCTTTTTATCTGCCCTGATTCAATTAACAGCAGGTGTACCTGTGCCTGTCGTTCTAAGTGAATACATGCGCTCTAACGAAGGAGTGCAAATGCTTGTCAGAAGGCAGGAACGATTTGTCCGATTGATGAGTTTATACCGGGTGTCAAAAGAGCAAATTCAGCCGCTTCTCGGTGTGCAGCAAGATTATCTGGAAGACGTGCTGAACGAGATGCTGGACACATACGGGAGTGCAGAGCGGTATTTAATCGAAGCCTGTGACGTACCAGAAGCTCAGCTTCATGAAATGAAAAATATGCTACTTACACCATCTGCTGGCATTCCATCACAAAAAGCAGAATAAACTTAATATGAGGTGATGCAAAACATGCTGAAAAAGATCAGTATGACGGTTTTGACACTGATGTTGATGTTTGTCCTTTTATTGATTCCTTCTAGCAGTCTAGCTCGTCCAATGCCAAAAGGGAAGCTTGAAAGCACTAGAGAGATGCGCGCGGTATGGGTCGCATCGGTTTATAATTTAGATTGGCCTTCAAAGAAAGGATTGTCTGCAGCGGAGCAAAAACAAGAACTCATTCATTTGTTAGATGAGATCAAAGCGATGAATATGAATGCCGTCATCATGCAAATTAAACCAACAGCAGATGCCTTTTACCCTTCTGCATACGGGCCGTGGTCAGAATACCTGACCGGAACACAAGGGAAAGATCCTGGGTATGACCCGCTTGCGTTTATGATCGAAGAAGCTCATCAACGCGGCCTTGAATTTCATGCTTGGTTTAACCCTTATCGAATCACAATGAATCACACCGACCTCAGCCGTTTATCAGCCGATCACCCTGCAAGAAAGCATCCTGAATGGACCATTGCGTATGGTAGCCAGCTTTATTACAACCCAGGCATTCCTAAGGCTCAGGAATTCATTGTCGGCGGCATAGAAGAAGTCGTGAAAAACTACGATATTGATGCGGTGCATATGGATGATTATTTTTACCCGAATAAAATAGCCGGTGTCCCGTTTCCAGATCAAGAAACGTATGAAACATATGGAAAACAAGCATTTACGCATATAGAAGATTGGCGAAGAGATAATGTGAACCAATTGGTGAAGCAAATCAACGCCACCATTAAGAAAGAAAAGCCTTATGTGAAATTCGGTATTAGTCCATTCGGTGTATGGCGCAACATAAAAGATGACCCGACTGGTTCAAACACCACAGCAGGTATGACCAACTACGATGATTTGTATGCCGATACAAGAGAGTGGATTCAGCAGCACGATATTGATTACATCACTCCACAAATTTACTGGAGCATCGGCTTTCAAGCAGCCGCTTATGACGTGTTGACAAAATGGTGGTCAAATGAGGTGAAAGGGAAGCCGGTTCACCTGTACATTGGTCAGGCGACGTATAAAATTAATCAAAACAGTGATCCTTGGTCTGATCCGGAAGAATATTTTAGGCAGATTGAGCTGAACAGGCAGTCACAGCTTGTGCAGGGAAGTATGCATTTCAGCCTGAAGGATATCAATCGCAATCCTTTAAATGTAAAGAACCGATTGATAGAAGAGTCATACCGAAAACCGGCTCTCATCCCAGAAATGCCTTGGCTTCATCAGAAAGCGCCTAAAAAACCAATCATCCAATCTGTGAAAAAGATAGCGGATGGTGCGGCTTTACAAATCAAAAATGATTCTCATTCTACCGCATCCTATTATGCAGTCTACCGATTGACAAATAAAGGAACATACGAATTACTGCAAACGATCCGAAAGGAAAAAGGCGCCTTAACAACTGTCAAAGACCTCCCAGCCAATCATAAGAAAAGTGATACCTACAAGGTAACGGCTCTCAATCGCCTTCACCACGAAAGCAAGCCTTCTACAAAAATAGTAAAATAACGAAAAAGCATGAGTGAGGATTTTTCTTCATTGATGCTTTTTTTCTACGATTTTTATTTTAATTTTCTGAATTCAGTTGAGCTTGGCATGAAGCAGTCGCTTGATTAATAAATATGATAGAAAGAGCCAAAGGGGGAAACAAGATGGATTTCGAATTAACGAAAGAACAACAAATGATCCGCCAGATGGTCAAAGACTTCGCCAAAGCAGAAATTGCACCACTCGCTCAAACCATTGATGAACAGGCCGTATTCCCAGCCAAAACGTTTCAAAAAATGGGGAAACTCGGCTTTATGGGTATCCCCTTTCCAGAGAAATACGGAGGCTCGGGAGGAGATACGATATCGTATGCACTCGCTGTAGAAGAAATCGGAAAGCAGTGTGCGAGCACGGGTCTTAGCTATGCCGCAGCCGTTTCCTTAGGTGCAAGCCCGCTTTTTTACTTTGGTACAGAGGAGCAAAAGATGGATCACCTTGTCCCGCTGGCATCCGGAACAGCACTCGGTTCCTTCGGATTAACAGAACCAAACGCAGGATCAGATGCAAAAGGGACGAAAACAAAAGCGGTCAAAGACGGACAAGAGTATGTGATCAGCGGGGAGAAGTGCTGGATTACAAATGCAAATTTTGCCAGAACCATTATCGTCACCGCTGTCTCGGATCATGATGAGCATGGCCGTCCGATCATTTCCGCCTTCATTGTGGAGAAAGGGCAAAAAGGACTGTCCATTACAAATCCATATGACAAGATGGGCGTGCGCGGTTCAGATACAGCTGAAATCATTTTAGACGGCGTCCGTGTACCAGAACATCATCTATTAGGAGACCGAGAGAAAGGCTTCAAGCAATTTTTATATACATTAGACGGAGGACGCATTTCGATTGCGGCGATATCTGTTGGCATCGCACAAGCTGCACTTGATGCCTCATTATCCTACGCAAAGGAAAGAAAGCAATTTGGTCAAACCCTTTCTTCCTTTCAAGCCATTCAGTTTAAGCTGTCAGATATGGCGATGCATATAGAGCTCGCCAGGCAAATGGTTTGGAAAGCGGCTTGGTTGAAAGATCACGGCAAACCATTTACAAAGGAAGCTGCCTATGCCAAGCTATTCGCTTCTGAAATGGCGACAAAAGCAAGCCTTGATGCTGTCCAAATTCACGGAGGAACAGGCTATATGAAAGAATGTGGTGTAGAGCGGCTTGTGAGAGATGCCAAACTGATGGAAATTGGAGAAGGAACCTCTGAAATTCAGCGTCTAGTCATCGCAAGACAACTGTTAGCGTAGCCCTATAATGAAAACGCTTACCACCAATGGAGGAGGAAAGCCATGATGTCGATTCATCTACAAACAATCGGCTCCCTATTAAAAGAGAAAATGGAGCAGCACCCAGCACATGAAGCCATTGTGTATCCAGAACGTTCTTTACGTTTTTCATATGAAGCGTTTTATCGAGAAGTCAAGGAAACAGGGAAAGGTCTTATGGCATTAGGGGTTCAAAAAGGGGATCATATCGCCATTATGGCACCCAATGTACCTGAATGGCTCATACTGCAATTCGCATGCGCTTCTATTGGAGCCGTTCTAGTCACCGTCAATACGAATTTTCAATCACAGGAACTCGCTTATTTACTCAAGCACTCTGATAGCAGCATGCTGTTTATCGTAGACGGGTTTAAAGAGACGGACTATGTCAGGATGCTTGAAGAGCTCATTCCAGAACTTCAAACAGCTCATCAAGATGAAATCAGATCCGCAGCTTTTCCTTATTTAAAAAGTATCGTCTATATTGGCGAGCACACGTCAAAGGGCATGCGCAGCTGGAACAGTATTCAAGCAGCTGCCAAAAGGATAGGAGATCATGAGTGGGCGAAACGAATGGATGAGCTTGCGCCGAATGATGTCATTAATATGCAATATACTTCAGGCACAACCGGCTACCCAAAAGGAGTCATGCTCAGCCATATAAACATCGTCTGCAATGCCAGCCAAATTGCAGATTGTATGAAACTCACCCAGCAGGACCGGATGTGTATCCCCGTTCCATTCTTTCATTGCTTTGGATCTGTTCTTGGCGTGCTTGCATGTCTCACAAAAGGAGGAACGATCATTCCAGTTGAATCCTTCCATCCAGAGCGAGTTCTTCAAACAGTCGAAAAAGAGAAGTGTACTGTTCTACACGGCGTCCCGACGATGTTTATTGCAGAGCTCGACCATCCAAATTTTCACCAATACGATCTGTCCACATTACGAACGGGCATTATGGCAGGATCTCTTTGTCCATCCCATGTAATGAAAGCAGTCATTGAACAAATGGGATTGAAGGAGCTCACCATTGCTTACGGTCAGACTGAAAGCTCTCCTGTCATTACCCAAACAAGAACGGATGATTCATTTGAAAGACGGGTTCAAACAGTTGGCCGGGCGCTTCCACACATCGAAGTGAAAATCACCGCACCAGGCACGCCGGATGAAGTGCCAAGAGGAAAGCAAGGAGAGCTGTGTACAAGAGGGTATCATGTGATGAAAGGCTACTATAAAAATGAAGAAGCCACAAATGAAGTCATTGATGAGGACGGCTGGCTTCATACAGGGGATTTAGCGGAGATGGATGAGGATGGCTATGTGAAAATTACAGGCCGGCTGAAAGATATGATCATTAGAGGCGGGGAGAATGTTTACCCAAAAGAGATTGAGGATGTTCTGTATACGCATCCCGCAATTCTTGATGCGCAGGTCGTGGGAATACCTGACGAAACTTACGGGGAAGAAGCAGCCGCATTTATTCGTCTCAAGCAAGGTCAGACGGTGACGATTGAGACGTTAACCAGCTATTGTCAGTCGCAAATGGCTCGCTACAAAATCCCTAAATATTTTTTCATCACAGATGAGTATCCAATGACTGCATCAGGGAAGATTCAAAAATTTCGTCTAAAAAAACAGGCGCTTGATCTAATAAAGGAGTGAAGAGAGCGATGTTTCAAAAAGTACTGATTGCAAACAGAGGCGAAATTGCCCGGCGAATTATTCGAACGTGTAAAAGGCTTGGGATCAAAACCGTCGCCGTCTATTCAGAGGCAGATCAGCATGCACTTCATGTGAAAGATGCAGACAGCGCCTATTATATCGGAGGCGCAAAAGTATCTGAAAGCTATTTAAACACGGAAGCGATCATTGAGGCAGCCAAGCAGACAAACACAGATGCCATCCACCCTGGATATGGCCTCTTATCGGAGAATGCAGCCTTTGCCCAACGGTGCCGCAGTGAAGGAATTGTTTTTATTGGACCACCCGCACAAGTCATTCAGCAAATGGGGAATAAAATTGAAGCAAGAAAGACAATGGCTCAAGCAGGTATCCCCATTGTACCAGGCGTTTCAGCCCCGCTTCATGATGCAGAAGAAGGGATCAGTCAAGCGCGGTCGCTTGGTTATCCGATTATGCTCAAGGCATCAAGTGGAGGCGGCGGAATTGGTATGCAGCTCGTTCGAAATGATGAGGAGCTGTACAGAGCTTTTGAAGGCAATCAAAAAAGGGCACAAAGCTTTTTCAACGACGGGACGCTGTATATGGAAAAGGTCATTGAAGACGCACGGCATATTGAAATTCAGGTTCTTTTTGACTCTTTTGGCCATGGGGTTCACTTATTTGAGCGCGACTGTTCTCTCCAAAGAAGACATCAGAAAATCATTGAAGAAGCACCAGCCGCCTGTCTCGATGAATCGGTGAGACATCAAATGGGACAGATGGCGGTTAAAGCTGCCAAAGCGATTGGCTATGAAAATGCAGGAACGATTGAATGTTTAGTCGATCAGAATCAGCAATTTTATTTCCTTGAAATGAACACGAGATTACAAGTAGAGCACCCTGTCACAGAAGAAATTACAGGGATTGACCTAGTCGAGGAACAGCTGAAAATTGCTGCATTAGAGCCGCTTTCCTTTAACCAGGAAGATATTCATCAAATCGGTCATGCCATCGAGGTTAGAATCTATGCAGAAGATCCCGTCACCTTTTATCCATCACCAGGAACGATTAGCCGTTTATCTATGCCCGATGCTCCTTTTATACGTCATGAGTCAAGTGTAACAAACGGGAGCATGATTACCCCCTTTTACGATCCAATGATTGCGAAAATGATCATTTACGGTCATACACGAAAACTTGCAATAGAGCGATTAAAAGAGGCTTTACAAGCATATGAAATAGAAGGGATCAAAACCAATTTACCGCTTTTAAGAGAGATGGCCAGATCTTCTGCTTTCTCACAAGGCAGCATCACAACCGATTTTCTCATGAAAAAAAGGGAGGAGAACCGTTCATGAAAACTGTCACGATACAAATGGCCGGAAACCTATGGAAGCTTCTTGTGAAACAAGGGGATGAAGTGCAAAAAGGGCAGGAGGTCGCCATTTTAGAATCAATGAAAATGGAGATTCCAATAGTTGCAAATGAGGCTGGTGTCATCAGTAAAGTCCATAAGGCAGAGGGAGAATTTGTTGATGAAGGAGAGATTCTTCTGGAGCTGACAGAATAGGAGGGGGAGCGAGATGGCATTACCAAAAAGTGTGATGATCCGGGAGGTCGGTCCACGGGACGGACTGCAAAATGAATCAGTTTGGCTGGACACAAGCGAGAAGCGAACGTGGATTGATCTGCTCGCAGCAGCCCAGCTTCCTTATATTGAAGTCACATCATTTGTTCATCCTAAATGGGTTCCAGCCTTAAAAGACGCCAAAGAACTCACCCAATCCTTAAACAAAAAAGACGACATCACCTATGCAGCACTCATTCCTAATGAAAAAGGCTTAGCTCACTTTTTTGAAGCAAATCTTGACACAGGTGCTATGTTTATCTCTTCGAGTGAAACACATAACAAGAAGAATATGAATCAATCCATCTACGAAACACTTCCTGTCATCAAACAAATGACAGCTAGTTTAAAAGCAGCGGGAAAGACCACTCGAGCATATATTTCCACTGTGTTTGGCTGCCCTTATGAAAAACAAGTGCCAATGGATCAAGTCCTGCGGTTAACGGATACTCTGCTTTCTTATGGCATTGATGAAATATCGCTTGGCGACACCATCGGAGAAGCCCATCCGCTTCAAGTAGAAAGGCGCTTAGATATTTTACTTGAACGTTTTCCTGCTGATAAAATCGCTCTTCATTTTCATGATACGAAAGGGATGGGCCTTGCCAATATCTATACGGCATTAAAAGCTGGGATCACCATATTTGATTCCTCTAGCGGAGGGCTTGGCGGCTGCCCCTATGCACCTGGCTCTAGCGGGAATGTGGCGACAGAGGACGTGGTTCACATGCTTCAAAAGCTAGGAGTGGAGACAAATATTCATCTACCTGCATTGATTAAAGCGGCAGAATGGATTGAAACAAAAGTAGATCGAACCCTGCCTAGCCACTGTTTACGGGCTTTTCACTCTCATACTACTTCATAAAGGATGAATGACATGACATCATTGGTCAATTTTTCAATACAAGATGAACAAATCGGCATCATGACCTTAAACAGGCCAGAACAAGCGAATTCCTTATCTGCTGCGATGCTGGAGGAGATCAATCAAATCATTCAAGAAATTAACCACGATGAAAGTATCCGCTGTCTGCTCATAACAGGGGCCGGTTCTAACGTCTTTTGCGCTGGAGCAGATTTAAAAGAACGACGATTGATGACAGAGGCAGAAGCAAAAGCAGCTGTTCTTTCAATTCAGCAGACCTTTATAGAAATTGAAGCCATTTCAGTACCTGTCATTGCCGTGATGAACGGACACGCACTTGGCGGAGGTCTTGAACTCGCGCTCGCTTGTGATCTCCGCATCGCAAGAGCCGGAGCAAGACTCGGCCTGCCAGAAACAGGACTAGCTATCATACCAGGAGCCGGAGGAACGCAGCGGCTTCCGCGCCTGATTGGACTCGGTAAAGCAAAAAAACTTATTTTCACAGGCACATCTATACAAGCAGAAGAAGCCATTCAAATCGGACTGATTGAGCATATTTCTTTAGCAGATGCCCTCATGAACGATGCCCTTTCTCTCGCAAAAAAAATCGCCCAAAATGGCCCGCTTGCCATAAAAGAAGCGAAACAAGCGATTCAATTAAGCCTTGATCACGATTTGCATGCAGGTCTGATGAAGGAATATGAAAGTTATTTACGGCTCATTGATACAGAAGATCGAACGGAAGGTCTTCGAGCTTTCCAAGAAAAACGAACGCCTCAATACAAAGGCCAATAGCAAGAAAGGGGAATGGGTATGATCGAAGAATATGAACTGAAAAAAAAGCAAATTTTGAAGGGCGGAGCCGAGCGATATCATCAAAAAAACAAGGAAAAAGGAAAATTGTTCGTCCGTGATCGGCTCCAGTTGTTATTAGATGAGGATTCATTCATTGAGGATGCCATGTTTGCTGAGTGTAAAGATGAACATTTACCAGCAGATGGTGTTGTCACTGGGACGGGGAGAATGAATGGGCAAACGGTTTGCGTCATGGCAAATGATTCTACCGTCAAAGCTGGATCATGGGGCGTCAAAACGGTTGAAAAAATCATTAGAATCCAAGAAACAGCCGAAAAACTCAACTGCCCGGTACTGTATTTAGTTGACTCTGCGGGCGCTAGAATCACCGATCAAATGGCCATGTTTCCGGGCAGAAGGGGCGCAGGCCGCATTTTTTATAATCAGGTGAAGCTGTCAGGGCGTATTCCGCAAATTTGTTTACTATTTGGTCCGTCTGCAGCCGGAGGGGCTTACATTCCTGCTTTTTGTGACATCGTCGTCATGGTCGAAGGGAATGCCTCGATGTATTTAGGCTCACCGCGAATGGCCGAAATGGTGATTGGAGAAAAAGTATCACTTGAAGAAATGGGCGGGGCGAACATGCATTGCAGCATTTCTGGATGCGGCGATATTTTAGCGAAAACAGAGGAAGAAGCCATTCAAATCGCTCGCAACTATTTAACGTACATGCCTGCCAACTATACCGAAAAACCAAAAGCGGCAGCCACAAAAGCACCTAAACCATCAGAGATCACCATTCAAGACCTCATCCCTAAAGGGCAGAATACCCCTTTTGATATGTATCAGCTCATTGATTTACTCATTGATGAAGGATCTTTTTTTGAAATCAAAAAGCTATTTGCCGCAGAGCTAATCACAGGCTTTGGCCGCATGAATGGTCAGCCTGTCGGTCTTATTGCCAACCAGCCGAGGGTAAAAGGCGGCGTTTTATTCCATGACTCAGCTGACAAAGCCGCCAAGTTTATTCAGCTATGTGACGCCTTCCATATTCCACTCGTTTTCCTTGCCGATATACCGGGGTTTATGATCGGTACAAAAGTGGAACAAGCTGGCATTATCAGGCACGGAGCGAAAATGATCTCTGCTATGGCAGAGGCAACCGTTCCGAAAATATCGGTCATTGTGCGTAAAGCATACGGTGCAGGTTTATATGCAATGGCAGGGCCAGCCTTTGAGCCGGACTGCTGTCTCGCTCTTCCATCGGCGCAAATCGCTGTCATGGGGCCAGAAGCCGCTGTAAACGCTGTCTATGCGAACAAAATTGCCGAACTGCCTGCCGAAGAAAGAGCTGCATTTATCCAAGAGAAACGTAAGGAATATCAGGAAGATATGAATATATATGAGCTTGCCTCGGAAATGATTGTCGATGGTGTCATCCCATTTGACCACCTGCGAGATGAGCTTTGTCATAGATTACAAGCCTATACCTCTAAAGAGCTGACATTTACAAGACGAAAACATCCGGTCTATCCGGTCTAAAGGGGGCGGCTTCATGATAAACCTAAAACCAGCGTGGATTCCCAAAGAGCAGATGATCAAACAAACACGTCTTTACAAATGGATGCATTCACTTGGTTTTTCTACTTATGATGCGTTCTATCAAGCTAGTATCGAGCGTACCGATTGGTTTTGGAGAGAAGCCGAAAAGGCGGTCGGCATCGTCTGGAAAGAGCCGTATGAAGCCGTATTAGGTCAAGATTCATTTATGTGGCCCAATTGGTATAAAGGCGGCAAACTAAACGTGGTTGAAACGGCTGTGAACAAGTGGGCAGAGAAAGAAGAAACCAAGCATCAGCCAGCGGTAATTTGGAGAAATGAAGTGGGAGAAGAGAGAAGCTGGACGTACCTCGAACTTCAGGAAAAGATCAATCGCCTCGCTGCTGGTTTTTTGAAGAATGGGCTTCAAAAAGGGGATGTCGCAATCATCTACATGCCTATGCTGCCTGAAACGGCTGCTGTCATGCTTGCCTTTGCCAAGATTGGTGTCATCTTTAGCCCAGTCTTCTCAGGCTATGGAAGCGAGCCTCTTGCCGTCCGTATTCGTGCATCGGGGGCAACCATTGTCGTGACAGGCTCCAATATGACGCGACGGGGAAAGACGATCAACATGCGGGAATGTGCGGCAGAAGCCATCGACAAAACCACGACCGTCAAAACAGTCATTGTACACACTTCCACTCATACTGGATATAAAGAGGATATTAGGCTAAACGATTTGTTAAAAGAAGAGCCGCTGAGTGACACGACCTATCTTACAAATGAAGATCCTCTCATGATCTTGTATACTTCGGGAACTACCGGTACGCCAAAAGGAGCTGTCCATACACACGCAGGTTTTCCTGTAAAAGCTGCTTTTGATGCCGGTCTTTGTATGGACGTTGCAAAAGGGGACCGCTTGTTTTGGCTCACAGACATGGGCTGGATGATGGGGCCATTTCTCGTCTTTGGCGGCTTAATCAATGGAGCTGCGGTTGTTTTATATGACGGTGCACCAGATTATCCAGATGAAAAGCATCTCTGGTCATTCATCCATCAGAAAAAAGTAACTCATTTTGGACTTTCACCTACTTTTGTTCGGTCTACGATGCAGCAAAATCTTGCCAACATGGAGCTGCCACATGTCAAAGCCATCATTTCTACAGGTGAACCGTGGAATGAAGCACCATGGCATTGGCTTTTTGACACAATCGGTCAAAAACGTATTCCGATCTTAAACTACTCTGGGGGAACCGAGGTTTCTGGCGGTATTGTAGGAAGTACGCTGCTTCGCCCAATCAAACCCATCCTGTTTAATGCGGCGATTCTTGGAATGGCAGCAGACGTGTTTAATGAAGCAGGACAGAGCGTCAAAAATGAAGTTGGAGAGCTTGTGGTGAAAAAGCCATGGGTTGGGATGACATGTGGGTTTTGGAAAGACCCCGAGCGATATGAAGAGACGTATTTCAAACGATTTAATGGGGTGTGGACACATGGTGATTGGGTGATGCAATCAGAGGACGGTGCATTCCATATTACGGGCAGATCGGATGATGTCATTAATACAGCAGGAAAACGCATTGGCCCAGCCGAAATTGAATCCATTCTTGTCGGACATCCAGCCGTACATGAGGCCGCTGTGATTGGCGTAAAGGATGAGGTGAAAGGAGAGGCACTCGTGTGTTTCATTGTGACCGGGTCACATTGTTTCGAAGAAGAAAAACTCATTCAAGAGCTCAAAACACATGTTGGTTCACATGCAGGAAAAGCGCTCACTCCAAAGGAAATTCATCTCATTTCAGCTTTACCGAAAACAAGAAACGGAAAAATCGTCCGGCGCTTATTAAAAGGAACGTATGAACAGAAACCTTCACCAGATCTATCTTCTTTAGACAATCCAAAGGTGTACAAAAGCATTTGCGAATACTTAAAAAGGAAACAAAATCCATAAAAAAAGACAGGAGGGAATCCTGTCTTTTTTTATTGTACATGAAAATTCGTACCATCTGTTGTTGCTTTTACAATTCCTGCCCGAATCACAAAATCACCGAAATGCTCATGTTCATCACGTTCTTTAGCATAACGAGGGAGAAGAGAACCAAGCTCGTTTAAAATATCTTCTTCACCTACATTTTCTCGGTACAGTTTACTTAATCTGCTGCCATCAAAAGCAGCGCCAAGATACATGTTGTATTTGCCAGGCGATTTCCCGATAAAGCCAATTTCACCTAGCGCATGACGGGCGCATCCATTTGGGCATCCAGTCATGCGAATCGTGATTTCTTTATCACTTAAGCCGTTTTCTTCGACAATGTCTTCAATTTTGTCAATCAAGCGCGGGAGGTAGCGCTCTGCTTCGGCCATCGCTAAGCCGCATGTTGGAAGAGAAACACAGGCCATTGAACTGCGGCGCAGTGCAGAGTGCTGCTGGCCAGCTGATAAACCGAACTCCTGAATGAGCTGCTCGATTTGTTTCTTTTTATGAGATGTGACATTTCCAATCATTAAATTTTGATTCGCTGTTAGACGGAAGTCACCTGTATGAATCTTTGCGATTTCACGAATACCTGTCATCAGCGGATAGTCATCGTAATCCGTGATGCGGCCGCCTTCTACAAACATCGTATAATGCCATCTGCCATTGATGCCTTTTACCCAGCCATATCGGTCACCGTTATGATCAAAGTGATAATCTCTTGCATGTAAAAGGGCAAACCCAAGGCGGTGTTCCAGCTCTTCTTTTACATTCTCAAGACCGAGGCGGTCCACTGTATATTTAAAGCGAGCATTTTTTCGCACGGAACGGTTTCCGTAGTCACGCTGAATGGTAATCACTTGTTTGGCAATCTCTACGACTTGATCAGGTGGACAAAAGCCGATCACCTTTGCAAGCTGAGGGTATGTGGCTGTATCGCCATGTGTCATGCCCATTCCGCCGCCAATCGCGACATTAAAGCCGACTAATTGATCATTTTCGATGATGGCAATGAAGCCTAAATCCTGCGAAAAGACATCAATATCGTTAGCAGGAGGGACCGCCACACCAATCTTGAATTTTCTTGGCAAATAAAGCGGGCCATACATCGGCTCAACCTCCGTATCAGGCGTTGCCGCTACCTTTTCCTCATCAAGCCAAATTTCATGATACGCTCTCGTTTGCGGAAGCAGGTCATCACTTAATTTTTTGGCAAGCTCGTATACATCATGGTGCACTTCTGATTGGTACGGGTTTGACGTACACATCACATTCCGGTTCACGTCGCCGCAAGCAGCGATCGTATCAAGCATAGTGGAATGAATGTCTTGAATGGTCTTTTTCATATTCCATTTTAAAATACCGTGAAGCTGAAAGGTTTCGCGCGTTGTCAGCTTTAACGTGCCGTTTCCGTATTTATGAGCAAGCTCATCCATCACAAGCCATTGCTTAGATGTGGCGATTCCGCCAGGCAAGCGGACACGCAGCATAAATTGATAGGCAGGCTCAAGCTTTTGTTTTTGTCGTTCATTTCTAAGATCACGATCATCCTGTAAGTAGCTACCGTGATGCTTCATCAGGCGGTTGTCATCATCAGGAATTCCTGATGAAATCGGATCAAGCATCACTTCTTTTAACGTTCCTCGTAAATAATCACTTTTTTCTTTGATTTCCTCTACGTCGCTCGGAGGTCCATCCGGCGCTGTTAATGCTGTCTTCACCATGTAAGAAAAGCTCCTTTCTTTCAAGCATCAAAAATCAATCAATATACGTCACGCTGATAGCGTTTTTGCTGCTGCAAATTGGCTAGATAGCTTTCTGCTTTCTCCTTGCTCATCACACCTTCTTCTTGGATGATCGATAGAAGGGTAGCATGAACATCATGCGCCATATGTTTTTCATCTCCGCAAACATATACATAGGCACCTTGCTCCAGCCATTCGTATAATTCTTTACTTTGTTTCTTCATTTGGTGCTGGACATATACCTTTTCCTCTGAATCTCTTGAAAAAGCCACGTCCATTTTCGTTAAGACACCATCTTTTAACCACTTTTGCCACTCGGTTTGATATAAGAAATCTGTTACAAAGTGCTGATCACCGAAGAACAGCCATGACTTTCCATTTGCACCGATTTCCTCACGTTCCTGGATAAACGAACGGAAAGGGGCGATGCCTGTGCCTGGTCCCACCATAATGATCGGTACATCAGGGTTTTCAGGAAGCTTAAAGTTTTGATTGTGCTGGATATATACCGGCAGCGTATCGCCTGGTTCTAAGCGCTCCGCACATAAGATCGAGCAGACGCCTTGACGTTCTCTTCCGTGTGCATCATATCTCACAGTACCAATTGTTAAATGAACTTCTTCTTCATTTGCTTTAAGGCTACTTGCAATTGAATAAAGACGTGCAGGGATTTTTCTTAAAATCGCAGTGAAATCTGCTGCTGTTCCTTCAAAAGGACCGAAATCGCGAGCAGCATCTACTAAATCTCTTCCAGCTATATACGCTTTTAATTTTTCTTTGTTTCCTTCTGCTAAAAGGGCATGCAAGTCTTCACTTTTTGTAAAGGATGCAATCTTTTGAAGAAGGGGTTTTGTTAATACAGTAATCTCAAAGTGCGAGGTGAGTGCTTCTTTTAAAGGAAGCGTGTCGCCATTTTTATGAACAGTTACGGCTTCCTCTGCATTCCATCCGCATGTCGTGAGCAGTTCATCAACAAGCGCAGGATCATTTGTCGGATAAATTCCAAGGCTGTCTCCAGGCTCATAAACAAGTCCTGATCCTTCAAGAGAAAGCTCTAGGTGGCGGGTTTCTTTGTTAGAACCACGCCCATTTAAATTAATGTTTTCAAGCACTTCAGCATAAAAAGGATTTGTTCTTGAGTATTCAGATGCTGCTGCTTGATCGGCTACTCCCGCTGATTCCTGCGGGTTTGCTGGAGCTGTACCTTCACTAAGTGAAGATGCTACCCCTTGAAGCCATTCAGAAAACGGCTCATCATAATCAAGGTCACAGTCCGCTCGATCGAAAAGACGCGTTCCGCCAAGCTCTTTTAAGCGCTCATCAAATTCTTTACCTGTTTGACAGAAGAATTCGTAGGAGCTATCGCCAAGTGAAAGAACAGAAAAGCTTAAATGATCAAGCTTTGGCGCACGTCTGCCGTGAACATATTCATGGAAAGAAAGGGCATTATCAGGCGGATCTCCCTCGCCATGTGTGCTGACGATGATCAGTAAATTGTCTATTTTTTTCAGACTATTTGGTTTAAACTCTGACATAGAAGAAAGCGTCACTTGAAAGCCTTTCTCTTCAAGATGCTGCGCTGTCTTTTTTGCTAACCCTTCAGAATTGCCTGTTTGCGAGCCATAAAGCACGGTCACATCTTTACTGACAGGCTGCGCTGGTGCTGCAGCAGAAGGAGAAACGGTTTGGGCAGTATTTTCAGATCCGGCTATAGCTGCCTGTGCTGATAAATAACCGGTAAGCCAAATTTTTTGTTGATCTGTTAACGTCGGAAGCAGCTGATTAAGCAGATCAGCCTGCTGCTGACTAAACGGACTGTTCAATACATGAAGTTGCAACGATATCCACCTCACAAGGAATATAAACATAGATTAATTCGATAGGAATTATATATATAGGTTCAATTTGAACTTTACCGAAAGTTTGCCATTAAGTAAAATATATAATATTGATTGTCATGATTAAGATTTCTAATACCTTTGCAAGATGAATGAGCTTGAAGGTGTATCATCTTAACTGTATAAAGCATCGCTGTTTTGCTTTGAAAATACTAGGCATGAAGAAGCGATCGTGAAGAATAGAAAAGTAGCGTGAATTCTCCAAAGGGCCATATAAAGAATCCACACAATCAGAATAAAACAACAACACTTTTTTCAAAAAAAGGCATACTGCTAAGTAAAGAGGAGACGAGTGTACTTCTTATAAACAATATAAAGCCTCTAAAAAGCGATTATGGATTTAACGAAAGTGGATTCTCATGAACTGTCACACGGTCAAACAATTGAGATTTGGTTTGGTGAGTTACAAGAATCGTTTCCTCCTAAAGCAACGGTCGAAAAATATAAAATCATTACGGATTACTAAGGGAGCAGTAAATAATTCTTTCTATATAAAAAAGGAGAAAAACCCTAGAGTTTTTCTCCCTTCTCAAATTACGCCGTTGGAAGTCCCATCACAGCTTTCACTTCTAAATATTCCTCGATTCCGAAGTCTCCCCATTCTCTTCCAATACCAGATTGCTTAAAGCCGCCAAATGGGGCAAAGTAATCCGTTTCGGCATTGTTAATGGTGATTTGACCAGCACGAATATGTTCTGCTACATATTTTAGTGTTTTTTCATCTCTTCCAACCACATACCCAGCAAGGCCATACACTGTATCATTAGCAATCTCAAGGGCATGATCCAGGTCTTGATATGTGATCACGCTCATGACGGGTCCGAATATTTCCTCTTGCGCAATGGTCATATCGTTTTTCACATTTGTGAAAATAGTATGCTTGGCGAAATATCCTTTGTCTATCCCGTCCGGCTTCCCAGTTCCCCCAGCAAGCAGGTTAGCACCTTCTTCCATTCCTTTTTCAATATAAGATTGCACGGTATCCCATTGCTTTTTGGATACGAGCGGTCCAGTAGCATGATCTTCTCTCGGATCACCCACTGTAAACTTCGGCAGGGCATTCAGCAGCGCTTTTTCAAACGCGTCTTTCATTGATTCTGGAATCAGCACGCGTGTGGCTGCGGAACACACTTGACCTGTATTCATCGCAATATGATGAACGGCGGTTTCGGCTGCCTCATCCACATCTGCATCATCTAAGACGATAAGAGGGGATTTCCCGCCAAGCTCAAGAGCTACTTTCTTAATATTATCAGCAGCGTTTTCCATTATTTTAGAGCCGACGGCACCTGATCCAGTAAATGAAACAAAGTCAATATCAGGATGTGAGCTAATCCCGTCACCAATGACATCACCAGTTCCGTTTACTAGGTTGAAGACGCCTTTCGGTACGCCTGCTTCATCGATGATGTCTGCAAGAATCATTGCGGCAAAAGGTGTCATTTCCGCAGGCTTTAAAACAACTGGCGAGCCTGCTGCAATGGCACCTGCGATTTTAAGGGATGTTTGATTTGTTGGGAAATTCCAAGGTGTAATCAGTCCGCTGACGCCAATCGCTTCTTTTATAATGGTATGTCCGCCGCGGTCCTCAGTAAATGTATACGATTTAAGTGCCTTCGCTGCTTTAGAAAAATGTTCATATCCCATTTGATAATGAACCTCTTCTGATACTTTCAGCGGTGCACCGAGCTCTTGTGTCATGACTTCTATTAGTTCATCCTTCCGCTTTTCGTAGCCGCGCACAATATTTTCTAGCATTTCTACTCGTTCATTTCGAGATGTTTTTGAGAAAGAAGGGAAGGCGGCACGAGCTGCTTTCACTGCCTTATCTAAATCTTCTTTTGTTCCTAAACTAATTGTGCCAATGACTTCCTCTGTTGCGGGATTGATGACTTCCGTCGTTTCGTTTCCTGTTGATGCGGTCCATTCTCCGTTAATAAAATGCTTTTCTTGATTTCTCATTCTGACATGTCTCCTTTTTATATGTGATTCAAATCAATATTCTGTTTTTAGCTGATATAAAACTGTACCCACTGTGAAAAATCTAAAACGATGAAACTGCAAAAGAAAAAGTTTCTGATATAATACGCAAAGCGGGACATATGTCCTTTTCAACATTAGGGCATCTATCATTTAATGGAACTAGACAGAAAAAAGAAGGAGCATTTGAACGAATGAAAGGTGTTATTTTCGCTTTATTAGGAGGCGCTTGTATTACACTTCAAGGCGTAGCCAACGCAAGAATTAGCCAAGATATCGGGACATGGCAGGCGGCAACTATCACGCAGCTGACCGGATTTATTATCGCACTTATTATTTTACTGATCGTACGGGACGGACACTTTCGAGAATATCGAAAGGTGCAGCCACTTTATTTAATTGGCGGCGCATTTGCAGCCATTATTATTTTCAATGAAGTCACTGCGATTCAAATGATCGGTGTCACATTGACCATCGCTGCTTTGCTCATTGCACAGCTTGCTTTTACCTTTGCAATCGATGCAAAAGGGTGGTTTGGTGTACAGAAGAAGAAAATGAAATGGCCTCATTATGCAGGGATTTTATTGATGATCGCAGGCGTGATCATTTTAAAGCTATAAAGGAGGGCATCAGATGGAAGAGCTTCATGATGAATCCCTATTTATCTCTTATCTCAAGGCACATCAATTAGAAAACGTCTTTCATCAAAATCTCATATCATACGTGAGCTTATGGCGCTATGAGCAAGGGGAGCTGATTTGTTCAAAAGGAGATAAGAGGGAGTACCTGTACTTGTTAGTAAAAGGGAAATTAAAGATTTTCACCACCACAAAAGAAGGAAAAACCTTTATTCTTTGCTTTAAGCACCCTCTTGAAGCGATTGGAGATATTGAATACGTTCAGAAGACAGATATGGTCAATACAGTAGAAGCTGTCACAGAAGTACATATGCTAAGAATTTCTCATCAAGCGCTCATGCGTCATGCAAAGGATGATCCCCGTGTGTTAACCTTTTTGCTAAAAGGCATTACAAACAAATTTTATACAAAATCAAACGATTTGAGCTTCCACCTTTTATATCCTGTAGAGGTAAGGCTCGCCAGCTACTTATTGTCTGTTTTAACAGGTGATAACAGGGCGAGCGCACTTCGCCTCACTGATGCGGCGAGCTTAATTGGAACAAGCTACCGTCATATTAACCGGGTCATTCAGCAATTCTGTGAAAAAGGGCTGATAGAGAGGCGAAGAGGAGAGATTACAATTCTTGACCGGGAAGGACTCTTAGAAATAGCGGAGCGCAACATTTATGAATAGAAGAAATGAAGGGATGTAGACATGATCATAGGAATAGGATTAGCCATCACGGCTGGCGCACTTGTCAGCCTGCAAACCATTTTTAACAGTAAGGTCAATGAGCATACAGGCTCTTGGTCCACAACAACCCTTGTCCTTGGAATGGGCTTTATCGCTTCACTTTTGATGGGTCTCTTACTAGAAGGAACTGGCATGTTTCAATTAAGACATATGGAAGCGTGGTACTGGATCAGCGGAGTCATTGGGGTAGGGGTTGTCATCTGCCTCGTACAGGGCATCAAACGGCTTGGGCCGACTTATGGAATCTCGATTGTTCTGATTTCACAGCTGGGCTGTGCGCTTTTGTTCGATTCACTTGGCTGGCTTGGGTTAGAGAAAGTGGAATTTTCTTTGACAAAACTATTAGGTGTCATTGTCATTGTTGCAGGGATTTTAGTGTTTAAACTGACCAAATTGGAGTCAGCAGAAGAGGATCAATCGCAAGAAAAAGGGCTGCTACAAGAGTAGCTGCCCTTTAGATCAATCGCCGCCATAGAACCGTTATCACAGATAAACCACTTAAAAGGAGCCTTTTCATCAAAGGCTTTTTTTTCTGCCCGTAGTCACCCTCTTTATAGGCTGCTTTGTCCTTAGCGACGAGAATACTATATGCGATTTTTTGCTCTATTGCCTGAGTAAGTGATAACGCAAACGGGGCACTATCAATAACCAAAATCGACTCTGTGTTTAAAAAACTAGATCTCGCATCTAAATTATATGTCCCGATGATACTTAAATAATCATCAATCACCATAGATTTCGCGTGAATGGAATATGGACCTTCATATTCGTACAAATGAACTCCTGTTTTCATCAGTTCCTTTTTCGTGCTTAAATATCCTGCAAAAGCTAACGGATTTGGTGTCGCAGTAAGAGAATTCGTAACAACTGTCGTTTGAATCTCGCTGGCTAAAGGAGTAAGGCCGTCTTTCATTGGGCGTGTCGGGATGACATAAGGCGTCTGAATGAGCACAGAACGCTTTGCCCGATGAGCCAGATCATTCAGCTTTTTCAGCACAAGAGGCCGCTTATTGAATCGCTCCACAGGATTTGTGAAAAATGCAATCTGTTTTACTGAGGTGGCATCTGCTGACCAATCAAAGGAGGACATCACAAAAGGCTCTTTCGTACGCACTGCCTCTTGATACGACCTAAGCAGCCGCTTTCTTAGTTTTAATCCTTTTTTTGCTTTTTCCTTGGAGAACACATCTTTTGTTCTTTTTGTAAAGTCATGATTCCATAAATAAACAAAATATTGCTCCATTTCATCTAAAACTTTTCCTTTTTTACCGTTATAGATCAGCACATCACGGTCAAATGCAAAGTCTTTCGGAGGCTGATCTGCAAAGTATTTATCACCGATATTTCTTCCACCCATCACAGCCACTTTGCCATCTGCCAGCAGCAGCTTATCATGGAGGCGATTATGCCACGTCCACGGCTTAAACAAACGAAAGGGCTCATAAAAACGAATGGCCATGTTCGGATGATTGGCCACAGCATAACACAAATGCTTCAGCGGTCCGCGCAGACTGTGGCAGATGCCGTCTAACAACAGCTGAACTTTTACCCCTCGATCAGCTGCTTCAATTAAAGCACCCAGTACCCATTCAGCTGTTTTTCCCTTTTGAATGGAATAATAACTAAGGCGGATGATTCTCTTTGCTTCACGTATCATTTGAATTCTCACCTGACCAGACTCAAATCCATCGTCAAGCAGCATCACTTGATTTGTGCCCTGATCGTCTCCTGAAATCGAAGAGGCTTTATAAATACAATGTTCTTTGCATGTTTTTTGTATCGGCAAATAGAACAAAACAAATGCGGTCAAAAAGACATAAACGACATAGAGAAGAATGAGAAAAAACAAAAGATGAAGCATACGTATCAGCTCCTTTCACAGAGAAACGACTTTCCCTTAGTTTATGTCAAAAATAAAATTTCACTCATGTTGGCTTTTCATCAAAATATATGACAAAAGAATCATCTTGTTTTTATTGGGCATTTAATTATAGTATGAAATGAGTAAGGGGGAATCGAATTGAATGAATCATTATTTAACATCCCAAGCGATGTGTATCAAACGTTAAGTGAAACAGAACGCTATTTACTCCATTATATTCACCAGCATTTAGAGGATATCTCCACCTTATCCATTGTCACTTTAAGCGAAAGAGCCAATGTGTCGACAGCCACAATTGTCAGACTGATGAAAAAAATCGGCTACAACGGCTATACATCCTTTAAATATCGATTGAAACAAGAAAAGAAAATGACAGATGCAAGCGACCAACTCAAAAATATTGACGAAGACATCAAACTAGCCATTCGGAAAAATGAAGAAGAGGTTTTAAAGACGATACAGCTGCAAAGTATTGGGCAAATTGAAGACGCTGTTCAAAAAATACATAATGCAGATAAAATTTATATTTTCGGCAGGGGCTTTTCAGAGATGATCGCCAAAGAGATGACGATCAAATTACAGCTCATCGGAAAAACCTGTGAAGTACATGATGATCCGAATATCATTCGGCTAAAATCGCGAGACATTGATAAAAACGAACTGGCCATCTTTGTTTCATTAAATGGGGAAACAGCTGAGCTCGTTGAAGCGTGTCAAAATCTCAGCATGAAGCAAGTGACAACCATTACCGTTACGACAAGAATAGATTCTACGTTAAGCAAAATATCAGATATGACACTAGTCGGATATAAAGGGGACCAATCTTTCTTTCCAGATTATGAAGTCAGATCCCGCCTGTCTCTTCATGTTATTGCCCGCATTTTACTCGATGCCTATGTGATCCGAATGAAATAATCGATAAGAAAAGCCTTCAAGACTTTGATCTGGAAGGCTTTTTTTCATGAAAACCTTTACACAATCTGAAAACATTTTCACCGAATCATATGAGATACTTTCTTTAGAGAAAAGAAAGAAGGTGAAACCAATTGATTTATACTTGCACCTTAAATCCTGCTATTGACCTATATATTGCAGTAAAAGAAATGCGGGCAAATGCTGTCAACCGCACGGAAGATGAAGATTATCAGCCGAATGGAAAAGGCGTCAATGTGTCGATTATGCTAAAGAAATATGGCTTCACCAGCACTGCATTAGGATTTATCGCTGGGTTTTCAGGCTCTTATATTGAACAATCCTTAAAGGATCTCTCCATTCAGACCGATTTTATCTCGGTTGAAGGAATTACACGCATCAATGTTTTTATCAATACGACAGAAGAATACAAGCTCGTGAATCAAGGCCCTGCGATAGAAGCAAAAGCGCTTGACGCCTTTCGTGAGAAAATTGCGGATATCCCGCAAGGAGGCATCCTCATCATGTCAGGCAGTCTGCCAAAGGGTGTTCCTGCCAGCATTTTTTCAGAAGTAGCGGCTATTTGTCATCAACAAAACGTCAAGTTCATTTTAGACACAAGCTCCTCTGCGGTTCTTGAGACGCTTCCATACAAGCCGTATTTATTAAAACCGAATGAAGAAGAAATCGCTGCATTTTTCAGCAAAACACACCCATTGTCAGAAAAAGAACTCATTCAATCAGGTGAAAAACTCATTGAGATGGGTGCAGAGCAAGTGCTGATTTCCCGCGGCGGAGAAGGGGCATTATTCATCACGAAGGACGCCGTGTTTAAAGGAAACGCACCAAAAGGCACTGTCGTAAACACCGCTTGTTCTGGAGATGCGATGCTCGCCGCTTTTCTTAGTAAACATCTTGAAGGACATTCATCTGAAGAATGCTTACGCTACGGCATTGCAACGGGCGCATCCACTGCGTTTTCGAAAGGCTTAAGTGATTTACATGACATTGATTCATTGATTGACCAAGTACACATTCAGAAGATATAAGGGGGAATAACAGATGAGCCGAAAAAAAATTGTCGCTGCAACCGGCTGTCCAACAGGCATTGCACATACATTTATGGCAGCTGAAGCCTTAAAAATCGCTGCTGAGCAATTAGGGGTCGACATCAAAGTCGAAACGCATGGTCAAGTAGGAATTGAAAACGCTTTAACCGATCAAGACATTCTGGAAGCAGATGGGGTCATTGTGGCAGCTGACAAAGATGTGCACACAGACCGTTTTCACGGCAAACCACTTATTGAAGTGCCTGTAGCGAAAGGCATTCGCACGCCAGCCGAGCTGATCCAGGGCATTATCAATGGAGATGCACCCGTACATCAAGTGAAAGGCCGGGCTTCTGGAACAGAAAAAGCAGCTGCTCCTTCATCCTCTCAACAAAAGACAGCAAATAAATGGATACACACCATCTATAAGCACTTAATGAACGGTGTATCACACATGCTGCCATTTGTCGTCGGGGGCGGGGTATTAATTGCCATTTCTTTCTTATTCGGTATTTACTCTGCTGATCCGCAGCACGAAACATATCATCCGTTTGCTGCCTATTTGAAAAACATTGGCGGACTTGGATTTAGCTTAATGGTGCCTATTTTAGCAGCATTTATCGCTGATTCGATCGCAAGACGCCCAGGGATGGTTGTTGGGTTTATCGGCGGCCTGCTTGCAAACGATGGTGGTGCTGGTTTCTTAGGTGGTATTATCGCAGGTTTTGCAGCAGGATATATCATTTTATTGCTTCAATTCTTGCTTCAAAAATTACCAGCATCACTTGATGGATTAAAATCGATCTTCATCTATCCTGTTATCGGTATTTTCTTAATTGGGGCTGTCATGACACCTCTATTAGTTCCAATCACAGGGCTAAATAATTCATTAATGGATTTTCTCTCATCCGTTCAATCCACAAATCCGCTGCTCTTAGGCTTAATTGTTGGAGCAATGTGTGGATTTGATATGGGTGGTCCATTTAACAAAGCAGCCTATGTCACAGGAACAGCTTTACTTGCACAGGGCGATCTTTACTTCATGGCAGGTGTGTCTGCAGCATGTATTACACCACCGCTTATCATTGCGATTGCAACAACGATTTTCCGAAAACATTTCACACCACAAGAACGAAATGCTGGGATGATCAACTATATTCTGGGGGCGACACATATTACAGAAGGAGCCATCCCATTTGCAGCGAAAAACCCTGTTGTTGTCCTGCCAATTATCATGTTTGGCTCGGCCATTTCTGCCATTTTGACATATCTGTTTGGCGTACAGGTTCCTGCACCACATGGTGGATTCCTTGTTCTTCCAGTCGTCACAGGTGCATTTCAGTGGGTACTTTCCATACTAATCGGATCACTTGTAGGTGCGATTCTATACGGACTTTACCGTAAAAAAATAGACAAACCCGCAGTTTAAGAGGGAGGAAGAGAAATGATGGAACATATCTATATGAATCTTCATGAAACGGCTTCTTCACAGGCTGGCGTGTTCGCAGCCATTGCTGACATTGCCTACAAAGCAGGGATTTGCACATCACAAGAGGATGTCAAAAAAGGTTTAGCAGAAAGGGAAGCTCTTAGTACAACCGGATTCCAAGATGGATTTGCCATTCCGCATACACAAACAGAAGCCATCACGAAACCAGCACTTGTGATCGTTCGCACGGAAACAGGCATTGAATGGGATGCATTTGATGGAAAGCCTTGCTTTTTCTTCTTATCGTTACTGATCCCCAAAAATGAAGCAGGGACCACTCATTTAAAGGCTCTTTCTGCCCTTTCACGGGGCTTAATGGATGAGGCGAAACGACAAAAGCTGCTGGAAACAAGAACAAATGAAGACATGCTTACTGTATTAGAAACAGATATTTTAACGAGAGAGGATGTTTGATCATGCCTTTACTTTCAACAACACCAATGCTTGAGGCTGCGAAAAAAGAAAATTACGGAATTGTGGCATTCAATGTGCACTCCTTTGACAGTATTTATTGGGTGCTCGAAACTGCCGCAGAATTAAAGTCACCTGTGATTTTGCAAACAACGGTTGGAACGGTCCAATCTCTTGGAGCAAAAGCGATTGCAGATACAGTGAAGGCGGCGGTTGATCAATATCAAATCCCAGTCGGTCTTCATCTGGATCATTGCACAGACTTTGATGTGATTCTCACCTGTATTCGGGCCGGATATACATCCGTCATGATCGATGCATCGATGCATTCATATGAAGAAAATGTACGCCGCACAAAAGAAGTTGTGGAGCTTGCATTAAAAGTCGGTGTGAATGTCGAAGCAGAGCTAGGCAAGGTAGGCGGCGTAGAAGATGATATCGTCGTTGATGAAAAGGATGCGGAAAAAGCTGTTCCAGCAGAGTGCCGTCAATTTGTAGAAGAAACGGGGGTGCCGACTTTAGCGCCTGCGATTGGTACTGCGCACGGCATTTATAAAGGGGTGCCAGATATCGACTTTGCCCGCATTGAACAAATTGCAGCGCTGGTCGATGTACCACTTGTCCTGCACGGTGGTTCCGCTGTACCGGATAACGATGTCAAGCGATGCGTTGCACTTGGTATGGCAAAGGTCAATGTGTCCACTGAACTGAAAAATGCATACTCCGAGGCGATACGTGATCATTTCTCAAACGAACCTGAAAGCTTAGATCCGCGTATGTATTTACAAAAAGCAAAACAAGCAGCAAAAGACATGGTCACATCGAAAATACGGATCGTAGGCAGTGAAGGCAAAGCCCATCCGTTATATCAATAAGAAAAAAAGCAGAGCCGTAATCGCTCTGCTTTTTTACATTATTCGTTTTCTTTCATTTCATTTGATGTACGGACTCGTGCATTTCCCATAAATACAACCGTAATCGCCGCAAGAGCAATAGGGAATAAAGCAAGCAAAAATACGTACGTAATACTTTGTGACATCGCATCAATGACTTTATTTAAAATATCAGGCGGAATTTGTGAGCGGGCACCTTCTTGAAAAATGGCCTGTGGATCGCCTAATTGAGAAGAGGATCCTTTCATTCCGCTAAAGGCATCTGCTAAACGATTTGTCAGCACATTGGTTTGAATCGTCCCGAAAATTGTGACACCTAGCGTCATCCCAAGTGATCTCATAAATGAATTGGTCGAGTTTGCACTGCCTCGGTAGCGCGGCTCAAGATCATTCATTGAAGCTGACGGCAGAAGGGAGAAGCTGAACCCGACGCCAAAGCCAGATATCATCATAAAGAGTGTGAGCCACAGTCTCGCTGTATCTGGTGACATATTAGCAAGCAACAGCATCCCAGCGAAAAATGAAATGACAGAGATGGTCATCAGTCGTCTAAATGGCACTTTTGTCTGCATTGTTCCGCCAATCATACTGCCAATGACTGACCCTATCATCATCGGTGTTAAAATGAATCCTGCACTTGTCGCAGATTCACCATACACCGCTTGTACGAAAATAGGAATAAAGACAGCAAGAATAATAAATGTTCCGCCATATAAAAACGCCAAAATTTGAGATGTCGCAAATAAACGATTTTTAAACATCCAAAATGAAATAATCGGTTCCTCAGCCTTACGTTCAACAATAAAGAAAATCGTACCGAACACAAGAAACACAGCAAACAGCGTGAGAATTTGCACCGAATCCCAAGCATAAGATTTACCGCCAAGCTCAAGTGCGAACATTAAGCTGACAACCGCAACGACAAGCGTAATGGCACCTGACCAGTCGATTTTCTGCTTACGATGTTCAAGCGACTCCTGATAGTATCTGGCGATCAAGAAAACACTAACAATACCGATTGGCACGTTAATATAGAAAACCCAATGCCAGCCGATCGAATCTGTGATAATAGCACCTAACAAAGGTCCTAATACACTCGATAAACCAAAGACTGCACCAAACATACCGGACATTTTTCCGCGCTTTTCAGGCGGGAAGATATCAAAGATAATCGTGAACGCGATCGGAAGAAGGGCACCGCCTCCAAGCCCTTGAATGGCTCGGTAAATAATGAGCTGATCCATCGTTTGTGCGATACCGCACAGCGCAGATCCAATTAAAAAGAAAATAAGTCCAAACAGAAAAAAACGCTTTCGACCATACATATCAGAAAGCTTCCCGTAAATCGGCATTCCGGCCATCACTGCCACCATATAAGAAGCCGTCACCCAAGCAAATTTATCAAAACTGCCCAAATCTGCTACGATGCTTCCCATCGCTGTTGCAACAATGGTATTGTCCATCGCTGCCATAAAAATTCCTAACAGCAAACCGATGACAACAAAGCGAGTGGATGCCTTGCCTTTATCCACATGATTCATTTCATTTACCTCCTGCTTACGTTCTCTGCTTATTTTTGCTATGATCAACTTAACCATAAAGTAAGAGAACATTTATCTTGATGATCAAGATAAATTGATTTTAAAGGGAGGAGAACAAGTTGTCAATAAAGAACGAGGCTGAAGACAGAGCAGACTTGATGATACATACAATGAGGCGCCTCGCCACACGAACCGTTTTATTCCACCAAGCAGCCGCGCAATCGCTCGGTCTTTTTCCAACAGATCTCAAATCAGCCGATTTATTAAACGAACTCGGCCCCCTCACGGCAGGGGAATTAAGTGAAAAAACAGGCCTTAGCTCCGGTGCAGTCACAGCTCTCATTGACCGCCTTGAAATAGCGAGCTACGCCAAAAGGGAAAAGGACCCAAAAGACAAACGAAGAGTGATCATTGTTCCATTAACAGCGGGAAAATCACAGGTAAAAGCACTGTTCAAATCTTTATCAACATCAACAAAAGAACTCACAAACGAATATAAACCAGAAGAATTAGATTTAATCATTCAATTTATAACCGAAGCAGCAGATATTGTGGAGCACGAGCTGCAATTGCTTAAGTCTAAATCGTAAGAAAGCACACTGATACGTTAAATAGACTAAACTAATAAGAGGATACTATGTTCAATATATGAGCATATATCTTTTTTTCTAAACATTGGAACATAAGTTGGTTTTTGGTGGAGGGCGTAGCCCACAGCGGGAGGGTAGTGAGGTCTTTAGACCAAGCGTTAATATCTTGTGTTATGAGGGTGCAAGAAGTTCTCATTGAGAATAACAACATAGGATGCTTATCCTAATAAGGGGAGGTATAACAGAAAGTGGAGATTATAAAGTATAAGGAAACTGATACAAAAGAGATTGTTTCATTGTTTTATGAAACAGTTCATTCCGTAAATTCAAAAAATTATTCCCAAGTACAATTGGATGCTTGGGCACCAAGAGATGAAAAAGAATCTAAAATTAATTCTTGGAAGGAATCATTGGGTCAAAATATAACATTTGTTGCTAAAATGAATGATAAAGTTGTTGGTTTTAGCGATTTAACGCATACCGGGTACTTAGATAGACTATTCGTTCATAAAGATTATCAAGGACAAGGGATAGCCACAGCTTTAGTTGATATGCTCGAATCTGAGGCAAAGAAACTAAATCTTTTAGAAATTGATACCGAAGCAAGTATTACAGCTAAGCCATTTTTTGAACATCTAGGTTACAAAATTGTTTGTTCACAAACTGTGGAAAAAAAAGGGGTTAAGTTAGCTAATTTTAAAATGCTAAAAAAAATAAAATAATAATTTACTTGTTATGCTAACAGGTGCGTTAGTTTAAGAAGAAAGGGTATAACATATTAGTCATATAAAATATGTTATACCCTTTCATTTATTTAACTTTTTTTCAATTTAGGTCTTGATAATTTTTAGGTGTGCTATTTTAAATGGTAGAAAAGATTTTAGAGCTAAGATAAATAATGCAGTATATGCTCATCATGATAATAAACATTTAAAGGCCAGAACTGCTGAAGAAGCCAAACGTTTTAGTGAGACAGGGAAAAGAAATGCTCAATACCTGCCTGAAATAAAAAATAAAGTTTTAGAAAAAGAGGCTCTTCAAAAAGGGCATATCATTGATAATGGCAACAATTATTGTCCATAATCAATGCTTGTTAGAACTCATATTCGATACATTACGGTGAGCCGTATCACAAATAGTGGTAAAGCAGAAAGGTGAAGTGGTATTTTGATAAAAGGTAGATTCACAAAGTTCACACTCCAAGGTTCAAACAAAATCAACAATGAACCACCAATCTTATTCCCATGCTTCTTTTAATAAACAAATACCTCTTTCGATTTGTTCAAGAGAAAGGTTTGCGAAACCGAGCAGTATGTGAGGTTGTACAGGCGGATTTTCGATAAATAAATGGCTTGTTGGATAAACCTTCACATGCAGTTGAAGGGCTTTTTCAACTAATTCATTTTCGGTATAAGGAGTGTGTATACGTAACATGATATATAACCCTGCATTGTCACCAATGATCTCAATTTGCTTTCCAAATAAATGTTGAACTTGTTGAACCATTAAGTTCATTTTCCTTTTATAAGTATTGCGCATACGTTTAATATGCTTTGTCCATTCCCCGTTTTTCATAAATTCAGTCATGGTCAATTGATGTAATAAAGAAGCATTATGTTCGAAGTGTTGAAATTTACTCATATAGATATTGATTAATGAATCAGGTAAAACCATATATGCTAATCGTATAGATGGTAGAAATGCTTTTGAAAACGTACCAAAATAAATGACATATTCAGCATCTAAAGAAGCTAGAGCAGGAAAGGGTTTTTGGCCATATCGAAATTCTCCATCGTAATCATCCTCTAATATGAAACCGTTATTTGATCGTACCCATTGAATCAATTCAAGTCTTTGTTGAATCGATAGTGCAGTACCAGTAGGATATTGATGTGAAGGTGTTATGTACAATAATTTCCCGCTTTTATTTACGAGTGAGTCCAATAATACACCCTGTTTGGATGCAGGAATACTTTCAATCTCAAATCCATGTAAATGACAGACCTCCCGTACACCGCTATAACCAGGGTTTTCAACAATCATACTAGAAAAACTTTCTTTTAATAGAAATCCTAAACACAATAGCAGTTGCTGTGTGTTACTTCCAACAATTATGTTTTGAGGGTTAATGATCATACCTCTAGCTTGGAATAAGTAATCAGCCAGTTCTTGTTTAAAAACCGGCTCTCCAAAAGGATATCCATATTGAAAGCTAATTGATTGCTGCAGCACTTTGTTGGAAATTTGCCGCCAAACTTTTAAAGGGAATTGTTCCTCATCAACAGCACTTACTTTGAAATCAATGAAATCGATCGATTGTGTTGGTTTAGTTCTAGGTACTTCTGGAATAGGGGTGTGAAGAAATATTGGTTCGAATTTATTCACAGTATAGCCTTTACGCACATTGGCTTGGATGTATCCTTCAGCTAATAATTGATCATATGCTTGCAGTGTTGTATGACGACTAACACCTAAGTCATTTGCTAGTGAACGAATGGAAGGAAGATTTTCTCCTGCTTTTACCTTTCCCTCCTCGATTAATTTCTTAAATTGCTCATAAATTTGTTTATATTTTGGTTGATTGGCACTGAAAGGGAAAATATAATGTTTCATCTTTTTATTCCTCCCTTCTGACATTTAATAAAGTGTAAATCTGTACATTTTCACATGTCAGAATATCGATTATTATACTACTAATTGATATGAAAGGGGATAGAAGAGTGGATATAGAAAGAGCTAATGAAAATGATTTAAAGCAAGTCGCAGTTCTGTTTGATCAATATCGCCAATTTTACAAGCAGCTTTCCAATGTAGAAGGTGCTTATCATTTTCTAGCGGAACGATACCGTAAACAAGAGTCTATTTTGTTTGTTGCAAAGGAAGATGAACAATATTTAGGATTTGTCCAATTGTATCCAACATTTTCATCTGTTGCGATGAAAGATGCGTTCATTTTAAATGATTTGTTTGTTATACAAGATTCTCGTCAAAAGGGAATAGGTCAGCAATTGATGGAAAAAGCATTTTCATTTGCAAACGATAAAGGAGCTCGATTTATCAGTCTAGAAACAGCGACTTCTAATACAAAAGCACAACAATTGTATGAAAAAATGGGGATGATGATAGATTCTTCAACTCAGCACTATATTTATTATTGGGATTGAACGAATATGATGGACAGATTGATTGTGGGCAAAAGATCGTGGATGCGGAAGAAAACGGTTAAAGATTTAATAGAATTCGGTCAAAAAATGAAAATGCTTTCTAAGAGACGGGGCAGCAAGCTACAATGGCATTGTACGCTGAAATGATGAATGCAACAAATAATATTACAGCGATTCCTATGAATTTTGACAAGAAAGACAGTGGAAAAAACACAAAAAGGGGGTAATTTTATTGAATTCTTATGATGAAGATCTAATAAAGGATTTGGAATTAAAAGACCTTCTTAAAAGTGTCAAAGTACATAAAAATCCAGAAATTTATTTAGATGTAATAGAACAAAAATTTGATTTTGCTGGTTCAAAAATAGATTGGTTACAAACCAATAAACATCATAGTAAGAGCTCAAATAATGAATCGCTACTTCCTGATGCGCTTCTATTTATAACTGAATTAAAAGAAAAATATTTAGATAATAACTTACAAGTAATTTACATAGGGGATAACCTTACAGAGTTTGGCTACCAGCTTGAATTAAAACATTTAGAAGAGTTACTAGTCTATTTTTTAGATATCCCACAGCACCACTACTTTATATCATTAGAAGGTGATTGGTGTATTTGTATTTCATATGAAAACTATTTAGATTTTGGTTTTAGTTTAAAACGTCACGTATAGAAAAAACAAAAGATTATAAGAAGTGAAAAAACCTTGATTGGCTTTATACCATTCAAGGTTTTTTTCATTTATTGATCTTCAAACCGAGAAAAAGCCAACAAAAGGGGGAAAGGTTTCCTATGTGGATCATCGTAAGATAGAGACAAGCAGCATGATTTCCAAGACGTTGTTGAATCATACATTGCTCCGAATAGGCATGGGTCTCCACTATATCAGAACTTATTTCAACTTCACTTGTGAAACAATGAAATCACCTCAGTAAAAAATAAGATGAAACATTTTTTACGCAACTTTACTAAAAACCATCCTCACTCACCAAAACACACCCAAAAACAAAATAAAAATCACAAATCCACAATTGAAAGCGCTTTATTTATGTGTTATCCTTCAAATATCTTTAGTAAATATTTAGTCAAAAAGCCATGAGGAGTTTGCCTATGACCACACTTAAAGATATTGCTCATGATGCAAAAGTATCCGTTTCCACTGTTTCCCGTGTGTTAAATGGCGATCAAACACTTGCCGTTTCACATGCAACGAGACAAAACATCCTCGACATTGCTAAGAGGTTAAACTATACCCCAGTGAGAGCAAGAAAAGCTGATTCAGCAGAAGAAAAAAGCCCATCTGCATCCCCAGTCATCGGTATCGTTGTCGCTCAATCCATTGACGAAGAACTAAATGATCCCTTTTTTTCATCGATTCGAAAAGGAATTGAAAAAGAATATGCCAAACAAGGCTTGACTACTCTCCATACCTTTCGCCTGAGAAGCATGGATAAAGGGGCGATGCTAAAGGATATTGACGGTTTGATCGTGATTGGACGAATCAGCCCCGATACGGTTGAAAAAATGACAAACCGAATGGAACACATTGTTTTTATCAATCATTATGCGGATGAAGATTTGTATGATTGTGTACATGTTGATTTTGTCAAAGCGGCAGATCGTGCCATTCGTCATCTGCAATCTCTCGGCTACACACACCTTGGCTATATTGGAGGGAAAGAGCGGGAGCATTATTTCGAAGGGAATGCTGTGATTGAGGATGAAAGACAAACGACGTTTATGAAAAGAATGCAGGAGGCGGGAGCTCTTCATATGGATGACATCCACATTGGTGAATACTCCATGCAGGAAGGCTATACGCTTATGCAGCAAGCCATCCAAAAAGGAAAACTGCCACAAGCCTTTTTCATTGGAAGTGACTCTATGGCAATCGGCGCAATGCGCGCTCTACATGAAGCCGGTCTACGCGTGCCTTCGGATGTATCTATTGTTGGGTTTAATGACATTGAAGCCGCTTCATTTTCAAGCCCGCCGCTCACAACCGTCAAAGTATATACAGAAGAAATGGGGGAAGTCGGTCTGAAGCTTTTGCTTGAGCGAATAAACGGAAGAAAACTCCCTCTAAAAGTCGTCGTACCAACAAAACTCATCGAACGAGGCAGTACATGTCTCATCCATGAAAGGGGGTGAATCATCATTTCAGCACACAAGAAAGAGACAAAAAAAGCAGAAAGCAAGCGGCTTCGCATGATGGCCAGATCATGCGGAATACAAGGCAGCCTGCCGGTATGCTCTCTTGTCCCTTTGAAAAGATAGAATTCCAGTATAATGGACTTCTTTTGTTTCCGCAACTGCATGAATTCTACCAATTATCGTCTGAATTTTCAGTGATTAAAAGGAGGAAACCATGAATAAAAAAATCATGCTGCTGACCGCGGTCTTTGTCTTAACTATGATCTTGTCTGCTTGCGGCAATAACGGCACTTCTGAAGCAAATGGAAAGGTCACCTTGACGCTATTTTCAACGATGAGCAACAGCGGAGAAAGAAAAGCGTTTGAAGAAGTGATTCGTGAGTTTGAAAAGGAGCATCCACAGATTCGAATTGATGCCAATTTCCCAGGCAATAGCTATGAAGATATGATCCGGGTGAAAATGGGGGCAAACGATATGCCGGATCTGTTTGACACACATGGCTGGGCCAAACTCCGCTATAGCGAGTATGTAGCTGATTTAAAAGAGATGGATTGGGTCAAACAGCTTGATCCTTCACTTGACCAAATTTTAAAAGATCAAGATGGCAAAGTGTACGCTTATCCGCTGAATCAAGCAAAAGACGGGCTTAGCTTTAATGCCAATCTATTAAAGGAATATGACATTGCAGTCCCTAAAACACTTGATGAACTAAAATCTGCTTTGCTGACAGTGAAAGAAAAGAGCAAGGGAGATGTTGTACCGCTCTGGATACCAGGAGGAGATAACTCAAATATCGCCCAAGTCTTTGATGAACTGGCAACGCCTTTATTAATCACCGATCAAAAGCATCGATACGGAAATAAACTTGAAAACGGATCATTTGATTGGTCTCTCTATACACCGCTTGCACATTTCATGAAAGATCTGAAGGATCAAGACCTTTTAAACAAAGATGTGCTCACAGCGAAACTATCCCAAGCACCGGAACTGATGGCGCAAAACAAAATCGCTTTCACCTTTGTGGGAGGATCTCTAGGACCTGAGGCGACAGAGCTCAATCAATCGATCAAAGTAGGGACAATGCCTGTTCCATCTATTCACGAAGGAGATGAGCAAAGCTGGATTGGCGGAGAACGCTTCACAGTCGCCGCTTGGAAAGACTCAAAGCATCTAAAAGAAGCAAAACAATTCATCGACTTTTTAGCAAAGTCTGAAAACGTGAAAAAAATTGCCGAGGGCACATCCTCTGAAACAGCTCTAAAGCAAGTAAAAGCGAAAAACTATTACTCTACGTTTTACGATCAATACGAAAAGATAAAGATAGAACCGTATTTCGATCGAAAATACTTACCAAGCGGAATGTGGGCGGTTATGGCAACAACAGGGCAAGAACTATTAGCAGGCTCCATCACACCAGAACAGTTATCAAAGAAAATGGAAGAGGAATATAAACGGCTGAAAAAACAATAGCCGACTGAGCTGAAACAGGAGTGAAGCCGATGAGCGACATCACAAAAGCAAAACAGCCAGCCGCATTCACCGCTTTACCAAAACAGAAGAGACAAAAAAGCCAGAATTCTTCACTTTGGTGGATGTACATGCCAGCTGTTCTCGTGGTCAGTACCTTTATCATTTATCCCTTTTTGAACGGCATTCAGCTTTCTTTTACGAATTGGAACGGGTTCTCACAAACATATGAGTGGATTGGCCTTAATCAATATAAACGGCTGGTTCAGGATCAAGCGACATGGCTTGTTGTCAAAAACACGCTTCTCTACGGAATCGGGAGCACGATCTTACAAAATTTGATCGGACTTGGATATGCTCTCTTGTTAAATCAAAGCTTAAAGATGCGTGCGCTCACAAGAACCATCATCTATTTACCTGTCATGATCAGTCCGATTGCCATGGGCTATATTTGGTATTTTGTGTTTGCTTACCAAGGCGGTGCCTTAAATGATGTGGTGATGCTTTTTGGATTTGATCAAATGAATGCGCTTGGCAATCCGCAATTGAACACATGGATCATTGTGTTTGTCAACACATATCAATTCGTCGGAATTGCGATGATCATTTATTTAGCAGGACTTCAAAGTATTCCTAAGGATTATTATGAAGCAGCACAATTAGACGGCGCATCAAGCCTTCAGCAATTCAGACGGATCACACTGCCACTGCTTATGCCGTCGATCACCATTAATGTTGTGCTGAATGTCATTGGCGGACTCAAACTCTTTGATGTTATTGTGGCACTCACGGGCGGCGGACCTGGAGATTCCTCGCAATCGATGTCGACCTTTATGTATGATCTGTATTTCAAACGCCAGGATGCAGGCTATGCAGCAACGCAAGGGGTCTTCATGGCGGTCATTATCCTTGTTATTAGTGTGGCAGCGCTGATTTATTTCAAACGAAAGGAGACCGAGGTGTGATGGATAACGCCTTTAAACGCAAGAAGAGATGGTACACCTTGATCACCCTTTTGATTACATTGCTTCACCTCATGCCATTTTATATTTTGGTAACGACTTCATTAAAAGGGATGGGAGATTTTAGTTCAAAATGGCTGTTTCCGAAAGAGATGCATATTGAAAACTTCCGCATTGCATGGACAGAGGCTCAGCTTGGCCAGTCCTTTTTGAATACAGTCATCATTACGTTTAGCTCTGCTGTATTACTCATTATTTTGGGGTCTCTTGCAGCCTATCCGCTCGCAAGAAGGGTGACAAAGCTGAATCAAGCAATCTATGTTTTATTCATTGCCATTATGGTCATTCCACCGCTCACAGCCCTTGTCCCGCTCTATAAAATGGTCGTCCAAATTGGGATGATGAACACGTATCAAATTGCTATTTTAAACAATGTGGCGGCCTTTTTGCCGCTGACGATTTTCTTATACGCAGGCTTTATCCGGTCGACCATTCCAAAGGAGCTTGAAGAAGCTGCCCGTATTGATGGAGCGGGGACGCTGAGAGTTTTTTTCACTGTCGTTTTTCCGTTGTTAAAGCCGATTACCGCTTCTGTTTTAATCATCGCCTGCGTGTATATTTGGAACGACTATCAATTTGCCATCTTCTTTTTACAGGATAAAGAGATGCACACACTTACGGTCGCTTTATCCCATTTTTTTGGTCAAAATCAGCATCAGCTCCAGCTCGTTGGTGCCGCTGCACTCATGGCGATGCTGCCAATGGTCACGATGTTTTTACTTTTGCAAAAATATTTTATCGCAGGGCTTTCACAGGGCTCTATCAAAGGATAGCCCAATCTGGATGTAAAAAGGAGAATCGTCTATGTCTAAAATTACATTTATCGGTGCAGGGAGTACCGTATTTGCTAAAAATATATTAGGAGATTGTCTGTTCGTTCCAGCCCTTGCCGGCTTTGAATTCGCGCTATATGATATCGACCACAACCGGCTGAAAGAATCTGAAACGATGCTCCAGCATTTAAAAGAGAACTACGGTGCGAATATGACCATTCAGTCCTATCACAACCGGAAAGAAGCTTTACAGGATGCGAAATATGTCATCAATGCCATCCAGGTTGGAGGCTATCAGCCAAGCACCGTCATTGATTTTGACATTCCTAAAAAATTCGGGTTAAGGCAAACGATTGCAGATACGGTTGGCATCGGCGGCATCTTCCGCTCCCTTCGAACGATTCCTGTCATGCTTGACTTTGCAAAGGACATGGAAGAGGTTTGTCCAAATGCCCTATTGTTAAATTACACGAACCCAATGGCCACGCTGACAGGTGCGATGCTGCGCTATACTCAGGTTCAAACGGTAGGTCTTTGTCATAGCGTACAGGTGTGTACAAAGGATCTATTTGAATCACTTGAAATGGATCATGAAGGCATTGAAGAAAAAATTGCCGGCATTAACCATATGGCATGGTTATTAGAGGTAAAACGAGGCGGAAAAGACTTGTACCCAGAAATCAAAAGAAGAGCAAAAGAAAAGCAGCAATCGCGGCATCATGATATGGTTCGTTTTGAGCTGATGGATAAATTCGGCTACTATGTCACAGAATCTTCAGAGCACAATGCCGAATACCATCCTTATTTCATAAAATCACGGTATCCAGAACTGATCGGTCAATTTAACATTCCGCTCGATGAATACCCAAGGCGCTGCGAGGAACAAATCAACAACTGGAACACAATGAAGCATGACCTTGTGGGGAACACACAGATTACACATAATCGCTCTAAAGAATATGGTTCTCGTATCATTGAAGCGATCGAAACGAACATTCCTTTTAAATTTGGCGGAAATGTTCTGAACACAGGAGGGCTCATTCACAACCTGCCTGAAAAAGCCTGTGTAGAAGTACCATGTGTCGCAGATCGTAGTGGCATCATGCCATGCTATATCGGAGAGATCCCTGAACAATTGGCTGGACTCAACCGAAGCAATATCAGCTCACAGCTGATGACAATTGAAGCAGCAATCAGCAGAAAAAAAGAACATATTTATCAAGCGGCTTTACTTGATCCACACACAAGCGCTGAACTATCAATTGATGACACCATCAAATTATGTGATGAACTCATTGAAGCACACGGAGAGATGCTGCCAAAATATATTGAACCGAATCAATATGCCGCATCAACCAAATAACCAACTTCAACCTGATGCACCGTGCATCAGGTTTTTTCTTATGCAGTAAAAAGAGAATTGACTGAAAGTATGTTTAATATTATAATTTTCTGAAGTTACCCAACAGTTAACCAAAAATACGCCATAAATTAGTGGCATCTTGTTGCCATATGTCAGAAACAAATGGATCTAAAAAGAGGATGAATCTGTTGTGAACAAGGGCTGACAGCCATTCATCTAAAGCTATTTATCACAACGTAAACCAAAATGACCATTTAATTTAACAAAGAGTGTATACAGATGAATACCCATTAAATGAGACAATGACGATACCTACACATCTTAAAAGCATGACATTCTTAAACAAAGAGGAGAGAGGGAACATGACCAAAACAGATGTACAGACGTTGAAAAATTATATTGGCGGACAATGGATTGAGGCAGAAACAGGTCAAACAGAGGCAGTGTATAACCCAGCTACTGGCGACATCATCGCAGAAGTGCCGCTTTCAACAAAAACGGATGTCGAACGTGCGGTACAGGCAGCACAAGAAGCGTTTACCACTTGGTCTAAAACAGCTGTTCCCCGGCGTGCACGCATTTTATTTAAATACCAGCAGTTACTCGTTGATAACTGGGATGAGCTGGCCGAACTCGTAACATTAGAAAACGGAAAAAGTATAGCTGAAGCAAAAGGAGAAGTGCAACGCGGGATTGAATGTGTGGAATTTGCTGCGGGCGCACCGACCTTAATGATGGGGAAACAGCTCCCAGATATTGCAACCGGACTCGAATCGGGCATGTACCGTTATCCTATTGGCGTCATCGGCGGTATTACGCCATTTAACTTTCCGATGATGGTTCCATGCTGGATGTTCCCGCTTGCCATTGCCTGCGGAAATACGTTTGTCTTAAAGCCTTCAGAGAGAACGCCTATTCTTGCAGCACGGTTAGCTGAGCTGTTTGAAGAAGCAGGTCTTCCAAAAGGTGTTCTCAACATTGTCAATGGCGCTCACGATGTCGTCAACGGACTGCTTGAACATCAAAAGGTCAAAGCCATTTCATTTGTCGGCTCTCAGCCAGTCGCAGAATATGTCTATAAAAAAGGAACAGCGCATGGCAAACGTGTCCAAGCACTTGCAGGCGCAAAAAATCACTCCATTGTTCTCAAAGATGCGGATTTAGACGCGGCAACTAAACAAATCATTGGGGCTGCATTTGGATCAGCAGGAGAGCGCTGCATGGCCGCAGCCGTTGTCGCAGTGGAAAAAGAAGTGGCTGATGAGTTGATTCAAAAATTAGTTGCTGAATCAAACGAGCTCGTGATTGGAAACGGAATCAATGAAGACGTCTTTCTTGGTCCAGTCATTCGAAAGGAACATAAAGAACGAACGCTTCAATACATTCAGTCAGGGATTGAAGAAGGAGCAAGCCTCATTCGTGATGGCCGTCAAGATCATGAAACGCAAGGAGAAGGGTATTTCGTCGGACCGACGATCTTTGATCATGTCACAAATCAAATGAAAATTTGGCAGGACGAGATTTTCGCCCCAGTCTTATCAATTGTTCGTGTTTCTTCCTTAGCAGAAGCGATCGACCTGTCCAATCAATCAAAATTTGCAAACGGTGCCTGCCTGTATACAGACAGTGCATCAAGCATCAGGGAATTTCGTGAAAACATTGAAGCCGGCATGCTCGGCATAAACATCGGTGTACCCGCACCAATGGCTTTCTTCCCGTTTTCCGGCTGGAAGGATTCTTTCTATGGAGACTTGCATGCCAATGGAACAGACGGAGTAGAGTTTTATACAAGAAAGAAAATGGTGACCGCTCGGTATATGTAGTCTACATGCAATGAATCATGAGGAAAAAAATGCAGCTCCAACATGGGGGCTGCATTTTTTTGTTGCCTTCTAGTTAAAAAGTAAGGGTTTTCATCGTGATTTCAGCAGGGATTTGCGCTAGAAATCATCCTTTATATTCATTCTTCATCGGCACCTATCCACATATTTTGAAATTGGGTCTAAACCCCAATAGTTAGGAAGATGAAAACAGGAGGAAATGAAACGATGAGGACGAGGATGAAATGCGGTGTAGGTTTTTTGATTCTTGCTTTGGTACTGAGCTGTTTACCGGTATATGATGCGAGTGCAGCAAGCACAACAATTGCAAAACGTGTAGGAAATGCAAATCCGCTCATAGACCACCACTTGGGCGCTGATCCGTTTGCGCTCACCTATAACGGTAGAGTGTATATTTATATGTCGAGTGATGACTATGAATATCACAGCAACGGAACGATTAAGGATAATTCTTTTGCCAATTTGAATAGGGTCTTCGTCATCTCTTCAGCGGATATGGTGAACTGGACAGATCATGGGGCAATTCCAGTAGCCGGTGCAAATGGAGCAAATGGCGGCAAAGGGATTGCCAAATGGGCAGGCGCTTCCTGGGCTCCATCAGCGGCGGTGAAAAAGATCAATGGGAAGGATAAATTTTTCCTATATTTCGCTAACAGCGGCGGCGGAATTGGCGTTCTGACAGCAGACAGCCCGATCGGTCCATGGACAGATCCGATCGGAAAAGCGCTCGTCACGCCAAATACACCAGGGATGTCCGGTGTTGTATGGCTTTTTGATCCAGCCGTCTTTGTAGATGATGACGGGTCCGGTTATCTATATGCCGGCGGAGGCGTTCCAGGCGGTTCTAATCCAACGCAGGGACAATGGGCCAATCCTAAAACAGCAAGAGTCCTAAAGTTAGGGCCTGATATGACAAGTGTTGTGGGCAGTGCATCGACCATTGATGCTCCTTTTATGTTTGAAGACTCGGGGATGCATAAGTACAACGGTACCTATTACTATTCCTATTGCATCAATTTTGGCGGCTCCCACCCAGCAGATAAACCACCTGGTGAAATTGGCTATATGACGAGCTCAAGTCCGATGGGCCCCTTTACGTATAAAGGACACTTCCTGAAAAATCCGGGTGCATTTTTTGGCGGCGGCGGTAACAACCATCATGCTGTATTCAATTTTAAAAACGAGTGGTATGTCGTGTATCATACGCAAACAGTCAGCTCTGCCTTATACGGAGCAGGGAGAGGCTACAGATCTCCCCACATTAATAAGCTTGTGCATAATGCCGACGGCTCCCTTCAAGAGGTAGCAGCCAATTATGAAGGGATAAAACAGCTATCCAATCTGAATCCGTATCAGCGGGTAGAAGCTGAAACATTTGCTTGGAATGGGCGCATTTTAACAGAGGCCTCCTCAGCCTCAGGCGGACCGGTCAATAACCAGCATGTCACAAACATTCAAAACGGAGATTGGGTGGCAGCCAGTAACGTCGATTTCGGATCAAACGGCGCGAGAACATTTAAAGCCAATGTAGCATCAAATGCAGGCGGAAAAATAGAAGTACGCCTTGGCAGTCCAGACGGCACTCTCGTCGGAACACTAAATGTTCCTTCCACAGGCGGAACGAACAACTGGCGAGAAGTAGAAACGGCAGTAAACGGAGCAGCAGGCGTGCACAACGTATTTTTTGTCTTTACCGGAACAGGTGCAAACCTATTTCAGTTTGATTCCTGGCAGTTTACTCAAAGGTAACGAAGGAAGACAAGATGATGGGAGAGTGGAAAAATTTGATGTCAATGATCAAAAAACCAATTTGTACGTTATTGATCTGCTTCACGATGCTGTCTGTCATGTTCATTGGACCTGGCGTGACTGAGGTTTCAGCAGCAGATGCCAATATTAATGTCAATGCGGAAAGACAAGTGATTCGCGGCTTTGGCGGAATGAACCACCCGGCTTGGATTGGTGATTTGACCGCACCTCAAAGGGAAACCGCCTTTGGTAACGGGCAGAATCAATTAGGATTTTCCATTCTAAGAATTTATGTAGATGAGAACAGCAATAATTGGCACAGAGAAGTCGCTACTGCCAAAAGAGCGATAGAGCATGGCGCTTTGGTGATCGCATCACCTTGGAATCCTCCAAGCCATATGGTGGAGACCTTCAATCGCAATGGTACATCTGCAAAGCGGCTGCGATCCAATCAATATGCCGCATATGCTCAACATCTGAACAATTTCGTAACATATATGAAAAATAATGGCGTTAATCTCTATGCCATTTCTGTACAAAATGAGCCCGATTATGCACACGAATGGACATGGTGGACGCCTCAGGAAATCCTACGTTTCATGAGAGAAAATGCCGGCTCCATTAATGCGCGAGTGATTGCGCCAGAATCCTTTCAATACCTTAAAAATATATCAGATCCCATCCTAAACGATCCGCAGGCGCTTGGAAATATGGACATTCTGGGAGCTCATTTGTACGGAACTCAAATTAGCCAGCTTCCATATCCTCTTTTCAAACAAAAAGGAGGAGGGAAAGAGCTGTGGATGACAGAGGTATACTACCCGAATAGCGATAACAATTCAGCCGACCGCTGGCCTGAGGCATTAGGGGTTTCAGAGCATATTCACCACTCGATGGTGGAAGGGGACTTTCAGGCATATGTTTGGTGGTACATCCGCAGATCCTACGGCCCTATGAAGGAAGATGGACTGATCAGCAAACGCGGTTACAACATGGCACATTTCTCCAAGTTTGTACGCCCAGGATACGTCAGAATTGATGCAACGAAAACTCCTGAACCGAATGTTTTCGTATCAGCCTATAAAGGAAACAATCAGGTCGTTATTGTTGCAATTAATAAAAACAATACAGGGGTCAATCAACACTTTGTAATGCAAAATGGAACTGCTTCGCAAGCGTCAAGATGGATCACGAGCAGCAATAGCAACCTTCAGCCTGGAACAGATTTAAATATATCAGGAAATCAATTTTGGGCTCATCTCCCGGCTCAAAGTGTGACAACATTTGTGGTCAAACGCTAAAGCAACTCAAATCATCAAAAGCCAATTTTCTTTTTAAATGAGAAAATTGGCTTTTTTTATGCAGATAGGAAGTTGATTTTTTCACTATGTACACACATTGGGTATAATAATGACAATGACTTCAGGAGAGTGATCAACGTATGCCAAAGCCTCAAAGCAAAGTATTAATTATTGATGACGAAAAAGAAATTTTGGAATTAATTAACACCGTATTAACAAGGGAAGGCATTGATCGCGTTATCACAGCTTCAACCGCTCATGATGGGCTCGCGCAATTTCATCAAGAACAACCAGATCTCGTCATACTTGATATTATGCTTCCAGACGGTGAAGGCTATGATATCTGTAAACAAATTAGAGCGATCTCTCATGTTCCGATTATCTTTTTATCAGCAAAGGGAGAGGAATCAGATAAAATTGTAGGACTTGCTATCGGTGGTGATGACTACATTACAAAACCGTTCAGCCCAAAAGAAGTTGCCTACCGGGTGAAAGCGCAGCTAAGACGGGTCTCATACCTACAGCCATCTCAAGCTAGTCCCGTGATAAAAAAAGGGCCGTTTGAATTAGACGAGCAGCAAGCAGAACTCACTAAAAATGGAGCGGTTATCGAGCTCACGCCGAAAGAACTTATGCTAATGACCTATTTCTTGCAGCACCCGAACCGTGTCATTAGCAAAGAAACGCTTTATCAAACCGTTTGGGGAGAAGACTTCTTCGGTTCTGACAATACGGTGATGGTTCATATACGAAGACTTCGGGAAAAAATAGAAACTTCTCCGTCAACACCAGAATTTCTCGTCACAGTCAAAGGGCTTGGCTATAAATTTGTTGTAAAGGATGCGTAAGGATGAAATGGCGATTAACAGGCAGATATATGGTCTCTGTCATTATCGTGACTATTATCACGGTCTTTATCAACTTATTCGGATTCATGATATGGCTTGTACTGCAAGCAAGCAGCCAGCATAGCGGAGAAAATACGCCCGAAACGTTCACAAGATCATTTGAACAATACGTCACTTTTTCTGATCAAGGAATTACCGTAAAAAAAGAAGGAAAGAGAGCTTTAAAACAACAGAATGCATGGATTCAAATTTTAGACGAAAATGGAAAAGACGTGTATCATGCGCAAGCACCGAAAGGATTAAAGAACAAATATACACCGATAGAAATCGTAAATTTACATAAATATAAAGATAAGCAATTATTATCGACCATTTATGCCGGCGAAAAAAAAGGGAAGGGCAAAGAATACAGCTACTTTATCGGATTTAAGGACCCTTCCATCGGAAAATATCTATTCTCCTTTAACACGAGGGACTTAGTGACAAGATTCAATGTCGGGACGATGATTTTATTATCAGTAGATGCCATCATTGCGTTACTCATTGGTTACTTATTCAGCCGGCAGCTCACAAAGCCGCTCGGCCGGGCCATTCATGGGATTCAGCGACTGGCAAACGGAGATTACACAACAAATCTGCCAGCTAAGGGGATCTATAAAGATGTCTTCTCTAATGTCAATCACTTATCAAAGCAGCTCGCTTCAAGCAAAAAAGAAAAAGACAAATTAGAGCAAATGCGGGAAGAATGGATCAGTCATATTTCTCATGATATTAAAACGCCACTAGCTTCTATTCAAGGCTATGCTGAAATTATCAGAGATTCAAACCATCCTCTTTCAAAGCAAGAAATCAGGCATTACGCGGGCATCATTGAAAATAAATCATTGTATATCAAAGATGTCATGGAGGATCTTAATTTAACAACCAGGCTGAAAAATAACAGTGTCATGCTCAATAAAGAGCTAGTCAACATTGTGTCACTGCTGCGGGAAACGTTAATTGATATTTTAAATGATTCAAGATATGCGGATCAGACGATTGAGTTTCAAACGAATGTAGACAAGCTTATGATGAATATTGATAAGATTCTTATTCGAAGAGCGGTCACCAATCTTATTTTTAATGCCCTCGTTCACAATGGTCCTGATGTCTCAATCATTGTAAAGCTTGAACAAAAAGAAAAAACCCATATCACGATTAAAGACAATGGCAAAGGAATAGAAGTGGAAGAGCTAGAAAAAGTGTTTGACCGCTATTATAGAGGGACAAATACAGAAGTTTCACATAGAGGATCTGGCCTTGGGATGGCCATTGCAAAGGATATTATCGTCAGTCACGGCGGGGATATCACGATCCACAGCAGTCTAGGGAAAGGAACAGCCATTGACATCCAAATACCAACCTAAACAAAAAAGCGGTTCTGATCAAACACAGAACCGCTCTTTTCACCTATTATTCCGAAAACACTTTGATCCCTTTGACAATGTTCCAAATGAAGAAGTAGATCGCAACAAGGAATGTCACAGCATATGTTGCAATGAGGAAAGGCCCCGCATGACTGATATCGTTCATACCAAGTAAACCTGAACCGAGGATGCCTATGCCAAAAATCAAATAAGGAATGACATGCGTCCATAATGATTTTTTCGCATGATATTTCACTTCGTCCTGACCTAAGAAATAGACGATCACTGGAAACAAAAACGGTGCAAAAAAGATACTAAAGTAACATAATGAAGACAAGATTTTATTTTCTCTCAAAACGTTTCACCTCTACGATTTATTAACTACAAACCCATTGTACTACCTCAACCTTAACCTGTATGAATGCGAACCTTACAGCAACCTTAAAAATGCTTCACTTTTAAAACGATGCATAATATAGGTATTTTCATCTATTTTACCGAAAAAAATAGTTGACTTTGGTTTGTCCTGTGTTTACAATAAAGTCGTAACCGATGCAGGAGTGTTACTGATATCATCAGGCACCACCAAGTCAGGTAAACATGTTGTACATTTGTACGTTGTTTGCTGAGATTTTGGTGTTTTTTTATGCTTTTTTTAGCAGTTTTAGGTAAGGTGGGATGAAGATGTTCACCGTCGTTAAAGTTCTAAACAATAATATCGTATTAGCTCTAACAGACACTCAAAATGAAGTCGTTGTTTTTGGTACAGGAATAGGTTTTAAGAAGAAAAAGGGTGATACACTTGATGAGAGCGCTGTCAGTAAGACGTTTTATTCTGATCAGACGTCTCCATTAGAATCTCAACTTGCCGCAATCCCAACTGATATTCTTTTACTAACTGAAAAAATCATTCATATGGGCGAAGAGATGTTGAATAAAAAATTAGGTTCCAGCATGCTGTTTTCGCTATCTGATCATCTTACCTTTTCTATTCAAAGGCACCAAGAAAAAATGGAATATGAAAACCCTATTGTATGGGAAATACCTCATTTATATTTTCAAGAATATCAAATAGGGAAAAAAGCACTTAAAATTATTCAAAAAATGATGGGGATTACTTTTGAGGAAACAGAAGCTTCACTCATAGCCCTGCATTTTGTAAACGCTCAAATAGATGGTCAATCTATGGGAGATACCATCAAAATGACCCACCTCACGAAGGAAATCGTTAAGATTATCCAAAATATTTTCGAGATGGTATTAGATAAATCATCGATAGATTATTCGAGGTTTATCACTCATTTGAGATATTTTATTGTCAGACAGGAAACAAATCAACTGCCACAGCAGATGGACGATTCCTTAAAAGAATTAATACAGGATCGTTATATGAAGAGCTATGCATGCGGATTGATTATTAAAGAAATGTTAAAGCGGGAATTCAATTGGAATGTCACTGAAGACGAACTTGTTTTTTTAGTCATTCATATTGAAAGAATCACAAAGAAACATCAACAAAATACATGATTTCTTTTAGGCGTGTTATGAAAAAGCATTAACCTAAACAAATCTCCATTTAGAAGAATTGTCTTTCTAATGGTGGAATTTGTTTAGGTTTTTTTTGTGAAAATGAAGGGGTGAAAGCATGGAAAACAAAGTATTGGCTCAAGAAATTATCAAATTAATCGGGGGAACCGACAATATATCTCAAAGCTGGCATTGTATTACGAGGCTGAGATTTAATATCAACGATGAAAAACAGGTGAAAGTAGATGAGCTAAAAACAGTAGACGGTGTGCTCGGAGCGCAATTCCAAAGTGGGCAATTCCAAGTCATTATTGGAGCAAAAGTCGCAGAGATCTATGAGGAAATCGATCATCTTATCGGTGATCAAAGCAATGATTCTACTACTGTCAAAAACACATCAAAAATGAATCCGGTCGAAGTCGTCTTCGATGTCATTAGCGGAATTTTCACACCCATTTTGCCGGCGATTGTTGGTAGTGGATTAATTAAAGGGATCATGGCTTTGTTTGTTAGTTTAGGCTGGCTGACGGAAACAAGCTCTACCTATGCAGTACTTCAAATCTTTTCAAATGCTGTCTTTTACTTTTTGCCTTTCCTCGTTGCTTATTCTGCAGCGAAGAAATTTAAAACACGAGAATCGCTCGCGATGGCACTCGCTGGGATTTTATTGTATCCCACGTTGGTGGAAGGCGCAGCAAAAGGGACAGATCCACTTAGTTTTTTAGGGTTGAGTATTCCATTAAATAATTATACTTCTTCAGTTTTACCGATTATTTTAGGAGTGCTGCTGCTTAGCTTTGTTGATAAGTGGATAACAAAAATCATTCCAAAATCCTTAAGTATCGTATTTACACCGGTGCTGAGCTTAATGATCACAGCGCCTCTTACACTAGCTTTAATAGCACCTATTGGGAACGTTTTCGGTCAGTATTTAGAGATCTTTTTCACTTCTTTATTCCATTTTGCTGGACCGATTGCAGGTTTATTAATGGGCGGTCTCATGCCTTTAATTGTGTTAACTGGCATGCATTACGCATTCTTCCCAAGCACGTTTGCCAGCTTTGAAAAAGTTGGTTACGATATCATGCTGCTTCCGATGAACTTTATTGCGAATATGGCACAAGCCGGCGCAGTTTTAGGTGTTATCATTCGCACAAAACGAGTAGAAACAAGGTCTTTAGCATTATCAACATTGCTTCCGAGTTTCTTTGGTATCACAGAGCCAGCCATTTATGGAGTCACACTGAGATTGAAAAAGCCTTTCTATGCTTCATTAATTGGCGGCGCAGTTGGCGGATGTTTTTATGGTTTATTCTCAGTCAAAACGACAGCATTTTCAATACCAGGTATTACATCTTTGCCAACTTACATTATGAAAGGCACAAATAATTTCCAACTAGCTTTAATTGGCATAGCGCTAAGCTTTTTAGTATCACTGCTCGTCACTATGTTGCTTGGTTTCAAAGAACCTGTCGCAAAACCAGAAAAAGAGGAGAAGCCATCTAAAAATCCAGAGAATGCGGTCAATCAACAAGCTGCCAAACAAGTAAATCCTTATGAAGTACAAGCACCTATAACTGGTCAGGTTGTTCCGTTATCTGAAGTAAATGATGCCGTCTTCTCAAGTGAAATGATGGGCAAGGGAGTAGCAATTAAGCCTGATAAGGGGGTGGTACAAGCACCATTTTCCGGAAAAGTAGTGACTGTTACACCTACTAAACATGCAATCGGTTTGGTTTCAAATGAGGGGGTTGAATTATTAATACATGTAGGTATTGATACCGTCAGCCTAAATGGTCAATTCTTTGAGGTATTGGTGGAAGAAGGAGATGAAATCAACATCGGGGATCATTTATTAACATTTGATATAGAAGGAATACAATCAAAAAAATTAGATGTCGTGACACCTATCATCGTCACGAATTCCTCGAAGTACCTGGATGTGATCCATACAGGTGACTCTTATGTCAACGAAGGAGAAAATAAACTATTAATGCTTATTCATTAATAACAATAGAAGGGATGATTGAAATGAAAGAATTAAAAAAAGGATTTTCAGATAATTTTCTATGGGGTGGCGCAACAGCTGCCAATCAAATAGAGGGTGCATACTTAGAAGGCGGAAAAGGACTGTCAACATCAGACTTTGCTGCGTATAAAGATCCTTATGCACAAGGAAAAGTGAACAACTTTACATTTGATGTTAGTTCAGCTGAACTGAAAAAGTACAAGGAAGAATCTGATGAATTTGATTTCCCAAAAAGACGTGGAATTGATTTTTATCATCGATATGAAGAGGATATTGCATTATTTGCCGAAATGGGATTCAAAGTCTTTCGCTTGTCTATTTCATGGGCAAGAATCTTTCCAACAGGTTTAGAGGAAAAGCCGAACGAAGAAGGATTGGCTTTTTACGATAAAGTATTTGATGAATGTGCGAAATATGGAATTGAACCGTTAGTTACAATGTCTCACTATGAAATGCCGATTACTTTAACAGAGAAATATAATGGATGGATGAGCAGAGAACTTGTCCCATTGTTTGAAAAATACGCACGTGCGATTTTAGAAAGATACAAAGATAAAGTGAAATATTGGATTACGTTTAATGAAATGAATATGAACCTCAACAGCCTTTATACAGGTGCTGGCATTTTAGAGGATCTAGTAGACCATAAATTACAGGCTGCTTACCAAGCGTCCCATCATCAATTTTTAGCTAGTGCCTTAACAGTGAAAGCAGCGAAGGAAATCATTCCAGATGTTCAAATCGGCTGCATGATTAACCAAATTGAAGCATATGCAAAAACAACGAAGCCAGAGGACCAGCTACAGGCGGTAAAATCGAATCAATTGAATATGTTCTATCCAGATGTTCAAGCTAGAGGTGAATATCCAACATACATGGTGAAATACTTTGCAGATAATCAAATCAAGCTGGATATTGAAGAGCAGGATGAACACATTTTAAAAGAGGGCATTGTTGATTTTGTTGCGATCAGCTACTATATGTCTCACGTAGCAGAAGCGCGTGAAGATGCCGCTGAACTAGCGGGTACGTTTGATAGCCCAATTAAAAATGAGCACTTGGAATTATCACAATGGGATTGGCCAATTGATCCAATGGGTCTGCGCATTTCATTAATCAAACTGTATGACAGATACCAAAAACCTTTATTTGTTTGTGAAAATGGACTTGGTGCAAGAGATACATTCACACAAGACGGAAAAATACACGATGATTATCGAATTGATTACTTGAAAAAACATATTGAACAAATGAAAGAAGCAGTACAAGAAGGTGTTGACTTAATGGGGTATACGCCTTGGGGCTGCATTGACTTAATCAGCTGCGGAACATCTCAAATGACTAAACGCTATGGTTTAATTTATGTAGATCAAGATGACCGAGGAAATGGTACACTGAATCGTTACCGAAAAGACTCATTCTACTGGTACAAAAATGTAATTGCAACAAATGGAGAAGACCTATAAAAGCAGATTGAATTTAAAACACCATCACAAGAGCCTTCATTGGCTGAATGCGATGGTGTTTTTTTAACGAAAACATGTCTTGACCTTGAAGTATAGTTCAACCTTTATAATGTAAATATAGTAAGATAAAATCACAAAAAGGAGTACTGATGGAGTTGATGACTAGAGGAGAACTCGCCAAACAAACAGGAATAAGCCCTGCCACAATTCGTTATTATGAAGAACACAACATTTTACCTGTCCCGAGGCGTCGTTCAAACGGTTATAGATTATACACAGAAGATTACATTGCGAAAATTCAATTGATCAAAGATGCCAAATCATTAGGTTATTCATTAAAGGAAATAAAAGAAATTTTGGAAATGCTGAGTCAAGACATAGAACCTGATACTTTAAAAAGAATTGTACATCATAAGCATGAAGAAATTGAAAAGAAAATCAAAAGCCTTCGTCTCATTCAAAACCTTTTATCTAACTTGTTAAAGACGACGGATAAAGAAGTACAAGTCTTTCTCCAATCATTTCAAGTGAAGAATCAGGATGAACAATCATTTCATTAAAGGAGAGAAAACAAAAATGAGTGTGGAAATTTTTAAAGGCGAACGTTCTGAAGAGAGTATTCAATTTGAAAAATCGTTTATGTCCCAAAGTAATAAAGAGAGCTTTGCTAGTGTTGAAAACACCAAAAATTTTCTGTCTCAAATAGAAATTGAAAATACAAAGCCCTATGCAATCGGAGATGATGTGGAACTAATAAGTGAGATAAAGGAACAGAGATTCGAAGGGATGCAGGTTTTCACATTAAATGACCAAATGTCCCAAAAACAAAAGGTGATTCTATATATACATGGTGGTGCTTGGGTAAACCAGCCTCTCAATTTCCATTGGTGGTACATGGATAAAATAGCTCAATCCCTTAACGCCAAAGTGGTTGCTCCTATTTATCCTAAGTTACCTCATTATAGTTACCAAGATACCTATCCGAAAATCTTAAATCTGTATAAAGAAATACTGAAAACGGTAGAGAGTGCCGATCAATTAACGATCATGGGAGATTCCGCGGGCGGAAATCTCTCACTTGGTCTGGCCCATCTCTTAAAAATGGAAGGTCTGCCGCAGCCGAAGGATATTATTTTATTATCTGCATGTGTTGATATGAGTTTAAGTAATCCTCTCATTTTGGAATATGCCCATAAGGATCCCATTTTAGCCCCTGAAGGAATAGATGTCATTACAAAAATGTGGGCAGCAGATAAAAGTGTAACTGACCCATTAATCAGTCCAATTCACGGTGATTTTAAAGGACTAGGGAAGATCACTCATTTTATTGGAACACATGATATTTTATATCCAGATGCACTAAAGCTTGATGAAAAACTCACGGAACAAGGAATTGACATGAAAACCTTTGTTTATCCAGAAATGCTGCATGTATTTGTCGTCATGCCAATCCCTGAGGCACAGGATGCTCAGGAGAAAATCATTCAGATAATCAATAGCTAATTTATTCTTCACACAATCCTATATAAATAATCGAAAGTTTAGCGAATGGGCTGCTTACTGAAAGCAGCTTTTTTCCATTCAACATGAGATCCATTCAGAATGTCAATTCATCCTTCATTAAAAGATCCTTAAATTCCAAATTTTGTTTACAATACACACATTTCCTATTCATATGATACATGATCAGTTCTTCACCGGTTATAAAGGAGAGTGACGTGATGAGTGTTTTCTTTCTTCACCCCATGGCGCTGATCTTATTTACATTGCCGTTGTTATCTTTGATATGGGGAATTGTGGGCTACTTAATCTTTAAGCGAGTTCTTTTCGTTTTATTGATCACATTTGCAGCCTCCACTATTTTCATATTTGCCTATACTGGGTTCGACCTGTCAAATATGTATTGGGTAGTGGCAATGACGTTTTTATGCATGTGTACCACTGTCATCACAAAAATCATTCGATATCTGTATGATCGCTATAAAAGAGCATAATGAAAAAGCTAATGTTCGCGAGCATCAGCTTTTTTTGTTTCCATTCATTTCATCTTCAAGAAGCGGTCATCACATGATTGTTTGGTATAATAGATGAACATAGAAAGGTGAAAGGGGATACGATGCACACATTTGATCTTTCTCAAGAAGATGCAGAATTAATAGACGAAGCAAAAAAGAAGATTACTAGCCTTTATGAAGATGATAAACACCATGTAGGAGCCGCTATTCGTATGAAAACAGGAGAAATGATCTCGGCTGTCCATATGGAAGCCTATATCGGGCGGGTCACTGTTTGTGCAGAAGCCATTGCGATTGGTAGCGCTTTATCAAATGGCTATAAAGATTTTGATACAATTGTCGCAGTTAGACATCCCTATTCAGATGAAGAAGATAGAAGGATGAGAGTCGTAAGCCCTTGCGGCATCTGCAGAGAGCTCATTTCAGATTTCGGACCAGAATGTTTTGTCATCATAGAGATGGATGACAAGCTAGTCAAAGTGAAAATCGGGGAACTGATTCCACTCAAATATACTCGAAGCTGATGTAGAGGAATGTAGCAAGCGTCAAGCGTTATCCTTGTTACATTCCAGATAACTGAAAAAACGCTCAACAAAAACAGCCCCATGTATTTTTTTCATATGAGCCTTGTTAAACATATATTGTTCCATCTGCTCCAGCTTTCGCAGACTCCGTACCAGTACTTTCCGATCCTCGTCAGAAAGATTATGATCATCATCTATCTTCGTCAACGCATACTTTACACGCGCGGAGACATTTTCAATATATAGATGGTTTTTGGATGTGGGCGGAATACATTGCGAAAGGTCACAACCCGTAAAACGAACACCATCAAGGGTGCAGTTTTCAAAATTGGCGATCAGCTTTTGTTTGCCATCTCCCTCAAACGTAATATCCACCAGCTTACCGGAAAAGGAACAATGGACGATATTCGCTGCTTGTAAAACGCGGTCATTGAACCTACATTGATAAAACGTACAATCGATAAACACAGCATTCTCCAATGTCATTCCTCTCATATCACACGAGGAAAATTCGCAATTGGTGAAAATAGCTTCGTTTCTGGCAATGCCTACAGAGCGCAAGTCAGAACGAATAAAAGAACAATGATCAATCTTACTGTGTGCAAAAAAACGCGCATTCGTCAGATCACATGTATCAAATACAAGATGACGCAGGTGGCAGCCCCAAAATATAGGTGAACGGACATTCGAGTTGTTGATCGTTGTTTCGATTATTGTCTCATTTTCATAGCTGACAATATCAGAAAATAATTCGTTGTCTACTAACATACCAGACTCAAGCCTTCTCATCACTATCACCTATCATTTCTTCAGAATCTTTTACAATGATGAATGCCTTCTAACAAGTTCATTTCGCTTTCATTAAGCAGTTGGCATTGACAAGTTATTATATCATAAAGCTAGAAACATAAAGAGAGCGGCCATCGTTTTGAAAGCGCTTATCGTGCACACTCACTTTAAATCAATAAGAGGGACAAAAGAGCGAAAAGATATGATGCATTCCCAGAACCAATCGGCGGCTATACTGCCGGACGCACACAGATGGATTTTAAGTATACGGCATCAAATCACTCAAAAAGAGAACTGACCGCTGTCCGCCGTATGCTCTTTGCTAGTAAACAAGAAGGAGCATTTTTTATTGTTTTCTATTTCTGATCCTCAGAATATATATCCAAGACAATGTTTAAAAAAGCCTTCAAAGCACGTGTTTTATATCGATTTTTCTTCACGACAATTCCAATTTTCCAAGGAATATATTGACTGCTGATTGATTTTACACAAATATCCTCTTTGTACATTTCAGTTAAAGGACTTGGAATGAGAGCAACTCCCAGTTCATCACGAACTAATGTCATTAACAAATCCCATTGTGTTGTGCTGTAAGCGATTTCTGGAACAAAATGTTCCTTTCGGCAGCTTTCTAAAATCACTTGACTCAACGCAAATGAAGAATCAAACAAAATCCAGTTTTCCTCTTTAAGCTGTTCGAGTGAGAGCTGTTGTTCATCTTTTAAAGGGTGAGTTTTTGGTAAACAGGCCACAAATGGTGATTCAAAAATGAGTTTTTCTTCTAATTCTCGACTTTGCGCTGGTACGACAACAAATGCCGCATCTACTTCGCCTTTCTCAACGAGTTTTTCTACATGTAAGCCACCCTCTTCAATGATCTCGAGCGTCACATCTGGATACTTTTTAGTAAAAGCTTTTGCCACTTTAGAAAAGAAAAAGGTCCCAATCACTTGCGGCAATCCGATCTTTAATTGGCCGCGAATATGTGTATTTGTATCATCAAGTTCTAATTGTAACTCATTCATTTGTTGCAGCATCGCAATCGCTTTTTCATATACAAGCTGTCCTTCATCCGTTAACCTGAAAATTCGATTTGACCGATCGAAAAGGATGACACCAAGTTTTTTCTCTAATTTTTGAATGGTTTTGGATAGGGAAGGCTGTGCGATAAAAAGCTTTTCACTTGCTCTTGAAAAACTTCCACATTCCGCAATTGTTTTAAATATTTCAAAGTCCCGTATGTTCATTTTATCCTCCCATTATTCCAAATAGGCATACTTATTATGATCATTATATATTGTACATTATAATTATTTATTTTTACACTTTCATTAAGGAGGGGTTAAGATGTCTACATGTAAAGTTGCTGTTGTTCAAGCTGCTTCTATCATTATGGATAAAGAAGCAAGTACGGAAAAAGCCATTTCATTAACACTTCAAGCCGGAGAAAAAGGAGCCAATATTGTTGTGTTTCCTGAAGCTTTTATACCAGCTTACCCAAGAGGACTAGCTTTTGGCGCCACAGTAGGAAGCCGTTCTCCAGAAGGAAGAAAGGACTGGCTTCGTTACTTAGAAAATTCAGTTCCAGTTCCAAGTCAAACGACAGACAGATTAGGAGAAGCAGCCCGCAAAGCTGGTGTCTACCTCGTCATCGGTGTCATTGAAAGAGATCTTGAATCCAGTGGCGGGACTTTATATTGTTCAGTATTGTTCTTTGGGCCAGATGGAACATTACTTGGAAAGCACCGTAAACTAAAGCCGACAGGTTCTGAACGACTCATATGGGGAGAGGGAGATGGCAGCACACTGCCGGTTTTCGATACACCGTTTGGTAAAATAGGCGCTTTAATTTGTTGGGAAAACTATATGCCTTTAGCTAGAGCAGCGATGTATGCAAAAGGCGTCCAAATCTATATAGCCCCTACAGCAGATTCCAGGGAGCTATGGCAATCTACGATTCGCCATATTGCAGCAGAAGGCCGATGCTTCGTTCTATCTTGTAATCAATATGTGAATAAAGAGATGTATCCTAAAGATTTAGCCTGCTATGATGAATTAGCATCTTCTCCTGAGGAAATGTGCCGAGGCGGTAGTGCAATTGTTGGACCTTTAGGGGAATATATAAAAGAACCTGTCTATGGCAAAGAAGAGATCATACTAGCGGATCTTGATTTGCGTGATATTTCTTCTAGTCAATTTGACTTCGATGTAGTAGGGCATTATTCAAGGTCGGATGTATTCCAACTCGTAGTGAATGAAGAGAAGAGAGAAAATGTAAAGTGGATAAATCAATCATCTAGATGATGAAGTAACAAGAAAAAAGAGCGGCCATCAACCGCTCTTTTTTCTTGTGTGTCAACCTTTATGGGGTTTTAATGGGCCTTTTGTGATGTTAGTAAGGTGAGCGTTAATGTCAAAGATTTTCGCGTTGATGTCTGTTATTCCAAAGCTAGTGATTCTTTTAGAATGCATATCGAGATAGTTTTGAGCTGCTTCTTTTGTGTCGAATAAATAGATCCCGCCAGCTTCATTTTTCTCAGGATTCTCTGTCCATATTTTCCATATGAATCCGTCTTCCTCATTTATACTTTTCGCTAAATCAGAAAACTCTTTTGCCATTTCATCTCCGAAAGGCCCATTCATCTTAAAATCCACCTGTAATACGTGTACCATTGTCATTCTCCTTATCTAGTCGTTGTAAAATAGAGTTCCCCTAGCACTTCTTTCATTTCATACTGTTCCTGTGTAAGTTCCTTCTCTATAAAAATCCGTACATCCGATTGGTCAACATCGTACATGACTTCAATTTCTTTAGAAAATAGAAGTTTTTCTTTTTCGAGCAAGGTAGAAACAGCTGGGCGTTTTTTCGGTTGAAGTTCTTCTGTGCTTAAAGCTTGCTTTAATCCATCAACATAGACTTCAAATGAGCGGCCGCCCGTCATTTTAACTCCTTTATTTTCTTCGTTGACGAAGATGATCGTTGGAAAACCTCTAGCACCTAGGTCTCGAACAAGAGTGAAATCTTGATTTAATAATTCTTGGCCGCTTGGAAGCTCCGCTTCATGAACAATAGCATCTCCGTTAAGTCCAAGGTTGTTGACGATGTTCATCAACACCGTGATATCAGATATATTTTGATTGAATGCAAATAGTGCTTCTCTTGCACGGCGTAAAAAAGTATAGGCTAGTGCATCATCATGATGTTTTTGAATCACTTTGAACACGCGAGAGGGTGGGTAGGAAGATTGAACAGGATTGTCAATCATTAAGGAACCATCAATTGGCATGCGGGAATGTTCTCCAACCTCTCTCCAGTGACCAGCAACATCAGCAGGTTGATAAATTCCGTTTGCAGGATCAATTGGACCGCCATGCCATTTCTCCAACAGTCCACCCAAGACAGTCTGGAAATGAAAATAATGTCCATATTGCTCTTTAAATCGACGCAGGACAGGTTCAATTGCCCAGCAATGAGAACAAATCGGATCTGTTACATAATAGAGCGTAATGGATTTTTTAGGTTGTTGAAAATCAATTACCTGGATTTCCTCTTCTTCACCAACACCACATACACCTGTTTCTATATCACAAAACATCTCATTGTTTTTCAATTTCATTTTCCTCCTTAAATTCTGCAGGAAACGCTATTCCCTATAAGTTTGTTTGAATCAAGCAATGATTTACTTTACAATTAAATCTTAAGACACAATGAGTGAGACCAACACCAATAATTTCTTTAATTTGTCGTTTATCCAACAGATTGAAAGATGTGTTGAAAAAGGGGGAGAATCAGATGACGCAAACAAAGACAGATCCTCGGGTTCTGAGAACGCGTAAGTTAATCATGGAGTCTTTTATTAAACTTTCATCGAAAAAGGAATTTAAGGATATTACGATCAAAGATGTTACGGCAGAAGCCATGATTAACCGAGCAACGTTTTACTATCATTTTGAGGATAAATATGATTTGTTGGATAAAACACTATCAGAGGTATTGTCGATTAATTTAGAAAGTATCAATTTTAATAATAGTAAATTAGATGAAGATACGATTATGAAAATCTTTAAAGCACTAACGAATTTTCAACAATCTCTGCATAACCGTTGCCAAGTAGAATATGAAACTGAACTTGCTCCTATTATTAGAGAACAACTCGAAATTATTTTTTATCAATTGTTAGTGAATCAATATACAAATGTCGAAAAACAAATTTTGAAGGTCACGGCTGTTTTTTTAAGCTGGGGAATCCATGGAGCTTCTGTGGAGTGGAGAAAAAATAGTTCGCACATATCTTCAGAGGAATTTATCAAATCAGCAGTGCCATATATTATGTCAGGGATTGATTTTAAACATGACAGATAGATGATTTGACAATTTTCAAAGTCGCCATTAATATAAATGCCATAGCATATAAATTTCATAAGAGGGTGTTTACATGGATTTACAAGAATTAATAGGCTATCTAGTTCATCGTACCGATCTAAAAATGACAAATTATTTTACGAACAGGTTAAAGCCTTACGGGGTCACTCCTGAACAATGGAGTATTATTAGTATTCTTAGTAGTGAAAAGGGTACTACTCAAAAAGAATTGGCAGAAGGAATTGATAAAAATCAAACCACTGTCGTCAGAATGATCCAGTCAATGGAACGAAAAGGGCTTGTTAAGAAAATTTATAATGAACAAGACCGACGCTCACATCACTTGCTGTTGACAGAAAAGGGTGACGAGATCAAAAAAGCCATTCTTCCTATCGTCATGGATGCACATCAAACTGTGACAAAGCAATTAAGTCATGAAGAGATTCAACAATTAAAAATACTATTAAACAAATTATTTCATTCAAACTATTCATCTTGAAATGCTGATATGTATACAACTATTTATGTCTAATATATGCTATGACATATAAATTTCGTCAGTTGAAAATTTCTTAGAAGACTGATGGTTTCACTCAAACAACTTAGAAAGATGTGATCACTATTTTCATTCTTATTCTACAAATTGTATTGGCCGTTTTCTTTTTTCTAACAGGAACAAAAATCATATCAGGAAAAATGGCAGAAGAGTTCAAACGATTTGGTTTACCTGCTTTTTTTAATGTTTTAACCGGAGCCTTTGAGCTAATAGGCGCTGCTGGAATGCTGATCGGTATATGGCTTCCAACAATCGCTTTATTATCAGGTTTATTGTTAGGAGGTACGATGCTTGCAGCTGCATTTACTCTGATCGTATTAGCGAAAGATCCCTTTAAGAAAGCGATTCCTGCACTTGTTTTGTTTGCTCTCAGTATAGGGGTCAGCTTATCCCACATTTTTTGATTTCATCAAGAACGAGAGCTTGTAGGTCACATTCACCTAAACAAATCTCCATTATTGAAATGGCGGATTGTGTTTAGGTTTTTTTGTATAGAGATGTGTAATAGGCGAAAAGATCGCTGAACGTACGGATGTAGTACCAAATATCAATTAGTCAAGCGATTTAAACGTTTTCTAAGAACTAGGCATGCGACAGCAAATATTCCAAAAACAACGGCTGATCCCACAACAACCACCAGCTCAAAGTGTTCTACATTGGATTTGAATAACAAAGGGACAGAAAGAATGAAAGCAGCACCACTAACCCCCAATCCTAATATCAACATGGCCATTAATTTATTCATAAGACACCCCTAGACTCAGAATGAAAACAATCGAAAAGAATCATATTTGGAGTGTATCATATGGTGACGGGCGATTGCTTTCTTTTCATTAAAGCACTAGTAAAATAAACTTTTTTGAACGAACACTGTTCTTAACGAACTGTGTTCGTTATAATATAAATGAGATGTGGCTTTAAACGATTTTCATAAAGAAGAGGAGATGCATACGATGACGACATTATCTAAGGATCAAAAGCAAATCGCTATCATTGGAGGTGGACCTGGGGGGCTAACGCTCGCCTTAATACTGCAAAATTACGGTATACAAACAACCATCTATGAACGAGAGGTGCATGACAAGAGTCTTGAAAGAGGGGGCTCACTGGATATTCACGAAGAAACAGGCCAAAAAGCTTTAAAAGAAGCGGGAATTTATGAGGAATTTCAAAAGAACGCCCGCTATGAAGGAGAAGATTTCCGCTTACTTGATAAGTCAGGAAAAATTTATTTAGATGAAGAAACGGAACCAGATCAAAAAGGGACCCGCCCAGAAATTGACCGTAGTGTTTTGTGCGAACTGCTGTTAGATCAAATTAATGCTGAGAACATCAAATATGGTTATAAACTAGAAAGTTGCGTTTCACTAGAAAACGGCATGACAGAGCTTCATTTTGAAAACGGAGTTGTCGAGACAGTTGATCTTTTAATTGGAGCAGATGGTGCTTTTTCTCGTGTGCGTCCTCTGTTAACAGATATTGATATTGAATACGCCGGACTCACGATGCTGGAACTGAATATCCTCAACGTAGAGGTGAATCACCCTGATTTAGCTGCATTTAATAAACGCGGGAAGATGTTTGCTTTAGCAGACCACAAAGGACTGATTGGTCAGTTAAACGGAGATGGACGAATCAAAGTGTATGCAAGCCTTATGGTAGAACGTAACTGGGTTGAGGCTTGTGGTATTCCTTTTCATCAAGCGAAAGAAGCAAAAGAACAATTATTACAGTTATTTAGTGATTGGGACGATCAGCTGAAAAATTATATTCGTTATGCAGAAGATGCCATCATTCCAAGACGGATTTATACGCTTCCTGTCGGTTTTAAATGGAACCGCCATAAAGGAGTAACGCTTATCGGTGATGCCGCTCATGTCATGTCGCCATTTGCAGGGGAGGGTGTAAACATGGCGATGTTTGATGCAATGGAGCTTGCACTTGCGATTGTCCGAAATCCTCATCATATTGAAAAGGCTATTGAAGAATACGAAGACATGATGTACGAATATTCATCGGAGAAAGCTCATGAATCGGAAAAAAGTTTAAAACTGTGTTTTTCAAAAGATGCTGCAGTCAAGCTTGCTGAAATGATGAATTCTTTTCAAGAAAACGGTGATTGATGCTCAATTTACTATTTGACTTTGACATGTTATAAAGAGATTATGAACAATTCAAATCGTCGTATTATAAGTCGTCGGTCTCGGCCGGCAAAAGAGCCCTTAAGCCGTGAACTCATCGTGAAAACCGCCTATGAGCTTCTAAAGGAGCAAGGGTTAGAGGGCATGAGTATGCGTAAAGTGGCTAAAGCACTCGATACGGGACCTGCATCCTTGTATGTCTACGTGAACAATTTTCAAGAACTAAGTGCTTACGTATTGGATTATGGTCTCGGCCAAATGGTTTATCCAGATTCAGTGAATGGCACATGGAAAGAACAGTTATTTGACATATTGCATACTTATTTCCTACTGTTATTCGAAAAACCTGGTCTTGCTGAAATTTCTCTTTCCACCATCCCGCAAGGAACGAACTTTCTTCAGTTGACCGAACATCTTCTCGCTGCATTGCATGAAGGCGGGATCAAATCTACATCCGCTGCATGGGGAGTAGACCTGTTACTGTTATACGTATCTTCCGGAGCATACGAAAAGGTCTCTTGGAAAAAACAAGGCTCTTCGCAGATTTCAGATACAAAAAAAACATTTCATGATGCAGACAAAACGCGGTTTCCTTTCATTCATAGCGTGAAAGAAGAAATGTTTGCAGGTGATACCGTATCAATGGAACGGTTCAGGTGGGGAATTGACGTCATTTTGTATGGAATCCAGAAAGAAATCAATTAGAAAGGAGCACAAGCAAAAAGCAGTCAATGGCTGCTTTTTTTATATTTTCTCAACTTTTTCATTATATATAAAAAAATCTATATATTGTTTTCGCATATAAAAAATTATATAATCTAGTGGAATAAACAAATGAGGTGCTTAGGCATGGAAAATACGAAGAATTTATTAGAAAGTTATATTCCTTTAGCAAAATCTACTGCAAAAATGTTTGGACCAAATTGTGAAGTCATTATTCATGATTTAACGAACCCCCAAGCATCTGTCATGTTTACAGTAAATAATCATGTAACAGGAAGAGAAATCGGTCAATCATTTGATCATTTGGTAAAGACTGTTTTACAATCAGAAGATTTTAAAGAAGATTATCTTGCTGGGTATACATTTAAAACTGAAGATAAGCGTACGATTCGTTCTTCGACTTCATTAATACGTGATTCGAAGCAAAAAGTGATTGGTGCTTTCTGTATCAATTTTGATGTTGAAGCACTGAATCAAATGCAGCAATTTATGGATACTTTTCTTTCTACAAAAGTTGAAGTTCAAGAGGATGAAACAAAATCAAACGACGATCTTGAAAATGTGGAAGGAATAGTAGATCAATTGATTCAACAGATCATTCAAAACAGTGTTCACCCAGTCATGAAACGCCATGAAAAAATTGAATTAATGAGATTCATGGATGAAAAGGGAATTTTTTTAATGAAAGGATCTGTTGAGAAGGTCGCATCTATGTTAGGCATTTCTAAAGTTACCGTCTATAGTTATTTGGATGAAATCAAAAATAAATCGAATGAAGGGGAAACGAAATGAAAAGCATCCTTGAGGTAAGCAATTTAAAATCAAATGGACACTATGCATTCGCAACCATTCATCAAAACACGGTCTATGTTTCAGGACAATTTGCCATCAATCCCGAAACGAGAGAAAAAGAATTCGGCACCATTGAAGAAGAAACATTACAAGCGCTTAAGAATGTGGAAATGATTGTAGAAGCTGCTGGAAGTAAAAGAGAGAAGATTTTGCGAATGACATTATACATTTCAGATATTGAATTATGGGACAAAGTAAATGCGGTTTATACTGAATTTTTCGGCGAACATAAACCAGCACGTACTGTTGTACCAACAAATGAATTACATTTTGGGTTCAACATTGAAATTGATGCCATTTCATACATTTAGGATATTTTTTTGCCTATTATATATAAAAAATTATATTTCATATAAAAAAATATTCAAAGGGGTTGATGATTGATGAATCAATTGATTTGTAACCATTGCCAGAAAAAGTATGAGATGACACCAACTCTATGGAAATGTGATTGTGATGGAGTATTAAACCTGGTGAAAGATACCCCTAAAATAGATATCGCAGCTTGGGATAACTATCCAAACTCATTATGGCGATATGTTGAAACCATGCCATTTTCAAAAGGTTCTAAGACTTGGGAATCTGTGACAATGGGAGAGGGTCAATCACCTTTAGTTGTTCTAGATCCTAATGAACCAAATACTTATGTAAAAGTTGATTATATGATGCCTACACTATCCTTTAAAGATCGAGGAGCAGCTGTTTTAATGACAAAGGCAAAAGAACTAGGGGTATCAAAAGTCATTGCTGATAGTAGTGGGAATGCAGGAACGGCGATTGCAGCTTATGCAGCACGTTGCGAGATTGCATGTGACATCTATCTAAGCGATGAAACTTCACCTAAAAAGGTCGCTCAAATAAAAGCCCATGGAGCTACGATTAAAAAAATTCGCGGGACACGAGAGGACATTGCAGCTGCGGCCCAAAAAGCAGTAGACGACGAAAACGTTTTTTATGCAAGCCATGTCTATAATCCTTATTTTTTTGAAGGAACAAAAACATACGCCTATGAAATCTATGAACAAGTAAAAGGAGTACCTGATGCTTTAATTATTCCGGTTGGAAACGGCACTCTCCTCCTAGGTGCGTATTATGGCTTTAAAGAGTTATTTGAAAATGGTGTCATTCATAAAATACCGAAAATCATTGCCATACAAGCGAAAAACTGTGCACCTCTTGTGAAAGCTTATCAAAATGCGAAAGAATCAGCATCGCCTGTTACGAATAAAGGGACCTTAGCAGAAGGGATAGCCATTGCTGCCCCAGCACGCTCCAAACAAATTTTAGAAGCTGTTTACAAGACGAATGGTACATTTATTGATATTAAAGAAGAAGAGATTCTAAATGCACGCTCTAAACTAAGTGAGAAAGGATTTTATGTGGAAGTGACATCTGCCGTCAATTTTGCTGGCTATCTGAAATACAAAAAGGAAGCAGAAGAAACCATTGTCATCCCTCTTTGTGGTGCAGGGATTAAATCAAAATAACCCTAGAAGGGCAGCTAATTGAACATGAGAAAAAACACGCAGTAATAACGGTATGACTCGGGTAGAAGAAATAAGCTCATATTGAGTCTATTTTTTAAATACAAACATAGAATGAGAGAGTTGCGTGCCCCCGTTGACCTACTATATGATCTATCAGGAGTGATGTTTGCGAGTGTTGAAGACATTGCCCACAATTATTCTAGTCCGGCAGATTTTGCAGTAAGCATGAAAGAAATTTTTATGAAAAAAACGAGTATGACTAAAAATCGAAGGCATGATGCATGGGATTGGATTTCACTCATTGCGAAGCTCATTGGTCCTACAGTGACTTCCATGATTTTAGAAGAAGATTAGCAGCTTGTATTGGAATGAATTTAGATGATATGGAGGAGTTTGGTGGGGAAATACCATTTAAAAACTACCAGGATGACATCATTCCATTGCTGGATCAATCAGATTCTAATAGTTACTTATCACCAGATGTTTGTCAGACCGTTGCTGCGAAATTGCGTCAGCTGATCCACAATTGGCCGGCTGATGATATAGATAAAATGAACGCTCTCTATCTGGCAGAGGGAATGGAACTAGCATATCAACAAAATGAGGTATTTGGATTTATATAAGAAGAGGGTATGCTGTCATATGGCAGCTCATAAAATTCACTTTCATTCCAAAACCTTTATGACCGAGGACGTAGAGAACAATGATAAAGGATATTGGGAAATAGTCGTGCTATATCTCAGGTCAGTTTGAAAAGCTAGTAAAATAATAATAAAGAGGCTACCTCAAGTAGTATCTTTTTAATTTAAAATTGATTCAAACTTGTTGGGTTTGGACTGGAGGGAAATGCGCAAGCATTTCCTTTTATGAACGCTGAAAGAGTTAAGGAAGAAAAGTAAATGCTACTGCATTAGGAACTAAAGGCGATGTGTTGGTTAGTTACGACTTGAGTTCGGGTAGTTCTGCAAATGGTTTTGGACATACGGCTGTTGTCTCGAGAACCAAACCAAATACTGTAGAGTCTTAGCATAAGAATTGGCGTCCGATTAAAAAGCATGGAGTTAGACTCGAGCAAAAGGAAGAAGGTATGTAGGCTTTGGGTGAAGAAGTCTAATAATACCGAGAAAGTTATAGATTAAAGCCTCTTTTTCCGACTAATTAGAAGCCTGAATTTGAAAATTTCTAAATCAATTCAATATATAAATTAAGTAAGATTCTAAACAAAGGAGAAACCGATGCAACATGATCTTCTAAAGCAATTATTCAAGATAACAGAAGAAGAGAAACTGATTCTACAAAACAGAAGAGAGATCAATAAAGATATTTATACCAATCAGTCGAATTTCATTATAGAAAGTCAAAAATTTCTAAATCAAGAGAGTATGATTATGGTTCGAAAACATACACGTTTTGTGGATTTTCCTAAGCATAAACATAACTATATTGAGATTAATTATGTTTACAATGGAGAGTTAAACCAAAAGGTAGGGAATCAAACAATCAATTTGCAACAAGGAGAGCTGTTATTTTTAAATCAGCATATTGAACATGAAATTCAAGCTTGTGCAGAAGAAGACATTATTATTAATTTTATCATTCCACCTAATTTTTTTGATTTTATCTTCTCGTTTTTAACCACTGAAAACAGAATTAGTAATTTTCTAATTAACAGCTTATATAACAGCACTCAAAATGGACAATTCCTCTACTTTAAAGTTTCAGAAGTAGAGAGCATTCAAGATTTAATAAAAAGAATTATGATTGAAATTATGTCTCCCGCTTTTATGTCTGAATCCACCATTAAATTGTATATGGGTCTTTTAATGGTGGAATTAATTAAACACGCTGATAAGGCCGAGCATACAGAAGACTACCCAGTACAACATTATTTAATTGTTGAATCATTAAAGTATATTGATGAACATTTTCAAAGTGCATCACTGTATGAATTAGCCTCAAAATTAAATCAGCCCGATTATGCTTTAAGTAAGGAAATTAAAAAGGCAACCAATTATACATTTAAAGAATTACTTCAAGAAAAACGTTTAATTAAAGCGAAAGAGTTACTGGAAAGTACAGATATGCCCATTGCCTCTGTTATAGGTCAAGTTGGATATGATAATGTAAGTTATTTCTATCGGATCTTTAAAAATAAGTATCATCAGACACCAAAGCAATTCAGAGAACATTTAGCTAAAAAATAAGATGCTGAATGTTCTTTTTTATTGAGATTTGATCCAAATAAACACAATGATTACAAATCTAAAAGTATCTATAATTCATCTTTTGATAGTTAAAAAGCCAATCTTATCAAATCGTTCAAGGTAAAAGAGAATATATATCACAATTGAAAACGAAGAAAAAATAATAAACATTTGCAAATAAGGACAATAAATAAATAATTTCAGACATTATTTTCTCCTTTTAACTGGCTTAATATAAAGACATAAGCAAACGCTTTCATACAAAGGGTGATGAAAATGAAAAAATGTTGTTTAGCAGTTGATATTGGCGCTTCTAGTGGAAGATTAATAGCGAGTCATCTTGAAGATGGACTATTGAATCTAAAAGAAATCCACCGTTTCGAGAATAAAATGGTCCAAAAAAATGGACAGTTTTGCTGGGAGCTTGATCGATTGTTTATAGAAATAAAAAAGGGAATTCATAAATGTAGTGAAATGGGATTATCTCCAGACAGTATCGGTATTGATACATGGGCTGTAGATTTTGTTTTACTAGATGAATTTAACAAACCTTTAACAGATTTTGTTGCCTATCGCGATTCGAGAACAGACGGGATGATGGATGAGGTTTTTAAAACCTTCATGAAGGAACGTCTGTATCTAGAGACAGGAATTCAATTTCAAAAATTTAATACAATTTATCAACTTTATTCAATCAAACAAAATCATCCGGAGATTTTAGAAAAAGCAACATCTTTTCTAATGGTTCCTGACTATTTTCATTATTTGTTAACAGGAAAAAAAGCAAACGAATACACAAATGCAACTTCAACTCAGTTGGTTAATGCTTTCACAAAGAAATGGGATCATGAAATATTAGATCAACTAGGCATTAACAAAGAAATGTTTCAAGAAATTCACACACCAAAAACAGTGTTGGGCACATTGACTGAAGAGTTAATAGAGGAATTCGGCTTTGATATGAAGGTTATTCTGCCAGCAACTCACGACACTGGTTCAGCTGTCATTTCGGTTCCTGAGCAGGAAGAGACAATCTATATTAGTTCAGGGACGTGGTCTTTAGTTGGTGTAGAAAATCATTTTCCAATTTGTATTACAAAAGCTTTAGATTACAATTTCACCAATGAGGGGGGCATTGATTATCGATATAGATTTTTAAAGAATATTATGGGGCTTTGGATGATACAGGAAGTGAAGAGAAATTATAAAAATCAATTTTCTTTTGCAGAGTTGGTCGTCCTAGCTGGTCAGGCTCAAGAATTTAAATCCATCGTTAATGTAGATGATCCACGGTTTTTAAAGCCAGAAAATATGATTCAAGAGATTCAAAGTTATTGTCAAGAAACAAACCAGCCAATTCCAGCTCACTCTGGAGAAGTAGCAAAATGTGTGTTTGACAGTTTAGTATGCAGCTACCAACAAGCCATTCATCAAATTGAAGAAATTTTTGAAACAACATTCAATAAAATTAATGTGATCGGCGGTGGTTGCCAAAATGAAATGTTAAATCAACTAATTGCTGACGCAACTAAAAAAGAAGTATACGCTGGTCCAGTTGAAGCAACTGCAATTGGGAATATTGTATCGCAGTTAATGGCAGTTGGCGAAATTGAAGATATAAAAGAAGCAAGAACAATCATTAAGAACTCTTTTGAGGTTAAAAAATTTTCACCTTTAACAGTAACGACATCATAAAAAAGAAAGGAAGATAATCAAATGACAATTAGAGAAAATTATGAGCTTGCAAAAAAAGAATATGAAAAATGGGGAATCAATGTTGATGAAGTATTGGAACAATTAAAACATGTACCGATTTCCATTCACTGCTGGCAGGGAGATGACATTGCAGGATTTGAAGTAAATAAAGGAGAATTATCAGGTGGAATTGATGTAACGGGAAATTACCCTGGTAAAGCGACGACACCTCAGGAACTAAGGTCAGATTTACAGAAAGCGTTATCTTTAATTCCTGGAAAACACCGCGTGAACTTACATGCCATTTATGCGGAAACAAATGGAGAAGTAGTAGAAAGAGACCAATTAGAGCCAAGACACTTTGAAAACTGGGTGAAATGGGCTAAAGATCAAGGTTTAGGCTTAGATTTCAATCCAACATTATTCTCTCATGAAAAAGCAGCAGATGGTCTAACGTTGTCTCATCCTGATGAACAAATCAGAGAGTTCTGGATTCATCATTGTATCGCCAGCCGCAAAATTGGTGAGTATTTTGGGAAAGAATTAGGAACAGCATCCTTAACAAATATTTGGATTCCAGATGGTTATAAAGATATTCCAAGTGATCGACTAACGCCTCGTCAACGATTAAAAGATTCGTTAGATAAGATTTTTGAAGAAGAGATCAATGAAGACTATAATCTTGATGCCGTTGAAAGTAAGTTATTCGGTATTGGTTCTGAGTCTTATGTGGTTGGATCACATGAATTTTATCTTGGATATGCATTAAAACATAATAAACTATGTTTATTAGATACAGGACATTTCCATCCGACGGAAACTGTATCAAATAAAATTTCATCTATGCTGCTTTACAGTGACAAGCTTGCCTTGCATGTCTCTCGCCCTGTTCGCTGGGACAGTGATCATGTTGTTACGCTGGATGATGAATTACGTGAAATTGGTCTCGAAATTGTTCGAAATCATGCATTGGATAAAGTGATGATTGGCCTTGATTTCTTTGATGCAAGTATTAACCGTGTTGCAGCATGGACAATTGGAACAAGAAACATGATTAAATCATTACTATATGCAATGTTAGTACCAAATGAACATTTAAAACAATTACAGGAAGATGGAAACTTTACAGAAAGATTAGCATTAATTGAGGAATTCAAAACATATCCTTTCGGTGCAATCTGGGATTACTATTGTGAAAAAATGGACGTGCCTGTAAAAGAAACATGGTTGGAAGAAGTGAAACAATATGAGCAAGATGTATTAGCAAAAAGATACTCTGCTTTAGCCTAAAAAATCATGAAGAGCTAACTAGTAAATTTACAAAGAGATTCAGTCAGGGGGGAGGGTCTAATAGATCAATTCCCCTGTTTTATATTGCAAGAGTCTTTTTTTAAAAATCAACAAAATGAATTGAGGGCAATATGAGGACCGTTCCAAGCCCCTATCATTTTTATGATTTTCCTTTCTTTTCAGTAATCAAATAGCCAGGTCAATCTAAATATTAGTTGAGAGGAGATGTTTAAAATGAAAGTGAGCTTATTTATTACATGTTTAATTGATACCTTCCAGCCGAATGTCGGTAAGGCAACAGTTGAGATACTTGAACGCCTTGGTTGTGAAGTATCATTTCCTACATCACAAGTATGTTGTGGCCAGCCCGCCTATAATAGTGGCTATGTTGCCGAAGCCAAGCAAGCAGCGAAAAATATGATTCAAACTTTTGAAGATGTAGAGTATGTAGTGACTCCCTCTGGTTCTTGTGCAACGATGTTCCACGAATATCCACATATATTCAAAGGAGATGTTCAATGGGAGGAAAGAGCTAGGCGTCTAGCTGAGAAAACGTATGAACTAACTCAATTTATCGTAGAGGTTTTAAAGGTTACAGATGTAGGGGCACGTTTAAAAGGGAAAGCGACCTACCATACATCTTGTCATATGACACGTTTGTTAGGTGTGAAGGAAGCACCTTTTACACTGCTTTCTAATGTAAAAGGATTAGAAGTTGAGCACCTTCCCAACGCTCAAAATTGCTGTGGATTTGGTGGAACTTTTTCTGTGAAAATGATGCCAATATCTGAACAAATGGTAGACGAAAAAGTAGAAAGTGTTGAGCAGACAGGTGCGGACTATTTAATTAGTGCAGATTGTGGATGTTTGATGAATATTGGAGGACGAATAGAACGTTTAGGAAAATCAGCGCGAGTACTGCATATTGCAGAGGTATTAAATAGCCGTTAATTCAAGGGGGGAACAAGATATGAGCATGAAAATTAGTGATAAAAAATTTAATGAACGTATTGATAAAGGAATCCAAGATTCTACAATGCGTGAAGCTGTGTCTACAGCTCAAGAACGCCTGTATACACGTCGTTTGGCAGCTAGTGAAGAGCTTGGGAACTGGGAAGAATGGCGCGATTTAGGGGAGCAAATCCGTCAACACACGCTGGAGAATTTAGATTATTACTTAATGCAATTAAGTGAAAATGTTACAAAACGTGGGGGACATGTCTTTTTTGCGAAAACAAAAGAGGACGCTGCTCAATACATTAAGGAAATTGCAGAAAAAAAACAAGCCAAGAAAGTCGTTAAATCCAAATCAATGGTAACCGAAGAAATAGAAATGAATAAAACGTTAGAAGGCATAGGTTGTGACGTAGTAGAAAGTGACCTTGGCGAATACATTTTGCAAGTTGATGATCATGAACCACCTTCCCACATCGTAGCTCCAGCTCTTCATATGAAAAAAGAACAAATTCGTGATGTATTTCAAGAAAAACTGGGTTATGGAAAGTCGGAGGATCCTTACGAGATGACAAAATTTGTTCGTAAAATCCTGCGCGAAAAATTTCTTGAAGCAGAAATCGGTGTCACCGGTTGTAACTTTGCCGTTGCAAATACAGGATCCATCTGTTTAGTGACCAATGAAGGTAATGCAGACCTTGTAACTGCTATTCCTAAAACACAAATTGCTGTAATGGGAATGGAACGTATTGTACCAACAATGGAGGAGCTGGATGTACTCGTTGGATTGCTTTGCAGAAGTGCAGTAGGGCAGAAATTAACTAGTTACATTACGACAGTAGGACCTAAATATGAAGAAGAGGTAGATGGTCCAGAAGAATTTCACCTTGTTGTTGTTGATAACGGCCGTTCTGAAATCTTAGGGTCTGAGTTCGAGCAAGTATTACAATGCATCCGTTGTGCAGCATGTATTAATGTATGTCCAGTATATCGTCATGTCGGAGGACATTCTTATGGCTCTATCTATCCGGGGCCAATTGGTGCAGTATTAAGTCCACTATTAGGTGGATATGACGATTATAAAGAGCTGCCATATGCATCAACTCTTTGTGCAGCATGTACTGATGCTTGTCCAGTTAAAATCCCGTTGCATGAACTACTTTTAAAACATCGTCAAGTGATTGTTGAAAAAGAAGGACGTGCTCCTCTTGCTGAGAAACTTGCGATGAAAATGTTTGGAATGGGAGCATCATCTGCTGCTCTATACAATTTAGGTACAAAAATGGCACCGACAGCTATGATGCCCATTGTATCAGGAGATCGAGTCTCCAAGGGAGTTGGTCCATTAAAAAATTGGACTGAAATTCGAGAATTCCCAGCTCCAAGTAAAGAACGTTTTCGAGACTGGTTTGATGAGCATAAAAAAGGGGGGAGTAAATAATGAGAGGAACAGCTCAAAATCAGGAAGTTTTTTTAAATCATGTGGCTAAACAACTGGGACGCGAAAGAAGAATAAGTGGTGTTGTGCGACCTGAATGGAAGAATAACGTAAACTGGGATGTAATGAAAGGTTATACAGAAAAGGAGTTAATCGCTACGTTCACAAAGCACTGCAGCAAAATTCATACTACTGTTCTTGAAACAACAAAAGATCACTTAGCTGAAGCTTTAAAGAAAATTGTTTCTGAACATGGTGGTGGGCCTGTGATGACAGCCCAGGATTCACGTTTCAAGGAATATGGATTAACAGATTTACTTGAAAAAGAATGGCCGGAAGAAAATATAGAGGTGAATGTATGGAATCCAAAAAAAGGACGTGAAGCGAACCTTTACCTAGCCGAAAAAGCCAATTTTGGTATTGCATTCAGTGATTATGCACTTGCCGAATCAGGAACAATTGTTGTAAAAACTCATGAGGGACAAGGGCGAGCACTTCACTTTTTGCCAACTATCTATGTCACGATTATCCCGCGTGAAACGATTGTGGCACGTATTACACAGGCTGTTTTTGACCTAAACCAACGTGTGGAAAAGGGAGAAGCTGTCGCTTCTTGTATTAACTTTATTTCTGGACCAAGTAATTCTGCAGATATCGAAATGAATTTGGTTGTGGGCGTGCATGGACCTTTAAAAGCTTTTTATTTAATTGTGTGAGGAAAGATTATATGAAAATAGAGATTCCAAATGGAAACTCTATTTTTTATTCCACAGGTTTATGAATAAGAAGACATATCGAGCAAGATCGTAAACAAGAGCTGAGCGGGATAGAGTGGAGAAAAAGATAACAGCATGGGGGGGAGGAAAAAAGAAAATAGCCAAGCTTTCTTTGAGAAGCTTGGCTATTTTCTATTCTCTTAAGCGCTGTATCGTTCCTTTTCAATTTCTTTTAATGACTTTCCTCTTGTTTCTGGTGCCATTACTAACCCAATAATTGCAGCAATTAGAAGGAACCCAATCATAATAGTACCTGATATTTTAAATCCTAATGTAGAAATCATAGTTGGAATCACAAGTGATATAAGGCCAACGGCTACACGTGCTGTACAAAAAAGGAATCCTTGTGCTTTTGCACGGTATTTTGTATGAAACAACTCACTTGACCAAAGACCATAAAATGCTTGAGCACCAAAACCTGCTGCCGTTCCCCATAATACTACAAATATCAGCAGTTCAGTCATGCCCATTCCACCATACGTAAGAGTAGCCCAAGCAGCAATCCCCATTGCAGCTCCTATGCCATACAATACACGTCTGTTCATTTTATCACCTAATTTAATAAAGACAAAGTACGTTCCTAAAACGGTTAGAATCCATAAAAACGCTTGTAATAAATTTGCTTGCGTTGATGAAAGCCCTCCAACGGTCTGATAAATATACGGCATGAAGTATCCCATTACACCAGCTACTAAATTCCAAAAGCAATAGATGCCTAGTAATAAAATAATGGCATGACGGTTTGCTTTGATTGTGAATAATTCTTTGACTGGACTTTGTAATTTTTCACCTTTTGCTTTTTGATTCACTTCTTTTTGTTTTTCTTCTTCCCAGATTTTTGATTCACTAATTTGTTGCTGCATAATCCAAGTAATTAAAGCGATTACAAATAATTGACCAAAAATAATTCGGCTTCCTAAAAGACCTAACGGAGCCAAGGCTACAGAGAGGAGTAACGAAATAGCTGGACCAACCGACCACGCTAACTGTCCCCATCCAACGCGAGATGCACGTTCATTTTCAGGCGCTTCTTCTGCTATATACGTCCAAGCAGCTGGAATGGCAGCTCCTACAGCTACTCCAGTAATAATGTATCCAGTTAACAACATAGGAAAGTTAAAAGACAACATCGTTAATAAGACACCAAACATATAAACCAATAAATCGTATTTATAAATGAATTTTCGGCCATATTTATCAACCAGAACGCCTCCTATTAGGGCTCCTGCTGCTGAAGCAAATCCATTAGCACTCAACGCTCCTAGTAATCCCAGTTTAAAATCATTTAAATTTAAATATTCCATCCAGAGTGTCAGGCCGCCAGCAGCAGCTACGATGGATGCTGCCTCCAAATAGTTTGACATTGCTACAGTAATAGTAGACTTTAATCCGCCTTTTGCATTACCAGCCATGTTTAAAACTCCTCTCAAGTACATTCAAACAATGATCAATCCGATTGAATGTCTGTTATTTTTGCTGACTGTGTTTTCCTAAAGGATTATGCTAAGTAAAACAATTCATTTAATTCTACAGAGCGTGGACTGTTATCTGAATTTGTCTCCATTATAGGCGTCATGTAGTCCCACCATTTTTTACAAATATCACTTTTAGCCATCTGGTTCCATATATCTTCATTTTCGATTTCCAAATAAGCAAACAACTTACCACTGTCTTTTTCTAAGAAAATAGAATAGTTATGAGCACCATGCTGTTTTAATGCCTCTACCATTTCGGGCCATATTTCATCATGTCGGCGTTTGTATTCATCAAATTGATCCTTGTGTACAAACATAATACTGGCTTTTCTTATCATCTTTCTCGCTCCTTGTACTGTAGAATAAATGAAAAATAAAGAAAGCGTTTGCAAAATAGACGTTTTAATCTTCGAAATAAAATGACTTTTTGCCCTGGTTTCTTCGCATTCTTTATTTCCCTTTGTTTATATGGTCATATTATTATAAAAACAAAAATAAAACAACATTTTTTTATCGTTATTTTTTGTTAATGTTGATTATAAGGGTAATTCATCATAAATAAGATAAAATTTCGGACATAAAAAAAGACAAACCTATATAGGTTTGTCTGGAAAATGTGTATTCACAGGAAAGGGGACCTTAATTTTCTATTTAGATGGACTATGAAGCAGATTCACTCATCAAGGCTACAGAAGTCACGGGTATATTTTTATCTCGTAAAATGGCATGTGAATCATTGTCTAGTTTATCGTCAACAATAATGTGGCTAATATCACTGATTGAAGAGATATGAGAAAATTCACGGTACCCAAACTTACTTGAGTCGACCATTAAAATGGTTTTATGTGACCGTTCTATCATTTTTCTTTTTAAGAGAGCCTGCCACTCATTTGAATCACTTAAGCCACTATTTAAGTCAATACCCTTACACGATAAGAACACTTTATTCACATGATAATTTTCCAGTGAGCGCTCTGCTAAAGGTCCTACGTAAGACAACGATTTAGGAAGGAGGAGACCTCCTGTTGAGATAACCTGAATTTTTTCTTTCTTACTTAATTCTATGGCAACCTTAATGGAGTTGGTGATAACCGTCAAAGGAATATTCGGAAGGATTTTTGACATATACCATGCAGTTGTACTTGCATCAAGGATAATACGGTCACCTTCTTCAACTTGCTTCACAGCTTCACGTGCAATCACTTTCTTTTCTAATACATTAGTGATTTCTCGCTCTGAAAAATCAACTTCTGATTCTTTTTCCTCAATACTAACTGCTCCACCGTGGCTTCGGCGCAGCTTATTTTCTTTCTCTAATTTTTCAAGATCACGGCGAATCGTTTCATCTGTCACAGAAAAAATGTCGCTTAATTCTGAAACTCGAATGCTCGATCGTAGATTCACTAAATCTACGATTTTTTGATGCCTTTCAGCTAATAACATGTATAACTTCCTTTCGTTTAAATATGAATAAAAGAAAAACATCACAAAATTGCATATAAGATTGTTGTTTTGTTTTTATTTTTGTTTGTTTTTATCATAACATACTTATCACTTCAAAAAAACGGTCTTAAACAGCAGCAAGGCATAGTCATTAACATGAATGAAACAGCATTTTATAAATCATAAAATAACCACTTATCACACAATTAAAACAAACATAAACAAAAATACAATGTTTGTTTGTGTTGACTTGGTATGTTTCTCAAAGTAATATAAAGATGTAAACGCTTTTGAATGAGAAAGATATATCAATGTAAACCAAAATAAAAAGATAAAAATGAACACAAGGGAGAAGATGGAGATGAAAGACCTTCTGACAAAGAAAGAAATACTAAAAGCACCTTTCCTTCAAGAAATGACAAAAACGACAGCAAACCTTTATCGCTTAGGTTGGGATGAACGAAATGGCGGGAATATTAGTTATTTATTAAAAGAGGAAGAAGTAGCAGAGTACCTTGACGTTAATGATGTAAAACGAACGGTGCCTATGATGTTTGACGGTGCTGAATTAGCAGGAAAATATTTTATTGTGACGGGTTCGGGAAAATATTTTAAAAATGTAATAGATGATCCAGCCGCTAACCTTGGTATTATTCGTATAACCGAAGATGGTAAATCGCTTGATATTTTATGGGGGTTAGAAGAGGGAGGCGTTCCAACAAGTGAGCTTCCTTCACATTTAATGAGCCATATTGAAAGATTAAAAGCAGATCCAAACCATCGTGTGATCATGCACTGTCATGCAACAAACCTTATTGGTATGACATTTACACACAGCTTGGATGAAGTAGCATTTACAAAAACGTTATGGCAGATGTGCACAGAATGTATTGTTGTATTCCCAGAAGGGATTGGTATTATTCCATGGATGGTTCCAGGAACTGATTCAATTGGAAAGGCAACAGCTGAAAAAATGAAAGAGGTTCGTTCAGTTATTTGGCCACACCACGGAATTTTTGGTGCTGGAACAACAATGGATGAAACATTTGGGTTAATTGAAACAGCTGAAAAAGCTGCAGAAGTATACACCGTTGTGTGTGCACAGGGAAGCGTGAAACAAACCATTACAGATCAACAGCTCCAAGACTTGGCGGATGCATTTGGTGTTGTGCCAAGACAAGAAGTTTTAAATCTATAAAAATAGCCTTTACTACAATCAATATTAGGAGGTTTCAGTAAATGAACACACAAACAGAGGTTAAACAATATCAAATGTACATTAATGGAGAATTTGTAAATGCTAGTTCGGGCGAAGTGATACAGGTATTAAACCCGGCAACTGAAGAAGTTGTTTCAGAAGTACCAAGTTGTTCTAAAGAAGAGGTTCAAGAAGCGATTGAGTTTGCAGAAGCTGCACAAAAAGAATGGAAGAAGAAACCGGCTGCTGAGCGCGCAAAGTATTTAACACGTTTAGCTGAAGAAATTCGAAACAATAGAGATTTTCTTGCACGTGTCATCTCAGAAGAACAAGGAAAAGTACTTGCTCTCTCTACTACAGAAGTTGAATTTACTGCTGACTATATTGATTATATGGCAGGGTCAGCAAGAACGTACGAAGGGGAAATTCTTCAAAGTGACAGACCAAATGAAAATATTATGATCTTTAAAGAACCAATTGGGGTTGTAGCTGGATTTTTACCATGGAACTTCCCATTCTTTCTTGTAGCGAGAAAAGCTGCGCCTGCATTGGTAACAGGAAATACCATTGTCATTAAACCTAGTAGTGATACGCCAAATAATGCAATTGAATTTGCGAAATTAGTAGATAAAGTGGGTATTCCAAAAGGGGTATTCAATATTGTAACAGGACGCGGAGGTACAGTTGGAGACGAACTTGCTTCAAATGAAAAGATTGGTTTAGTCAGTTTAACAGGGAGCGTAAATGCAGGTGTAAGCGTCATGAAAGCTGCAGCTCAAAATGTAACAAAAGTAAGTCTAGAGCTTGGCGGGAAAGCACCGGCTATTGTAGCAGAAGATGCAGACATTGATTTAGCCGTGAAAGCGATTGTCGACTCACGCATCATTAATACGGGGCAAGTATGTAACTGTGCTGAACGCGTGTACGTTCATGAAAGTATCGCGGATACATTTATCAAAAAAATTGTCACATTAATGAAAAATGTGAAATATGGTAATCCTCTCAAAGATGATGGTTTAGATATGGGACCGCTTACAAATAAGCAAGCAATCGAATCAATTGAAGCGATGGTAAACCGAGCTGTTGAAGAAGGGGCTCAAGTGTTAACTGGTGGAAAACGTGCAGATGTGACACCTGGATATTACTATGAACCAACGGTGCTTGTGAATGTAAAACAAGATTCAGAAATTGTACAAGAAGAAGTATTTGGACCTGTTCTTCCGATTATGACGTTTAAAGATTTAGATGAAGCGATTGCACTTGCGAATGATTGCCAATATGGATTAACATCATCTATCTTTACACAAAATTTAGATACAGCGATGCGTGCTGCAAATGAGTTACTATTTGGTGAAACATACATTAACCGTGAAAACTTTGAAGCCATTCAAGGATTCCACGCAGGTCGTAAGAAATCTGGAATTGGCGGAGCAGATGGGAAACATGGTTTAGAAGAATTTTTACAAACACATGTTGTATATTTGCAGCATAACCCAAACAAAAAATAATATAGCTGAAAAACTTGCAATATACTAAAGGCACAATTCAAAATATGTGAATTGTGCCTTTTCCATATGTATTGAATAAGGCTTAGTTACTGTATAGAGATGATTTTATCAAAAACACATGAAATTTCATCCTTAATTAAGCTAAAAAGATGAGATGGCTTTTATAGAACGAAGTTTACTGATGGAACTTGTTTGTGTAACAGATTTAAAAAGAATCGAGGGGAAGTTGTACAACGAAGTAAACATAGATCCTTTATATGCGTTGTCAACACTAGTTAAATGAGTACTTTATCTTTTAATGGATCCACTTTTATGTTCCCTTTACAGGAAGTAAAAGTGGATCCATTATTATTTAGGGAAGTAAACATAGATCCATTCTGAACGACTGAACCACTACTACTGAGATATTTTGAATATTTTTAGTAAGGTATTGCATAGAAATTTTGCAGAAAGTGACCTAGCGAGATTTTCCCCTTTATACATACTTGAAAAGATGGTCGAATGAAGAAAGGCAATTTTTCACTGGAGGGATTTAGAATCTAAAGTTAGAATAAAGCTATCAGAAAGGTACGGAAAGGAGCTTTTTTATGACTGATAAATCTACTTCCCAAACTTTACGCAGAGGTCTGCATATTCTAGACCTTTTTCATAAAGTAAATAAAGAATTGACTGTAAAAGAAATAACAGAAAAAATGGGCATATCAACTACTGTTACTTTTCGTTTAGTAAATACTTTAATGGAATGCGGCTATCTCACCAAGAATACATCAACCGGAAAAATAAGACTTGGGTTAAATGCTTATAAATTAGGAATTTATGCAGATCCCATCCCAGAGCTTCGTGAAATTGCGATGCCCTTTATAGAAGATATTGCTCAAAAAACGAAAGAAACCGTCAGTTTAAATATCATGGATCCATTGACGAAAGAGGGCGTATGTATTGCTTCTATTGAAAGCCCCCATGATGTTAAATTTTCAAGACCTATCGGATTAAGCAAACCTATTCATAATGGAGCATCTAGAAAGGTATTACTTGCGTTCATGGACCATAAGCAGCAAGAACTGATGATCCGAAGATTGTCGTCCAAATATGAGATAGAGATCGATAGACTAAAAGTAGATTTAGATCAAATAAAAACTAAGGGGTTTGCCTATACAGAAGGAGAAGTAAATGAAGGCGCGCTAAATGTCGCTGTGCCTATTTTGTCTCAAGAAGGACACATTCTTGCGGGTCTCTCTATACATTGCCCTACTTATCGAAAAAAAGATGACACTGTTGAGTACTTTGCTCAACTTGCCAAAGAAGCAGCACTGAAGATAGAACGTCATTTAGAAAAAACAGAGGCTGCACCCTCTTAACGGATGTGCAATATGACGAATTATTTTTTAATATGATAATATGAATATCTTTTTTATAGAAACTCCCTCTATTTACTTACTGGCATCAGTAATTCGAGGGAGTTTCTTATTTTTTCAAAAAATAAAATCAAAACAAATAAACAGAATTATCAAACTTCTTTTTAAACACCATCTATTCTCTGTCCATGCACGATACAATTTATCCTCAGCATTCCCTTTACATTTGTTATGTCCAATGATGCCTTTTATTTCGGTGTCGTGCCAATCTTTGCAAGTACTGCTCAAGCTTACGGAATTGAAGAAATAGAAATTGTGCGAACAGTCGTTTTGACACAAGCCGCCCACTTCTTATTGCCACTGGTACCCGCTACTATTCTATTAACAGGCATGCTCAAGCTGAATATTGCCGAATACGTACGTTTCACCCTTAAATGGTCCATACTCACATGTTTAGTTCTCATGTCTATTGCATGGCTGACAGGTGCTATCATGACCAGCTAACAGAATATAAAAAGAAAAAAAGCCTTGAGAATTAGGCTTTTTTCAGTTTCTCCATGGTAGAAAACAAGAAGGTTCATTTTTTATTTATTTCTATTTCCGATCCCCGAGAATACATATCCGCGACGGTTTTTAAAAAACCCTTCAATGCACGTGTTTTATATCGACCTTTCTTCACAACAATGCGAACTTTCCAGGGAATATTATGAAGAGAATGATTCTAAAAATGAATGATTCCTAATTCTATTGATGTTTTAATTGGGCCATTAAAGTAAAGCTGTCGATAAACTCGGCAGCTTTTTTATTGGGTGTTGGCTTTGAATTAGAAGATGATTTAAAAAAACTCAGCTTGATATTTTTTGTTTTTTCTAATAATTGATTGACTGAAAGCGCTTTTAACATTATGATGTATCTACAGTTAACCAAAAGTTACTCACAAAAAACACTAAACAACCAATTGTTAACCATTTGTATGTTCGTAAGTTTTAAAATCTATATGCGGTTTTAGAAAGTTTGCACATTTTTTGTTTGTCAACATCACTTCACCTCAATAATGCTACAATAATTGATTTTAAATTGATAAGGAGATTAAGAAAAATGTATATTCATTCCGAATTAATACCAATGAAGACGATGATCTTTGAGGCAAGAAATACCGGCTATGCTGTCGGCCAATTTAACATCAATGGGCTTCAATGGGCAAAAGCCATCTTACAGGCAGCTGAAGAAGAAGAATCACCGATTATTTTAGCTGCGTCTGACAGACTCATAGAATTTCTAGGTGGGTTTCGAACAATTGTAGGGATGGTAAAAGGATTAGTCGAAGACATGGCGGTCACAGTTCCGGTTGCTCTTCATTTAGATCATGGAATGAGTGTTGAAAGGTGTAAAGCTGCAATTGATGCAGGCTTTAGCTCAGTCATGTTTGATGGTTCACGGCTTCCTATTGAGAAAAATATAGAAATGACAAAAAAAGTTGTAGAGTATGCCAAATCGAAAGGAGTGTCTGTTGAGGCAGAAGTCGGTACTGTTGGCGGGATGGAAGATGGACTGATTGGAAATGTGAACTACGCAGATCCGATTGAGTGTATTCGATTGGTTGAAGAAACAAATGTAGACGCTTTGGCAGCAGCACTTGGATCAGTCCATGGACCATATCAAGGGGAGCCAAAATTAGGTTTTAAAGAAATGGAGTACATATCCAAAAAAGTTAGGATTCCACTCGTACTTCATGGGGGATCAGGCATTCCTGTACCACTTATTCAAAAAGCCATTACACTTGGTCATGCAAAAATAAATGTGAATACAGAATGTACACAAGCATGGTCGGCTGTTACTCGTGACATATTCATGAAAAATAAGGAGACTTATGATCCACAAACGCTCTTAACGCCAGGCCAGCAAGCGATTAAGAGCGTTGTAAAAGAAAAAATAAGGGAGTTTGGCTCTCAGCAGAGAGTACACAGTCAAATACAACGTTAATCTAGTGTTAAAAAGGAAGAGAATCATGCTAAAAAACAAAAGGCTTGAAAGAATAAAACAATATGTCATTGAACATCAATGCGTGTCTCTTGATGACTTAATGACCACGTTTGAAGTATCGAAAAATACCATTCGAAGAGATGTACAAAAATTAGTCGAACAAGGTCATTTTCATAAAGTTTATGGAGGTGTTGCTTTTAAACTCGCTCGCTTAGAATCTTTTGATGATAGACAAATCAAAAACCAAACAGCAAAACAGTCGATTGCTAAAGTGGCAGCCAGTATGGTGAAAGATGGAGATACTATTTTTATAGACTCAGGGACAACTACACTGGAAATGATCCATTACATCCACCAAAAAACGCTTACGATTGTCACTAATAATGTGGACTTTATCTCCCAAGCAATGCCATTCCATAATTTAACGATACTTTCGACAGGTGGTTTTTTAGAAAGAAAAACGAAATCCTTTTCTGACCATTCCATCTCTAGGGTAATAGACCAATACAATTTTGATCAAGTATTCATGGCATCAACTGGTGTTTCCATCACAAATGGTGTGACAAACTCTTCTCCAGTTGAAAGCAGCATGAAAGAAATCGTTGTCAAAAAAGGGGGAGACGTTTTTCTTTTAGTCGATCATACAAAATTTGATAAACAAGCGATGGTGACATATTGCAAATTAGATGCTGTCAATTATGTGATCACCGATAAACAATTAAGTGAAAATTATCAAACATGGATGAAAACAAACAACGTGAAATTAATTGTGACGGATTAGATGAAAACATGATCTTGTGAACTAAAATGACACATTAAGGAGTGGAAATGTATGAAATCGATCAGATTAACGATGAGTCAAGCATTAGTCAAATTTCTAAATGCACAATTTATTGAATTTGACGGAGAAAAAACACCTTTTGTTCAAGGCGTTTTCACGATATTCGGACATGGAAATGTAGTAGGGATTGGTCAAGCATTACAGGAGGATCCTGGTAATCTAAAAGTGTATCAAGGAAGAAATGAACAAGGAATGGCACATGCTGCTACGGCGTTTGCAAAACAGAGCAATCGCCGGCAAATTATCGCGTGCTCTTCCTCGGTAGGTCCTGGTTCAGCTAATATGGTCACTGCTGCTGCTACAGCAACAGCTAATCAAATTCCACTTCTTCTCCTGACTGGAGATGTTTTTGCCACTAGACAACCAGATCCAGTCTTGCAGCAGATTGAACAAACTCATGATTTAACGCTTTCCACAAACGATGCTTTTCGCTCAGTTAGTAAATATTGGGATCGCATTTCAAGGCCCGAACAGTTAATGTCAGCTATGATTAGTGCCATGCGAGTTTTAACTGATCAATCAGATACAGGAGCCGTCACCATTTGTCTTCCTCAAGATGTCCAAGGAGAAGCATGGGATTATCCACTTCATTTCTTTAAAGAACGTGTACATTATATTGACCGTCAGAAGCCATCGAATAGAAGTATAGAGGCCGCCGCATCTCTTATTCGATCAAAAGAAAAACCCCTTCTTATTTTAGGGGGAGGTGTGCGTTACTCAGAAGCAGCCGACACCTTTCGTCAGTTTGCAGAAACTTTCCATATTCCATTTAGTGAAACACAGGCAGGGAAAAGTGGGATTGAAAGTACCCATCCATTAAACATTGGAGGGATTGGTGTTACAGGAAATAAAGCGGCAAATGATATAGCCCAAAATGCTGATCTCATCATAGGTGTGGGCACACGCTTCACGGATTTTACAACTTCGTCTAAATTGTTCTACCCTGAAACAGATGTTCTAACAATCAACTTATCAGAATTTCACGCTTCCAAATTAGAAGCCACAAAAGTGATTGCTGATGCAAAATCTGGATTAGAGGCACTCATGACAGCATTAGATGGATACCGTTCCACATATACAGATGAGATCGAGCAGGCTAAAAAAGAATGGAATCAAGAACTTGCTCGCTTAAAGGACATCCAGTTTACAGGCAAAGACTTCGTACCGGAAATAAAAGGACATTTTGATCAACAGCAGATAGATGAATATAGACATTGTCTGAATACCGAATTACCTCAAACGACTGTACTTGGACATATCAATGAATGGATAGCGGATGATTCCATTATTACTTGTGCAGCAGGTAGTCTTCCAGGTGATTTACAGAGAATGTGGGTGGCTAAAGAAAGAAATACGTATCATTTAGAATATGGTTATTCATGTATGGGATATGAAATTGCTTCTGCACTGGGCGTGAAAATAGCTGAACCGACGAAAGAAGTATATGCCCTGAGTGGAGATGGTAGCTATTTAATGCTACATAGTGAATTGGTGACAAGTATTCAAGAAGGCTTGAAAATGAACATTATCCTTTTTGATAACTCTGGATTTGGTTGTATTAACAATTTACAAATGGATCATGGAATTAATAGTTTTGCTACTGAATTTCGAGCACGTAATCATCAAACAGGGCAATTAGATGGGGAGATCTTGAGAATCAATTTTGCTCAGTCTGCCGCTGGGTATGGAGCAAAAACGTATGAAGTACATACTTTGGATCAACTCAAGGCTGCCATTGAAGATGCAAAAAAACAAACGGTTAGCACATTAATTGATGTAAAAGTTTTACCGAAAACCATGACAGATGGCTATGGTTCTTGGTGGCATGTAGGAATTTCAGAAGTAACACAGCAGGATTCAGTCAAAAAAGCCTATCAATTGAAAGAAAAACAATTAGAAAAAGCAAGAAAATATTAAATAAAATCAGAAAGGTGAGGAAAATAGATGCCTGAATTGATTGTTCCACCGTATAAACGTGATTCAGATGGAAAGGTACTAAGTATCACCCCGCAATCAGCTGGATGGAAATACATTGGTTTTGAAGTATATAAGCTATTGCAAGGGGAAACGCTTCAAAAGCAAACCAGTGATCAAGAAGTGTGTATTGTGATTTTATCTGGAAAACTACACATTTCAACCAAATTAGAAAAATGGGAGCATGTTGGCCAAAGGATGGATGTATTTGAAAAAACACCACCTTATTCCATTTATGTGCCGAATGATGATCAATTCACGATTGAAGCTCTTACTGATGTTGAAATTGCGATCTGTTCTTCACCTGGTAAAGGAACTTATCCAGCTCGCCTGATTACTCCAGCTCAAGTTGGTGTTGAACAGAGGGGAGCAGATAACATCTCTAGACAGGTTCATAATATTTTACCAGAACAAGCTTCTGCGGATCACTTACTAGTAGTGGAAGTGTTTACACCTGAGGGAAACTGGTCCAGTTACCCGCCTCATAAACACGACGAAAACAATTTACCTGATGAATCTTATTTAGAAGAAACATATTATCATAAAGTCAATCCAAACCATGGATTTATTCTGCAAAGAGTGTATACAGATGATTTATCTTTAAATGAGATAATGTCTGTTCAAAATGGAGAAGCCGTTCTTGTACCAAAAGGTTATCATCCTGTTGCTGCGCCTCCTGGTTATGAAAGTTATTATTTAAACGTAATGGCTGGACCAGTCCGCACTTGGAAATTTCAAAACAGCAAAGAGCATGAATGGGTAATGGAGCACAAATTATCGGAAAGCAGGGAGAAATGACCATGTCATATTTGACTTTTAAAAAAGATAGAAAATTAGATGTCATTGCGCTTGGAAGATTGTGTATTGATTTAAATGCAAATGAAATTGATCGTCCAATGGAAGAGACCCTCACATTCACAAAATATGTAGGCGGCTCTCCTGCAAATATTGCGATTGGTCTGTCAAGGCTTGGTATGAACACAGGGTTCATTGGAAAAGTAGCCAATGATCAAATGGGGCGCTTTGCTACAAAATACCTTGAACAAAATCATGTTGATACAGAGGGAATATCGATTGACCAGACCGGAGCTATGACAGGTCTTGCCTTCACAGAAATTATAAGTCCTGAAGACTGTAGTATTTTAATGTACCGTGACAACGTGGCCGATCTTAAATTAGAAGTAAGCGATGTTTCGGAAAATTACATTAAAAATGCTAAATCTTTACTCATTTCAGGAACAGCCCTTGCAAAAAGTCCATCAAGAGAAGCCGTTTTCGTCGCCCTTGATTATGCTAGGAAACATCAAGTCAACGTCATCTTTGATTTAGATTATCGACCGTATACGTGGCATTCAGAAGCAGAAACGGCGATTTACTACAATCTAGCAGCAGAGAAATCCGATTTACTCATCGGTACAAGAGAAGAGTTCGATATGATGGAAAAATTGACATCCGACGGACCATCTAATGACGCTAAAACATCTAAGAAATGGTTCGATCATCACGCAAAAATTGTCATTATTAAACACGGTGGTTCAGGATCAATTGCTTATACTCAAGACGGTCTCTTTCATCAAAGCGGCATTTTTAAAACGAAAGTACTCAAAACATTCGGAGCTGGAGATTCCTATGCTTCAGCACTAATCTATGGGTTATTAAATGATATGACATTACAAGAAGCGATGCGTTTTGGAAGTGCGTCTGCTTCCATTGTCATCTCTAAGCACAGCTCTTCAGAGGCTATGCCATCTGTTTCAGAAATTGAATCATTCATGAAAACAGCAGAAGAAATTCTACAAACATCATTTTAAAAAGGGGAGAACATAATGACAAAAACAACAATAAACACAGTGCAAAATTATATTGGTGGAGAATGGCTTGAATCCGTAAGCAGTCAAACAGAATCTGTTTTCAATCCTGCAACTGGTAAAGTGATTGCTGAAGTTCCATTATCTACAAAAGAGGATGTTGATCGTGCAGTTCAAGCTGCGAATGAAGCATTTCAAACATGGTCAAAAACAGCTGTACCTAGACGAGCCCGTGTTCTTTTTAAATATCAGCAACTGCTCGTGGAAAATTGGGATGAACTCGCTGAACTAGTGACTTTAGAAAATGGAAAAAGCTTGACTGAAGCTCGTGGTGAAGTCCAACGGGGGATTGAGTGTGTGGAATTTGCAGCGGGTGCACCGACATTAATGATGGGGAAACAGCTTCCTGACATAGCAACAGGCATTGAATCAGGAATGTATCGATATCCAATCGGTGTTATTGGTGGTATTACGCCTTTTAACTTTCCGATGATGGTTCCTTGCTGGATGTTTCCATTGGCGATCGCTTGCGGGAATACATTCATCTTAAAGCCATCAGAGAGAACACCACTCTTAGCAGCAAGACTTGCAGAACTATTTGCTGAGGCAGGATTACCAAAAGGGGTGCTCAACATTGTGAACGGTGCACATGATGTAGTAAATGGACTAATTGAGCACAAACAAGTCAAAGCCATCTCATTTGTTGGTTCACAACCAGTAGCAGAATTTGTGTACAAAAAAGGAACAGAGCATGGAAAAAGAGTGCAGGCTCTTGCGGGCGCAAAAAATCATTCCATCGTATTAAATGATGCTGATTTAGATGGAGCTATTAAACAAATTATTGGAGCAGCTTTTGGTTCTGCTGGTGAAAGATGTATGGCAGCAGCTGTTGTTGCCGTGCAAGAGGAAATTGCTGATCAATTTATAGAAAAACTAGTTGAAGAATCGAACAAAATCGTGATTGGAAACGGTATGGATGACAATGTTTTTTTAGGGCCTGTTATTCGTGAAGGACATAAAGAACGTACTCTACAATATATCGAGCAAGGAATAAATGAAGGAGCACACATGATTCGAGATGGTCGAAATGACGACAATATGAACGATGAAGGGTATTTTATTGGTCCAACAATTTTCGATCATGTCACACAAGAAATGAAAATTTGGCAGGAGGAAATCTTTGCACCCGTTTTATCCATCGTGCGTGTAAAATCACTGAATGAAGCAATAGAGCTTGCAAATGCCTCAAAATTTGCAAATGGAGCTTGTCTATATACTGATAGCGCCGCAAGTGTTCGCACATTTAGAGATCAGATTGAAGCAGGTATGCTAGGAATTAATGTTGGGGTTCCAGCTCCAATGGCATTCTTCCCATTCTCTGGTTGGAAAGAATCATTTTATGGAGACCTTCATGCAAACGGTACAGACGGGGTTGAATTTTACACAAGGAAAAAAATGGTTACTGCACGTTATTGATTTAAACGATGCATTAATCACAAGTTGGAAATGAAGCATGAAAAATACAGTGATATTCTCGATTATTTCATTCATCTTTTGGTTTTCACAATTTCTATATGTTCCAGTTTTATCCCCCTATTTGGAGACATTAGGGGGAGACTATCTCTTAATTGGTCTCATATTAAGCAGCTATGGATTCCTGCAACTTTTATGCAGACTCCCATTAGGAATATTAGCGGATTATTTGAAAATAAGAAAACCTTTTATCCTACTTGGAATTTTAGCTAGCACGATGAGCTGCCTCATATTTTTGCTGACAGAAGATTTGGTTTTTGCTTTGATTGCCCGTTGCTTCGCTGGATTAGCGGCCGCAACCTGGGTCGTGTTTACTGTCATGTTTGCAAGTTATTACCATGAACATGAATCCAATCAAGCAATGAATCTGATTTCATTTATTGTCGTATTTGCACAACTTCTTGGAATGGGACTGAGTGGGTATTTAGTGAGTCAATGGGGGTGGCATGCACCATATTTTCTTGGTAGTTTGCTCTGTATCCTTGCATTTGTTCTACTGCTGTTTATATCTGAACCAATACATTCTAGGAGCCGTAGTCAGACCGATTTGAAATCGCTTACATTAACTTTGAAGAAACAAACGCTTCTTCAACTATCGTTTTTATCCATTTTGGCACACGGTATGATTTTTATTACAACGTTTGGGTTTACATCAGCTTATGCATTAAGTATTGGTATTCCTAAAAGCCAGTTAGGATTGACCACTTTTTCTTTTATGATTCCACATGCAATCGCACCTTTAATCATAGGTAAAATCGCTACTTCGATAAGAAAACAATGGTTGGTTTTAATAGGCTCATTTATGTTTGCCACAATGTGTATTTTTACAATGCCTATCACCACTCATCCAGCTATTTTTTACATCATACAAGCGATGATGGGACTTTCGTTAGGTTTTATTTTCCCTCTATTATTAGGTATGTGCTATCAGTCGGCTTCTGATCACATGAAATCAACGGTTGTTGGTGCATATCAAGCGCTTTATGCGATAGGAATTTTTGGAGGACCATTTATCGCAGGAATTTTTAACTCTTGGTTTGGGCTGAGTGCCGGTTTTTACTTTGCTGCCTTGCTAGGTGGAATCGCAACATTACTAGCTGTAAAATGGAAAAGCAAAGCAATGAAACATAGTATTTATCATGACAGCATTAGCAAAATGTAGGTTTTCATATAGGTGAAAATTCACAAATCATATAGGAGATGAATCTATGGGACAATATTTAGTACATCAGCAAGTTACTTCCTCCAGGTGTTTAGATCAAGCATTACCAGAACTCGTTTATGTTTGTCATGCCAATGAACAACACACTACTTTACCGCGAACAATGCATATGCATAAGCAAATGTTAGAGATTGTTTTTATAAAAAAAGGCAAAGGAAGACACTTGATTGGCAATAACATATATGATGTCAAACAAGGAGATATTTTAATATATAATAGTCATGTTTTGCATGACGAGTATATGGATCAAACATCTAAAATGAGTGTGTACTGCGTAGGAATGAAAAATGTTAAGTGCCTAGGTTTACCAGAGAATCACTTAGTACCTGAATCAATGTCGTGTGTATGGAACTGTGGAGATCAAGCTCAACAAATAGAAACCTTGTTAGAGATGATTCTTTTCCAGGTCAAAACAAATCAAACTGGCCACCAAGAAACATGTAGTTATTTACTATCTGCTCTTATCTCTTTGCTGTTAACCATCCCTAAAGAACAACCGCTGATGACAGAAGAAGTCTGTTGCTCTCTATTTTTAAAAATCAAATCATATATTGATCTTCATTATACTGAAAATATCACACTTTCTTCTATTGCCAAAGAATTGAATGCAAGTCCTTATTATATCGCCCATTTATTTAAAAAACACACTGGATTCTCACCAATTCAATATATGATTCGCCGACGGATTGGTGAGTCTCAATCGCTGCTAATAAACACAAATTTTACTGTTACACAAATAGCCGGTATGACCGGGTATGATAATCCAAACTATTTTACATCTCTATTCACAAAACTGATTGGCATATCTCCTAAAAAATATCGCCATTTATGGAGGGGCGTTTAAATGAAACCAGGCTATTTTTAACACAAGATCGTGAAGGTTTTTGATGAAAATAACGATAAATATGACGAAATTCCAATACATTTAAACAATAATTTGAAGGAACAAAATGTTTTTGAGATTTATAATAGAGATACAAACACTTTGTATGCGCTTTCTTTTGTGAAGGAGGGAAGAAAATGAGTGAAAAAAGTAAGCTTTTTTTCAATAAAATAGGGATTCCATACTCGCTAAGATGGGGATATCTTGGCATGGTACTCTTCATGATTGGAGATGGATTGGAACAAGGGTGGCTGTCACCTTATTTAGTCGAAAGGGGGCTATCAGTCACACAGTCAGCTCAATTATTTGCGGCATATGGTTTAGCTGTCGGAATCGCTGCTTGGGTATCAGGAGTCTTAGCTCAAATTTGGGGAATTAGAAGAGTGATGTGGGCTGGATTTATCATGTTTGCCATATCTTCTATTCCTTTTATCGCTCTAGGAGTTTCCAACTTAAACTACCCTGTTATGCTTGTTACATATGTGTTAAGAGGTGTAGGATACCCATTATTTGCTTATTCATTTATCGTTTGGATCACATATCGAGCAGAACAAAAAATATTGGCACGAGCCGTAGGGTGGTTTTGGTTCGTATTTACATGCGGATTGAATGTCGCAGGGCCATTTTATTCGTCTCTAGCGATACCTATTATTGGTCATATTTATGTATTATACACAGGTATCTTCTTTGTATTAATAGGAGCCGTCATAGCACTTGTGCTAACAAAAGATGAAGTCAAACAAAATACAAAGGATCAATCATCTATCAAGGAACTATTAAGCGGAATATTTTATATGTTTGAGCGTCCAAGGTTAGCTGTAGGTGCAATAGTCAAAATAATCGGAACATTAGGCCAGTATGGATTTGCCATATTTTTACCTAGTTATCTCATAAAATACGGTTACTCAACTGAAGAATGGTTACAAATTTGGTCAGCCATTTTCGTTGTGAATATTTTATCAAATTTATTATTTGGTTTTATTGGAGATCGAATCGGATGGAGAAAAACGATCATTTGGTTTGGATCTGTAGGCTGTGCTCTATCTACCATAGCCATCTATATAGCCCCGATGATAATTGGCCATCATTTAATTGGAATGATATTGATCTCATGTTTATTTGGATTTTTTTTAGCGGGCTATGTACCTATTACTGCTTTAATCCCTTCAATGGCTCCTGCAAAAGAAAGAGGAGCAGCAATGTCTGTACACAATCTAGGATCTGGTTTAAGCGTGTTCGTCGCACCATTCATTGTCAGCCTCTTTATAGAACCGTTAGGAACAAGTGGCGTCATTCTCATTTTTGCAGCCTTATATTTATTTAGTGGATATTTAACAATATTTTTGAAAACTCATGAGGAGTTAGAACAAAACAAAAAGAAGACAGCCATTCAAATGAATGTGTTGGATAAAACACCATAAAGCGAGGAGAAATGTCTATGTCTATTCAAATTGCAGGTGCCCCTTGCTGCTGGGGTGTTGATGATCCCAAAAATCCATACCTTCCTCCATGGGAAAGAGTCTTAAATGAAGCCTCACAAGCTGGCTGCCAAGGAATTGAATTAGGACCTTATGGATATATCCCTTTTGACATACCAAAAGTCACAAAGGTTTTAACAGAATTAGATTTAACGATTATTGCAGGTACTATTTTTGACAATTTAGTAGATCAAGAAAATATTGAAAATCTAATCAAACAAGTAGACGATATCTGCTCTTTTATTACCAAATTACCCGTAGCCCCTGCATTAAAAGATCATCAGTATCAAGCTCCTTATTTAGTTGTCATCGACTGGGGGCACGAAGAGAGGAATAAACATGCAGGAAGGTCAGAAGAGGCTCCTCGTCTATCAGAACAGGAATGGAAACAGATGATCCACCATATTAAAAAGATTGCAGAACATGCATGGAATAACTACGGAGTCCGAGCTGTGATTCATCCTCATGCAGGTGGATACATTGAGTTTGAAGATGAAATCAATAAATTGTTACATGACATCCCTCATGAAACAGCAGGACTATGTTTAGATACTGGTCATCTATACTATTCAAAAATGGATCCTCTCGAATGGATCGAACGATGTGCTGACAGATTAGACTACTTGCATTTTAAAGATATTCATTTAGACACGTATCACCAAGTCATGAAAGAGCGCACACGATTTTTTGAAGCATGTGCTAAAGGTGTCATGTGTCCAATCGGTCAAGGAGTCATTGACTATCATAAAATACGACATTTATTAACAGAACTAAACTATTCAGGATACGTGACATTTGAACAAGAACGTGATCCGCGAGATGCTGATACAAGCTTAGAAGATGTCAAACAAAGTGTAGATTTTCTGAACAAACTTGGTTTTGCAAACGAATTGAAAGCGAGGAATCGTTAAATGATTAATGGTGAAAAGATAATTGAGCGTCCCATTCGATGGGCAATGGTTGGCGGAGGACGTGGGAGCCAAATTGGATATATTCATAGATCTTCCGCTTTGCGAGATGGAAACTTTCAATTGATTGCAGGGGCATTTGATATTGATCCAGAAAGAGGGCAATCCTTTGGAATCAACCTACATATCGACCCCTCACGTTGTTACTCAGATTATCAGACAATGTTTGAGGAAGAACAAAAAAGAAGTGACGGTATTGAGGCTGTCTCAATTGCAACACCAAATGGTACGCATTATGAAATTTGTAAAGCTGCATTACTTTCGGATCTTCATGTAATTTGTGAAAAACCACTTTGTTTTACAACACAAGAAGCCGAAGAGCTATTAAAGTTAGCAGAAGAGAAGAATAAAATTGTTGGTATTACATATGGTTATTCGGGCCATCAAATGATTGAACAAGGGAGACAGCTGATTGAAGAAGGGAAATTAGGTGACATCCGCCTTGTCAATATGCAATTTGCACACGGGTTTCACTCAGAGGCAGTAGAAAAGAAGAACGCAAGCACAAAATGGCGTGTAGATCCTAAAATGGTTGGACCAAGTTATGTGTTAGGTGACTTAGGTACACACCCGCTATTTTTATCTGAAATCATGTTACCAAACTTAAAAATAGAAAAGTTAATGTGTACGCGGCAAAGCTTTATCAAAGAGCGTGCTCCTTTAGAAGATAATGCCTATACAATCATGAAATATGACAATGGAGCGGTTGGAACGGTGTGGTCTTCAGCGATAAATGCAGGATCTATGCACGGTCAAAAAATTAGAATTGTAGGCTCCAAAGCGAGCATTGAATGGTGGAGTGAACAACCTAACCAGCTTCGATACGAAATTCAAGGAGAACCAGCACAAGTATTAGAAAGAGGTATGCCTTACCTGCACCCACTAGCAATAGAAGAGGATCGTATTGGTGGGGGACATCCTGAAGGGTTATTCGAAGCTTGGTCAAATTTATATGCAAGATTCGCTAAAGCGATGGAAAATACACAATTAGGTATGAAAGGTACAAGCGAAATATGGTTTCCAGATATTAGAGCGGGCGTAGAGGGCGTAAGATGGGTAGAAAATTGCGTGCGCTCAGCAAATAATGGCGATGTTTGGGTTGACTATATTTAAATTCATATCATAGAAAGGAGTTTTATCATTGCGATTGGTTTATGATCCATCACATTATCGAGACAATACAAATCTAAAAGACACAATTGATACAGTAGCACGACTAGGTTATGAATACGTGGAGCTCTCTCCTCGTAAAGACTTCATTTGGTTTTATGAGTATCCAAAGGTTAACAAACAACTGATCAAAGATTTAAAAAAGTACTGCAAAGATGCGGGTGTTAAAATATCCTCCGTTTTGCCTGTCCAGCAATGGTCTTCACCAAATGAACAAGAACGAGAAGCAGCAGTGAAAAATTGGAAAAGATGCATTGAGATTACCTCAGAATTAGAAGTGGATCTAATGAATAGTGAGTTCAGTGGTGATAAAAGCAGGCCGGTTGAAAGTGAAGCAGCTTTTTTGAAATCGATGGATGAGCTGATGCCTATATTTGAACAAGAGGGCATCAAGTTAAACATCCAATCTCATCCTAATGATTTTATCGAACTAAACACTGAAGCCATTCGTATGATTAGAGCATTAGATAAAGACTGGGTTAAGCTAGTCTATTCTGTTCCCCATGCTTTTTTCTATGACGATGGAATCGGTGATGTAGCAAAACATTTAGAGGAAGCTGGAGATCTTCTTGCTCACGTATTAATTGCAGATACCCTTAATCATAAAGCAGCTTTTGGATTACGCTACATCATAAATCCACCTGATGCAAATGTAACAATTCATCAACACTTAAATCCTGGGGAAGGGGAAATTAACTTCGACGCTTTGTATCGTAAATTGAGAGAAATGAAGTTTGATGGGATTGTCACAAATGCCGTTTTTGCTTATCCAGACCGTCCTGAATGGTCGAATGAGCTCACTTTAAAATCAATTAAACAAGGTTTGCGTATTTAAAGTTTTGCTGAGAGAGCCTTATTTGAGGCTCTCTATTTTATTTAATGTTAAACATCTTATCACTTAGGAGAATTTGCTTTTTCTAAATCCAAACGAAAGTTAATTGATTGTACAGGCGTTTCGTTCAATGGAGAGCTATGTCGATTCGAGGAACAAAATCTGAAAAGGGTATGGAACTCTTGGTGTGTATTTATTCTCTTTTTTAGTTTACATAATATATATTCTAGGAAGTTAATGAATAAACGAATTTCTCTTGTCTCAAATATAAGTATACTTATCTTATTGAGATAAAATAGAAAAAACTAAACAATTCTACATTGATTCATCTACATGCTTTATGATGCTCGCAGGATTTATCGGACAAAACATTCACAGCAACGTTTTTTTGTGACAACGGCACCAACCAGATGCTATGACAGCATTGTTATCGCCAATCATGTCCAGCAATTCATGCGTGACGGTTTTCTAAATTAAATGCCTTTTTCACTTTCTAATGTGTCTCCAAACGTCTAATCTAACACTATATTTGCAAATCTCAATATTGTATTCATCAATTTTATCTATCACCAGAAGGCATTTTTTATGACTAAGTTCCTCCCTCCTGTTATTTACGAATCAGCAAGTCTCATTTATAATCGAGTAGATTTGTTTTAATAACATATACATCTTTAAATGTGAGGGATTTGATGGAATTAAAGTGGTATAAAGCGATTATTGTGATCTTTACGATGTCTGGTATCTCCATTTCTACATGGTTTTCACGGACGCCAGAAGTCAGAGATTTATTACAAGCAAACACAGGAACGATGGGACTTATTTTACTCGGCTTATCTGTTGGCTCAATTGTTGGGCTTGTACTTTCAAATGTATTCGTCCGCAAAAAAGGCGGCCGAGTGGCGATTGTCATTAGTGCTTTTTTGATGTTCCTTGGGTTCACGACTCTTGCAATTGGTTCAACGCTCTCTTCTATCTTTGTTGTCACTGCCGGTCTTTTTCTTTTTGGAGCAGGCTCTGGCATGTGCAATGTGGCGATGAACTTAGAAGGAACAGAAATTGAGTACAGCATCAAGAAAACCATTCTACCTATATTGCACGCTTCCTTTAGTATTGGCACTTTAATTGGAGCAGGTGCTGGTATTCTTTTTATCCATTTAGGGGTCTCTGTATTGATTCATCTTCTCGCGATTGCCCTTCTTTTCTTTCTCAGCATATTGATTTGTACGCGGTTTATTCCGCATGGGACAGGAAAGGATCAGCATGAGAAGCAGCCAGATACAGTAGACACTACTCAAACAGCATGGCTGAACAAACGAACGATATCTCTTGCGATGATCGCCTTGTGTCTTGCATTTGTTGAAGGGTCTGCCAATGATTGGATTCCCCTTGCGATGGTGGATGGCTACCAGGTTTCACATTCTATGAGTACGGTCATCTATGCTTTGTTTTTGTGCGGTATGATTAGCGGCAGGCTCATCAGCGGACGTTTGATTGATCGCTTTGGCAGAGTGTTATTGCTAAGAGTGGCCATTTTATCAGCAGCTGCTGGATTATTCTTGGTCATTTTAAAGATTTCATTAGTTGTGTGTATGATATCGATCTTTTTATGGGGACTTGGCGCTTCTTTAGGCTTCCCGCTAACCATTTCTGCAGCTGGTGATGATAGCCGGTACGCTGTCAAACGCGTCAGTATTGTGACCTTATCTGGCTACACAGCCTCCCTTTCCGGTCCGCCTATTTTAGGTCTGCTTGCCAATCAAGTAGGACTGCTTCATGCCTTTATCTTTGTTCTATTTGCCATATGTATTGCAGGAATCTTTACAAAAGCTGTAGCAAAACCACATTCATTGCAAGCTCACTAAAAGTGCCTGATCCTTGATCTGGCACTTTTTTTAAATTTAAAAAATAAAATTGAAACCTTTCATGAAGTGAAATAGTCCTATAGATGTCCTGATGTTTATTGCTTTTTTAAAGAGGGAAAGTAAAAAAATAAGACTTTTCAAATAACAGAAAACGTGGTAAGATCATGAAAATAACCAGGAAGGGGTGAGAAAAATGAAAAAAAATATGCTATTAAAATTAGCTGTCTTATTCATAGCACTTGCAAGTTTTCATTTATTCTCAATGCCTCATTCCGTTCAGGTATACCATCATGCAAAGGTGGTTGCTGATCAAGAATCACATGAAATGAAGATCGTCCAGACATTGGGCGATGACAAGAAACAAAAACATGTGAACGCAGTATTTGCCGCATTTACAGTACTGCTGATGATTGGCAGTATGACAGCTGGATTTGCACGCATCACTCATACTGATCGATTTGACCGGAAAAAGAAGCATTTACTTGCAGTGTTCTATCAATCTTCTTATTTCCGACTAGCTCGTGTTTAACCCAACCATCTAAATCAAAACAAAAATTGGGAGGTTTTACACGATGTTATTTTTCTTAAGAGTATTCATTCTAGGTCTATTCTCTGTCACTTCACTTTCTCTTTTCGTCTACCAAGGAATTGAAGTAGTGCACGCCATTACAAACATGTTTGGCAACCACGAGAGCTAAATGACCCGTATATAAAGAAACCCCCTGTTTATCAGGGGGTTTTCGTTTGCTTATTTATTGTCATCTGGGGCAGGTTCAGGTGTTAGAAGGACATGAGTCACTTCTCCCTGTTCTTCCTCATCTACAATAAATGATCCATTGCTATAGCGGTCATTTGCTCTTAGAGTAGAGATATCAAGCGGAATCGTTGCACCCTTTTCCGTATCTATCTCAAGTGTATCGTGCAGCCCAGTAGCGAGCACAGCCACAATACGGTGCGGGTTTTTCTTTAATTCTCTTAGCATAAGAACCCCGCGTTTCGCTCTTGATGTTTTATCAAATTCAGAGAGGTTCATTCGCTTCACAGCCCCTCTTTGTGTCGTCAGCACCAGGACATCGTTCTTCGGGTCAATGATCTGACCAGAGACTACCTCGTCCCCTTCCTTCAAGTTGATTCCTTTGACACCAGCCGCTCTCGGGCCAACAACACTTACTTCTTCTTCATCAAACCATAAACCGTAACCATTTTTCGTTGCAATAAACAATTCCTGCTGTCCTGTTGTGACATGAACATCTACGAGTTCATCGTCACCTTTAAGGTTCAAGGCGACAAGCGGTTTTGAATAGCGCTGCGCTTTATATTGAAGAAGCTCTGTTTTCTTCACCATTCCGCCTTTTGTAAAGAACAGAAGATATGATGTGTCATCAAATTCTTTAATTGGAATGGCTTTTTGGATCGATTCCTCACGATCAATCGAAATGATATTCGTAATATGCTGCCCCATGTCTTTCCAGCGAATATCTGGAAGCTGATGCACAGGACAATAAATGTAGCTTCCTTTATTCGTAAACAGCAGAAGAACATCTGTTGTATTCATTTCAAACTGATGAATCAAACGATCTGTATCCTTCATCCCAAAGTCCTTACCGTTCGATGCGGCATAGGAGCGCTGACTTGTCCGTTTGATGTAACCATCCTTCGTGACCGTGACGTAAACATCCTCTGATGCGATCATCACTTCAAGGTTAATCTTAATTTCTTCGATTTTTTCCTCAATGACGGATCTTCTCTCATCAGCATATGTCTTTTTAAGCTTTTTCAAGCTGTTTGTAATGACCTTTAGCAGTTTTTTCTCGTTACCTAAAATGTCTTCAAGCTCTGCTATACGCACATCAAGCTCTCTTGCTTCGTCTCTTAATTGCGTAATATCTGTATTCGTTAAACGATATAACTGGAGGGAAACAATCGCTTCTGATTGTGCTTCTGTAAAGTCATATTTCGTCATCAAGTTGTTTTTCGCATCTCGTTTATCATTAGAGGAGCGGATTGTGGCAATGACTTCATCTAAAATCGAAAGTGCCTTAATTAAGCCATCTACAATATGGTGTCGTTCCTTCGCTTTTCGAAGCTCGTATGTTGAACGGTTCGTCACCACTTCTTTTTGATGGGCAATATATGCATCAAGTACCGTTGTCAGCGTCATTAAGGTCGGTCTTCGATTATGTATCGCCACCATATTAAAGTTATATGGGATTTGCAGATCTGAGTTTTTATATAAGAAATTCAACACACCATGTGCATCTGCTTCTTTTTTTAGCTCTACTACGATTCGAAGCCCGGTACGGTCTGTCTCATCTCGCACCTCAGAGATTCCTTCTACTTTTCTTTCAATTCGGAACTCGTCCATCTTTTTGACAAGGTTGGCTTTATTCACTTCATAAGGAATTTCTGTGATCACGATTTGCTGGCGTCCGCCGCGGATGGTTTCAATTTCCGCTTTTCCGCGAATCATAATCTTTCCTTTTCCTGTTTCATATGCCTTCTTAATGCCGTCTACACCTTGAATGATACCGCCTGTTGGGAAATCTGGCCCTTTGATGACCGTCATTAAATCCTCAACCGTACAATGCGGCTGTTCAATTCGTTTAATGACACCATCGATTACCTCTCCTAGATGATGCGGCGGGATATCGGTTGCATAACCTGCAGAAATCCCTGTTGATCCGTTCACGAGAAGGTTTGGGAACATCGCTGGTAATACAACTGGTTCTTTGCTTGTATCATCAAAGTTTGCGACAAATTCGACCGTTTCCTTGTCTAAGTCCTTTAAAAGCTCTGAAGCAATGGCAGACAGCCTTGCTTCCGTATAACGCATGGCAGCAGGCGGATCTCCATCGATACTCCCGTTGTTCCCATGCATCTCAATCAGCACATTTCGTACTTTCCAATTCTGACTCATTCTCACCATCGCTTCATAAACAGATGAGTCCCCGTGCGGGTGATAGTTACCAATCACGTTACCGACTGTTTTAGCGGCTTTACGGAAGTTTTTATCTTGCGTGTTTCCTTCTGCATACATCGCATATAAAATTCTTCGTTGTACAGGTTTTAATCCATCACGCGCATCTGGAAGTGCACGGTCTTGGATAATATATTTACTATAGCGACCAAAACGGTCCCCGATCACTTCTTCTAATGGTAAATCATGAAATCGTTCTTGTTGTGCCATATCTAAACCTCCTCAGCTAGCGACAAGTTTTCATTTTCAAGAATGTTGCTTTCCTCATCAAGTCCAAAGGCGACATTCTTTTCAATCCATTTACGGCGTGGTTCTACTTTGTCACCCATAAGAGTTGTGACGCGGCGTTCCACACGTGCAGCATCATCGATCTTGACCCTGACTAGTGTTCTCGATTCTGGATTCATTGTCGTTTCCCATAGCTGGTCGGCATTCATTTCACCTAAACCTTTATAGCGCTGAATCGTGTACCCTTTTCCAACTTTCTTCAGTACGTCATCCATTTCTTCATCAGACCATGCGTACTCGATGATCTCTTTTTTCCCTGAGCCTTTGCTGACTTTATATAAAGGCGGAAGCGCAATAAACACTTTGCCATGCTCAATCAGCGGCTTCATATAGCGGTAGAAGAATGTCAAGAGAAGCACTTGAATATGCGCTCCATCCGTATCCGCATCTGTCATGATCACGATTTTATCATAATTGATGTCTTCTACATTAAAATCGACACCGACGCCTCCACCGATGGCATGAATAATGGTGTTGATTTCTTCGTTTTTGAAAATATCAGCAAGCTTCGCTTTTTCTGTATTGATGACCTTTCCGCGCAGCGGCAGCACCGCCTGAAATTTACGGTCACGCCCTTGCTTTGCTGATCCGCCCGCTGAGTCACCCTCTACTAGGTACAGTTCGTTTCTAGCAGGGTTTCTAGATTGAGCAGGTGTTAATTTTCCGCTCAGTGTGGCTTCAGATTTTTTTCGTTTCTTGCCGCTCCTAGCTTCTTCACGTGCTTTTCTAGCAGCTTCTCTCGCCTGCTGTGCTTTAATCGCTTTTTTCACAAGAAGAGTGGCTGTTTCCCGGTTTTCTTCAAGGAAATAAGCGAGCTTTTCAGAAATAACGGCATCAACAGCTGAGCGAGCCTCACTTGTCCCAAGTTTTCCTTTTGTCTGCCCTTCAAATTGAAGCAGTTCTTCAGGAATTCTGACAGAAATAATAGCAGACAACCCTTCTCGAATATCAGTGCCTTCTAGATTTTTGTCTTTTTCTTTTAAAAGAACTACTTTGCGTGCATATTCGTTAAAAGCTCTCGTCATAGCCGTTTTGGCACCAGACTCATGTGTACCGCCATCTTTTGTTCTGACGTTATTGACGAAGGAAAGAATATTCTCCGAGTAGCCATCGTTGAATTGAAAAGCAAAATCTACTTCGATGGACTGATGCTCCCCTTCAAACGAGACGACTTCACTCAGAACATCTTTTTCTTCATTTAAATAAGCAACAAAGGCTTCAATGCCTGTCTCATAATAAAACGTTTCTTGTACATCATGTCGTTCATCAATCAGCTCTATTTTTAATCCTTTTAATAAAAAGGCAGATTCTCTTAAACGCTCTGATAATGTATCGAAATTATACGTCGTGACACTGAACATAGTTGGATCCGGCTTAAAATGAATCAGTGTTCCCGTTTTTTTCGTTTTTCCCACTTTTTCAAGTGATGTGACAGGCTTACCACCGTTTTCAAATCGCTGTTGATAAATAAACCCGTCACGTTCAATTGTGACAGTGAGCCATTCTGACAGCGCGTTCACAACAGATGCCCCAACTCCATGAAGTCCACCACTTGTTTTATATCCGCCTTGACCAAATTTTCCGCCTGCGTGAAGGACCGTTAAAATGATCTCAGGTGTCGGTTTTCCAAGCTTATGCATACCAGTAGGCATTCCTCGTCCTTTATCTTGGACGGAAATGCTGTTATCTTTATGTATTTTGACAATGATATGATCTCCATGTCCAGCGAGCACTTCATCGACAGAGTTGTCTACAATCTCGTAGACAAGGTGATGAAGACCGCGTGAATCCGTAGATCCAATATACATCCCTGGACGTTTACGGACCGCTTCAAGTCCCTCTAGCACCTGAATAGAATCATCGTTATAATCTACTTGCTGCTTTTTAACCAAATGCTTAATCCCCTTTCACTAACAAACATAACCGGCTAATCATCAAATGATCTCTCTAGATTTTAATGATGATCATGCTGCTCATTACTGTCCACTTTAATAAGCTGCATCATCATCATGCATGTGTGAATCAGCAATACATGCTCTTTTGCACGACTATGAGACTGTTCTGCATTCTGCAATGAGAACTAGAAGTCCATTATAAACAAGACTGTTTCATAAGCCAAATGCAATCATATGATGGTTTTAGTAAAATCGAACAAACGTTCTGTATTTATCTTATCGCTCTTTTTCTCGATATGCAAGGCCGCCGATATGTCCCTGTCGCCTTATTTTATCGCTTTCTTCTAGAATCGCAAATATATTTCTGCAACTAAAAAGCAAAAATCCTTGAAAAACCAAGGATTTTTGACGATTTAATGAGTTTTTGTCATCGCATGAGCCACCTTGATACATAAATCCATGATGGCGACCTTACCATTTTCCTCAATCAGCCTTTTTGCTTCTTCATGATATACGCCTTGCTGCGCCCAAAAAACAGGTGCATCCATTTCAAGAAATTCTTCTGCCACCTCGGGCAAAAATTCTGAACGTCTAAAGACATTGACGATATCAATAGGCTGTTTTATGTCTTTTAAAGAAGCGACCGCTTTCACACCAAGTGCTTCATTGATCGTTGGATTCACTGGAATGATCTCATAACCGGCATCCTGCATCGCTTTAGACACCATATAAGACGTCCGGTGCGGCTGATCTGACAATCCAACTACAGCGATTCGTTTACTGCTCTTTAATATATGGCCAATTTCTTGTTTCGTAGGATGATTCATCCAGACACTCCTTTTCCTCTATTTTATCGAATTTCTGCTTAAAAACAAAGCTGAATCCATCTGCTTTCGATATTTTCATAAAAAGATCCCCATGTTTTTCACAAGATCATGTTAAAATGTAAGATAAGAGGGAGAATATAAAGGAGTTATGCAGATGTTAATTGCTTTGATGTTTATTTTGGCTTATCTTCTTGGCAGTATTCCATCCGGTCTCATTGTCGGGAAAGCTGCAAAGGGAATCGATATCCGTGAACATGGCAGCGGAAACCTAGGTGCAACGAATGCATTTCGTACACTTGGTATAAAAGCAGGGTCTATCGTTATTACAGCTGATATCCTAAAAGGGACTCTTGCTTCAGCTTTACCGTTTTTCATGCAACTGGACATTCATCCCTTATTAGCAGGAGTTGCTGCCGTTATCGGTCACAGCTTTCCTGTTTTTGCAAAATTTAAAGGGGGAAAAGCAGTCGCTACATCAGGCGGCGTGCTGTTATTTTATGCCCCGTTCCTATTTATCACGATGATCGCTGCTTTTTTCTTATTTTTATACATTAGTAAATATGTTTCACTATCATCTATGCTGACCGGCATCTATACATTCATTTACAGCATTTTCACCAATGACCTATTTTTAATCATTGTTGTTGCCGTTCTTGCTAGCTTTGTGATCTACAGACACATCGCCAACCTCAAACGAATTCTCAACAAAACTGAACCGAAAATCAAATGGCTCTAGCCGTTTCATTAATTTAAATATGTGGTAAAAGAAAAGAAAAGCTGTTTTTGCATCCTGCATTTTAAAAACAGCATGACTTCAAAAAGGGGCGATCACATTGAAATTAACGATAAAAGAAGATGCACTCAATTGGTACAAGGATGAATTAGATTTAGAAAAAGGTGATCAAGTTCGCTTTTTTGTGAGATATGGCGGGTGCAGTAATGTACAAAAAGGCTTTTCTCTCGGCGTCGCAAAAGATGAACCTCAAAATGCCGGCGCAACCGCTGAAATAGAAGGTATTACTTTCTTTATTGAGGAAAGTGATATTTGGTACTTTGACAACCATGATCTGCATATTGATTATAACGAGTCAGTGAAAGAACCAGAATTTCATTATGAATAAACAAAAAAGATACCTCATCCCTCGGGTATCTTTTTTGTTTTATCCTTTAATATATAACCCATACTCCTGAATGTTTCCTAATGACCGCTCCTTTTGCAGAATTCTTTTTTGTGGTTCTCCAATCAAGTCAAAGTGAGGAAACCCTGCGCGGTCATGAATCCATTCTTTTTTTAGTCCATGGCTTTCTCCCCACTCAACTAGCCGCTTCATATCCTGACAGGCTGCTTTTGTGACGGTATTAGCATTTGGAAAACGGTCATCAAGCCAATAATGTGTTAAAAAAGCAACTTCCCCTTGCTGGACAGCTGATTTCCAAGCGTTTAAATCACTTCGTTTAATCCCAAAAGCCATGAATTAAACCTGCTTCTTCGACTGTTCGTATACTTTATGCCAAGCAGGGAAGGCTTTTCTAAATTGAATAGGTCTAAAGGTGTCTTTATCGACACAAATATGTGAGGTTGTCCCCGTAATCGCTGTTTGTCCATCAGGCTTTTGAATTTCATAGCCATACACCGTTTTGAGGCCGTTATATTCTTCAATCCATGTGTGAACGGTTGCTGTTTCACCATACAGCAATGGTTTTTTATATTGAACCTGCAAGTCTATAACAGGTGCAAGAGCGCCATCTGCTTCTAGCTGCGCATAGGAAAACCCTAATTCTTTAATTAATGCTGTTCTGCCGACTTCCATCCAGATTAAATAATTGGCATGATACACGATGCCCATTTGATCTGTTTCTGCATAGCGGACTTCTATTTCTTTTTTGGATACATACACGTTTTCATCGCTCTCCTATCAAAACCTAAGGTCTGTATCTGCCATTTTACCACATTCCAAATGGTTCTTCTAAAAAGAGGCAATAAAATAAACCAGGAATCCCTGGTTTATTCGGTATAGCCATTCTTTCTTGCCGCTTCTTCGTCCTTGATCTCAGAACGCATTGCGTCAATACTCATTTTGCGGTTTTCATTTTTTTGCTTGATCATTTGCTTTTCTGTTTCTGTCGAAAGGGCCATCGCTGCTTCGGATTCATCGATATTGTCAAGTGTGTTCTCGATCATATCTTGCAGCTTTTCAACATTATCAGAACGATCATCTGGATTGGATTGATATGACTCGTTATTCACGATGATTCCCTCCTTATTCGCCCTTCGTCTGTATCACATCAGGCTGTTCATTTGATTTATTATGCATCTTTTTACCTTTATTCCGTTTGTATGCTACAGGTTTTGTCCCTAAATGGTCTGGTGTAAACTGCGCTTGTTTATCATGCTCTCTACCCATCATTCATCCCTCCCTCTTCTTTAGGATGAACGAAAACGGATAAATCATAACTTATTTCTGTCTAAATCGCTCTTCCAACTTTTCTTCAAGCTGGTTTAAAAATTCCTCATTGCTTAATAATTCTTTTTTATTTTCAAGCACAAGCTCTTCAAATGTGCGGCGTTTTCTTCTTCTCATTCCACTCACCTCCAGTATATGTATAACTTCATTTTCGCCAAAACATTTAGAAAATAAGCAAAAGAGCTGAATCATTATAGATCCAGCTCTTTTTCAATTTCTTTTTTGGTGAGCATTTGATGCTTCACAGACATGATGCGTCCCTTTTCATCTAATATGTATGTAGTTGGATATGATAGCACCTGATATCTTGCTTGAATGCCTTTTTGGTCCAATAAAACAGGAAAGCTCAGCTTTAATTCTTTTGTAAAGGCTGCAACATGTTTCACGCTTTTTTCAGTGGTCGTCAAATTCACCGCTAGTACTTCGACTTGGTCATTTTCGCTCCTAATCGCATCTAGATCCGGCATTTCCGTCCTGCATGGCTTACACCATGTCGCCCAGAAATTGACGAGCACCTTTTTCCCTCGGTAATCAGATAACGAGGCGGTTTTGCCGTCAAGGGTTTTCAGTTCAAAATCAGGGGCTTGATCCCCCTTTTCAAGACCAATGGCGGGCTCTTTTGGCCCAAATAAATTCCATGCAAGTAAACCAATCAACACAAGTAAAACAGCGCTTGCTATTCCTTTTTTCCACATGATTGATCCTCCACTATTTTAAAAAAGAAGAGAAAGCTGTCAGAACGCCTTCTCTTCTTTGCTGTATTAGTTGCTTGCCAATTTCTCGCGAAGTACCATTTGAAGGATACCGCCATGACGATAGTAGTCAATTTCGACTTCACTGTCAAAGCGAACCACCACTTCAAATGTTTTCTCGTTTCCATCTGTGTCAATTGCTTTCACAGTGACGAGATCACGCGGACGAACTGTTTCGTCAACATCAACTTCAAATGTTTCTGTTCCTGTTAGACCATGAGTTTCTGCACTCTCTCCGTCTTTAAACTGTAGAGGAAGTACGCCCATGAAGACAAGGTTACTTCTGTGGATACGCTCAAAGCTTTCAGCTAGAACAAATTTAATTCCAAGAAGATTTGTTCCTTTTGCAGCCCAGTCACGTGAAGAACCCATTCCGTAATCTTTACCTGCTAAGATCGCGAGACTCGTTCCATCTTCTTTATAGCGCATGCACGCATCATAAATGGATGTCACTTCACCAGTTGGCCAGTAGGTTGTATATCCGCCTTCTGTTCCTGGTGCAATTTGGTTCTTAATACGGATGTTTGCAAAAGTACCTCTCATCATGACATGGTGGTTACCACGGCGAGATCCATATGAGTTAAAGTCTCTAGGCGACACGCCTCTTTCTTGCAAATATTTGCCCGCCGGTGTATCCTTACCAATCGCTCCAGCAGGAGAAATATGGTCAGTTGTGACAGAGTCACCAAACTTCGCAACGACGCGCAAGCCTTTAAGCGGTTCAACTTTACCAGGTTCAACTGATAGGTTTTCAAAGAATGGCGGGTTATCAATGTATGTGGAATTTTCATCCCATTTATACAATGCATCATCCGTCGTTTTAATTTCATTCCAGCGGTCATTGTTGTCAAAAACAGTTTCATACTCTGAACGGAATAGCTCAGGTGTGACAGTGCTTTTGACGACGCTATTGATTTCTTCCATTGATGGCCAAATGTCATTGAAATAAACGTTCTTGCCATTTTTATCGACACCAATAGGATCTTTTGTTAAATCAATATTCACCGTACCAGCAAGTGCATAGGCCACAACTAATGGTGGAGATGCAAGGTAGTTCCCTTTCACAAGCGGATGGATACGACCTTCAAAGTTACGGTTACCTGATAAAACAGAAGTGATCAACAGATCATTTTCAGAGACAGCATCTTCAATTTCTTTTGCAAGCGGTCCTGAGTTTCCGATACAAGTTGTACAGCCATACCCAACAATGTTAAATCCGAGGTCTCTTAAATACGGAAGAAGTCCTGAATTCACAAGGTATCCTGTTACTACTTTAGAACCTGGTGCTAGTGACGTTTTCACGTAGTTTGGCACCTTCATACCAAGCTCACTTGCTTTCTTCGCAACAAGACCTGCTCCAATTAAAACGTATGGGTTCGATGTATTCGTACAGCTCGTAATTGCTGCAATCGCAATCGCACCTGTCTTCATGACAGCTTTTTCACCGTTTGAAAGATCAAATTCGATTTGTTTATCAAGCTCTGATTTCTCTAAGCCAAACCCTTGGTTACCAGCTGGGCTTTCGATGTGTTTATGGAACGTCTCTTTCATGCCAGAAAGTGGAATCAAATCTTGTGGACGTTTTGGACCAGATAAGTTTGACTCGATTTTAGAAAGATCAATTTCCACAACATCAGTAAAAATTGGCTCTTCTGCATCTGGCGTATAGAATAAACCATTTGCGCGAGAATATTCTTCAACGACATTAATTTGCTCTTCATCACGGCCAGTAAGGCGAAGGTAAGCAAGAGCTTCTTCATCTACCGGGAAGAATCCGCAAGTAGCACCGTATTCTGGCGCCATGTTTGCAATTGTTGCACGATCCGCTAACGGCAGTTGTGCAACACCAGGTCCGAAGAACTCAACGAACTTGTTCACTACGCCTTTTTCACGTAGAACTTGTGTGACTTTTAATGCAAGGTCAGTTGCAGTCGTACCATTTGGAAGCTCTCCAACTAATTTAGCACCAATAACTTCTGGTACTGGGAAGTATGAAGGCTGACCAAGCATACCAGCTTCCGCTTCGATACCGCCAACGCCCCATCCAAGTACACCGATCCCGTTGATCATCGTTGTATGAGAGTCAGTACCAACTAATGTATCTGGATAAGTGATGAGCTCGCCATCTTCTTCAATCGCATGAACAACACTTGCAAGATACTCTAAGTTCACTTGGTGAACAATTCCTGTCGCAGGCGGAACAGCTTGATAGTTGTTAAACGCTTTCTGTGCCCAGCTAAGGAAGTTATAACGCTCTGCGTTACGTTCAAATTCTAAATCCATATTAATGTTTAATGCATCTTCAGTTCCAGCTTTATCAACTTGTACTGAGTGGTCAATGACAAGGTCAACTGGAATTTCAGGGTTGATTTTATCAGGATCCCCGCCTACATCTGCCATTGCTTTTCTTAAAGAAGCAAGGTCAACGACGGCTGGTACACCCGTGAAGTCTTGTAAAATTACACGAGAAGGTTTAAATGGAACATCAATTTCTTTTACCTCGGCAGTTCCCCATTTTGCCAAGTTTTCAACGTGTTCCTTCTTGATCACTCTACCGTCTACTTGGCGAAGCACTGATTCTAAAAGTACCTTAATGGAATAAGGTAGCTTAGAAACATTTCCAATTCCTTGTTTCTCGAGTGCTTCTAACGAATAATAGTGATACGTTTTCCCATTTGTCGAAAACGTTTTTCTAGATTGAAAAGCGTCTTGTTTAGCGACTTGCTGCTGTTTCGACATGTCCAAAATCCCCCTTTTGATGATCAAGATCAATTTCAATTCTCAGAAAAATCGTCGTATTTCACCACAATTTTCTCACAATTTCATCTTAAAACAAATTCATACATAAGTAAATAACAATGCTTTTATTAAATTCAATAAGTTTAACTTATCATTAGGAAATGATTACTTTCATAAACGAAGCGAGGCGGGTTCATACTACAAATGAGGTGATAGAACATGACAAAACGCAAAGCAAACCATGTCATTGACGGCATGAACGCAGCCAAAAGCCAGGGTAATGGTGCAGGCTACACGGAAGATGATCAACTCGTTTTAACAGAAGAACAAAGACAAAACAATAAAAAACGCAAAAAGAATCAATAAGAAAGGAGCCTAACATCATGACGAATAAAAACACAGGAAAAGACATCCGTCAAAACTCTCCTAAGGAGCACCAAGGCGGGCAACCTGAGCCATTATCAGGCAGTAAAAAAGTGAAAAACCGCAACCATACAAGGCAAAAGCACAATTCCCATCATGATATGTAAACATTCCCCTCTCATCCCGTGACCAAACGGGATGTTTTAGGTCTTTCACACATTTCAGTTTTCATCATATGATTTATTATGAGATGTGATGGAGGAGTGTTTATGGAGAATGAAAAGCAATCGAATTCCTCTGATTTCCTTGAAATAGATGATTGGCTCAATGTCTTAATGGATGATCCATTTGCCTGGTATGATGAACACCTCCCAATTGATCTTTATGAAACAAGCCGTGATTATATTATCGAGATCGATGTCTCCACTATATCGATCACTGATGTAAAGCTGACCTTCGCTGGACATGAGCTGACTTTAACTTACACAGTACAAAAACCAAATAATGAAGGCGAACAGCCAATTGAAAAAAGCGTGATGCTCCCTTTTTATTTAAACGACAAAGACATTGAAACAGATTATGACAACCGAATCATATCGATAAAAATTAAAAGATGTTCCGAGCATCCAAGCGGTGCATTTTCCTTTCAAATCCCGCATTTCAAACATTAAGAGCCCACCTTCATTTAGGTGGGCTCTCTTCCGTTCATTTCAAGTCAATCCCTTTTGCGAACCACCATGGCCAAATAGTAGAATCGCTATATGATAATGTATTCTTTTTCTACTAATTGGTTTGGGTCATTCTAGTAAATGGGCAGCTATCAACGAAAAAGGGCATTTATAGAGTTGAGAGACATACATTTTTGTTATTTTCTTCTATCATCTCTTCATGTAAAATAAAATGAAGAGATAAGGGGTGAGAACATGTTAAGCGGCTGGTTTTTGTGGTTCATTTTATTTTGGGGTACAGTGATGATCGGATTACTAGCAATCGGTGGCTTCTTTATGTTTCGCAAATTTTTAAAACGATTGCCAAAGGAAGATGGGAAATCAGAACTTGATTGGCAGGATGAATATATTCAAAAGAGCCTTCACCTATGGCGGGATGAGGACAAACAGCTGTTGAATGAACTCGTATTACCTGTTCCAGAGCTGTTTAGAGATGTTGCCAAAGAGAAAATTGCGGGTAAAATTGGCGAGCTGGCTTTAAAAGAACAGGCGGCCAACATTAATTTAGACTTAATCATTCGCGGCTATATTATCGCTACACCAAAGCGGGATCATAAGTTTTTACTGAAGCGCCTTCAAGAAAAAAACATTGATCCCTCGCCATATGAATCGTTATTAAAATAACCTCCTTTATTAAAAGGAGGTTTAATTCATTTGAATCTGCTGTGGATCTAATTGTTTAGACAGCTTTCTAAACGACAAATACATGGCTACTCTCCAAGGCACGATCATGCCAAAGGCAAGAATCCAAAACATCCCGCTTAACGAACCATAATCAATAGAAGAACTCAGGATGGTCTTCATACCAATACGAAGGACAAGAAGTCCAATGAGAATGAACACAAATGCTTTTGACCGCTTTAAGTAAATGTCATTGCCTCTAATTTCAAACTTCGATGTTTTGATTAAAAAGATGGAGAAAAACATGCCCACTGTGATCGCTTCTAGAAATTCAGCTCCAGTTACTCGAAACATAGGAACAAAAAACATCAGTGCACCAGTGCTCATGAAAATAGGAGGTAAGATAATTTTTTTGGCGGTTGCAGGTTTTGCAGATGACTTAATGCGAATAAACATAACAGCCACTGCCATACATACCGCAATTATAGAAGAGATCAAGATCATCATATCAAATCATTCCTTTATTCTTTAAGGTCAGCCTATGTATAATATACTCCAATTGACGAAAAAAAACCATTCGCCGCGACTGTAGAAAACGATTTCAAAAGCCGGTAAAGCCACCAAACAATGATGAGAACATAATGATAATCCATGTCAGAAGATCAAAGAACAGCAATATCCCTACCACAATCATAATGACTCCGCCAATTCTCATGATGAGCTGCTGACGCTTTCTGATCCACGCCATTTTCGTAATAAAAAAGGAAAGAACAAAAAACGGGACGGCAAATCCAAATACATACGCAATCATATACGTGACAGCGGACTCAGGATTGTTACCAGCAAGTGTGATGACAGCAGATAAAATAGGTCCAGTACAAGGTGTCCATCCAGCGGCAAAGCCCATCCCGATGAGAACCGATCCAAAAAAACCAGCGGGACGATTTTTGAACTGCATTCTCTTCTCCCCCATGAGGAAAGAAGGCTTGAATACACCAAGAATCATAAAACCAAAGAAAATAATGAGGATGGCTCCAATTTGACGAATCGCTTGATGGTAATCATAAAAAAACTTCCCAACAAACGATGTCCCAAAACCAATCGCAATAAATATAATAGAGAACCCAACCAAAAAGAATAATGTATGAAGCAGACTTCTTCTTCTGAGCAACACCTTCTCAGATTTCACTTCATCTATACTAACGCCCGTAATATACGATAAAAACGCTGGATAAAGCGGCAGACAGCACGGTGAAATAAAAGAAAGAAATCCTGCTCCAAATGCTAAAAAGTAATTCAAATCTGTCAAAAGAACACCCCCCCTCTTACAATATACAATAAGAGATGACAAAACCATTTCATTTTTTTTACAACATCTCAATAAAGATGGTCTATTCTCTTAAAACCTTATATAATTTAATTTGACATCAAGATAACGAATCCTTTAAATTTGAAAATAAACCTTAAAATGGATATAATAGAATCGATTCTTTTTATCAAGATTTGCATGAAAGGAACATGACTTTGGTAAAAACATCATTATTAACTCAAATCGAAGAAAAAAGAGAAGAGCTGAGGAAAGTTGTCTTGCACAATGGGATGACATCAACAGTGACCATCGAACATAGCCAGCAGCTAGATCATCTCCTCTTACAATATCAACGACACATACACTCAAACTCAGCCAACTAATCATATTTCATGATATCAATCATCTCGCACAATTTTTAGAACAGTTGATATATGTGACCATAAACGAACAAAAACCTCTGATCACAGGGGTTTTTTGTTTTCACATGATGCTTGACGCCATAATAAAAACCACCTTCCCTGCTTCATTTATGCAAGTACAGTGGTTTTAAGCGTCTGATGAAGGTGAATTGAATAAAGAAAGGACAACGCTTGTCCATTCTTTATAACCATGTTCCATCTATGATCATAATATCGTACGTATTATTTCGCTTGGTTGTTCATGGCTTTCATCATTTGATTGATTTTCTTCTGGGACGGTTTCATGCCCATTTGCATCATCATCATTCGAAGCATTTGTTCATTAATTGGTGGATTCTTTTTCAAGTAGCTCATCATATACTTACGAGCAATAAAGAATCCGAGTGCAACTCCTGCAAGCAGTGCAACTACGCCTACAAGGATGACAACCCATAAATCCATAATTCTTCCTCCTTCATGTTGTCTCGTATAAAGTGTACTAAACAAAAGGCTATTATACAACATTTCACGTTCAATTTTATTTTTTTAAACAAAATTCCTCACTTTTACTGGATTGAGCCACCCGTGCTTCTTAGAACTAAAGTCCATCGCGAGGAAGCAAGGACTAATTTTTCTCAGCACTTCAAAAAATACCGCTTCAGCCTCATAACTGCCGGTAGCAGACATTTGAATATAACGGTCTTTTATAATAAATGCTGCAGTTCCTTTTCCATCTGGTAAAGAAGCGCTGTATATCGAGCCTATTTGTGTATAGTGAATGTTCGTTAAGTTATTCATTAGACGCTGGTGCATATGAAAAGCAGGGATCTGTTTCGTCACATAATTCACTTGCTTCACAAGCATGACTAACTCATCGTCAGTGCAGTTCGTCCAATGTAATGACTCAAACAAATGAAACAAAATTGATTCTCTGCCAAAATAATGATGCGCAAATTCATCCTCAATCCAATAAATATAATAATGGCGTTCCATGTCTATCCCTTCCTTTCACATTTCGTCAATCTCGTTTATTGCTTGTATTATACAAAAATGTGAAAGAAAGAATTGTCTATATATGAAGCAAGAAGAAACTAGTTTTGTCAAAAAAACAAGAAAAAAGAAAAAAGTTTGCAGAGCGGATGAAAATGCTCTGCAAACAGATAGCAAAAAAGCGTGATGCTTGGAGATCAATTATTTATTTAGCTTCGCTTTCACACGGCTGACCACATTGCTAACAGTAAATCCGTAATTCTCGATAATGGTTTCACCTGGTGCAGAAGCGCCAAATTGATCAATTGCAATCACATCACCATCAAGGCCAGTGTAACGCTCCCAGCCAAGTGAAGTGCCCATTTCAATCGCAATACGTGCACGCACTGCTTTAGGAAGAACGGATTCTTTGTATTCGTCTGACTGCTGATCGAAACGATCCCATGCAGGAAGGCTGACAACAGACGCGCGGATACCCTCTTTTTCAAGCGCCTTTTGCGCTTCAATGGCTAAACCAACTTCAGATCCTGAAGCGAGTAGAAGTGCTTCTGGCTGTGCATCAGCTGCTTCAACTACAACGTATCCACCCTTTTCTACTCCCTCATATGCCTTCTCTGGTGTCTGGTCAATCGTTGGAAGGTTTTGACGAGTCAGAACTAGTGCTGTCGGCTTATCCGTTGAAGATACAGCAAGTTTCCACGCTGCAGCCGTTTCATTTCCATCCGCTGGGCGAATAACTGAAAGGTTAGGCATTGCACGCAATGAAGCAAGCTGTTCAACCGGCTCATGCGTCGGACCATCTTCACCAACAGCGATACTATCATGAGTAAAGACGTATGTGACTGGAAGTCCCATTAAGGCAGCAAGACGAATAGCTGGTCTTAAATAATCTGAGAAAACAAAGAACGTTCCGCCGAATACACGAAGGCCACCATGAAGTGCCATACCATTGAGCGCCGCACCCATTGCAAATTCTCTGACACCAAACCAAATATTCTTGCCAGCATAATTATTTTTACCAAAGTCGTCAGTGTTTTTAATCGTTGTTTTATTTGATCCAGCAAGGTCAGCAGACCCACCAATGAAGAAAGGTACTTGCTTCGCAATGCCATTTAATACTTCGCCTGAAGAAGCGCGAGAGGCAAGGCTTGAACCTGCTTCATAAACAGGAACCTCTTGATCCCAATTCTCAGGAAGCTTTCCTTCAATCGCAAGCTTCAACTGTGCTGCAAGCTCAGGGTATTCTTTTTCATATTGCTCAAATAATTCATTCCAAGCTGCTTCTTTTTTCTGACCAGCGTCTTTTACAGCTTCTTTGAAATGATCGTATACTTCGGAAGGTACATGGAAATCTTCTTCAAACGTCCAAGAGTAAGCATCCTTCGTCAGCTTAGCTTCCTCACTACCAAGCGGTGCACCATGCACACCAGACGTTCCTGCACGGTTTGGCGAACCGAAACCGATCGTTGTTTTCACTTCGATTAATGTAGGTTTGTCTGTGTTTTGTTTCGCTTTTTCAATAGCAGCCGTTACTTCTTCAATGTTGTTGCCGTCTTTCACGTAAAGAACTTCCCAGTTCATTGCTTCAAAACGATTCTTCACATTTTCAGAGAATGAACGATCTAGGTCGCCATCTAAAGAAATATCATTTGAATCGTAAAGAACGATTAAACGGCCTAAGCCCAAATGACCAGCAAGTGAAGCAGCTTCAGAGGAAATTCCCTCCATTAAGTCTCCATCTCCACAAATGCTGTATGTATAGTGATCTACAACATGAAAGTTGTCTTTGTTATACGTTTCCGCAAGATGTCTTTCTGCAAGTGCCATCCCTACTGCCATAGCAATCCCCTGGCCTAAAGGACCTGTTGTGGCATCAACGCCCTCTGTATGTCCAAATTCAGGGTGTCCAGGTGTTTTGCTTCCCCATTGGCGGAATTGTTTCAAATCTTCGATGCTCAGGTTGTATCCGCTTAAATGAAGCATGCTATATAGAAGCATAGAACCATGTCCCGCAGATAAAACAAAGCGATCTCTGTTAAACCAATTTGGATTTTGCGGACTTACGTTTAAGTGATTCGTCCATAAAGCGTATGCCATTGGTGCAGCACCCATCGGCATTCCAGGGTGACCGGAATTCGCTTTTTCAATTGCGTCTATGGAGAGAGTACGTATTGTTGCAATAGATTTCAATTCAATCGTTTCCATATAAATCCCCTTCCGTATCTTGTGTACACCATTATCATAAATCTACTGTCCTTTTTTCACAACTATTTCACGCTGAAAAAGAAGGATTTTGTCACATTTAGTTTATCGATCACCTAAAAAGTTATGCAAATATGAAAAAAGATGAGAATAATCTTCCCATCTTTTCAAAATTCAAGAAATCAAAGCCTTAATGAAGGTTCTGATCTCTTTCTCTTTTTAATTTTTCTGGTGTGACATCGTTTCCTTCAGGGTCAACGATTTTTACAGTTTTAAGTGTATTTTTCATAGAAGAACGAAAAGCTTTTAAATACTCTTCTCTCAACAGCTTTTGTTCTGTTTTTTCTGCGTCTGATAAACCGGTCTCTTTCGACTTTTTTGAAAGCTCATTTATTCTTGCAAGCTGTTCTTTAGAAATCATGACAAACTCCTTTAAAGCATTTTCTCTACATACTACTAAATATCCATCATTTTGACAACAAATCACGCTTTAGGTGGTAAGGCCTTTTTCGTACTCTTGATACCTTCTATGCACGGTTGCTTTTGAAATGTCAAAACCTAATGCCTGAAGAGTTGCGGCAATTTCGGCGAACGTCATGTTGTTTTTTCTAAATCGAACAATTTCTGAAATCGGTACTTCAATACGCTCACGGCCAGGTGCATGGCCCTGCTGCCTTAAATTCAGTTCAGGCTGGTATCCGCGCTCAACAGCTCTTTTCATTCCCCGCTTGATTTTCAGGTTATGAATTTTCCGTTGGTATTCTTCGACGACGCCTACAATCTCAATGACCATTTCATCTGCTTCTGAAAGCTCGAGCTCTCCTCTATGAAAAACGCTATATACCTTTACTTTCTCTTTAAATAGACAATGAAGAAGCGCAATTTTTGCTTGTCCTCTTCCAAGACGTGTTTCATCCTGGATAAGAACGGCATCAATTGACTCTTCCTTCAGTGTAGCAAGCATTTCAAAAACACCATCACGATCTAGATCGTACCCACTTGCTTTTTCTTTAATGACTTTGACCACATTCATCTTGTGCATGGCAGCCAAAGCGAGCAGTTCTTCTTCTTGTCTTTTCAGCGAGGTTTCCTGCTCTTCTTTGACAGTACTTACTCGCGCATAAATAATTGCGTTCATGCCTTCAATCGACCTTTCTACTGTACTGTTGCAAGCTGATATACGACTGGATGCTCTTTTTTGACGGGTATGACAAGAATGTCTCCAGGCTGGATTTCCGTTGAAGCAAGATCATTGTGTTCGGTTACCCAGTCAATAAATGCATTTTTGTCGATTGATTTGCTGTCGTTTACTTGATCAGCTAACCCCCAAAGAGTATCACCTGATTGAACCTCTATTTTAACATACTGATTTGAATCATTATGGCTTGTGACTGCAATAAGTGAGAGAAATATGCCAACGATGAATGAGAATACCCCAATAAAAATAATAGATTCTTTTAACCTCATAATGTCATCTCTCCTAATAGAATATGCGTTCGCTCTTTCTGTCACTCATTATAAATACGAACAAACGTTTCTGTCAAACGTTTTTTTCGAACCTATGTTTGTACTGTTAGGAAAAACATGCTATAATTTCTTTAAAATTGACGTTTTGAGGTGCAAATGATGACGAAGCTATCAAAAAGACAACTCGATATCCTGAAATTCATCAAAAATGAAGTGAAAAGCAAGGGTTATCCCCCATCCGTTCGTGAAATTGGAGAAGCTGTCGGTCTAGCATCCAGTTCAACAGTCCATGGACATTTAGCTAGACTAGAAACGAAGGGCTTAATTAGAAGAGACCCGACAAAACCTAGAGCGATCGAAATACTAGATGAAGAGGAAATGAATATTCCAAAGAGTGCTGTAATGAACGTTCCAGTCATCGGAAAAGTAACAGCCGGCCTGCCTATCACAGCTGTTGAAAATGTAGAAGAATATTTCCCTCTTCCAGAGACGTTTGCAGCACCAGATGAACAAGTGTTTATGCTTGAAATTATGGGAGAAAGTATGATTGATGCAGGTATTTTGGACAAGGACTATGTCATTGTACGTCAGCAAAGCACCGCTAACAATGGAGATATTGTGGTCGCCATGACAGAGGAAGATGAAGCGACAGTGAAACGTTTTTATAAAGAAGATACACACTTTAGATTACAGCCAGAGAATCCATCAATGGAACCGATTATTTTACAGAATGTGAGTATACTAGGTAAAGTGATTGGGGTTTTTCGAAATATTCATTAAAAAAAGCCGGTATTTCATCATCTGCTGATGAGAACCGGCTTTTTCTTTTATCCACAAGAATATGCAAGAATACTTGAACTTGGGAAGGAACCAAATGTAAAGTTCGGCCATATAAAGCCAGTCGTTCTGCCAAATGGCTGTGAAGAAAGGATATACATTAAAAATACTTGACCGTTTCTCATTAATACAATCGTCCATCTTCTATTACATCCCGCTGCAAATTGTACAGTTTGATGGCCTGCCCCAACACCTTGCCCAGATATAAGCGACTGCATACTTTGAGGCTGAGAGAGTGCTTGCTGATACTGCGAAATGATATGCTGCGGCGGTGCCGGCGGTGCTGAGTGTCCGCCTGAACCTTGCCCTGGCAAAGTACCTCCTCCACCGATCGGAAACCCAGGAAACCCTCCACCTTGAGGAATACCAACAGATGGAAATCCTTGCATCTGCCTATCATATGAGTACCCATTCCACACACTTTCATACGGATGATACATATTAAACACCACTTTCTTTAGACATTCATCACGACAGTATATGTCATAAATAAAAAAGAGTGTTAAACGTCTAAATAGAAATTTTTCCAAAAGAAGTTTCATTCTTCTTTAGAACGGTTAAATAGTTATTAAGAAGAAAAATAAAAAAATGAAAACTTTTTGTCTTCCTCAAACGTTATATAAATAGAAACAAAAGAAATAAAAAACATTTAGATTTAATACTTGTAATATCACTGTAATTATTGTAACATTTGTAACATAAGAAGTTTTCATTGAGAAAAGGAGGCAATCGCCTTGAAAAAATTATTTGTTTTATTAACTGCTATTATGCTTATGATCTCATTACAAACGACAACATTGGCCGCTTCCAAAAAATCAGCTCCTTTGACAAATAAAGAAGCGTTACATATTGCCCTTGATGCACGAGAACACTTTTGGAGTGCAATGTCAGGCTACAAAATTAAAGAGCACTCTAATTACAAATTAAAATCATTTAGCTATAAAGACATGACGTACAACTATCTTTCTAAAACGTTTGATACAAAGAAAAAATTAAACAGCTACCTATCTCAGGTTTTCACAAATGATGCCATCAAACATGGTTTAAAAGACTATCAGTTCATTGTTCATAAAGGCAAAATGGCGGTTCCAGTCGGTGACGGAGACAACATGCTCAATTGGGAAAAAGCTACACCTAAACTTGTTTCTAAGAAACAAACGGTCCGCACATATGAGTTCACTGTCCCAACACTTGATGGACGCAAAGTAAAAAGAACTGTTACGTACGAAAAAGGACCAAAAAATTGGAAAGTCACAAAAATTGACGCTGTCATCTAAATAAAAAACCAGGCCCTTGAATCGGCCTGGTTTTTATATTGGAGAAAATTCAGTCATGCGATCCAGCGCATGAGCAAGTGATGATGCCGTGCGAAATTCATTAAAAGGAAGCCCTAGCTGCACAGCTGTTTGAGCAATTTCTGGTCTGATTCCTGAAATGGTCGTCTCCACCCCAATTAATCGAAGTGACGTGACAAGATCAAAGATTTGATGAGCCACCATTGTATCAATAATGACAACGCCCGATAGGTCAATACATAAATGCTGAACGCCTTTTTGCGAGCACTGTTTTAACGTATTTTCTAAAATAATCTTTGCTCTCGCTGTGTCAATGTCACCTACTAAAGGCAATAACGCAATCTGGCTTTTTAAAACAATCACCGGTGAGCTCAGTTCGTAAATCATATCTTTTTGAGCAACGAGCTTCTTCGTTGTATTTTTCACATATTCCTGGATAAACACATGGATTGAAATATTAAACGCTTCGGAAATTAAATCATACCAATAAAAGATACGGTCAATATCAATGTCACCTTGACGCTGTTTAATAAATTCTTTTAAGTAATGTAGGACCACTCTTTGATTCGACATGTATTCTCTCACGACATAATCTAATGGTGTATTTAAATGCTTCGGATCGCTTGCTAAGTCCTCGGACCATTTTTTAAATTCAGTATGTAAATACGTCTTGTCTTCAATAATAGCACGTATAAAATGCTGGTAATAATCTTGATTCTGCCGTTTGAGCTCTGCTATGATGCTGGAATCTGATGATCGATAGATTGATTCTGGATCATCGTCCTCAATTGATTCATACCATGTTTCAGTCAGCTTCTCTGCATGCCGCATAAAAAAATCATATAATGCACGGTTCTTATCCATAAGCATATGTCCCTTCACATTTTCTACTTTTCATTCTTTGTACTTTATAGACTGATTGTACCACTGAATCTTTTTTCCCTGCCAGCTCGGATACGCTCTGATCATATACAAAAAAGGCCCCCCGCTTGAGGGGTGCCTCTTACTCATATTTATTTCACAATGAATAATATTCTTTTCCCATCCGGAAACCCACTGATTTGGTGTCCAACCCATGAGCCAGCTCCCCTATTATCAGATGGACTGACATATTGAACGCTTGCACCCTTTCCTCCCTCAAGACAAACCGCCATCGGCCATTCATCCCGGTCAAAGCCAGGTTTAGTCGGAATTCCTTTTAATGATTCTTGCCTGCGGGCATCTGCGCCATTCCGGTCAATGGTACACACATCTGAATGCCCTTTTTGAATAGCTTCTTGAATATGACTGCCTGTTTCAGGATACCGTTCCTTTGGAAATTGAATGACATGATCATATCGATCAGCCCCTTTTGCTACCTGATTCTCTCCAAATCCACCGAACAAACTGACCATCCATATCACAAAACATAAGGCGACAGCAGCGATCCAGCCTCTTCTCATCTTCAAAAGCATGTGACCTCCCCATCCATCTCAGGCTTGAATTTGACTTTACGGAAATGCGTCATTTCAATGTATGAGTGGTTTACGGAGGACATGTGAAAAAAATGATGAGGCTGACAATCTCGAATCTCTGAGGTTAGATATATGAATACCAACGAATCTATTCACACAAAAAAGCTTGTCCCCTATGAAGGAAACAAGCTTTATGCTCTATTTTTTATTGCGCTTTCGCATAGTTGATAAACTCAACGAAGGCAGCTGTTGCTTTTGGCCCTCCATTAATCGTTCCATTTGAATACCCAGCGTTATGGACTCCAACGATTTGCTGATTCTGATCTAGCATGGCAGAGCCTGAATTTCCGCTAAATGTATCAATCGTATAGTATGCTAGATTCGTATCTTCCCTCGTTACAGGACCTGACATCTCCCACTGTGACACTTTGCCGGTCGATCTCATTTTATCACCAGGATATCCTGAGATTTTAATGGTTGTCCCAGTCAAGTTTGACACCTGACGGATGGATCGGTAGCCGACCGTGTTGCCAATGTTCGTATCGGTTTTGATCACGGCAAAGTCATATTGGCTTGCGCCAGTATTAATATACCCGCTTGGCACATAGAATTCAGTCATTTTTGCTGAACCATTCACCGCAGTACTTTCATCCATACCAGGATATACAGTTCCTTTTGCACTATAGCTTCTTGATGCTGTATTGTACACGCAGTGTCCATTTGTCAAAATTAAATTAGGAGCAATGAGTGTCCCCGTACAGCTGGAGCCGCCAAATGTAATATAAGCAATCGAATTGTATGGTGCCACTCTTGTATTTGCTACTTTTGTTCTACCATCGTCTCCAATGACGACTTTTGTTTGAAAGTCTTTTAAATATTTTGTGAGAGGTTTTACTTTTTCGCCAACAGTAGAAGAAAGATCATCCACTTTATCAAAGGATGAAGGGGCTTTCGTTTCATTGTGGAAATCACTTGAAGAGATCACTTTCCCATCAGAAGTCACCATGTCATAATCAGACGTTAGTACTGAATCCGATTCGGCATGGGCAAAACTAGGCACACTTAAAGCACCAAAAACGAGTAGAGAAGGGAGTAACATTTTCACCTTTTTCATCATATTCCTCCTTTATATCCTATATCAAAAATCATACGATTGTTTCATATTGGAGTAAATGAGAGAATATTCTTATTTTTAACAAAATATTTCATTTCTAAATTAGGTGTTTTGTATCTTCCCAACTTTCATTCTATCGTCTCTCTATGAAACTGAAAAGACCGCCTAATTGGCGGTCTTTCCTATTTGTCAGCTCCACACATCTTTTACATATCTATTGTCATTTGCAAGGGTTGTCAGCCAATTTTCAGCTGTTTCCTTCGAGCATTGTTTGTTATTTTGATAGAGGTCGATAAGTGTCGCCTCTACATCTGGAGCCATGACTTTTCCGTCCCCACACACATAAAGATAAGCACCTTGATCAAGCAATTCAATCAACATGTCGCCGTCTTCTTTCAACAAATGCTGGACATATACTTTTTGCTCATCGTAACGAGAATAAGCCCGGTGGATATTGACAACCCCTTTTTGTGCTGCAAGCTGCATTTCATCAAAATACAGATCATCTTCCTGAGGGTGACGACAGCCAAAATATAGGTGGGCTTCGCCTAGCTGCTTTCCTTCCCTCTGCCACTCGTCTCTTGCCTGAACAAATCCTCTAAATGGAGCGATTCCTGTACCTGGTCCGATCATGATCATCGGTACTTCTGATGAAGGAGGCAACTGAAATCCTGCCTGTGCTTCATGTAGGAAGCAGGCTACTTCTTCTCCTTCTTGCAGACCACATAAATAGTTTGATGCGACTCCGGCATATTCTCCGCTGCCGCTCCACGCCTTACCTTTTACAACTGCTACTGTGATACTGACTTTTTCTTCATCTACCTTTGGTGAGCTAGAAATCGAATAATAACGCGGCTTCAAAGCTGGTAAAAGCGCCAAAAAGTGCACAAACGGTAGCTCACAGGCTTCGTATTGATCTAATAAATCGAGCATGGTCACCCGTTTTTTTAATATGGCTTCTTGATACGCTTCACCAGCCATTTGTTCAAGCTCCACGCGGTGAGGTGGGCATACTGTGTATGCTGCAAGCTCTCTTAGCTGTGTACGTGTCGCAGGCTCTTGAAGCTCAACATGCGAGGCGAGTAATTCTTTGATTTGAATTGGCTGATTCAATGGTAAATGATTGGATTCTTTGCCAGATGAAAGCTTAATATGCTGCTCTGGATCTAGTTTAAAGCGATCGGTCACCCGCTGGACGAGTGCATCACTATTTTTCGGTACAATGCCGATATGATCCCCTTCTTTGTATGCTTTTCCATCAGACAATATCAGTTCAATATGTCTTGTTTGCCGCGTGCTTTTTTCTGATTGTAGTTCTTTATTTTTCAATACAACAGCTGAAAAGGCACCATATGTTTTGGCTACAGGACGGTCCACTAGCTCATTTGTATAAGCAACCGACAGATTTGGCTTTTCCTTGTCTTTCTCTTGGAAGGTGAGCTTAAATTCTTTTGCAAGCTGTTCGAAGACTGTTTTCTGGAAGATTTCTTTATCCTCATCCATATCACCGCCTGCATCACCTTCTCCTAAATCAGCTACTCGTTTGGCTCCTTTTCTTTCAAGAGCTTCATCAATGAGACGAGGAATACGCTGGTACGTACTCGCCCAATTTCGATCTCCGCATCCAAAAACAGCAAATGTCACGTTTGATAAATCCTGCGCCTCATCCTGCGTCAACCAATCCACAAATTGTTTCGCATGATCAGGCGGATGCCCGTTGTAAGAAGCGGTCACAATTAAGACTGCGCCTCTATCTGGTAATTGGCGTGTATAGTCATCAAGCGGAGCAGTCGTCACATCAAATCCTTTTGCTTTTCCGTCTTCTGCAAATTCGTTGGCCATTTGCTGTGCTGTACCGAGGTTTGATCCATATAAAACCAGCAGCGGCGTCCCGTGGCTGGCCACTTTTGACTCACTAGATTTGGTGCTTTTTTTTGTTTCTTCTTTCGGTGGTGCCATAAAGAATTGCTGCTTTCTTGGCCGCACTTTGATTTTAAAATCGTTTGGTTTAATTGTGAGAGATTCTTTTAGATCAAGCTCATATGCTGTGTGATCAATTAATTCTAGATTGTGCAGAACCATCGCAAGAACCATCGTGGCTTCATGCAGGGCGAATTGCATCCCGATACATGCACGCTGTCCATTCCCAAAAGGTTTGTAGGCATGCTGAGGGATCTTCTCAGGATGCGTAAACCGCTCTGGTTTAAATTCTTCAGCATCTTCGCCCCAAACCTCTGGATCACGGTGTAATTTAGGGAGCAGAACAGAGACACTTTGATTCTTTTGAATCGGATATTTTCCCCCGATTACTGTGTCCTCTTTCGCATAAAGAGAGAACGTAGGCGCTGTTGGCCAGAGGCGAAGAGCTTCATTTAACACCATACGAGTGTAGCTTAGCTTTTGCACCTGTTTAAATGTTGGCAATCCGCCTTGCAGCACCTCATCTGCTTCTTGGACAGCTTTCTTTAATTTCTCTGGATTCTTTAGTAAGAAATAAATCGCAAAGGATAGCAATCCACTTGTTGTTTCATGCCCTGCAATTAAGAAGGTGATGATTTGATAACGAATATTTTCATCGGACAAACGTTCACCTGTTTCAGGATCTGTTGCATGTAGCATGAGCGATAGTAAATCATTGCCCGTTTTATCCTGTTTTTTCCGTTCCTGAATAATGTCATCTACTAATTGCTTCATGAAGTCGACATTTTGGTCAAATTCTTTTCTTCTTTTAATCATAAGTTTATCTGCGGCCGGCAATCTGCTCGCTTGTTCCATCGCTTCGGTTAAACCATTCAGCATGCTTTCGATGAATGGGTGCTGATTTTCCTTATAAAAGCTGTTAAACCGAAAATCAAAGCCGCAAAGTCCGATTGTATCTAACGTCAGCTTTGTCATATCCTCAGCTACTTCAATTTCTTCATCGCGGCCTGTTCTTTGCCATTTTTGCACGAGCTGCGTGGCAATATCGAGCATCATCTCATGATAGCCCTTCATGGCCTGCTGGCTAAATGCAGGCATCAAAATTTGATGAGCCTTTCTCCAGTTCGGTTCTTCTGTCCAGCTTGTAAATAGTCCATCCCCTGAAAATGCTCTTACTTTATTGAGACTGGTCCCAATAAATTTATCAAAACGGCTTTCATCAAATACTTCTTGGACAAGTTCATGGCTGGAAACAAAAATACTTGTTGCTTTTGAAAATTCAAATTGAAAGATTGGTCCTAATTCATCTGCCAGACGCCAAAAGGTTTGAGAAAGCTCCCCCTTTTTTATATGAGGAATATTTTTCAAAGGTCCGTATGTTTTCGGTTTTGGAATGATTGATGTTTGTTGCATATGCCCACTCCCTTTATTTCATTAAGATGCAACGCTGATAGCGCGCCATAAGCATTGCTCAATTTCCTCTAAAAATTCAATCGTTGGTTCTAATTCTTCTGCAACAATTTGTTTATGTAGCTGCACAAAGGCACCAAATACAATCGATAAAATGGTTCTGCCTGAGAGATTTGGATGAATTCCATCCTTTTTCCCTTCTTCAAAGATAAGGAATAGCTCATGTAACAAATGCTGCATTTTCTCTTTGCTCTTCTCGTCTAAGTAATGGGACCGTTTATCAATTTCTAAAAAGTACAGCCCGCTTGGATTCTCCTTTGTAAATAAAACCAAGCAATAAAATACATGCTTAAAGTACGCCCGAATACTTATCTTTGGATCTGGACTGTTTGTGTTCATTTTTTCGATAAATGCAGAAAGGCTGCGCTGGTACAAAATATTGACGAGCGCCTCTTTACTATCGAAATACCGGTAAATGGTTCCCGCTCCGACGTTTGCTCTTTTTGAAATCATCGGCATCGTGGTGCCATCAAAGCCTCGTTCAATAAATAAGTCTAGTGAAGCTTTCATGATCTGTTTTTGTTTATCAGTCACTGCTGGCACTTTATCCCCTCCTCACATTTAGGAATGAACGTTCATTCCGCTTGGTGTAAATTATATTGATATTTTAATTTAATCTATTTATACTTAAACACACTTCATTTACTCCGTCACTACATTTTCTGAAAATAATAATAATTGAGAAATGATACCTATCCAGATAACATCCAAAGGACTTATAAATATTGACGAACGTGTGTCGCGTGGGTGTCATCAGCACTACACATTCATTCTTGATCAATTGGGGAGTGGATGTGGTCGTCATATGTATCAATATATAAGCTTCCATTACTTGAACGAACAGCATAAACAATGTCCTTTAAGGACAGCTCTCTTTTTTTAAGCTCTTCCTCTATCCATTGCTCTAAATGATTTTCATGTATGTTTTTCAAAATGAGCTTTCCGTCCATGATGACTTCAATGGGCATATACCGCTCTGCCTTCATGAACAAATGAAGGTCCTTCCGCGTGACATTTTCAAACGAAGGGTATTTTTTCACCGACATATGCCCATCTGTTTCAATCATGGCAAATTCAACTTCGCTAATATCAAAGATGTCTTTTTCCCTCAGCTGCTGATTTAAATAATCAAGGGTATATCTCATCCCTTTCATATTCCCTTCAAGAATTTTCCCATTTTGTATGACAAGGGTTGGTTTACCAGCCATAAATCCTCTCATCTTCCGGCTTCTTAATGCAAGCAGAGAAATCACATAAATAATCATGACAAGTGATACAAAAGAAATTGTTGTATGCTGAAGCGGCAGCGTTGTATTAAACGCCAGGTTCGCTGCAATGGAACCTAAGCTGATGGCTGCAATAAAATCAAAAATATTCATTTGCGCTATGGTTTGTTTCCCTAGAAGACGTGCTCCTCCAAATAAAATCGTAAAAGCAAACATCGTCCGAAGAATCACTTCAATATGGTCAGGCATGCAAGTGTCCACCTTTCAATTGCATCAAAAAAAGCCTTTTCCTTAGAAAAGACTCTTTTTTAGACTATGCATTTATTTCATCATTATTCAATTTGGTAGCATCACTTTGCTTAAATTGTGATCGCAGTTCAATAATTGAGCTATTCTTCACATGCTTAGCCTCTTGCTCAAGAAGCCACGTATAAAATCTAGCTTGCTCTGCTGTTTGTAAAGCCTGCATATATTTTTGCGACGAACGCTTCTCTGCTACGCGCTGCTTAACCCCGCGCATCTGCTTCCAAAATTGATAATAAGGGAGCTTAAGTTTGGTCATAAAGCCGCGCGCATCCTCAATGACATATCCCTCTTCTTGAATTGTGTCATCATGAGAGACTGCTTGATACCATTTATAAAAAGACGTCCAATCATGGAAAACAGCCACTTCCTGTTTGCAGGACATGCCAAGCTGTTCACTTAGTCTTTTCACTTCAGTGAATGGTGCTTTTTCATAGCTTAGCTGCCGTTTCACAATATCAAGTAAAATGAGTTGATCGTGATCATATGCGATAATATGTGGATCTTTCTCCGGCAAAATGACTTCAAACACAAGAGATACGTTGTGGTCACGAACATACGATTTGATGTAGTCAACCTGCACGTCGCCGAAGGTCTGATAGAATAGCTCTTCGACCCAGGAAGCATGCTGATTTTGTTTCACATGTGATGTATACGATTTAGACGTGAACACCAATTCATCTTCCATTTCGTTATACCCAACAGTTCCTAAGTACCCATTTGCTTTATCATATACGGTGACAGGGAATTGAAGATGGTTCACTAAATGCTGCATTCTTGTCTCTGGCCGCTCATCAATATTAAAAAATTTATTATAGCTTCTAGAAACAATCTGCTTTGAAACCATATTGACAAATAAACCTCTTGCCTTCACATTCACATCATCCCACTGCCGTTCACTAAAAGCTTTTTTCGTAAAATTAAAGGATGAAATATGGTGAGGAAGCTTTAATTCCTGTACATATTCATGCTGATCTAAATGAGCTAAAAAATCATTCAGTGAAATATCTGGCTGAACAGCAGCTGATTGTTTTTTCTCAGAGGCCCTGTAGACTGGATTGTCAATTTCATGAGTCTCAATCCCTTCAGCCGTGATTTTCAATACCCGCAGCTTCCCCCCAAATTCAACCTGACCTTCTAGGTTATAAGATCTTTCCGCTGCGTGAATTGGCAGTCTGTATAAATTGCGATGCCCATGAATTTGAATGATATCCAGTCCAGATGTGTTTTGAACAAATAAGTGATCAATATCATCTGAATAATCACCCACACCGTGAATGAGCTGCTGTGTTGAGACTTGTAAAAGCTCTTCTGGCAAATGAGCAAGCCCACCATGGGTCACAAGAAATGGCTGGCCATGGTATGTAAAATACGTAAGCTGGTGAAATGTTCTAACAAACTTTCGTACTTCTTTTAAATCAAAATCAGCTGCTTCGATTTCAGGCGCAGTATGACGATTAAACATATTGCTTTTGACCTTTTCACCATGCGCAAACCTGTATAAATGCTGATCATGATTGCCTTCAATGACGATCACATTCCGGCATTCTCGATGGGCGAGCATCCAATCTAATACTTCTTTGTTTTCTATTCCTCTATCAAGCAAGTCACCTGCAAAGATATAAAGTTCGTTTTCTTTGATATCTCCTTGCAAATAGGTAGAAAGAGCTGTATAACAACCATGAATATCGCCGAAGACATGAATGGCCTCATATTGATCAAAGGATCGAGGTTGATAGGTCATTACTTGCTCATATTCCTCCAGTTGCAAAATAGTCACCCATGATGGAACCTTTTCTGTTTTTAACCGCTCATTCATTTGATATAAAACAGACTCCGGCACAACTTTGTGAGATTCTCGCGAACGATTTTGAAAAAGAGCTGTTTCAAGCGGTACGTGCGTGAAATCGACGACATACACCCTGTAACGATACTTAGTGGCTAAAGACTTATATTGAGAAATTGATTTGCTTGAAATATGTGTCGCATCAATCACAGTAAAGTCTCCACGCTCCATTCGGGCTGTGAGTAAATCGAATAATAAAGACCAAACTTTGTGGTCATGTTTGCTTGAAATTTCTGGTTTCCCATTGACTGATAACTGCGGCGGCTGGGTCAACAGCCGGATCTGATCCGCCGATAAAGTGTAAGGCTCTAAGCCTTGTTTTTTGATCCATGTGGATTTACCTACGCCTGGGAGACCTCGTAAAAGGACTAAAGTTCTCATATTGGTTCTCCTTTGATGAGTGATATTTTACCTATTATAGATAAATTATGGATAAATCTCAATCTTTTATTGATTATGGTAATATATAGATAGAAAGGGAGGTTTTGCGCATGTCTAATGGAGAGAATGTGGCATTCAATATTGGCGATCTTCTATTTCAAGTGTTCTCTCTTCTCATCATCGCCTTTACCGTGACAATCATTGTTATTGCGTTTCGAATGATCAGAAGAAAACAATTGAAAAAAATTGAGGCAAGATTAAACAAAGTGATCGAAAAAAACGATTTAAAAGAGTAAAAAATCCGGGAGTTAACCGGATTTTTTTGGTTTGATCACAATTCCTTGACGTTGCTGTATCAAAAAGAGAAAGACGCCTAAAAGGACTAGCAGACCGCCAAGCATTTGAAGCGGCGTGACTTTTTCTCCAAGCAGCCATACAGCAAGGATCGTTGCCCCAACAGGTTCTCCTAGTATACTCATTGAAATGGTTGTCGCATTGACATAGGTTAAAAGCCAATTATTAATGACATGAGACATGGTGGGAATGATGGCGAGCAATAAAAAGATTCCCCATTCTTTACCCGGATAGCCTGTAAAAGGAGTTTGCTGAAGCAGGTTGAACAGAATTAAAAAAAGACCGGCAAAACCAAACACACAAAAACTATAAATCCAATGAGATATTTTCCTTACAGCCTGTTGACCTATTAATAAATAACAAACAACTGCAATGACACTTAAAAAGGATAAAATGTCTCCTAAGATTGCTTCCTGACTATGCCCTAGATCTCCCCAGCCAATCATGAGTGCACCAACAATTGCGGCACACATCGTCAATATGGCAGACATTGTCGTTCGTTCACGGAAAATGAGAAATCCACCTAATAAGGACACCATCGGCTGTAGAGCGATAATAATAGTAGAGCTAGCCACAGTGGTCAGCTTGAGTGAGCCAAACCACAGCACAAAATGGAGTCCTAAAAAGAAGCCTGACATACATAAGAAAAACCAGTCTCTACGCTTTATCGAGAGAAATTCTTTTTTTCTTGGCAGAATAAACGGCAGCATGAGAGCCGCAGCAAAGATCATTCGATACATACTTAAAATAGCAGCAGGTGCATTTGACCATTTCACAATAATTGCAGAAAACGAAATGGCAATAATTGAAATTACAAGCGGTAGTGCAATTGATTTCTTTTGAGCAGTTGTCTTCATTTCCATTAGCAGCTTCCTTTACATCAGCAGTAGATGAGCAGTTCATCTTGTATGACGTCATCTTACTATGTCCATTCACCTAGAGGCAAGATGATTTTTTAAAGCTTTTTTGGATCATAAAAAGGCTTTTATCATCTATTAACAGATACACGGCCCGAACTGGACCATGAACCCCCACCACTAAATTCATTTCAATATCGGGAAAATTACTCGGGCCTGATATGAAATGGATGGCACCTTTCGTTTGCTCCCCCTCCTCTACCGAGCGATTGAGAGCTGAAAGTGCTTGAATCATGCGCAGAACAATCGAGCTTTTTTCTATACACACGATATACATAATTGGTAAAAAATGACTTCATGAAAAAAACGCCCTTTTGATAGGCGTTTTTTGATGTTTATTTTGAAATCAATTCACTGATTCCTTCTTCAATAGGTGTTAACGGACGGCCTAGTAATGTTTTGAAATCTTGGCTTTCAACGGCTAAGGCGCCATCGCGTATGCCGCTTTGAATAGCTTTGACAAATGGCACTGCTTCTTTTGGTACACCATTTGAAGCTAAAAATTCTCCAAATGTGTCTACATCTATTTTTTCTACTTTGATTTCTTTTCCGCTCACCTTGCTGACAATGTGTGCAAGTTCAGTGTGCGTCCGAAGTGGGCCAGACAGTTCATATATTTCCTGATCATGTACCGAGAGTGTTAACGCATTTGCTGCCGCTTCTGCGTAATCATTTCTTGTCGCCCAGCCAACTTTTCCTTCACCAATCGGGCTTAAAAATGGTGCGCCGCTGACGGACGCTAGAATCGTGTCTTTTTCGTTTTCTACATACCAATTGTTTCTTAAAAATACATGAGGGATGCCAGAGGCCGAAATGGCTTCTTCTGTTTTGGCATGGTCATTTGCAAGGACAAGCTGACTCTCTCTTGCATTGACAACACTTGTATAAGCAATAAACGCCACATTTGCTGCTTTTGCCGCTTCGATGGCCGCTGTATGCTGCTGTATGCTGCTGCACACGGTCTCCATCCGCTGTAGAAATGATCAAAAGACGGTCAATGCCTTGAAATGCTGATGTTAGGGTGTCTGGCTGAGTAAAATCGCCACGGCGTACATCCACCCCAGCTTCCTTCAAATGTACTGCTTTTTGCGGATCTCGAACACTGACGGCAATTTGTTGAGCCGGTACTTTTGTCAGCAAGTGCTGAACGACAAGCGATCCAAGTTGTCCTGTTGCCCCTGTTACTAATAATTTCATTTGTTTGACCTCCTCATTTTTCGTACAACGGTGATGTGTATTCGTTATAATCAAGATGGTTACAACAAAGGTATAAAAAAAGCTCCAACGTACGAGCTTTTTTATTCCGCCTCTGTCAATAATTGCTGAATTGTTACTTGTTTTAGGTGGTTCTCAAGTGCAGCTTGTGCTTCTTTTAGTTCATGTCGCAGTCTCGTATCCATTGCTTGACCAATCGGACAAGCAATGACTGGCTGATGAAAGTTAAATAACTCTTCATCCTCGCTAACATCTACAGCACGATACACATCTAACAGCGTGATGTCCTCCGCCGGTCTTTTTAAATAAGCACCGCCTACTCCGCGGCGAATCTCAATGAGACCCGCCCGTTTGAGCATTGCCATCATTTTTCGAACAATGGCTGGATTTGAATTCACACTCTCTGCGATAAAATCACTAGTACACTCTTTTGGAACACCTGCAATAAATGACACAATATGAACAGCAATCGGATACCTGCTGCTAATTTGTTTCACAATCTTTCACCACCGTTGTAATCAATATAGTTACAATGAGTGGTTTTGTCAATCAATAAACGGATTTTTCTTTTGATTCCAATGCTCATATGTCATCATATCGTATTCTTCCGCTGCATCAAGCTTAAGCGGTGCCATGCATTCTAGCAGATTCCCATCTGGGTCAAGAAAATAGATCGCTGCATGAAATTGCGGCGGATTATCGAGAACTAAAGGCTGCTTTTCTTCTGAAAAACCAAACATTGGGTGAATGCTGATCCCTTTTTCTATCAGCCAGGCTTTGATCTGTTCGATGCTGGATGTTTTAATTTGGAAGGCTAAATGTCGAGTTGCTACGTGATATGGAATAGTGGACATATCTGCCTTCCATATGCCAAGCCAGCTCTTTCCTTTCTCAATCCATAAAAAGGCTACTCTTTCATTCTCATGAGCAAGTGTCAATCCCAATTTTTCATAAAACGCAATAGATGTCTTCAAGTCACTCACAGGTAAATGTGCTTCATACAGTCCTTTTATCATCATCAAAATCACTCCTTTTCTACCTTCTATTCTGCGGGAGTTGATGAAATTCTGCCTCAGCAAAACGATGTATTTTAGCTCTAACATTGGTTTGAGAGAACTTGTATGTTTGATCCATTACAGATGGGGGAAGGTGTTCAAATAAAAGAAAGGAGCGTTTCTTATGCCTTGGACGATGAACGATTATCCAGCTTCATTTCAATCATTAGACAACGTCATTCGAAAAAAAGCAATTGAGATTGCCAATAAAATGATTCAGGAAGGCTATGAGGAAAATAGAGCCATTCCCATTGCAATCAGTCAAGCGAAAGAGTGGAAAAAGAACGCAACGGAGAAAGAGGTAGAGAATTTCTCATCTCATGGTTCTGTCAAACCTTCTGAGGGCAGCAGCTCCGCAAGACCAGAGCTCATGGATCATGCGCAGCATGTAGTGAAGCACGAGGAAGGCTGGGCGATTCAAACAGAGAAAGCGAAACGAGCAAGTGAGGTGAAAGAAACGAAACAAGAAGCAATTGCCCGGGCAAAGGATATTTCAGCTAATAAAGGAACTTCTGTTGTCATTCACCGAAAAGACGGGTCGATTCAGGACGTGTTAAAGCCGCAATAAGACCGCTTCTCAGCGGTCTTTAAATTATGCATTCTTTTCTTTTTTCGCTGGAGCTTTTCTTTTCTTAGGCGCTGCTTTTTTTGTTTTCGCTGGTTTTGAGCGGTCGATCGAAGCCTGTAGTGCGGCCATTAAATCCGTCACATTGGATGCAGGATCTTTTTTGCCAGTCGTTTCTGGCTGAACAGTATGTTCTCCAGATATTTTATCGCCAATTACATTCATCAGCTGTTCTCTGTATTCATCCTGATATGCCGCTGGATCGAATGTGGTGGTCAGCTGTTCAATCAAAAGAAGCGCTGTATCTAACTCTTTCTTAACAATGTTCTCCTCTTGTGGGATATTCGGTACATCTGATACTTGTCTAATTTCATCAGGAAAATGAATGGTTTCCATCAGCAAAAGCTGTTCATAGCACCTAACGATCGCTAATTGCTCCTTTGAGCGAATCATCATTTTTGCCACACCAATTTTCCCCGATTCCTCTAAAGCTTTTCTTAATAATGAATAAGCCTTCGCTCCGCCGGTATCTGGTGATAAAAAGTAACTCCTTTCATAATAGATTGGATCAATCTCCTCTATCTTCACAAAATCAATGATTTCAACGGCTTTTTCTTCATTTTCTTTTCGCAGTTTTTCTAGCTCTTCATCGTCCAATTCAATAAATTTATTCTTCGCATATTCATACGCCTTCACGATTTGTTCTGGCGCTACCTCTTCACCGCAATTGGCACATACTTTCTTGTAGTTAATAGGCGTGTGACACTCTTTATGCAGCTGTCTTAATTTAATATCTTTGTTCTCTGTAGCGGTAAACAGCTTAACTGGAATATTGACCAATCCGAAACTAATGCCGCCTTTCCAAACTGTATGCATCGCGCTTCCTCCGTTCTTTTCTCCTTACTATGTAATGTTTTCATCAGACTTATGTATGTGATTGAAAATTTCATCCCACTCTAAGAACACATGATATAAGGAAGTGACATGCACAATGAAACCTATGCGATTAACACCTGCACATGATATACCTGCCGGTGCAGACTGGGTGTATGAATTAAAATATGATGGCTTTCGGGCTATTCTTGTATGGGAAGAAGACGAGATTCGTTTAGAAAGCAGGGCCGGAAAACGGCTAAATGCGCAGTTTCCTGAAGTGATGGAGCAGTGCGAACAATTAATAGACCAATTTGCTCCCTTTTTACCGCTGACGCTTGACGGAGAATTGGTCTTTTTACTGAGTGAACAGCAAAGCGAGTTCGCGAAGGTTCAACAAAGAGGCAGGCTGAAAAACAAAGAAGCCATTCAACGACAGGCTGAACGATTTCCATGTCATTTCATTGCGTTTGATCTATTAAGCTGCAAAGGGAAACCTCTCGTTGATTTACCGCTGATGGATAGAAAAAATCAGCTGCAGGAAGTATTCCAAGACGCAAAGCTCCCCTCATCAGTTCAGCTAGAGCACCCTTCCCTTTTGCAGGTCATTCATACAGACCCAGACTCTGAATACATGAAAAACTTAATGACGACGTATTTAGCAGAAGGACTAGTAGCGAAAAAAAAGACGAGTAAATGGCAAGAAAATACCCGCTCAAAAGAATGGCTAAAAATGAAAAACTGGCGGTATGTCTCTGTCATTGTGACCCGTTTTGATAAAGAAAATGGCTATTTTCAAGGCTCCATTTATCAAAATTCGACCCTTATCGAGGTTGTCCAATTCAAGCATGGATTTTCGAAAGAAGAAGAACAAACGCTGCGTACGCTCTTTCAAACAAAAGGTGAGTTAACAGGGCCATCAATATATGAAATCCCTCCTTCTATCGTTGCCAGCATTGCTTGTATATCCTTTGATGGATCTGCCTTAAGGGAGCCGCGATTTTCTTCCTTTTTACTAGATGCTGATCCAGCAGCGTGTACATTTCAGCAAATGCTCAAACAGCTGTATCCACTCCCTGCTGTTATAGACATCACTCACCCTGAGAAACCCATTGTACAGGCCCTTCAACTGACCAAGGCAGATTATTTACTTTATTTGAGACAAGTGGCTCCTTACCTTTTGCCTTTTTTACGTGAAAGGCGTCTTACTTTAATTCGGTATCCTCATGGCACTGGGGACGAATTCTTTTATCAAAAGTCAACACCTGATTATGCGCCAGACTTTGTTTTGACAGATGAGGTGGATGATATTTCTTACACGGTCTGTAACGATCCTCGTACGCTTCTTTGGCTCGGCAACCAGCTGGCGATGGAATTTCATATCCCTTTTGAAACAAGAGATACGGATCGGCCTACAGAAATTGTCTTTGATCTGGACCCGCCATCTGTTCATGAGTTTCATCTTGCCATAGAAGCTGCTAAACGCATCAAAGCGCTTTTAGACGGGCTTTTTCTCACAGCTTTTATTAAAACAAGCGGCGGAAAAGGGCTTCAAATCTATATTCCATTAAAGAAAAATGCCTTCACATACGAAGAAACGAGACGATTCACCGGGTTTATATGTCAATTTTTAAGTGAGCAGGCACCGGAGCTTTTTACTCTAGAACGTCTTAAGAAAAAACGCGGCAATCGCTTGTATTTAGACTATATTCAGCACGATGCTGGAAAAACAATCATCGCTCCATATTCCCCGAGAGGAAATGAGCTTGGACTTGTGGCGACACCGCTTGAATGGGACGAACTCTATCACGAGGAACTTCACCCTTCTCTCTTTACCATGCCAGCGGTTATAAAACGTTTAAAAGAAAAAGGCGATCCATTCCGCCGAATGAGGCACCTTGTGAATGATGATGCTTTTAGACAAGTCTTACATCAGCTTGCAGACATTTTACCATCTCATCAGATGGACATTCGCGGTCATTAAGCGTTACACTTATTCATTAGAGAGGAAGAAAGGGATGACTGGTTTGACCGCACATACATTTCGAAATTCGGCTTTGATTTTCTTATGTCTTTCCGCAGGAATTGTGGATGTAATTGGCTATTTGAGTCTAGGGCATGTGTTTACAGCCAATATGACGGGTAATATTGTACTACTTGGTATCGCAGCAGGGAGTTCCCTGCAGCTAACAGCACTTCATTCCATTACCGCATTAAGTGGATTCGTTTTAGGGGTTTTACTTGCAGTTGTGATAGGCGGGAAGCATGAGCAAACGTTTTGGCCAAAAGCCGTTACACGCATCTTTATGATAGAAGTGATGATTTTGCTTTTATTTGCTCTCATGACCATTTTTCCTTATACACAAGGTGCTTACTTTATGCTGATCATCCTTTTAAGTATGGCCATGGGCATGCAGACAGTGGCCGCCCGTAAATTGAATGTGGCTGGCATTTCCACAACCGTTCTAACAAATACACTGGCTAACCTATTTGAAGATGTAGCCCAGCGTATATCACACCAGGAAAAAAGAAAAGCCCCTATCCAGCTTGTTAGCTTCATGCGAATAGGCTCTATTGCCTTCTATGGCCTTGGTGCTGCTATAGCTGCATACACAGATGGTTACGATCCATTTATCATCATTTGGCTGCCGATCATCATCCTAGGGTTCATTGTGACAACGGCAGTATTAAAGCACTTTCACCAATTGAAATAGCCTATCGTTAGACGGCTATTTCAATCATTGCGAACCTTCACTAATAACTCCTCACATAAAAACCAGGAGGACGTCCCATTATGAACGTGGACCCATACGGATATCCAGAAAATGGCCCGAATCCCCCATACCCAGGAAAACCGCCTAAGCCTGAGAACACACCAGGGCTCAAATAATACCCGCCAAAGCCGATATGAGAACCAACCGGTCCGATATGTGCCCCGCCTCCGCTAAAACCGCCTCCATGAAAACCGCCATAAACCCGTGAATACATACAATCACCTACCTTCAAATCAAACCTCATCTCATCATATGCATGACAAATGGGGCGGTGTTCCTGCTTTTTCTTTTCTTCTATGTACAATAGACCAATTTGTTAAAATTTGAATGAAAAGTCCTGCAAAAAACTAAATTAAGCAAAGAAAGGTGACCTTTTTAACTTGTTGCTCTGCCCTATGTTTATTTAGAATAATGGAGCAGGTAACAAATTTGCACACCCCTTTGTTGCGAATTCTTCTTATTAAACGTTCTTGCAGCGTTTAATAAGAAGAGCCTATTAAAATACAAAAAAACCCTTGCTGACGATCATCAACAAGGGCGAGAGATGAATGGTATTAACCACCAATGATTTTTTCTGCAACTTCGAATGAACCCGCAATGTTTTGCGTGAGAACAGACGCAGCCACCGCTAAACCAACAACAAATAATACTTTTAATCCTGTTTTCATCTTAAATCAACCCCATTCTTTTCATATGTAAATCCGCATCTAAACTTTTGTTCAAATAAAAAACAGTCTGCTCATAAAGTGCTTGTTTTTCACAATATTTTGCTGCAAATTGTGAAAGTTCCTTTACTTCATGATATTCATTCTTCTCTTCTAACTTTCTTAATTTCTCATCAATTTGCTGAAATCTTTGTGGCGCATGCGTTAAGTAAAGATCATGTACGATGCCTATTTTTAGCTGAAACACTTCATGAGAAGCATCTTTTATTCTGGCATATGCAACCTCTATATACTGGCTTGCACGCTGCTTTTCACCAATCACACAGAGTTCCCGGCTGATCAGATACGTAGAATGGAAAAAGAAATCTGAATCATAATACTCTTGATGGGACAGTGCTTTTTCAAGATGACGTATCGATTCCTTCGGTTTGTTCCAAAATGAATATAAAATGGCCACATTGTGGTGGTGCTGAGCCAGCATAAAATCATCCTGCTCGCTTGTCAAAACCTCTTCCGCCAGACGATAATTCTCAAGCGCCTCTTCATACCGGCCGATTTCTGTTAGATTCGCTGCTATGAGAGAGTATGAAAGGGCCATTCTTCTTTCATAATGCTTGTGCCACTTATAGACGTGGAGCGCTCTGCGGATATAGCTTAATGAGAGCATGATATGGCTAAGCCGGTAGTAAAGCCATGCCACCTTAAAATCGAAATCAGCACGTTCTATCTCACTTGGAATTTTATCTAAGAGCTTTTCAGCACTTTGATACATTTGCAATGCAACCTCATAATTACCTTGATGCTGCTCATACACACCCTCATAAAAGTCAAAATAGTAGGCAAGGCGGTTAGATAAGTCATCCTCTTTTTTACCGTAATGACCCTCTATACTTTTCGTTGAAACATTACCCTTTTGTCCTCTTAAATTGTACATAAGAATGTGATGCCTCTTCTCAAGAAGAGAATAGTATATGAGGATGTCCGCATCGTCAATTTCCTCTACAGCTTGTTTCGCTTTAGCAAATAACCGTTCTGCCTCATCTGCATGATCTTTTTTGATTTCCATGTTCCAGTCATTTAATAGTGATGCCAATTCCGCAACAGGAACTTTGCTCATTCTACACCCCCAATCACCTTCAGCTACAACACATGATTTCACTAAATATGGAACTTCTATTAGCAATTGCTAATTAGTCCATTTGACATCATTTTAATATGAATCACTTGAATCTTCAATATCCGTTTCCTTTGAAAGTGCGTTTCTTTCTCCTAGTCAACGATATTTGCGTAAAAATTTAGCCTTTTTTAAAAAAAGAACATCTCGAAATGAAATGAAAAAAGCCCTTTTTGGGGCTTTTTGATCTTATTCCAATCGTATGATGGTTAATGCCGCTCCAACCGATCCTCCTCCAAGTAAGACAACTGTTGCGACCACTCCGAAAATTTGGAGAGAAATTTGGTTACCTGCTGCAAGCGTTGTAATGAGTGATACATTGTAGGTAGATGCCGATAAAGCGGGTGATAAAATAGAGCCTGGAATGGCAGATCCGTTGTTGATAATCCTCGTTCCAGCAAGTAGTGCTACGCTTGTGTTCACTTGATACGTGATGAAATAGCGACCTGAGACAGGCACTGTAAATACCGTATTTCCACCACTTGCCGTAAAACCATCTAAAGTCTGATTATTAGACAAAGAAACAGCTGTTCCGCCTAAGACAACGAGCACTGTACTTCCCGACGTATTGGACGCGTACATTGAGTTAGCCGTTACACTTGTTCCAGTTGGGCCTGTTACTCCCGTTAGGCCGGTGGCTCCCGTTGGACCCGTTGATCCCGTTGGGCCGGTGGCTCCCGTCGGGCCGGTTACTCCCGTTGGGCCGGTGGCTCCCGTTGGACCGGTTACTCCTGTTGGACCCGTTGATCCCGTCGGGCCTGTTACTCCCGTTAGGCCGGTGGCTCCCGTTGAACCTGTTGCTCCGGTTGGGCCGGTTACTCCCGTTGGACCCGTTGATCCCGTCGAGCCTGTTGCTCCCGTTGCGCCGGTGGCTCCCGTTGGACCCGTGGCTCCCGTCGAGCCGGTTACTCCCGTTGGACCCGTTGATCCCGTCGGGCCGGTTACTCCCGTTAGGCCGGTGGCTCCCGTTGAACCTGTTGCTCCGGTTGGACCGGTTACTCCGGTTGGGCCGGTTACTCCCGTTAGACCCGTTGATCCCGTCGGGCCGGTTACTCCCGTTGGACCCGTGGCTCCGGTTGGACCGGTTACTCCCGTTGCGCCGGTGGCTCCCGTTGGACCGGTTACTCCCGTTGCGCCGGTGGCTCCCGTTGGACCCGTTGATCCCGTTGGACCGGTTACTCCCGTTGGGCCGGTTACTCCTGTTGGACCCGTTGATCCCGTCGGGCCTGTTACTCCTGTTGGGCCGGTGGCTCCCGTCGAGCCGGTTACTCCCGTTGCGCCGGTGGCTCCCGTTGAACCGGTTACTCCGGTTGGGCCTGTTGCTCCTGTTGGACCCGTTGATCCCGTCGGGCCTGTTACTCCTGTTACTCCTGTTGGACCCGTTGATCCCGTCGGGCCTGTTGCTCCTGTTACTCCTGTTGGGCCTGTTGCTCCGGTTGGGCCTGTTACTCCTGTTGGACCCGTTGATCCCGTCGGGCCGGTTGGGCCTGTTACTCCCGTTGGGCCGGTGGCTCCCGTTGATCCCGTCGAGCCTGTTGATCCGGTTGGACCCGTTGATCCGGTTGGGCCGGTTATACCTCCACACATATTAAGTTGGGCGCACATGTCTCTCACTACTTTCAATCTGTGGAATCTTCAAGACATACACACTAATACTGGTAATTGAGAGAAAAAGAAACGACAATACTTCCAGTCGAGGTCCCGCCAGTAGCTAAAATCCCAATGGAGTTCAGATCATTCAGCGTAATGGATTGACTCTCCCCTGGAGGTACAGTGAAGTCTGGAACAGCCGCACCGTTTACCTCTAATGTCACAGTAGGTGCTACAGCTGCGATCCCATTGTTTTCCACCATAATGGTCCCGTTTATGACAAATGGTGTTCCATCTGTCCAAACGACAACTGCATCCGCTGCTGCTGCTAAATCAACTGTGAAGCATACTGCATCATTCACAAAGCCTGTTTGCTCATTACTACACCCGCCTAAAATAGCCATTATAACCCTCCTTCAACCTATTCTTGATAGACTATGATCTAGTGATCTACGAAGATTGTGCGATTATCCCAGACTTAAAGCCTTATTTTTTTCCTTTGTACCATGTTTAATTGTATTTCTAATCGCGCTTGCACGTTTTCAGCAGATTGTTTCTTTAAGATCAACATCATATCTTTCACCGTAATCGCCCGGCTTTCTCCCTTTTGGACACAGATGTCATGACATGTTTTTTTCGTTTGAATGGTGATAGAAACTGGCACATTTTGATCATCATGATGATGCAAAACCACTGTTGCTGTATTCAGTAATTTTGTTCCATTACGCCATATTTCAACTGAACTGGGCGATGCTGAAAAACAAAGAAGGACATGGTGAGATTCTATGTTCTTTAAAATGAGCGCATCATATACAGGCAGCTCCACTTCAGTCATTCCGCATAAAAAAGACAGATTGACAAGAATTTTTGAGCTGGATCGATACAAGACTTTCTGACAGCACGTCGATCTCATGCAGCAAGGCACAAGAAGCTCTAACACCACACAATTCTGTTCTTCATTGATGGAAATCAAAGAAAAATAGCAAGTCTTAAACACACTTCTCTCAAAGAACACCCATGAGTTGAAAGGTTCCCCATCTTCCTTGATGAGCAAAAAAGGAGAACTCATTGAACGTTTGTGAGTAAAGCCATCTTTTTTTGTTCGATTGTTTATCTCTTTCAGTTTACTCATCAACAGGTTTGTCACTTTCCATCAGCCCAATTCAATGCTGTATACAAATCCATATGGTCTTTTATCATATGTGCCTTTGACTATTTTGTGCGATTTGCCTAAGGACCATCGGCAACAGTCATCGGCGCAGCTTTTCATTTTTACTGTTTCTTTATATAATATGATCAATAACTTCCGCGCCTCAGCAGCTCTAGAAGGAAAGAGCGCTGAAAAGCACACTAGCTGAAAAAGGTAAAGTCCCACTGGGAAGGGTGTTGCCCTAGAATCCTGTCTGAGGCTTATGAGGTCGCTGGAAATGGAGGATCAACATCATGCATGTGTTCGAAGAATATGTCAGTCAGATTGCTAACCCAGAGCTGAAGAAGCGTACTCAAGACATTTTACAATGGATAGAAGACACCTTCCCTCAATTAGAGCCGAGAATTGCTTGGAATCAGCCCATGTTCACAGATCACGGCACATTTATTATTGGGTTTAGCGTGGCAAAACATCACATTTCTGTCGCACCAGAAGGAAAAGGAATTGATCACTTTTCAGCTGACATTGTACAAGCTGGTTACGATCATGGAAAAAAGATGTTTCGCATGAAGGAAAGCTTGCCAGTTGATTATCCTCTCCTGAAAAAAATCATCGAATTTAATATCGAAGACAAAGCGGATTGTTCAACGTTTTGGCGAAAATAAAAAGCACCCCGATCTCAGCCGTTAACAGATCGGGGTATTTAGCTGTAATGTTATTTTGTTCTCTTCCGTACAAATTTCTGCTCAAGCCATTCATAATATGACAAAATGGCATCAACGCTCCTTTGACATATCGGCAAACATACAACAGCGGTCGCTGTTAAACACGCTATAACTGCACCTGCTAAGACATCAAATGGATAATGAACACCTACCCAAATCCTTGAAAAACCAACAGCGCACGCAATGATCAGCCAATAAATATGGCGTTTGTGGAACAGCCAAAAGATCAGGAAAATCGAAAAAATAAAGATGGTATGATCACTTGGAAAAGAGTTATTCACTTCCTTTTGGATCAAAAGATTGACATGGCTCATTTCTGCAAAGGGCTGTTGATTAAAATAAAAGACCCCAGCGATTTTCCCAAGTAACTCTGCAAATATGAAGGTTAGTCCGGCAGATACGACCATCACCCTATTGTATCTGCTGCGATTTTGAAACCATATGAACAGACACATGAGTGCTGCCAGCAGCACTGTATATTCAGCTAGTCCAACAAATATCGGATTCAAAGGACCATAATCGATACTGAGCTGATTCACCCACCTAAATAATTCTTCATTATATTCCTGCATCTCATTTCATTCCTTTTTACTCGATTTATGAAAAGAATAATTGAAATAAGATGTCCGCTCCATCGATCGAACGAACAAAACGCGGAATCATATTACATGTTTGTCACTTTGCTGTCATCTGAACATCATGTCTTAAATAAAAACTTATCAAAAGCATTTGAATTATTAAATCACAGGAGTACAACTGTTATAATAGAACATAAGTTTCTATTTTATCAAAAAGGGGCTACTTCATATGATCAAAACAGTGGATGGCAACATTTTAGAGGCAAGCGAAAATATTATCTGTCACCAGGTGAACTGTAAAGGAGTCATGGGAGCTGGATTAGCCAAACAGATCAAAAGCAAATACCCGAATGTGTACAAAGAATATAAACAATTATGTACAGAACAAGGAGATGACTTGTTAGGCTCCGTTCAACTCATCACAACAAACGACGGAAAAACAATTGCCAACTTATTTGCCCAAGTCGGGTACGGAAGAACAAGAAAGCAAACCGACTACGATGCCTTACGCAGCTGCTTTCAACACCTAAAGGATACAGTGACACATTCACATGAAGAGAACCAAACGTCCATCGCCATTCCATACGGGATCGGCTGCGGATTGGCAGGCGGCGATTGGACGATTGTTGAAGAGATGATGGAAGAGATACTGGGTGATTGTGAAGTGACGGTTTATCGGTTTCTTTGACGCTCTAATCAATAAGCAGTTGATTCCAGTCATGATTCCATATGTATTGATTTTTATTTTGTTGCTATGTGTGTCTTTTTTGTTATTGATTAAAATTGAAAAAGAGCACCATATCTGCTTGGAATGGTGCTCTCAAAATGTTCTCAAGTCTTTATTTTTTAATCTATCAGAACGAATTTTATAACATCTTTAAAACTTAAAAGTTACTCCAATGTAGAAAGGTATTTTTCTAAATGTTTTTTACCAGAATTGCTTTTAGGTATAATACCTAGATGATTATATTTCCATATAGTTTTTCTTTCATGAGGGTTTGTATTCAAAAGGTCATCATAATTAAATTCTATATTGAAATGTCCCGTTTCATCAAATATCATTGTGAAATTTGTCCAAGGTTCTTGACCACTTTGTTCAAACTCTCTACTAAGTTCTTGGATACAGTCAACTAATTGATGCCATCTTTCTTTGTATTCATGTTCACTCACTTCAAACAATTCAGTGATCTCATGACTATATACCAGTTTACCCTCATTTTCTTTAGATGAAAAATAAAAGTAAACAGTCTGGGAACCTTCAACTACCTCACCATATAAATACACCTTTTCCCATTCGATTGGTATTGTTCCCACTACAACATCAACTATCTGATTATATAAATGTTCTATTTTTTCCTCATTCATTACTTTTTACCTCCATACACATTATCGAACCTTTTGATTTCCCATTCATCATCACCGATTTTATACTTAATATCAAAAGTTTCTGGGCGTAGTGAATCAGCTTTATAGTTAGGTGTTATCTTTACTTGAACTTCATCACCATTTTGAAGAGCATCAGCCCAAGTATTTTCAAGCTTTTTCCACTCACCTTTGTTTAAATTCCCATTCATCGGCACAAGGTTATCAATATCTCCAGACCCTTTAAAAATAGACGCGATTAAATGTCCTCCATCATCATCCAGTAATCGATCCGGCTTTCCTGAATTGGATTGGGCATATTGGTTTCTTTTGACCTCTCCGTATTTTAAATCACTTGCTTCGACTTTGACAATGCGTCCATAGTGATCGGTTGTGTATGTGTAGCCTTGCTTTGTTGAATAAACAACATTTGGTTTTAATACTTTTTTGCGTTTCCATCTAACATAATGATCTCCATATTTAACAACGGTTGGCGGTGATTTTGGTGCTGGTAAGCGTCTGCCTGTCTTAGAGATTCCGTATCCTGAATTGTTGTCTAGTCGCTTTGCCATGGAGAGGAGTTTATTTTTGAGATTTTCTCCGTCAAACACGTTATACGGAAGCTTCGGGCCACCAGCCATTTGAAACTTTGGTGAGTATGGCAATAGGTTCGGAATAGAGACTCTGTCTAGTGATTTTGCTCCTTGTTCAAGACCTTTCTTCACTGTAGTTTTGGCTGCTGTTGTTCCCGTTTTTGTAATGGCACCTGCCCCTTTAGAACCAAAGACGATTTCTGCTAGAGAACCAGTCGCATAGGCAAACCAGTGTGATCGAGAATATGCATCACCATCGATGACTTCTTTTTGGAATGAGTCTGAAATCGATTTTCCAATCGCTTTTGATGTTTCAATTGGATGAGAAACAGCCGTTACGACCGATTCAACGGCACCCCCGGGATCTGTCACAAGATCGTAGATTCCAACCACTGTATCTTTGGCCACATCATATAGACCAACTGCTGCACCTTTTACAACATCAACAAACCCCTCTGATGCTTCTTCCTGCGCTTTGACTTGGAGAAGCTGGCTGTAATACATTTTTTGATCGTAAGAAAGATTTTCATATCCAATTTCGTCTACAATCTCAAAGTATTTTTCCTCTGATATACACGAAGGATCGTTGAGCTTTTCCTTCAATTCTTTGATTCTTCGTTTCTCTTTTTCTTCTTTTTTCACCTTTAAATATGCTTTCACCTGTGCATCGATTTTATCATGATTCTTGTACACATCTGTTTCATGAAATGCTTTTGCATCGTAATACATTGGCTGCGCATTTTTCCCTTTTCCTGTAGCAGCCATCATTTTTGCATAAAAAGTGGCGAGGTGTTTTTCAATTGCTTCTGATTTTGCGTATTCTGTTTTTAGCTCATGATCTATTCTATGTACAGCCTCAATGGCCTCTTTTCTTTTTTTGTTCGCATCATCTAAATGATCATTGATCTCTTTACTTGAAAATACATTCAGTTCTATGAGATCACTGATGTCATCAAAAATAGTAGATAGGGCTTCTTTTTGTTCCTTGACCATATCTTTATTATTCTGAATCCCTTGTTTTAATTGAGCGTCTAAGAAATGCTCATGAATAAATGTACTTCCGCCTAATGATTCGTCATCAAGCTTTCCTTTTACCCCATCTAAAAAAGCTTTTTGCATATCAATAAAATCAAGATAAGTGTCTGTATATAGCGCAAGATCCTCATAAAAGGCTTTGATATTGTCTGCACCTTTTCCAGTAAATTCATCACCCAATCCCGATACACTTTTTAATGCTTTTTTCACATGATACATTTCGTCTCGAAGCTCCTGATAGGCTTTTGACCTTTGTTCGACAGATGATAGTAAAGATGGAGCATCTAATATTTTCATATAAAAAAGACTCCTTTATGGCATTTTCTTTTACTAGAATACCATAAGGAGTCTGACACTTTAATCCACTTTATCGTTTTTTAACCAATTATCCTCCAAAGTTGCCACTGTGTGAGACTGTTTGGACATCATCACGTAGAGGTTGACTCAAATCACTTTTTACTTTATGCAAAAAGTGATCTGAGTTTCTTTAGACTGTTTTTCGTTTAGATAGAACGTTGTCAACAACAGTAACTATGACAGCAATAGCAAGGGTAAAAGCCCCAATCAATGGAAGATAATTTAGCAAACCATTTTTGACAGCAATACCGCCGATACCAGCTCCACCTGCCATTCCAAGTTGTCCTAAAGCACTGTGCAAACTAAGCACAATGCTTGCCGCAGCAGGAGCAAGGCTTATTAGCTGAAATTGAATTGGCGAGCCAGAAGACCAAGCAGCAAGCGCCCAGAAAATAAGCAATACATAGAAAAGAAAAGCAAACTGACCGATAAATGGAAATAGCAATAGTGCAATTGCATGGAGTAACATTCCTCCAGTTAATGTACGAAATGCTCCCCACTTATCTGTACTAAAGCCTCCTAATTGAGCTCCAATAGCACTAGCAATACCAAATATAAAGAGAGCTGTTGTTACCCCATGATTGCTCATTTCAAATATATCTAGGAAATATGGTGAAATGTACGTGAATACAACGGAATATGCACCTAACCATAGAAAAGTGATAAGCAAGTATGCTGCGATACGTGGTTTCATAAAAAATTTAAACTGCTCACGCAACGGTACGGGTTCTTCAGCAACTGTTTTTGGTATAACGAACAATGTTACGACAGAGAAAAGTAATCCTACTACCCCAAGTCCAATGAATATGACATTCCAATCATAATGTGAAGCCACAACTCTTCCTATAGGTACACCTGCAACCAAAGCAGAACTTTGTCCCATAATAACTGTAGCAATTGCACCTCCTTGCTTTCCTGGAACTGCTAAAACTGCAGCAAGGGTTAGAACCGTGACTTGCATAACACCTGCACTAAGAGCAGATATTATTCTAGCTGCCATTAGCATTTCATACCCTGTTATTATCGCAATAAGAATATTAATGACAGAGAAAACGGTTAAAGCATAGACAAGAAGTTTTTTTCGATCCATTCGAGCAAACAAAGCAATTAGAAAGGGTGTCCCTGCACCAAAAGCTACTGAAAACACAGTGATTAACTGTCCTGCAGATGAAACTGAAATGTGATTGGCCTCAGCAATTTTATCTAAGATTCCCGCAATAACATATTCTGATGTACCATTAAGAAAACTAATGGCAGCTAATAAATAAATTTTCCACATATTTGACAAAATAATTCACACCTTTTATTTCTATATTTCTAGAAAAATGGATTTAAGTTCAAAAACTAACTGCACGTTTAAAAAAAGCGAGTAGATTGACCTTTATTTCTTTATTTAATGTTTTATAAAAGCGACAAATCATGAATTAACGCGATGATGCTAACGATAGATGATTTGCTTTAGCGATCTTTTCTAAAGTACCAGTAAAAGTTATACTGAGAAGTCCAAAAAAACCGAAGAACAAACATATCAGATATAAGTAAAATTAAACCTTATTTATATATTTTTGTAAGTTGAGAAACACAAAAAGACAGAAATTACGTCATCACATATGGAGCATACTTTCTGATCAACTCACGGTCTAAGATGTAATATACATATGTGCCCTCTTTATGAGTACTGAGAAGTCCACAATCCGTTAACTGTTTTAAGTGATGGGATAAAGTTGATCCAGCGATTGATTCAAGTCTTATCCCGATATCAGAACAACATAAATTTGTTTCATTAACAAGCAAACAAGTAATTTTTAATCGTGTTGGTTCACCGAGTGCTTTATATATTTTAACCGCTTGCTGTAAATTCGAGTGATTCTTCATCGTTATCCCCCCCCTTTCCTGAATAAATACTTCATATGAGCACAAGCTAAACCTTACAGTTTCAGGAATAAGTTTATTTCACAGGTACCCCTGCCGAAGCAGAACTCATACCTAATTCAGTGCAAATAGAAATATTTTATTACGGAAGATCACTCTAATAATCTCCGATTAATTTCTTGAAGTTTCATTCTTACTCATGATACATTAGGCTTTGATATAAATGAAATGCATATTAATCATATAGGAGATAACAAAATCGATATGAACAAATTACAAATGGAACTTATTGTCCGGATATCAGAAACAGGAAGTTTTACAAAAGCCGGTGAAGAACTACATATGACACAACCTGCGGTAAGTCGTGCTGTAGCAACTATCGAAACAGAAATAGGAACTAAGTTAATCAAGAGAGATAAAAAGAATGGATTATCTTTTACAGATATAGGAGAGCGCATATTAATTACTTTTAGAACAATTCTGAGTGAATTACAAAAAGTAGATGAATTAGTGGCAGCTGAACAAGGGTTAGAGATTGGGAAGATACACATCGGAGCTTACCGAACTGCTTGTACTAGATTTATTCCTAAAATCATACGTGCAATGGAGAATCAATATCCCGGGCTAGAAATCAAACTTTCAGAAGGAAGTGTAGATCAAGTTAAAGAGTGGTTACGTTCTAAATGTATTGATGTAGGCATTATTATTCCTCCTGATCAAGATTTTGATACCGTACATTTATTGAAAGATCAACTGATTGTACTGATGCATTCAAGCCATCCTTTATATCAGAAAGAAACAATAAGTATCCCCGACTTGCAAGGTGAAGATATACTAATGGGAAAAGGGGGTTTTGAGGTACAGGTTCATGATTTATTTAAAGAGTATAACGTGACTCCTAAAGTACGCTTTGAAACGGATTATATAGAGACAGGATTAAGCATGATACAAGAAGGGTTAGGAATAACCATTACAACTAAAAAAAATATTTTGTCACTGCCAGACCAAGTCGTGTTTCGTGAATTAAAACCAGATACGTTCAGAGATATCAATATTGCAGTGCTAGATATGAAAGATATATCCAAAGCAACTGATGCCTTTATTCAAACCGCTCTTACTCTTTTTGCTACCGAAGATGTTTAAATTTTAAATGTCGCTCAATATTTTTCAAGAAGGAAATTTATAAATAGTACCTAAATAAATGAGGTTTTGTCCTTAATTAATCATTTTTGTATATGAAGAAAGACAGCTATTTCGTAAATGAAATGGCTGTCTTTCAAAGAAAAGATATTGATATGGAGGCTCAAACCATTTTTATAGATGATACAAAATCATAAGTTATTTTTAAATTGTGGGTGCTTCGTCGGTGTTCCCTAAAAAAATGAGAATTAATAGAACATTTATCCCTCAAAAGATGAAATAACCGACTATTTGTCTGCATACACTGATATATAAACTTTCATTCAACCATAAACTAAGCTTATATAAGCTTGGCACAAATATGTAAAAAGCTTTTCAAAAATGACCCTATCCATGAAATCGGACAGGGCTTAATTTGTTTTTTTAAACACTAGAAAAACACGTGATATGAATAGTGTATCTTACTTATTTTTAATGTATAAATGTATCTGATATCCATTCATTAAATTTTTTTTTCTCTTCAAATTGCGGATAGTGAGCTGACTTATTGAAAGTAATAAAATGCTTCTCTTTTGCAGCAATCGTGTTGAAATATTTTTTTGCTGTATTAGATGAAGTCATAAAATCATATTTACCCATAACAAAATATAAAGGAACATCAAAACTTGTTAAAAAATCTGGTAATGGCTTTTCCAAAAGATGATTTACCAGCTTCTCTTGAGAGTATCCCATTCCATAGTTATAGCGTATGACGTCTAACAAATTATATTCATTGCTAAATAGAGTTCCTATAATATCACCATCAGGGTTATCAATATTTCTTGTAGCCCCTCCGTATTTCATCACATATTCCCGCGGGGTAACTATATCACCGTTCTCAATCTGCTTAGTTAACCCTTTTAAGTAGTCTACATCTTTAGTATTACCAGCTTTTTCAGCTTGGATAATGCAATAATTCAAACTGTCTTTCTCACTTTCTATTGTATCACTCATCTGCCCAATCCCCACATACGCCTCATACTTCTCAGGAGATTTTTTAGCCGCTTGCATACCTACCTATGTATGTACCTGACGAATGAGCCATAAGAATAACTTTATCTTTACCAAGACGTTGTGAAATATAGTCTGTCAACTTCAATAGATCATCGACTAATAAATCCGTTGATAGATTAGAATAATCTTCAAAAAAGTGATACGACTTCCCACTCGCTCTTTGATCATAATTCACAACGGTAAAATTTGATTCTAATAGGTTTTGGTATTTAGCAGCGTATGGTGTTTCTGGAGATCCTGGTCCGCCATGTACAACAATTACAACAGGGTTATTTTGATTCGTTCCACGTATCATAATTTCATGATTAGTACCATTTATCTTTACTTGTTCTAATGTACTAATACTATTATTGCCTTTAATTTTTGAAGTCCACGTGGGAAATAAAAGGGCTATTACAAGTAATGCTACAATAGCAATTATTAAGCAGGATATAAATTTTATTGTTTTCTTTTTAAAACTCATTATATTTTTCACCTCTAGATTTTCGCTCCTTTTATTTACTAATTTAACCATCACTAGTTTAGGTACTACTAAAGAAACCTTGTTCTTCTATTTGATAACATTGGTTCCAAAAAATATACCTTCTAGCATAATATACAATTAAATATATCATATTTATTGATTACGTTTATCCAAATATTCAAAAAGAAATTTTTAATATAAGTCTAATTGACTGAACAACAACTAATTTTTGTTTTTATTAAAAGGACAAAAGTAGAAGGTTTATTATTGTTTTTTCATTAGATAAACTTTTTTATTTGTATCTGGAAAAATCAAAATTTATTTCTGTTTTGGCTGTTTCTGTTTCGCTGTTTTTCTAACGTGTAGCAATCTTCTTCATCTATTTCTTAACTAGTGCCATTTAGCAAACTGCGAATAAATATTCCGTTAAACTAGACTCTAGTCCTGATATGTTATCGAGCGATAGGAGCAGCAGTTCTGCAAAATTCCCATTGCCTACAGTACCAGTTGTTTCACACTTCAGCAGCTTGTCGATCTAAAAATTCTCCTAACACCTGATATTTATCTCATATCATCAAAAAAATCGACATGAATTCAAAGAACAAATATGAAGAGTATATCTCAAAGATCCTGAAGTGATTTTTTGTGGGTGATGCCTGCTTCATTTTAAAATATAAGACACACCCACAAAAACAAAAAACCCCTGAAGCCAATGGCTTCAAGGGGTTTTCTTTATTAATACTGAGACATATACTGATCGCGTTCCCATTGCTCCTCCAAAAGCTATCATATTGCCCTGAAACTCATTCTGAAGTTGCTAGATGAAAAGAGAACAGCCCTTGTGATTCGTGAAGTCTATGACACACACAGGGATTCAACCTTTTCGCTGTTTGAAGAGATCGTGAAATTCGTTGGTTTCGTTAATCTCATTCATAAGAAATCACCTCCTAAACATATTTCGGAGGTGATTTAGAAATTTTCAGGTGTTTACTGAATACGTAAAATTCGTTTGTATAGAATGGACCAACTGTTTCAACATGGTTGCCATTTTTGTCATAGCGCTCTACGTCAACTCTGAATCGATAAGTGCCCTTCTTGTTACCTAGTGATTCCTTGATACCGAATTCATCGTACCGTTTTTCACCTGGGTTGAGTTCGTTCGGTGAATTCGTTTTGATCGTAACCCATTTTCCTGCAACTTTTCGTTGAGGAATAAGGTTCGGCCCACAAATGTAATCATTGTGATTCTGAACCGCAACAACCACAACTTTGTCCTTTCCTAAAGTATGATTCGCTTTTTTAGGATTAGCAGATACACCAAACTTTGATGCCATGCTCATCATCTCCCTTTTTATATTTTTGCGCTCCTATCCCTCACCAAAGCACGTGCAGCCATACACCCAAAAGACTGTTCCCAAAATTTATCGTTTTCTTCGGATACGCCGCCTTGTCTTTGATACGTTTCGCGTCTCGATCCCATGATTTCTTCCCAGTCCCTATTCGTAATGGGATCAGCATCGTGCTCCTTCTTTCTATTAGAACCAAGAGCAATGCTTTTAAATTGCTTTAATGTCTCTTTAGAAACAGAATCCCTGATCTTCATTTCACTCGCTCCTTGACGAATAAGCACCACCTTACGCTATTCGCTTAAATAGATTTTGATAGTTTTTGCTACACTCCGAGAGGATGCCAAGTACAGTTCATCATCATAAAATGAAAAACTGTCCTCGATACGGCCGCCGCAGACCAGCTGCTATCCAGGCTCAGAATGTCCCTCTCGTATGGCTACATTCCTCAACACCTTTGTTCCGTATCCAGATACGCCATTGATAAGGGAAAGACGCGTCTCCCAATAAAAAAAGCGGACACCAATCAAGGCACTTAGAGTGCTCAATGATCAGCGTCCGCAGGTTCTTCCTTCTGGACAAAATATTCACGTTCGTTTTGCTTGTCTCTATCATACGATGATCCACTTAGGAAAAAAGGTCCCCATTTTATCCCCCTTTTTGTCGGCTTTTTCTCAACTTAAAGACAAATAAAATAAACACAAAAAAACCTTGAAAGGCTTAAAGCCACTCAAGGTTTTATAATCACTTCAAAAAATCTAAAATTGAATTTACACTTTCTTCAAACCGAACTGGGTTCTTTTCTTTAATGCTATTTAATTGAGAGACAATATATTTCTGAGTATCAATGTTCAAAGTAAGGATGATTTTTTTATAAATATCCCTCGACGATTCATGATTTAGAATCCTTTTATGAAGTATCTTCAACCATTCCTTAGCATGAGGAATCATTTTAGGAATAGATTTCGCTAAAACTTCCAATGAAATTTCAGAACTAACAAGATTATCATACGACTCTATAGCATGAATTAATCCAAACATAACCTCATCATTTTCAGTTGAATCATCAAATCCTTGACATAATATCTCTATATGATTAACATTCTGCAGATTTAAAATACTCTCTATAGCTATTTCAAATTTCTTTATTTCACTCTCATCTCTTAATAAACGATTATTCTTTAATTCAGCAAGTTCGACTAAAATGTCCAACTTTTCCAACCCCCTATCAACTGTCAAAAGTACTTGGATACTTTACTTTATTTAATTTTATTACTTCCAATAGCCCTGAACGAACCTTAGAAGTGTAAAGTCCCTCTTTTAAATAGATATTCCTTGCATCAATAATATCACGAGCTAGAGCATCACGTGGTTCTAGATTAAGATACTCTTCTAATTTCTTACCAGTCATTCCATATGTTTCGGTTTGACGATGTCTCCCCCCTTTTCCTGGATGAGGGTGTTCCATATTCATACTTACTCCATCATTTTTATGTACTTCCGCATTTGTTTTCATATATTTTGCAGACGGCATATGGTGAGGAGTTAGGTTATCTCCACGTGTTCCTGCATCTATTAATTCTTCATATGTCCCAACTTTACCTTCATCTCGTAATAGAGGAGTACTCTTTCCTTTAACCCCCATCTTACCATGAAACCCTTTTGCCCCAAACGGCAAAAGCATTCCAAGTGCCGTATTCATACTCGCTTCCTGCTGTTCTTTTGAGATCTTATTTCCAAACATGTCTCGGCCTGTAATTGCTTCACTAAAACCGTTGGTAGCGGTGAGGCCATATAAACCTTTTTGAGATGTTTTTAAGGCGTCAAAGGATTTTTGTGATGTCTTGTAAATATCCACTGCGTTGACAGCAGCTGATGTGGCTTTAGAAGTTTTATATATCGCTTTTCCGCCTTTAAAAATGCGCCCTGCCCAGCCGACAATTGGGATGTATCCGGCTGCCGCCATGCCACCTGCAGCGACTCGTTGGCCTGCGGTGAGTTCTTCACCTGTTATTGGATCAACGCCTGTTGCGGCACGTTTTGCATCGTTCACGCCTGTCAATTCATTGACGATATTTCCACCATAATCAAGGGCTTTTTCATACCAAGGACGGTTGGCGAGTGCTTCTTGTTCCTTTGCGATCTCGCGAGCTTCCTCTTGTTCTTTTTTAATTTTGAGATATTCAGCAGTTTGCTTCTCAATATCGCTTTTTGCCTTATAGATTTCACTATCTTGAAATGCTTTTTTGTCAAAATTCATAGGTGAAATGGATTTCCCATCATTCGTGGCATTGATCATTTCTGCATACAATGCCATTGTAGCCTTCTCCTCAGTCTCTGACAAAGCATATTCATCTTTTAGATTTTGATCAAGCTCTATTAAATCTTTAACCGTCTTTTTTCGTTCATCTTCCGCATCTTCTATTTTTTCTTCAAAGGTTTCACTATCAAATACCTCTAGAGATATGAGGTCATCAATATCTTCGAAAATCGTTTTGAGTGCCTTTTTTTGATCCTTCACAATGCTTTTGGCATTCTTGATGCCCATATGAACAGCGTTGTCTAAAAAGTGTTCTTCTACAAAGGTGTCGCCGCCAAAGTTTGTATCATCAAGTGTCCCAGAAACACCTTCATGGAACGTTTTTTGTTTATCTATGAAGCTAATAAACATGTCCACATTTCCGGCGAGCTCCTTGTAGAAATTTTTAATGTTATCGGCACCTTTCCCAGTAAAATCATCACCAAGGTTTGCCACGCCTTGTAGAGCCTTTTTTAAATCAACCATTTGTTCTCGGAGTTCCTGATAGTGTTTTGCTCTTGCGTCCATAACACTTGTTAGTGCTTTTGCATCAAGTATCTTCCCCAGAAGAAGTCACTCCCTCCTATTCATTAACAAGGTCAATTTTACCAACGTGATGGCTGTCATTAAATAGGAATAAAGATACAAAAAACACAACATAAAAGCGGACACCCATTGTGGCACTTAAAGCGCCCAATGATCAGCGTCCACAGATTCTTCTTTCTGGACAAAATATTCATGTTCGCTTTTTCTCGGTACTGCAAATAAAAAAAGTGCCCATAAACATGGACATTTTGGTTCTTTTATTCCCAAAACGCATCGCCTTCAGAATCAAATACTTCTAGAAAAGTTTTAAAGTCTACATAACAGTCTTCAAACAGATAAAGATAGCTTCTTCTATATTATTTTATTTATTGTAACGTATCACACAAAAACGCTATGTTTTTATTAATCCATTTTCTTTTAGAAATTGTTCGAACAATGCATCACCTTTATCCTCAATATCTTCATCATCAATATTATACTCTCCAACCAACAAAACAAAATCATCATATTTTTCATATTTTTGTTCAAGTTTTATACCATAGCTTTCTTGATAAAAAAACAATAACCATTTCCCTGAATCTAAACTTTTAAAAAACACACCTTCATAATCTAAATCATTTTCATAATAGCCTACATGCAAATGCATTGTATCGTCTAAGTTAAGCAACGTTGATCTCCCCTTTAGAAAATAACATGATGATCTTTTAGATTTGGTGGAACATGATAATGCAGAACAGCTGGTCTTCCATGTTTTATAGGTGCATAATCTAGTCTGAATAGTGGTTTTTTGGTTTTTTTGCTACGTACCTGTATAATGCACCCTCCTGATCTAGGGCCATCAATAATATGATTTTGAGGCGCCTTTAATGCTTTCTGCACATATGGTCTAGCTACTTTCCATCCTTTTTGCATTCCCTTTTTTCCAACTTAAGAAATTAATAATCTTAAAGCAGTGGCCACCACCGGTATCCACTGACCAGTTACACTGTATTCTTTCAATTCAGCATTCTGACTCTGTAACGCCAAAGTTTCTTCTAATTCAATAAATACTGGATCATTCAAAAGAAAAGTCAAATTCTTTATTAAAGTTTGAAACATCTATACTGGTATCCTCGTATACTTGTTCAATCAATTGATCACTAACCACAAGTTCACTATTCTGTGAAGTTACGCTCTAAGAATATGCTGGAGTCACTGCGGAAAATATAGAATAAAAGACAGTACTACTAAAATGAGCTTATTCTTCATATAAACCCTACTTTCTCAAAAAAATTTATCTGTATCCATAACTGAATACCCATTTATTTTATCTGAATTTTTGATTTTTTCCCATATTTTTTAGAGATTGTGGATTTATTATAAGAAGAATATTCTTCAAAAAAGAGAGCAGCAAGACTTCCGTGTAGGCAGCCGCCATTGAAGTACCACTACTATATAAAAAAGAACCATCTTTTGAATAACTTTTTATATACTGCCCCGGAAGTAACACATTTAATCCATTACCTACAGTTGTCCCTTTCCATATATCACCGTTCATATTTAAAGCTCCTACAGCAATAACACCTTCAAATTAGCAGGGTAGAGTATATCACTCTTTTCTTGTAACCCATAGTTCCCAACCGATGATATTACAACAATATTATTTCTTAAAGCTCTATTTATTACAGATTCCAGTTTTTTAGAATATTTAAAGTGCCAAATGGCATAAGAATAATGTCAACCTTTTCTTCAATACTATAATTCACTGCTTCTATTACATTATTAATATCACCGTTTAAATTGTTATCAAAGGCTTTAATTACATATAAGTTGATGTTTGGCGCAACACCAATATCTTCATTAGTTAAAATTCCAGCTAAATGAGTTCCATGACCATGATTATCTTGATATGATCTTTTGGGATCTAAAACGTTTACCCCCTTTTTAACATTGATCTCCTGCTTAAATGAAACACCTGAATCAATTAATGCTACTTTACCACCTTTTCCAGTTAGTTTTTTCTAGTTATGCAGTTTATTAATTTTTAAATATTCATAGGCCCAATTTTCATTCTTAAATTTCTCAGTTTTGTTTTAATGTTATAGATGTCACAGTTAGAATTAATACTACTAGAAAGAGTGTAAGTCTCTTCAAAATCATCGCACCTCTTTTAAACGATTATGAGAAACATTATGTATTTTACCATTATTTTTTTCAAATACAAAACGCACTCAGATGATTCCGAGTGCTGTTGAAAGTTTAAACGTTGCTTGTTTTTTTAATTTGTAATATCGATCTTTCTTTAATCCTAGTTTTTTCTGCAAAGTAAGCTCCAATTCATCCTCTAACTGTTTCGGCTCATGATCAGCAATGTGAACTACACCACTCAGATCTATTGATAATTTATAATCAGCCGCTCTGAATTTGCAAATATAGCGGACAATATCACTCCACTTGGACTTTGTACCTATCATTTCAGCAAGGTTTTGAATACTTTTCCTGAGACCTTCGTTGAAATTTCAAAAGACACCTTTTTGTGGGTGAATTGTGGGTGGAGGCTTCCTCATATTGAAATATTAGACACACCCACAAAAATAAAAACCCCTGAAGCCAATGGCTTCAAGGGGTTTTCTTTATTAATACTGAGACATATACTGATCGCGTTCCCATGGGTGTACTTGGGTTCTAAACATATCCCATTCGATCTCTTTTGATTCGATGAAGTGCTCGAATAGGTGATCGCCTAGTGCGTTGATCATCACTTCGTTTGATTTCAGCAATTCAAGTGCTTCTGCAAGTGTCGCAGGAAGATCAGCGATGCCGTTTTCAAGGCGCTCTTCTTTGTCCATGACATAGATGTTTCTGTCAATTGGTGCTGGTGCTTCTAGTTTGTTTTTGATTCCGTCTAGACCTGCTGCAAGTAATACGCTTAGTGCAAGGTATGGGTTTGCAGATGGGTCTACGCTGCGCACTTCTACACGTGTGCTGATGCCGCGTGATGCAGGGATACGGATCAACGGGCTACGGTTTTGTGCACTCCATGCCACATAGCAAGGTGCTTCATAACCAGGTACAAGACGCTTGTAAGAGTTGACCGTTGGGTTTGTGACCGCTGTAAAGCTTGTTGCGTGCTTGACGATACCTGCAATAAAGTGTCTAGCAGTCTCGCTTAATTGTAAATCTGCTTTTTCATCAAAGAATGCGTTTTTACCATTTTTGAATAATGATAGGTTACAGTGCATACCAGATCCGTTTACACCGAACAATGGTTTTGGCATGAATGTCGCATGAAGACCGTGCTTTCTCGCAATTGTTTTGACAACAAGCTTGAACGTTTGAATGTCATCACAAGAACGGATTGCGCCTGCATATTTGAAATCAATTTCGTGCTGCCCTGGTGCTACTTCGTGGTGAGATGCTTCAATTTCAAAGCCCATTTCTTCAAGCTCAAGCACGATATCACGGCGGCAGTTTTCACCTAGATCTGTTGGTGCAAGGTCAAAGTATCCACCTTTATCGTTTAGTTCGAGCGTTGGCTCGCCTTTTTCATCTAATTTAAATAAGAAGAATTCTGGCTCAGGTCCAAGGTTGAAATCACTAAATCCTAGTTCTTCCATTTCCTTTAAAACACGCTTTAAGTTGTTACGTGGGTCTCCATCAAATGGTGTCCCGTCTGGCTTATAAATGTCACAAATAAAGCGTGCAACTTTACCTTTTTCTGCTGTCCAAGGGAAAATAACAAATGTGTTTAGGTCTGGGTATAGATACATATCTGATTCTTCGATACGAACGAAGCCTTCAATAGATGAACCGTCAAACATACATTTGTTATCGAGAGCTTTTTCTAACTGGCTCACAGGAATCTCAACATTTTTAATTGTTCCGAGAATGTCTGTAAATTGCAGACGGATGTACTTTACGTTTTCCTCATTTACTAATTTTACGATATCTTCTCTTGTGTACTTTGCCATTTCGTAAAACTCCTCCCCTACAAAAGGTAAAATGTGTATAGCAATGCTTTGCTAATTGGTTAACGGAAGAACCTTGACATATCCCCCTGCCTAAAGGTCGTTCCTTGTTGGAAACGTCCAGCCTGAATGAGTTCCTTCTTCAGTAGCTTCCTGAGTTCATCATCTGACAAGTTGTGCTTAGCAGTGGTTTTCTCCTCGCCCTTTGTTTCTGGCGTTGGATTTTCAGCCTCAGCTTTGGCAAAGAGTTTTTTGATTCCTGCCATGTTTACACCCTGTTCGATGAGGTTTTTAATTTCTAGTAATTTATCAACATCATGAAAAGAAAATAATCGACGATTCCCATCACTTCTAGCTGGAAATACTAAACCATTCTCCTCATAATAGCGAATTTGTCTTGCAGATAATTCTGTTAGCTGCATGACAATCCCAATTGGGAATAAAGGCATTGAGCGGCGAATGTTATCACTCATCTCAACTGTCTCCTCCTCTTTGCTTAAATTTATTATATGTCATGTTATATTATGTGTCAACGAAATGTTAGGAATATTAACATGGATTTTTTTATCGAGCAGGCACTTCAATAAAACCTTGCTCCAATAAGGCATCTACAGCACTGCAAATCGCATTTTTCACATGGGCATACGTGAGTCCACCTTGAACGTAGGCAGTATAAGGCGGTCTGATCGGACCATCGGCTGATAGTTCGATACTAGCTCCTTGGACGAAGGTGCCCGCTGCCATAATGACATCATCCTCGTAACCCGGCATATAGCTTGCATGTGGTGTGACGTGACTGTTGATCGGAGATGCATACTGAATTGCCTGACAGAACGCAATCATTTTTTTAGGATCTCCAAATTCGACTGATTGAATCAAATCCGTTCTTTTCGCATTCCACGCTGGGTTTGTTTGGAATCCGAGCTTCTCAAGAAAACGTGCCGTAAACACTGCGCCTTTTAGGCTTTGTGCCACAACATGCGGCGCTAGGAAAAAGCCTTGATACATTTCCTGGAGGGCATACAGCGATGCACCCGCTTCACTGCCGATGCCTGGAGATGTCATTCGATAAGAGCAAGCTTCTACCCATTTTTCTTTTCCAACGATGTAACCTCCTGTTTTGGCAAGGCCTCCGCCTGGGTTTTTAATGAGAGAACCAGCCATGAGGTCTGCTCCTACATGACATGGTTCTTGTAATTCAGTAAATTCGCCATAACAGTTGTCCACAAATACAATGATCTCTTCATTGATCTCTTTCACAAATGAAATCATTTGTTCAATTTCTTCTATTGTAAAGGATGGTCTTGAAGCATAGCCTTTTGAACGCTGGATACCGATGACTTTTGTTTTAGTGGAAATCGACTCTTTTACTTTGTCATAATCGACTGATCCATCTTGACGCAAGTCAATAGCTTTGTAGTCAATTTGGAAGTCTTTTAATGAGCCTGTCCCTTCCTTCCCGCGAATCCCGACAATTTCTTCAAGCGTATCGTATGGTTTTCCCGTCATGTAGATCAATTCATCGCCAGGTCTCAGCACACCGAATAAGGCAATGGAAATCGCATGTGTGCCGGAAATGATTTGCGGACGCACAAGGCCGCTTTCTCCCCCGAAGACATCCGCATAAATCTTTTCTAACGTGTCTCTTCCCATATCATCGTAGCCATATCCAGTCGTCGGATTAAAGTGAGAGTCACTAACTCTGTGCTTCCGATAGCTTTCAAGCACCCGCCACTCATTTTGTTCGCTCTTTTGATCAATTTGCTGCTGCACGTGTAAAATCTCTTGCTCTGTTTCTGCTGCTGCTTTTTCTAAAATACTGCCGTGTTTTAATGTGTGAAACATCTTCAGTTAATTCCTTTCCAACATATACTGCTTGATTTGTCCTAGTATGGTTTGATCCTCACCACTAAATCCGGTGATGTCATAAAGCTCGGCTTCCTTTTGAAATTCTAGTGATTCCACGAGCGTTTCTGATTTTAATGCGGAGATGAGCTTCCCTTCATATGCTGGAATCTTCACATGGTATGGCTTTAAAAAGGCTTTTTTCAGTTCAGCCATAATATCCGCTTTTAACCTTTTCACATCTTCTTCGCGTCTAGCACTAATTAAAATATGGCGGTGCTTTGAAGATGGGATGAAATCCGGTCTAATTTGATCTTCTTTGTTATAGACTGTCAGCATCGGAATGCGGTCTGCTTCTAATTCTTCTAAAAGCTCATGAACTGTTCGTTCGTGCCCTTCATAATCTTCATTAGAAGAATCGATGACATGAAGCAAATAATCGGCTTCCTTCACTTCTTCAAGAGTGGAACGAAATGCGGCAATCAGTGTTGTCGGAAGGTCTTGAATAAAGCCAACTGTATCTGAAATGAGCACACTGTAGCCAGATTCTAATGGCATCTTACGCGTCATTGGATCAAGTGTCGCAAACAGCAAGTCCTCTTCATGACTATCCGCTTCTGTTAATTGGTTAAACAGAGTCGACTTTCCGGCATTTGTATATCCGACAATGGCGATTTGGAACACACCATTTTTCTTTCGGCGTTCCCGGTATCTTGTTCGGTGTTCTTTGACTGCAGATAGCTGCCCGTTAATTTCGTGAATACGGTTTCGAATATGACGTCTATCTGTTTCAAGTTTTGTTTCACCTGGACCTCTTGCGCCAATTCCGCCTCCTTGTCTTGAGAGACTGATCCCTTGTCCACTTAATCTTGGCAGGGCATATTGAAGCTGGGCAAGCTCTATTTGCAGCTTCCCCTCTCTTGTACGGGCTCTTTTCGCAAAAATATCTAAAATCAATTGCGTACGATCAATAATTTTCACATCTAAAGCAATCGCCAAAGCTTTTAGCTGGCTTGGAGAAAGCTCGTCGTTAAAAATAATAACATCACATTCTAATTCCTCGCAAAGTACTTCCAGCTCTTCTACTTTTCCTTTACCGATATACGTTGCGCTGTCTTGTCTATTTCTCTTTTGCGTCATGACGCTGACAGCTTCACCGCCAGCCGTTTTAGTTAAGGAAGCTAATTCTTCCATTGAGTATTGAAAGCGTTCATCCGTTACATGCGGCAATTGACAGCCGACAAGGATTGCTTTTTCAGTCATTTCATGTTCATTCAACGTCAGTTGTTTCCTTTCTGTACTTAAGTTTTCAGTAGTACCATCATACCAAACACATCACACGTATACCACCATTCGGATGGTTTATTTTAGTATCTCTTTATAAAAAGGATACGCCATTTCAAGAAGGCGTATCCTCTTTCATTTGAAGGTCGTGACTTTTAATGGTGAGCAGATCTTTTTTATCATAATGATCCACAAGAAGCAGTCTCATCGCCTGAGTTCGTATAGCCTTTTCTATGGTATTTCGCACAAACCGGCCGTTGCTGAATTTTGCAGGACTCGTAGTACTTTTAATGTGCATTAAATAATCTCGCAGCTTCCACTCGGCTTCTTGGGTAAATATATATTCTCTGTCAGCCATCATTCGTTTTGCAATATCCATGAGCTGATCGACTGTATAATCAGGAAAGCTAATATTGATTGGAAATCTTGATTGCAAGCCGGGGTTTAAAGAGAGAAAATGATCCATTTCCTTGGAGTATCCTGCAAGAATCAGAATGAATTCGTGCTGTTTGTCCTCCATATGTTTGACAAGGGTATCAATCGCTTCTTTTCCAAAATCCTTCTCTCCTCCGCGGGCAAGAGAATAGGCTTCGTCAATGAACAAAATACCGCCTAGTGATTTTTTAATTAAATCCCTTGTTTTTTGCGCTGTATGACCAATGTACTCTCCAACAAGATCACCGCGCTCCGCTTCAATTAAGTGACCCTTTGAGAGCACATTCATTTCAAAGAAAAGCTTCCCGACAAGCCTTGCAACTGTGGTTTTTCCTGTGCCTGGATTCCCTTTGAACATCATATGAAGCGCTTGTTTTCCTACCTTTAATCCTTGTTCCTGCCTTTTTTGATTGACAAAAATCCAAGCATAAATCTCTTTTATATTTCGTTTCATTTCATCCATTCCGACAAGGCTGTTCATTTCACGCTCTATTTCCCGTAAGATGCTGTGTTTTGCCTCATTTTTCTGCAAGGCTTCTAGGTATTCTGCCTCTGAGTCTGCATCAACCAATACTTGCTTTTGTCCGTTAAGTATAATATTGATTTGGCCGTTGTTTTTATATGTGACAGCTCGCTCCAACGTATTCACCTCTCGCTCTTCTCTCTTTATTCTATTCGGGTGGAGCTGTAATCGTGACAATCGCCCGCTTAAGCCCAAGTTTGCTGTCAAAGTGACCCGAGATACCGGATATTGTAGGGATTTCTGCGGTTTCCCAGGAAATGATGTGCTATTTCCATTGTATTCATCCCATTTGGGCGGACAAACCAACTATTTACTTTTTCTTAGAAAAATGTAGCTTTCTGTTCACAAATGGTGCAAAAAAGAGTCTCGATCATTTCCGCATTTGGTACAGGCAATTCTGCTATTTCCTCATAAAATAAAGACGAGGTGATGAATAGATGGTGAAAATTTTTATTGATCCTGGCCACGGAGGAACAGATTCTGGAGCTAGTGCTAATGGACTTTTGGAGAAAAATATCACACTTCAAATCGCGCTTTTACTGAGAGATATTTTGATTAGTGAATATGATGGGGTTTCCGTCCGCTTAAGTCGTTCAATTGACCAATCCGTCACTTTGTCCCAGCGTACGAATGCGGCAAACAGCTGGGGAGCTGACTATTTCGTTTCTATTCATATTAATGCTGGCGGGGGCACAGGGTTTGAAAGCTATGTGTATCCTGGCGTTTCAGCACCGACCACCACGTATCGCAATGCCCTTCATGATGAGATTGTCCGCTCGGTGGATTTTGCCGACCGCGGCAAGAAAACTGCGAACTTCCACGTTCTTCGAGAAACTTCTATGTCCGCTATTTTAACAGAGAATGGTTTCATTGATACGGCAGCTGATGCAAATAAGCTCCGCAACGCAACCTTCCTTCAAGGCATCGCTCGTGCACATGCCACTGGTCTAGAGAAAGCCTTTCAGCTGAAAAAAAAAGCAGGTAATCTTTATAAAGTGCAAGCAGGAGCTTTCAGAGTGAAAGCCAATGCGGATGAATTAGCAGCCACACTTAAATCCAAAGGCTTTGACGCATTCGTTGTATTAGAAGGCGGCATGTTCCGAGTACAGGCCGGGGCTTTCCGTACAAAGCAAAATGCGGATGACCTCGTCACTAGATTGAAACAGGCCGGTCACGACGCATTCGTTTTCCAATAAGCTAAAGCTGTTATAACGAAACAAACCGGCTCAAGTCTGCTGCTGAGCCGGTTTGTTGTCTTTTCATTTATGCTAAGATGTTTACGACAAATTGAGACCACGTTTCAAGACGATCGAAGTATTCAGGCTTTTTCAAGTCTGATGCTTTCATCCATTTTCCTGAGATTTGATCTGTTTCTTTTACTTCCACATGAGCACCCGGAGATAATTCAAGCGCTGATAACAGTCCAATGTGTACACGGCCGACACTGTTGTCATCGTCATTGATTAATCCAAGGGTTTTCATTTCAATTTTGTCTTCTTCTTGAATAGAGAGTTCTTCGTCCAACTCACGATCCGTATTTTCTTTTAGAATCTCAGTAAAGTTTTTTCCTTCAATAAAATTCATATGCCCCCCAAAGCCAAGAGATAACTTATGATGTAATCGAGTCTCTCCCCCGCCTTGAAGTCTTTCATATACATACACTTCATCCTCACGCTTAATCACGACATAAGGAATTGGCTGCTTGAAGCCAGGATTTTCTTCTGCATCGCCTCTTCGCATCTGCTCGAAGTGGTCTTCAATTTCTTTCATAATGATGCTGATTGTTTTCTCTTCACTATTCACACCGTTAAACGTGAGTGTTTCGTTTTGGAACACGCGTGTGCGCGGTGCAACTAAAATGATTTCGTCCATTTTTCCCATGTTCGGTAACCTCCAGTATGTAATCCGTTGTTAGAAATGGCAAAAAGCCAAAACGAGTGATGCGTTTTGACTTTTACGCTGTCCTTATGATTCATCTCCAAAGAAGAAGTCGTCATCTTTTAACGGCTCAACTGTTGCTTTTTTGTAGCCGTTCCCTTTCATTGAGAAGAAGTCATGCGACTTTGTTTTTGTATTGAGTCCGTTCAATACAATTGGGTTGATCTCTTCTTCTTCAAAGTAAGGGGCAAATCCAAGGTTCATTAACGCTTTATTGGCATTGTAACGAATGAACTTTTTCACATCATGGGATAAATTCACTTGGTCATAAATATCCTCAGTGTAATGAAGTTCATTTTCATAAAGCTCGTTCAAGAGGTCAATAGAGAAATCATACAGCTCTTTTTGCACTTCAGGTGTTTGTTTGTTGTAAATTTCTTGTGCTAATAATCCAACGTACACACCGTGAATCGCTTCATCACGCAAAATTAAGTTGATGATTTCACCACTTTGCATGAGCTTTCCTTGTCCATAGAAATAAAGCGGGTAGTAAAAACCACTATAAAATAGGAAGCTTTCTAAATAAACAGAAGCAACCATTGCTTTAAAGAGGGAAATAGGATCGTCCTTTTGAATCGAACGGTATAAGCTGACAATCATATCTGCTTTCTTTTGCAGGAATTTATTCTTTTTGACCCATTCAAACACTTCACTGATCGTTTCGGTTGGTGCAAGTGTCATGAAGATATTTGAATATGATTTCGCATGAACCGCATTTTCCATCATCGCCATAAAGTTTAACACCGCTTTACGCTGATGACCGTCCACATGTTCAGCGACAATCGGCATTCCTGTATTTCCTTGTTCTGTATCAAGTAAAGTCAGGCCAGCAAGTACCTTCATGTACGTATCTTGCTCTTTTTCACCTAAATATTTCCATGTTAAAAGATCTCCGTTTAAGGAAATCTCTTCAGGAAGCCAGAACTGCTTCACATTTTGGTTGTAAAACATTTGTGTAAAATCGTCTTCGTGTTTTGACCAGTTGGCTGCATCATAAATTTTTGTCACGTTAAACTCTCCTTTAATCAAACAACACAAGAAAGACAGCCTTCCTGCCCTGTATCCTTCGTTCTTGCATAATAAAGTGTCTTAATGCCTTTATGGTGTGCATATAGATCGATGCGGTTTAAATCACGCGTTGTCATTGTATCTTTCAGGAATAGTGTAAAGCTGATTCCTTGATCGACGTGCTGCTGAATCGTTGCGATCATATCGACCACTTTAAACATGTCCATATCGTACGCTTCTTTATAGAAGAACCAGTTTTGCGCTGAAAGACCTGGCATTGGGTAATAGGTTTTGCTGTTTCCGTATGTTCTTTCCTCGATACGTTCCATAATTGGCATAACAGAGGCTGTTGCCGATTGAACATAAGAAATTGAACCTGTTGGCGCAATACATAAACGATAGCTATGGTACATACCATTTTCCGCTACAAATTCTTTGAGTGCTGCCCAGTCTTCTTTTGTTGGAATGTGCATGCCTTCAAATAGTGCTGCTGCTTTTTCTGTTGTTGGTGTGAAATCATTCTTCACGTATTTATCAAAGTACTCACCCGTTGCATAGCCAGAGCCCTCATAACGATGGAATGTTTCTCCTTTTTCTTTTGCAATCTCACTTGAGCGTTTAATGGAATAATAGTTCACCATCATAAAGAACGTATTTGCGAAATCTCTTGCTTCTTCACTTTCATAGGCAATTTGGTTTTGAGCTAAATACCCGTGAAGGTTCATCGCGCCAAGTCCAATTGACTTCATCGCTTTGTTCGCTTTTCGAACAGCTGGTGCATTGCGAATGTCTGTCGTTTCAGACACAAGCGTTAGTGAGTCTGTTGCAAGCTTGACCGTTTTTTCGATCGATTTGTTTTTCATGACATTCATGATATTTAATGAACCAAGGTTACAAGAAATATCAAGCCCGATTTCATCTTCTTGATCATAGTCCGTGTAAGAAGAGACCTCTGAAGCCTGAAGCACTTCTGAACAAAGGTTTGAGAATTTCACTCGTGAAATATGGTTTAATGCATGCTCTCTATTCACATTATCTTGGAACATGATATATGGATAGCCTGATTCTGAGCGCAGAACAGCCAATTTTTCAAGAAGCTTTCTTGGATTGATTTTTTCTTTTTTGATTTTCGGGTTTTCTACAAGCTTGTCATACATTTCTTCCATGTCCATTTCATCAAGATGTTGTCCATATTCTTTATAGACTGTATGCGGATAGAAGGTGTAAGCTGTTTTATCTTCTCTAGCAAGCTCGATGAATTTGTCCGGAATGACAACTCCAATAGACAATGTTTTCACACGAACATCCTCATCAGCAGAGATTTTTTTCGTGTCTAAGAAATCATTGATATCTCTGTGGAAAATATTCAGGTAGGCACTTCCTGATCCTTGTCTTTGTCCCATTTGATCTGCATATCTGAATGCATTATCAAGAAGCTTCATCACACCGACGACACCTTTTGTCGCGTTTTCTACATCTTTGATGGCTTCGCCTTTTGCACGAAGTTTTGACAGATTTAAGCTGACGCCGCCGCCTAGTTTCGAAAGCTGCATTGAAATATCAATCGCTCTTGAAATATCGTTTAGTGAGTCATTCACTTCAAGCAAGAAGCAGCTCACAAGCTCGCCTCGTCTTTTACGTCCAGCATTTAAGAATGTTGGTGTACTTGGCTGATACTCTTGATTGATCATCAGTTCTACAAACTCAAGCGCTTTTTCTTTATCTCCGCCCGCAAAGAAAAGAGCCACAACTGAAATACGGTCTTCATACCGTTCAAGGATCTTCTTTTTATCATTAGTTTTCAGCGCATAGTCATTGTAAAACTTAAACGCACTCATAAATGATGGGAATCTAAATTTTTTAGCATATGCAGCTTCAAAGACTTCTTTAATATCTGCCATGCTGTACTGTCTTAAAAATTCTTCCTCATAGTAGTCGTTTTCTATTAAGTAATCAATCTTCTCTTCTAAATTGTGAAAGAAGACCGTGTTTTGATTAATATAATCTACGAAATAACTATGTACAGCTTCTTTGTCCTTATCGAACTGAAACTTTCCTTCTTTTTGAATCATAATTTCGTTATTTAATTGTATCCACTTTGGAACCTGATTTTGTGACAATTCTTTCTACCTCCTGTGTAAACAATTCAACATCCCTTTTTGTTCCGCTTAGTTCAAAGGTGTGCAAAATAGGAACTTGATATTGTTTAGAAATCGTATCGGCGCTTTTTGCAAAATTATCTCCCCACACTTTGTTGCCACTCACCGCTACACCTAGTAAAAGGTGGGCATTTTTTTCTAAAAAGGACTGAGTGGTACTAGGGACTTGTCCAAATCCTGTCGTAAAGGTGACGAGAATAAACGGCGTATCCAAAAACTCTTCTTCAGTCAATTTTCGTTTGTCTGTAAAAGGGGTCTTGTCCAAAAAGCGTTGAACATTTCCTGTTTTTGAATCAAATACGATTTGAATCAATTCCATCACGACCTAGTTTTTAGTATTGTTGATCATTTCGTTATTCACTATATATAGTATACTATGTTTTTTCAAAACACAATATATAGATGTTCAAAACGAAAAAAATCAACCAACCCGGCCGAACATTCATAGCCGAACTCGTACGCTCAAATAAATAGAGCAGAACAGGATCTAAAAATAGACTGCTCTACTCCGTATTCAACTGAAACCGAAATCTATCATAACACGAAAAAAAATCGCTTAGTAGACTAGACTTTTTGTTTTATTTTTTGTAGGCATCGCACTGTAAATCTTCTGACACTTCTGTAATTTCCACGTCAACACCTAATTCTTTTAGCACCGCTTCAAGCGCAGAGACGATTGAAGCTTCTCTCACTAATTCTTTCCCATTTACAGAAACACTTGTTCCATATTCGAAACAGGAATCGTCTTCACAAGTTTGTTCCCAGTGATTAATTTTAATTTTGTGTGTCATGAACTCATCCTTTTCTGTCTAGATGTTTGATGCATGATTATAGTGTAGCGGCTTCACATTCATTTGTAAATTTACGTGCTTACTCTTCTTCATCAAACCCATCGTCATATTCTTCGTCCCATTCATCTATGTACTTCTTTGTAACGAGAGTCAGCTCCCCTTCTTTTTCATCAAACCGGTATACGTGAACTTCATCATCTTTCACAACAGCAAAGTGATTATTTTTTAGTGCAGCAGATGATGGTAAAATCCCATCTGCATTTTCATGAGAATGATTGTGCCAGCTTTCTTGTCTCGTTTCAATGTTTGAGATGGCGCATGATCCAAACAAGACAACAATTCCAATCAAAAGGAGGATCACTCTAATCCTTCTTAATTCAAGCTCTGCATTTTCCATATAAATCTCCTCACCCTTCTAATATCCAATAAGGAATTATACGCAAAATGAATAGAAAAGTTTCACGGCATGCAAAATAGCCCCTCTGCACTGACAAAAACGTAGCGGGTTCCGGCCGGTTATTCGCAGATGCATGGGGCTATTAGAAATAACATATCCTATTCTAATTCTAGATTTACATTCTTTTGTGGTGCAAATGTAGAAATGGCGTGTTTATAAATAAGCTGCTGCTTCCCTTCTGTTTCAAGCAGCACCGTGAAATTGTCAAAACCTTTCACTTGACCGCGAAGCTGAAAGCCATTCAGTAAGAATACTGTGACAAATGTATTGTCTTTGCGGATCTGATTCAAAAACTGCTCCTGAATATTAATCGGTTTCATGTTTCGTCCTCCTTGATTCTGATAACTACAGTTTCGCTTTAAGTCCGAGCTTTCCTGCTATATATGCGAAAATTTCCTCTTTTTTGTCTGAAAAGTGGCAAGGTGGTGTCATATCAAACCAAGTGACAGCCATCTTATTACGGAACCACGTGAACTGACGCTTCGCATATCTACGGGAGTTTTGCTTTAATTGGTCGATGGCTTCATCAAGTGAACAGCTACCTTGAAAATACGCATACAGCTCTTTATAACCAATCGCTTGAACAGACTGACAATCCTTCAAGCCAGATTGATAAAGTGCTCTCACTTCTTCAATTAAGCCTTCATCTATCATCATATCAATTCTTTGATGAATGCGCTCGTACAAAAGCTCTCGATCCATTTTCAGCCCAATGAAGGCTGTATCATAAAGAGGAACTTCTTGATGCCCATTTTGCATCTCAGACATTTTCTGGCCTGTTGTATGGATCACTTCCAGCGCCCGGATCACGCGGCGGACGTTATTCGGGTGAATGGCGTTTGCTGCATCAGGGTCTACTGCCTTTAGCTTTTCGTGCAGCTGAAGCGGGCCGTGCTGTTGTTCAAACTGCACCATTTCTTCTCTAAAAGCAGGGTCACTTTTTTCGTCAGTAAATGTGTAATCATATAAAACGGATTGAATATAAAGACCTGTTCCGCCGACAATCATTGGCGTTTTCCCTCTAGAGGCAATTTCTTTCATTTTCGAACGGACCAGCTGCTGAAATTCAGCAGTCGAAAAGGATTCGTCCGGCTGTTTAATATCAATTAAATGGTGCGGGATGCCATTCATTTCTTCGGGCGTGATTTTAGCTGTTCCAATGTCCATGCCTTGATAAATCTGCATAGAATCCCCGCTGATAATTTCTCCATTAAATGCTTTAGCTATATCAATACTCAACTTTGTTTTGCCGACAGCCGTCGGCCCTACTAACACAATCACTGGTTGCTTCGCTTTATTCATAACATCACTCTCTTTTACAAAACTGCCTACAGTATAGCATAACTTCTCTTCCTCTCCTATATACTGCCCATCACCAGCCAAGTGGTTCATTTCCAACTACTTCATATGTTTTTCCTTTTAAACGGTGCTTATGTGTTGGCCGATCCTCATCTGGACTATAGACCACACCCCCATATGGGATGGGGACAGAATCGAGATAGGCAGAATAGGTGACTTCCTCAATCTCGTGATAATGCGTTCCATCCACTCTCGGGATTGCAGGCCCTGTGATACCGTAGTACCTATGGAAATGCCCTCTTTCAAAGGAGGTGATCCCGCGATAAAAATGAGTATGCTTATCGGTATTGCTTCCATTCACAGGCTGAGAAATACCTTCTATTAAATGATAATGTCCCTCTGTTACATCCGTACGTGCTTTATATGCATGAGCATGCGGCGGACACTTTGCCCAATCAGATGGATACAGGCCCATTTTTAACATTCCTCCTTATATTAGGCAATCACCCAAACACATGTAGGCCACGGGAATACACTGATGTCAGTTACAGTGATTTTATGAGAAAGGAGCCTTTTTTTATGAATTATTTTGACACACCACCGTTTATTCAAGAAGACATGAGAAGACCTTTTGGATTTGGTTTTGGAAGACCTGGATTTGGATTTGGACGCCCCGGGTTTGGTTTTGGGGGACCTGGGTTTGGAAGACCTGGATTCTTTGGACCTCCATTTTTAGGTGGTTTTGCTGGGGGACTTCTTGCTGGATCTCTGCTTGCGCCAGGATATGGCTATGGATACCCTTATCCGCCGCCATACCCGCCATATGGACCATACCCTTATTATTAAATATGACGTTTAAGTGAAAATCCGTTCATAAAATGAATCGATTGACACACTCTTTTTTCATGGGTTAACATTTACTTTACCGACTGTTCAGTAAAGTAGGTGTTTTTTTTATGTCTAAAACCAAAAAGAGCCATTTTTAAGGTAGCTTCCCGCTTGATTTTAAAAGAAGGATTAAGCAGTTCACCCTTCAGAAGGTTGCAGAGCAAGCTGGTTTTCAGAAATATTTCAGCTTGAGCGGCTGAACCGAGAGGAAAAAAACCTTTTACTTCATCGGATGTTACACCTACTTGAGGAGGGATGATGATGATTCTCGGATATCTTTTTTTAGCGGTTGCCATCTTTTCAGAAGCCATTGGCGCCGTGATGCTAAAACGATCAAATGGCTTTACTCGCTTGAAGCCCAGCGCTGCCGTTGTTGCTGGCTATACACTTGCTTTCTATATGCTGTCATTGACACTTAACATCATTCCACTTAGCATGTCTTACGCAACATGGTCAGGGGTTGGTACGGTCCTCACGGCTATTTTTGGCGTGCTCTTTTTCAAAGAAACCTTGAACCAGAGAGCTGTCATTGGAATGGCTATGCTTGTCTCAGGGGTCGTACTATTAAATATGTCATAAAGGACGTGGGAAATCATGAAAGGAATGCTCTATTTAACAGGAGCCATTTTAACGGAGGTTTTTGGCAGTACAATGCTGAAGCTTTCTCAAGGTTTTACGCAGCTGCTGCCGAGTATTGGGGTACTGATCGGATTTGGATGCGCCTTTACTTTCCTCAGCTTTGCACTTAAAACCATTGAGCTCTCATCTGCCTATGCAACTTGGTCCGGAATTGGAACTGCACTCACTGCTCTTGTAGGGCTTGTGCTGTTTAACGAAACGATCAGCAAGAAAGGCTTCATCGGCCTTGCACTTGTTATATGCGGCGTGATTGTCTTAAATCAGTCCAAGAAACAAAAGAACGAAAACAAAGAACAACTCGACCAGACCGAATGGATGTCATAAAAAAAGTCATTTTCTCCATATTTCAAGAGAAAATGACTTTTTTGTTTTAACGGCCGACTTGAATGGTTTCTTCTAATGAAATGGTTACATTGCCCTGAACAGCTCTTGAGATCATACATGAGCTTTCGGCTTTATGTGCAAGCTTACGGGCAAGCTCAATATCATGCGCAGAAGCGGACTCTTTGAGGATAATGACAGGCCGATGAATGATTTCCTCATAAGTAAACACACCATTTGTCACATCTACGATGGCTTCAGAGCTCATCGATAGATCCTCTTTCTCTAGTTGACTCCGCTCCATCATGGCTGCAAGTGTAATGATATAACATGTAGCCGCTGCACCTAAGAGCATTTCATCTGGATTTGTGCCAATACCTGGGCCGTCCATTTCCTTTGGAATCGAAATCTTCGTTTTTAATTGTTCACATGCGATTGTACCAACATCGTTACGCAGACCAGGCCAATTTGCCTGAAGATGAAAATGATGACGCGCCATATCCGTCTCTCCTTTTGTTATCACTGTTTATAGTGTAACAAGAATTCCACCTGCTTGTCTTAACATGTGCACAATCCTTATATATATTCTTCATCCAGCACTGTGCGAATGGCCCTGACATAACGATAGAACGTCTCGTTTTTTGTACTCGACCGCATCCGAAAGTCGAAACTGTCAAATAAAGCTTCACGCTGACTTCTACTAATTTCAAGCTGCACACTTTGCCCTGTTTTAGTAAGATTATTAATATTATGATTGCTCGTTCCACCCAGGGTTGCGTGTTCGACAGCCAGTTCAGCAGAAAATCCGTTCAGCTCTAATGAGTTCACAATTTTTTCTGCACGGTCGTAATCTGTTCCACCGACGAGAGTATGGTCAATTCCTTCCTCCCCTCTGTATCCATGTACCGCTAAGACGTAATCATGTGCTTTTGCCTGCGCGACGCCAATTGGCTCATCAAAGTTTGTACTTGTAATATGAAGTTCTGACGCATTCTCTCTTAAGCCTTCAAATAAATACGTAGAGAAATCGTCATCAAAAAAATGGACGATCTCACTCACGCCGCCTTCAATCCTCCCGCCATGGGGTGACATCACGAGAAGGCGGCTTCCGGGCACTGGGTTGGCTGTAATGTGGTAGTTGCTTGCTGATTCGTTTTCTTCCAGTTCTTTAAAATTGCGATAAATATCATTTGAACCGCTTTCGTCTTCTCCACCTGATGACACTGGCTCATCTTGTTCTTGTGCTTGCATGGTATAATAAACGCCCCATCCGATCGCAAGCAGGAGAAGCAAAGCAAAAAACTTCTTCATTCCCGTTCTCCTTTAACAGATTTCTAAGCCGTTTCTATGATTTATATTGAATCTTCATTTCTTATCATTTTTTCCACATTTTCTCTTCAAGTTTGATCATAACACTCTAGATCATGAGATTCCTCAAAAATAAGATAATTGCATTTATATACACAGAAACGCCTCGCCTATTTGAATTCATAGTTAGAATAGTATGACAAACAAATGACTTTATGTTTAATATGGCCTAGTCCTATCCAGTCTGTTTTCTTTAATTCGGCTTTTTTTGATGCGGAATTGCTTTTTTCATCTGTAACGCGTCACATTTATATGAGCATTGACCCTGTCTAAATCCCCCCTTTTTTTCTGCAAAATCCTTTGTTTCGCTGGTTCTCACAGAAGAACTCTCCCACCTTTCATCGGCAGATTCTACATGATTTTCACCTTTTTGAATTATTTTACAAAATGTAAGCGTTTTTCTTTTTTGAAAGAAATGAGCAAGCCGCCAAAATGAAGAAAAGAAGGGACAAGAATCCGAACCATGCAGTTCTCATTCTCATAACGTAAATAGTGTACGAGAATGGATAGCTAGAATGGAGGGCATCACATGTTTGGATTTTCGATGGTGCAAATGGTCAGAACACATGCTAGTACACTGGATCAGCCTTTAAGAGAGACCGTTCTTCACCTTTATAAACCTTTTAAATGGACGCCATGCTTTCTTCATCGTTTTTTCGAAGGCAGGCTAAAAAAGAAAAAGAAGCTTCGTGTGATCATTGAATTTAAGGAAGGTGCAGCGGAAGCAGGGATTCAAAGTACAAAACAGCTCATGAAAAAAAACAGAAAAACAAATATAAAACGGCATTTCTCTCATATCGATTGCTGCGCTGCCGATCTAACGCCTGCTGCTTTAGAGGAACTGTTAGCAAATGATGAGCATATTCGTAAAATTTATTTAGATCGAAAAGTTCATGCGCTGCTGGATGTAGCCACACAAGCAAGTCATGCTGAGGAAGTCATCCGAAACGGGACAACATTAACCGGAGAAGGCATTACGGTCGCTGTCATTGACACGGGAATTTATCCGCATGAAGACTTAGATGGTAGAATTCGCGATTTTGTGGATTTCGTCAAACAAAAAACGAAGCCTTATGATGATAATGGCCATGGTACTCACTGTGCGGGAGATGTAGCTGGAGATGGAGCCGCCTCAGACGGCTTATACAAAGGACCTGCTCCAAAAGCAAATCTGATAGGCGTGAAAGTGTTAAATAAACAAGGAGCTGGATCACTTTCTACTATTATAGAAGGTGTTGAATGGTGCATACAGTTCAACGAAGACCACCCAGATGATCCGATTCATATTATCAGTATGTCGCTAGGCGGAGATGCTCAGCGTTATGATGACGAACAAGATGATCCAATGGTGCGTGTTGTCAATGCTGCTTGGGATCAAGGCATTGTTGTGTGCGTCGCTGCCGGAAACTCTGGTCCTAACAGCCAGACGATTGCAAGCCCTGCCGTCAGTCATAAAGTCATTACGGTCGGCGCCTATGATGACCGGAATACACCAGAATCAAGTGACGATGTCGTCGCACCGTTTTCAAGTAGAGGGCCAACTGTTTATGGGGAAGCAAAGCCAGATATCCTCGCACCTGGCGTAAACATCGTCTCTCTCAGATCACCAAGATCCTTTCTGGATAAACTCGATAAAGCAGGCAGAGTCGATGGTGATTATACAACGTTATCTGGCACATCTATGGCAACACCAATTTGTGCTGGTATTTGTGCTCTTTTAATAGAGCATTCACCAGATTTAACGCCTGATGATATCAAAACCCTGTTAAAAGAAAATACAAGCAATTGGTCTGAGGATGACCTGATGATTTATGGAGCAGGTACAATTGACGCAGAAAAAGCAATCAAAGAATAAAGAAAAAAGCCCTTTACGTTTATGCGTAAAGGGTGTTGTTTGTCTCGTTTTTACGTGTGAAGTCTTTCATCTACTTGAGCAGCTGACATGTTATGCTTCGTTCTCATACATCTCATCTCCTTTTTGAATGTGCGTACGCGCTTCGATCACAATCTCAAAAAAAGTGGAAGATTCCTTGTACATGTCGCGTTCCTTATAATAATTAGCCGCATCAAGTGCTAATTCCTCTAAATCAGCAAACATTTTTTTGTTTCTCAGACCAAAAAGTGCTGACCTCAATTGCTCACAGCCGTCTTTCTCTATATAGAGCGCCTGTAAAAATTGGAATTTCAACTGATAAATTTCATCTTCCAATACACATGCCTCGTTCAATCCTTTAGATATGGCCTCACCCGCCCGCTGGATATCTCCAAGTTTAAACCAAGTGAGGGCAAGTGAAAACAATGATTTGATCATCATCGATGCTTGATCTTTCTGATAAAGTGAAATGGCTTGTTCAAAAAAGACAGTCGCTGTCTGGAATGTTCCCATACTATAATGACAGGTGCCTAAGTTGTTAAGAGCCATCGCTTTAAAGTAAGATGTGCATTCTTTTTGTTCCATCGCTTCGCAGACCTTTAACGCTTTTTCTAAATAAGGAAGCGCTCTTTGATACTGGCTTACATCAATCCAGTTACCTGCCATGACAAAATCACATTGAATGCTTCTTTTTCCATAAAGCTGATGTTTCTTATAGATGTCTCTCGCTTTTTTAGCATAGTGCATGGAGAAATAGGTTTGTTTCATATGATAGTATACTTCAGCGATTTTATAGTAAAACTCTGCTTTTTCGATCTCATCTGTCACTAAGATCAGTTGATGTTCCGCATGCTTGTAATATGAAATGGCCTCGATATACCGGCGCTGGATAAACGCATACATTCCATGGAAAAAATGAAAATAATAGCCTAGTAAGCCTGTCATCTCATCTTCTGTATCTTCAATTTCTTTAGGAAAGGACACTGCTTGGAGCGTTTCACCCCCTGCATGGACTGGCGTTAAGTGCTGAAGCATCATTTGATGGCGAAAATCCATTAGAGAATAATATAGGAGTAAATCTTGATCCTCTTCCATATCATGAATTTCTTCTTCAACAAGACGCTTCATGTCGTTTGCCTGTTCGACGTCAAATTTGCAAATATGCGTGTACCATTGATTGATCTTTACACCTACTTCGGAAGATGGTATTTTGTGTGCCATCCACTTCAGCCCCATTCTATCATATCAAACTGATAACTATTATTTTACATAATTTATGTTTTTAAGGCAAATTGTAAGTTATTACATATTTTATGTTCAAATCGCATATTTCTATCTTTTTTACCAAGTTTAAATTGTGTACTTTCGCCCATCAAAACCTTTTTTACGAAGACGGATCGAATTCTCTTAGTACTTTTTTTAAAGCACTGATATAACGTCTGAATGCTTTTTTCTTTCCATTTCTCGTATCAAAATTATCAAAAAAGGCTTCTCTCTGCGCTGTACTAATTTCTAGCTGAACACTTTCACCACTCGCATTTTGATTATTAATATTATTGGGATCTGTTCCAGAAAGCCGCTCGCCTTCTTGTACCATTTCTACGGAAAATCCTCGATCTTTTAGTTCTCGTACAACCGCTCTTTGCATTTTTTCGTTTGTCCCACCAACTAGCGTGTGCCTTTTATGACTTTTATAGCCATGGATTGAGATCGAGAAGGGATACGTTTTAATCATTTGAACCAAAATCGGTTCATCAAATTTGGTACTCGTGATATGCAAGTCGCGGTTATTGTCTTGTTTCGTCCCTTCAAACAAATACGTAGAGTACCTTTCTTGAAATGCTTCTACAATTTCACTAGTTCCTGGTTCAATTTCACCTCCGTGAGGTGAAAATACGAGTAAATCACTCCCACCTTTTTCGTGAAATTCTATTTCATAGCCGTCTTTTTCATGTCGCAAAAGCTGTTTAAAGCTTTCATATTGATCACCTTTTTTTCGTTCTTTTTGATATTTTTCTACCTCTTCATGATGCTGCTTTTGCCCCTTTTTCTCTTGAACAGAATGACTGCATTTCATCATTAAAAGAGCACACAGGATGAGAAAGATGAATCCACATATTAGTAGCCTTTTCATTTCACCGCTCCTTTTCATTCTCTTAGGTGTCTCTTATCGCAATATTTTACTATCAATGGCTTAGAAAATTCAAAGGTTGTCCGGCTCAATTGAATGAATCAGGAGAACTTACCTGTTTTTTTAAAGTCTTCTAGGTATTTCATAGGTCTTTACATTTTTCATTGTGCTTGTAAAAACTAAATCGTATGGCCTTATTTTAGTTTTAGTTAAAATCACCCACAAAAATGGAAAAATTACTCTTATTCAAAACAAAAAAAGCTGTAAACATAAGGAGTGTCCCTTTCTGTTTACAGCCAGTTTCTGTATATCACCATTACATTCTTAATTCATTTTCTAAAGCTGTTAGCACTTCATCCTGCGGCAGTCCCTGTGCAAGTGAAATCTCACTCACTAACATGCCTCTTGCATCTTCAAGCATCTTCTTTTCACTTGAATTTAATGCTTTCTTCTGATTACGTCTCATTAGATCTTTGACAACGTCTGCACCATCTTCGATCGCACCTGTTTTTAGCTTTTTCAGATTTTCATCATATCGTTGCTTCCAAGTAAGCGTGTCGTCGTTTGTTTCTTCTGCAAAATTGTTCATCACAACTTTCAGCGTTGCTTGATCTGCTACCGGACGTATACCTAGTTGAGTGATTCTGCCTTTTGGGATCATCATCTGCATATTCGGCATTTGAATCAGAAAATATTCCTGCGTCTTACCTAAAATCTCTTTTTCTTCCATTCCTTCAATCACACCGGCTCCATGCATAGGATAAACAATTTTATCACCTATTTGAAACAAATCCGCCACCTCCGAAAGTATTCACAATATCATTATAACACATTTCACTTGAGGATAAAAATTAATATTTTATCATGTTATTTTAGTACTAGTCAATTATTTTTATTTGAGTTTTTTCAGAAAAAGCCTTTTTTTACAAAAGAAGCGCGAGCATCCAGTCCTCCTCTCTCTTTCTTGCATATACTAGCATTGAGTCACATTTAGGAGGGATGACAATGTGCAAATGCAAGTGCAAACATTCCCACTCAATCTGCCATAAAAAGCATGACGATCATTGCCATGAGGATCCATGTAAAGAAAAAAAGTTTTATCATAAAGAAGATGAATGGTTTGAGAGCGATTTTTGGGATACTTCTCGAAGCTACGATCCCTATTATTTTCCTAAAAGTGTCTGCAGCAGATGTAAAAAGCGTCGTAGAAGATCACATAGCTACACATTTTAAGAATTGACGCTTTACCTGCTTTTCGTTTTCCCGGCTGAATAGCCGGTTTTTTTCTTTCATATGGATAGGCTCATGAAACGGATTATGCTCATAGGATATGGCAACCTGACATAAAGGATGAGATATAAAATGAACAATATGAATAGCCAAATGAATCATTATCATCAAGAAAATCCCTATCACACGTTTGAAAATGTGTATACAGCCAATCATGAGCATGTGGTCGCGCCAAACATGCATGATCCTATGAATATGCCAAACCATTATCATAGCGGCAAAAAAGATGTGTATCATGCGCACCATCCGCATCATTATTCAGCCTATTCAACATTTCCAAATCAGCATGATTTCTTTTCGCAGCATGTTCCAATGAAGGATCACCATCATCAAGGCCACTATGGTGCATACGGGATGACGCCATACCATCCATACAGCCATCAAGATATGCATATGATGATGCAGCCAAACCAGCAAATGGCAGGTCATTTTTACGGAATGAACCAACCAAATGCGCTTTTCCCACGCCATTACTAAAGAATGACAAAATAAGGGTATAACGTACCATTTAATGCCATGTAGGAGTATGGTAACATTATAGGTAAATAATGGATGTAATCGTCTATTATTTACCTATAATCAACAAGGGGGAAAAAGAAATGAAAAAAACTTGGACGATTCTTATGATGGGGATGCTCACATTGGTCATGGCGCTGTCAGTACCGCTTTCTGCATCAGCTGAAGGAGCCAAAAGCAAAGCATCAACCAATGTAAAGCCATCTGCTCTTTACGCAAAAATTACAGGAGCTAGTAAGCAGGAATGGTCTTATTCTGACATTGAGCTGACGTACAGCCCAAATTCAGTTCTAAGTCTAGGTGCAGTAGAGTTCACACTGCCAAAGGGCTTCCAAGCAACAACAAAAGACATCATGAACGGTAAAGCATTAAAAGACAGCTACATTTTAAACAACGGACAAACCGTCCGTATTCCGCTCAGACTGGATTTACTTGGAATTTCCCAATATACATTACAGCTTTCTCATAAAGTACTCCCTGCTGCGGGTACATATAAGTTCCGAGCAGAAAATCGAGCAATCAGCATCGGTTCTACATTTTATGCAGAAGATACGATTGATATTAATACACGACCAGTTGTGGTAACACCGCCAGATCCTTGCGGATGCTAAATAAAAAAGCGCTCTAATAAGAGCGCTTAGATTGTTGACAAAGGGCTAAAATGATCTTTATTTTAGCCCTTTGTCTTCTTTGTTCTCTATTTCTTTTTCAATCTGTTCTTTTAAAATCTCTGCATCCGGCACGCTGAATGTATTTATCAATCTATACCAAACATTTATCAAGAGACCAACTTGGAAAGAAAGAATTTTCTCCACTACTACCATTCCCTCCCTTCCCTAAAATTATATATATTGTCATTTTTGGAATAATTCCACACAGAAAACAAACAGCAAAAAAACCTCTCTTAATCAAGAGAGGCTTCTAATTCTTCAAGAAGATATTCACAGACTTTTGGTTGAATATATTGTCCCTTTAAACTTAGTAAAAGGTATTTAGAATTAATGCTGTCAGAAAAGATTTTTTCTTTTAGTAATTCAAATTCCTTTATACTTGGTTTTTCCTCTTTTAGTAATTCCGTTTCGGAGATTGAAAAGTTTTCATATAATTGATTATCTTCATCACTAACATGTTGATGATAATCAATTGAATTTTGATCAGTGTCATCCGATAGTCTATGTGAAAATACATTTAACACTTTACAAATCATCTTCACTTGTTTTTCATCAAGATTGTGATCCAGTGCATACATAAAAAAAGGATGATCCTCACTTACCACCATTTTTTTCAAAAGATAAACTTGGTACTTTAATAATTCTAATTCTTTTTCAATAGACATTAAAACAACTCCATCTTTTAAATAATTTGCATAATGGCCCAAGCGATTGAAGGAGCAGCACTAATTGGCATACCTAACTCAAACTTCATAAAATCAGTTCAATATCTTTTGATAGTTTATTAAGCTTGTTAGCAATTGCTTTTGAGTGCTTGACTACCCGCTCTCCATTCTTTGAACTTAAATTGCCTAATAGTTTCCCTACAAGGGGCCCGCATGCCTTAGTGCAAATACTACAGCGTCTTTCTTCAAACCTTTTGTGCTTGCTTTAGGTTCATTCATTTCAACTGCTGTTTGTAAGACAGTTCTTTGCAATTTAGTTTCTACATTTGTTGAAGTTTTTGTTTCAGCTGCAAAAGAAGTTACTGGTGATACAATTGAAAATAAAGTAGTAAACGCTAATGTTCCTGCAATAATTTGTTTTTTCATTTTAAATTCTCCTCAAAAGCAGATGCATCAGCAAATTCAGGAAAAATTTTATACATTTTTTGTTATCTTTGAACACAATTAATCTTTTCTTCCTTATTTAGTTAACAGAAATTAGGATAAATTACTCTTTAGGAAACTATATTAAATCTTTACTCCTCCTAGTAAAGACGAAACATATACAAAAAGACCCTATCCATTAAGGGCAGGGGTTTGTTCTCCTAAGAACAGGGATAAGAAATGACATTGAGTTTAACCAAAAGACGATACGGATTAATAAATCAAGAAGTGAATATAGTGTAAAGATACCTAAAACAAAGTCTAGTATTCGTACAATTGCAATTGATGACACATTAATAACTGAACTTAGAAAGTATCGTACATGGCAAAAGAAAAATAAAATTAAATATGGGGTTGCATATCAAGAACCTAATTTTTTGATAGCCTCACCCAATGGAAAGGATATAGGAACGTTTGGTATTAATAAAGCTATTGACTCGGGCATGCTACCATCAACATGACAGCAGATGTGTTTATCTTCATGTAACAAAAAAACACGAAACAGAAAGCGTTTTGCGTTTTGAAAAGTACCTTGAAAATTAATTGGTGGGCAAATCAATTCACCCACCATCTAAAACCCTGCTACATCACCCGTTTAAACATTTTCTCCATTTCATAAGTCGAATGATGAATGATGATTGGCCGGCCATGCGGACAGGTGAATGGGTCCTTCGTTTGCCGTAGTTCATCTAACAAGGCTTTGATTTCATCATGACGCAAATGACGATTTGCTTTGATTGAGCCTTTACAGCTCATCATAATGGCCGCTTCTTCTCTCAGTTTCTTGATATCAACACGCTTTTCATCCAGCACTTGTTGAATAATTTCTTCGATCAGTTCAGCCTCTTCTCCTTTCGGAAACCACTGCGGATGCGACCGAACGATGTAGCTTCCAGATCCGAAAGGCTCTAAGAAGACACCCACTTTCGCTAAAATATCCATATGCTCTTCAATAATCAGTATATCGTTTTTCGAGTAGTGAAATGTTAATGGGACGAGCATTTCTTGCACTTCCTGTTCAATCTCTCCTACCTTCTCACGATAATACTCATACTTGATTCGCTCTTGAGCCGCATGCTGATCGATGATATAAAGCCCTTGTTCATTTTGAGCCAAAATATATGTGCCATGCATTTGCCCAATTGGATACATCACAGGAACGCGATCGTTTTCTGGAATCGTTTCTGTAACTTCGTCTTTAAGGACCGTCTCTTCAAATTCAAGTGAAGCTGCGGATTCCTCTAAATGAACATTCTCAGATGGAGCTTCTTCATAAAATGAGAGGGGTGATGCTCCCTGCTGCTCTTGCTCAGGCATTCCGTATGCTTCTGTATGACTTGTCTCGTATACAACCGATTCGAGCGTCTCCGGCTGATAGGATCGCGGTGATTCCGTCCGGCTTGGGTTTCCTTGTTTCGCATCAAAGGTTAAGGATTGCTGCTCATTTTTCACTGATGGCATTGGTGCTTTTTTTGGCACTGAAGCACTTGGAATGAGCTGCTGCTTTTGAAATACTTCCTTAATTCCTTGTTTAATCAGTTCATGAAGTTCCTGCTCTTTACTTAGTCTCACTTCAAGCTTCGAAGGATGAACATTCACATCGACTAAAATTGGATCCATCTTCATCTCAATAAATGTAATTGGATGGCGGCCAATCGGAAGCAGTGTGTGATATCCTTCATGGATCGCTTTCACGAGCGGAAAATGCTTGACATATCTGCCGTTTACAACAGAAGACATATAATTCCGCGATGCCCTCGTCACTTCTGGTAAGGAAATATAGCCTTTCACTTCAAAATCAAGTGATTGGACGTGAAGCGGCAGCATTTTTTTCGCCACAGCTGTCCCGTAAATGGCCGCAAGCACATGACGCACATCTCCGTTTCCATTCGTCTGAAGCAGGACTTTCCCTTGATGACGCAAGCGGATCGATACTTCTGGATGAGCTAGCGCAATACGGTTCACAACATCCGATATATTACCAAGCTCTGTATGAACGGTTTTCATATATTTCAGGCGGGCTGGCGTATTGTAAAATAAGTTGGTAACCACAATCTCTGTGCCGCGGCGGCCAGAGGTTTTTTTCTCTGAAATGATCTTCCCGCCTTGCAGAGCTAGGTGTGTCCCAGCTCCTTCACCAGTACTTGTCTTCATTTCTAGATGAGAGACGGATGCGATACTTGGCAGCGCCTCTCCTCTGAATCCGAGAGTTCTAACACGGAACAGATCATTTTCATCTTTGATTTTACTCGTTGCATGGCGCTGGAAGGCGAGCTTACAATCTTCAGCATCGATTCCAGCACCATTATCAATGATTCTAATAGAAGAAAGACCTGCTTCTTCTACATCGATTTCAATGACTGTACTTTTTGCATCGATCGCATTTTCTACAAGCTCCTTTACGACAGAAGCCGGACGCTCGACCACTTCACCTGCAGCAATTTTATTGGATAGGTCATCGGATAACTGAATAATCTTTGCCATTTCTGCTCACCTCACCTTACATTATAATTTCTTTTGCAATTCATATAGCTTTGTCATGGCTTCAAGCGGTGTCATATCCATCAGGTTGAATGACTTTAATTCATCGATGACCGCTTGATCTTTCTGTTTCAAAGCAGCTTTGGTTTGCGGTTTTTCTTCTACTTCAAAGAAGGAAAGCTGCTTTTTTTCCTCAGTCTTTTCTGCTTTTGGAACTGCAGATACTTTGGGGGTCACGTCATGTGATCCGTTCTCAAGCTCCGTTAAGATGGTCTGAGCTCTATCAATGATGGCATCAGGCAATTCAGCAAGCTGCGCTACATGAATCCCATAGCTTTTATCAGCTGCACCTTCTTTGATCTGATGTAAGAAAACGACCGTGCCTGCATGCTCTTCAGCTCGCACATGAACATTTTTCAGCTCGCTTAATTGCGATTCAAGAACCGTGAGCTCATGGTAATGTGTCGAAAATAGGGTTTTGGCCCCAATATGATCATGAACAAATTCAATAATCGCCTGCGCAAGCGCCATTCCATCATAAGTGCTTGTCCCGCGGCCAATTTCATCAAATAAAATCAAGCTGTTTTTCGTTGCGTGCACCATCGCATTTTTTGCTTCGAGCATCTCTACCATAAAAGTACTTTGACCTGAAATCAAATCATCTGCCGCACCAATGCGTGTAAAGATTTGATCGAAGATCGGAAGAGTCGCCTTTGACGCCGGCACGAAGCAGCCAATCTGCGCAAGAATCGAGATGAGCGCCATTTGTCTCATATACGTACTTTTCCCTGACATATTCGGTCCAGTGATGAGTAAGGTTTGTCTGCCTTTTCCCATATGGCAGTCATTCGGCACATACTCCTGGTGATCCAGCACTTTTTCAACGACGGGGTGACGCCCATCCGTGACAACCACTTCATACTCTGAGAATTCCGGACGGATATAACGGCGCTTTTCACTGACAGTCGCAAAGCATTGAAGCGCATCCAGCTCACTCATTTGTTTTGCAAGCAGCTGTAATCTAGGAATATAGACTTTCACTTGCTCTCTGAGAGCTGTAAATAGTTCATATTCCAATTCGTTAATATTTGATTCTGCTTCAAGAATCAATGCTTCTTTTTCTTTTAAATCAGGTGTGATATACCGCTCTGCATTGGCAAGCGTTTGTTTTCTTTCATAACGGCCTTCCTCCAGCAGATGTGTATTTGCGCGTGTCACTTCGATATAATAACCAAACACTTTATTAAACCCGACTTTTAAGGAGCGAATGCCGGTATATTCTCTTTCTTGTTGTTCAAGTCGTGCAATCCAATCCTTTCCGTTTCGGCTGGCATCACGGTATTCATCTAATTTTGCATTGTAGCCGTCTTTAATCAAATTGCCTTCTTTTATCGTCATCGGCGGATTTTCATAAAGAGCACCTTCTAATAAATCAAGCAAGTCACCACAAGGGTCGATCTCATTCGCTCTTGATTGTGCCATTTCCTCTGGCAGTGAATGAACGAGGTGTTTAATGTCTGGTACTTGTTTTAAGGATTCCTTGAGCTGAATGAGGTCACGGGCATTCACGTTACCGAATGCCACGCGGCCCGCTAGACGCTCAAGATCATATACTTGCTTTAACCGTTCGCGCAGATCCTCTCGCTCAAAGAAATGATCCATTAGAATTTGCACCATTTCCTGGCGTTCCTTGATTTGCGAAAGGCGAATTAACGGGCGGTCGATCCATTGCTTGAGCAGTCTGCCGCCCATCGCCGTTTTTGTTTCATCTAACAGCCATAATAAAGAGCCTTTTTTGCTTTTTGAACGAATTGTTTCTGTTAATTCAAGGTTTCGTTTTGAGTAAAGATCGATTTTCATCGTTTGTTCAAGCTCAAACACTTGAACTTGTTGCAGGTGATCCAAACTTCTCTTTTGCGTTCTTCTCAAATAGGCATATAGTCTTAAAAATGCTGATTTTAGATTTACATCAAGATGGGAAACGAGTCGTTCAGCTTCACCTATTAATTCATCACTATCTTCGTATGAAATGGTCGCTTGGCAGCGTTCTTTAAGGGTTTTTACTGTTTCCTCATCCAGCTGCTTTGACACCACAATTTCTTTTGCACCGACAGAATAAATTTCTGACACGACTTCATCTAATCGATCAATGAAAGCGGCCATATTTTCACCTGTTGATAAATCAGAAAGCGCAAGACCATACCCATTTTGAAAGCTGGTAACAGACGCAATGAAATTGTTCTCGTTTTCACTTAATCCTTTACCATCCATGACGGTGCCCGGTGTAATCAGTTGAACGACTTCTCTTTTGACCACACCTTTTGCCGTTTTAGGGTCTTCCACCTGCTCGCAAATGGCGACTTTGTAGCCCTTTGAAATTAATTGTTCTATGTATCCAGAAGCAGAATGATAAGGAACGCCGCACATTGGAATTGTGCCGCCGTCTCTGCTTGTTAGTGTAATTTCTAGTTCTTGCGCCGCTTCTTTTGCATCATCAAAAAACATCTCATAAAAATCGCCTAAACGAAAAAATAAAAAGGCATCTTGATAATCTGCCTTGATCTTTAAATATTGCTGTATCATGGGCGTATAACTTGCCATATTTCTAATCCCTCACTATATTACTTTCGAATTCATACCATCTTATATTATAGCATAAAAAATCACCTTTTTTCTCCTAGACAAGGCACAAAAAAACTAGGGGGATATGCGCCCTAGTCATTTATTACTCTTCTGGATCACCTGCTAGGAATTCTGGATGTATATCCTCTAACTCCTCATCCACTTCTTCTTCCCACTCATGATCATCTTTTTCTTTCCAGCTTGAATCAACCTCTACGACAATTTTTGTTTCTCCCACTACTTCAGCAATGAATTCACGCTCTGCCTGAACGATAATTTTATTGCCATTAGGAGAAATAGTCACTTCTAAGCAATTGGGCTGCTGCAACACTTTCGCAATCACTTCGTGCTCATCATCAAGGAAATTTTTATCTTTATATCTCAGTTTGATGATGTCTACATATTTCACACGTTCTGTGACGACTTCTGTTTTTGTGTTGTCTGCGTAAGAGTACCATACGTTAATATCAAATGTTCCTTCAATCTCAACGGTTTTACCGACCTTTTCAGCATCATACTTATGATTAATGATCCAACCACCTAGGATGCTGGTTGGTTTTTGCGATGGAGAAATGGTGTGTGTGCTTTGGGTGAATTTCCTCCCTTTTGCAACCACCGCTTTTGTAATAATTTCTCTGTATTCAGACATTCCGGCATGCCTCCTTGTTCTTGATCGTTTTATCTTATGCTGGGCATTCGTCTAGTGTGTCACGATTTTGAACTTCATGTTCAATTAAATTCATTTCTGTTTCAGTGTATGCATGGTTGCCCATAAACTTGCCTTGAAAATTGGAAAAGTTGGAGAGTGAGAGATTTGGAGATAATGAAACATGAAGTAAAATGAGTAAAGCGATTTCCCTACATTTTTTCGAAAAATAATAAAAGGAAAGCAAAAAACCCCGCATCTGCGGGGCTTTCTCATTTAATGGAGCAACTTGGTGATGAGTTTTTCACTTTTGAACCGGTTTCCCCTAATAAAAGGTCGCCGCCGGTTGAAAGAATGATTTCATCCGTTACTTGATTAGAAATCGTATGTGCGACAAGCTGAAGAAGGGAGTTGACTTCCGTTTGTGATTCTTTGAAGTCTTGAATCACCGGGATCTCATCCAATTCCTCTTGCAGGGCATCGATTTTTTCTTCGACTTGTTTTAAGGCTTCATGTTTGCCATAATGCTTTAAATTCACAGCTTGTTTTTGAAGCGCCTTAATTTGGTTAATGATCGTTGAAATTTTTGTATTTTCATTGATTTGCGCTTCTGCTTTTTTGAAGAAATCCACTTCTTCAGTTTCAGAAATCATTTTAGCGAGCTCTCTTGCACGCTCGACAATGTCTTTCTTTGAATAAAGCGTCATTTTAATTCACCTCGATAGCTTCTCCAACCATTTCTCCGTCAAGAGACCAAGTTTTCGCTTGTGTGATTTTCACTTTGACGATGTTGCCAATCGCTTCTTTTGGTGCTTTAAAATTCACAAGCTTACTTTTACTTGTATATCCGGCTAGGATTTCAGGGTTGTTTTTACTTTCACCCTCTACTAATACTTCGACAGTCTGCCCTTCATATTCCTTCATTTTTTTCGCAGAAATTTCATTCACGAGTGCATTCAGGCGCTGCAGACGTTCTTTTTTCACACGCATTGGCACGTTGTCTTTCATTTTCGCTGCTGGCGTTCCTTCTCTTGGCGAATAAATGAACGTATAAGCGGCATCAAACTCAACCTCGCGATAGAGGGAAAGTGTTTCTTCAAACTGCTCATCTGTTTCATTTGGGAATCCAACAATAATGTCAGTAGTTAATGAAGCATTCGGCATGGCTTCTTTAATTTTGCGTACAAGATCAAGATAACGCTCGCGGTCATATTTTCTCGCCATGAGTTTCAGCACAGAAGAACTTCCAGATTGAACTGGCAAATGAATATGATCGAGAAGGTTTCCACCCTTAGCAAGCACTTCAATTAAGTGGTCATCAAAGTCACGCGGGTGACTGGTTGTAAAACGGATACGCGGAATATCAATTTTTCTCAGCTCATCCATCAGGTGGCCAAGACCATATTCCATATCTTCAAAATCTTTTCCATATGCATTCACGTTTTGACCAAGAAGGGTAATTTCCTTATATCCTTCAGCAGCTAAACGTCTAACCTCTGGTATAATTTCATCTGGGCGGCGGCTTCTTTCCTTGCCGCGCGTGTAAGGCACGATACAGTATGTACAGAATTTATCACAGCCGTACATAATATTGACCCAGCCCTTGATTTTCCCTTGACGAGCTCTCGGAAGGTTCTCAATTACGTCGCCTTCTTTTGACCAAACCTCAATGACCATTTCTTTTGAAAGATAGCATTCAGATAACAGCTCTGGCAGGCGGTGAATGTTGTGCGTGCCGAAAATTAAATCAACAAATGGATGCTTCTTCAAAATACGGTTAACGACAGATTCCTCTTGTGACATGCATCCGCAGACACCTAAAATTAAATCTGGCTTTTCACGTTTTAATGCTTTTAAATGACCAAGCTCTCCGAACACTTTGTTCTCTGCATTCTCACGAATAGCACAAGTGTTTAATAAGATGACATTCGCATCTTCCGTTGAATTCGTTGGTTCATAGCCAAGCGCCATAAAAATACCAGCCATCACTTCTGTGTCATGCTCATTCATTTGACAGCCATATGTGCGAATATAAAACTTGCGGCCGTTCCCTAACCCTTGAAACTGTTCGTCAATTTGAAATTGATTGTATTCGACTTCTTCTTTACCCCGTTTTTTTGCATCTTTTAAGGAAGGCGGAATGTACACAGCTTCAAAATATTTGCTGTAGTCCTTCTCGGATTTTTTGTCCGATGAACTCACTTGTCCGCTCGCTTTTCTCTGCTCTTCATTCATGAATTTGTACTCCTTTCAAACCAAGTTCCACCCTACAGTATAGACTATTTTGTGATGAATTGAAAATAAATTCATATGTGTCATCACTTTTCAATCTATCCGGAATCTGCATGAATATTGAGTAGGTTTTAACAGTAGGTTACCTTTCTCCAAAGGGTTTTGTATTTCTTTCACAATCTTCATTTGCTGTGTACCTACACTCTCAACTAAAGTAATCACATACGCTGCTTTCTCCTCTTCTGCTACAATTCTTTCTTGTTCAGATAAGAAGAATGGAAAGTCTTGATGAACCAATTTAGATCCTTTCACCTCTATTAGTTTTTCTTTTCCATCAGGGTAATAAGATTTGATATCAAATCCATGGCCATCTTCCGTTTCAGCCACCCAATTGACATCTTTCGCTAACTGTTCCTGACCAGCCGCTAATAATTGCTTTACTTCCATATCATAAACAAATTTCTCTGCTATCCTACCTGTTTCTTCATTTTGTTTTGCTCTTTCTTCTCTTAATTGCTTATAAACCTCTCTATGAATGATTCTTTTTCGTTTTATCCTTTTTTTATTTTTTGTGTCAATATGAAGAACCGGATTCCAATATATTTCGAAAATAAAATCATAAAAAAATTCATTTAAGTTATATATATCTTTTAAAAATTCGTATTGATTAAATGTATCGATATTATATCTTTTAAATAACAAAGAACCTGCTGCATACTTTTTAGGTCTATCAGATTCCCCTAAGTAAAAATCACCTATTTCAAATTCGTTTAAATCAGGACTATGCTTCAATTGAGGTTTTAGTCGTTCTCTCCAAACATCTGCTTCATATTTAATCTTTTTGAGAGATAGATTTTCAGTACCTAATCCAATCGATAAGTAAAATTCTTTACCATTATTAGCGAATAAAATGACTATATATAACCCTTTTTGCGTAGTTGTTTTATTTGTTTTTTGATTCTTTGTTAAGAGCTCGTCTAGAAACGCTATCCAAATAGATTCTGCAACTTTACCATTTCCTGTAGATGCCTTAATATCTATTCTATCCAAATTCCTCATATGAAGTTTTTTCAATTCATGAAGAATTTTGTTTGGTATTTCTTTATTAAACAAGTTGTGAAAAGGGTGATTCTTATCTGTTTTTTCGTTTTTCTTATAATCTAAATATTGCTTATAAAAATCTTCTTTATTAAATAACATTTGTCTCATCACTTACCTCAATAGATCTTTTTACATACATTATACATAACAAACGGTATATTTGATGAAAATTGGAAAGAATATCACCAAAAAAAGAGAGCCTGCGCTCTCTCAATCAAGTATGTTCAGTTTTTTTGCTTCTTCTTCGATTATCGTCAGTGCTCGATCTAGTTCTTCTTTTGTATGCTCGGCTGTGATGATGGCTCTAATTCTTGCCTTGCCTTTTGCTACAGTTGGGAAAGCGATGCCTTGAGCAAATACACCTCGTTCTATTAAAGCCTTTGAAAAACGAAAAGTAAGTGCTTCATCTCCAATCATGATTGGGATAATCGGTGTCTCTGTTGGGGCGACTTGAAATCCAAGGCTGATGACCTTTTTCTTAAAATATGCGGCGTTCTCCCAAAGTGTATCAATTCGCTCCGGTTCATCTAACAGCACTTCAATCGCTTCTTCACACGCTCTAGTCACAGCTGGTGGATGTGAGGTGCTGAATAAAAACGGCCTTGCTTTATGTTTTAAATAATCAATTAAAACCGCCGAACCAGCCACATAGCCGCCGAGCACGCCAACAGCCTTACTAAGTGTCCCGACCTGAATGTGCACTCTGCCATCAAGTTTAAAATGGTTGACCGTCCCGCGGCCATTCTCACCAAGCACGCCCGAGGCATGCGCGTCGTCTACCATCACAAATGCATCATATGCTTCTGCGAGCCTGACAATCTCAGGAAGTGGAGCGATATCTCCATCCATCGAGAACACACCGTCTGTTACGATGAGTCGGACGCGGTAATTCATAGATTTTTTTAAAATCTTCTCAAGCTCTTCCATATTGGAATGACCGTATACCTTTTTATCTGCTTTGGTTAATCGGATTCCATCAATTATTGAGGCATGGTTCAGTTCATCCGAAATGACAAGATCATCTTTTGTTAGGATACTTGATAAGACTCCTTGGTTCGTCGTAAAGCCTGATTGGAATACAAGAGCTGCCTCTGTCTTTTTAAATGCAGCAAGCTTTTTTTCAAGACGTTCATGCATCGTCATTGTGCCGGCGATGGTTCGTACGGATCCTGTCCCTGCGCCGAATTCATCAATTGCCTCTTTTGCCGCTTTCATCAGCCTTGGATGTGAGGTGAGTCCTAAGTAGTTATTTGAGGAGAGTTGTATGACAGATTGTTCATTTAAAGTAACAGTGGATGATTGTTTTGAGTCGATCTCTTTCAAAGTTTGGTGGGTACCTTGCTGCTTCATTGCTTCCAATTCATCTTGTAAATACGTGAATTCCTTCATCATTTCTTCCCCCTTTGATTTGATGGCATCATCAGTACGACTTTTCCGCACGTACCGTTTCTCATGAGTTCAAATCCCTTTTCGAACTCTTCAAAAGGCAGCGTATGGGTAACAACTGGCTGTACATCAATGGTATTCGTTCTTAATAGCTCAGATACTTGACGCCACGTCTCAAACATTTTTCTCCCCGTGATCCCTTGCACGGTTAATCCCCTAAACACAATTTGATTCGTAATGTCAATTGTCACTGGTCGTTCTGGCAGGCTTAGTATATTGACTTTCCCTCCATTTGCACAAGCTTCAAGTGCTTGATTAATGGCTGCCGGATGACCTGACATCTCACACATCACGTCTGCCCCTTCCATTCGCGTGAGCTTCTTAATGATCGCCACTGGATCATCTTTTTCGATATCCACGATATGGTCTGCACCCATTTTTCGGGCAAGATTCAGCCTGTATTCGTTTTTATCAATGGCAAACACTTGGACAGCTCCGGAGGCTTTTGCAACAGCGATTGCCATTAAACCGATGGGTCCGCAGCCAAAAATCGCCACTGATTTACCTGAAACAGGTGTGTGCAAAACTGTATGGACAGCATTGCCAAGCGGCTCTTGTATAGACGCAAGCTCTACTGGCATTTGAGCTGGATTGTGCCACACATTTTGTTCAGGTACTTTGACATATTCAGCAAAACAGCCATCAATGTCTACCCCTAAAATTTTCGTTTCACTGCACAGATGCTGCTGCCCAGTTAAACACATAGAGCACTGATTACACACAACATGCGTCTCAGCCGATACAAAATCCCCTATTTTTGCTCGTGAGACTTGCTTCCCCGCCTTGACAACTTCCCCTGTAAATTCATGTCCAAAAATGTAGGGCGCTTTGACTCTACTCTTTGCCCAGTCATCCCAATTATAAATATGCACGTCTGTTCCGCATATCGAAGTGGCTTTCACCTGAATCAATACTTCATTATCTTTGATTTCTGGAATCGGCAGCTCCATCAGCACCGCTCCGTAAGCGCTTTCTTTTTTAACAATCGCTTTCATCATTCCACACATGACGTACAACCCCTTTGTCAAAAAACTTCTCCCAATCAGATTTTAACACGTCTTATTTTAATCGTAAACATCAATGTCTACTGTATAAATACAAATGAACACCCTACATATTTTTTTGGATATTTTTCTAAAAAAAAAAGCAAATCTCCGATTGAAAGGAGATTCGCTTACATTGTTACCGTTTCTTTGAAACGGCAACATATAGGGCTGGTACAATGAACAAAGTAAGAATTGTTGAGAAAAAGACACCTGATACAATGCAGATTGCCAGCGGTTTAAAAAGTGGATCATGACTTAATGCAACAGGCATTAAGGCAACCAGGGCTGTAAATGCTGTGAGCAAAATCGGTCTAATTCTTGCTCTTCCCGCTTCAATCACCGCTGTCTGTTGATCAAACCCTTGCTTGCGCCGCTGTTCAATGAATTCGAATAGGACGACCGCATTTCGGACGACGATACCCGCCAATGAGACAATTCCCATTGTTGCCATAAAACTGAATGGTGTTTGTGTGACAAACAGTCCGATAATGGCGCCTGATACCGCTAAGTATACCGTTCCTAGGACTAACAGCGGAAGCATCAATGAATTGAACTGGAAAGCGATGGTCACATAAATGAGCAGCAAGACAACCGCAAATAAAAGACTAATTTCAATAAAGAACTGGGTCTGATTTTCATTTTCTCCACCTTGCGAAATGGTCATATCCTTCGCTGCCGCACTTTTCCCCACTTGATGAACGACTTCTTTCATATCGTCTTTAAACGAAGTTGACGCACCGGGGTAAGCCTTCAGCGTAATGGTCGGAACTCCATTTTCATGCGGAATACTCTCGTACTGCTCTGTCTCTTTTTCTTTCACGTACCGGCTAAGCCGTTCTAGTGAAGGCATACCACCCTCAGTATTCACAGGCACCTTGATTTCTTTTAGCTTCAATCCATTTTGATGTGTGACCATATCTTGTTTCACTACTAAATCGATATCATTTGTGCCTTGTTTAAAGGTTCCTAATGTCATTCCTTCTGTTACAAGACCAAGCTGTCTGCTGACAAACTGAGCACTGAGACCATCCTCTGCCATTCGGTTACGGTTTAGTTCAAAGGAGATCGTTTTTACCGGCTCATTGACATCGTCAGTGATCAAGCTCGCCCCTTTGTCTTTCATTTCATTTGTCAGCGTTTTTTTGACATCAATGAGTTTTGAAAAAGAGTCACCCGCAACCTTTACTGTCACTGGCGCTCCAGTTGGCGGACCTTGAACAATGGTTTTCATAAAGATATCAGCCTCGTTGAATTTCTCACGTAAAGGCTCGGTCATACGATCTATCAACGCCTTACTTGTCATCTGATCATTGTCTACTCTCACGACAATTTGACCCGTATGGTCACTTGCATTTGAAATACTTTCATTAAACAGGCTCGGGACACCGCCGCCTGCAAAAATCGCTGTTTCTTCAATTCCTTTTTGCTGTTTGATCTCTTGCTCTATTTTCTCTAGTGTTTCATTTGTTTTGTCTAATGTTGTTTCACTAGGAAGTGTGACAGTGACAACCACTTCTTTTTTATTCGCCGCAGGGAAAAATTCAAATGGTGTGACGAAAATAAGTAAAAAGGCAAGTGTTGCAACGAGCAAACCACTAAGTCCAATCAGAAGCGGCCGCTTCACAATGTTTGTCAGCACACGATCTGCATAGAAATCAGCCAGCCTTTTTAATGGTTTGCCTAGGAATCCCGGCTCTTTTTGAATCTTCTTGTTCTTTCTTTTTCTGTTCACAGTATATTGATAGACCGGCACAAGTGTCAGCGAAATCACCATAGACGCAAGCACAGTTGTGACTAGAACAGACGGTAACGCGCGAATAAATGATCCGTTTGCACCTGATAGGAAAACAAGTGGCAAGAAGGCAAACACAACAGCAAGTGTCGATGTCAAAATGGACCCTGCGACCTCTTTCACCCCTGCAATCGTTCCTTTAAGCGGACTTTCGTATTTTTTCATCTGCCTTAAAATGTTATCGTTCACGACAATGGCATCATCCACAAGTATCCCTAAGGCAATGATAAAGCCGATAATCGAAATTTGATTGAGGTCCACTTGTAAAAATGGCAGCGGAATCGTCCCAATTGTGATTGATAATGGAATGGCAAGTGAAACGATCAATGCTCCGCCAATGGTGAGACCAAGTGTGGTGACGATAATGACAGCAATGACCGCAACAATGGCTTCTTTTAGTAAATCATTAAAAATGGCATCCACTTCACTTTTTTGTGAATAGTAGTCTACCCACGCCACCCCATTTGGCAGCTGCTTTTCTTTCTCAATGACATCACTGACCTTGTCATACATTTTAGGAATATCAAGCCCTGGTTTTATATTCACAGTAAATGAATAGGCAGGCTTTCCGTTATACGATACAATATCACTTTTCTCTTTTTCTACTTCTTTTAAGCTGCCAAGCTGACTAATTGTGACTGGCTCTCGGTTCGTTTTTGAGAAAAGCTCAATCTTTTTAACTTGATCTAAGCGATCATATGTATCGATGGACAGCTTGACCTTCTCTTTGCCTGTCCGAATGTCACCTAGTGGAGCTGTGTCAAATTCCTCTTTGATGGCATTTGTGACATCAGTCACGCTTAACCCTTCATCTTCCAGCTTACTTGAATCTAAGTTTAATACCGCTTGTTTGTTATTGAATCCTTTGATTACGACACTGTCTACCCCTTTAATGTCTTCTACTTTTTCCTTCAACGAACGCAGCGATTCCTGACTTTTTGCTAAGTCAGATGATTGACTCGACACAATCATGTAAGAACCAACTGGTATGTTACCGAACTCATCCTTGACATCCGGCTCCATCACCCCGTCAGGAAATGAAGAAGCAGCACCTGTGGTTTCATTCTTAATTTGACTTGCTACCTTTTGAAAATCAGCTTGATCATCAATCTCAAGTACAATATTTGAGAAACCAATGGCAGAAACAGAGCTTGTTTTCTCTACACCATTGATATCAGTTAGAGCTGATTCCAGCTTATTGGTGACATCACTTTCCACCTGTGTTGCATCCGCACCAGGAAAAATGGTAGAAATCGTGACGATATTCGCCTGGAATTCTGGCAGTTCTCGTTTAGGAAGCTGCGTAAATAAATAGCCGCCAGCAATGAGAACGATAAAAAATAAAATAAAAACAAGCTTTCCTCTTTTCAAAAAAGCTTCAATCATTATTTCACCTACTTAAATATTTATTTTTGATGAAGTAGTTTCAACTTAATCTTAATTTATCATCATGGTGAAAAAATGCAAGCTTCAATATGTCATTTTTATCTATTTCACGAACTGAATAAGTTATATAAGAAATGTATAGCGGTAAACAAAAACAACCCGCTTACATGATGTAAGCAGGTTGAAAATAATAAAATTAGAATTATCGTGGCTCAACAATCAATTTGATGGCTGTTCTTTCTTCTCCATCGATAAGAATGTCAGTAAAGGCTGGAATGCATATCAAATCCACTCCGCTTGGTGCAACAAATCCCCTTGCAATGGCAACCGCTTTGACCGCCTGATTCAGCGCTCCAGCGCCAATTGCTTGTATTTCTGCTGCACCGCGTTCACGTAAAACGCCGGCTAATGCTCCTGCTACTGAATTCGGATTTGACTTTGCTGAAACTTTTAAAATTTCCATTTCTGCTCCCCCTTAAATTTACAATGGATAAGTGAGTGTTCATTAGAACAATCTTTGTTAGATGATGCTATTTTTTTGAAATCCCATCCCCAAAATGTTTTTCAAAAATAGCAGGCTACCTACCATTTTTACTATATTCACGATAGAGGGCACATATTCCTTCTTTCTGATTAATATTTTTCTGAAATAAATATGTGAACATTTATTCAAAGAAAATATGGTCATCATTTATCAAAATTCGATCAATTTTGACAGCTTTTTTCGACTGTTCGTCAATTTCTACGATCACTGCACTTAATGTCGTGCGGCCTTCTGCAATTTCAAAACGAACTGGGAGACTTGTTTTGAATCGTTTTATGATCGTTTCTCGATCAACCCCTAAAATGCCATCATAAGGTCCTGTCATTCCGACATCTGAAATATACGCAGTTCCTTTTGGCAATACGCGGTTATCTGCTGTTTGAACATGTGTATGCGTTCCAACAACACATGATGCACGGCCATCTGTATACCAGCCCATTGCTTGCTTTTCACTTGTGGCTTCACCATGAAAATCAATAAAAATAAACGGTGTACGTTTAGATGCTTCCGCAATTAATTCATCTACCTTTTGAAATGGGCAGTCAATTGGCGGTAAAAATGTACGTCCTTGCAGATTGATGACAGCCAGTTCTTTTCCTTGTTTTTTAATAAACGTAAGACCTTTTCCAGGTGTACCTTCCGGGAAGTTGGCAGGACGAACCATATTGGCTGCGTCATCGATGAAATCGAAAATGTCTCTTTTGTCCCATGTATGGTTGCCCATTGTGAGCACATCAGCTCCTGCTTGCAGCAGTTCATGATAGATTTTTTCAGTCAGACCTTTCCCGTGAGCAGCATTTTCTCCGTTGACAATGGTAAAGTGTGGCTGATATTTTTTCTTTAGCTTTGGCAAATATTCTTTCAGTGTCTCTCTGCCAGGTGAACCGACGATATCTCCAACAAATAATATTTTCATGCGCTTTTGAACCCTTTCTCTTATAAATTGATCTTCTTATCAGTGTTGCACATTTACACAAAAAAATAAAGCGGCGCTAAGCGCACCGCTCTATTTTGCATACTCTACTGCGCGAGTTTCTCGAATGACTGTCACTTTAATGTGACCAGGGTAATCGAGCTCGTCCTCAATTCGCTTACGAATATCCCTTGCTAGACGGTGAGCTTCAAGATCATTAATTGAATCTGGCTTCACCATAATACGTACTTCACGTCCAGCCTGTATCGCAAACGATTTTTCAACACCTTCATAAGATTCAGAGATATCTTCTAATTTCTCAAGTCTCCGAATGTAATTTTCAAGCGTCTCACTTCTTGCACCAGGGCGTGCTGCAGATAATGCATCAGCTGCCGCAACAAGAACAGCGATAATAGATGTCGGTTCTTGGTCACCATGGTGAGAGGCAATACTGTTGATGACAACAGGATGCTCTTTATATTTCGTCGCAAGCTCAACGCCAATTTCTACGTGGCTTCCTTCTACTTCATGATCAATGGCTTTTCCAATGTCATGCAGAAGACCTGCTCGTTTTGCAAGCTTTGCATCTTCTCCAAGCTCTGAAGCCATGAGACCTGCAAGATGTGCAACCTCAATTGAATGCTTCAGGACATTTTGTCCATAACTTGTACGGAATTTTAAGCGGCCGAGAATTTTGATAAGATCCGGATGCAGACCGTGAACCCCGACTTCGAATGTCGTTTGCTCACCCATCTCGCGGATATAATCATCGACTTCACGGCGTGATTTTTCCACCATTTCTTCAATTCGTGCAGGATGAATGCGGCCATCCTGGACTAGCTTGTCCAGAGCTATCCTCGCTGTTTCACGTCTAATCGGATCAAAGCCCGATAGTATGACAGCTTCAGGTGTATCATCTATGATCAAGTCAATACCTGTTAACGTTTCTAACGTACGGATATTTCGTCCTTCACGTCCGATAATACGACCTTTCATCTCATCATTTGGAAGATTGACTACAGATACCGTTGTTTCAGCCACATGATCAGCTGCACAACGCTGTAACGCAAGTGAAAGAATGTTTTTCGCCTTTTTGTCAGCTTCTTCTTTCGCTCGGTTTTCAGATTCTTTCGTCATGACTGCAATGTCGTGGGAAAGCTCATTTTCAACTTGATCCAGAATGATTTGTTTCGCTTCATCTCGAGTTAGACTTGAAATGCGTTCCAACTCGGCTTTCTGCAAACGAATCATATCATCCACTTTGCTTTCCATCTCTTCAATATGTTGTTGTCGTTCATTCAGAGAATGATCTCTCTTCTCCAACAGGGACTCCCGTTTATCTAAAGATTCGTCTTTGCGATCAAGATTTTCCTCTTTTTGAAGTAAACGGTTTTCTTGTCTTTGAAGCTCATTACGTCTTTCACGAACTTCTTGCTCCGCCTCTACACGAAACGAATGAATTTCATCTTTCGCTTCCAAGAGTGCTTCTTTCTTCAATGCTTCCGCATCACGCTTTGCATCCTCAACAATTTGTTCGGCCATGTTTCTTGCGCCGGATATTTTTGCTTCTGCAATGGTTTTACGAACAAAGTAGCCAACAACTAAACAGATTAGGCTCAGCAAAATGGAGATGATCGTAAACATCGTAGGCGACATATTTTCACCTCCTCTTGCTATGAACTTGGTTTTACAAATAAAGTGTCGGCATGTACATTGTTTTGTGTCTCAACATACAGGGCCTTCACAGGGAATGAGATCCTCACTGCCCTTGTCAAGTTTAAATTAGTTATCAATCATGTTAAGAAAAACAAGTGATACATTCCCATTGTAATTGTGTCGGAAATACTTGTCAAGCTAGTCAGACTGAGGCGTAAGTCGTTATTTCAAGCAAAGACAAAACTTTTGACCTGCCAGCTGCCATGTAAATGTAAAAAAAAGACGCTTTTCAGCGTCTTTTTAGTTATTAAACTCCAATTCTTCTTGTCCTTCTTCTTCAACTGCTTTCACTCCGTTTGTATCCAAACCGTAGTGCTCGCGAATTTGCTCCTGGATCATCAGCATGATGTCTTTGTTTTCTTTTAGGAACTGTTTCGCATTTTCACGGCCTTGTCCAAGACGTTCCTCTTGGTAAGAATACCAAGCGCCGCTCTTTTGTACGATATCTAGTTCGCTTCCAAGGTCGATGATTTCTCCCTCTTTCGAGATCCCTTCACCGTACATAATGTCTACTTCTGCAATACGGAATGGCGGTGCTACTTTGTTTTTCACCACTTTAATTCTCGTTTTATTCCCCATGATGTCATTGCCCTGTTTCAGCTGTTCAGCACGGCGCACTTCTAAACGAACAGACGAATAGAACTTCAGCGCACGTCCACCTGGCGTTGTTTCAGGGTTACCGAACATGACTCCAACTTTTTCACGAATTTGGTTAATAAAGATGGCAATTGTTTTTGATTTATTAATGGCACCTGATAGTTTACGAAGTGCTTGGGACATCAAACGTGCTTGAAGACCAACGTGTGAATCACCCATGTCTCCTTCAATCTCTGCTTTTGGTACAAGAGCAGCTACAGAGTCAATAACAACAATATCAACTGCACCACTGCGGACAAGAGCTTCTGCAATTTCAAGCGCTTGTTCTCCTGTATCCGGCTGAGAAAGTAGCAGTTCATCAATGTTGACACCTAGTTTTTGAGCGTAAACTGGATCAAGAGCATGCTCTGCATCAATAAATGCAGCTTGTCCTCCCTGCTGCTGAACCTCAGCAATGGCATGAAGTGCTACTGTCGTTTTACCGGAACTCTCTGGACCATATACTTCGATAATACGGCCACGGGGATATCCGCCTATTCCTAGCGCAGTATCAAGTGCTAACGAACCACTCGGTACTGTTGAAATACGTGTATCTGTTTTCTCTCCTAGTTTCATAATAGAGCCTTTACCAAACTGTTTTTCTATTTGTTTAAGAGCCATATCTAAGGCTGCTTGACGATCACTCATTCTATTGTTTCCTCCTTTATCAATTCCACTATCTATACTATACCTTGTTTCACGTCATTTGCCAAGAAAAAAACGAACACATATTCGATTTTTTTCTTGGCAGATTGTTTAAGAAAAGAGTGGTTTCTATTAGAAAAAACGCTCTTTTGTAAAGGAGTAAACCTAACAAAAAACAAAATTAACTCTCTTTTAATAATGTGAGTAAGTGATGCAGACCATACTTCACAGCGCGCTTTCGAATACCGGAGCGGCTGCCTGTAAACATCCATTCAAATACATCTGTCTGGTCTTTTGTGGATAGTCCGATAAACACTTTTCCGACCGGCTGTCCCTCTTGACTTGCAGGGCCTGCCACGCCGGTAAAACTAATACCAATATCACTTCCGGTCAGCTTTCTAACCCCTTCAGCAAGTTCTAAAGCGCACTCTTTGCTGACAGCACCATGAGAAGACAGTGTTTCTTCGCGGCATCCGAGCACCTGCTGCTTTACTTGATTTGTATAGCAGACCACACTTCCGTTCAAAATCGATGAAGCCCCTTCAAGATCTGTCAGCCATTCGGAGAACATTCCGCCAGTCAGACTTTCTGCTGCCGCTACTGTTTTCCCGTGTTCGTGCAAGGCCTTTGACGCTTCGCGGACAAGTGATGTCTCCCCATATCCGTAGAAGTACTCACCTACACGCGCTAAAATTTGCGCTTCTGTTTCTTTTAACAGACGCTCCGTTTCTTTTTCATCCTCATGCTTAGCGGTAAGCCTTAGCGTCACTTCACCGTCAGATGCGAGTGGTGCAATCGTCGGATTGGTTTGAGCATCAATTAAATCTTCTAGATCTGTTTCAAGCTGCGACTCACCGATTCCAAAGAAGCGCAGGACAACAGACACGATTTTTTCCTTTAAGCCAAGTTTCTCAGAAATTAGCGGCTTTGCCTCGTTTTCAAACATCGGGTGGAGTTCACTTGGCGGCCCAGGAAGCAGTATATAAAACGTATCGTCTTCTTGAACAAACATACCTGGAGCCATCCCGAACCGGTTCACGAGCACATCAGATCCTTCGAGAACGAGTGCCTGCTTACGGTTGTTCGGTGACATATCGCGGCCAGTCTTTCGAAAGTAATCTTGAATCGATTCAAAAGCTTCTTCATTTAGCACAAGCTCTTTCCCGAGCGTGCTCGCAATGGTTTCTTTTGTTAAGTCATCTTTGGTTGGTCCAAGACCACCTGAGAAGATAATAAAATTGGATCTTTCCTGTGCCACCTGAATGGCCTTTTTTAAACGCTCTGGATTGTCACCAACTGCTGTGTGGTAATAAACATTTACACCAATTTCAGCTAGTTGTTTGCTGATGAATTGTGCATTCGTATTCGTAATTTGCCCTAGCAATAGTTCGGAACCGACTGCAATAATTTCTGCTTTTCTCTCTGACTTCAAAGCGTACACGTCCTTTTTAGTTAGAATTCTTTAAAGCTTCCCAGTTTTTTACAAAGTAATCCCAGCCTGAGACAACAGTGAAGAACACCGCTACCCACATCGCAAGATCTCCAAACGGGAATGATACAAGTTCAAACGGCAGGTTATGCAGTAAAAGTGCTGAAATCGCAATGATTTGCGCCCATGTTTTCACCTTTCCAAGCATATTGGCCGCCACCACTTCACCGCCTCCGGCTAATACAAGCCTTAGACCTGTTACAGCAAATTCACGGCTAATGATCACAATCGCCATCCATGCCGGTGTGAGGTTATATTGAACAAGTATAATTAAAGCAGCTGAAACAAGCAATTTATCTGCAAGTGGATCTAAAAATTTACCAAAGTTTGTCACTAAATTAAACTTACGTGCGTAGTACCCATCAATCCAGTCAGTTGTTGAAGCGACAATAAATAGAATCGCTCCAACAAGGTGCGTCATTTCGATGCTGACATCGCCAAAGCGTGCAACACCCCAATCAAATGGTGCAAGCATAATGATCATAAAAACAGGGATCAAGGCGATCCTAGAAAGAGTTATTTTATTCGGTAAGTTAAACATAAAATCCAGTCCTCCAATAATGCAAATTTTTATGTATATATAATAGTAGGAACAAAAGAAAAGTCATCTACTTGCTTAAGATGACTTTTTCTTTCCTTTATTCACAATCACAATATTTTGTGTCATGGTGTTCTTAGGGTCTAATTCGTACTTAAGCGTCTCATCATTTACCTTGATATCAATTCCAGACGCATTGCCTAGACGGATATCGACCTGAGAAAGATCAGACAGGTCTGTTTTAAACGATTCGCCATCTTTTAGTTCACCCATCTTCAGCACGTTTCCAGATTCGTCTCTTACGCGCAGCCATGAAGCTTGCGAGGCAGAGATGGTTAACTCCATCTCATCTGCACCTGATACTTCATACGTTGTTGTCGAGCCTTCTGTATTCGTCGCCTTCAAAGATACAGTTTCATCATCTTTTGATGAATCGTCTTTTTCAGATGATTTTTCTTTATCATCTGACGAAGCTTTTTCTTTTTTCTTTTGATCTTTTGCAAGGGATGAATCCTCAGATACTTCATATTTAGATTCTGATTTCTGAGGAGCCGCCTGATTATTCTTCTGTCCACTATCATGATTGACCGCCTGCACGATCACATAAATGATAGCGATGACTACAAGGATGCCTCCAATAATGAAGATTGTCGGCAATAGTTCAAGCACTTTAGAGGCAGGCTTTGGCAGCTCTCTTTGCGGCTTAATATTAGATAATTTATCAGATACTTCATCGTTATACGTGCTTGGAACATCCTTACGAAATTCTTCGAACAATTGTTCAGGATTCAGTCCAACGGCTTCGGCATATTGTTTAATAAACGCTCTGACGTAAAATTTACCTGGAATAATATCATAGTTTCCTTGTTCGATTGCTAGTAAATAGCGCTTTTGGATTTTGGTAACCGTCTGAAGATCCTCCAGCGACATCCCTTTTTCCTCTCTGGCCTCAACGAGCCGTTTTCCCAATTCAGTCAAAACAAACACCTACCATTACCATATTAAAAATCGAAGCCAGAAAAACCAGAATGATCAAACACTTGTGGTTCTTCAGCATGCTCATATGTAATCTCTTCGTCTGCACTATTACGCAATTCAATAATATAGTCGAAATCATCCATTGTATATTCTGAATTTTGAATAAAAATGTCTGGATGCTCAACCACTTTCGTTGCCGGCAGTCTCATAATTTCTCTTAAAAGCTGCAAATGCTTCTCAGAACCTCTTCGAGTCGACACAATCCCATCAATAATAAAGACGTTATCTGGGCTGTATTCATCTGCGATCAGCTGACTTCGGATCGTCTGTTTCAAAAGTGTAGACGATACAAACAGCCATCTCTTACTTGCACAAACACTTGAAGCCACAATTGATTCTGTTTTTCCGACACGCGGCATCCCGCGAATTCCAATCAATTTATGCCCTTCTTTTTTAAATAGTTCAGCCATAAAATCAACAAGAAGACCAAGCTCGTCCCTTTCAAAACGGAACGTCTTTTTGTCATCCGCATCACGCTGTATGTATCTTCCGTGGCGGACAGCTAAGCGGTCTCGCAGTTTTGGCTGTCTTAATTTCGTTACTTTTATCGTTTCCATTGTATTTAAAATTGATTCAAGGCGCTTAATTTGCTCTGTGTGGTCACAGCGCAAAAGCATTCCGCGTCTTGATACATCAACACCATTGATTGTCACAATATTAATTGAAAGCATCCCCATTAGAGAAGAAATGTCTCCTAAAAGTCCGGGACGGTTGACCTGTATCTCATATTCAAAATACCATTCGAGCTTTGCCAAATGATATTACCCCCTTCATTGTGGCAAATTTTTACCTTCTTTTATCATAAAGCATTTTCACATTTTTAGAAAGCACAATGTTGTGAAACAGTTAAAATAAAAAGAGAGGCACAAACGACCCCTCTTTTTGTTTAGTGCGAGCTATTATTTTCAACTAGCTTGACCATCATATTTGCAATGGCACGCTGCTCATCTTCTGACGCAACGCTCCAAAGGTCAGCAAGTACTCTTTCCTGCTCGTTCTTTGCTTCAACTTCGTTAGCTAGATATCCGCCAATTTCATACGCAAGGTTATTGATGGTATCACCTTCTAAACCTTTATCCTGCGCATGATTTAAACGGTCTCCTAAAAAGTTTTTCCAATGGTCCCAGTTCTCAAGTACAGACATGTCGATTCCTCCATTCGAAAAGATGAATTACAGCCATAGCTTTTGTCATGGAGAGAGGAATTATACACGTTTTTTAACAGTACCAGCCGCCGTTAACGGATAAAATTTGCCCTGTGATGTAACTTGACTGTTTTGAGGCGAGAAACCAAATAACATCTGCAATCTCATCAGGCGCTGCAAGCCGGCCAAGCGGAATTTCTTCTTCCAGCATCGAGATGTCTTCTTGCGTAAAATTTTTCATCATATCTGTCTTGACCGCACCTGGCGAGACAGCGTTTGCTCTAATTCCACTTGGAGCAAGCTCTTTGGCTAATCCTTTAATAAACGCATTTTGTGCACCTTTGACCATGCTATACAGCACCTCACATGATGCACCCGTTTCTCCCCATATCGAGCTGACCGCAATGATGTGCCCTGCTTTCTTTTGAATCATGGCCGGTAAAAGGGCTTGCGTAAGCTCATATGGACTTGTGACATGGAGCTGCACCATACTGGCTAATACGGCTTTTTCTGTATCTGTCACTAATCCAACATGACTCTTACCACTATTTAAAATAAGAATCTCTGGACACAGCGGCAGACGGCTCACAAGCTCATCTGCTCCGCCCGTTTTAGCTAAATCGGCTTGAACGACATGTGTCTGAATGTGATATGCCTTTTCTAGATGAGCGGCGAGGCGCACAGCTGCCTGTTCATTTTTGTGATAATGGAGCATCACGTGGCAGCCTTCTTGGGCAAGCTTTTTGGCTACGGCCTGCCCAATCCCGCCACTGGCACCCGTAATCAGCGCCCAATGACTCATAACATTCATTCCTACTTTCTATTTGGGATACCTATTCTTTTCGTTTAAATGGGAACCAGTTAGCTGATCCGAACAATTTCACCATCACAGGTACAAATAATGGTAGCACAACGAGTGCGTACAGTAAAAGTCCCGTTAGGACAAGGGTTGCAATCTGTAAGAGAGACAGCACACCTGAAGGTAGCATTGCGGCAAATGTTCCTGCCAAAATAACAGCAGCCGACATAATGACAGATCCCATATTCTTCATTGATTCAGTCATAGCATACTGAATGTCTTTCGTTTTGTATTCATTGAACCGCTCCATTAGGAAAATCGAATAATCGACTCCGAGCGCCATTAATATAACAAATCCAAAGAATGGAACAGCCCAGTTAATGCCCGGATATCCGAAGAAATGGGTGAAAATAAATTCTGTTACACCAATGGCTGCAAAGTAAGTCAAAATGAGTGAACCTACTAAGTAGAGCGGCATGACAAGCGAACGGAACAGGATCACCAATATGAGGAAAATACCGATCATCATGTACAGTACTGTCTTATTGAAATCTTGATCTGACAGCTGTTTTAAATCAGCGTTCATACTTGATACACCTGAAACACCAAATGACGCATCTTTTAGGTTTGTTTCAGGAAGTGCCCGTTCGACAGACGCTTCTACTTGTTTGATCGTCGACAAGGCTTCATTGCCATATGGGTTTTTTTCTAAAATGACATCAATTTTTGTCATCTTGCGATCATCTGACATGTACGAATCAAATACTTGCTTGAATGCTTTATTTTTCAGGACATCTTTTGGAATAAACCAGCCAGCCATGTCTTGATCTGGTGCATTTTTCAGTTCATCTAGATAGTCACCTGCACCCATTAAGCCGCTTGAAATTTTCTCCAGTCCATCTACACTTTTGTTCAGACCGTCTGTCAGCTTGGTCAGGTCATCCCCAAAGCCGCCAATCTTTTCTTTCATTTGCTTTTGACCATCAATCACTTCGCCAGCTCCATTTGCAAGCTTTGGCATATTATCAGCTAATTGTCCTTGGCCTTTAGACGTTTGATCCAGTCCATTTTCAACTGCGTCTAAACCAGCAATGAGCTGATCAATTTGATTCGTCAAGACTTTTTGCTGCTCTGAAGCTTGTGCGATAAAGGCATCAGCTGCTTCAAGCTGTTTTTTGGCTTCTTTTGCTTGTTTTGCGTAGCTGTCTGCCTGTTTGGCCCCTTCTTGCAAGGTCGCAGAAAGTTCATTGTATGAAGCTTTGATTGCTTGATACGATTGATTTTCTTTCACCTGCGGGATTTGCTTTTCAAGTGTACTAAATTGTGTATTTGCTTGTTTGATCAACACTTTTACATCCGCTGCGGCAGAGGATGACGTATCCACTTGTGCTAAGGCAGCCTTTAATTCTTTGGAAATGCTTTTATATAGCGTAACTTGCTGATTCACTTGTGCGAGCTGAGCTGTTAATTCCTTTTTCGCACCTTTGATTTTTTCTTTAATGGCTGCTACACCTTTTTTGTTTTGGTCAATTCCGTCTTGCAAATCTCTTAAAGATTTTTCAACATTTTGAATGCCTGTTTGCACTGATTCAGTACCAGAAATCAGCTGGTTAATGCCCTTTCCAGATGATTTGATTTGCGGCGTTTGATCCTCAATGGATTGACTCATTGTCGTCAGGGCATCCTGAATTTTTTTCAAGCCTTCATTGCTTTTATCAAGTCCAGTGTTCAGCTCTTTGGCTTGTGACTTCACGTACAGATCACTTAGTCCTTTACCGACAGGACGGGTGGCACTTCTGACTTTGCTTACGCCATCTGTTTGTTCAATCGCACGACTGAGCTTTTCAATGGCAATCAGGCCTTCATTGTTGTCTAAAAGGTCAGATGATTTCACGACAACTGTTGCTGGGAGTGCTTCACCTGGTCCGAATTTATCAGAAATGGTATTGAATGCATTAACCGATTCGTATTTATTACCAATTTCATCCAAACTGTTATAAGAAAGGGTTCCTTTATACATGAGAATTGGCGGAAGCGTAATGATTCCTACGATTAATAAGCTGAAAAGCGGTTTTTTAAATGAAAAGCGGCCTGCTGTTTCCCACATTTTTGACTGCGGGTGGGCAATATCGCCTTTAATCGGCCAAAATAACACTTTTCCTAAAACGGCCATAAAGAACGGGACAATCGTGAGAAGTGCCACGATAAGCACAGCAACCCCAACCGCTACTGCAACAGCTGATTTATAAAGCTGGAATTGTGCCAGACCAATACAAGTAAAACCGATCAAAACCGCAATACCGCTGAATAAGACGGTCTTTCCTGCTGTTTTATATGTGATCAGAATCGCCTCTATTTTATCTTTACCGTGTGCGATCTCTTCCTTAAAGCGGCTGAGAAGCAGTATACAGTAGTCCGTTCCAATCCCAAACATGATCGCGACCATAAAAATTTGAGTAAAGGTCGAGAGCGGAAAGTCGAGATATTTGACTAAATAAGCCACGATCGATTGACTCACTAAGTAAGACAGTGCCACTGCGACTAACGGAACGAAAGGCGCCACAGCTGATCTAAAGACAAGCACAAGGACGACGAGAATAAACCCAATGGTAATGAACTCTGTTTTCTTCAGGCCTTCCTGCGAGCTTGTGATGACATCATCATCTATTAACGGCTGCCCTGTCATTTCAAATTTTAAGTTCAAGCTCTTCAGCTTTTCATTGACTTTTTCTTTAAAATCGGAAGCTTTGATTTTGTTTGAATCATATGTAACTGGAACAAGGAGCGTCGTCTCATCTTTGGAGAGCATTTGTTTTTTGATATCTTTATTCGCTTCAAAATATGAAGTGATATCCTCTACATGGAGATCTTGATCCTTTTCTAAAATGTCCATTGCCTTTTTTAAAGATGTTTCTCTTTCTTTCACAATGTTCTTTTCTTGAAAGACAATGACGATTGATTTTTCTGTATCGCCGTTTTCAGACATTTTCTTTAATAGCTGATCGGCGTATGAGGACGGATAGCCGTCTGGTACAGAAATTTGCCCTTTTTCTTTTGTTAATTGTGCCATATTAGGAGCAGTGATGAGTAACACTGCCGCTAATACGATCCACAGAATCGTGATCAGCCACCTACCCTTTATGATTGCTCTCATTAGTACTTTGTGCCTCCTCTTCGATGATCACTTGATAGATCTTTTCATATGTTTGAATAAATGATTCCATTTCCTTTTCTTCTAGCTTTTCAAAATAAGATCGAACGAGATCCTGAAGCTGCTTTTCCATTCGGCTGACCACATCTTTGCCCTCTAGCGTGACGTACAGGTGAACATTTCTTCTGTCAGCTTGATCATGCTCACGAAAAATATAGTTTTTCGTAAAAAGTCGATTGGTCATGGATGTTACAGCACTTTTGTTCACATTACATACATACGCAAGGTCCGTTGATGTACACCCAGGATGTAAATTAATGTATCGAAGCGAGTAATACTGATCAAGTGTCAGCTCTTTATCAAGCTTTTCGGTGATCATACTCGATACTTTTTTCTCCATCATGAGATAGACGTCTGCATACCTCTGAATGAGCTGTGCAATTTTATTTTGTTCCATATGCTGCTCCTTTTTAGTTTAAGTGTTTAACTATTAAAGAGTTTAACTAATGACCAAAACAATTGTCAATCAATATCCTTGCGAATAAGGTGTTTTTCTAATTAGACATAAAAAAGACAAACTCAGGGTCAACAGAGTTTGTCTTTTTACATTTATTTTGTTTTTGGGACGACTTTGAAAACGGACATCCGTTCTTCATCAATTTCTTCATCCAAAATTTGCTGAATATCAGCTAATTGAATTTGTTCCAGCATGGTTACGACATCAAACAAGCTCATGTCTAAAAATGCATATCGAGTAAATTGGTTTGCAATGTATTCGGGAGAGTTCATCGCTTTTAAAAAGCTGCCGATTTTTTTCTTGCGTGCAAGCTCAATTTTTTCTTCTGTTATTAAGCTTTTTGCTTGAAGAAGGGTTTCTTTTAATACTTTTGCCAGCTGATCCGGATCATTTGTATCTCCGCCAACTGAAGTGAAGCCAAAACCACCTTCTTCCGTATAATCGTAGCTGAAAGTTTCATCAATTAAGCCTTTTTCGTACATTTGTTCATATTGTAAGGAGCTTTTGCCAAACAGCGTCTCTAAAATGAGATTCATGCCAAGCTCATGCTTTAGCAGCTGATTTCCTTTTTTATGCGGATTCTTTGTTTTTAAGCCGAACATACATTTAGAGCCTTGTACGTTCATTGGAAGCTCGTATTCTTTTCGGTACACACCTTCAGGCTCATTGATGTCTTTTCGTTTGATCTCTGGCTGGTCTGTAAATGGCTTTTTCGCCTGATTCGCTCTGACTTGATCTAAAATTTGCTTCGGATCAACAGGACCGACAACGAATAGAAGCATATTGCTTGGGTGATAGAACGTTTCATAGCATTCATACAAATGATCTTTTGTAATAGGAGCAATACTCTCTACTGTTCCAGCAATATCAATTCTGACGGGATGCTCTTGATATAGATTTTCAATCAAACCAAAGAATAAACGCCAGTCCGGATTGTCATCATACATGTTAATCTCTTGACCAATGATGCCCTTTTCTTTTTCGACTGTTTTTTCAGTAAAATAAGGCTCTTGAACAAAATCAATGAGTGTCTCAAGATTTTGTTCGACATTTGAAGTGCTTGAGAATAAGTAAGCCGTTCTCGTAAACGTTGTAAAAGCGTTTGCGGATGCTCCTTGTTTACTAAATGTATGAAACACATCCCCATCCTCTTTTTCAAACAGCTTATGCTCTAAGAAATGGGCAATTCCGTCAGGCACTCGAATCATGTCTTCTTTGCCAAGCGGCACAAATTCGTTATCGACAGAGCCATATTTTGTTGTAAAGGTCGCATAGGTTTTGTTAAACCCTTGCTTTGGCAGCACATAGACGTCAAGTCCGCTCTCCATTTTTTCGTGATAGACCGTTTCTTGCAGCTGATCGAATTGAATTGTTTTCACTGTCATGAAGCACCCTCCGTTCCTTTAAGAAAGTAGGTCGTATCCCATTCGATTTTCTGACCCACTTTGATGATGTCCTCTTTTGTCACGCGGTCTAATGCTTCTAAAAAGGAATCAAGGGTTTCCCCTGTTGGCACAACAGCATGCTGATACAAATATTCTGCTGTCCCATAAGATGTATCGATCGTTTCAAGCAGCTGATTTTTGACGACAGCTTTTGTTTGATCAATCGCTTCATCTGAGAAATCACCTTTTTGCATCGCTTCAAATTGTTCTTTAATGATGTCTACTGCCTGCTGGTAGTTGCCAACTTCAATCCCAGACATGACCATCATCAAGCCTTTGAAGCTCTCAAGTCTAGACACAGCATAGTACGCAAGACTTGCTTTTTCCCGAACATTGATGAATAGCTTAGAATGCGAGAATCCACCGAATATGCCATTAAACAAATGCAGCGCCGGATAATCTTCATCTGCAATTGTTGTATGTGTGCGAAAGCCAATATTCAGCTTGCCTTGTTTTACGTCCTCTTCGTCAATGACTTCTTTTGGTTCTGCCGTTGGTCTTGCTCCTCCAGCATGTTGTTTGACCGGTTTTCTTTCACTTGTATTGAAGTATTGAGAAACCATTCGGCTGATGTCTTGTTCGTCAACATCTCCCACCACATAAAGATCCAGCTGGTTTGATTGAAGCGCATGCTGATAAGCCTCAAAGAGCGAATGGGGTGTGATGGGTTCGATGTCTTCCATTTCACCATTGACGTGCAGTGCATATGGCTCGCCCTTACACATTTCCTGCACGAGTCTTAAGTTGGAATAACGCATTTTGTCATCATACACTGCCTGAATTCGCTGTTTTAAAGTGCGTTTTTCTTGATCTACATATAATTGACTAAACACCCCATCTTCAACATACGGGTGGAATAATAGGTCAGATAGTAAGGCAATCCCTTTTTCTAGTAATGGGGTTTGATCCTTTAAATATTTTTCATTCGCCATTTCCAGGCGGAAGGTAATGATGTGATTCTCCCCTTTTTTCGCCATGTCTGCCGAAACGGTGGCACCATAGAGCTCATCAAAATAAGCACGTAATGCGCCTGTTTTTGGCATTTTTTCTGTTCCTCTTAAAAGCACATGCGGGAAGAGAGAACGCATAGTGACGTCATCTTTGGAAAGCGGTGCAAGCATTTTAAAAAGGATTGTCACGGTTTTAAATTTTTCTGTTTTGACAATATGAGTATGAAGACCAGGTGTGTCTAGTGTCTTCTCTTGTAAATACGTCATGAGAAACCTCCTTTGTTCATCCTATTTATTATGTATTAGAACATAGCTGATATATACGTGAAACAGCCATTTAATAGACATTATATCAATCAGAGGAAAGGATAGGAAATAAAAACGCCTCTGCTCATAGCAGAGACGCCGGTCGTTATTTCATTCTAAACGGCCACCAATTCCATTTACCGAAAATACGAACCATAACTGGAATAAAGAGCGGCAATACAACAAAAGCATATAATAAAAGTCCAATGAGTACGACCGTAGCAATTTCAACTAGTGATAATACACCAGATGGCAGCATGGCCGCGAACGTACCCGCTAAAATGGCCACAGCCGAAATAATGACAGAGCCCATATTTCTCATTGCTGATATCATGGATGCTTGCACATGCTCTCCCTTCCATTCATTAAAACGATCCATGAGGAAAATTGAATAATCGATGCCGAGCGTGACAAGAATGACAAAACTGAAAAATGGAACAGCCCAGCTGACACCATCGTAGCCAAAAAATGTTTTAAAGATCCATTCTGTTAAACCGATGGATGTAAAATACGTTAAAATGAGTGAAAGTGTTAAGTATATCGGCATGACGATTGACCGTAATAAAATAATTAAAATAATAAAAATGCCAATTAACATGAAAATAACTGTTCGAATAAAGTCACCGTCAGATGTTTCTTTTAAATCTACATTTAAGCTTGAGATTCCAGATACACCGTATTTGGCATTTTTCAGTCCACTTACAGGTAAATATTGATCAAGGGTATCCTCAATTTTCGCGACACCTTTCATCGCTTCATTGCTGTATGGATTCACATTTAATATGACTTCAAAGGTCGTTAATTTACGATCTGGAGACATATACGTCTGAAAGATTTGCTTAAATTCTTGGCGTTTCAGCACTTCTTCTGGAATAAACCAGCCTGTTACTTCTTCATCTGGCGCTTGCTGAAGCTGTTTTAAGTAGCCGTCAGCCTCGGTGAAGCCGCTTTTGACCTGCTCGAGCCCTTCAATACTTTCATCTAAACCATCTGTTAATAATGTGAGTTTTGATGAAAGCTGGCTAAATCCTTTTTTGATGGCTTTTTGGCCGTCAGTCAGCTGATCTGCACCATCTTCAATTTTAGGCATTTCCTTAATCAATTGTTTTTGGCCCTTATTTGTTTGATCAAGACCGTCATAAAGTTCATCGAGCCCGTCCATGAGCGCCTGCACTTGGCGTTTTATGTCTTTTTGCTTGCTTGATAAGCTTTGAACCACTTGATCTGCTTTTTTGATCTTTTCTTTAAAGTGAGAGGCTTCCTCTTCATATACACTCATTTGATCCCCTGCTTGATCAAGCATTCCTTTTGTATCTTTAAATACGTTCTTAATTTCTTTATATTCATCCATATCTTTTACTTCTGGAAGCCGATTTTCTAGTGCTTCAAACGATAGATTTTCGTAAGATTTTTTTACCTTCTTAATGGTGGTCGTTAGCTGCTGATTCGATTTCGCATGACGATCCAGTGTATTCACCATTTGCTTAAGCTCTTGTATCATCGCTTCGCTGCTGCGATATTCTTGCTCTAATTCTTTTTTCGCTTCTTTGATTTCACTTCGAATGGTGCCGACGCCATCTTTACTGCGCCTCACGCCATCTTCTAAAGAGATGAGTGATTTTCTTACTTCTCCGATCCCGCTTTTGATTGCTTTTGTTCCATCAATCAGCTGGTCAATGCCTTGAGCGGATTCTTCGATTTTTGGTTTTTGTTTGAGAAGAGCGAGATTTGTTTCGGTCAAGCCATCTGCAATTTTCCCGATCCCTTCATGACCTTTGCCAAGTTCTCCTCCGAGCTCTTTCGCTTGAGAGATGACATAAAGCTGGCTCAGCCCGTCTCCAACAGGACGCGTAACACTGCGGACTGTTTTTACTTCGTCAATGTCATTTAATTTACGGGTCAGTTTTTCAATGATGACAATCTTTTCTTGATTATCTAGCTTATTGTCACTTTCAACAAGCACATTCAGCGGCAGCGCTTCACCAAAGCCAAATTGCTCTGATATCGTATTAAATGCAGACACCGACTCATAATTTGTCCCAATTTCATTTAAACTGTTATATGAAAGAGTGCCGTCGTACATCAGAATAGGAGGCACCGTAATCAGTGCGACTAAACCTAAGCTGATCAGCGGCCTTTTAAATGAAAAAAGCCCAGCCCATTCCCACATCTTACTTTGCGGATGCCGAATGTTTTCTCTTTTAGATGGCCAGAATAGAGATTTTCCGAAAACAGACATGAAAAAGGGAACGATGGTGACAAGGGCAATCAGCAGAATACCAACTCCAACGGCAACACTAACGGCTGATTGATACAATTGGAATTTCGCAAATCCAATACTTGAGAAGCCGACTAACACGGCTAAGCCGCTGAAAAATACCGTTTTCCCTGCACATTGATACGTGACGATAATCGATTCTTTCACATCACGACCTTGACCAATCTCCTCTTTAAAACGGCTTAACAGCAAGATGCAATAATCTGTCCCTATACCGAACATAATGGCTACCATAAAAATCTGAGTAAAATTTGATAGAGGAAATTGCGTATATTCTACAAGAAAAGCCACAATACACCGACTGACGGCGTAAGAAATGCCAATCGTAATAAGCGGAACAACAGGTGCCAATATTGATCTGAATACAATTATTAAAATTAAGAAAATAAAAATCATCGTGATAAGTTCAGTTTTCTTCAGACCTTGTTGAGAGCTTTTAATGACATCTGAATCCACAAATTTTTGACCCGTCATTTCATATGAGACATGATAGGGCTTTAAAACTTCCTCAATTTGTTCTTTGATCTTCACAGCTTTTATTTCGTAGTGATCGAATTTGAATGGAACAAGAAGTGTACTTTTATCCTTAGATAAAAGTTGTTTTTGAATGTCCGGATCTACATGAAAATACGAAGTAATTCCGTCAATGTGGAGTTCTGGGGCATTTGTTGTGAGTGCAGCTAAAGCCTTTTTTAATTCCTGCTCTTTCGCAGGGAACAGATGTTGTTCGGAGAATACAATCACACCCGTATCTTTTTTTCCATTATGATCTGATAGCTTTTCCAGCAGGTGAAGTGCCTCAGCTGTTGGTGTCCCCTCCGGAACCTTTAATTGCCCCTTTTCTCTTGTTAATTCCTCTAAATCGGGCGCGGTCATAAACAGAATCACAGCTGTCATCATCCACACCACTAATACAATCCATCTTGCTTTAATTATTTGCAACATAGCTGCTTCAAGCTCCTTCTCGTTCATCAATCAATTTGCTGTCTTTGAGCGTGTCTGAAGTGCTGACTGCGTCTCCTTCAACATGCTAATGGCAGGATGACCTATTCAATTGTCCTTTCGTGTTGAAGATACACATCTCCATCATCATCCACGAGCTCAACTCCTGCCTTAAAGTAAGACAGAAAATGAATGTTTTTGCACACCTCCAATTTGGGATAATTTAAAAGATATTACTATACATTAGTTTAACTATCAAAATTTTACATGTCAATTTATAAAAAAGAAAAAAGATGGAAAAATACCATCTTTTTTCTATATTTAAACCGTTTTCAATTGTTCGCTTTCATCCTCTTCATCTGGCTGGATGAAAAAGAGGACCAAAAATAGTGAAATGAGACTGCAAATAGTCGAGAGGATAAAAACGATTGAGTCTCCTTTATCCATGAGATAAGCATAAATTGGAGGTCCTAAAGCGACACCTATAAAACGCATACTGCTATAAAATGACGTAATAGTTCCGCACTGCTCCTTTTCAATTCCTTCTGTAATCAGCGCATCAAGTGCAGGCAGAACAATTCCGATTCCGACACCGCCAATACTTAAACAGATAAACAATACGTAAAAGCTGTGATTCCACCATAAAAAAAGATAAGAAAGTGATAACAAGGCCATGCCTGCGATTAAAAAGATTCTCATTTTCCCTTTTTCTTTTCCAATGGTTTTCCCAGCAATATAGGAACTGATTGATAGAAAAAGAAGCGGGATACTAAGCAGTAGCCCTTTTTTGACTCCCTTTATTTGATAAGCTGCCTCAAGGTTATCGGATAAGTAAAAAAGCACACCAAAAAGAAGGAACATAATAAAACCTCCAATAGCAAAAATGGCATAAAGCCAGCGCCCCTCATGCTTAAAGATGGTCTTTGTTGATTTTAAAAATTCTTTAAATATAGGTGGGTCCTCCTCTTTTTTCGCGGACTCTACCATAAACAGTACCATGAGAAAGCTGATGATCGAAAAGAACGGAATGAACCAAAACGGCACAAACCAAAACCATGAAGCAAGAAGTGCCCCGATAATAGGGCTTAGTACCTTTCCCGCTGTGTTGGAGGTTTCAATGGCGCCAAGCCCTGCACTAACCTCTTCATCATCATGAAACAAATCTCCTATAAACGGCATGACGACAGGTGCTGCTCCAGCTGAACCAACACCTTGAAGGACCCTACCAAACAGAATCCACATATAGGGTTCTTTCATGATCGTTGAGGCGACTGCTGCCACAGCTCCACCAAGTCCGGCAATTAAAAGACACGGCAGCAGTACCTTTTTTCGCCCAATTCGGTCTGATAAATAACCGGCGATCGGAATACATAAGATTGCTACAACCGAATATACCGTAATAATGAGAGAGACTTGAAAGGAAGTGATCGAGAGTTTTTTTTCTATCTCTGGCAATACTGGTATTAACATCGAGTTCCCAAGTGTCATGATTAGAGGCACTGATGATAATGCAATAATATTCTTTTTATTGACTGTTTGCTCGCCCAACATCATTCACCCAATTCTATATACTGTTACGTATTAGTGTGGCAAGTTTGACGGGTTTTATGTATGGACAAACAAAAAGCAGCCGCTTTTGGAAGCGACTGCTTGTTAAAATCGTTTGCGTATCACATGGAAGCTGAATTTATCCGCTCGAAAATAATTGAGCGAGTATAAGACCGGCTGATCATCCTGATCATAGTGCATTTGTTTCAGTAATAATAACGCTGTTTCCGGGTCGCATTCTAGTATCGGTGAGGCCTGATCGTGGTAGCCGATTGGTTCGATGTCAGCAACTGCATATTTAATCCCACTATGTGGTTCTCTTCCAAACAGCTCAAAAAGCGATTCTTCTTCATGTGTAAAAGAAGCGGGAAGATGCTTGACTGGAATTTTATCTAAACAATAAACAACTGGCTGTCCATCTGCCGTTCGAACGCGTTCCATTGAAAAAATCTCATCAGATTCATCACACTGAAAACGAATGATATCATTTTCTGTTGGCTCCCCTTCTTGCGAGGATAAAAAGATGGTACCAGGCGTCATATTGACCTGCTCAATCATTTTCGTGACACTTGTTAGCTGTTCTATGCCTGTTGAAAAGAGCGGTCTTGTGTTGACGAAAGTTCCCACACCATGTCTTCTAATTAAATACTTCTCTTCTTCTAGTATACGAAGGGCTTCACGCAGTGTCGCTCTGCTCACACCTAAAAGCTTTGAGAGCTCAAACTCAGAAGGCAGCTTTTCTTTTTCGGCATATACGCCTGTTTGAATATCTTCTTTAATACGGTCAATCACTTTCAAATATAAATGGCGATTGTCTGTTTTGGTCGACATGTTTTCCCTCCGTCTAATCAATGCAAATGATAAGATGAGAAATCTCTATTCCGAGATAAGTTGAACATAACTATATCATGTTTTTGCAAATAAATAAATAGTCTGACAGCCAGTTAACATAATGATACTATCGTTCACTTTCTTTTCAAGAAAGCTCTCTTCAACTTATGAAGAGAGCTCGTCATACTGTTCTTTCGAGAGCAGAACTTCTCTCGGTTTACTTCCTTCATATGGACCAACAACGCCTCGCTCTTCCATTGCGTCAATCAGACGTGCTGCCCGCGTGTAACCGATGCGGAATCTTCTTTGTAGCATAGAAACGGAAGCCGTCTGCATGCCGATGATCAATTCAACTGCTTCATGATATAGATCATCTTCCACAGCTGCAAGCTGATCCTGCGTTTCTTCGCTTGGAATCATTTCCTCTTGGTATTGTGCTTTTTGCTGTGTGATCACATGATCAACAACATGTTCTACTTCTTCATCTGATAAAAAGGCGCCTTGCACACGAACCGGCTTGTTTGCCCCAACAGGTAAAAACAGCATGTCCCCTCTGCCTAGCAGCTTTTCTGCGCCTCCCATATCAAGGATCGTCCTTGAATCTGTTTGTGAGGATACGCTAAAGGCGATGCGGGACGGGATGTTTGCTTTAATGACACCTGTAATAACATCGACAGAAGGTCTTTGTGTAGCGATAATCAAATGAATTCCCGCAGCACGAGCCATTTGAGAAAGTCTTGTAATGGAATCTTCCACATCAGAAGAAGCGACCATCATTAAATCTGCAAGCTCGTCTACAATGACAACAATATAAGGAAGTTCTGGCTGTTTAGCCTCTTCTGTTTGATTCATTCGTTTAATGTAATCATTGTAGCCTTCAATATTTCTTGTCCCGGTATGAGAAAACAATTCATAGCGGCGTTCCATTTCGCTGACTACTTTTTTAAGTGCCTGCGAGGCTTTCTTAGGGTCCGTGACGACAGGAGCCAAAAGATGCGGAATGCCGTTATATACGTTTAATTCAACCATTTTCGGATCAATCATCATCATTTTCACTTCATGGGGCTTCGCTCTCATGAGAATGCTTGTAATAATGCCGTTGATACACACACTTTTTCCGCTTCCAGTCGAGCCTGCTACAAGCAAATGAGGCATTTTGTTCATTTCAGCAAGCACGGCTTCACCCGAAATATTGCGGCCTAGTCCGATGAGAAGCTTGGCATTTGGACGGTCATTTTGCTTTGATTCTAAAACCTCTTTTAATGAAACCATTGCAATTTCTGCATTCGGAACTTCAATGCCGATGGCTGATTTCCCTGGAATCGGTGCCTCAATCCGAATGTCCTTTGCCGCGAGCGCCAGAGCTAGATCATCACTTAAATTGACGATCTTACTTACCTTCACGCCGACATCTGGATATACTTCATATTTGGTCACAGCTGGACCTAAATGAACTTGTGTGACTTTTGCTTTGACACCAAAGCTTTGAAATGTTTTTTCGAGCTTTCTTGCATTTTCATATATATTTTTCTTATCTGTTTGCTGACCTGAATGCTGGGGCTCTGCCAAAATATCAAGTGATGGCAATTCGTAATCTTTGTTTTCAAGTTCAGTAAACGTCATCGGCGGAGCCTCTTTTCGTTCTTCAACTGGATCTGGTTGAACCTGTGCGCTTTGCACAGAATCTTGAAGAGGATCTGGCTCTTTTGCTGCCTGCTTTTTTTGAACCGGCGGGGTAAGGATGTCATCTCTGTCTGCAAAGCTTGAAATAATCGGCTGGCTATTGTCAGAAGACGGCGCTTCCTCTTCGAACAAAACCAGATCATCCTCGTCCTCTTCTTGAATGCGTGAACGTTTTTTCTTTTCACCTGTTTTCTGAGAGGACGCGCTCTTTTTCGCCTGCCTGATGCCTTTCATATCTTGAACAAACGCTTTCCACTGCTTCACCATAAATTGTGAGATAGGAAGCAGTACTTTTTTCACCATTTCCTGAAGGGAACGGTTTGTAATCAGTACAATTCCAATCAGCATGAGAACTATTGCCATGATTTGCGAGCCTGCTTGTGCAAATAAGAAATAAGAAGCAGCAAATAATACGGCACCGATCATGCCGCCCCCTAAATCAGGGGACCCTGTCTCACCTTTTATGTCCATCAAGAAAAGCTCAAATGTATTTCTAATCACACTTTGAGAGCCAATGACGCCCGCAGATGAAAGGTGCTGAAACAACTTCACATGAGACAAAAGCAAGATGCTCGCAATGATGCAGTATAGACCTGCTTTTCTTCTTGTCAAAATATCTGGGATTTGTTTTTTCCAGAAAATCGTCACACCAAAAAGAAATAATCCGATAAGGCAGAGAATAAACCATTCACCTGCAAAGAATCGGAATAGATGCACAAAGGTTTGTCCAACAACGCCTAGCTGTAAAATGGCAATGATCGCTATGGCAATACAGACTAACCCATTTAATTCATATTTCAGTTTTAGCTGTTTATTTTGTTTTTTTCTCGTTTTTCGTTTTCTCTTTTTAGCCATACTCATCACCTTACTACGAAAGAAAATATAACCTACCGAAAGATCAGAAAGAAAGCAGCCTGGTTTTGGCTGCATCTTGTTGTAAGTTTTCCCTTTATTATAGCATAGAATCATTCATATGAGTCGGTTTGATTGGTGCCTAAATGTAACTTCAATCGCTTGCCTGGTGCAAGCTCTTGATTGAGAAAGTCCATTGGATTGGTGCTCATGACTTGAACAATTTCTGCCTCATCTTCTTTCATTTCAACCATCACTGGCACACCTTGAATGTTTACCTGCTGGAGTTTGCGTTCTCCTTGTTCCTCAGCGTAAATGGCTTCATATGGCATAGTGGTATATAAAATCATTGGATCAACCCCTCGTTTTGAGATGCCCTGTCGCCAATGAGCTCGTTCAGCTTTTTGATCGCTTGTCCTACGCCGCCCACTTCATTCATAAGTCCATATTCTGCCGCCTCATGACCCACGACATTTGTTCCTATGTCTCTTGTCAAATTGCCTTTTGAGAACATGAGCTCTTTAAACTTCTCTTCTGTAATCTTGGAGTGGCTTGTGACAAAGTTAATGACTCTTTCCTGCATTTTATCTAAGTATTCAAAGGTTTGCGGGACACCAATCACAAGACCTGTTAAACGCACAGGATGAATGGTCATCGTGGCTGTTTCTGCAATATACGAATAGTCACATGACACCGCAATCGGAACACCAATGGAGTGGCCTCCGCCAAGTACAATCGATACAGTCGGTTTCGATAAAGAAGCAAGCATTTCTGCAATCGCGAGTCCCGCTTCAACATCTCCGCCTACTGTATTTAAAATGATCAAAAGGCCTTCGATTTTCGGGTTTTGTTCAACTGCTACGATTTGTGGAATGACATGTTCATATTTGGTTGTTTTATTCTGTGGTGGAAGCTGCATGTGGCCTTCAATTTGGCCAATAATGGTGAGGCAATGGATATTTGTATCTTGCGGCAGCTGTGGAACGGCTGTTTCACCAAGCTGCTGTATTTTGCTCATAATGCTATCTTTTTCTTCTGGCTTTCGCTCAGGCTGCTGTTCATTCTTTTCGTCCATTTGTCTCCATCCTTTCCTCAAACTCTTCTCCTATTATGAACAAGAAGGCTATATTCCATCCGCATTCCTATCGCCACATCAAAAAAGCCCAAAGAGCTTATGCTCCTTGGGCTTACTTATCACACTTCCATAATAATTGGAATGATCATTGGCTTACGTTTTGTTTTTTCATATAGGAATTGATTTAGTACATCGCGCATGGATTGTTTCAGTGTTGACCATTCAACAATTGAGTTTTCCGTTTGCTCTTTGACAATCCCTTTGACCATTTCTGTTGCTTTCACAATCAACTCTTCGGATTCTCTTACATATACAAATCCTCTTGTGATGATTTCAGGTCCAGATATTAATTGTTTCTTTTGTTTATCGAGCGTAATGACGACAATCAAGATACCATCCTGGGACAATAGGCGTCTGTCGCGCAACACAATGTTTCCGATATCACCAACACCAAGACCATCGATCAAAATGTTGCCTTGGTGAACTTTTTCACCGATTTTGACGTTCTGCCCTCTAAATTCAACAACATCCCCTTTATCAATCAAGAAAATGTCACTGCGTTTCATGCCTACTTCTTCTGCAATACGAGAATGTGCTTTTTGCATACGGTATTCGCCATTCACCGGAATTAAATACTTCGGTTTTAGTAAGTTCAGCATCAGCTTTAACTCTTCTTGGCAGCCATGTCCAGATACATGCACACGTTTTTGCGCAAAAATGACTTGTGCTCCGCTTCTTGTGAGGAAATCCACTGTTTTTGAGTACGTGAGTTCTTGTCCAGGAAGAGGTGTAGATGCAATCACAACAGTGTCATCTTTTTCAATATGAAGCTGTTTGTGATTTTGTTTTGCCATTTTTGTTAAAGCAGCAAGAGGCTCTCCGTGGCTTCCCGCTGTCAGGATGACAACATTGTTTTTTGCCATTTTCTTCACTTCTTGAACGGGTACAAATAATTCTTCGTCAGCTGTAACATAACCTAGCTTGATAGCCAGTTGAAGAGTAGTCATCATATTCTTTCCTGCTACAGCAAGCTTACGTCCATTTTGATTCGTCGCATTAATGATCTGCTGGACGCGGTTAATATTAGATGAAGATACAGCGACAATCACACGATTTTCAGCATTGTACATCGCATTTGAGATTTCGTCTTGGACGAGCGCCTCAGAAGGTGTATAGCCTGGTTTTTCAGCATTTGCACTGTCCGAAAGCAGTGCTAATACGCCGTTGTTACCTATTTTCGCAATCTCTCCGATGTCACAGGTTTGGTTAAGCGCTGGGGTTTGATCAAATTTAAAATCACCTGTGCATACAATTGAACCAAGAGAGGTTTTGAAGCTGATCCCGACTGAATCAGGGATGCTATGATTCGTTCTAAAGAATGATACTTTTGTTGTTTCAAAAGTAATGACTGATTTCGCATGGACCTCACGCAAATCAGCTTTTTGATTGAAACCATACTGCTTTAATTTTTCTCGAAGTAACGCAAGGGTCAGCTTCGTTCCGTAGACTGGTACAGACAATTTGCTCAAGCAATGGAATACGCCTCCGATTGCTTCATCATGTCCGTGGGTAAGAAAAATTGCTTTCACCCGATCAGCACGTTCTGTTAAATAGGAGATATCAGGAATGACAACGTCAATGCCTAGCATTTCGTTTTCCGGATGCATTAAACCTGCATCTACCACATATATGTCCGAATCAATCTCAATGACATATAAGTTTTTCCCGATTTCTCCAACGCCTCCAAGTGCAATAATTCTTACGTTCTCTGTATTTTTCTTTTTCAAAATTCTTATCCTCCTAGTCTCAAGCCCGTCCATCATCGCTTAATGCTATTATAACTGAATCTAATTTTAGAAAACAAGATGAAGTCACATTTTAAGAAAGTGTTTATGTATAAAAAACGGTCATACTCAGGGACATCTGAGAATGACCGCTTACGAAATCTTTTGTTTTGATCAGCTGTTTAAAACGCTGCTTAAATTCAGTCTCTCTTCTTCTGACAAAGGCAAAAGCGGAAGACGAACAGATCCGACATCTAGTCCTTTCAGCTGAAGGGCTGTTTTGACAGGCGTTGGATTTGGCGCTGAGAAAAGCTGTTTCATAATCGGAAGTAGCTTTTGATGGATCAATGCTGCATTGGCTGTTTGGCCAGAAGCATAGCTTTTCAGCATTTGCTGCATATCCAGTCCTACGATATGAGACGCAACAGAGACAACTCCCTTTGCACCAACAGATACAGCAGGAAGTGTTAAGCTGTCGTCCCCAGAATATACGTCGAAATCTTCTGGCGTCTCTGCAATGATTTTTGTCATGGCATCAAGATCGCCGCTTGCTTCTTTGATTGCGACAATGTTTGGTATTTGCGCAAGCTTAATCGTTGTTTCTGGCGCTAATGACGCAGCCGTTCTTCCAGGTACATTGTAAAGCATGACAGGAAGAGATGTAGACTCGGCAATTGCTTTAAAGTGTGCATACATGCCTTCCTGTGATGGCTTGTTGTAGTAAGGTACGACAAGCATCACTGCATCAACGCCCGCTGCTTCTGCTTTTTTCGTTAGTTTGATAGACGCATTTGTATTATTACTGCCTGTTCCTGCAATGATTTTACAACGACCATTTGCTAATTTTACCGATTGCTGAAAAAGAGCGACTTTTTCTTCAGTCGATAAAGTTGGCGATTCGCCTGTTGTCCCTGCAACGACTAAAGAGTCACTGCCGTTTTTTAATAAGTAATCAATGAGAATTGATAGCTTTTGGAAATCGATGTTGCCCTTTTTATCAAAAGGTGTAATCATAGCTGTTGCGATATTTCCGAAATTCATTTTTTTCACCTCATCATGATTCAATCACATTTATCTTGAAAGTTCAAACACTTCATGCAGGGCATTGACAGCCGCTTTCATGTTTTCTTCGTTTACTAATACCCAAATGGTCGTATGACTGTCAGCCGATTGTAAAATCGGGATGTTTTGCTCGGATAGTGCCGATACAATTTTAGATGTGACACCTGGTACACCCATAATGCCTGCACCAACAGCTGATACTTTCGCACAATTTGTTGTCACAATTGGCGTATAGCCAAGGTCTTTTAGAATCGACGTTGCTTTTTCAGTCATTGCACCTGTCACTGTATACACAATTTCACTCGGTGTGATGTTGAAGAAGTCGACACTGATTTGTGCATTTGCCATTGCTTTGAAGACCTCTGTTTGTACGCTGTACTGTCCTTCTTTTGCAGGGACTTTAATTTGCGTCACATCATTGACATGTGCAATACCCGTAATAAGGCGGTCATACACATCATGGCTCATTTTATCTGAGTAGTGTGATGTCACAAGTGTGCCCTCATCATCAGAGTATGTTGAACGGACCCTCATTGGTACTTTTGCTTGCATGGCAATTTCGACAGCTCTCGGGTGAATGACTTTTGCCCCTTGGTATGCAAGGTTGCAAATTTCTGTATATGTCACGACTCGAAGCGGCTTTGCATTTTCAACAATGCGGGGATCTGCTGTCATAACACCTTCTACATCTGTAAAAATATCAATAAAGTCTGCCTGCAATGCAGCGCCTAAAGCAGCTGCGGACGTATCACTGCCACCTCGTCCGATTGTTGTCACGTCTCCATTTTTCGCAGCTCCTTGGAACCCGGCGACAACGACAACATCATGTTCAGACAGTGCCGCCTCCAGACGTTCGCACTTCATGTCAATAATTTTCGCACTTGTATGCTCCTTATCTGTCACAAAGCCCGCCTGAGCTCCAGTCATCGCTACAGCCTTCAGACCGTTTTCATTCAGCATACTTGAAAATACAACAGCTGATATATTCTCTCCGCAAGAAACAAGCAAGTCTTTTTCTCGGTTTGTCATATGCTGCGCACTGCCGTAAAGCAGACCAAGCAGCGTATCTGTCGCATAAGGATCACCTTTTCGTCCCATTGCGGAAACGACGACAACCGACTTATAGCCTTTCTCTTTTGCAGATAAGATATGTGCAAGTGCCCTTTTTCTACCTTGATCATCTTTGACAGATGTACCGCCAAATTTTTGGACAATTATTTTCACTGTTTTCACTCCAAGTTCATTCTGACGTAACAGAAGAGAGCAGGCGAAAGATGCCTCACTCTCTTCTGTTCGTCCTCATCATCCATTGAATGTTAAACTAATTTTAATGCTTTTAAGCTTTCTGCGATTTGAACGGAGTTCCATGCAGCGCCTTTTAGCAGGTTATCAGATACAATCCACATATGGAACCCGTTTGGACGGTCCAAATCTTTCCGAATGCGGCCGACAAATACGTCGTTTTTCCCAACAGCATCTGCAGGCATTGGATAAATTTGCTGAGATGGATCATCTTGTAGCGTTATTCCTGGTGCATCTTTTAGAATTGATTTGAGGTCTTCAACTGTCGCATCATTTGATTCTAGTTCGACGTAGACAGATTCTGAATGACCCGTTTCAATAGGAAGCCTCACACATGTTGCCGCTACTTCAAGTTCTGGCATGTGCATGATTTTTTTCGTTTCGTTGATCATTTTCATTTCTTCGAAGGTATAGCCATTGTCTTGAAATTTATCAATTTGCGGAATCGCATTAAAAGCAATTTGATAAGGCATGACTTCTGGTGTTACATCTTCTTTATTTAAAATGGCCTGTGATTGGCTGTATAGTTCGTCAATAGCCTCATGCCCAGCACCTGATACTGCTTGATACGTAGACACAATGACTTTTTTCATTCCATACGCCTGACGAAGCGGTTCTAATGCCGCTACCATTTGAATCGTTGAACAGTTAGGGTTTGCAATGATCCCTTGATGGTCATGCAAATCTTTTTCGTTTACCTCTGGTACGACAAGAGGGATGTTTTCGTCCATACGAAAAGCACTTGTGTTGTCTACAACAATCGCGCCTCGTTTGACTGCTTCAGGAGCTAGCGCCTTGGAAACATTTCCTCCAGCACTGAATAATGCAATGTTGACTCCTTCAAAGCTTTCAGGTGTTGCTTCCTGAACAGTGTACTCTTGACCTCTGAATGTCACTTTTGTTCCAGCAGAACGTTTTGAGGATAGTAGGGTAAGTGTATCCATTTCAAAATCTCTGTCAGCTAGTGTTTTTAACATTTGTTGACCGACAGCTCCAGTCGCTCCAACTACAGCTACATGCAATCCTCTTCCCATCAGTAAAACTCCTTCCGACCCATCCATGATTCTTTTCTTTCGGATGGCCATCCTATGACTTTTTACATTTTATTTTACCATAGAAAAGCAAGGCTTGAATCATCTTTTTTGAATCTTTCATGATTTTCTAGTGAAACGATTATTCGTTTGGCCCTATTAAAATTGGCTGAATTTGTCTATGCTGGAGCGCTTCTTCTACTGTTTGAGGTAGCAGATCCATGTTTGCTACCATAGAGGTCGGTTTTTTGAATGGATCATCTTGGCCAAATGGAATAAAGAAAATGTTCTTTGTCGACATCAGCCTCATCAAATTTGTACCATTTAAGCCTAGCGCATCATTTGTCGAGATACCTAAAACAACCGGACGATGATTTCGAATGGTGGCTTTAGCAGCCATTAAAACAGGACTGTCTGTCATGGCATTTGCAAATTTCGCCATCGAGTTCCCTGTTAAAGGAGCAATGACCATACAATCAAGCGGTAGCTTAGGCCCGAGCGGCTCTGCTTTCACAATTGAATCAATCGCTTGAAATCCTGTCAGCTTCTCAATCCGCTCAATCCAGTCAGCTCCATCTCCAAATCTCGTATTCGTGCTCTGCACCGTGTGCGACACCACTGGACGCACCTCTGCCCCTTCTTTTACAAGTGCTTCAATTTGCGGAAAAACAGCTTCATACGTACAGTGGGAACCTGTTATACCAAAGCCGATTCTTTTCCCTTTTAATGTTGTCATGATTCCATCCCCCTTATTTCCTCCGCAAGTTCACATAAAAGCCCGGAAAGCACTTTTGCAATGATTTGTCCTGCTGTTTTTGGTGCAACAATCCCTGGGAGACCTGGTGCAAGAAGTGCCTTCACTCCGTGCTTTTGTGCAAAGTCAAAGTCTGTTCCACCTGGGCGGGAAGCAATATCCAAAATGAGTGTCTTTGGTGTCATGTTGACGATGACAGATGAATCTAATACAAGGCTTGGAATGGTATTAATGATCATATCAACGTCCGTTACTTCTTCTTTTAATAGGTCTATTGAAAATGGATGAAGACCCATCTCAAAGGCCCGCGCTAAATGTGCGGTATCTGCCGCGCCTACTTTTACGTCCGCACCTAGTGCCCGAAATGCGCGGGCAATAGTGAGTCCTGTTCGTCCAAGCCCGAGAACAGCGACATGAGATCCATGAATCGTATAGTCCGTTTGCTGAATGGCCATCATGATAATCCCTTCAACTGTTGGAATAGAGTTATATATGGCAATATCATCTCGCTCAAACAGCTTCACAAGCTTCCGGTTCACCTGCTTTGCCAGATTGTCTAAGTACGTATTAGAAATACCTGAATACAAGGTACAATGGGCAGGGGTTCTTTCTAAATATTCCGCTTCCAGCACGACCTGCTCATTTGAGAAAACTGTAGCAACTACGCCTTCATCCGTTGCCCCTGATACCGGTAAGATCAAACTGTCTACCTGTTCGAATGGAAGCTCAGACATTTTCAGCTTTTCCGCACCGATAAATCCATGATCAAGCTGATCAAATCCGACCAAAAACACTTTGGCATGCTGCTGTGACAGCTTGCGAATAATTTCAAGCTGCCTTGCATCTCCCCCGATCACCGCAACCGTTAAACCGCTCAACATACTGACCGTTCACCTTCTTTATTTAAAAAAGTCTGTAATATTTTCTGAATCTCCCTTTCAGCATATGAGAAGAGGATTCAGCCTGTGAACAAATCAAGGAGAGAAAAGAAAAAGAGCACCCGTTTATGATGGGTGCTCTTTTTCTCCGTGCGGCTGAAGGTCTTCAGGCACATCGAGAATGATCATATCTGATCCTATTTTTTGAATGTGATTCCACGGAACGCGGATGTCATTACCTTGTTTTCGAAAGCCAAACCACTTCACGGAAGGTATAATGAGTGCTGTAATTTGACCGTCCTGCTCATTGATTTCAAGGTCGGTTTGTCCAAGCACGCCAAGCCGCTCCGCTCTTTTGATATCGACGATCTCTTTTCCTGACAGCTCACTCAGCCTCAAAATCGCATCACTCCCCTTCCATATCATATATGCAGCATGAAAGGGGAATAGACCGGGTCTCTTTAATGACTAGTTTGGAGCGGAAGACGTGCCCCTTTTATATAGTGTTCATGCGATAATTCTAAACTGTAGAGCATCCAGACTTTTTGATCCGCTCCATTTTTATACTTCTGATTCAAATGATTGCGTAAAAATTGTTCTAGCGACTTTTTTTGAAATAATTGTGATGCAAAGCTTTGTTGATCAAGAAGAAAGGTTCTTGCACATTCATGATTAACTCAGCTAGCTAAGAAGCGCCGCCAATCGTTAATTGGCCTTTCTTGATATGAGATGCCTCATGAAGAGCGAGGCATCTCTTATTTGACTAGTAGGTAAACGGCGCAAATCAACACCATTCATTGTAATCATCCCGGATGAGGGATCATAAAAACGGCCAATGAGTTTAAGAAGCGATGTTTTCCCTCCGCCGCTCGTATCGACAAGCGCTACTTTTTCGTCCTGCCGAATATGTAGATTCATTTCTTTTAGTAATGGAGAATGATTTGGAGAATGAAAATTGACGTCCTGAAACACGATATCACCTTTCACTTGATCAAGGTGCATCGGTTGCTGAGGCTCTCTAATATCGGGTGTTTTTTTCATAAAATGATATAAAGGTTCAATTTGAAAGATTAAGATCCGTTGTTCTGTTAAAATTCTAAGCTCTTCCATCGAAGCAAGACTTTCGTATAATTTTGTTTGCAGCGTGCGAAAACCTTCCGTACTTTGTCTGCCGTAGACAGTGGCCTTTTTTTCAAGTCATGGTCCAAAGACATAGTAGAGAATAAAACTTGGAATGATAATCAGAGTGAGTATGATAGAAATTTGTATCATACAGTAAAGCAAGATGGCGATAAATAATGTCTGATTGATAAATTGTGGGCAGTATCGTCTGTAAATTTCTTGTACAGCTCTTGTCAGTGTGTTAACAAAGGAGAGTGTCTCACTAACAGAATGTTGTTCGTAGTATGAGAAACCAAGTTGACGGATTTGCTGGAAGGCAGCAAATTGTGAATCTCTTGAGGCTTGTTCAATTCATTTTCTTTGCCATAGATTTCGAGCGGCTGTCAGGATAATACCAAGTACTATCAAGCCAGTCAGTTCTAACAATAACCTATTCATTTTTGAAAAATCTTTTACTGGCAAAATGGTCTCAATAAAATATTGAATGAATTTAGATATAATGATCTCGCTTAAAGTAATAACGAAACCACTGAATTACTTTACCTGTATGAGGCTTTAAGAATGAAAGTGTCCATAAATAAACACGCCTTAACTGCTTTATATTTCACTGTTATCTAGCGATTCGCGCATACCAATGAGGTTCCATTTGATCAAAATAATCATGATCTTTTAACACATTTTCTAGTCTTTCAATCATCTCATGCATTTGACCCGGATCAAATTTAATGACCCACATAATCGATGAAAAGATACTCATTGCGACATAAACAGAGTAAAGCAGCCAAAAATCATCTGGGATGTTCCCATTAAAATATCCATTGATTTGACCAGCCGAAAATGCTTCACTTGTTTCCCTGCTGAAAAGAGCTATTTTATAAAAATCATGAATGGGATCTCCCCAATCAAAATTGTTAAAATCGATGACACCTGCATATTGAGTATTCTTCATAATAATATTTCCTAAATGGAAGTCATCATGCTGAAATTGGTTAGGTCTTCCCTTCACAATATCAATGTGCTCTGCGATAAATTGAGCCACTTTTTCATCTCCTTCTATGGAGATACCGCTTTTTCGATAAGCATCTAAATATCGATGATGTTTTTTCATTATACGATCTTCCCAAGGTTCGATGTGTGCAGGCGCCGGATATGTATGCATGTTTCGTAAATCCTTTCCTGCACTTACCCCGAGGGCATACTGCTTTTCTTCAGTTAGCTGACTTATGATTTCTTTTGCTTCCTGACCTTCTACAAACGATAAAATATAGTACAATTGCTGTTTTTCTTCTAAAACATCCATGTTCACTGGATCAGCACACTGAACACCGTAACGTTTTAATTGAGTAAGCAGTTCAAACTGCGTCTTTACTTTTTCAAATTGTTCTTGATTCGTACATCGAAGAACATATTTTTCACCTGATGACATTGTCACGATCCACTTTTCATCTCGAGAATAGCCTTTATCAATCTGGTCTATGCTGACCGCTTCTTTTAATATGGGAATGTGCTGCATAAGGTCTGTTTTATTCATGGATTCATTCATCCTTCCCAGTCTCTTTTCTACTCACTCTACCAAAAATTTCATTTAAAGAGAAATGATGTTGAAACTGCTTTGCAATATTTTTTTATTCCAATATAGTTAATTTATATAAACGATAAAGAATTTGTAAAAAGGAGCGTTGCAGATGAGGAGTTATTGACAGAGCACTTTTCGACAATCAATAAAATTGTTCAACAGCTTCAAAACAAGTTAGCTGATGAACCTTTTTGCATGAAAAAAAGGCATCTCTTTAAAAGACATGCCTTTTTTTGTTTATGCAGAAGGTACATCACCCGTCGGACTAATCAGCGAGAGCGCATAATCTTCTGTAAAGATTCGTTTAGATAAGTTATTCACGCCGTCTAATGTGACATGATTGATTTCATCAATAATTTCGTCGAGCGTACGGTGTTTGCCAAGGAGTAGTTCATTTTTACCATTTCGGCTCATCTTGCTATTTGTACTTTCAAGACTGAGCATAAGGTTCCCTTTCATTTGCTCCTTAGAATTCTCTAGTTCTTTCTGCGTGATACCTTCACGTTTTAAGACGTCTAACGTTTGTAAAATGGTTTCAGATAGCAGGTTCAGCTGCTTCGCTCCAGTTCCGCCATAGATGGTCAGCATCCCGTTATCTGCAAATGAGCTATGATAGCTGAAGACAGAATAAGCAAGACCTTTGTCCTCTCTTACATCTTGGAACAAGCGGCTGCTCATACTTCCCCCTAGCACATTATTTAAGACGATTAAATCATAAATGCCCTCATCCCCAGCAGGAAGACCATTAAAGCCCATGCATAGATGTGCTTGTTCCGTTTCCTTTTTGCGTGTGAGCTTGTCATAATGAAATGCTGGAGCTTCTACAGGCTGCTTCTTCCCTTTTCCTTCATAAGAGCCGAACAGCTTTTCTACCTCAGAAATAAAGGTCTCATCTACGTTCCCTGCAACTGAGATCACGACACGGTCTGGCGTGTAGAATTCATCCATATATGTTCTAAGTGAGTCTCCGTTAAAGGTAGAGAGTGTTTCCTCTGTTCCTAAAATCGGATAGCCTAATGAATGATCACCGTAAATGGCTTTGCTTAACAAATCATGAACGATGTCATCAGGTGTATCCTCATACATTTTGATTTCTTCATACACCACATTTTTTTCTTTCTTCAGCTCTTCTTCATCAAAAGCGGAGTGAAAGAACATATCGCTTAATACATCGAGGGCATAATCAGCATGTGAATCAAGCACTTTTGCATAGTAGCAAGTATATTCTTTTGATGTAAAGGCATTTACTTGACCACCAATGCGGTCAAAGGATTCTGCAATATCACGTGCAGATCTCGTCTTTGTTCCTTTAAAGAACATATGCTCTAAAAAGTGTGAGATCCCGTTATTTTCTGGTGTCTCATGTCTAGAACCTGTTCCAATCCAGACGCCAATTGCGACAGACCTTACAGTGGGATTGTTTTCGAGTACAATTCTTACTCCATTTTGGCAAGTATACGTTTTGACCAAGTTTTGCTCCTCCTATTCAACTAAACAGATCGCTTCACCGATGTCTTTTTTCACTTAGGAGGTCAGAAACCGTTCCTAATTCATATCCTCTTTCCTTGATTTGAATGATAAGTGCGTCAAGACTTTTCGCCGTAGCATCTGTTGGATGCATTAATATCATCGCCCCATTGTGTATTTTCCCAAGCACCCGTTTTTGTAAAATAGCCGGTGATGGCTTTTGCCAGTCGATCGTATCTACTGTCCACATAATGGTTTCCATGCCTTCTTGTTTGGCAAGCCTGACTGTTTCTTCTTTAAAGCTGCCGCTTGGAGGCGCAAACCATTTAGGTTTTTTCCCAAGGGATTCTTCAATTTGGCGATTTGTTTTCGTTATCTGCTCTAAAGCTCGTTCTCTTGTCAGTGTGCGCATATCTGGGTGATTGTATGAATGATTTCCAATTTCATGACCATCTGCCACGATTTTTTTGGCAAGGTCTGTGCTTTTTTTCACCCATTTGCCTTCTAAGAAAAAGGTCGCCTTGACCTGATGCTTTTCTAGCGTCTTTAACATGTTGATTAAATGCTCGTCACCCCAAGCCACGTTAATCAGAAATGCATTCATTTTTTTATCTGGATGCCCCTTATAAATGGGCTCAGCACCAAGTTCATGTAAATGAGTAGATGGCTTTGTTTCTTTCAACACAAGCAGCTTTTCATCGAATGTTCCTTGTTTCTTCATTTTTTCGTAAGAAGCATCGATATCGACTGTCTGTCCATTTAAGCCAGGTATCTTTTTCCACACTTTATCAATCTTAGCATTTTGCGCCTTTACTTCATAGTCAGAAGACTTCGATTCAATCTCCTGATATAAAATATCTTTTGAAACAGATGCAACCTCGGCATGCTCTTTCATTGATTCCATATATGTAACAGCAGCCGGCTGCTTCATCGTTTGATATGACACGAGCAGTAAAAACACAAACACAATGACTGGTAACGTTTTTCTCAATGGTTGTCCCTCCCCTTTATCACAAAATATGATGGGGAGAAACAAGCTAGAACTATTGTTACCTACAAGAAAAGAAAGAAGCCTGGTACGGATACCTGGCTTCTAACACATTTTATTTGTTCTCATTAAGACTGTTTTTCTTCTTTTTCCTTTTCTTCACGTAAAACAGCTTTCCGAGAAAGGTTCACACGGCCTTGTTTATCAATTTCAGTGACTTTGACAAGTAATTCATCGCCAATCTTCACGACATCTTCTACTTTGCCCACTCGCTCAAGCGCAAGCTCAGAAATATGAACAAGTCCATCTTTGCCGCTGAAGATTTCAAGGAAGGCACCGAATTTTTCAATGCGTTTCACTTTACCTAAGTAAAGCTGTCCTACTTCAACTTCTCTCACAAGATCTTCAATGATTTTCTTCGCTTTTTGGTTCATATCTTCTTCTGTAGAAGAAATAAAGATTGTACCATCTTGTTCAATATCGATTTTCACACCGGTATCTTCAATGATTTTATTAATTTGTTTACCGCTTGGTCCAATAACATCGCGAATTTTATCTGGATTGATTGTCATCGTTAAAATTTTTGGTGCATAACGAGACAATTCTCCTCTAGAAGCAGGAATCGTCGACAGCATACTGTCTAATATTTCCATTCTTCCTTTTTTCGCTTGTTGAAGCGCCTCTTCTAAGATGTCTTTTGATAAACCATCGATTTTGATATCCATTTGAAGTGCTGTGACACCTTTAGATGTACCTGCAACTTTAAAGTCCATATCTCCAAGTGCATCTTCCATTCCTTGAATGTCTGTCAGCACTGTGTAGTATTCACCAGATTTCACAAGCCCCATTGCAATCCCTGCAACTGGTGCTTTAATTGGAACACCGGCATCCATCATCGCAAGTGTGCTTGCACAAATACTTGCTTGTGAAGTTGATCCGTTTGATTCTAATACCTCTGACACAAGGCGAACCGTATAAGGGAAATCTTTTTCGGATGGAATCACTGGTTCTAGTGCTCGTTCACCTAGTGCGCCATGTCCGATCTCACGGCGGCCTGGGCCACGCATTGGGCCTGTCTCACCAACACTGAATTGCGGGAAATTGTAATGATGCATGAAGCGTTTTGATTCTTCAACACCTAGTCCGTCAAGAATTTGCACATCGCCAAGTGCACCTAATGTACAAATACTGAGCGCCTGTGTTTGTCCTCTTGTAAATAGTCCTGAACCGTGTGTTCTTGGCAGAAGGCCTACTTCTGAAGAAAGTGGACGGATTTGATCTACACCGCGTCCATCTGGACGTACTTTCTCTTCAGTGATCAGACGGCGAACTTCGTTTTTGACAAGCTTGTTTAATACATCTTTCGCTTGTTTAATCGTCGCTTCATCACGTTCTTCTGCTTCAAACTTCTCAACCACAGTTTTTTTCACAGCACTGATTGCATTCTCACGTGCATGCTTCTCATGTACTTGAATCGCTTTCAGCAGGTCAGCTTCAGCAAGTGCCTTTACTTCGTCTGCTAACGTTTGATCTACTTCATATAAAGGAATATCGATTTTTTCTTTACCAACTGCCTTCACAATTTCCTCTTGGAATTCGATTAAGCGTTTGATCTCTTGGTGGCCATACATAATGGCTTCAAGCATTGTTTCTTCCGGTACTTCATCAGCACCAGCTTCTACCATGTTGATCGCATCTTTTGTTCCAGCGACTACAAGGTTAATGTCGCTTTGTTCTAGCTGCTCCACATTTGGGTTAATGATCAGCTTTCCATCTACTCGTCCTACTGTAACGCCAGCGATTGGTCCCTCAAATGGAATGTCAGACACACATAAAGCTAAAGATGAGCCAAACATTGCAGCCATTTCAGATGAGCAATCTTGATCCACACTCATGACGATACTAATGACTTGTACTTCGTTTCTAAATCCATCTGCAAATAGCGGACGAATTGGTCTGTCAATTAAGCGGCTCGCAAGGATGGCCTTTTCACTTGGACGGCCTTCTCTTTTAATGAAACCGCCAGGAATTTTACCTACTGCGTATAATCTTTCTTCGTAGTTCACAGTGAGCGGGAAAAAATCAAGTGGTTTTGGTTCTTTAGAAGCTGTTGCTGAGCTAAGCACAGCCGTATCTCCGTAGCGTACGAGGACCGCTCCGTTTGCTTGCTTTGCAAGCTGGCTAGTTTCAACTGTCAGTTGACGTCCAGCCCAGTCTATGGTGAAGACATGTTTCTCTTGTCCCATTCTGAGATAAACTCCTCTCTTATCGTAAAGTTTTAGTTAGTTCTTATTATGAACAAAATGATTTTCACATATCAATGTGAAAGCTGTATGTAGAAGGGTTTTGCCATTCTTTCAACATTTTAACCATAAAATATTAGTGATTATACGATAAAAAAGCGGGAATCCTCCCGCTTTTTACGATTATCGACGTAAGCCTAGTTTGTTAATTAACTCACGGTAACGAGTTACGTCTTTATTACGTAGATACGTAAGAAGATTACGACGTCTACCTACCATTTTCAAAAGACCGCGACGTGAGTGGTGATCTTTCTTATGAGTACGTAAATGCTCGTTCAAGTTGTTAATTGATTCTGTTAGGACAGCGATCTGAACTTCTGGAGATCCAGTATCAGATTCGTGTGTTTTGAACTCATTAATTAATTGAGTTTTACGCTCTTGAGTAATAGCCATCCTGTTTCACCTCCAAATCATGTTAGCCCCATCTACCTCGCAACCGTCGGTGAAGTCGGATTGCCAAGTAAGTGGTTTTAAAGCTACAGGAATTATCATACTAAAAATATGCTGAATTTGCAAATGGTAGAGCTGTTTTTCTATGATTTTTTTGTTTGCTTGAACTGATTTTGAAAAAACTGAATCGTTTCTTCTTTATCTTGACTGATTTGAGCCGTTAGCTCCTGGATTCCGTTAAATTTTCGTTCACTGCGAATGCGCTTGAACCATTGTAATTTAATCGGTTGACCATATATTTCTTCGTTAAAATCAAAGAGATTTACTTCAATGGCAGGCTGATCGGGACGCTTTTCATAAAATGTTGGTTTATAGCCAATGTTACAAACTCCCTCATATACTTTGCCTTTCACTTCTGCTCTTACTGCATAAACCCCTGTTGGTGGAATAATGTACTCAGCAGATAAGCCAACATTAGCTGTCGGGAAACCGATCGTTCGTCCGCGCTTGTCCCCATGGATGACGATGCCTCGCAGCTGATAAGGTTTTCCTAAAAGCTCGCTCACATATTCAACATCCCCATTTTTTAATGCGGAACGGATGAGAGTAGAGCTGACTTTCCGGTCTTGATTGGAAAGCTTAGGAACAATGGTTGCCGTGATACGGCCTTTTCCGTATTCATCGAACGTTTCCATTGTGCCTGCACCAAAACGGCCAAACGTAAAATCAAACCCCGCTACTGCGTGCTTCACATTCAGTTCAGCCAAATATTGATCCACAAACTCTTGAGGAGATAGCGCTGCAAAACTCTCGCTGAATTGCACTATGTATAAATAGTCAGCGCCGAGCTGTTCGATAAAATCAATTTTATCCTCAAGCGGTGTAATTAAGTCTTTTGGTTCCCGCGCTTTTTGCAAAACGTGTGATGGATGCGGATGAAAGGTCATAACTGCTAAGGCCAATCCTTCTTTTTCCGCAATGCTTTTCGCTGCGTCAATGACTTTTTGATGCCCGAGGTGAACACCGTCAAAGTAGCCTAAAGCCATGACAGACGGGACTTGATCTTTTTGATTCAATGTATGTGGGTGTGAAATATGTATAGTCTTCACGAGATGTCACCTTTTCTTTAAGATTGCTTGTCCTGAGATAAGATCTTCGCCGGCTTCATCAGGTTCTGCTTGGTCGGGTGCTTCATATATATCGCCAGACAACGACCTGAAGGAGCAAAAACAGCGACACGATCCTCCTCTGCGAAATGAGCAAATTCATCAGGCATTGGCAGGACTGCACCGTTTTCCACTTTACTTGCTAATGTATCATTTATCTCCCATTTCGGCAAATGATTGAGCGCACGCTCGATCGGGACAAGGTGCTCGTCTACAGGTCCTTCCTCGCTTATATCTCGCAGCTCATCCAGCGTGATACATTCATCTAGTGTAAAATCGCCAGACCCTATGCGAATGAGATGTGACATGTGGGCTGGGAACCCTAGTTTCTTTCCGATATCAACCGCTAAGGTTCTGACATACGTACCCTTTGAGCATAGAACGGTGAATCTAAATGACACGTTTCCATCCTCATATGTGACAGGTGTTGTCCGCTCGATACGATGAATGGTAATTTCACGGCTCGGCCGCTCAATTTCAATGCCTTCTCTTGCATATTCATAGAGCTTTTTCCCGCCAATTTTCACAGCAGAAAACATAGGAGGAATTTGTTCAATGGTTCCTTCAAACTGCTGCAGCGCCGCATCAATTTCTTTTTCTGAGATCGGTTTTTCCACTTTTTTTTCTTCTACAATCTCACCTGTTTGATCTTCTGTTGTTGTAGAGAAGCCAATTGTAATTTCTGCATCATACGTTTTCGATTTATCTGTTAAGTATTCTACAATCTTCGTTGCTCTTCCGATACAAATGGGCAGAACTCCTGATACCTCCGGGTCGAGGGTGCCTGTATGGCCGACTTTTTTTGTGTGCAGGATCTTTCTTACTTTAAACACACAGTCGTGAGAGGTCATTCCTCTTTCTTTATGTAATAAAAGAACACCATTTATCATCTGCATTCTCTCCTTTCATAAACGATGAAAAAGGACAGACGATCATCGCCTATCCTTATTTCAACGTCTTATTCGTGATCTTTTGTGTTTAATTCAGCAATTAGGCTTTCAATTCGGTTTCCATAATCTACGGATTCATCGAATTCAAAATGCAGTTCTGGTGTTTTGCGAAGTCTAATTCGATTGCCAATTTCAGAGCGGATATACCCTTTAGCCTTTGCAAGGCCTTTTAAGGTTTCCTCTCTTTTCTTCTCGTCGCCAAGAACAGAAATGTAGACTTTGGCAATTTGCAAATCACCGGATACTTCGACATCGGTTACAGTCAAAAAGCCAATTCTTGGATCTTTTAGCTTTCTGCCTAGGATGTCGCCTAATTCTTTTTTCATTTGCTCACCCACACGGGTTGCTCTCATACTCATGATCTTATCACCTCTAATTAAAACCACTCAGTTTTCGTGATCGTTCGTTCAATTTCAGGAAAAGAATCTATAAAACTTAATACACGCTGAAGCTCCTTCTCCACTTGAACCCGAGATGAGGAAATCACGGCGATTCCGATTGATGTACGCTGCCATGTATCCTGGTAATCCATTTCAGCAATGGTTACATTGAATTTATGACGCGTTCTTGTCAATATACGCTGTAGAACCGCACGTTTTTCCTTCAGTGAGGATGCATCATAGATCATGCACTCACATTCGGTATAACCGATCATTTTCTTTCGATTTCTTGCATAACAAATGATTCCAAGACATCGCCTTCACGGATATCATTGTATTTCTTAATGGTAATACCACATTCATAACCTTGTGAAACTTCTTTCACGTCATCTTTAAATCGTTTTAATACGTCGACTTCGCCTTCAAAAATAACGACGCCGTCACGGATTAAGCGGATGCCACTATCTCTTGTAATCGTTCCTTCAGTAACATAACCGCCAGCAATTGTACCGATTTTAGATACTTTGAACGTTTGACGAACTTCAACTTGACCAATGACTTTTTCTTCATATTCAGGGTCAAGCATCCCTTTCATCGCAGCTTCAATTTCATCGATCACTTTATAGATAATGCGGTGCAAGCGGATATCTACGTTTTCTGTTTCAGCTGTGCTCTTCGCATTTCCATCAGGGCGTACGTTAAAGCCGATTACGATGGCATTAGAAGCACTTGCTAAAATGATATCTGATTCTGTAATCGCTCCAACACCCGTATGGATGATTTTCACTTTTACGCCTTCTACTTCAATTTTTTGAAGAGATGCCGTCAATGCTTCAGCAGACCCTTGTACGTCTGCTTTCACGATCAGGTTGATATCTTTTACTTCACCTTGTTTGATTTGCTCAAATAGGTCGTCTAGAGATAATTTCGCTTTGTCTGAACGCTGTTCATCCAGTTGCTTAGAAGCACGCGCTTCACCGACTTGACGAGCTGTTTTTTCATCTTTGAATACGAGGAACTGATCCCCTGCATTCGGTACATCGTTTAAACCAGTGATTTCAACAGGTGTGGATGGTCCTGCTGTTTTCACGCGGCGGCCGATATCATTGACCATTGCACGTACACGGCCAAATGAATTTCCGACAACAATTGGGTCACCTACTTGAAGTGTACCAGTTTGAACAAGTAGGGTGGCAACAGACCCTCTTCCTTTATCAAGCTCAGCCTCGATAACAGTCCCTTTTGCCGCACGATTTGGGTTGGCTTTCAGTTCTGCTACTTCGCTGACGAGAAGGATCATTTCGATCAATTCGTCAATGCCTTCACCTGTTTTTGCAGATAGTGGAACGAAAATCGTTTCCCCGCCCCAAGCTTCTGGTACAAGACCATGCTCAGTTAATTCCTGCATCACACGGTCAGGGTTCGCTGTTGGTTTGTCAATTTTGTTGACAGCGACAATGATTGGCACTTCTGCCGCTTTAGCGTGGTTAATGGCTTCAATTGTTTGCGGCATGACGCCATCATCTGCTGCAACGACCAGAATTGTCGTATCCGTTACCTCAGCACCACGTGCACGCATCGTTGTGAATGCTGCGTGTCCAGGTGTATCAAGGAACGTGATTTTTTTGCCGTTTTCTTCAATTTGGTATGCACCAATATGCTGCGTGATTCCACCTGCTTCGCCTTCGACGACTTTCGTCTTACGAATGCTGTCAAGAAGAGTTGTTTTCCCGTGGTCAACGTGTCCCATGATTGTCACAACTGGAGGGCGTACTTGCATATCTTCTTCTTTATCTTCAACTTCATACTTTTCAAGTTCAGTTGCTTCTAAAATAATGACTTCCTCTACTGGAACACCATATTCAGAAGCGATTAATTCAACTGTATCTTTATCAAGCTCTTGGTTGATTGTTGCCATGACACCAAGCATCATCAGCTTTTTGATGATTTCAGCTGTTTCTTTTCCGAGCTCATCAGCCAGCTGGCCGACTGTCATTGAATTTGTAAATTCAATTTTTTCAGGAAGCTCTTTTTTAGGCTTCACAGGTCTAGCTTGCTGATGCTGCGGCTTGTTATTCCCACCGCGTTTATTTTTGTTTTTATTTTGGTTGTTGTTTTTTTTGTTTTTATTAAATTGATTATTCTGCACGTCATTCTTCTTTCTATCATTGTTTTTGTTAGATGATTGTTTTTTTTGTTCTGCGGGTTTCTCGTTAGCTGTCTCTTTTGCTTTGGCTTTTTTATAGATAGCGTCTAGCTTTTTCACAGTGTCGTCTTCAAGCGTCGCCATGTGGTTGTTCACTTCCACGTTCATATCCTTAAGCGCTGCTATAATATCTTTACTTGAAACATCTATGGCTTTTGCGTATTCATATACTCTCACTTTAGCCATTCGTTCACCCCCAAATAAATTAATCGAGCAAGCTTATAAGCTTCTTAGCGAAGCCTTGGTCAGTGACAGCGACAACTACGCGAGCTTCTTTCCCAATAGAACGTCCGAGAACGGAACGGTCTTCAACTTTTCTAACCGGAACATTATAAAATTTGCATTTGTCAGATACCTTTTTCTCCGTGTTCGGTGAGGCATCTGCTGCAAGAAGAACCAGCTTAGCACGCGCATGTCTAATTTCTTTGATCACCAGATCTTCTCCTGACACGACTTTACGAGCTCGATTTGCTAGACCAAGCAAAGGATACCATACATTTTCATTCATTTGGTTTTTTCACCTTTTCAGCTAGTTCTAGTAATTCTTCAAATATGTGTTCGTCAATCTGTGTCTGAAATTGCTGCTGTAAACTGCGTTTGTTCTTTGCCGCAAGAATGGTTTCTTTATCGAGAGAAAGGTAAGCTCCGCGTCCGTTCATTTTTCCAGTTGCGTCAACAGACACTTCACCTTCTTTAGAACGAACAACACGGATCAGTTCTTTCTTTGGTTTCATTTCTCCCGTCACGACGCATTTTCTAAGCGGGATTTTTTTTCGGCTTTTCACCTTTTATATCACCTCTTATTCGTCAGATTCCTCAGCTACTGGATCAGCCTCTAAGAAAAGAGATTCAGAGTCTTCAGTTCTTGGGAAAATACCGAGTTCCCTTGCATCTGTTTCGCTTTTAATGTCAATTTTCCAGCTAGTCAGCTTCGCTGCAAGACGGGCATTTTGACCTCTTTTACCAATCGCTAATGATAGCTGATAATCAGGGACAATGACTGTTGTCGCCTTATCTTCTTCATTCACAATGACATCAAGTACTTTTGATGGACTCAGCGCATTGGCAACAAATTCAACCGGGTCATTAGACCAATGGACAATGTCAATTTTTTCGCCTTTTAGCTCGTTGACAATTGCTTGTACACGCTGACCTTTTGGTCCAACACAGGAGCCAACTGGATCAACATCAGGATCATCTGTACGAACAGATATTTTAGAACGGTCCCCAGCTTCTCTAGCAACCGATTTAAGCTCTACAGTACCATCATAAATTTCTGGCACTTCAATTTCAAATAAACGCTTTAAAAGACCTGGATGTGTTCTAGACACATAAATTTGTGGCCCTTTTGTTGTTTTTTCTACTTTTGTAATGAACACTTTAATGCGGTCATGTGGTTTGTATTCTTCATTTGGCATTTGTTCATTAACAGGAAGTAGGGCTTCGATTTTGCCAAGTGACACGTAAATGAATTTACTGTCAATTCGCTGAACGATCCCCGTCATGATGTCTTCCTCGCGGTCGATGAACTCAGTGTAGATCACACCACGCTCTGCTTCTCTCACTCGCTGCGTCACAACTTGTTTCGCTGTCTGAGCTGCAATACGTCCGAAGTCTTTTGGTGTGACTTCAATCTCAACGACGTCACCAACCATGTAATTCGGGTTTATATTTGCTGCATCATCTACAGAGATTTCAAGGCGAGAATCATACACTTCATCTACAACATCTTTTCTTGCGAATACACGAATCGTTCCCGTTTCGCGGTTCAAATCAACACGAACATTTTGTGCTTGATTAAAATTACGCTTATATGCAGAAATGAGTGCAGCTTCTATCGCTTCAATAATAATTTCTTTACTAATACCCTTCTCTTTCTCAAGAACAGTCAGGGCATCTAACAACTCACTACTCATTTTTATGGTTCCCCCTTATATCAATGAAAAGGTTAATTGAACGAAACTGCTAATCTTGCGTTCGCTATTTTTTCGTATGGAATATTGATCTCTTTCTTTCTTGTCTTGATCTTCACTGTCACTGTTGCAATCTCACCATCAAAGCTTGTAAGCTCACCTTCAAATGCTTTTTCACCATCAATTGGTTCATATGTTTTCATGAAAACATTTTTTCCAAGTGCTTTTTCAAAATCAGCTTTTTTCTTTAATGGGCGCTCCGCTCCAGGAGAGGACACTTCAAGAAAGTAGTTTTGGCTAATCGGATCTGCCTCATCAAGCTTTTCGCTCAAGGCTTCGCTCACTTTGGCACACTCTTCGATATCGACGCCTTTATCAGAGTCAATAAACACGCGAAGGAACCAGTTTTGACCCTCTTTGACAAATTCAACATCAACGAGTTCAAGCTGTAAGCCATCTAAAATTGGCTGCACCATTTCGCTTACGACATCCACTACTTTTTTGCTCATTCTCTTCCTCCTTGTGCTTTCGATAAACGCTCTTATCAATCATTCTGCATAAAAACCCTGCTTTAAGTGAGCAGGGGGAGCAGAAAACGGATGAATAATGTCGAGACAAAAATTGCCTGTTCAATACAAAAGAGCGGGTTTCCCCACTCTTGTCTCGGTAATCGTTAGCATTTCCATAAAAACTATACCATATCCAATTTTTTTATGCAAATGAAGTTCCTTATTCAGCAGGCATTCATCATCAGTTTTTTTCGTTCATTCTTTTCGCATGTTCACTAATAAGGACTGCCTCCCTGCTCCCCTTTATGATGCGGAAACCATCATAATCCGGATAGAGCGAACCATCGTCCTGAATGCTTGTTAAAATCCAAAATTGACTGCCAGCCCCTCCAAGCTTCTCAACTGCTGACAGCCAGCTTTGATATACGTCGGGACGCGCTGATTGATTTTGAATGCCAAACTCTTCTAACACAACTGGTTTTCCAATTGACTTCCCGCGGATGATATGGTCTTCAATCCATTTCACTCCCCAAGCAGCAGACTTGTTCCAATGATCCGGGTACAGATGATAGGTTCCATAATCGATATGAGTGAGAGCCGTCAAACGGTCCCAATCGACGCCTTCTCCGCCTCCATAAAACCAATCGTCATGTCCTGATATGTGAAAGAATCCTTCATCTCCTACTGCAACAAGATGGTGACGATCCAGCGATTTGATCCATGTACTCATTTCATCTGCCCATTTGACTAGTGTATTTCCCGTAGGATCTGACTCGGCGCGCGGCTCATTGGCTAATTCCCAAGTCATAATAGCTGGATCGTCCTTATATTGAACACCTGTGTACGAATTGGTTCTTTCTAATACATAGCGCACATAATTTTTGTAAGCTTTTAAAATACGAGGATCTGTATAAAAGGCATCATGTGATCCTGCCCCGAACCACTTCACATATTGATTCATACCGCCAAAGTCATCCCAATTGTTCACAAGTGGGATGACGAGCTTTATTCCTTCCTGCCCCGCTTTATAAATCGCATAATCTAGTTTTTGAAAACCCGATTCTTCATAGACCCCAGGACTAGATTGTAAGACTGAGTTTTCTTGAGGGGCCCCGTCGTGAAATCCCCAAATACGAATCACCTTTAAATTCATTGCTTTCATATCATCGAACACTGCATCTACCATCTTTTTTGATTTGTAATGAAAATAATAATTATTTGTACCAGCAAAGTAAAATGGTTGATTGTTGAGCGTAAATTGCGTACCAGATGTTTGGACATAGGAGGCGGCTTTTACGGTAAGAGAGAACCAGCCTGCCCATACAGCGATCAATAAAATGAAACAAGGTACCTTTTGAGTCCATATCTTCATTTACATTCTCCTCACAGTCTATCCTTCTACAGGTACGACCACATCTAGTTGAAGCGGTGTTTGTTCATTTGGATCAAGTTCAATTGTCTGCTGTTTTAATATTTTACTTCCTTTACCGATTCGAATCTCATATGTCCCATGAAATGCTGGGCACGTCACATTGCCATTAGCATCTGTTTTTTCAACGCTTTGTGTCGTCCACTCATTTAGAAGCTTTTCATAACGTCGTCCTGCTTCATTTAACGACCAATCATAATTAACGATGGCCGCATGCTCACCTCTCCAATGGGCACCTGCCCAAAATCCCCACATCAGCACTCCTTTTACGGCTGGGTGACTAAATGCGACGCGATATAAAGCCTCTAGGTTATCCGCTCTTCTATTAGCGTCAGGGTGAACAGAGTCGTACTCTGTGACCCATATAGGAAGACCAAGCTCAGCAAGCACATCCAGCCTCTCTTTGACAATGACTGGATCGACCCGGTCTTCAAAATGCCCTTGAACACCAATTGCCTCAATAGGTGCGCCTAACTGACGCAGTTCATTGATATGCGCTTTATAAGCATGATGCTCACCATATGAGATCACATTATAATCGTTCACAAACAATAGTGCTTGCGGATCAATTTTTTTCGTTTCTTCATACATCCACTTCCAAATATTTTTCCCAAAGCGATCTTTAAAAAACGAACCATGCATCATTTCATTGTTTACATCCCAATGACGGAATCTTCCCTTATAATGATTGCCCGCATGCTCAAGCCGGTTTTTCATGGCTTCATACACTTCATGATTCGGTAGTGACCTCAGCCAGTTTGGATTCGCATCCTCTACCTCCCAAAATAAAGCGTGCCCCCTTACTGGAAGTTGATGTCTATCTGCAAAGTTCAGCATCGCATCTGCTTTTTCGTAGGTGATTTTCCCTCTTTCCGGCTCATTCGCATACCATTTCGCCTCATTTTCAAAAACAGCCCAATTAAAATGCTTCACGAAAAAATCAGCATATTGTTGATTAAATAACACTTGGTCATTCATCGCTGAACCAAATGCGAATTCATGCCTGATTTGCTTGATTTCAACCTCTATACCTGCTACTGGCTTTTTTTCGCTATTTTTGACGTTGATCACAAGGTCTCTTTGTCTATGCTTTGAGATTCGATCATTCGCTTCTTTTTTCCACCTCAGATGTTTCTGCTCATTTTCGCCCCTGTTGAATGATTGATGAATAAAGCTTCTTTCTTTGACCATGTAAAAACCCCCTTATCTTCACTGGATTTATATTTCCTATTCAAACTGCCGGCTAGAAGCCGACAGCTTGATTTTGACCTGCTAGTTGATAAGACGATGGTATTCAGCATAGGCCGTGGCCATATCCACTTGAGACCAGAAGCGGTGATAAGTGAAAACAGGTGCTCCGTTCTCCCATTTGCCCGTTGTTTCATTAAATGAAGCCTGATATTTACTTTCGAGTGAAGACCATGCTGGATCTTGTTTAAGATCGGGACGAAGATCTGCAAAGCTCGTATAGACCCCGTTCCCTCCCCGCTGCGGATCAGAAGGAATGGTGCTGGATCCAGGAATCTGATTTCCTTGACCAAATGTCCCGTTCCATCCATTCGGGAAATACACTTCCTTTTTAAAGAAACGGTCATAGTCTTCTCTTTCTTCCTCTGTCACAATGCCCAAACCATCATTATAATTCCATGCAACCTCAAGAAGCTGTGCGGCTGTATCTTTCGCTCTTGCACCAAGCGCTGTATAATCACCTGTTTCTAGCTTCGTGGCTGCAGCAAAGAATATCAAAGCTTTGGCAAGACTTCCTAATACGCCTGTATCCTGAGTTGGATCTTTTGTTACGGCTGTTAAATTTGGATTTCCTGTTGCAGACTGGAACCCGTTCCAAGTATCAGGCTGGCCGCTCCAAGCAATATTTCCAGGAAGCCAAAACTCTCCTGGTGCACTCGTTGTAGCAACAGCAGCATTTGTTCCACCTAGAATTCTCTGACCTTGGTCATCTAAGAAATAACCCTCTTCATCCGACACAGGACGGCTGCCGATAAAAATGTAATCTAATGCATAGTTGACCCATTTTGTCATGACAGATTTGGCCATTTGAACATTTTCAGATGTTTTGTCACCATCTTTCACAAAAATATAATACAGCTCTGCTACACGCTCCATTGGCCACGCCTGCATCCCAAACCAGTTATTAGAAGGCGGGTCATGGTAAACAGGTGCATCCTCATATGCCATATCATAAAATGTACTTCTTCCTGCCGGATAAGCGCTATAGTCTCCACCCCAGCTATTGGTTGCACCTCCTGCTATGGCTCCCTCTTTCGATTGAAGCCATACGTAAAATTCAAGCTGTCTCTTTAATGTTTTTTCCCAATCACTTGCCCCGGTAGGTGAAGATGGCTTTAAGCCTCCTTTATCTGAGGATAAAGCATAAGCGGCGACAGGATTTTGATATCCCTGATGACAATGGCTCGCCCCAATACGCCACGACCAATTTGCATAATCCCCAAGTCCTCCACCCCAAGAGGTATACCATGCCATTAAGTAATGACAGGCACCCTTTCCATTTCCAGGATACGGATTACCCTGCTTCCCGCTTCCAATCGTTTGAAAATATTTATCGTACATGCCGTAACGGAGAAAATCCCCCATTTTTTTCGCTTTTTCAAAGTAGGTTGACTGATTATAGCCGAGTTCCTTTGCCCAATACATCGCTTGTATCGCACGCGCATCAGCATCCGTTGCATTCGTATAGCGCCACTGAGCGGCAGGAGCTTGATTTTCTTTTGTGAACAAGCTCATGAAGCCTTCATTCGGCTTACCAAAAGATTTGTCGTCTTGTGATGGATGAGGGATAGACTCCCATACGGATTCCTGTTGACCACGCTGGAATGTGTTCACATAAGCAGCTTTATGTGATGGGTTGAGCAAGTTTCCATAGCCATACCAGTTATCTACATCAAGGAGCCAGTGCATTAAATACGTCTCATTCGTTCCATAGGTTGACTTCAATTCACTATCAATTGGATCTTGACCAGCAGGACGAGCACCGCTCAGCTGGCTAGGATACTGATCAGGATATGGTTTTTCTGCTGCGTATGTGGCCGGGCTGGACGGATTATAAGCGCTCATATGCGGCTGTTCATCATGCCCATCTTCATTTACTGGGATAATGTACTTCTCCATATTGTCCCAAGCTGCCTCTAATTTGCTCCAATCCCCTGTGTAATGTCCGTACAGCACCTCAAGCCATAGCCAATAGCTATACGCTTCTGACGTTGTCATATGCCCGTAATCAGGTGCTTCACAAATGAGCGTCTCGATTGAATGATACGGAATTCCTTCCGGTGAAAAATATCCATTCGCATCGCTTTTAATTTGATGGTAAAGCGTTAAAAACCGTTCTTTATTTGACAAATCCTTCACCCTTTCAATAACCTCGTTGTTTTTTTATTTGTTTGGAAGTGTACCAAATACTAAAGCACCGTCGTCAAAAACTGGAATCCTCGCTGTTTTTTGCATATTGGATGTTAACCCTTGATAGGAGTAATCATTTGAGGCATCCCATATATTCGACCCATTTGGTGCGGATAATCGAAATTGGATTTCCTTCTTATGCTCAGATTCTCCTCCAGGAAAAATAGCTACGCCCGTAAAATCAATTTCTGCAAAATATACATGGGCTGATGCGTCATATACCTTAAGCGGGGATAAGGAAGCGCCTTCATTGTAGTTTGCTGTTACTTGAATATCCTTTTCATTCAATCCCTTTGCAAAGACCTCGCTCAGATTGACGTAATATCTAAAGGACAGTGTTTGGCTGCTTCTTGCCGGCCAGCCGGACCGGTTGTATAGCACTGCTTTCACTTGAGTAGATGTTGCATCGTTATTCATCACAGCTGCCTCTACAAAAAACTCATCCTCTACCTGTTCTTTAGGCGGGAAATTTGGTAGCTTAGATTGCCCTTGACCAAACAGTTCCACCATTTTGGCTATATTTCCAGTGAAGGCGGCATTATAATCAGTCGCCACCTCATTTGATATATAATCCGAGATGTCATCATCATATTGATCCTGAGCATTAGGGCCCCCAACAAGCGCTCCATAAAGTGTGTGCCGGTGATATGAAGGGGTTGTCAGCTGGTTAGACCATGAGCCATGTGCCGTTCGGTGGTGCGGGTGCTTCGGCGAATTCTGACCAAAACCAACGACGAAGCTTCTATTCAGCGGATTATCACCTAACATATAGTGAGTTTGCTTAATCGCAAACGATTGGTATCGATTCTTCTTTTCTTGATCAGACACCCAATCAGCATAAACAAAGGCTAAAAATGCTGCATTTGCGGCATAACGAAGTGAACCCCATTGATCCAGCCACGCCAAACCGCCAGGCGTATAAGTGATTCTTTCGACTTTTCCATTTTGAACGAGACCTGTCGTCCAGTAATCGAGATTACGCTCTGTTGATTCTATAAATCTGTTTTCTTTCGTGATTCTTGCTAGTAAAATTTGTGAAGCAAAAAAAGTATTGTCCCATGACATAGTAAACGTATAATCCCAATCCTTCGGCCATTCCTCTACTGCTTTTAATGCCTGGTTTAAATAGGTTTCTTCATTTGTCGCCAAGTACAGCCAGATACCGCCCCAAATGAGTTCGTCAATATAGCCGCTCCAGGAGTTGTAAAACGGCTGAGCATTGGTGACACAATCTGTATACTCGCCGCGATATTGGTCAGCAAATGCATAAAGCTGTTTGGCGTGTGTCAACAGCTTTGCTGCGTAAGACGCATCTGTTTCTTTAAAAATGATAGAGCTTGCTGCTAAAGCGGCTGCAGTTTGTGCGGCTACTTCTGTTCCTGGACAATGTTCATCAATTTTAAAAGCTGGCCGGTTCATCGGCATCACTTCTGCTGGTCCCCACCAAGCATGGTCAGCGTTCCCATCACCTACTTGCGCCCAAAATTCGTTCGGGCCTGTATGGGCTTTCAAGAAATAATCTGTTGCCCACTTGATTTGATCTAATATGTCATCAAGCAGCTCTGCCTCTTCATAAGCTTCTCGGTATTCATATACTGTCCATGCAAGCACGGCTGCTGAGTAGGCCATCGGAAGTCCAAATTTCACATGATCACCTGCATCATACCAGCCGCCAGTTAAATCATGCCCAACATCCTTCCCGTCCTCAAGACCAGAATCGCCCCGCCAGTTGAGACGTTTGTTTTCCGGAAGCTGGCCTGACCGCTGCGCTTCGTAAAACAACATGGATTTTTGAAGAACCTCTACATAGTTGTAAGATGCCATTTCCCTATCGCTCACCCCTTCTTTTTAGTGAAACATTGATGAATAGACAAACCTCCTTCTTTTGTTCGTTTCGTGATCTGTACAGCTTTGAAAAGAATCAAGTATGTTTCAAAAATAAGCATAGTAAACAGCAATCAGCTCTACGCTCATCGAAGGTTTTCTCTTGATTCTCCTTCTGACTGTACCCAGAATGATCATATGTCGTTTGAGAACATTTCAGACGGCGAAATTATCTTTTAAGCTCTATTTGGGTAGAAAGAATGACATACAATCTCTTCTCTTAAAACATCACGCTAAATCAAGTTATATGAACGAATAAGAAAATAATTCCAGATGTTGAAAAACCTTTATTAGTTAACATAATAATATTATTGTATATTGAAAAAAGAACGCCCATTTTAGGGCGCTCTTTTCTATCACATTAAAACAAAGAAAGCTGGTTTTGATCAGGAAGTGCTTCTAAGCAGCCTTGACGGTCTAAATATTCAAGGATGGTTTTCGACACTTTTCCGCGTTTTTGTAAATCTTCTTTTGACAGGAATTCTCCATCTTGCCGTGCGCGAACAATATTTAATGCAACGTTTGTTCCGAGTCCAGGGATTGAGTTGAATGGCGGAATTAATCCGTCTCCATCAATGATAAACTCTGTTGCACTTGAGCGGTAGAGATCAACTTTTTTGAAATGGTAGCCTCTTTCGCACATTTCAAGGGCTAGCTCCAGTACAGTTAATAGGTTCTTTTCTTTCGGTGATGCATCTAAACCTTTTGAATTAATATCGTCCATAACGGCTCGAATCGCATTCGATCCTTTTGTCATCGTTTCGATATCAAAGTCATCCGCACGAACGGTAAAGTAAGCCGCGTAGTACAGAAGTGCATGATGAACCTTGAAATAAGCAATACGAACAGCCATTAACACATAAGCAGCCGCGTGGGCTTTAGGGAACATGTATTTGATCTTTTTACAAGAATCAATATACCAGTTTGGTACATTATTATTCTTCATTTCTTCTTCCCATTCAGGAGGAAGTCCCTTCCCTTTACGAACAGACTCCATGATCTTAAAGGCAAGTGAAGGCTCTAAGCCCTGATAGATAAGATAGACCATAATATCATCACGGCACCCAATCACTTCACTTAGCTCACACGTTTTATTGTGAATGAGCTCTTGCGCGTTTCCGAGCCATACATCCGTACCGTGTGAGAGTCCAGAAATCTGAACAAGCTCTGAGAAGGTATTTGGTTTTGTATCCTCAAGCATTTGCCGAACAAACCTTGTCCCAAACTCCGGAATACCGAGTGTACCTGTTTTACAGCCAATTTGCTCTTCTGTTACACCTAGAGGCTCTGTTCCTTGGAAAATTTTCATGACTTCAGGGTCATCAGTCGGAATCGTTTTCGGATCGATTCCACTTAAGTCTTGAAGCATACGAATAACCGTTGGATCATCGTGCCCAAGAATATCTAGCTTCAGCAAGTTATCATGGATCGAATGGAAATCAAAATGTGTCGTTTTCCAATCTGAACCTGTCGCATCTGCTGGATATTGAATGGGTGAGAAATCGTAAATGTCCATATAATCCGGCACAACGATAATTCCACCTGGATGCTGGCCCGTTGTCCGTTTTACCCCTGTACAGCCTTGTACAAGCCGATCGATTTCAGCGCCTCTCATATGAAGATTATGATCTCCTGCGTAGCCTTTTACGTAACCATATGCTGTTTTTTCTGCAACAGTACCAATCGTACCTGCTCGGTAGACATACTCTTCACCGAACAACTCTTTCGTATAGTTATGCGCAAGCGGCTGATATTCACCTGAGAAGTTCAAGTCAATATCAGGGACTTTGTCTCCTTTAAAACCTAAGAACGTTTCAAACGGAATATCATGTCCGTCTTTTTTATACGCCGTACCACATTCTGGGCAGTCTTTATCAGGAAGGTCAAAGCCTGAACCAACAGATCCATCATTAAAGAACTCAGAGTGCTTACAGCTTGGGCATACATAATGTGGTGCAAGTGGGTTCACTTCGGTAATCTCTGTTAAAGTCGCAACAAGAGATGAGCCGACAGATCCCCTTGAACCAACAAGATATCCATCATCAAGTGATTTCTTTACTAGTTTATGAGAGATTAAGTAAATAACGGCGAAGCCATGACCGATAATACTTTTTAATTCTTTCTCAATACGGTCTTCTACGATTTTAGGCAAATCATCTCCGTAGATGCTGCGCGCCATTTGATAGCTCATTTCTCGTATTTCTTCATCTGCGCCTTCAATTTTTGGTGTGTATAGATCATCTTTAATTGGTTTAATGCTTTCGACCATCTCAGATACTTTTTGCGTATTGGTCACGACGATCTCTTTTGCTTTTTCGTCTCCTAGGAAGGAAAACGCTTCGAGCATTTCATCTGTCGTTCTAAAATGAACTTTAGGCAGTTCATGACGGTTAAGCGGATTCGCTCCACCTTGTGATGAAATTAAGATTTTACGATAAATTTTGTCTTCTGGATGCAGGTAATGCACATTTCCAGTTGCCACAACGGGTTTATTCAGCTTTTCGCCAAGCTTCACAATGTTTGTGATGATTTCTTTTAACGCTCGATCATCTCGAACAAGCTCCAGCTGCAGCAGGTGCTGATACACTTCTGGCGGATGTACCTCTAAATAGTCATAAAATGCTGCAATGTCTTCCACCTCATCAGGTGACTTTTGCATCATTCCTTCAAATACCTCACCCTTATCACAAGCAGACCCAACAATTAAACCTTCTCGATATTTCTCAAGCTGTGAGCGCGGAATGCGCGGCACCCGGTAGAAATAATGAATATGAGAAAGAGAAACAAGCTTAAATAAATTCTTAAGCCCTGTCTCATTTTGAGCAATCAACGTTGCATGGTAAGGACGTGAGCGCTGATATGCATTCGACTGACCCATGTTTTCATTCAATTGATCGTGATAAGCAATCTCTTTTTCAGCCGCATCTTTTAGCATCTTCAGCATGAGATAGCCTGTCGCTTCTGCATCGTAAATCGCCCGGTGATGCTGCGTCAGTTCAATATCGAATTTTTTACAAAGTGTGTTCAGTCGGTGATTTTTAAATTCTGGGTAAAGGAATCGGCCAAGTTCAAGTGTGTCGATGACAGGGTTTGATGCTTTATCTGTTTTTAACAGGCGTTTATACGCTGTATTTAAAAAGCCCATATCAAAGCTCGCATTGTGCGCAACAAGAATGTCTTGTCCAATCCATTCTTTGAAATCCCGCACGACATCGACAACATCTGGTGCATCTCGGACCATATCATCAGTGATACCTGTTAATTCGATAGTTGTCGCTGATAATGGGTGATGAGGGTTTGCAAATGCCTCAAAGCGGTCAATGATTTCCCCGTCTTTTATTTTCACTGCTGCAAGCTCAATGATCGTGTCATAAACGGCTGAAAGACCCGTTGTCTCTACGTCAAATACGACATACGTCGCATCCTCTAACAAGCGGTGCTCTGGGTTATATGCAATTGGTACTCCATCGTCGACTAAGTTGATTTCCACACCGTACATCATTTTGATGCCATGCTTTTTACTTGCTGCATACGCATCTGGGAAGGATTGTACAACGGCATGATCCGTCAGGGCAATCGCTTCATGTCCCCATTTTTTTGCTTGTTCAACGAGTTTGCCGATGCCAGTGACCGCATCCATTTGACTCATAGGGGAATGCAAATGAAGCTCCACACGTTTTTCACCCTCAGGTGCTGTATCTTCTTTCAGCTGAGGTTTCATTTCATTGACGTCATTAGCAATCATAACGAGATCTCTGACAAACGTATCATTTTGAATGCTTCCTCTTGCTTTCACCCACATGCCTTTTTTCAACGATTTCATCAGCTGCGCATCTTCTTTTTCTCTTGCAAACATTTTGATCAAAATACTGTTTGTATAATCTGTGATCTTAAAGATACAAAGCGTTCTCCCGCTTTTCAGCTCACGCGTTTCTGCATCGAATACGTAGCCTTGAACGGTGATTCTTCTTTCCTCGTCCATGATACTATCAAGCGTACGAATCTCTTCATTGTCTTTGATTTGATAGCCAATCATCAGTGGGCCTGACGGAGCTTCATCCTGCTCCTCACTTTCCTTCTTCTCCATCTCAGTGAGGGCTTGCATGGCTCTTTCTTTATCTTCAGCAAGCTTTTGTTCTTTGAACTTCTGAATCTCTTGTTCTGATACAAAAATTTCTGTATCAAATTGCAGCTCTGGAAAACCAACTTGTTTAAATGCAGCCTGGAGCATTGGACTGTACTTCTTCTTAATAGCCAATGCCTCAGTTTCACTTTTCGTTTTAATGATGATTTTATGTCCAGACAGCGATGGTTTTTGCTGCTGAAGCAAGCTGATGATTGGGGGAGATATTCCTTGCAGCTCTTCCACACAATGTGACCAGTACGATTGCACGAGCTCTTCAGATATGTGCGGATCATTGACTTCAATCGTACAAGTGACTTGTGCAATATGAGAAAATGCATTTGTCAGCCTGCTGAGAAACATTGCATATACCTTGTAAGGCAAAAGCGCCTTAAATTTAAAAAGGAAATGCCACGTTTTCGTCGACTTATGCACCGTCAATTTGACGATTTCTCCTTCTTCAAAGTACCGACTGAGGTCATCATCTGTCATTTGAATCTGATTGAGTAATATATGAAATTGCCGCCGTGTAATCGGTAATTGTTCATCCAAGACAGGACCCTCCTTTTATCAATCAGAAAGGTACCTCTTTCCTATAGGAGGTACCTTCATTTTTTTGTTCGTTTTATGCTTGGCGTATAAATGAAATCAAATCATCAACAGATACTTCATGTGATTCACCTGATTTTCTAAACTTCACTTCAACAATACCTTCTTCTGAACGTTTACCGCAGCTAATGCGAATTGGCAGTCCAATCAAATCACTGTCTGCGAATTTCACGCCTGCACGCTCCTGGCGGTCATCGAAAAGTACGTCAAAACCCTCATCTTCTAAGCGCTCGTATAATGTTTCAGCCAGTTCTTTTTGTGCATCATTTTTCATATTTAATGCAAGGAGGTGAAGGTCATATGGCGCAACTGCTTCTGGCCAAATGATTCCTTTCTCATCGTGATGCTGTTCAACAATCGCTGAAAGAGTTCTAGAGATACCGATACCATAGCAGCCCATAATCATTGGCTGCGCGCGTCCATTCTCATCAAGATACGTTGCATCCATTGACTCAGAATAACGAGTGCCCAGTTTAAAGACTTGTCCTACCTCAATCCCTTTTGCAAACTGGATAGTGCCTTCTCCATCTGGAGAAACATCTCCTTCTTGAATCAAGCGAAGATCGGTGAATTCTTTCACTGACACATCACGTGCAGGGTTGACATTGACAAAATGATAATCCGCTTCGTTTGCACCTACGACTGCATTTGTCATTCCTTTAACAGCAAGATCTGCATAAATATCGACCTCTGCTTCCAGCTGAACAGGCCCAACAAATCCAGGCTCAGTCCCAATGACTTCTAGCACTTCTTCGCGTGAAGCAAGCTCTACAAGCTGTGCTCCTACCAAGTTTTTCACTTTCACATCATTTACTTCATGATCGCCTCTAGTAAGAATTAGAACATACGCATCATCTGCTTTAAACAAAACAGACTTGATACAAAGAGAAGGATCAACTTCTAAAAACCCAGCCACGTCTTGAATCGTTTTCACTTGCGGCGTGTGAACTTTTTCAAGTTCTTTGAAGTCCGCAGGATTTGCTTCCTCTCCGTGATATACAGCCTCAGCCATTTCAATGTTCGCAGCATATGAGGAAGTATCAGAATAAGCGATCGTATCCTCCCCGACTTCTGAAAGCGCCATGAACTCATGCGTATCTTTTCCTCCCATTGCCCCAGAATCTGCAATGACTGGTCTAAAATTGAGACCTACTTTTGAGAACACATTAGAGTAAGCTGTAAACATTTTGTTGTATGTCTCATCAAGGCTTTCTGGGGAAGAATGGAACGAGTACGCATCCTTCATAATAAATTCACGTCCGCGCAGCAGCCCAAAACGTGGTCTCTGTTCATCACGGAATTTTGATTGAATTTGATAAAGAGTTAAAGGAAGCTTCTTATACGATTTCACTTCACTGCGCACGAGTGATGTGATTACTTCTTCGTGGGTTGGGCCAAGCGCAAATTCGCGGCCATGGCGGTCCTTCATACGCATCAATTCTGGACCGTATGTGTACCATCTGCCTGACTCCTGCCACATTTCTGCCTGCTGCAGCACTGGCATTAACAGCTCAGCTGCTCCTGCCTTGTCCATTTCCTTACGAACGATGGATTGAATATGCTGAATGACTTTATGCGCAAGCGGCAGATAATGATAGATTCCACTTGTATTTTGTCTAATAAACCCAGCTCTTACTAAGAGTTGATGGCTTTTTGCCTCAGCATCTGCCGGCACCTCTCGAAGAGTTGGAATGAAAGTCAGGGATTGTCTCATGTCGTTACACCTCATCTATGAAATAGGACTTCTCACAAAAACTCTTGTTTCCCGGAATGAGAAACAAGAGAGAATGGTTTTTATAAAAATAATCGCTGGATGTCATTCCACGTCACCACTAGCATTAACAGCATGAGGAAAGCAACACCGATAAAGACAACAAGTGCTTCCTTCTCACGATTAATTGGTTTACCGCGAATGGCTTCAACAAACAAGAAGAGTAAACGTCCTCCGTCAAGCGCAGGGATCGGTAATAGATTCACGATGCCTAAGTTAATACTGAGGAACGCCGCAAACTGCATTAATGTTAACACACCTTGCTTGGCTACTTCTCCTGTCATGTCATAGATTCCAACTGGACCTGCTAACATATCTAGTGAAAATTGCCCTGTGACAATTTTTTGCAAGTTTGTTAAGATCAGTCCTGCTGTTGATATGACAGTTGTTCCTGAAGATGAAATGACTTTTAAAAATCCATTTTCCGTTGGCGGATATGATCCGAAACGGCCAATGTTTTTGCCATCTGCTTTCACAGATTCTGGCACGACCTGTACAGTGCTTTCTTTGCCGTCTCGGTCAATGACGACATTCATTTTTTTCTCAGGGTTTTTTTGAACTGTTTGAACGACGTCTGTCCAAGAATTCATTTTGTCCCCGTTAATGGACACAATGTGATCTCCCTGCATAAGTCCAGCTTCCGCCGCTCGGCCGTCTTTCGTGAGCTTACCGAGTACAGGATCATCGACGGTTACCCCTTGAATAAAGCCTAAAGCAACCAAAATCACATACGCCAGGATAAAGTTCATAATCGGTCCAGCTGCGATGGCTTTAATCCGCTGCCACACTGTTTTTGAACCAAATTGACGATTGTATGGTGCAATTTGAATTTCTTCACTATCTGCAATATAGAAGCTTGTTTGACTGACATTGTAGCCAGTCAGAATATCTTCATTTCCAGCTTCATATCCTGAAATTCTCATGGCATGATCTAAATCAATCTGCTCAACTTCGATGACAAGTGCATCAGGATATTTTTCTTTATCATTTAAAATGATTTTTTCTACTTCATTTTGCTCATTGAATAAGAGCCCCACTGTATGACCTGGTTTGATTTCTATGACTTCAGGGTCCTCTCCAGCCATTTTAACAAATCCGCCAATAGGGAGAAGTCTAATGGTATAAACGGTTTCTTTTCGTTTAAAGGAGAAAATCTTCGGCCCAAAACCAATTGCGAACTCGCGGCATAAAATCCCCGCGCGCTGCGCCATAATTAAATGGCCAAGCTCGTGGAAAAAAACGAGCGTTCCAAAAATAATAATAAACGCAATCACTGTATTCACGAACATACCACCTTATGTGAGGATTGATTGAACAAAGTCTCGTGTATCTTTGTCCACTTCATGGATATCTTGCAAACTTGGCGTTGAAATCACATGATGTCTGTTTAGTGCCTTTTCAATCAATTCTTCAATTTGCAGGAACGTTACTTTGCCTTTCAGAAACGCATCAACGGCTATTTCATTTGCTGCATTGAGGACAGCAGGCATTGTCCCTCCTATTTTACCTGATTCATAAGCAAAATGTAAGCAGCGATACCTGTCAAAATCCGCTTTTTGGAAATTCAATTGTCCAATCTCCCAAAGGTTCAATGATTTCGCTTCTTGTAATGGCGCCCTGTCTGGATAAGTGAGTGCATATTGAATGGGCACTCTCATGTCAGGTGTCCCTAACTGCGCCATGACGCTTTTGTCGTGAAATTCCACCATCGAATGGATAATGCTCTCTTTATGTAGCAGCACATCAATTTGTTCATAAGGAATGTCAAACAACCAATGCGCCTCGATGACCTCGAGCCCTTTATTCATCATCGTTGCCGAATCAATGGTAATTTTCGCTCCCATCGACCAGTTCGGATGGTTCAGGGCTTCTTCAACCGTCACACCTTCAAGTTCAGTTCGTTTTTTATCTCGGAAACTACCACCTGAAGCTGTCACGATTAATCGTTCAATATTTTTAGCTTGTTCACCTTGCAGGCATTGAAAAATAGCGGAATGCTCACTATCGACAGGAAGTAAAGGTACATCATATGCTTTGGCATACTCTTTTACTATATGACCAGCTGTCACAAGAGTTTCCTTATTTGCGAGTGCAATCGTCTTTTTTTGTTCAATAGCCTTTAATGTTGGAACAAGTCCAACACTTCCTACGAGTGCATTGACCACAACGTCCACTGCATCATAGGTTGCTGCCTCGATGTTGGCTTCATCACCAGCAGACAGCTTGACATCGTATTCAAATGAATGTTCTCTTAGTGTGTGATAGGTTTCTTCGTCTATACAACCGACGAATTCGGGCTGAAAGCGCTCAATGACCGGTATCGCCTTCGCTACATTTCTGCCAAATGTCATGGCTTTCAGCTTAAATTTGTCCGGATGCTGCCTGATCACATCTAATGTTTGTTCTCCAATTGATCCTGTTGCGCCTAATAGCGAAATATATTTCAAATTGCCACTCCTTCTCTCGTTCAATAAGTTTCTATGAGGTTAGCTGGCAAACGTTGCGAGCAGTAAGTATAAAAACGGCAGAACGAATAAAAAGCTGTCAAACCTGTCCAAAATCCCGCCATGGCCAGGGAGGATTGTCCCTGAATCCTTTACGTGATAATGACGCTTTAAAGCAGATTCCACAAGGTCGCCAAGCTGTCCAAAGATACTGAGTAAAAGGGTAATAAACATAACAAGCAGATATGATGGCAAAAATCCTGTAACCGCCTGAAACACAAGTGACAACACGACCGCTGTGACGATTCCGCCGATAAATCCTTCTACTGTTTTGTTTGGGCTGATTTCTGGCCAAAGCTTTCTTTTCCCCATAGATTTCCCAATAAAGTAAGCTCCTGAGTCAGTGGACCAAATAATCACTGCTGCGAAGAAGATCGCACTCATGCCATATAAGCCTCTAATTTGGATAAAATAATAGAAACTGACGCCAATATATAATGTGGCTAATACAACAAAAGCAACCTCATCGAATGTGAAAGAGTTTTTGCTCAAAACTGTATAAGTTAAAAGGATTAAGATTGCGAATAAAGCAATCTGCATTTTTGATGCGTCTACGTTTGGAAAGAAGCTATTGTCTCCGCCCATTAAAAGCCAAAGCAATATTAAGCTGACAATACCAGGAAAGCTGAAAATTGAGATCTTTTTCATTCTTAGAAGCTCAAAGAGAGCGACACTTCCCATTAAATAAATTAGCAAGGTAAATGGCATCTGTCCATATATAACAGCAAGCAAAAAGACTGCAGCTGCCAAAACACCCGTCAAAATTCTTTGTTTCATCTGCACCACCCTCTAAATTCCACCGAACCTCCGGCCGCGGCGCTGGTACTCTCCGATAGCACCTATAAGATGCTCATCAGAAAAGTCAGGCCAAAGCACATCCGTAAAGACAAACTCGCTGTATGCAATTTGCCAAAGCATAAAGTTGCTTAATCTAATTTCTCCACTCGTGCGAATGAGCAAATCCGGATCTTGAAGAGATTCTGTCATTAAATAAGCTGAAAACATCTCTTCTGTGATGTCTTCTGCTTGAAGCTTACCTTCTTTGACTTTTTCAGAAATTTGTCTGCATGCGGAGACGATTTCTGTGCGCCCTCCATAGTTGAGCGCAAAGTTCAAAACGAGTCCGTCGTTATTCGCCGTACTCTTTACTGCGTTCTCTACCGCTTTTTTCGTATGCTGCGGGAGGCCGTCTGGATCACCTGTTAAGCGCACACGGACATTTTCCTCGATGAGTTCAGGCAGGTAGATGTTTAAAAATTCTTCAGGCAGTTTCATTAAAAAATCTACTTCTAGTTTTGGACGTTTCCAATTTTCTGTAGAGAAAGCATACAAAGTCAGCACTTTGACATTCAGCTCATTTGCAAGCTTTGTCATGCGCTTGACGACTTTCATACCTTCATGATGTCCTGCTACCCGTGGAAGAGCACGTTTTTTCGCCCATCTTCCGTTCCCATCCATGATAATGGCGATATGTTCAGGAATTTCTCCATTTAATATGTCTTCTTTTGTCAGGCTTTCTAAGTTGGAAGCTGCAGTTTGCTGATTCTTCCAATTTTTGAGTATATTGAGCATGAGATTCCTCCATCACCCAAAAAGGTTGCGTTCCCGCTAATAATATAGTCATCAACAGTATTAACAAAAAAACCCCCTGTAAACATGAAGAGGGTCTTTTCACTATTATCTATTGTACATAGTTTTTTCTTAAACTTCCATGATTTCTTTTTCTTTATCTTTCGTCACGTCATCTATTTTAGCGACATATTCATCTGTCAATTTTTGAACATCCTCTGTCGATGATCTTAATTCATCTTCAGTGATCTCCCCATTTTTCTCAAGCTTTTTCAAATCATCGTTTGCATCACGACGAACGTTACGAACAGCTACTTTTGCTTCTTCTGAGTATTTTCTAACTACTTTCACAAGCTCTTTACGTCTTTCTTCTGTTAGCGCAGGAATCGCAATGCGGATCACATTACCGTCACTTGTTGGCGTGATGCCAAGGTCAGACTTTTGGATCGCTTTTTCGATATCACCGATTGCTGTTTTATCGTAAGGTGTGATAATCAGCATACGTGCTTCTGGTACTGTGATTGACGCAATTTGGTTAAGTGGCGTTTGTGCACCGTAATAATCCACTGTTACTTTATCAAGCAGTGAAGCATTTGCACGGCCTGCACGAACAGTTGCAAGCTCACGTCCGTATGCTTGTACAGCTTTTTCCATTTTTTCTTTCGTTTGGTTCAACACTTCTTTTGACACGTTATTTCCCCCTCACGATCGTTCCGATTGATTCGCCATTGACGGCACGTTTAATATTTCCTTCTTCCATAATGGAGAAGACGATTAATGGAATGTCATTGTCCATACATAATGAGGACGCAGTAGAATCCATTACAGCAAGCCCTTCTTTTAGTACATCAAGATATGAAAGCTTATCATATTTTACTGCATCCGCATCTGTACGAGGATCAGCACTGTAGACACCATCTACATTATTTTTCGCCATTAAAATGACATCTGCTTCAATTTCTGCTGCACGAAGTGCTGCCGTAGTATCCGTAGAGAAATAAGGGTTACCCGTTCCAGCAGCAAAAATGACGACACGTTTCTTTTCAAGGTGACGGATCGCTTTTCTTCTTATGTATGGCTCTGCAACCTGTCTCATTTCGATAGAGGTCTGCACTCTAGATTGAATGCCAAGCGTTTCTAGGCTGTCCTGTAATGCCAGTGAGTTCATCACTGTTGCCAGCATCCCCATGTAGTCTGCTGTTGCACGGTCCATTCCTAGATCACTGCCTGTCTTCCCGCGCCAAAGGTTTCCTCCGCCTACAACGACTGCAACTTCAACATCAAGCTCTGCAATTTCTTTAACTTGCTTTGCAATGGATTGAATGACAGTTGGGTTAATTCCATTTCCAGCATCACCTGCTAGTGCTTCGCCACTTAGCTTCAGTACAATGCGATTATATTTCGGTTTGCTCATGATAACCTCCAAGTGTAAACTATACCGTCTCTTATTATGCGTAAGAAACTGCCTTTTGTAAATCAATATCCTCTAAAAAATAGGGAACACAGTGCTTGTGCTCCCTAAAAAAGCCCCCGAGAGCTTTTCAAACATTATTTTTTCACTTGGCTCATAACTTCTTCAGCAAAGTTGTCTTGACGCTTTTCGATTCCTTCGCCCACTTCATAACGAACATAAGTTTGAACAGTTGCGTTTTTCGCAGCTACAACTTGTTTCACTTTTTCATCTGGGTTTTTAACGAATGCTTGGTCAAGTAAGCAAATTTCTTCGAAGAATTTGTTTAGACGGCCTTCTACCATTTTAGCTACGATGTTTTCAGGCTTTCCTTCTTGAAGCGCCTGCTGTGTTAATACTTCACGCTCACGGTTTGCTTCTTCTTCTGACACTTGGTCACGAGAAATGTATTTAGGATTTACAGCTGCAACGTGCATTGCGATGTCTCTTGCAAGCTCTTCGTCAGTAGTTCCGTTAAGAACAGCTAACACACCGATACGTCCGCCCATGTGAAGGTAAGAACCGAATGCAGCATTATCTTCTTTTGTGATGACAGAGAAACGACGTAGAGTGATTTTCTCTCCGATTTTCGCAATTGCAGCTGTGATATGCTCTTCAACTGTTGAACCGTTTTCCATTTTAGAAGCATGAGCTTCTTCAATTGTTGCAGGTTTAGCAGCAAGCAAATGATCAGCAAGTTCGTTAAGAAGCGCTTGGAATCCTTCGTTTTTCGCAACGAAATCAGTCTCAGAGTTTACTTCTAGGATCACACCTGTGTTGCCGTCAGTTTTGATAAGAGTTAATCCTTCTGCAGCAATACGGTCTGCTTTTTTCGCAGCTTTTGCGATTCCTTTTTCTCTTAGAAGATCGATCGCTTTGTCGATGTCACCATCAGTTTCTGTTAACGCTTTTTTACAGTCCATCATACCTGCACCAGTTTTTTGACGCAGTTCTTTAACTAATTGAGCAGTAATTGCCATTTTACATTTCCTCCTTCTATGTTAAAACACGGATTACTAGGTGAAAAAAAGGTGATAAAAGGCATTTCCCTCTTATCACCTTTTGAATAGGTTACGCAGTTGTTGTTTCAGTTTCTGTCGTTTCTTCTACAACAGCTTCTTCTTCGCCTTGTTTAGACTCAAGAATCGCATCTGCCATTTTAGCAGTTAGAAGTTTTACAGCACGGATTGCATCATCGTTTGCAGGGATCACAACATCAATTTCGTCTGGATCACAGTTTGTGTCAACGATACCGATGATTGGGATATTCAATTTACGAGCTTCTGCAACTGCAATACGCTCTTTACGAGGGTCGATAATGAAAAGTGCATCCGGAAGACCCTTCATGTCTTTGATTCCGCCTAGGAATTTTTCAAGACGTTCTAATTCTTTTTTCAGTTGAACGACTTCTTTCTTAGGAAGAACTTCGAAAGTACCGTTTTCTTGCATTTTTTCAATATCTTTTAAACGTTTGATACGTTTTTGGATTGTTTCAAAGTTTGTTAACGTTCCACCAAGCCAGCGTTGGTTTACATAGAACATACCAGAACGGATTGCTTCTTCTTTCACTGAATCTTGTGCTTGCTTTTTCGTACCAACGAAAAGGATTTTTCCTCCGTCAGCAGCAAGGTTTTTCGTGAAGTTGTAAGCTTCCTCTACTTTTTTCACCGTTTTTTGAAGATCGATGATGTAGATACCGTTACGCTCTGTAAAGATGTAACGCTTCATTTTTGGGTTCCAACGGCGCGTTTGGTGACCGAAGTGAACACCAGCTTCTAGCAATTGTTTCATAGAAATAACTGACATTTTGTTGCCTCCTAATATAATGGTTTTTTTTCCTCCGCTTAAGTCATGTCCACATAAAACTGCGCCACGGCAGCACCTTCATACGAATCATTAAGCGTGTGTATTTAACACCAAGAAATAATATACCACATGATGGACTGACAATCAAGAATCCTTTACAGCTTTCCGCTAAATTTTAATAAAAGCTCGATTTCTGTCTTGCCAGTTTTCAATTCTTTCGCTATTTCTTCTAGTGATCGCCCTTCATCATATAAGGTCTTCACTTGGTTCTCGAATGTTTCTTCTATTTCACTCTCAGAAGACGCAGAAGCCTCTGTTTCAAGTTGTGGAACGGTTTCGTTTACCTTCTCTTCCTGCACCTCTACTTCGCTAAGGAGAGCTGACAAATGCTCTGGTACTGGATCTTCACTTTCGACCGATTGCTGGGATTCAATTGGTGGTTGTGGCTGCTTTGGTGTCTGAAGATCCGATTTCAGCTCTTCAGCAGAAAAATCAGGGGAAGCGGCTGCCACTTTTGATAGTTTGTCATTCTCTTCTTTGACTTCCATCAAAAATGCAGCCAGGGTATTTTCCGTTTCTTCTAGAAGTTCTCGCTGCTTTTGTTCTGTTGCCTTCAGCGAATTCATTCTCGTATATAAAATGATCACAAAATAAATAAGTGCAGCATGAAGCATGAAGCTAATCAGCCATAACATATTTTTTCACTCACTAACTCTTTAAGATTGAATGGCTTTATCAAGCAGATGCTTAAGCTTGAACAATGCCTTTGAATGAATTTGCGAAATGCGCGAGGTAGATAAATTGAGCACTTGACCGATTTCCGTTAATGTCAGTTCTTCTTTATAGAAAAGACTGATCACGAGCTTTTCTTTTTCTGAAAGCTCTGTGATTTTTTCAGCAAGCTGTTCAATTAATTCATCTTTTAGCATTTTCTCTTCAGGAGTCACAGACTTTTCGTCACGAATCATGACCTGTACGTTCTCACCGTCTTCTTGATCATGCAGCTTCTCATCGATTGAGAGCAAATTCGCAAAAAACCCTTCATTCATCGTTGTGACGACATCCTGTTCGCTCATGCCGAGTTCCTCAGCCACCTCTGTTGGCGTCACATTTCGCAAATAACGCTGTTCAAGCTTTTCAATAGCTGCTTCTACTTTTTTTGTTTTTTCTCTTGATGTACGAGGCAGCCAGTCCTCTTTACGAAGACCGTCGATGATGGCCCCGCGGATTCTGAAGGATGCATACGTATCAAACTTCAGATCTCTTCCGGGGTCAAATTTTTCAAGGGCATCATATAAACCGAGCATCCCTAGACTGATCAAGTCTTCTTTATGCACTGACTTCGGGAGACCGATGGAAATTCTTCCAACATGATATGTGACGAGCGGCATATAGCGGCGCATAAGATCATCTCCAGCAGCTGGGTCTTTCCACTCTTTCCATCTAGCCCATAGCGCCTGATCTTCGTAATTTAAGGATTGCATCTTTATCCCCCTATACTTCCTTTTTATATCTTCATAATGCCTTGCTTCACAGTGCGGATCTCAAGCTCTGCCGTAAGTGGATCAAATTCAATTGTACGGCCATTGTTTCCGCCCGTATCCTCACTAATAATCGGGATATGATGGAGAGACAGATGTTCTTTAACAGCTGATACGTTTCTAGGTCCAATTCTCATAAGATCATTGGTTGACTTAAACTTAAACATTTCCGCACCGCCAGCAAGTTTCGCCTTTAGCGCATGTTTGCGTGCGCCTTCTTTTAGGAGCAGATCAATTGTATGCTGAACACCTGTATCTGCATATTTAGCCAAGTTTTCCACCGCCCCTTTTGCAAGGGAGGAGTCTGGAAGCATGACATGGACAAGACCTGCAAGCTTTTTCTCTTGATCAAACAGGACAAGCCCTACGCAGGAACCAAGACCGGATGTCCGAATGCGGTCCGGTGTTTTGACAAGCTGAACATCTGCAATACCAACCTTTACAACTGCCGGAATGTGCACGTTCATTATAGGTTACCTAATGCTTTGAATAGTTTTTCAAACGATTCAAAGTCTGGTAATAGAAACATATTTCCTTTCAGCTCTTGCTTATTTTGATCATCAAAAATAGATGTATCAATCACAATTGCCTGATCGCCTAAAGGGCTGAATTGCAATAAACCTTCACTAATGACAGCCCCGAACATATCGAGCGTGACATCTGGAACACTTGGGTGAAGCTGCAATTTTGTTAAATCGGCAAGGGCTGATAAATAAGAGCCTGCTAAAATATTTCCAAGTTCATGAAGTGCTGACGTCCCCATCACATGTTCATGAATGGTATCAATATCAAATGCCGGGTCCTGTACAAGCTCTCTCACAAATTGCTCAGCTTGCTCAAACGGCATAATGAAAAAGATCGAGCCGGATAAATCCCCTTCCATTCGCAGGAAAATGCTTGCAACAGGAAGGTCTGCACCGCCAAAGAAATCCATTAAATCTTCAAACGAGAGAACCTTGACAAAAGGAACAGCCATATCTATTTTGCGATCCAATAGGTTGGCAAGAGCAGACGCTGCATGGCCTGCTCCAATATTCCCAACCTCTCTTAAAATATCGAGCTGTTCATCTTTAATTTCGTTGAAAATGCTCATTTCACATCCTCCTTAATGAACAGGTGCACCTTGAACGCTCTTGTCGAGGACAGCACCGGCATGAATGATATTAAATAGGCGCTGATCATGCTTAATGATACCTGTCACCCATGACTGTCCTTCTTTTTCAGCTGATTCAGGAGAAGATTCTACTTCTTCCTGATGGACGGTAATGACATCATTTGCTTCATCAACAATCCAGCCAACTTCAATGTCACCAACTTGTACAATGATCATTCTTGTTTCATCTGTAATGTCGTTGTTAGTGGAACCAAGTCTGACTCTTAGGTCAATGACAGGCGTCACAACACCGCGCAAATTAATAACACCGCATATATAAGGGGCAACGCCAGGAACTCTTGTCGGCTGCTGCCATTTTTCAATGGACTTTACTTCTGATACTGAAATGGCGTATTCTTTTTTGTTTACGATAAACACAATCATCTTTTCGCCAGTTTTGATATCTGTACTCATTTGAGACCGCTCCTCTATTGTTTTTTACTTGATCAGTGCATTACAGTCAACGATGAGTGCAACTTGACCGTCACCTAGGATTGTTGCGCCTGATATCGCAAATACGTTTGGCAGATAATCTCCTAGTGATTTCAATACAACCTCTTGCTGACCAATAAATGAATCGACCACAAATGCTGTCAGCTTGTCTCCTTTACGAACAACTATGATGTGCAGTTCTTCCTCTAATTCATGCGCATTTGGCACGTGGAATTGTTTCTTCAAGTACACGACCGGTACGATAAATCCGCGGAAATCAATCACTTCACGATCATGCGTTTGTAGGATGTCGCTTTTCTTAATAACAGCCGTTTCAATAATAGAAGAAATCGGAATCGCAAATGTTTCCTCTTCGAGTTTTACAAGAAGAACGGAAATAATCGATAATGTCAGCGGAAGCTGAATTGAGAATAGTGAGCCTTGTCCTTCTGTTGAATTGATGCTCACAGATCCGCCTAATGATTCCAGCTTGTTTTTCACAACGTCAAGACCTACACCGCGGCCTGAGATGTCAGAAATCGTATCAGCTGTAGAAAATCCTGCTGCAAAGATCAACGAATCAATTTGATGATCTTCAAGCGTTTCTGCTTCTCTTTCTGTAATAACCCCGCGTTCTAATGCTTTTTCAAGCACCTTTTTACGGTTAATTCCGCCGCCATCATCTTCTACTTCAATGAAGACATGGTTTCCGCTATGATATGCCTTTAATAGGACCGTACCTTTTTCTGGCTTGCCTTTTTTCACACGTTCTTCCGGTGATTCAATCCCGTGATCTAGACTATTTCTAAGTAAGTGTAAGAGCGGATCTCCAATTTCGTCGATCACTGTTCGATCAAGCTCTGTCTCAGCACCTTCAATGATCAGTTCAATTTTCTTATTAAGCTCTTTCGTCAATTGACGAATCATACGCGGGAATCTGTTAAACACAGTTTCCACAGGTACCATTCTCATGTTCAGGATGATTGATTGCAGGTCACCAGAAATACGTGTCATTCTTTCGACAGTGTCTGTCAACTCATTGTTTTCTAGTTCTTTTGCAATCTGTTCTAGACGGCCTCTATCAATGACAAGTTCTTCAAATAGATTCATAAGAGAGTCTAGACGGTCGATGTTGACACGAATTGTTTTTGTTCCGCCGGCAGCTGCACCGTTATTGCCATTTGCTTTTGGCGCATCGTTTGCTGGTGCTTTCGCAGCAGGAACGAGTGCTTCTGCTTTTCTCTGTTCAGGCTGTGCCTCTTGTTTTTCAGCCGGAGCTGCTTCAAATGCGGAGACTTCAGAGATCTCCACATTCTCAACCTCTGAGATCGATGTGACGATTTTCTTTACTTCGTCAATCGGTTGTTTAGATAGATAAGATATGCTGAATTCAGATTCGAAATCTTCTGATTCTAATAGCTCTGCATTTGGAACCGTTTTGACAACCTCGCCTGCTTCATTCAGTCTTTCAAAAATCATATAGACACGAACGGCTTTTAATAAGCAAGCTTCGCTTAATGTCACGTTGAGTTCATAGCATTTGAAGCCTTGCTCTCTCGCTTCATCAAGAACAGTTCGTTCAAATTCGTTATAGTCTAAGTCATTGCAGACAGCAGCTGATGCATCCGCTGTTTCAACGCTAGAAGCTGCCTCCGCATGGCTTCCTGTCACATCTAGTTTTTTACTAATTTCTGTGACATCACGTTTCCCGTCTCCGCCTTCTGCAATCGATTGAACCATCGCTTCAAGATGATCGAGTGCTTCGAACATCGTGTCCATTGACTCAGGAGTGACAATCATTTGTTCATTGCGGATGGCATCGAACATGTTTTCTAAGTGATGCGTTAAGTGAGCCATATCATCAAAGCCCATTGTTGCACTCATGCCTTTCAATGTATGAGCCGCTCTGAATATATCATTCACTAGCTGCAAGTCGGTTGGGTTCTTTTCTAACTCAAGAAGTTTTTCATTACAAGTTTGTAAGTGTTCTCTGCTTTCATCTAAAAAGATATCTAAGTATTGGTTTACATCCAACGAGTTCACGCCCTCTCTTTTTTCATGGAGCTTATAATTGCATGTGCGATGTCATCCACATGCCTTGTTTCATGTGCAAGGCCTGCTTTAATGACAGATTTAGGCATTCCGAAAACAACACATGATTCTTCTTTTTCTGCAATGACTTTCGTATGACCGCTTGCGACCATTTTTTTGACACCTTCTGTACCGTCACTGCCCATTCCCGTCATAATGACAGCAATTTTCTCGTAACCTTTTATGCTGCTGATAGATTCAAATAAATAGTTAACAGATGGTTTGTGCCGGCTTTCCGTGTCTTCAGGGGACAGCCTAATGACTAAAGACGTCCCTTGATCATGAAGTGACATATTCATCCCACCAGGAGCTATGTAAGCCACTCCATTTTTTGCGATGTCTCCATCTTGTGCTTCTTTAATTGTAATTTGTGATAAATGGTCTAACCTAGTAGCAAGTGATGCCGTAAATCCTGCCGGCATATGCTGCACAATCAATATAGGTGCCTCTATGTCCTTAGGCAGCTTCGTTACGACTCGTTGAAGTGCCCTTGGCCCACCCGTAGATGTTCCGATAGAAATAATCTTTCGAAGTAATCCGCTTTTAACTGCTTGCACGCGGGGTGCAACCACTGGACTTGGCGTTGGCGGCTTCATCACTGGCTTAGGCGAAACCTGCTCTTTAGTGCGTTTCCTTGACATTCCTGCCGCAAGTACCCGCTCTACAATTTGACCCCTCACTTTGTGTAAATCGAGCGAAATACTTCCCGAAGGCTTTGTCACAAAGTCGAAAGCACCGAGTTCTAAACAATGGATGGTTAAATCTTTCCCTTGCTTTGTCTGGCTTGACACCATAATCACGGCAAGGTCGTGTTCAGCCAGAATTTGCTTTAATGCTTCTGTTCCATTTAACACAGGCATTTCCACATCTAGTGTGACAACATCTGGATTCAGTTCCTTAATCCGTTTTAAGGCATCTTCCCCATTTCGCGCCGTTCCGACGACTTCTATTTCTTGCTCGGCACTTAGAAAATCACTAATGAGCTTTCGCATAAAGGCCGAGTCATCTACTACAAGCACTCTAATCATGAGTCCACCCTCCTCCTTTTGAAAAAAGAGGACAACTTATCTATAAACGTATGCTGTTCTCTCCGGGCCTCTCTTATCTGCTGATAATATAGTGTTTCTGCCAGCATCTTAATGGTTTTACTCAGTCTTGAATGAGGCTGCTTCATATAAAATGGAATTTGTTCTGATACTGCTTTAGGAACCGCAGGATCATCAGGCACAGCACCAGCAAATACAAGTTTTCTGTGAAGAAAAGATGTGACCACTCCTGCTAATTTCCTGTAAGTTTCAGACCCTTCTGACGGGGTTTTACACCGGTTGACAATGATTTGCACAGACTGTTCAAACTGATGAATGGCTAAGTGTTTAATCGCACTGTAGGCATCCATGATGGATGTTGGCTCTGGCGTAGTCACAACGACCACTTCTCCTGCCGATAAGACAAAAGGCAGCTGATCTTTTGACAAGCCGGCCCCCATGTCAAAGAAGATACAATCGAAGTCCTGCATCATTCTTTCCATCTCTTCTAGAAAGAACGACCACTGATCTTTATCTAAAGAAAACAGCTGTTCAAGTCCGCTTCCGCCAGAAATGTAATATAGGTTATCCGTTCCTTTTGTCATAACTGCTTGGAGGGATTTCTTTCTAACGAGAACATCTAATATAGAGCTAGTCGATGTTTTCCCTAGTAAAATATCAATATTCCCCATACCAAAATCAAGATCGATCACTAATACTCTTTTGCCTGTACTTGCAATAGACAGTGCCATATTCAGTGTCAAATTCGATTTACCTACCCCGCCTTTACCGCTCATGACGGCAATGGTTTTTGCCTGTCCGCTTACGCCAAGAGGAGCCGGTGTGATCATTTGACTCTGCTGAACTAGTTTTCTTAATCCTTCTGCTTGGTCAGGCTTCATGATTGTAAAACCATCCTTGTTAGTTCAAGAGGAGAACCTTCAAGAATATCCTCAGGCACATTTTGGCCATTTGTTAAAAAGCCAAGTCTGATTTGAGAGTCTGCAATGATTTGAAAAATGGTTCCCATCGTATCCGTTTCATCTACTTTTGTAAAAATGAATTGATCGATCGGAACGTGTTCAAAGCGTTTAATCATGGCTTTCATGTCTTGATACTTCGATGTAGCACTCATCACAAGGAAACTTTGAATGCTTTCATCAAATGGAATAATGTCTGTCAGCTCTTTGATATACGCTTCTTCTTTAAAGTTTCGGCCTGCTGTATCAATGAAAATATGATCATACTCTTTAAAGGTCTCTTGAGCTCTCACAAAGTCCTCTCTCGAATAACATACCTCAAGTGGTGCATTCAGCAGTTCAGCGTATGTTTTCAGCTGTTCGATCGCTGCAATCCGGTACGTATCCGTAGTAATAAAAGCGATCTTCTTTTGCTGCTGAATGGCCGTTTTAGCAGCAAGTTTTGCAATCGTTGTCGTTTTACCAGCTCCGGTTGAACCGAACAGCACAATGTATTTTGAAGAAATCATCGGCTCATCAGAGGTTTGGGCTGGCAGCATATCTGAAAGCAGTTGTTCAAGTTCTTTTTTTATGTGATCTTCTTTAACCGCACCCTTCGTTAAAAGACCCTTCAGGCATTCGTCTCGAATTGCATCATCAAGCCCTTGATCCTTTAGCTTTTGATCGATTGCTAAGAGAGGATCAGGCAGAATACCCGCATGCCGTTCATTCCTTACGTATTCTAAAGGCTCTGCATGAGAAGGTGCTGGTTTCACTGCCTCGGGAGCAATGGATGGCTCTTCTGGCCGCTTTTTAATTTGTTCCTTTTTTGGTAACACAGGAAGAGGTGGCGCAGGGTTTAAACCTTTACCAGCCCTTTCTTCGAAATCTTGGTCCAGCACTGCAATCACTTCAACCATTTGCTGTTTTTTTAAACCGAACAGCCTTCGTTTAACAACAGTTTTGGAATTTAAAATGACGGCATCTTTCCCAAGCTGCTGCCTAATTTGAATCGTTGCCTCCTGCATAGAATTTGCTGTGATTTTTTTCATTTTCATTAGATATCCACCACTCCGATGCTCTGTACTTCCACATTCGCTTCTAGTTCGTTATAAGATAGTACCGGTAAATCTGGGAAATATCTTTCTAACAACTGTTTAACGTACATTCTTATAGGAGGTGAGCATAATAGAACCGGCGTTTCCTGACGAAGCGAAAGCTGTTCAATTTCTCTCGCCACTGATTGAATCACACTTTCAGAGGATTCTGGATCTAACGATAAGTAGTTGCCATGCTCTGTCTGCTGAACGCTGTCAGCAATTACCTTTTCCACTCGACCTGAGCACGTCACGACTTTCAATGATTCATTTTCTCTTGCATACTGTGCGGTAATCTGTCTTGCTAGCGCCTGTCTGACATACTCTGTTAATAAATCTGTATCAGTCGTTAATTTTCCGTAGTCTGCAAGCGTCTCAAAAATGGTGACAAGGTTTCGAATAGAGACCTTTTCTTTTAGCAGCTTCGCCAGTACTTTTTGTATATCACCGACTGCCAGCGGATTTGGTGTTACCTCATCCACTAAGACAGGATAGCTTTCTTTCAGATGATCAATTAATTGCTTCGTTTCTTGGCGTCCGAGCAGTTCGTGTGTGTTTTGTCTAATCTTCTCTGTGATGTGAGTAGACACAACAGATGCTGGGTCTACAACCGTATAGCTTAGCATCTCAGCCTGATCTTTTTCTGCTTCTGATATCCATTTAGCCGGCAGACCAAAGGATGGTTCGATTGTTTCAATTCCTTCAATTGGATCATCATCAGGCGTTGGGGACATCGCTAAGTAGTGATCAAGCAGAAGCTCCCCTTTTGCTACTTCGTTGCCTTTAATTTTCAGCCGGTATTCATTGGGGTTCAGCGCAATGTTGTCTCGAATTCGGACGACTGGAATGACAAGACCTAGTTCAAGGGCAAGCTGCCTTCGAATCATCACAATTCGGTCTAGCAGGTCACCACCCTGGTTTGCATCAGCGAGCGGGATCAAGCCGTAGCCAAACTCAAATTCAATGGCATCCATTTGCAGGAGGTGAATGACGCTTTCTGGACTTTTCATCTCTTCTACCTCTGCCTGTTCTTCTAGTACCTCTTCAATTTCTTCTTGATCTTGTTTGTTTTTCGACATCATGTATGCGCCAAGTGCAAGTAAACCTGCGATTGGCCCTGTCAAAAGTACGCCAATCGGCGTGAACAGCCCAAGAAGAAAGATCGTGCCTGCTGTCACGTAAAGCATGGCCGGGAATGCAAACAGCTGTTCAGTGATATCTGAACCAAGGTTCCCATTAGAAGCAGCCCTTGTGACGACAATCCCTGTTGCTGTTGAAATGAGAAGTGCAGGAATTTGTGAAACAATTCCGTCCCCTACCGTTAATAGGGTAAAGTGGGAAGCTGATTCTTGAATCGACATGCCCTGCTGAAGCATCCCAATAATAATCCCAAATATAATATTGATGATAACGATGATAATACCAGCGATGGCGTCCCCTTTAACGAACTTACTGGCACCGTCCATCGCTCCATAAAAGTCTGCTTCTCTTGCTACTTTTTCACGGCGGTTTCTTGCTTCACTTTCTGTCAGCATCCCTGCATTTAAATCTGCGTCAATACTCATTTGTTTACCTGGCATCGCATCGAGTGTAAATCTTGCCGCAACCTCTGATACACGCTCAGCCCCTTTGGTAATAACAATAAACTGAATGATGATCAGAATAAGGAAAACAACAAGACCAACGAGGATATTTCCTCCAACAACAAATGAACCGAACGTTTCTACAACCTTTCCAGCATCTCCAGTTGATAGGATAGATCGTGTTGTAGAGATGTTAAGCCCTAAGCGAAACAGCGTTAAGAGCAAAAGCAATGATGGAAATATTGAAAATTGCAGTGGTTCTTGCATGTTCATTGTGGTGAGAAGCACGATAAGCGCAAGAGAAATATTAATAATGATTAAGATACTTAATAGTATTGGCGGAAACGGTATGACCAGCATCGCCACAATTAAAATAACACTGAATAAAACAGATAAATCTCTTGCTGCCATGCCTGTTCTCTCCTTTTAAAACCAAAAATTCATAAAATCTTTTGTTTCGTTTTATAGACGTAAGCTAAAATTTCTGCGATTGCCTTAAAGTATTCCTCTGGCACCGCTTGGTCGATGTCGACCTGATCATATAATGCACGAGCGAGCGGCCGGTTTTCTACGGTCATGATATCGTGCTCTTTCGCAATCGTTCTAATTTTCAAAGCCAAAATATCGGTTCCCTTTGCCACAACAAAGGGTGCGTCCATCTTTTCTTCGTCATACTTTAAAGCAATTGCATAGTGGGTTGGGTTTGTAATGATGACGTCCGCTTTTGGGACTTCCTGCATCATCCGTCTCATGGCCATTTCCCGCTGACGCTGTTTAATCTTTGATTTTATGAGCGGGTCACCCTCTGATTTTTTATACTCATCTTTGATGTCTTGTTTGGACATCCGCAAGTTTTTTTCATAATCAAATTTCTGATACATATAATCAAGCCCTGCTAAGATCAGAAGAGCACCAGCTGCATACAGCCCCATAATCAAGGTCATATTTGCGACGAAATGAAGGGTTTCCTCTGCTGTTAATAAAGGAAGCCGCAAAATTTCGTCAAAGTGCATCCAAAGAGCAATAAATGTCGCAAAGCCAATAAAGCCAATTTTTAAAATGGATTTTAATAGCTCTACGAGGGCTCGAATACTGTATATCCGTTTAAACCCTTTGATTGGGTCAAGCTTTTCTAATTTCGGTTTAATTACTTCTGGCGAAAAAAGAAAGCCGACTTGTAAATAGTTACTGATAACGCCTGCCAGCATACCAACACCAAGTATCGGCATGAGGAGGAGCCCTGTTTCCTGAAGCAATTCCAAGAATAATTGATGAATATTAGATGTGCTAACCTTCATTAACATGGTTGTTGAATAAAAACGTTCAATGAGCGCTATAATGCGCTCTTTCATAAAAGGCCCAATAAAAAAGAATGATAAAAAGATTAATAGAAATGAGATGGCTGTATTGACGTCGGTACTTTTGGCAACCTGCCCTTTTTTACGCGAATCTCGCCTTTTTTTCGGCGTTGCTTTTTCTGTTTTTTCACCAGCGAAAAATTGCAAGTCTAGTCTAAGCCTTGTCATCATGACGAACCACCGACCAATGCTAAGAAATTCCTCATGGTGAGTACAATCGTTTCAAATGTATTTTGGACAACACCGAAGATAACACCCATACAGATGATGATCATAATAAAACTCACACCCATTTTAATAGGAAGTCCGACCACAAATACGTTCATTTGCGGAACTGTACGTGCCACAATCCCTAGTGCCAAATCGACTAAAAACAGACTTGCCACTACAGGTGCGGAGATTTGAAAGGCGATGATAAACATTTGGTTGAAGCTCTTTGCGATAAAGTAAGCAAAGGATTCACTGCCGAAATTCAGCGCATATTGATCAACTGCAATGTATTGAAAGCTGTAATAGATTCCATCAAGCAGCAGGTGATGTGCATTTGTTGCCAGCATCAAGAGCAATGTGACTGTATAAAAAAACTGACCCATCAGCGGCGTTTGCGCCCCTGTTTGCGGATCAATAATATTGGCAATCGCAAAACCCATTTGAAAATCAATGAATGAGCCGGCAATTTGAACAGCGGACAACATGATATAGGCAATCAGCCCAAGTAGAAGTCCGACCATTGCTTCTTTCACCGCAAGCATCATATAAAGGCCGTCTATATCGAGTGCTGGCGGTTCTTTAATGGTGCTAAAACTAATGACGGCTAAAAACAGGGAGAATCCAACTCTGTGTACAGCTGGGATCGTTCTATGCGCTAAAAGCGGTACTGTCACAAAAAAAGCGGTGATCCGAATAAAAACTAAAAGAAAAGCAGGGAATAATTCTATGATTGACATCTCTCGTTAACCTGCAAATCGATCTAAATTCGAGAACAGCTCTGTCGTAAAAGACACAATTGTTGAAAGCATCCATGGACCAAATACAACAAGTCCAATGAGCACTGCCACAATCTTAGGAATAAACGCAAGCGTCTGTTCTTGAATTTGGGTTGTCGCCTGAAACACACTGACAATCAATCCCACAATGAGTGCGAGCGCTAGAAGCGGCCCGCTCACAAGCAATACCACATACACTGATCTTTCAGCCATCGTAATGACAAATTCTGAACTCATGTTTTAAGCACCTACTCTAAAAGCTTTGCAGCAAAGATTTAACTATCAAATACCATCCATCGACTAAAACAAATAACAATATTTTAAAAGGGAGCGATATCATAACCGGTGGAAGCATCATCATCCCCATTGACATCAGGACACTTGCGACCACCATGTCAATAATTAAGAATGGAATAAAGATCATGAAACCAATTTGAAATGCCGTCTTTAATTCTGAAATGGCAAAAGCGGGAACCATCGTCGTTAACGGAATATCATTAATTGATTCAGGTGTATCCATTTTTGCGTAACTAAGAAATAAAGCCAAATCTTTCTGTCTCGTATGTTTACTCATAAACTCTTTAATAGGCACTTCGGCTTTTTCATACGCCTGATTTAACGTGATGTCATCATTTAAAAGCGGCGTCAGCGCCTCTTTATTAATCTCTGAGAACGTGGGTGCCATGATAAAAAAGGTGAGAAACAAAGCAAGTCCAACAAGCACTTGGTTTGGCGGCATTGAGTTGGTTGCAAGTGATGTTCTAACGAATGAAAGAACAATCACAATCCGTGTAAAACACGTCATTAAAATGAGAATGCCTGGTGCAACCGAAAATACGGTCAAAAGTAAAAGAAGACGGACAGACGTGCTGATATTCCCTGCACCGCTGGAATTAAATAAATCGATAAACTCATTCATTTTGTTTCGGGCCTTTCTTTCTGACTTCTGATTGGGTCTTTTTCAATTCGGCTAGCTGCGCCTTTAAATTGGCTGAAAAAGAAGAAGTGGTCGGCTGATCATGTTTCTTTATCTGCGATGTGAATTTTTGAACCATTTTTGGTAAATCAGTCTTACTTTCCATCGCTTCTTCATATTGTTTCACGATTGCTTCACATTCTTGTTCATCATCAATTTCTTTTAGCAGCTGGATTGAGTCTGCTACGCCGACAACTAATACTCGTTTGCCCACTTTGATCAGCTGGACTGAACGATTTTGTCCGACCGTCGTTCCGCCAATATTTTCAACGTAGCGAAATGGTTTGAGTAAGCGGTTTTGCTTACCAACAAATCTCACCAATCCGTAAATTAGCAGGATGACAAAAAGTAAGGCACCAATCATTTTGACAAAATCCATAATGGAGACAGAAGAAGAGGGAACTTCTTCTGCCGGATTCGTTTGATTGTCAGTGGTTTTCTTCTCTGTATCCTTTTTGCTTTCTTTCTCATCTTTGAGCCAGTCATTCACCGTACCATTTTCAGGGTCTTTCGTTTCAGCAAACAGTGAGGCAGGCTGCATTGTTAAGAAAAGCATAAAACTGATCATTGCTATACATATCAAACGTTTTTTCAACAAGTCTTACACCCTTTTTTAGCCTAACGTTTTATTAATTGCTTCAAGTACACGGTCTGCCTGGAATGGCTTCACGATAAAGTCTTTTGCACCTGCTTGGATCGCGTCAATAACCATTGACTGCTGTCCCATTGCAGAGCACATGATGATTTTTGCCGAAGCATCAATTTGTTTGATTTCTTTTAGTGCAGTGATCCCGTCCATTTCTGGCATTGTGATATCCATTGTGACAAGATCAGGAGATGTTTCTTTGTATTTTTCAACAGCTTGTGCGCCGTTTTCTGCTTCTCCTACTACATCAAATCCGTTTTTTACAAGAATGTCCTTGATCATCATTCTCATGAATGCTGCATCATCTACGATTAATACCTTAGTAGCCATTTACTTATTCTCTCCCTATATGTTTGTTTATTTTAAATTAGAAAGTCTTTCTGACTGACTTAAAATGTCAGTCACACGAACACCAAAGTTCTCATCTATGACAACGACTTCCCCTTTGGCGACGATTCGCTTGTTAACTAGAATGTCTACTGGCTCACCAGCAAGTTTGTCCAGTTCAATGATACTTCCAGCTGAAAGCTCAAGAACTTCTTTCACACTGCGCTGAGTTCTTCCAAGTTCCACCGTAATGGAAAGCGGAATATCCATCAGCATATCGAGATTTCCAAGATGGTTTGTTGTATACTGAGGCTCACTGAACGCTTCAAATTCAACTGGCGCCACATTTACAGGTGCGGCCGGCTTTGGCTTCGCCTGTCTTTTCGGCGGTGCTGCTTGCTGCGCTGGAGCAGACTGTGCTTGAGGTGCAGCCGGCTGAGGTTCAAGTGTACTCACTTGAGCTTCTTGAACAGGCTCTTCTTCTTGCGCAGGGACTGTTAATTCTGCAATTAAATCCTTCGCAAATGTAGTAGGATAAAGCTGCATAATATTTGAATCAATGAGTTCACCTATTGTTAATCTGAAGGACACTTTGACAAGCATTTCTTCAGCCGGAATGCGGTCTGTTCCTTCTCCTTCTTTCACATCAAGTAATTCGACGCGCGGCGGAGAAATATCAATCTTTTTATTAAAGACCGTTGACATGGATGTTGCAGCAGAACCCATCATTTGGTTCATCGCTTCTTGCACTGCACTTAAGTGAATCTCACTTAAAGAAGGGTCAGCATTTGTCCCGTCTCCGCCCATCATTAAGTCCGCAATGACTGCTGCATCTGTTTGCTGGATAACAAGCAGGTTACTTGCGCTGAAGCCTTCCGTATAATTCACTTCAATAGCGACATACGGATGAGGAAATTCCTCATTCAGCTTACTTTTTTGAATCACTGAAACAGTTGGAGTTGTAATCTCCACTTTTTGATTTAATAGGGTTGAAAGTGCTGTTGCAGAGCTGCCGAATGAAATATTTCCGATTTCTCCAATGGCATCTTGTTCCATTGCAGAAAGGATTGTATCAGGCTCTATATCGTCATTGCTGCCTCCTTTAAGGAGCGCATCGATTTCATCTTGTGATAATTTACTTCCGTTATTCTCCATCTTCTTCACCTCTTATGTCGTGATCTAGAATTTGAATCGCCTGTTTCCGATTCACGCGGCCGGCCTGTCCCAAGAATTTCGGTTTATTTCCGACCATAACAGTAAGAGGCGCATTTACTGGTTTGTCCAAGGCAATACAATCACCAATTTCCAAATTCAAAAACTCTTCCACCGTCATTTCCGATTGTCCCAGCTCTGCGACTACCGGTATTTTTGCCGTCATAATCCGTTTTTCTATGGCCTTTGTTTCTTGTTGCTTCGGTTCATTTCGTTCAGACTGCATCCAGTAGTGTACAGACAGCTTCGGAATAATAGGCTCTAATACAACGTGAGGAATACATAGGTTAATAACCCCGCTTACCTCACCAATTTGTGTATTAAGAGAAATGACGACAACTGTTTCGTTTGGTGACACCATTTGAACAAACTGGGGATTTACCTCGAAATCTGCCATTTCTGGCTCGATGTCGGTTATGGACTGCCACGCTTCTCTGTAATTTTCCAAAGCTCCCTCAAACATGCTTGAGATAATCTTTGTTTCGATTTCTGTAAGTGATTCTGTCTTATTATGACTAATGCCAATCCCGCCCATCAGCCTGTCCATCATCGCATAGCCGATTGTCGGATTCACTTCAAGCATGATTCTTCCTTCAAGCGGGCTGACATAAAATAAGTTTAATAATGTCATATTAGGAATCGAACGAATAAACTCTTCGTATGGCACTTGGTCAACCGAGCTGACAGTAATTTGAATATATGATCTGAGCTGTGCTGAAAAGTGCGTGGTGAGCAGTCTAGCGAAGTTATCATGAATCCTTGTTAAACTTCGAATCTGGTCTTTCGAAAAGCGCAGTGCTCGTTTAAAGTCGTACACCTTCACTTTTTTCGTCGTGTCTTCTTTTTTCAGCTCTTCTGCATCCATTTCGCCTGTAGAGATGGCGGATAATAATGCGTCGATCTCATTCTGGGAAAGCACTTCTCCTGACATTTCTTCACCTCCATCGTGTCAATTAATCGCCTCTATTGCAGATTAAAGGAGGTTATATATACTTCTTTCACCTTGCCATCTTGCAAATAGTTATTCACTTTGTTTTTGACTTGTGTTTTAAAATGGTCTCTGCCTTTCTTGCCATCAAGTTCATCTGCATTCATGTCTGATAAAATGTCGATTACAGTATCTTTTACTTGGAAACTTCTTTTCTCAAGTTCTTCTTTTGTTTTTTCAGAGTCCGTTTCTATATTCAGGACAAGTTTGACAGCATTTCCTTCAGACTTTAAATTGGTGATAATCTCAGGAATTTCAACAGAAGCTTTGACGACTTCATCTGCTGTTGGCTCTTTTTCAGCTTTTGCTTCGTCTGACCCATTGAGCAGAAAAACGATGCCTGCTCCAATTCCGGCGATGGCAATAATCATAATTAGCATTACTACGACTAATTTCTTCTTCATTCAAACTCCTCTATTCCTTGATTCAATGAAATGACTTGGATTTTTCTGTAGAAAGAAATGATCTTCTCTTGAAGCTGCTCTTCATCTTCTTTCACAACGAATTTCTTTCCATTGGCTAGTGTAATGGTCGTGTCTGGAAAGCTTTCGATTTGCTCGATATGGAGAGCGTTCAGCATAAATCCTTTGCCATTTAATCTTGTCACTTCAATCATATTAAGCAGAGAAGCGATGATCCGCTCCCCCTACCTCCTATCGTTTCAGATTCACAAGCTCTTGCAGGATTTCATCAGATGTTGTGATCGTCTTTGCATTCGATTGGAATCCACGCTGCGCGATAATCATTTCGGTAAACTCGTCAGTTAAATCAACGTTTGACATTTCAAGTCGACCTGTTTGAAGTTCACCTGTTCCTTGAGTTCCAGGAGCCATGGCATTACTTGGCGCACCGGAGCTGAGCGTTTGGCGGTATAGGTTATCCCCAACTTTATCTAATCCTCCTGCATTACTGAAAGATACAAGTGATACTTGTCCAACAGTACGAGAAACGTTGTTCTCAACAACAGAAACGGTCCCATCTGGCCCAACACTAACACTTGACACATTGTCTCGTGGAATGTTGATTCTTTGCCCATCCATGCCAAGCAGATAGTTTCCATCAGATGTTACCAAATCCCCTTGTGAATCAGGTTTGAAGTTCCCTGTTCTTGTAAAAAGGATTTCACCTTGCTTTTCAATACGGAAAAATCCATCTCCATTAATATAGAAATCATATGGTTCGTCTGTATTTTGAGCAGAACCTGATGTCATGATTTTATCAATAGAAGATAAAGATGATCCTAAACCAACTTGTTTTGAGTTGATTGAACCAGAGTTGTTTGTCGGTCCACCAGAACTTGCAATGGTTTGACTGACCATATCTTTAAAGGTAATACGGCTTTTTTTGTATCCGTGTGTATTGACGTTGGCTACGTTATTGGCTACAACATCTAATTTTGTTTGGAAGTTTTTCATTCCGCTAATTCCTGAGTAAAGTGAGCGTAACATTTATTTTCCTCCTCGAATTACTTCGTTTTTTCTCCAACTGCTGTAACATCCCAAGGGCTGATTTTCGTTCCATCTTCCAAAATAAGCAAGTATTCATTGTCTATGTTTTTAACAGACTTCACAGTGCCCGATATTTCTTTATCATCCAATTTGCCGGATACTTCTTTACCAATCCATCCTACATATGTCGTAAACGGATCTTGGTGTGCAACAAATGTAGACATGAGCTGATTCAGCTTGGTGATAGAATCGTTCATATTGGTTTGTTGTTCTAAAGAAGAAAATGTCGCAAGCTGAGTGACAAACTCACGGTCATCTAGTGGATTTGTCGGATCTTGGTTTTGAAGCTGTGTCAGCAATATTTGCAAGAATTGATCTTTGCCAAGCGTATCTGATTTCTTTGCTGCGTTTGAAGAAGTGTCTGATACTGTGGCTGTTCTATTTGTAGCATCAACAGTTGCCATTAAATCTCCTCCTCTTCATCTGATCCAACAAGAGCATCCAGTACATCTTGGAATTCTGTTTCTTGTTCATCAGGCTGCTGGTCATTCTGTCCTTTTGACTGCTGCTGCTTGTTTTCTTCACTAAACTGTCCAAATAACGGCTGCTCATTTGATTGAAGCGGTATATGGAAACGGTCCACTTGAACCGACATATTTGGAAGTGCCTGCTTAAGCTGCGGCAGATGATGCTCTAACAGCTCTTTCGCTGCTTGCGTCGAGGCTGTAATTTTACTCGCATACATACCGTTTTGCTTCGTTAGCTGAATGGTGATAAACCCTAGATTTTCTGGATTTAATCGAACGGTAAAACGCCCGCTTGAATTGCCAAACGGAGTAAATTTCATTTGCTTCCACGTGTTTAGAATTTGCTGATCAACCGTTCCTGGCTTTTCATCCGTTGTTTGTGTCTGCTGAACAGGTGCAGCTGACTGCAGTTGAAAAAACTGCTTATGACCTGGCAAAAGTGTATGGGTCATTGTTTTTTCAGAAGCTGGTGCAGCAGTGCTCTGCCCTTTCAAGACTTCTTTTTTGATGAGCCATTCAAGAGATGCAGCCCCTTTAGCTGGAGAAGCGAGAGTAGATTCTTGTCTTGGAGAGACCAATTCCTTCAACTCTCCTAGTGAAATTTTCCACTCTTTATCAGACCCTTTTGCATTCGCCATCATATGGTCGATTAACTGATTAAAGTGCTTCAGCTCACTTTGCGTCATCGAATTCAGCTTTGGCGCTGACCCCTGCGAGAAGAACTGCTCTTTTACTTGCTGAATCAGTTTCTCATCTACCCCATTTTTCGAGAGAAAGTGGATGAAGTCATGACCTTTCCCCTCGATATCCTGCACAAGCTTTGCATCAAAGCTCAGCGGCTGTTGATTGAGCAGTTGATAGATGAAAAAGTGGACTTGTATGAGCTGTTCACTATGTTCAGAACCTGGCTTTTCAGCTTGATCACCGTAAATGGATGATTCCATTTTTTGAAATAACTCTTCGAGTGATTTTAGATCAGACGAATCAAGCGTTTGACCTTGAAGTGTTTGAAGCGCTCCTAGAAGGTCTCCATCAATCCCTGCTTCAGGTGATTGCATCCATTTTTCAATGATTTGCATCGCATCATTGTTGGAAAGAGAGGCACCCGCTGTCTCAGCATTGACAGGGCCGCTTTGTGCGCCTGCCCCGCTAAGTAATTGTTTAAACAACCCACGTGCAGATGCCACGCCGCCTCCCTTTTGTCCCGCAAGACCTTGAGAGGATTGCTGCAAGGCTCCAATATCCAATAGCTTCACTTATTGTCCACCTCCATTTTCACTTTCTTCTTTTTTTGCAAGCTCTTTCGTAAAGGTTGCTGCCTTCTGAGGAGTCAGTTTTGCTAATATGTCTGTCAGTTTATTTTTACTCAGCTCTTCAAGGATCTTTAATGCCTCTTTATCACTTAATTCTGATAAAATTTTAGCGGATTTCCCTGCGTCCATGCTTTCATAAATGCTGGCAACCTTCCCCTTTGTTTGCTGGTTAGAGGGTGCCGCTGCATCAGAGGACGTCCCTGCTGCTGAGTTATCGCCTGACGTATTGTTTGATGAGCTGTTGTCTGATGATTTGTCATTGGCTGACGTATTATTTGCATCATTTTCAGATGTTTTTTCAAGCGCACTGATTTTTTGATTCAGTCTTTTAATCTCTTCATCACTTGTTTTCAAGTCTTTTTGTGCAATTTCGAGCTCAGTCTTTTGCTCTTTAATGGTCTTTTTCAGTTCTTTCAACTCTGCATCGCCTTGATCATTAGGTGAAGATGACGTTTTTGAGGTGTCATCTGAACCAACCAAACTGCTGATCACTGGAATGTTTTGGAGCGGTTTCTTTAGATCATAACCTGCCATATAAAGGATTGTGCCAGCCACTATCACAAGCACAATCAATGGGATGATGACAATAAACAAGATCCATTGAAATTTCCCGCCGCCTGATTCCTTCGTTTTTTCCTTCTTAGGCATTCATCTCGACTCCTAATGTCCTTGAAACATGAATTGGCTGATAGAGATATCATCCATTTCTTTCATTTCAATTGCCTTATGTTCAAGGGAGAACTTTTCAAATTGCTTTTCTTTCATTTTTTCAAACTTTTTAAACTCAATGTTTTTTTCAGTTAAATCAGATTGTTTTTCATTCATTTGATGACGTTTCATGATCACAAGCTGCTGATAATGCTGAATGGTGTTGTCTAAGTTCGTCACAAATTGCTGGTAATGACGCATTTCTTGAACACTCATTCCGCTTCTCAGCTTTTCTTCTTTGCTTTTTTCCATGAGTTCTTTTTTACTCATATTTTCATAGAGTTTTTCAGCGACTTGCTCAAATGCCGAAACGGATTGTTGGTACGCTGCGAGTGACTTGTCTTTTTCACTTTCTTTCAGTTCCAAGAGCTTTTGAAATTTGTATTGATATCTCACTGTTTTTGTCAATCCTCTCTATTCATCAAACTGAGCAATAAACTCACACTGTCTTCAATAGATACAGCCTCTTCTACATCCTGCTTCAGAAATGAAATCAGATGAGGGTAAGCCTGCATGGCATCATCAATATCTTTGGAGGAGCCTTTTTTATATGCCCCAATATTAATGAGGTCTTCAGCGTTTTGATAAGTGGATAAAAGCTGGCGGAACCGGTTAGCCGCTTCCTTGTGATCATGACTGGCTATATTACTCATGACACGGCTGATACTTTTCAAAATATTAACAGCGGGAAATTGTCCTTTGTTGGCTAAAGCACGATCAAGTACAATGTGGCCATCCAAGATCCCCCTGACTGTATCAGCGATCGGCTCATTCATATCGTCACCATCAACAAGCACTGTGTAAAATGCCGTGATGGAACCAAGCTGATTCGTCCCAGTTCGCTCAAGCAATTTTGGCAGTATAGCGAACACTGAAGGCGTGTATCCTTTTGTCGTTGGCGGTTCGCCAGTTGCTAGACCTATTTCCCTTTGTGCCATAGCGATCCTTGTAACAGAATCCATCATGAACATGACATTTTTGCCTCTGTCTCTGAAATATTCCGCAATGGCTGTTGCAGTATAGGCCGCTTTCAGTCTCGTCAGTGCAGGCTGGTCAGAAGTAGCGACGACAACAATTGACCGCTTCAGTCCTTCAGCACCTAAATCCTTTTCAATAAACTCACGAACTTCACGGCCACGCTCTCCAACAAGGGCAATGACATTCAGGTCTGCTTCTGTCTGCTTTGCAATCATCCCCATTAAGGTACTTTTTCCAACACCACTTCCAGCAAAAATCCCAATCCTTTGACCAGTGCCAACTGTGAGCAGACTGTCGATGACTCTGACACCGACACCCATTTTTTCTCGAATAGGCGGCCTGTCCATCGGATTTGGGGGAGACTGATCTGTCGAAACAGGTGCAAGTCCCTTTGGAAGCATACTGCCATCAAGCGGATCACCGAAGGCATCAACGACTTCACCAATTAACCCGGTGCCTACTTTGACCTTCAGCGACTCACCCGTCGCTTCAACTAGACTGCCTGGTGAAATGTTGGAAGCTTCTACATAAGGCATGAGCAGAATGTTTTCATCTCTAAACCCTACGACCTCTGCTTTGATTGGATGGTGCTTGGTCCCTTTTTTATGAATCAGACACACGTCTCCGATCGAACTTTCTGGCCCCTTAGATTCAATCATCAATCCAACAACTCGATTGACTTTACCAAATCGTTTATAAGGATCAGCGGTTTCAATCGTTTCTTTTAACACATCTATGTTCATTTGTGATCACCTGAATCAATGACTTCTAATAATTTTCCTTTCAACTGATTCATTTGTGTATCGACACTCGCTTCCACTTTTCCAAAGCTTGTTTCTACGTAACAAGTTCCTTTTGGCGCTTTTTCATCCGAGTAAATGGCAAGGTGTGTATCTTTTTGAAGGATTCTGATCAATTCGTCTTTATATTCCATCACATGCTCGTAATGTTCAGGGTCAACATAGATGGAAATATCGTCATATTCTTTCACTTCTGAAATGACCTGCTTCACAAGAGCCAAAAATTGATCTTTCGTGTCCTCCGCGGCATACCAAACGCGTTTGGCGAGTTCAAAAGCAAGTTCCACAATTTGCTCAGCGGAGCTTTCAATTTTTTCTTCGTAGTCCTGTCTTGCAAGGCTGACGATGTCATTTGCTTGATGAAGAATAGCTTGGTACTGCATATTCGCATCTGCTTCGCCCTTTTGGAAGCCATCTTGATAACCTGCTTGTTTCGCTTCTTCAATGAGCTGCATTCTTTCTTCTTCAAAATCAGTTCTGCGCTGATTGATTTCAGCCATCGTTTTTTCCAGCTCATTATTTGCTTGTTCTAATATGCGGCTCGCTTGATCTTCAGCATCACTAAGTACAAGCTGCGATGCTTCGGTTTCATTGACAAGCTCTTCTTCGTGATGTTCTCTTTTGAACTCCACTTGCTGTAAAGGAATCGTTTGCCGTCCTTGTGCAGGAATAACAGATGTTTCATGTTTGATAATCCTAGACAATGATATCGTCTCCTCCGCCTCGAGCTATGACGATTTCTCCAGCTTCCTCGAGTCGTCTTACGATGCTGACAATACGGGTTTGTGCTTCCTCGACATCTCTAAGCCGGACAGGCCCCATAAACTCCATTTCTTCTTTGAATGTTTCGACCATCCGCTGTGACATGTTGCGGAAAACAATTTCTTTGACCTCTTCGCTTGCCACTTTGAGTGCAAGCAATAAGTCATCGTTTTCAACATCCCGGATAACGCGCTGAATAGCCCTGCTATCAAGAGTGACAATGTCTTCAAAGACAAACATACGTTTCTTAATTTCATCAGCAAGCTCAGGATCTTGAATTTCAAGTGTATCTAAGATCGTTTTCTCCGTTGCACGGTCTACACCATTAAGCACTTCGACCACCGCTTCGACTCCGCCCGTTTGGGTATAATCTTGCGTAAAGGTTGAAGAAAGTTTTTGTTCGAGTATGCGCTCCACTTCGTTGATGATCTCTGGAGATGTACGGTCCATTAAAGCAATACGTCTCGCTACCTCTGTTTGTACTTCCTCACCTAACTCAGATAAAATCTGTCCTGCTTGTACTGGATCTAGGTAGGAAAGGATGAGCGCAATCGTTTGTGGATGCTCATGCTGGATAAAGTTTAAGATTTGTTCTGGATCAGCCTTTCGAGCAAAATCAAATGGTTTCACTTGAAGAGAGGATGTTAACCGGTTTAAGATGCTGTCCGCTTTGTCCTCACCAAGCGCTCTTTCAAGCACTTGTCTTGCATACATAAGGCCGCCTTGTGATATGTAGTCCTGCGCGATGGCAATGCTGTGAAACTCTTCGATGATTTCATCTTTTTTAGCAGTGTCTACACTTCGTACATTGGAAATTTCTAATGTTAATTTTTCTATTTCGTCTTCAGACAGATGTTTGTATACAGATGCTGACACGTCTAGCCCTAAGGAAATCATTAGGATTGCTGCTTTTTGTCTGCCTGTTAGTCGATTTGGATCTTTTCTCGACATGTGTATTCCTCCTAATCCTCGGACAGCCAGCTGCGTAGCAATTTAGCAAAGTCTTCTGGTTTTTCTTTTGCCATTTTTTCAAGCTGATTTTTTCTCACCATTTCTTCTGTTTCTGGTTCAGTATCGATATCAGGAACATGAATTGGTGTACGTTCATCAAACTCAAACTCTTCTTCCTCATCTTTTCTACGCTTGCGTACTAGAAGAATGATGAGAGCGATAATTGCAAGAAGTAGCACACCGCCTACAATATAAACCCAGATTGGAATATTGTTTGAAGGGTTATCTGCCGCAGTTTGCTGTTTACCGTCTAATTTTGATACAGATAAAACGATTTTGTTATCTAAGTCCGCTTGAGTGAGCGCTTGACCATTTGTATATTCTTTATCAATCGATGTGCTAATGATTGTTGAAAGAATCTTTTTAATATCATCTTGCCTTTCAGCAGTTAAAGAGTTTGGATCGTTTGCAGTTGGTGGTTCGACCAATGCTTGAATGCCAACATCTCTAATTTTATAAGGACTTTCTTTGATGTCTTTATGGATGCGGTTGACTTCATAATTGATGCGATCTTCACTTTTTTCGTAATCTCCGCTTCCATTCGCTCCATCGGCACCTTGATAATTTGTTACATCATCGTCACCTGTTCCAGCGGTACCTCCAGCTGCTGCGCCATTGCCTGAATAAGTTTCAGCAATCTTTTCAGCACTGACAGCGATTCCTTGCATGTTTTCTTTATCAACTGGTTCTACAAGGTCTTCTTTTCTTTTTTCTTCAGTAAAGTCAATGTCAGTTGTGACAGATACAGCCACTTTATCCTGACCCATCATCGTTCCGAGCAGCTGTTGAATTTTTCTTTGAAGGTTCTTTTCGATTTCCTCTTTTTTCTGCTGCTGTGCATCCATTCCACTTGCATAGGAATCAGAACTTGTATTCAGGTCGTAGTAGTTGGAATCTTGATCCATAATGACAATGTTTTCTGTCTTTAAATTTGGCACACTTTTTGAAATAAGATGATAAAGGCCTTTTACTTGCTGCGGCGTGAGCGTATAGCCAGGCTCAACTTGCAGCACAATGGATGCTGATGCATTACTTTGCTCTTCTCCAACAAAAACGGAATCTTTTGGCAGGTTAATCATTACTTTTGAATCTTTAATCCCATCAATCGTGTTGATCAGATTGGATAGTTCTGTCTGAGTTGCATCTACTTTCAGAACATCAAATTCATTATCTGTTAAACCGAAGCCTGAATTGTTCGCAAAGAAGGAATAATCAATGCTGCCTGTCTTAGGGAGCCCTTCAGATGCAAGTGTTACTTTTAAAGAGTCTGCTTGCTTTTCTGGAACTAGAATCGTTGTTCCATTATCCGCAAGTTCCGATTTAACGTTTTTGCCATCTAGTTCCTGTTTGATTTGTCCAGCTTCTGCTGCAGACAAGTCTCTAAAGAGCGGAACCATTTTTTCAGAAGAAGCAAAGATGCTAACAACCGTAATAATGATTGCTAGGGCAGCAACGCCGCCAATCATGAGTATTTTTTGTAATTTTGATCGATTTCGCCAAAACTCAACTGTTTTTGTTCTTAATTGCATTAAAGTACGATTCATCTTAACCCCCGGTCATTCCATTCAGTCTTTTTTTGTCCGTCAGCACCTCCTACATCTGCATTCTCATAATCTCTTGGTACGCTTCGACTGCTTTATTTCGAAACTCTGTTGCAGCTGTGAGTGTCACACTCGCTTTTTGCGAGGCAATCATGACTTCATCGAGATTGACATCTTTTCCTTGTGCAAGCGCATTTGTATACTGGTCTGATTTCAGCTGTGATTGATTTAATGCCTCAATGGAATTCTTCAGCACATCAGAGAAATTCGTTTGACTTTTAGGTGCAGCCGCCTGAACGGACGATGCATTCGTCAATTCACTTGCCTGCTGAGCGGTTTGAAGCTGGAAAGGAGATATTGCGTTAACCAATTCTTTTCACCTTACTTTCCTATTTCTAAAGCTTTCATCAACATGCTTTTATTCGCATTTAGAGCAGTCACGTTTGCTTCATAAGATCTTGAGCTGCTGATGAGGTCAACCATTTCCTTTAACGGATCGACATTTGGTGTTTGGACATATCCATTTTCATTGGCATCGGGATTTGTAGGATCATATTGAAGGTTGAATGGAGTTTCGTCTTCTGTAATCTTCGTTACTTTCACGCCGTTTCCTAATTTACCGCTCGAATTCATGCTTGAGTTCAATATAGATGAAAATGATTCACCTGACGGCTGTAATGTGACGAGCTTACGTCTATAAGGCTCCCAGTTGCCATCAACCTGTTTAGCTCTTGTTGTATCCATATTTGCAAGGTTAGAGGATACAACGTCCATTCTGAGCCTCTGAGCTGTTAATGCTGAGGCCGAAGCGTTAACTCCTGAAAAAATCGACATCACTTACCTCCTGTCAAAACAGTTTTAAGAGAATTGAATTTCCCGCTCATTCTTTCAACCAACGCATTATACTGAATTTGGTTTTTAGCGAGTTCACTCATCTCTTGATCAATATCGACATTATTTCCGTTTTCTTGATAAGAAGTACGGTTGCTTGAAACAACTGAATAATTAGACCCTGTTTTCGAAAAATCAATGTGACCTTGGTATGTTTTTTTAGCATCTAATCTGATCGATGCATCATTTAGCATGTCGTGAAAAGCGACATTTTTCGATTTGTAGTTCGGTGTGTCTATATTCGCGATATTATTGCTTATGACTTTTTGCTTAACGTTCGCTCTTCCCAAGGCATTCTCAAGGTTGTTTATCGTTCCAGAAAATATATCCAAAACCATATACCTCCAATCATATGTATTTCATTCCATTTAATCATGTCGAGATTTGTAAAACCATATGTTCATTGTAAGAAATAATAGGATTAAAGTCTATGATGTATCTGTAAAAAAAACTCGTAATATATATCTATTTTATGAATAGGTACAAAGGCCTAGATTCAAAGAACTACAGAATTGTAAGGGTTTTCTTGGAAAAAAGAGTGTCATTTTTCGGACAAATCCTCATTTTTCACATAAAAAAACCCTTTTCAGCATTTATTTCGGCTGAAAAGGGTTTTTGATTAATGGGATTTTAAATTTTCAAGTTCAATTAAAAATTTGTTGTTTAACACTTTGATGTACGTTCCCTTCATTCCAAGAGAACGAGATTCGATGACGCCTGCACTTTCTAACTTACGTAAGGCGTTCACGATCACTGAACGAGTGATTCCTACACGGTCAGCAATTTTACTTGCCACAAGGAGCCCTTCGTTGCCATCAAGTTCTTCAAAGATGTGCTCAATCGCTTCAAGCTCACTATATGAAAGAGAACTAATCGCCATTTGGACAACGGCTTTACTTCTTGCTTCTTCTTCGATTTCCTCTGCTTTCTCACGAAGAATCTCCATTCCAACAACTGTTGCACCATATTCAGCAAGAATTAAATCATCATCTTTGAATGTATCTTGCAAGCGGGACAGGATTAACGTTCCTAAACGATCTCCTCCGCCGATAATTGGGACAATCGTTGTTAAACCTGATTGGAATAAGTCACGGTTTTCAATCGGAAAAGCTGTATATTCACTGTTAATATCAAGGTTTGAAGACGTTTCAGGGACGTTGAATAGACTCTTTGTATATTCCTCAGGGAACTGACGATCTTCAAGCATTTTTTTCATACGTGCATTTTCGATTTGTTGATTAATGGAGTAGCCCAGAAGCTTCCCCCTTCTGCTTAATACGAAGATGTTTGAATCAATGACATCTCTCAATGTCTCTGCCATTTCTTTGAAATTAACCGGTTTCCCCGCTGCATCTTGCAGCATTGAGTTAATAATCCTTGTTTTTTGTAGTAACGCCATAATAATGATCCTCCTAGATTACTTTATTCATTTGTTAAAGTATAAATTGACTTAAGTCTTTGTTATTTGCAATCTTTCCTAGCTTCTCTTCTACATACTGAGGGGTAATGGTCACTGTCTCCATTGTAATATCAGGCGCCTCAAATGAAAGCTCTTCAAGCAGCTTCTCAAGTATGGTATGAAGCCTTCTTGCACCGATGTTATCTGTCTCCTGATTGACATGATAAGCCACTTCGGCAATCTTATGAATAGCATCGTCAGAAAATTCAAGAGATATACCTTCTGTTTCAAGTAAAGCTTTATATTGCTTTAACAATGCATTATCTGGTTCCGTTAAGATTTTCACAAAGTCTTCTATATTTAATTTATCTAATTCTACACGGATTGGGAAGCGCCCCTGAAGCTCTGGAATCAAATCTGATGGTTTCGCCATATGAAATGCACCTGCTGCAACAAAAAGCACATGATCTGTTTTGACTGCACCATATTTCGTCATCACAGTAGATCCTTCTACAATCGGTAAAATATCACGCTGAACCCCTTCACGAGAAACATCTGCAGATGATGCACCACCGCTTTTGGCAATTTTGTCGATTTCATCGATAAAAATAATTCCTTGCTGCTCTGCTTTGTAAACGGCTTCCTGACTGACTTCATCCATATCAATCAGTTTTGAGGCTTCCTCAGCCGTTAACGCCTTTCTTGCTTCTCTGACAGTTAGCTTTCTGCGTTTTTTCTTTTTAGGCATGAGATTACCAAGCGCATCCTGCATGTTCATACCCATTTGCTCCATACCCGAGCCTTGAAGCATATCAAACATGGAGGGCTGCTGTTCTTCGACTTCGATCGTGACGTAATGATCTTCAAGTTCTCCCATAGCCAGTTGATGAGCGATTCGCTTTCTTGTCGATTCGAGTTCCACTTCTTCATTCGAGTGATCTCGATCGCGGTCATCTTCATCAGAGGTGCCAAACAGCATCTCAAAGGGATTTTTCACAGACTGGCTTTTTTTCTTACCAGGAACAAGTAAATGAACAAGACGTTTATTTGCTTGCTTTTCTGCTTCTTCTTGAACATCTTTCATCTTGTCTTCTTTGACAAGTCTAATTGCTGTTTCAACTAAATCTCTCACCATTGACTCTACGTCACGGCCGACATAACCCACTTCAGTAAACTTCGTCGCTTCCACTTTAATAAAAGGCGCACCAGAAATGCGGGCAATTCTGCGAGCAATCTCTGTTTTCCCCACACCTGTTGGTCCGATCATTAAAATGTTTTTTGGAACGACTTCATCCTTTAGCTTATCATGTAAAAGACTTCTTCTGTAACGGTTTCTTAAAGCCACCGCCACTGCTTTTTTCGCATCAAGCTGACCAATGATGTACTGATCAAGCTTTTCAACTATCTCTCTTGGGGTGAACGGCTTTTTCTCCATACGTCTCATGTCCTTTCTATTCAAGCTCTTCTAAAGTGATTTGATCGTTCGTGTAGACACAGATTTCTCCGGCCGTTTCTAAAGCAGCCTTTGCGATTTCTCTCGCAGATAGATGATCACCTGCATGGGTTTTGAGTGCTCTCCCGGCGCTAAGCGCATAATTACCGCCTGAGCCGATAGCCAAAATTCCATCATCTGGTTCGATGACCTCTCCTGTTCCAGAGACGAGCAGGATGCTTTCTTTGTTCATGACGATGAGCATGGCCTCAAGCTGTCTAAGCATCTTATCACTTCGCCATTCCTTCGCTAGTTCGACGGCTGCCCGCTTTAAGTTACCACCATATTCTTCAAGCTTTGTTTCAAACTTTTCAAAGAGTGTAAATGCATCTGCTACTGAACCTGCAAAACCTGCAAGCACCTTGCCTCCGAAAAGACGGCGTACTTTTTTCGCTGTGTGTTTCATCACGACAGCCTGCCCGAAAGTTACTTGACCGTCTCCGGCCATTGCACTTTTTCCTTTGTGTTGAACGGCAAAGATGGTTGTTGCATGAAATGATGACATGAAAAAACCTCCTTTTATGATCGTTTAAAAGCCCTTGGGTGATGAGACATGTACGTGTTTCTTAAAGAATCCTTTGATACATGCGTGTACACCTGTGTTGATGATAAATTTGAATGACCAAGAAGTTCTTGAACACTTCTCAAATCCGCGCCCTCGTTTAAGAGGTGCGTGGCAAAGGTGTGCCTTAACATGTGAGGATGGATATGTAATGTGCCTGACGCCTTTTTCATTAATTCAGTGAGAATGAATCGAACACCTCGGTCTGTAAGAGGCGTCCCGCGCTGATTCAAAAACACATATGTATCAGCACGGTCTTTCCCCTTCACTTTCAGCTTCTGCCTTCCATCCTCTAAATAAGTGATGAGCGCTTCATGAGCATATGACCCGAAAGGAACATATCGCTGCTTGCTGCCTTTCCCATGAACAAGCACTGTATCCATCGATAAATCAAGATCAGATTCTTTTAATGAACATAACTCACTGACCCTCATACCTGTTGCGTAAAGAAGTTCTAAAATGGCTTGATTTCTTTGCCCAAGCGGTGTGCTGACATCAGAAACTGTAAAAAGTTCTTTTAGTTCCTCTTCATACAAAAATGAAGGAATTCGCTTATCCTGCTTTGGTAAGCTAACGAGTAAAAAAGGATTTTCTTTCACAAGCTGTTCTCTTAATAAAAATTTATAAAAGCTGCGAAGTGCAGAGACTTTCTTACTAATCGTTCTTCTTGTCAGGCCTTTTTCATATGCTTCTGTTAAATAAATTCTCGTATCTTGATAGGATACCTCTTCAAAACCGTCTATTCCTTGAATGTTCATAAATCTGACAAACTCTTCAATAGCTTCTGTATATCCTGAGATCGTTAAAGCTGAATAGTTTTTTTCAATTTGCAGATATTCAATGAATAAGTGGACAAGACGCTGTTTATTCGTCATTTTTACACCTCTTTAAGGCTTTTAAATGGTATCATATATCTTGCTTTCCGTGCAATGTTTTACTACAGAGATTTCGAAATAGTTTGAATAGTTTCGATTGCGCGCTTAGCGTACTCTGCATAACGTTCTTGTTTATTTTTAATTCGAACACCTAAATCTTTTAGCAAACCAAAGTTCGCATTCATCGGCTGGAAACTTTTCTTGTTTGTCGACGTGATGTAATAAGCCATACTACCAATCGCTGTTTCTTCTGGAAGTGTCACAAGCTCTTCTCCTTTGACAAAACGAGCGGCGTTAATACCAGCCACTAGACCAGAAGCTGCGGACTCAACATAACCTTCAACGCCTGTCATCTGGCCGGCAAAGAATAGGTCATCTCTATTTTTAAACTGATAAGTCGGTCTTAAAAGGCTTGGTGAGTTAATAAATGTATTACGGTGCATCACGCCGTATCGAACAATCTCTGCTTCTTCAAGACCTGGAATCAAACGGAATACTTCCTTTTGATCGCCCCACTTCAGATGTGTCTGGAAGCCAACGATGTTATATAAAGTACCCGCTGCATCATCCTGTCTTAATTGAACAACAGCGTAAGGTCTTTTGCCTGTTTTCGGATCTTCAAGCCCTACTGGCTTCATCGGACCAAACAGCATCGTTTTCTTTCCTCTTTTCGCCATGACTTCAATTGGCATACAACCTTCAAAGAAAATTTCTTTTTCAAATTCTTTTAATGGCACAGTTTCAGCAGAAATTAACGCCTCATAAAAACGATCGAATTCCTCTTCTGTCATTGGACAGTTTAAATAAGCGGCTTCTCCTTTGTCATAGCGTGATTTCAAGTACACCTTATCCATATTAATGCTATCTTTCTCTAGAATAGGCGCTGCTGCATCGTAGAAATAGAGATATTCTTCTCCTGTTAACGATTTTAATTCTTTGGAAAGTGCTTCAGATGTCAGCGGACCAGTTGCGATAATTGTCGGACCTTCTGGAATGCTTTGCACTTCCTCTTGAAAGACAGTAACATTCGGATGATTTTTCACACGATCTGTCACGTTTGCTGCAAATTCATGACGGTCTACTGCAAGTGCTCCGCCAGCAGGAACTGAGCTTTCATCTGCTGCTGCAATAATCGCTGAATCTAAATGACGCATTTCTTCCTTTAATACACCTACTGCATTCGTCAAAGCATTTGCACGCAATGAGTTGCTACATACAAGCTCCGCAAATTTATCTGTGTGGTGAGCCGGCGTTTGTTTAACAGGTCTCATTTCATATAAATTGACTTTAATTCCTCGTTTAGCGATTTGCCATGCCGCTTCACTTCCAGCTAAACCTGCTCCGATCACATTTACAAATTGACTCATTGTACAACTCTCCTATTTCGTAAGTTCTATTTGATGACATAAAAAAGCAGGTGAACAAGGCTGTTCACCGCTATTTTTGTTGTTCCTCTTTATAATCACAGTTCACACATTGAACTTGAACGCCTTTTTTCAGCTTTTTCTCTACAAGCATATTTTCGCATTTTGGACACTTTCTTTCAATTGGTTTGTCCCAAGAGACGAATTCACACTCTGGAAAACGATCACAGCCATAAAAAATGCGGCGTTTCTTAGATTTTCGTTCAACGATGTTTCCTTCATGACATGTCGGGCATTTGACACCGATATCTTTGACAATCGGTTTTGTGTTACGGCAGTCAGGAAAGTTAGAGCACGCCATGAATTTACCGTATCTCCCCATTTTGTACACCATCGGATGTCCGCACTCTTCACAATCAACACCTGCGTATTCCGGCTCAATCTCAACTTCTTGCATCTCTGCTTCTGCTTTTTCTACCCGTTTTGCAAAGTCTTGATAGAAGCTGTCGATAATACGAACCCATTCGATTGTCCCTTCTTCAACACTATCAAGTTCCTTTTCCATTTTCGCTGTAAATTCAACGTTAATGATTTCAGGGAAGAATTCGATAATTAAGTTGAGTACAATCTCTCCAAGCTCTGTCGGTATAAATCGTTTATTATCAAGTGCGACATAGCCGCGCTTTTGAATCGTATCTAATGTTGGTGCATACGTAGATGGACGGCCTATACCGAGCTCTTCAAGTGTTTTGACAAGTCTTGCCTCAGTGTAGCGCGGAGGCGGCTGTGTGAAGTGCTGTTCTGGTTCGATATCTTTTGAAAGAACCGTATCCCCTTCTTTCAGATCAGGAAGCATTTTATCCTTTTCCTCAAGCTGGTCATCCTTGCCCTCTACATAAACCTTCATAAATCCAGGGAATTTCACCTTACTTCCATTAGCACGGAAAGTAAGACCGTTATGATCAAGATCCACACTCATTGTGTCAAGAACAGCCGGTGCCATTTGGCTTGCAACGAATCGTTCCCAAATCAATTTGTACAGGCGAAGCTGATCACGGCTTAGCAAGTGCTTAACATCTGCTGGTTTTCTTAGCGTAGAAGTCGGCCGTATGGCTTCGTGAGCATCTTGTGCATTTTCATTCTTTTTGGCCGGTCGTTTTGTTGTATTCAAGAAATTCTTGCCGTACGTCTGATCAATGAAAGCAGATACTTCTTCAATCGCCGTATTGGAAATACGTGTTGAGTCCGTTCTCATATATGTAATGAGTCCGACTGTACCTTCTTTACCAAGATCAATTCCTTCATATAATTGCTGTGCAATCATCATCGTCTTTTTCGCACGGAAGTTTAATTTTCTTGCAGCCTCCTGCTGTAAAGTAGAAGTCGTAAACGGAACAGCTGGATTACGTTTACGCTCTTTTTTCGTTACTTTCTCTACAGAGAATTTGCTTCCTTTTAATTTCGAAAGGATTTCATTTACATCTTCTTTTGTTTTCAGTGGATGCTTTTTCCCATTGAGGCCAAAGAAACTCGCTTCGAAGCTTTCTTTTCCTTTGAGGAATGTACCGTCAATTGTCCAGTATTCTTCTGGTTTAAATTCATTAATTTCATTCTCACGATCAATAATTAGGCGGAGTGCAACTGATTGAACACGGCCGGCACTTAAACCCTTTTTCACTTTCTTCCATAAAATCGGACTGATTTTATACCCAACGAGACGATCTAAGATCCGTCTTGCCTGCTGTGCATCAACTAAGTCCATATCGATCATACGAGGATGCTTAAAGGAATCTTTAATCGCATCTTTAGTAATCTCGTTAAAAACAACGCGGCAGTCAGAAGAGAGGTCAAGGTCAAGGCTGTGTGCTAAATGCCAAGCAATCGCTTCTCCCTCTCTATCGGGGTCAGCTGCGAGAAAGACTTTTTTTGCTTTTTTTGCAGCTGTTTTTAATTCCTTTAAAACTGGGCCTTTCCCGCGAATCGTAATATATCTCGGTTCGAAGTCATGCTCAGTATCAACACCGAGCTGACTTTTCGGTAAATCCCTTACGTGTCCCATTGAAGCCTTTACTTTATACTTTTTTCCTAAATAACGCTCAATCGTTTTCGCCTTTGCTGGCGACTCAACGATGACTAAATAATCAGCCATACTCAAAATCCCCCTTAAGAGGTGTTCTCTCTTTATACATTTCACAATTCATATTTATGTTAATTGCACCAATCTAACAGGCAATCGTTAAAAATTCTTAATGATGAACATCATTATAAACACGAAAAACAAAGTGTAAACTTAAATCCTCACTATTATTAAATATTCCTATGTCTTTTGTCAAACGATATTTTTATGAGAGTTCAGTATATTGAACGCTGTGGAAGGAGAATTCCTCAAAAATATCCTTTGTTGTATGAACAAGCTTTGCTCCCTGCTGAATGAGTCTTGCAGGACCTGTGGAATTAGGATCAAAGATGGATCCGGCCACAGCAAATACCTCTTTACCTTGCTCAAGTGCTTGATAGGCTGTAATGAGAGAGCCGCTCTTTTCTTTGCACTGAATCACGATGGTTCCTCTCGTCAATGCACTAATTAAACGATTTCTCATTGGAAAATGCCACTTTTCCGGTTTGACATAAGGCGGATGCTCAGACAAAAGCAAATGATGATCGCCCATGTATTGAGCCATTTGCACATGCTCTTTTGGGTATAAATGTTGAAAGCCGCCAGCTATAATGCCGATCGTTTTCCCTTTTTTCCTGATGCACTCTTTATGTGCAAGTCCATCGATTCCTTTAGCTAGACCACTGACAATCATCCAATCTTCCTTTACAAGCTCACCAACAATTTTCTTCACACAGGCTTCTCCATAAGACGATGGAGCTCGTGTGCCGACTACACCTAAACTTTTTTCTTCATTTAAATATGATACGTTTCCTTTTAGGAATAACACAGGGGGAGGATCATAAATATTTTTTAGTGTGCTGGGATATAAGGGTGATGTGATGGGAATCATGTGAATGTTTTGCTTTACATAGGCTTGAACGATGTGTTGAAAAATGGGGAATTCATTTTCTTCAGCTTGTTTTAAGCGGGTAAAGTCGATCGTTTGTAATGATCGATCCTGTTTAAAATGATGTGTTTCTTCATTTATATATAGCTCAGGATCAACTTTCCACCATTTTGTTAGCAAAGAGGGTGAGATGAGGCCTTTTAAGCGGTGAAAAATCATTCTTTCGGACACGTTGTACATACCATTCCTCCAGTTTAAGATAGAAAGAAGAAGACTTGTCAAAGAACAAGTCTTCTTGTGTCATTAATGCGTTTTACAAGCTTCGAAGAGATTCTTCTCTTTTAACACTTTAATTAACGTTTCTCCCATGACAGATGGTGTCTCTGCCACTTCAATTCCACATTCACGCATTGTTTTTACTTTTTCATCAGCTGTTCCTTTACCACCAGAAATAATGGCACCAGCATGTCCCATACGTTTTCCTGGAGGCGCCGTTTTACCGCCAATAAAGCCAACAACTGGTTTAGTCATATTTGCTTTTACCCATTCAGCTGCTTCTTCTTCAGCCGTACCGCCGATTTCACCGATCATAATCACAGCATGCGTTTCAGGGTCTTCATTGAATGCTTTTAATACATCAATAAAGTTCGTCCCATTCACAGGGTCTCCGCCGATTCCTACAGCTGTCGACTGACCAACACCAGCCTCTGAAAGCTGATGTACCGCTTCATATGTAAGCGTTCCAGAACGAGAAACAACTCCTACATGACCTTTTTTATGAATGTAGCCAGGCATGATACCAATCTTACATTCTTCAGGTGTAATGACACCAGGGCAGTTTGGTCCAACAAGTCTTGTCTTCTTACCTTCCATGTAGCGCTTCACTTTGACCATGTCCAGAACTGGAATGTGTTCTGTGATACAAATAGCGAGATCAACTTCTGCGTCAACAGCCTCTAAAATAGCATCTGCTGCAAATGGTGCTGGTACATAGATGACAGAAGCGTTTGCTCCAGTTGTCTGCACTGCTTCAGATACAGTATTAAATACAGGAACTCCTTCTACTTCAGTTCCACCTTTTCCAGGTGTGACACCGCCAACAATATTTGTTCCGTACTCAATCATTTGTTTTGTATGGAACAATGCGGTTGAACCGGTAATCCCCTGAACAATTACTCTCGTATTTTTATTAATAAATACACTCATTTAGGTTCCCTGCCTTTCTGCTCTACTTGACTAAAGATACAATCTTTTCTGCCCCGTCAGCCATAGACTCAGCAGAAGTGATATTTAAGCCTGAATCACTCAGGATTTTCTTCCCTAATTCAACGTTTGTTCCTTCAAGACGAACAACAAGTGGTAGTGTTAAGCCGACTTGTTTTGTCGCTTCAACAACACCTTCTGCAATCACATCACATTTCATGATGCCGCCAAAAATGTTCACGAAAATCCCTTTGACATTTTGATCAGATAAGATGATTTTAAATGCTTCCGTTACTTTTTCAGCTGTTGCACCGCCGCCAACATCTAGGAAGTTTGCAGGGTCCCCGCCGTAATGCTTAATGATATCCATTGTAGACATCGCAAGACCTGCTCCATTGACCATACAGCCAATATTTCCATCAAGAGAGATGTAGCTTAAGTCATATTTAGATGCTTCAATTTCTTTTGGATCCTCTTCATCAAGGTCACGGTATTCTAATATATCTTTTTGTCTATATAAGGCATTGCTATCAAAGTTTAATTTTGCATCAAGTGCCATGACTTTTCCATCGCCTGTTACAACAAGTGGATTAATCTCAGCAATTGAACAATCTTTTTCAATAAACGCATTGTAAAGGCTTGTCATAAACTTAACAGCTTGGCCAACTAATTTTGTTGGAATATTAATTTTAAACGCTACTTCTCTCGCCTGATAGCCTTGCAGGCCAATCGCTGGGTCGATGACCACTTTGACGATTTTTTCTGGCGTTTTTTCTGCTACTTCTTCAATTTCAGTACCGCCTTCTTCAGATGCCATCAATACAATTCTTGATGTCGCTCTGTCCAAAACTAGTCCAATATAGTACTCCTTTTGAATATCGCAGCCTTCTTCAATAAGTAAGCGTTTTATTTCGCGCCCTTCAGGCCCTGTTTGATGTGTGACAAGTGTTTTGCCGAGCAATTCCTCTGCAAACCCTTTCACTTCATCTTTTGTTTTTGCAATTTTTACCCCACCTGCTTTACCACGGCCGCCTGCATGAATCTGTGCTTTTACGACATATACAGAGCTCCCTAGCTCTTCTGATGCTTTCACTGCTTCATCAGGTGTAAATGCTACTTTACCATTTGGAACTGAAACCCCATATTTTCTTAGGATTTCTTTTCCTTGGTACTCATGGATATTCATTTCCCATCCTCCCAACATATGTAGAAACAAAAATTATAAAATAGACTGCGCTTTCATTTTAAAGAATAAAAAAGAGAATGTCTAGGGTTCTATGTAAAATCGTAAAATCCTTCTAAACATTCAAACTTTTATTTTATTAAAAATATAAATTTTTCTGCCAAATCACTTATTTTACCTTATTTTTTCATTTTTTGATCTAACCTGTAGATAAACGAAAATATTTCTGCTACAGTATCGTATAACGCTTCAGGGATCTCCTCATCTAGTGTTAAGTGACGCATGAGTTCGACTAAATTACGGTCTTCCTGGATAGGGACTCCCGACTTTTTAGCTTCTTCAATAATATGATTGGCTACATAGCCACTGCCTGTTGCAACGACTTTTGGCGCTTTTTGTTTTTCTTCATCGTAATGTAGAGCGACCGCTCTTCTAAGCGGTTTTGAATCCTTCATACTCGTAAGTCCAGCCCTTTCTCGCTGATTTTATGAAAGTGTTCATCTAGAAAGTGAGACGGATCTACTGGCTCTTGTCTCTTTTTTGCTGTAATTCCCGTTAAACTGTATCCAAGGGCATTTAAATTCTCCCGTACAGCCGGGATCATCGGATTAATGGTTCCTTGCAGTTCATGAGCTGTCTCGACTGTAATGGACATGACCTTTTGCTGAATCGTACAGTCTATTAAGGTTTCTTCTAGGTTTTCCATATTTAAGTAAAACATGAGACGGCACTGAGAAATGTCAATTGAGCCATCTTTGTTCTTATGTCCTTTTAGAATAAAGGTTAAATCTTGCACACTATGTTTTGAGAAAAGAGGATAGGAGATCATCATTTGGCTGACGGTTTGGTTCTCCTGCTGCACAAATAACTGTCCATTCAATCTATGAAACAATTGATCCACTTCTTTTTTAACATGCTCTGGTAAATCCGCCTGCCTCACATCATTTAAGGCGAGCTTTAATTGATGCAGCTCCTGACTTTTGACATCCTGGCTGCCTTTTTCGAGCAGTTTCAGCATACCAATTTCATCACGCACACCGATTGCCTTTTTCATCGTCATGAGTAAATCGAGCACATCGGTTTTATTGCTTAGTGCGGGTTCTGTCTGCTGCACCACCTGAGCCACTGCTTTCGCCTCTGGTTTCGAAAGGAATGGAAACTCTTTTTGAAGCACAGCTGCTTTTGCGTCAGGCTGGGACCCTGCCTGCTGAAGCCCTTGCAATAGTGACGTGAGCTGCTTTAAGTTGGGCTCTTGCTTCCCGTCTGCACCTTGTTTCATCAAACTTGCCAGTATCCGTTCAATTTGCTGAAGCGGGACTTGCAGCTCTTTTGGACTCGTTGACTGCTGCACATTCGGCTGAAGAACTTGGGCCGTCTGACGCTCTTGAACGATTGAGGCTTGGCTATTTTCTTTTTGCTGAGACGAGTTGAGCTGAGTTGTTACTGGTATATTGCCGCCTTGCTTCGCCTCGCCTTCTCTCGCTGCTAGAAGGGCCGATAAGAGCTTTTCTGCATGGACGGTTGTCTCAGCATCTATGACTGACCGAACGGCTTGTGTAAGGGTCTGTGTGGCGTCTGTGTGCTTCGGCAGCTGTGTTAATCGATCTAGTAGCGCTGTCATATCCTGATGAAGAGCAGAGGATGATTTCACAGCTAATATTGATTGAAGCACCCCTTGCTGGATCGGTAAATCTTTCTTTAAAGCAAAGAGGAGTGCTTGGAGCCCTTTTTTCACATCAGCTCCTTGAAGCTGTTCGATCCACTTCACTGCCGTTTTTAACTCTCCTTCGTTGATGACCGGCTTTTCCTTTAAAAAGGCTGTAGCTGTCAGCATATTTTCAAGCCCATTTTTAAGTGAGAGGCCTTCTAATAGTTTGGCCGCTGCATCCTTTAACGTTTTTGGATCTTGATCAAATTGCTGAACGGGCCTTAGTTTATTGAGGCTGCCTCCGCCCTCTTGTTCAAATTGGAACCAATAAAATGCATCTGCTTTTAGCTGAGCCGCCAGCTGTGCTTTTATTTTCGTTGAGCCTATTTGAACAAGGGCTGTATCATCTCCAAGCATTTTTAGTACTTTGCCGAGAATCAGCCGATGAACATTTTCCTTCCCTTCGGTGTTTAATGGAACCGATTCGGCCGTATTAAGCCGGCTATTCAGTGCTGTATGTATGTCCTCAACTCTTGTCATCACAGGCAGCCTCCTTAGGTCAAATATTTATGATATAACAGATTTCACTGGTGCAAACGATAATCGATGGATTGGAGCCACACCATGTGTTTGAATCGCAGCCAGGTGCTCTTTCGTTCCATACCCTTTATGTTTTTCAAATAGATACTCAGGATACTTTCGCCCGTACTCTTCCATCATCAGATCTCTTGTCACCTTCGCAATACATGCACCTGCTGCAATGGATACACTTTTTGCATCTCCTTTGATGATATTCTCTTGAGGAGTAGAGAGCGGGAGTGTCATGGCATCTATGAGCAGATAATCAGGTGGATGAGTTAACTGCTCCACAGCTCTCACCATCGCCAGTCTTGATGCCTCGTAAATGTTGATTTCATCAATCGTATCCGCATCAACAATGCCGATTCCGATATCAAGTGCTTCTTTTTGAATTAAGTCATAAAAAGCCAATCTTTTTTTCTCAGATAATTGCTTTGAGTCGTTTAAACCGAGCAGGACTGTATCTTCCTTTAATATAACAGCTGCTGCGACAACTGGGCCGGCCAGCGGTCCTCTTCCCGCTTCATCTATTCCCGCAATACATGTGTATCCCTGCGCCTTTGCTTTGTTTTCAAATTGCAGCATGTCATCCCATGCCACGCGAAGTTCTTGCTGCTTTTCTCTCTCTTTGTGCCACTTTTCTACGAGTTTGTGGACACTTTTTCTCGTATCATCTTTCACAAGTTCACGAATGTATGACTCGTCGTGTGAATGCTTTTCTATTAGTTCTTTGATTTGTTTCACCGTGTACATAGGCTTTTTCGCAGCCTCCTTCTTTATATCGGCAGTTTTTCGCAAAAAATAAAGACCCGCATGAGCTGCGTGTCTTTTAGCTTTCAGGCTTCTCAAAAGTGAGGGGACCAAATTTTTCTGTTCGAATATCTCGAATAATGATTTCGGTGGTTTTGTCGTAGTTAATGAATCCCCCGCTCATTAGACAGCCCCGCTTTGTGCCGATTGCATCAAACAGCTCAACCGTATCTTCAGGTATCTCCGCCAAATCATAGCGTTTTTTTAATCGCTCTGGATAGTTTTCTTCTAGAAAACGAAGTGCGTACACAGCGACATCCTGTAAGTTGATGATGGAGTCTTTGATCGCTCCAGTCACTGCAAGCCGGAGTCCTACTTTCTCATCTTCAAACTTCGGCCAAAGAATTCCAGGGGTATCGAGCAGTTCTAGTTCTTTTCCTACTTTTACCCATTGCTGTGAAGTCGTAATACCAGGCCGGTCTCCTGTTTTGGCAATGTTCTTTTTTGCTAAACGATTGATTAAGGTCGATTTTCCGACGTTGGGAATCCCGATAATCAGCGCTCGAATGGCACGTGGTTTGACGCCTTTTGCTTTCATGCGATCGAATTTTTCTTTTAGGATTTCTTTTGAAGCCGTGATAATCTGATTTAACCCTTGTCCATCGACTGAGTTAATGGCAAGTGACCGAACGCCTTGCTGCTCAAGGTGCGCCTGCCACTCTTTTGTCATACGAGGATCTGCTTTATCTGCTTTGTTTAAGAGCATGATTTTGGGTTTATTTTGAAGGATTTCTTCGATCATTGGGTTTCTAGAGGACATCGGAATTCTTGCATCGGTTAATTCAAATACGATGTCGATGAGCTTTAATTTTTCTGTAACTTCACGTCTTGCTTTTGCCATATGGCCTGGAAACCATTGAATCGTCATATGTGCACCTACTCTCATTCTATCGGTTATCTCTTCTATACATTGTACAAAAAAAGAGCCTGTTACAGGTAACAAGCTCTTTCCTTTGATATCATTATCGTCTGATTTCTTTGATACGAGCCGCTTTACCGCGAAGTTCACGTAGGTAGTAAAGTTTCGCACGACGTACCTTACCGTGACGTACAACTTCGATGTTAGCGATTTTTGGTGTGTGTACAGGGAATGTACGCTCAACGCCTACACCGTAAGAGATCTTACGAACTGTGAAAGTTTCGCTGATTCCACCACCACGACGCTTAATTACAACACCTTCAAAGATCTGGATACGCTCACGAGTACCCTCGACAACTTTAACGTGTACACGTAAAGTGTCACCAGGACGGAACGCAGGAAGATCAGTGCGTAATTGTTCTTTTGTGATTTCTTCAATCAAATGTTGCATCGTTTTCAACTCCTTCCAACAGATGCTCATGTCCTCTTTCTTCATTGCAGCGGAACATCGTTTTCAAACTTGAATCGGCAAGCCGTCCAAGTCACAAGTAGTATCATACCATACCTCTATGCCGTGTGCAATACAATCTAGTCATTATGAAGCTGCCAAAGCCATCTTTTTTCTTCGTCCGATAATGTTTTGCACGAATCGATCAAATCTGGCCGTCTTGTATAGGTTCGCTTCAAGGATTCTTTGCGCCGCCACTCTTCAATTTTGGCATGATTTCCAGAGAGGAGCACATCCGGCACTTTTAGTCCTTTATAATCAGCTGGCCTTGTATAGTGCGGGTGCTCAAGCAGACCTGTACTAAATGAATCTTCGATGTGAGACGCTTCTTTTCCAAGCACATGAGGCAAAAGCCTGACCACACTGTCTGCAATCATCATCGCCGGCAGCTCTCCGCCTGTGAGAACGAAATCTCCAATTGAGATCTCATCTGTGACAAGATGCTCCCTGATGCGCTCATCGTAGCCTTCATAGTGGCCGCAAATGAACATAAGGTGCTCTTCTTTTGCAAGTTCTTCTGCCTTCTTTTGTGTATATCTTTCCCCTTGAGGACAGACAAGAATGATTCGGGGCTTCTTGCTTGCTTTCTTCGTCAAATCTTCTACCGCATCAAATACGGGCTGTGCTTTCAGTACCATGCCAGCACCGCCGCCATACGGATAGTCATCCACTGTTTTATGCTTATGATCCGAATACTCTCTAAAATTGACAACATGAAATGAGACAGCTTCTTTCTCCTGTGCTTTTTTTAAGATCGATGAGTGAAGCACACCTTCGAACATTTCAGGAAAAAGGGTTAAGAAGTCGATTTTCATTCGTCAATAAGTCCTTCCATCACTTCAATGTGTACAGTTTTGGATGAGATATCAATGTTTTTGACGACAGATGGAATATAAGGAATCAGGGCATCTTTTTTGCCTTTTCTTCCAACCACCCACACATCATTTGCCCCTGGCGTTAAGATCTCTTTGATTTGACCGATAAGCTTGTCCTCTTCATCGTATACTTCACAGCCAATGATTTGGTGGAAATAAAATTCTCCTTCGTCTAATGACCCGAGATGTTCTTTTTCTACCTTTAAGATCGATTCTTTCAGAAGCTCAGCTTCATTTAATGAGTTTATTTCTTCAAATGTGAGCAAATCAAACTGCTTGTGCTGCCGGTGTGATGCAACAGTCACTTTCAGTGGCTCGCTTTGACCTTGCTTAAAAATATAGAGAACGCTTCCCTTTTTGTAGCGCTCTTCTGGGAAATCCGTCTTTGACACGACACGTACTTCTCCGCGCACTCCGTGTGTATTGACGATCTTTCCAACGTTCAACCATTCTGTCTCCATGTTCTCAATCACCCCTGACGTATTTCCACAATGGTGCCGTCTTTCACGACGATGACATTATCTTGCATTTTGTCATCCCATTTATCACCTATTTTTACTTCAACCAGTGCATCCACTTCTGTTTCTTTCATTTCACTTCCAAGCGGCAAAATATGGAGCTGCTCTACTTGAAAGTCAATTTGCCGGATCTTCTCTTGCCTTTTATCGATGGCTTTTTGAAATTGAGGGATGGCTTCTTGCTGATGTGGTTCTTTTTCATGCTTTTTTAGTTGAAAATATAGTTGATTGCATTCACGTTCTAGTCTTTCTTTTTTCTCCAAAAAAGTCGTTAACAGTTTGTCCTTACTGCTTTCAGTTAATACTTGCATCACGGTGACATGTTGAATGATCTGCATCTTCCTTTTTGTCCCCCTATCCGAAGGCATTTGTCCTCTACAGTATAACGAAAAATAGATTTAAACGTGTAAAAAAAGGGGAGGTCCTAAGCCCTCTCCCTTTTTAGTCAGCAATCTCAAGTTGAACTTTCTTAGAAGACTCTGCACTTGCTGCAAAAATGACTGTTCGTATCGCTTTTGCTGTACGTCCCTGCTTTCCGATCACTTTTCCGGTATCTTCAGCATTGACAGACAGTGTGTAAATCAGCTGCTCATCTTTTTCTAATGAAGATACATGAATATCTTCAGGGAAATCAACAAGTGGCTCGACGATGGACACAATCAATTCTTCCAAGGACAGCTCATTCATTATTTGCTGTTTTTCGCATTATGAAATTTTTCAAGAATTCCTTGGCTTGAGAAAAGGTTGCGAACTGTATCAGATGGTTTCGCACCATTTTGAAGCCATTTAAGAGCTAATTCTTCGTTGATTTTCACCTCAGCTGGTGACAACACTGGGTTGTAAGTTCCAACTGTTTCGATGAAACGACCATCACGTGGTGAACGAGAATCTGCTACAACAATACGATAGAAAGGAGATCTTTTTGATCCCATACGTTTTAAACGAATTTTTACTGCCATTTTACTAGCACCTCCGAAAATATTTCAACAAGATAGTATATTAACAATGATAAAAGGGTTTGTAAAGTGTTTTTTCTTAACAACAGTTTTATCATGTATAACCAATTACATAAATGGTAATTTAAAGCCCTTTTTCTTCCCTTTGGACATGTTGGTCATTTGCTTCATCATCTTTTTCATTTCGTCAAATTGCTTTAAAAGGCGATTGACTTCCTGAACAGATGTTCCGCTTCCTTTTGCAATCCGTTTTCTTCGGCTTGCATTGATGACCTCTGGCTGTTCTTTTTCTTCGGTCGTCATTGATTTAATGATCGCTTCAATGTGATTGAGCTGCTTTTCGTCTACTTGGACGTTTTTGAGCCCTTTCATTTTACCGGCTCCCGGCATCATTTGGATCAATTCATCAAGTGGACCCATATTACGAACTTGGCCAAGCTGCTCGAGGAAATCATCGAGCGTGAAGCTCATTGTCCGCATTTTTTGTTCAAGCTCTTTCGCTTTATCTTGGTCAACGTTTGCCTGTGCCTTTTCAATTAGCGTAAGCACATCTCCCATGCCAAGAATTCTTGATGCCATCCGTTCCGGATGGAATGGTTCAATCGCATCAAGCTTTTCTCCTAGGGCAGCGAATTTAATTGGCGTATTGGTGACAGCTCGAATAGAAAGTGCTGCACCGCCTCTTGTATCACCGTCTAGTTTTGTTAGAACGACACCTGTTAAACCAAGCTGTTCATTAAAGCTTTTTGCGACATTAACAGCATCTTGACCTGTCATAGAGTCAACAACAAGGAAAATTTCTTCTGGACTCGCTACTTCTTTTACTTTCTGAAGTTCATCCATCAATTCTTCATCGATATGAAGGCGTCCTGCTGTATCTAAAATGACATAATCATGGTGCTCTTCTTTCGCTTTTTCAATTGCCTGTTTGGCAATTTCGACAGGGCTGACTTGATCACCTAATGAAAACACCGGCATATCAAGCTGTTTCCCGAGCGTTTGAAGCTGCTGGATCGCTGCTGGTCTGTAAATATCTGCAGCCACCATCAGCGGCTTGCGATTATGTTTTTTGCGAAGTAAATTAGCAAGCTTCCCAGTTGTGGTTGTTTTACCTGCCCCTTGAAGACCAACCATCATAATGACGGTCGGAGATTTTTTCGCTACAGCGATCTTACTCTCTTCTCCGCCCATTAATTCAGTGAGTTCTTCTTTTACAACTTTAATGACCTGTTGTCCAGGGGTAAGGCTCTGCATAACCTCTTGTCCAACTGCCCGCTCACTTACTTTTTTCACAAAGTCTTTGACTACTTTAAAATTGACGTCAGCTTCAAGAAGGGCAAGGCGTACCTCGCGCATCATTTCTTTTACATCTTGCTCTGACACTTTTCCTTTGCCGCGGATTTTTGAAATCGTCTGCTGCAGTCGGTCGGCTAATCCTTCAAATGCCATACTGTGCCGCCTCCTAATCTAATTTCTCAAGCGATTCAATTAAAGCTTCTGCTTCTTCCGTTTGCGCGGAATCTGCTACAAGCTCTCTCATTTGATTGAGAAGTTCTTTACGCTCTTTAAATTTCTTAAACAAGAGCAGCTTTTCTTCATATTGTTCAAGCATCGCTTCAGTCCGTTTAATATTATCATAAACAGCCTGCCTTGATACTTCATATTCATCCGCAATTTCACCGAGGGAAAAATCGTCTAGGTAGTAAAGCGACATGTAGCTCTTTTGCTTTGCGGTCAACAACGATTGATAGAAGTCAAACAAGTAATTCATTCTCGTTGTTTTTTCAAGCGTCATGGGCTCTCTCCCCTTTGTTAAGTTCATTCCCTTTACATCAACTAAGTTTACACGGTTCTCTCTTGTGTGTCAAGTTTTTATCTTGTCACTTCATGAAGCGGTACATAAATAAAAATGCCAGCAGTTTTGCCGGCATTTTTGTTAGTCTTGTTGATCAATTACGTCTGAGAATAATCCATACACATACGATTCTGCATCGAACTCTTGCAGATCGTCCACCTTTTCACCTAAACCGACAAGCTTCACGGGGATGTTCAGTTCATTTCGAATCGCAAGAACAATCCCGCCTTTTGCAGTACCGTCAAGCTTTGTTAAAGCAATCCCTGTTACATTTGTCGCTTTAGAAAATTCCTTGGCTTGTGCCATCGCGTTTTGACCCGTTGTTGCATCAAGGGCAAGCAATACTTCATGAGGTGCATCTGGAACCTCACGCTCAATGACTCTTTTGACCTTCTCCAGCTCTTTCATCAAGTTGACTTTGTTTTGAAGTCTTCCAGCTGTATCACAGATGAGGACATCCGCATTTTTTGCCTTTGCTGATTGAACGGCATCATAGATCACTGCTGCTGGATCAGAGCCCGCTGTTTGTTTGACGACAGGGACACCTGAACGCTCTCCCCAAACTTCAAGCTGCTCAATGGCACCCGCACGGAACGTATCACCTGCTGCTAAAATGACGGATTTCCCTTCATTTTTCAACTTGTTTGCAAGCTTGCCGATGGTTGTTGTTTTCCCAACGCCATTGACGCCTACAAATAAAATAATATTTAAACGTCCATCTTCAATATTAAGTGCAGAAATTTGTTCTTCTCCGCTATTGTAGATTTCAACCAGTTTTTCAGAAATCACCGCTTGTACTTCACTTGGGTCTTGAATGTTTCTTAATTTCACTTCTTTTTTCAGCTCATCAATTAGTTCCATCACAGTCGTGAAACCGACATCAGCGCCGATTAGAACCTCTTCCAGCTCTTCAAAAAAGTCTTCGTCGACTTTGCGGTAGCGAGAAATCAGTTCATTGACTTTTCCTTGGAAGGAGTTTCTCGTTTTTTCAAGTCCATCTTTAAACTTTTCTGATACTGAATCAGTTTGCTGCGTAAATTTTTCTTTTAGTTTTTTAAAAAAGCTCATTGGTTCAATAACCTCCTTTAATTACTGGACAAGCTCTTTTGTTTCTTCTAGTTTGACAGATACAAGCTTAGAAACGCCTGACTCCTGCATCGTCACGCCGTAGAGTACATCTGCTTCTTCCATTGTTCCCTTGCGGTGTGTAATGACAATGAACTGTGTTTCTTCGCTGTATTTCTTTAAGTATTGCGCAAAACGGAAAACATTTGCTTCATCAAGCGCCGCTTCTACTTCATCTAGCACGCAGAATGGAACAGGTCTCACTTTTAAAATAGAGAATAGTAAAGCGATCGCTGTTAATGCTCTCTCTCCGCCTGAAAGCAGGCTTAAGTTTTGCAGTTTTTTGCCTGGTGGCTGCGCGACAATATCAACGCCAGAGTTGAGTAAATCATTTGGATCTGTCAGCTTAAGATCTGCTTTTCCGCCGCCAAATAATGCTTGGAAAACAGTTTCAAAGTGTGCGCGAATTTGAGAGAATGTTTCAGAGAAGCGCTTTGTCATCTCTTGATCCATTTCTTCAATGACTTGGAATAATGTATTTTTCGCTTCAGTCAGATCATTCCGCTGCTCTGTTAAGAAGAGATAGCGTTCATTCACACGTTCATACTCATCAATGCTGCCTAAGTTTACTGTTCCAAGCTCTTCAATGGCTAGTTTGATCAGCTTCACTCGTTTTCTTGCTTCATCTGGCGATAACGTCAACTGATACATCTCTTTTGCTCCTTCAAACGAAAGGGCATATTCTTCGTTTATATAAGCGATCAGGTTGTCGAGCTCGACTTCCATACGGCCGAGCTTAATTTCTTCATCTTTTAAGCCTGTCGTAAGCTGTTTGTATAGACGCTTTTGTTCTTTGAGTTCACGTTCAGCAAATTCTAATGTGTCAGAAAGAGCGAGACGCTGTTTACGCCGCTCTGAAATGAGTGCGGTCGTTTTGTTTTTGTTTTCCAGCTTCTCTTTCGCCGCTTCTTCCAGCTGTTCTGCCCCGCTTGAACTAGACGACATTTCACTTGTTAAGAGTGACAGGTCTTCTTTTGTTTCCACCAGCGTCTGTTCAGCCTCTTCTAATTCAGCCATTAAGCTCGAGAGCTTTTCTTGTTCATTCGCTAAGGATTGCTCTTTTTTCGCAAGCGTGATTTTCAGCTCTGTTAATTCGGCAGAAATGGTTTCTTTCGTTGAGCTTTGCGTCTGCTTTCGTTTTGTTAGCGTATTAATTTCTTCATCAAGAGCAGTCAGTTTGTCACCTAAAGAGGCTTCAAGATCAACCTGCTTTTTGTCCTTATCCGCAAGTTCAGTAGAACGCTGCTGCAATTCTTCTTTTTCTTGATCATAGAGTTCAAGATGAGCATTGATATTTTTTTCTGCTACTTGCAGTTCGTATAGTTTCCCTTTGAGCTCTTGCTGCTTTTCTCGAAGCGTTTCGCCGCGCTGACGCAGTTCATTTAGTTGGGTTTCGTTTGCTCCAATCAATTGCTTCGTTTCTTTAGTTTCTTTTTCAAGGATCGTTGTTTTCTCTTCCATTTCAACGAGCTGCTTTGTTAACGTTTCAATCTCTCGATTTCTTGAAAGAAGTGAGTTGTTCTTTTTCTTGACGCCGCCACCGGTCATTGAACCGCCGGGGTTCACGACATCTCCATCAAGGGTCACGATGCGGTAACGATGTCCAAGCATTTTCGCCAGTTCATTGGCGCCTTTTAAGTCTCTAACAATCAGCACCGTTCCAAGCAAGTTCTGAATGACCTTTTGATACGTTTCGTCAAAGGAAACGAGGTGACTCGCTACGCCGATAAATGCAGCATGCTGCTCTGCTGTTTGGACATCTCTAAGCTGAATGGATCTTTCTTTGATTACGTTCATTGGCAGGAAGGTTGCACGTCCAAAGGAATGCTGCTTTAAGTATCCAATGGCTTGTCTCGCAGCGGCTTCGTTTTCCGTGACCACGTGCTGCGTTGCTGCACCTAGCGCAATTTCAATCGCTGTTTCATGCTGCTGATCCGTTTGAATCAGTTCTGCAATAGCACCATGAATACCGCCTAACCGTTCTTTTGCCTTTAAGACCTCTTTTACACCTTGGAAAAAGCCCGAGAAGTCTTCCTGCATGGATTCCAGCATCTCTTTTTTCGATTTTGCCTGCTGTACATATTGATAGGCTTGGTAAAGAGCCGTTTCTTTTTTCTCGTATTGTCGTTTCATCTGTTCAAGCTTTTGTTCTGCTTCTCTAAAACGTTTTACCTGGGCCAGAATGTCTTCTTCTAATGATGAAAGCTGCTGCTCAGCATCTGTTTTCTTTTCTTTAACAGACACTCGTTCTTCGATATGTTTCTGATTATTTTGCGTTAGCCGTTCTAACTGCATGGCGGCTTGTCGCTGCTGCTCTTCTAGTAATGTACGTTCATTCCGAATAGAAGCTTGTTCATTAAGCAAATCAAAATAATCGCTTTTCAGCTGCTCAATTTGACCTTCCACATCTTCACTATGAAGCGACAACTGATGCTGCTTTGTTTTCACTTCATCTTTTAGCTGCTGCACTTCATTTTGCAGGCTATCCCGCGTGATTTTCTGCTGCTCAATCTTTTCGGTTAACAGCGCCTGCTTTTCCGTTAAGCGAACGAGCGATTCTTCTAGCTGCCCTTGGTTTGCAGCTGCATTTTTTTTCCGTTCTTTTAGCACTTCTTTTTTTCCTTCAAGCTTTTCTAATTCCTCACTTGTGAAAAGAAGAACTTCTTGCAGGTCATTAATTGATTCATCAAGCGCTTGAATGCGGTCTCTCGACTCTTCAATTTTTGCTTCTTTTGCTTGAATATCTGTGGACTGCTTCATTTCATCTTGTTTGAAGCGCTCGACAGCTTCACCAAGTGTTGTCCATTTTTCATGAAGTGCTTCGATGTCATGAACGGTGAGGGCGATTTCTACATTTTCAAGCTCTTCTTTTTTTTGCAAATAGTCCTTTGCAATGGATGCTTGCATTCTTAATGGTTCTACTTGATCTTCTAGTTCATGCAGAATATCTTCCACTCGGTTTAAATTGTCCTGCGTTTCAAACAGTTTATTCTCGGCTTTTTTCTTTCTTGTTTTATATTTCAAAACACCAGCCGCTTCTTCAAAGATACTTCTTCTCTCTTCTGCCTTACTCGATAGAATTTCCTCTACCTTTCCTTGGCTGATGATCGAAAAAGCTTCCTTCCCAAGGCCTGAATCCATGAAAAGATCAATAATATCCTTTAAGCGGACAGATTGATTGTTTATGAGAAATTCACTTTCTCCTGAACGATAGACCCTTCTTGTCACACTGACTTCGTGAAAATCGATCGGTAAAAAGTGATCTTCGTTATCTAACGTTAAAGTCACCTCTGCTAGATTGACTCTTTTTCTTGAGTCACTTCCTGCAAAAATGATGTCTTCCATTTTTCCTCCGCGGAGGCTTTTTGCCGATTGTTCTCCAAGTACCCAGCGGATGGCATCGGTAATATTACTTTTGCCGCTTCCGTTTGGTCCAACAACAGCTGTGACCCCTTTGACAAAGTCCACGGTCACTCGCTGTGCAAAAGATTTGAATCCTATCACGTCTAAACGTTTGAGGAACATGAGAGTGATCCTCCTTATGTATTTAAAGTACTATCATCTTACCATATGAAGTGAAAAAAGATGATGGAAAACAGAGTGAAATCCCCCTGAATGACGAGGGGGATTTTATTGGTTCATATGATGTTTCTGCAATTTAGCAAGTGCTTCCTGTGCAGCGTGCTGTTCTGCTTCTTTTTTAGAGCGTCCATTTCCAACTCCAAGTACTTCGCCTCGAAGGGATACATTCGCTTCAAATTCCCGGTTATGTGCAGGACCCTTTTCATGCAGGATGCGGTATTCCAGCACACCTTTTCCATCACGCTGTACAAATTCTTGCAGCTGGCTTTTAAAGTCCATAACGTGCGAGAACGCTCCATCGTTAATTTTCGGATAAACGTACGCTTCTAGGAATCGTTCAACTGGCTCCAGCCCCTGATCTAAATAAAGTGCGCCGATAAATGCCTCGAATACGTCCGCTAAGAGTGCTGGGCGTTTTCTGCCGCCTGTCATTTCTTCGCCTTTTCCTAAAAGTACAAGGTCTCCGAAGGACAGCTCATGTGCCAGTGACACAAGTGACGGTTCACATACGATCGCCGCTCTCAATTTCGTTAAATCTCCCTCGCTCATCGCTGGATATTTTGCAAATAAGAATTGAGAGATGGTCAATTCTAAAACAGCATCTCCTAAAAATTCAAGTCTTTCATTGTCCTCGTATGGCTTTTTCCGATGTTCATTCACATAAGAGGAATGGGTAAAGGCTTGATATAGGAGTTTTTCATTTTTAAAGTGTACTGAAATGCGCTGCTGGAATTCTCTAAATTGCTCTAGTTTTTTACTCTGTTTCTGTTTGTCTTTATAGTGTTTTGGCATAGCAACCTCCAGGTAGGCGTCATCGCCTTTAAGGATACTGATTATATGGAGTCTCTCTTTCTACATGCGAGGAAACATTGTTCCCAGCATCTGAAAAAGGCTGACAATTGATCAGCTGAATGTGTTGAAACTAACATAAATTTTCAAAGTCCCGTCATGAAAGAGGACGGGACTTTGTTATGCTTATTGCTGGTTATTTATGTAGTTCACAGCGTCACCGACTGTTGCAATTTTTTCAGCATCTTCGTCAGAAATTTCCATATCGAACTCATCTTCAAGTTCCATAACTAGCTCAACTACATCAAGGGAATCAGCGCCTAAATCTTCTTTAAATGAAGCTTCCATTTTCACGTCAGCCTCATCAACGCCAAGGCGGTCTACAATAATTTTTGTTACACGCTCTAATACGTCTGCCATTGCCTTTCACCTCCCCTCAAAGTATTATAGTTGATTCGTTTTTAAAAAACTAGAGAAAACCTAATGAAATTTTGATATTTCTTAGGACATGACCATTCCGCCATCTACTTGGATGGTTTGGCCTGTAATATAACCTGCTTTTTCTGAAGCTAAAAAGACAACGACGTTGCTAATATCTTCAGGTGCACCAAAGCGTGCAAGCGGGATTTGTTTGAGCATTTCTGTTTGTACATTGTCATCAAGCTTGTCTGTCATATCTGTTGAAATAAAGCCTGGTGCTACAGCATTGACTGTAATATGGCGGGTTGCCAGTTCTTTTGCTGTTGTTTTTGTTAAACCGATAACGCCAGCTTTTGCTGCAACGTAGTTTGCTTGTCCAGGGTTTCCACACACACCAACCACTGAAGCCAAATTGATGATTCTTCCGCTTCTCTGCTTCATCATTTGACGTGTCACAGCTTTTGTACAGTTAAAGACACCTTTTAAGTTTATGTTAATGACATCATCCCATTCATTCTCTTTCATTCTCATGAGCAGATTGTCCTTTGTGATCCCTGCATTATTCACAAGAATGTCAATTGAACCAAAGGTATCAATGGCTTGTTTGATCATTGCTTGTACTTCTTCGGCATTTGAAACATCAGCTTTAACAGCAAATGCCTGCTGACCAAGTGCTTTGATTTCATCTACGACTTCATTTGCTTTTGCTTCGTTCCCTGAATAGTTCACGACAACATTTGCGCCACTTTTCGCTAGGTCGATCGCAATAGAACGGCCAATCCCGCGTGATGCACCTGTTACAACGGCTGTTTTATTTGTAAGCATCAAGAATCCCCCTTCAATGTTTGAATGGCTGCTTCAATGGTTTCTTGATCTGAAACAGAAATCGTCGTCAAACGGCGATTGACCTTTTTCACAAGACCTGAAAGCACCTTACCAGGACCAATTTCAATAAATGTTGTCACGCCTAAATCGATGAGGCGTTCCACACTTTCTTCAAATCGAACTGGCGAATACAGTTGTTCAATAAGCTTTGTCTCAATAGCATCACGAGTGGTCACGATGTCTGCTGTTACATTTGAGATGACCGGTGTTTTGGCATCCGTAATGTCTAGCTTTGACAGAACATCTGTGAATTTTTCAGCAGCTGGTTTCATTAGTGCAGAATGGAAAGGTCCGCTTACTTCAAGGGCAATTGCGCGTTTTGCGCCTTTTTCTTTTGCTTTCTCCGAAGCAAGTTCGACCCCTTTTGCTGTACCAGAGATTACGATTTGACCAGGGCAGTTTAAGTTCGCAAGTTCAACAAGATGACCGCTTTCTGTTACTTCCTTTGTCACTTCTAAAAGCGCCGCTTGGTCTAAGCCGAGAATCGCTGCCATAGCGCCTTCTCCTGCTGGAACAGCTTCATTCATTAATTCGCCGCGCTTTCTAACTGCATACACAGCATCTTTAAACGAAAGTGCGCCTGCTGCAACAAGGGCAGTATATTCACCAAGACTATGTCCTGCTGCATAATCTGCTTTGATTCCGCTCTCTTCAAATTTCTTTAAGATGGCGATACTTGTCGTTAAAAGAGCTGGCTGCGCGTTATACGTGAGCGTCAGTTCTTCTGCATCTCCTTCAAAAATCATAGAAGATAAGTCAAAACCGAGGGTCTTGTCTGCTTCTTCAAATACAGCTTTAGATACGGCTTCCTGGTCAAATAAATCTTTTCCCATGCCAATTTTTTGGGAGCCTTGGCCAGGGAATAAAAATGCAATTTTAGTCATGCTGCTCTACCTCCATTAAGACTCATTCGTTGTTTCTTTTTGGACTTCTTGATGTATGATGGCTGAAACGTCTTTTTCTACGATATCACGTGCCTGACGAATGGCATGGAAAATAGCATTTTCGTCAGAGGAGCCGTGCGCTTTAATGACAGGTGCCTTTAAACCAAATAAAGCGGCACCGCCATATTCGGAGTAATCCATTTTGGCTTTCATCTGCATCAATTTCGGCTTCATCATGCCTGCTGCAATTTTTGCTGTGAAACTAGATGTTAAGGTTTCTTTCAGCATCTTAAAGACAGAAAGGGCTGTGCCTTCAATTGTTTTAAGCGCAATATTTCCTGTGAAACCATCTGTAACAACAACATCAGCAACACCTTCTAATAAGTCACGAGACTCTACATTTCCTACGAAATTCAAATCTGATGCTTTTAATAATTCAAAGGTTTTTTTCGTTAAATCGTTGCCTTTTTTATCTTCTGTTCCTACATTTAAGAGTCCAACACGTGGATTGCTTTTTGGAAAGACCCGCTCTGCGTAGATGGATCCCATCATGGCATACTGCACTAGATGTTCTGGTTTAGCATCAACGTTTGCACCGACATCTAGTAATAAGAAGCCGCTGCCATCCAGTGTTGGTAAGGTTGGGGCAAGTGCCGGCCTGTCAATACCGTCAATTCTGCCTACGATAAACAGTCCTGCTGTCATAAGGGCTCCAGTATTTCCTGCTGAGATGCAGGCATCTGCTCGTCCCTCGGATACTTCCTGCGCCATTTTCACCATGGATGAATCCTTTTTACGTCTAACTGCACGCACTGGTTCATCTGTCGGTTCAATGACTTCTTTCGCATCTAAGATCGTGATGCGATCATTATTTGTTATGTATGGTTTGATTTTGTTTTCATCGCCGACTAGTGTAATCTCGATATCTGAAAATGCCGTTAAGCTTTTTTGCACACCGTCAATAATGGCTTTAGGGGCATGATCTCCCCCCATTGCATCGACTGCAATTCTCATATTACATGCCACCTTTTACTTTTGTTTTGAGCGATACATGACGAAGTCACCTGAGAAGACAACTTCCTCACCGACATAGCTGTTTACTTCAACTACGGTTCTTCCTTTTTCTTTATCATGTGAGGCTACTTTGGCTTTTGAGACAACTCTTTCGCCTTGTTTCACCTGCCTAGTAAATCTGATATTCGCTTTTGCTGTCAAAGCCAGTTCATCGTCAATGACGGCAACTGCCAGCGAATTTGCCTGGGCGAAGAGATGATGTCCCCTGGCAATTTGATTTCGGCTGAATACATGCTCTTTTCTCACTTCTAAAATGGAAATCGCTTGGTCATCAAGCTCTACATCAATCATTTCTCCAATCACTTCATCCAGCGGAAGTGACTTCACTTCATCCTCTAATGTCTTTTCGGCCACATGCTTAATTCTTTCGCGTAATTCAGGGATCGACAGTTCCAAACGATCAAGACGAACCGTTTGAATGCTAACACCGAATTTACTTGCCAATTCTTCATCAGTAATGAATGGAGTCGAGCTGATCGTTTGCTGGAGAAGCTTTTGACGTTCTTTTTTATTTAGTTTCATATGCAGACACCATCCGTACATTTATGACTAGGTACTAATAGTAGTATATAATCTCATAGATGATAAATCAATCCTTGTTTCAAAAAGACAAGAAAATTCCTCCAGCGCTTGATCAGCTTAATTTATCTCCGCCCAGCACACCGCTATCTACCAGCGTTTGCCGGAGTTCTTTGTATTCAGGATCTGTCCAAAAGGCGTCTGATTGTACAAGGTCTGCAGCATCTTTTCTAGCGGTTTCCAGCGCTCTATAGTCATGGACCATATCTGCCACTTTAAATTCAGGCATCCCGCTTTGTTTTTTACCGAAGAAATCGCCGGGCCCTCTTAGTTCTAGATCCTTTTCAGACAGTTCAAACCCATCGGTTGTTTCGGACATGATCCGCATCCGTTCTTTCCCCGTTTCTGATTTTGGATCGGCCATTAAAATACAAAATGATTGATGTTCTCCGCGCCCGACTCGTCCTCTTAGTTGGTGAAGCTGAGACAGTCCGAAACGGTCTGCATCATAAATGACCATGATGGTCGCGTTCGGCACGTTGACCCCGACTTCAACGACTGTGGTTGAAACGAGAATTTGTACTTCATTTGCGGTAAAGGCTCTCATCACCTGATCTTTTTCATCACTTGCTAGCTTCCCGTGCATTAAGCCGATCGACCACTTCCCTCGGTATGCCTCTGTCAGCATGCTATGGACATCGATCGCATTTTGGACATCCAGCTTGTCTGATTCTTCAATGAGCGGACAAATAATATATGCCTGCCTTCCTTTTCTCAGCTCTTTATCCACAAAAGCAAGAATCCTCTCAAGCATGTCATGCTTAACCCAATACGTTTCGATTTGTTTTCTGCCCGCAGGTAATTCGTCAATAACAGATACGTCCATTTCTCCAAATACTGTGATTGCAAGTGTTCGCGGGATTGGTGTGGCGGTCATAAACAAGACATCTGGGTCCTGCCCTTTACTTCTTAGTTTTTTCCGTTGCTCTACGCCAAACCGGTGCTGCTCATCTGTAATGACAAGACCAAGCTGCTGAAATTCGACCTCGTCTTGAATGAGCGCATGCGTGCCGACTAATATGTCAATCTCGCCCTCTTTTAAACGTTCCAGCAATTCTCTGCGGCGCTTTCCTTTCACTGAGCTCGTCAAAAGCGCGATATTCAGCCCCCATTTTTCGAAAAGCTGGTACAGTGAATCAGCATGCTGTTCTGCCAAAATTTCTGTTGGAACCATCAATGCACCTTGAAAGCCGGATAAATGAGCGGCATAAAGCGCTATGGCTGCAACAGCTGTTTTTCCTGAACCAACATCACCTTGGAGCAGCCGGTTCATCCGGTACGGGGACGCCATGTCCGACATGATTTCATCAAGCACTCTTGATTGTGCCTTCGTCAGCGGAAATGGCAGGCTGTGAACAAATTCAAAAACAGCCTCTTTGGAAAATGGATGCTGGATGCCTGCTGTTTTTTCTCGTTCTTTCTTTCTAATTGCCTGCATCTTCAGCTGGAAGATGAGAAATTCCTCGTACACAAAGCGGCGTCTTGCCTGCTTTAGCGAGTCTCTTGTTTCTGGAAGGTGAATGGTTTTTAATGCTTCCTGGTAGGACATGAGTTTATAGGCAGCGGCAAGCTGCTTTGGCAGTGGATCTTCGGCTATATCTACATAAAGTGACAGGGCTTGTTTCACAAAACGTCTCATCATTTTCACAGTTACATTTTCTTTCACAGAATAAACAGGCTCTATACTGCCATCTTGCTCGTGCGTCCCTTTTTTAAATTCCTGGACCATGATAGATTGACGGTTTTTATCCCATTTCCCTGTGACGGAAACCGTATCACCTAAAACAAGGCTTCGTTTTAAATAGGGACGATTGAAGCAAATCGCCGTAATGAGAAAACGCCCGACAAGCAGCCTGAATGTCAGCCTGCTTCGTTTTTTTCCATAATAGGTGAGAACGGGCTCACTATGTACTTTCCCTTCAACTGTGACACGTTCATCATGCCTGACTTCTTCTAAGTTGCGAAGCTCATAGTCGTCATATCGATAAGGAAAGTAGCCGAGTAAATCGGCTACTGTGTAGATTCCAAGTTCATTGAGTGTTTTTTCGGTTTCTTCCCCAATCCCCTTCAGGACAGAGATATTATCTTGCAATTTCTGTATCACGAGATGATGTCACACCTCCGAAAATCTTCTTTTCAAGCTCTCTTGCTGTCGGTGTCGCTGCGAGTCCGCCTTGTGCAGTTTCGCGAAGGGCCGTTGGCATCGTTTGACCAATTCTATACATCGCATCAATGACTTCATCACATGGAATACGGCTTGTGATGCCGGCAAGTGCCATGTCTGCTGCGATCATAGCATTTGATGCCCCCATAGCGTTTCGTTTGACGCAAGGTACCTCGACAAGTCCCGCTACTGGATCACAAACAAGTCCAAGCATATTTTTCAGTGTAATCGCCATCGCTTCAGCAGATTGTTGCGGTGTGCCGCCTGCCATTTCAACAATAGCTGCTGCCGCCATACCTGATGCTGAGCCTACCTCCGCCTGACAGCCGCCTGCTGCACCAGAGATGCTGGCATTATTGGCCACAACAAAACCAAATGCGCCAGAGGTGAATAGGAATCTGACCATTTGTTCCTTTGTTGGCTTTAATGTTTCTTTTACTGCAAATAATGTACCTGGTACAACACCTGCTGAGCCTGCTGTAGGCGTCGCACAAATGGTTCCCATTGCAGCATTGACTTCATTCGTTGCCACTGCCTTACTGACAGCATCTAATATTGTATGACCAGACAACGTTTTGCCTGATGCGATATAGGCTTGAAGTTTGACTGCATCTCCGCCTGTTAAACCTGATAATGATTTCACACCTTTCAGCCCGTTTTCAATGGCCTGTTCCATCACTTCTAGGTTGCGGTACATTTGGGAGAAAATATCTTCGCGTGACTTTCCTGTCACTTCCATTTCTTGCGTAATCATGATCTCTGAAATGGAGGTATTCCGTTCTTCTGTTAGCTGCACGAGTTCTTTGACGTTTTTAAACATCATTCATAACCTCCTTGTTGTTACTCTGCAATTTGTGTGACTTGAATAATGTTTGGCAGTGTTTCAAGCTCTGATAGGACAGCTGGGTCAATATTTTGATCCACTTCAATGGTCATCAGTGCTTCTTGCCCAACATCTTTACGCGCCACTTCCATATGACCGATGTTGATGGCGAATTTCGCTAAGACATTGGCAACTGCTGCAATGGTTCCGTAGCGATCATTATGAACCACAAGAATGGCAGGATGATTCCCTGAGAGTCTAAGCTCAAAACCATTTAATTCTGTGATTTCAATTTTACCTCCGCCGATGGAAATTCCGATTAATTCAAGGCTTCCGTTCGCATCTGAAATCTCTACTTTTGCTGTATTTGGATGCGCCGGCACCGCCTCTTCTTCTTTAAATTCAATCTCGATCTCTTTGCTTTTTGCAATATCGATTGCCGTTTTGATTCGTTCATCAAATGTATCAAAGTCAAGAACACCGCCGATAATGGCGACATCTGTACCGTGTCCTTTATACGTATCTTTAAAAGAACCATAAAATGAAACAACAATTCGTTTCGGTTCTCTTCCAAATAAGCTGCGAGCCACTCTTCCTATACGAGCCGCACCCGCTGTGTGCGAACTTGATGGACCAATCATAACGGGTCCAATAATATCAAACACACTTCTAAATTTCATAGGTCTTCCCCTCTCATAACCACACACGTATGGTTTGGTTCTTTCTTTAGACTAATGGATTCATTCGTTTCCCGCAACTCATTTCACCGTTGACTGGCTAGTAAAAAATTGCAAAAGAAGAAGAAGGGCTGTATTTGCCCTTCTTTCGTTATTCAACCGCCAAAATATATGAATAAAGCGGCTGTTTTCCATCGTGGACTTCAACTTCTACATCTTCAAATGTTTCTTCAATAAAGGCTTCTAACGCGTCCAATTCATCAGATGATGCATCTTCCCCTTTAATAACGGTGACAATCTCATCATCTTCTGTCACCATTTTGGTCAGAAGTTCTTTTGCTGCATCTAATTGATTTTTCGCTGTTAAGGTGATTTTCCCGTTGAACAGACCCATATAATCACCTTTGGCAATGTCGATTCCATCGATTTGAGTGTCTCTCACTGCAAAGGTAATTTGCCCGCTTTTCACGTGGTCAATCGCTTCTAGCATCGCTCTTTCATTATCTTCATTTGAAGCTGCTTCATTTAGAGAAAGAAGTGCCGACATTCCTTGAGGAACGGTCTTTGTAGGAATCACAACGACATCGCGACTTGAGACAGTTGCCGCCTGTTTAGCTGCCATGACAATATTAGAATTATTAGGTAAGATAAAGACGGTTTCGGCATGTACGCTTTCAATTGCTGTGACAATGTCTTCTGTGCTTGGGTTCATCGTCTGCCCGCCTTCAATAACGACGGAAGCTCCGATGCTTTTAAACAAGTCAGCAATTCCTTCTCCCATTGCGACACTGACGACACCAAAGCGCTGTTTTTCAGCAGTAGGTGCTTTTGGTGCAGCAGGTGCTTGTTCTCTTTCTTCGTTCACGATCGAGCTGTGTTGCTCTCTCATGTTTTCAATTTTCATATTAATCAAGCTGCCGTAGCGCTGTGCATATGATAAGACATTTCCTGGATGCTCTGCATGAATATGAACTTTCGCCAGCGTCTCATCAGACACCACAAGAAGTGAATCTCCGAATTCGCTCAAGTCTTCTCTGAAGGCATTCTCATCAAAGGACTGTTTGTCTTCTTCAAATTTCACCATAAATTCAGTACAATAGCCAAATTCAATATCTTCAGTGTTCATATGACTTTGTGCACTTTTATGATGCTCTGCACTGACGAGTTCTTTTAGCGTCGGCAAAGAAGCCGCCTTAGAAGGGAGCTCTTCTCCTCTTAATGAAGCAAGGAAACCTTCATATACGCATAGAAGTCCTTTACCTCCACTATCTACAACGCCCACTTCTTTTAAGACAGGAAGCAAGTCTGGCGTACGATCAAGTGACGCTCTTGCTTCTTCAATCGTTAATTCAAGAACACGGTCAATTTGATCTTCTGCCGCTGAAACGGCAACCGCTTTCTTTGCCGCGTCTTTTGCCACCGTTAAGATCGTCCCTTCAATCGGTTTCATCACGGCTTTATATGCTGTATCAACACCTGCCTGCAAGGCAAGAGCAAATTCTTTTGCATCGATTGTTTCTTTTTGTTCGATATGTTTACTGAAACCTCTAAAGAGCTGTGACAGGATCACGCCAGAGTTTCCTCTTGCGCCCATCAATAACCCTTTTGACAGGGCCACACCGACCTTCCCAATATGAGCGGTATTTGTTTCTTCAACGGCTTTTGCCCCTGAGGTCATCGACAAATTCATATTGGTTCCAGTGTCTCCGTCTGGCACTGGAAAAACATTTAACGCATCAACAATTTGTGCGTTTTGAGAAAGATGGTGAGCACCTGCAAGAATCATTTTTGCAAATGAGCGGCCATCAAGATTTCTAATAGACAATATATTTCCTCCTTACTACGGGTTCGTAACTTTTACTCCTTGTACATAGATGTTGACCGAGTCAACAGAAAGTCCAATTGTATGATGAATCGTATATTTGACTTTCGTTTGAACATTATGTGCGACTTCTGATATTTTTGTGCCGTAGCTGACGATGATGTACATATCAATATGAATGCGGTCTTCTTTTTGACGCACAAGAACACCCCGGCTGAAGTTCTCTTTGCGGAGAATATCCGTCAAGCCGTCCTTGATTTGATTTTTGGACGCCATGCCAACAATACCATAGCAATCGATCGCAGCGCCTCCTGCCACCATTGCAATGACTTCATTTGATATATCAATTTGTCCGTATTTCGTTCTAAGTTCAATGGACACATTGGTTCCCCCTTTTTGAGAAATTGCCCTGAGTTATCACTATTTTACTATAAGACCCTTCTTTTTAAAAGAAATCATTCAATCCGACCCAATCCTACTTATACTATAGCCTTGATTTTTTATCAAGATGTCAAGGTATTTTTCTTGAAAGAGGAGTAAACAATCCTTGCAAACCCCTTGAAGCTGTGGTAAATTATTAAAGTATCTTGAGGCATCTCTAAGTACGTATATGAAGAATATGATGATGTTTTCGCAGTTAGGAGGGAAACAAATGGCACGTAAATGCGTTATTACAGGCAGAAAAACAAAAGCTGGGAACAACCGTTCTCACGCAATGAACTCTACAAAACGTACATGGGGCGCGAACCTTCAAAAAGTTCGTATTCTAGTGGACGGTAAGCCTAAAAGAGTATATGTATCAGCTCGAGCTTTGAAATCTGGTAAAGTTGAGCGTGTATAAGCAAGAGTAAACGCCTGCTACAATAAATTTGTAGCAGGCGTTTTTATGTGGAAATAAAGGAGATTACGCATTAATCTTTTTTAAATGAACCAAGCATCGCACGGACAATGCCGCCAAGAAATCTAGGCAGTTTGATTGTATAAAATTTCATTTTGTCCCCCTCCTAAAAGTACCGCTTGCAGCACAATTGAGCTTAATCAGCCATCCACATTGATAGGTTGGTCAATCTTTGCTTCTTACCATTATTAATATGCCTTCATGAAAAGAAAAAGTACCATTTGAGTGGATGAGTTCGTTACTAATACATAGTGTGGAACCAGGCTCAATATGACAATTTTCCAGAGGATATTTGAAACCTTTTAATGTCAGCTTTTCAACCGATGTACCAAAGGGCAGAAACGACACATATTTTTTATCCGGGTCTTCTTGTATTTCGTATGTACCAGGCTCAAACATTTGAATGATATTTTGTTTGTCTATAAGAGTGATGTTCTGCTTGTGCCGAATGCCTTTATATAGAAGATGAATGTTTCCTAGAAAGTGATCAGCCCTTCCTCCTGTGATGCCGTAGATGTGAATATGCGCTGGGTGCTGACGCAAGGCCCAGTTCAGCGCAAGCTCTAAATCGGTTTCATCTTTTTCAGCCTGAAATACATTAAGCTCGGGCAATTTCTTTTTCAGCTCGCGAAGCTCTTCTTCTGTCACACTGTCAAAATCACCAAAGGCCTTAGCAGGCATGATGCCGTGCTCTAGTAAACAAAGCGTTCCCCGATCTACGCCAACCCAGAGAATATCCTCCTGTGATGCTTCATGTTCAAGGGGCGGGATGTATTCAAAAGGACCGCCGGCCACGATATGTATGTGCATGATATACACTCCTCTCCATGTAAAAAGAACCAAAGATCACAATGACTTTGGTTCCTTTCTTTACGCTTCTCGAATTGCCTGAATGGCTGCTGCGCGGTTATCTTTACCGTATACCGCTGAGCCGGCCACAAGTAAATTAGCGCCTGCCTCTTTACAGCTCTTTGCAGTATCTACATTGACACCGCCGTCTATTTCTATAAGTAAGTCTGATAAGCCCTTTTGTTCACTAAGTGTTTTCACTTCTTTTACCTTCGTGAGGACAGATGGAATAAACGCCTGTCCGCCAAAACCAGGGTTCACCGTCATGAATAAAACAAGGTCTACATCTTCTAATACATGCTCAATTTGGGAAACAGGTGTGTGCGGGTTCAAAACAACGCCCGCTTTTACACCTTGTTCTTTGATGTGCTGTATCGTTCGGTGCAAATGCGGACATGCCTCTACATGGACAGAAATAATGTCAGCGCCTGCTTTTGCGAATGCAGGAATATACCGGTCTGGCTGCTCAATCATTAAGTGAACATCGAGCGGCAGCTTTGTATGCGGTCTGATCGCTTCCACAACATTCGGTCCAAAGGTGATATTCGGTACAAAATGGCCGTCCATGACATCGATATGAATGTAATCCGCTCCGCCTTGTTCCACATCACGGATATCTTTCTCCAAATTGGCGAAATCTGCTGATAAAATGGAAGGGGCAATATAAACCATGATTTAGTACCTCGGCTTTCTGTCTTTGATTTCAGTTAAAAACTCTAAATAATGCTGATAGCGATACTCTCTGATTTGCTCATGTTCGACCGCATCTTTTACCGCACAGCCTGGCTCTTTCACGTGCTGGCAGCCTCTAAATTTACAATCTGCACTCCGCTCTTTGATTTCTAAAAAGTACAAACCTAAATCTTCCGCTTCGATGCCGGTAAATTCGAGCGAGCTAAAGCCAGGTGTATCTGCAATGAGCCCTTCAGCTGTTCGAATGAGTTCGACATGTCTTGTCGTATGCTTTCCTCTTCCAAGATGAGAGGAGATATCATTTGTTTTCAGCGCCAATTCAGGACTCATCGCATTTAAAAGGGAGGACTTGCCTACACCGGACTGACCAGCAAATACAGTGATCTTATTGTGAAAATGCGGAGTCAGCTTTTCAATTCCGTCTCCCTCGATTGTAGATGTTAAATGAACATCATATCCAATTTGCCGATAGTCGTCTGCATAGGCCTCGATGGTTTCACGCTCTTCATCTGTTTTCAATAAGTCCATTTTAGTGATGCAGATAATCGGCTCAATATGATTGGCTTCAACAAGCACTAGAAATCTGTCTAAAAGCGATGTGCTAAAGGTTGGCTCTGTCGCTGAAAAAACGAGCACCGCTTGATCGACGTTACTAATAGGCGGACGAACAAGTTCGTTTGTCCGTTCTTTTACTTCTAATAAGTAGCCTTCTTTGTCGTTGTCTGCTTGATACACGACATAATCTCCAACAAGAGGTGTAATTTTGTTTTTTCGAAAAATGCCTCTCGCTCTGCACTGAACCACTTTTCCACTTTCTAGAGTCTCATCTAGCACATAATAAAATCCGCTTAATGCTTTAATAATTTTGCCCTCAGGCATAAAGTCCCTCCTTTATTCATCATCAGGGTATTCGATCGTTTTAGAGCTTACAACTTTATCATCAACCGTCACTTGATAATATCCTTTTTGACCTGGTTCAATCTTAAATTTAATGGTCCGTTCAGTTGGTGCAGTAATGCTAAAGGTTTCATATGAATCAGAAATGCTATGCTCTGCATCATCAATGGAAATCTGGACGGTCATCTCTTGCCCTTCCGTTTCAGGTTCATATGGGATGGCGATTTTCTCAGTCACCGTTTTAGCCGGCTTTTCCTTTGGTCCGAGAGAAAATGTGACCTTGACCGTATCACCTGGTTTGACAGCAGTACCTGCTCCTGGTTCCTGCTTCATCACTTCACCTTTTGGCACATCGTCAGAATACGCTTCTTTTTCGTCCAGCTTTAATCCGTTATCCTCTAAATAATTCGATGCCGCCTGCTTACTATACGTCGTTAAATCACGCAATGTAATATCAGCTGGACCTATGCTGACTGTTAACGTCACTTCTTCATCTGCTGCAACAAGCTCTGTATTCGCTGAAGGTTTCTGTTCCATGACAATTCCAGATTCGGTGTCATTATCATTTACTTCCTCCACAACAACCTGTTTAAATCCTTTTTTCTCTAATATTTCTTTTGCGTTATCGACCTTTTCGCCTGTTACATCAGGTAATTCGGTCTTTTCCTTGCCTGTACTTTGGTAAAGCTGAATTTCTGTTCCTTCTTTTACCTTTGTACCGATTTTCGGGTCTGTTTTGACGACAAGCCCTTTTTCAATTTTTTCATCAGCGATGTCAATTGGTTCAGATGCGACGGTAAATCCAGCTTTCTTCAAGGTATCCTCTGCTTTTTCAACCGTCATGCCAGATACATCAGTGACCTCAACATCTTTTGGAAAAAGTAAGCCCGGAAACACAGTAATGGCTAAAATCGTCGCAGCCGTCAGAATAAATAAGATTGTTGCTACAACCCAAGGCCATTTTTTTCGTTTCTTTTTTGGCTTTTTTTTCTCTTTTTTCTTCGGTTTCTGTGCCGGATGGACGGCTGTTTTTTCATTATCTTGATCGACTTGATGATCTTGAATGATGGGGATCGCTTTCGTTGCTTCATGATCTTCTTCAATAACAAAGCGTTTTTCTTTTAGCCTTGCAGGGTCGAAAGCAGTATTTAAATCTTTTTGCATTTCAGATGCATCTTCATATCGATAAAATGGATCTTTGGCCATCGCCTTTAAAATGATGTTTTCCACGCTTTGTGGAACAGAAGGATTCCACCTTCTCACAGATGGCGGCTCTGATTGTAAATGCTTCAGCGCAACACTGACAGCCGATTCCCCTTCAAATGGCATGCGTCCAGAAATGAGTTCATAGAGCACAATGCCAAGTGAATAGATGTCTGACTTTTTCGTCGCAAGACCTCCGCGTGCTTGTTCTGGAGACAAATAGTGCACGGACCCTAGGACAGAGTTTGTATGGGTGATGGTCGCTGAGCTGAGTGCCATAGCAATCCCAAAATCAGTGACTTTAATATTTCCCATGTTGTCTATTAAAATATTGTGAGGCTTAATGTCCCGGTGGACGAGCTGTTTCGCATGGGCTTCTTCCATCGCCGCAACAACTTGCTCCATAATGCGAACGGCTTCTTTCGGATGAAGCGGGCCATTGGCATGTATGTATTCTTTCAGCGTCATCCCCTCGACATATTCCATGACAATATAATAAATGTCATCTTCTTCCCCTACATCGTAGATGCTGACAATATTTGAATGATCTAAGCTTGCGGCTGATTGCGCTTCACGCCGGAAACGTCTAATAAAATCATCATCGCTTGCAAAATCAAATCGCAAAATTTTAATCGCGACTTCGCGATCTAAAATCATATCCTCCGCCAAATAAACGTTTGCCATTCCGCCTCCGCCTATCACGCGAAGAATCTGATAACGGCCGCTGATCCGTTTTCCGATCAACACTTGCTGTCACCCTCCTCTGGTTGGGAGGAGATTTCTAACAATACTGCTGTAATGTTATCTTCACCGCCGTTGTCATTCGCTGTTTGAATTAACGCTGTTACTTTTTCATCCAGTGCGGTCGTTTGCGTTAAAATATGAATCAAATTCTCTTCTTCTATTTTATTCGATAAACCATCTGAGCAAAGCAGGATTTGATCTCCTGGGTCCACTTCAAAGGTACGTGCATCAATTTGAACGTGTTGATCCGTTCCTAATGCTTTCGTGAGCACATTTTTTCTTGGATGATATTCTGCATCTTCTTTTGAAATTTCACCTGTTTTCACAAGCTCATTCACAAGTGAATGGTCATCCGTTAATTGGGTCAGTGCTCCTTCTCTTAGTAAGTAGCAGCGGCTGTCTCCAATATGGGCAATTGTGACCGTTTGCAAATGAACGAGCGCACAGACAATGGTCGTCCCCATTCCTTGGCACTCCTCATTATTTTGCGCATGTTCATATACTTGATGATTAATGTCACTAATTTTTGAGATTAACCAGCTTTCTTGCTCTGCTGGTTTTGCTGGAATTGAAGATGTTTCTTCCCAGTATTCTTTTAAAGAAGAGACTGCCATCTTGCTGGCGACATCACCAGCAAGATGACCTCCCATTCCATCTGCTACAACAGCTAGAAGGGTGTCTTCTTTTGCTTCAAAAATACCTGCATCATCTTCATTATGCTGACGGACTTTTCCTGTATCGGTTTGAAAGGCTGCCCTTATCAACATTCGTCACCTCGTCTCTTCCTGACGCTCCTTCGCTCTTAGCTGACCGCAAGCAGCATCAATGTCATGGCCTTGCTCTCGTCGAATCGTTACGTTTACACCGCGTTCTTTCAGCGTTTTTTCAAATAGGAAGATTTGTTCTCTCGGTGTTCTTACATAATCCCTTTCCGGTACATAGTTCACCGGAATGAGGTTCACGTGGCACTTGATTCCTTTTAATAAGTCTGCAAGTTCTTCCGCATGATGAACTTGATCATTCACTCCGCCAAACAGACCGTATTCAAAGCTGACACGTCTACCCGTTTTTTGAATGTAGTATTCAATGGCTTCCATTAATTTTGGCAGCTTATATGCCTTATTGATCGGCATGAGACTGCTTCTGATCTCTGTGTTTGGTGCATGCAGGGAGACAGCAAAGTTGATTTGCATTTGCTCATCAGCGAATTGATAGATCTTTGGAATGATTCCGCTTGTCGACACCGTAATATGACGTGCGCCAATATTTAAGCCGTTGTCATGGTTGATGATTTTAAGGAAGGCAAGCATTTCTTCAAAGTTATCAAACGGTTCGCCAATTCCCATAATGACAACAGAGCTGACTCTCTCATCCGTTTCGTCAAGTGCCTGCTGCACTTTCAATACTTGAGCAACGATTTCTCCCGCTTCAAGGTTTCGTTTTAACCCGCCAAGTGTAGATGCACAGAATGTACAGCCAATTCTACAGCCAACCTGAGTTGTGACACAGACAGAGTTGCCGTATTCGTGACGCATAAGCACTGTTTCAATGGTATAGCCATCATGTAATTCAAATAAAAACTTGATCGTTCCGTCTTGTGACGTTTGTTTGATCACGGTTTTTAATGTAGTGATCATAAATTGATCTTTTAATTTTTCTCTTAAATCCTTTGAAAGGTTAGACATTTCGTCAAAGGATGTCACACGTTTCTCATAAAGCCACTCAAAAATTTGAGCTGCGCGGAAAGGCTTTTCGCCTTGTTCTTTTAACCATTCTTTCATTTCGTCAAGCTCAAATGAGTAGATCGACGGCATATCTGTCTTCAGTTCTTTTCTTACTTTTTGTTCTGTCATTTTTTATCCCTTCTTTCTCATGCTGCAAATAAAGAAACCATCTGTTCCGAAATAATGAGGAAGAATTTGTACACTTCCGTTTTGAACAAACGGAGCAACCTGCTCAGGCAGCCGTTCATTAAGAGATAGATCGGGTTCGAAGTCTTGGTGTTCTTGTAAAAACGCATGAATCACTTGTTGATTTTCTGTTGGGTCCATTGTACATGTACTATATACAAGGGTTCCGCCCGGCTTTAAAAGCGGGGCCACTTCCTTCAAAATTGCTTGCTGAATGACTGCAAGCCTTGCTGAATCTTCTTTAGACTTTGTATATTTCATATCTGGTTTTCGTCTGATGACGCCAAAACCGGAACACGGTGCATCAATGAGAATACGGTCAAACGAAGCTTCGCTGTAATAGTCTGCTGCTTTCCTTGCATCAAGTGCTTTTGCCTCAATGTGAGTAAGACTCAGACGTTTTGCTGCTTGTTTGATGAGTTTCACTTTGTGTTCATGTAAATCAAGTGAAACAATTTTGCCCTCATCATTCATACGTTCTGCAATATGTGTTGATTTTCCGCCAGGAGCCGCACAAGCGTCAAGCACTGTTTCCCCCGGCTGTGGGTCGAGCACTCTTGCGACAAGCATGGAGCTTTCATCTTGAATGGTGACATAGCCTTCTTGAAACGAAGGGGCCCAGACGATGGACCCTTTCATGAGCTTGAGTGCATCTTCAGATAAGTCGCCGAGCTCCGTTTCAATTCCTGCATTCATTAGGTCTTGCTGAAGTGCCGCGCGATCCGTTTTCATTCGATTGACGCGCAGGGTTTGCTTTGGCGGTACTAAATGAATGCGGCACATGCTTTCTGCCGATTCAAATCCGTACGCCTGAACCCATTCCTGCACGAGCCATAATGGGTGGCTTGTCTCAATGGAAAGCCGTTTTACCGGATCTTTGATCGCATCAAATGCCGGAACGCCTTCTCTTTGTACGGAACGAAGAACGCCGTTGACAAGTGAAGAAATGCCTTTATGTCCACGCTTTTTCGTTAGTTCAACTGCTTCATGAATGGCTGCACGATCTGGGATTTTTTCAAGGTAGACCATTTGATAAAGGGACATCCGCAAAAGCTGCATAACCCAAGGAGCTACCTTTTGCGGTTTTTTCACAAAGGGCGTAAGCATATAATCTAATGCCAGCTTATTTTGCAGGGTACCGTATACAAGCTCTGTTAACAGCGGCTTGTCCTGATCAGCTAAGTCTTTATCTTTCAAGACTGACTGCAAAAGCAAATTACTGTAAGCTTGGTTTTGTTCAAGTTTAATTAAAGCGTCCAGCGCTACTTCTCTCACATTACTTTTCTTCATTCATTAACCCTAATTTCTGTCCAATTTCGATATTTGCGCCTCTTAAGAAGTCTTCGCCGCTCATTTTTTTCTTACCAGCTGGCTGCACACCTGTTAATAAAAGGCCTTGCTCATTCCCTGTTCCAATGACCGGACCTTCTTTTTGAAGCTCGATCACTTTTCCAGGTTCTTCTTGTGCTTGAAGCGGAACCTTTTTCGCTTCCCATACTTTTAGATGAGCACCGTTCCATTCAGTATAGGCAACTGGCCATGGATTTAAGCCGCGAACTTGGTTGTAAAGCTCTTCACCGGTTTTTGTCCAGTCTAATCTTTCTTGCTCCCGCTTAATATTAGGTGCGTAAGTTGCCGCTTCTTCATTTTGCGGAATTGGAGATATAGACCCGCTCAGAACATTTGGCACCGTATCTTTCAGCAGTGCTGCGCCTGCTACACTTAATTTGTCATGCAATGTACCGACATTGTCTAATTCATCGATTTCTACTTCTATTTTACTGATCATGTCCCCTGCATCGAGTCTTTCCACCATGTACATGATGGTGACGCCTGTTTTCTTTTTGCCTTCGAGGATCGCATAATGGATCGGCGCGCCGCCTCTTAATTCTGGCAACAGAGAGGCATGGACATTGATACAACCAAACTGAGGTTCATCCAGTAATCGCTTTGGTAAAATTTGCCCAAATGCCGCTGTGACGATTAAATCGGGCTTTAATGCCAGTACTCTATCAATTTCTTCGTCAAGGCGCACCTTTTCAGGCTGCAATACAGGAATGCCGTGCTTTAAGGCTTCCACTTTCACAGGAGGCGGTGTGAGCACTCGTTTTCTGCCTTTCGGGCGATCTGGCTGCGTGACGACCCCTACCACTTCGTATCCTTCTGTTATCAGTGTTTGCAGCACAGGTACTGAAAAATCAGGGGTTCCCATAAATACGATACGTGCCATTTTCTTCACCCTTCCATTTCCGCAAGTTCTTTTTCTGTATAGGTTTCAATAATTTTCGACGTAAATAATATGCCGTCTAAATGATCAATTTCGTGCAATAAGGCTCTTGCTAAAAATCCTTCTGCTTCTATTGTAAATGGTTTGCCTTTCTTATCAAAGGCTTTTACCTTCACATAGCTCGGTCTCTCTACAGTGCCGTATAAAGATGGAAAACTCAGGCAGCCTTCAATATCTGTCTGACTTCCTTCCACTTCAAGTACCTCGGGATTCACTAAATCAATTCTGCCAGATTCTTCTCCGATATCTACAACAGCGATTCTTTTTGAAATACCGATTTGTGGTGCTGCTAGTCCGACTCCATCTTGCTCAAGCATTGTATCATACATATCATCCAACAGTTTTTTAAGCTTTTTATCGAACGTATCGACAGGCTCTGTCTTTTGTTCAAGCACTTCTGCCGGATGTATGACTATTGGTTTTACTGCCACTTAAAGCCCTCCGTTTTACATCATCATATATGGATTCATATCGATTGAAATCATCAATTGTTTTTGTTCCAGTTCCTTTTGATAATGGTCTTGTATTTTCCGTAGTAAACTTGCCAGTTCATTTTCCCTTTTGTATTTTATCACGCATTGATAACGATATCTATCTTTGATCTTAGCGATTGGTGATGCAGCTGGACCAAGGATTCGAGTATTCGGTGCACAGTTCATTTTTAGGAACTGGACAATTTGATCAGTGACATGTGCTGCCTTCGTCACTTCTTCATGTGACACTGTCACCATCGCCAAAAAGTAATACGGCGGATAAGATTGGTGGCGGCGATGCAGCATTTCCTGTTCATAAAAGGCTTCATAGTCGTGCTGCTTCGTTAATTCAATACTATAGTGAGATGGCGTATACGATTGAATAATAACCGAGCCCGTTTTTTCATGGCGCCCTGCCCTGCCGCTAACCTGCGTGAGCAGCTGAAATGTTTTTTCACTTGAACGGAAATCAGGAATATGAAGGGATGTATCCGCACTGAGAACACCAACAAGTGTGACATCTGGGAAATCCAGCCCCTTTGCAATCATCTGCGTTCCGAGCAGAATGTCCGCTTCTTTATTGCCAAAAGCCGTGAGAAGCTTTTCATGAGCCCCTTTTCGAGACGTTGTATCCACATCCATTCGGATCACTCTAGCTTCAGGCAATACCTTTGTCAGCTCTTCTTCTACTCGCTGCGTGCCAGTACCAAAATAGCGAATATGCTCACTGTGGCATTCTGGACATTCAGCAGGTACTGGTGCTTCGTGACCACAATAATGGCACTTCAGCCGCTTTTGATAGCGGTGATAGGTAAGAGAAATTTCGCAATGAGGACATTGCTCCACATATCCGCAATCGCGGCACATCACAAAGGATGAATAGCCTCTTTTGTTCAGAAACAAGACGGCTTGTTCTTTTCTTTCAAGTACTTCTTTTAACCTAAGCATTAATTCCTCAGAAAACATGGAGCGGTTGCCATTTCTTAGTTCTTCTCTCATATCAATTAATGAAACGTGCGGCAGCTGCTGCTGGTTGACGCGGTGCTTTAACGACAGTAATGTATACACGCCTTTTTTCGCACGCGCATAGGTTTCAAGTGAAGGTGTTGCACTGCCTAATACGACTGGACATTGATGCCGCTCTGCTCGTTCAATAGCGACATCCTTGGCATGATAACGAGGCATTTCTTCTTGTTTATAAGACGATTCGTGCTCTTCATCTATAATAATCATGCCTAGGTTTTCAAATGGTGCGAAAACAGCAGACCTTGCACCTACAACAAGTTTGACTTCCTTACGGTGAATTTTCCGCCATTCATCATATTTTTCTCCTGTTGATAAGCCGCTGTGAAGAACGGCCACATTTGAGCCAAATCTTTCTTTAAACCGCTGCACCATTTGAGGGGTTAATGAGATTTCAGGAACTAGGACGATCGCTTCTTTTCCTTTTTGAAGGACATGATCAATTGTCTGCAAGTAAATCTCCGTTTTGCCGCTTCCTGTCACCCCGTGCAGCAGAAAGGTTTCATGCTGATCATCACTCACTGCTTGATGAATATGCTTGGCCGCTTCTCTTTGCTCTGGCGTGAGATCAAGTGGAGCAGATGGTGTAAACTCCCGGTCTTGATAGGGGTCTCGATAGACCTCTTCATAGCTTTCTGTTAACAGCCCTTCTTGAATAAAGGTTTTAAGCGTTTGAGAACTTGCGCCTGTTTGGTGCTGCAAATCTTTCGCTGAAAAGGTCGTCTTATCCGCTTGAAATAGGAAGGTCAGCAGCGCTTTTTGTTTCACTGCATTTTTCTTTAGCTGCTGCTGCTTTTCTTCAAGTTTTTCTTTCGATGTAGCCACTTGAAGCGTGCGCACTTTTTTCTTTCCAGATTTTTGCGAGACATGGTATCTCACCTCTAGATGCCCTTTTTGGACATGCTTTTGAATCTGCTTTAATTGTTCAGCCGGGATGTCAGCGTAAAGAATACTATCTCGCTGACCGAAAAGCTCTTTCAATGACTGCGGAAGTTCTTCCTCTGAGAGCACCTGAATTTCTTTTTCATACTTTGCCTTCATGGCTGCTGGCAGCATTGATTGAAGTGCCGTAATATGATAGGACAATGTTTTTTCCGTCAGCCAGTGGGAAAGCTCCAATAGCTCATCTGTCAGAACAGGTGATAAATCAAATAAATCAACAATGTCCTTGATGCTTCCTGTCTTTACGTCTGTTTCATCTTTGACTTTTGTCACAAACCCTTGAATCTTCCTCGGGCCAAAGGGAACGACCACCCTCATACCCGCTTTGACGAGATCTTTGAACCGATCTGGCACACGGTAATCAAATGGCCGGTCAATGGCTTTCGTTGTGACATCCACTATGACTTCAGCAATCATGATCGATCACGCTCTTTTGGCAGCAGCTGTTTTGCCTCCTTTAAAATTTCAAAAGCGAGGTCTTTTTTGCTCATCATTGGCAGCTCTTTTTTTGTTCCATCTGCTTTAATGATCGCTGCTACATTTGTATCTGTGCCAAAGCCTGCACCCTCTTTTGTCACATTATTGGCCACAATCATATCTAAATGCTTTGATTCAATTTTCTTTTTCGCATAATATTCTACATCTTGCGTTTCAGCTGCAAAACCGATCAGCACTTGATGCTCTTTTCTTTTCCCCAGCTCTTTTAAAATATCTTTTGTCCGGGTGAATTCAATTTCTAGTGCGCCGTCCTGTTTCTTCATTTTATGAGCATATGTCGTGACAGGGGTGTAATCGGCGACTGCTGCTGATTTAATGACAAGGTCTGCTTCCCTGTATACATCTAATGCCGCTTGATACATCTCCTCAGCCGATTCAACTTGCACTACTTGTACATGATCAGGTGCAGTTAATGAAACAGGTCCAGAAATCAGTGTGACATCAGCCCCCATTTGCTGGGCAACTTCAGCAATTGCATAGCCCATTTTTCCAGTAGATCGATTTGTAAAGAACCGAACAGGATCGATAACTTCACGTGTAGGGCCAGCTGTCACTACGACTTTTTTACCTGAGAGCGGTAAGCTTTTTGGCTCTTCAAAAAATGCACGGATGTGTTCAACAATTTTTTCAGGCTCCTCTAATCGCCCTTTTCCAATGTATCCGCAGGCTAAATAACCTTCACTTGGCTCAATAAATCGGTAGCCGTCTTCATATAATGTGCGAATGTTCCGTTTCACAGCTGGGTGATCATACATATGCACATTCATAGCTGGTGCAATCCATACAGGAGCTGTTGAAGCAAGCAAAGTTGTTGTGAGCATATCATCTGCAAGTCCAGCGGCCATTTTACCAATCGTATGTGCTGTTGCAGGGGCAACAAGAATGAGGTCAGCCCAGTCAGCTACGTCAATATGCGCGATGACTTTTGGATTGTTTTCTTTGAATGTATCTACGTATACCTCATCCCGAGACAGAGCTTGAAAGGTAAGCGGAGACACAAACTCACGGGCAGATTCCGTCATAATCACTCTTACATTTGCGCCTGCTTGTACAAGTTTACTAGTAAGTGCTGCTGCTTTATATACGGCGATTCCTCCGCTGACGCCGAGTAAAATATTTTTTGACTGTAACATTTGGTTGTCCCCCTTAACGGCCTTTTTCACAAATTCGTCTACAATTCAAAAAAGTCAAAACCAATCATAGTTTTGACTTTTTTGAACGTATCGTATCTGCATAGCAGAAGCGATGTGTTATTCTTGTTCCTCTTTTTCAAATGTCAAAAGACCAGCGTCGATTTCTTCTAGTGCTTTGCCTACGAATTTGTAAGACTTTGTGTTTTCAATCTGCTGATCTTGATGGATCTGCATTTCACGCGCACGACGTGCAGACACTGTCACAAGTGTATATTTTGAATCAAGTTTGTTCATCAATGAGTCAATCGAAGGATCTAACATAGTTTATTCTACCCCCAGCATTTTTTTATATCTTGGTGCGACTCTGTCTCTGCGCAGATGTTCTGCAAGGACGATCGCTTTGATTCTTTCACAGGCAAGCTCGACAGCATCGTTTTCAACAACATAGTCGTAAGCATCCATCATTTCAATTTCTTCTTTTGCAGCAGCCATTCGGTTTCGAATGAGCTCCTCAGATTCTGTACCGCGAGTAATAATGCGGTTTTGAAGTTCTGAGAGACTAGGCGGTGCAAGGAAAATAAAAAGACCTTCCGGGAATGCTTCTCTTACTTGAAGTGCGCCTTGCACTTCAATTTCAAGGAAAACATCTTTTCCTTCGCTCAATGTCTGTTCTACATAGTCAACAGGCGTGCCGTAGTAATTGCCGACATATTCTGCCCATTCTAACAGCTTTTTGTTTTCAATCATATGTTCAAATTCTTCCCTGGTTTTAAAGAAATAATCGACACCATTTCTTTCACCTTCACGCGGTTTGCGTGTCGTCACAGAAATAGAGTATTCGAATTTCGTATCTTCCTGGGAGAAAATGGCTTGTCTGACCGTTCCTTTTCCAACTCCCGAAGGTCCAGAGAGAACGATTAAAAGTCCTCTTTCTTTCATAATGGCGTATTACCCCTGCCCTTCATCTATGATTTCTTCTTTTACAGAAAGTCTTTGCGCGACAGTCTCAGGCTGAACGGCAGATAAGATGACATGGTCACTGTCCATAATGACAACAGCACGGGTTCTTCTTCCGTATGTAGCATCTATGAGCATGCCTCGATCTCTTGCGTCTTGTATCATTCGTTTAATCGGTGCTGATTCCGGACTGACGATCGAAATCATCCGATTCGCTGAAATGATGTTTCCAAATCCGATATTGATCAACTTTATGGTCATCTTCTAACGTCCCCCTGTATTATAAACGTCTCTAGTCTCGCCGAAAGAGACGTACTGTAAACAGCATACACAATGACTATTCTATATTTTGCACTTGTTCTTTTATTTTTTCAATAGCACTTTTCATTTCAACGACCAGCTTTGTTAAATGGTGATGGTTCGCTTTTGATCCAATGGTGTTCACTTCACGGTTGAGCTCCTGTACAAGGAAGTCCAGTTTTCGGCCGGCAGCACCGCCCTGCATCAAGATTTGCTGAAATTGCTGAAAATGACTTTTTAATCTCGTAATCTCTTCTGTGATGTCACAGCGGTCAGCAAAGATGGCAGCCTCTGTTGTTAGTCTGCTTTCATCAAGCGCCTCTCCGATCCATTCCTGCAATCGCTGATTCAACCTGTCTTTATACTGACTCACAACCTCTGGTGCAAAGACTTTGATTTCTTCTGTATAGGCCTCTAGTTCAGAAAGCCTCAATTCACAGTCTTTTTGAAGTGATGCTCCCTCTTGCTCTCTCATGTAGCAAAGCTCCTTGACAGCCGTCTCGCAAGCTTCCATCAGCAATTGCTCTAATTGTTCATTTCGGCTGGCCGACTCTTCTACCTGAACAGCAAGCTCCAGCCCCAATAAGTCATGTGCATGCCGAATGCCAGAAATGTGATAGCGTTCTTCGAGGTCTTTTGCGGCTTTCATGTATTCATCAAGTAACGGCCAGTCGATCTGCAAGGACCGGCTTGCTAGTTTACCGCCTTCAATCGTGACAAATAGCTCAATTCTACCGCGCTGCACGTGACGAAGAATGATCTTTTTTAATGTATCTTCGAAATATAAAAGCGGCCTCGGCAAACGGGCATGAACCTCTTTAAAACGGTGATTGACCGATTTTAACTCAACTGACACGGTCAGTTCTCCATCCGTTTTACTCGCTTGGCCGAATCCCGTCATACTGCGTATCATGTTAAAACACCCAATTCTTTCATATTAATAAAATGAAAAAGGTAATAGCAGACACTATTACCTCAAAATTATACCATAATGAATTATTTTTTTCTTGTCAAAAGTGATCCTGCGAGTAAAAAAGTTGGCAGTGCAGACATACCGATGATCAGCAGCCAATCAATTGGTGCAACCGCCACCGTTTTGAAAATCGGCTGAAGGGGCGGATAATATATGACCACAAGCATCAGTAAAAGTGATGACAAAACCGCACCGATCAAATAGAGGTTCCCAAATGGATTACGTTCAAAGATTGACCGCTCACTGCGGCAGTCAAAAACATGGATAAGCTGCGCCAAAACAAGCGTACTAAATGCGACAGTCTGTGCATATTGCAGGTTGTTTGGATCGCGGTGATAGACAAATATAAAGGCTAAAAGGGTCGCAAGCCCAATGAGGAATCCTCGGGAGATGACCTTCCAGCCAAGCCCTCTAGCAAAGATACCCTCTTTCATATTCCGTGGCTTTCTCTTCATGACATCGCCTTCTGGCTTATCCATTCCAAGTGCCATAGCTGGCAGACCATCTGTGACAAGGTTTACCCATAGGATTTGAATAGGAACGAGGGGAAGCGGAAGCGCCAGAAGCATCGCAAACAGCATGACCAAAATTTCTCCTACATTTGATGCCAGCAAATAACGGACAAACTTACGAATGTTTTCATAAATATTCCGGCCTTCTTTAATGGCGGATTTAATCGTCGCAAAGTTGTCATCCAGTAAAATAAGCGAAGACGCTTCTTTGGCAACGTCTGTACCAGTGATGCCCATAGAGATGCCGATATCTGCTTGTTTGATCGCAGGCGCATCATTGACCCCGTCACCTGTCATCGCCACAATATGGCCATTTTTTTGATAGGCTTTGACGATTCTCAGCTTATGTTCAGGGGAAACCCGGGCAAAGACGTATACATTTTCAGCCGTTTGCTCAAGCTCTTTGTCACTCATCTGGTCAAGCGCTTTCCCGTCAAGCACCTGTCCTTGCTTCGGTAAAAGGCTCAAGTCTTTGGCGATCGCTTTCGCCGTTTCCACATGGTCTCCTGTAATCATGACCGTTTTAATACCGGCATCCCGGCACTCTTTAATTGCTCGTCTGACTTCAGGGCGTGGCGGATCGATCATGCCCTCTAACCCGATAAATGTTAAATCGGTTTCAGCCTGCTGTACGGAGGTAATTTTTTCTGTCAGACTGACTTTTTTATACGCAATGGCAATGGTTCTAAGCGCCTGTCTTGCTAGGCCTCGAATCGCTGCTTCTGTTTCTTGCCGGTGAGTGCTTGAAAAGGAAGCCGTGCGGCCGCCGTGCATAATATGACTTGAACGGTTCATTAATACATCCGGCGCACCTTTGGCAATGACATACCGCTCTTTTTGATTCGTTTCAACGACGACTGACATCATTTTTCTTTCTGAGTCAAAAGGAAACTCCTCAATAACGTGAAATCCAGCTTCGATGAATTGCTCTGTAAAACCCGCTTTACGTGCTGCAGTGAGAAGCGCCCCCTCTGTCGGATCTCCATCAAGTCTCATCTCCCCATCTTTTTCAACGATGGTCGATGTATTACAAAGCGCTCCGTATAATAACACCTTTTGCAGGCTTGGTTGCTTGTCGGCATGGACGATTTCTCCGTTTAATGTAAAGTCACCGGATGGCTCATAGCCTGTGCCAGAAATATTCCACGTTTTCCCCTCTGCCCATACATGTGTCACGGTCATTTTATTTTGCGTCATGGTTCCTGTTTTATCTGAGCAAATGATTGACGCGCACCCAAGCGTTTCCACCGCCGGGAGCTTTCTGACAATCGATTTTTGTTTGATCATCCGCTGCACTCCTAGGGAAAGAGCGACAGTTACAATCGCCGGCAATCCTTCTGGAATGGCAGCAACAGCAAGAGAGACTCCCGCTAGGAACATATGATACAAATCATGTCCTTGCACAACACCAAGAACAACAACAAGCAAAGTTAAAAATAAAGCAGCAATAATCAGGATTTTCCCCAGCTGCTCGAGACGTCTTTGCAGCGGCGTTTCCATATTACCTGCTGCATCCAGCATGCCGGCAATTTGTCCCATCGCCGTATTCATTCCTGTACCAATGACGACCCCTACGCCGCTGCCTCTAGTAACAAGCGTCCCCATAAATGCCATGTTCGTCAAATCTCCAAGCGAGACATGGTCACTTGAAAGCGGACTTGCGTGTTTGACCGCTGGGATGGACTCGCCAGTGAGAGCGGACTCCTCAATTTCTAAGCTCTTTGTTTCTAGTAATCTAATATCTGCCCCAATCCGGTCTCCGCTTGAAAATTTTACTATATCCCCTGGCACGAGATGTTTAGACGGGATCTTGATCCATTCATTATTTCTCCTTGCATACACATGCGGGGTGGATAATTCTTTTAACGCTTGCAGGGATTTTTCCGCCCGGCGTTCTTGATAAAAGCCAAGTACACCATTAATCAAAACAATCGCTACAATCGCTACAGCATCAATGTATTCTCCTAAAAAGGCAGAGATAATTGTTGCTGCAAGCAAGATTAATACCATGAAATCTTTAAATTGTGCTAAAAAAATGATCAGTGCCGACGCCTTTTTTCCTTCCTGCAATTCATTCGGTCCATGTTTTTCAAGCCGCTTTTGTACATCTTTTTCTGACAGTCCGTCACCTATCGATGTATTCATTGTTTTTAATAAATCGGTTTGGTTCAGTTCATGCCAATTCATTTGACCTCGTCCACTCCTCTTTTGTTCTCTCTCATATGCAGTGTTCTATAAGCCAGTTTATTCAGACTCGTCCTAAATCATGCTATAATAATAAGACTGCCTAAAGAACGAGAAAATGGAAGGTTCTTTCAGTAGATTTATGTGAAAGAAGAGGGTGTATCCAACATGTCATTTGACGGCATTTTTACATACGGTATGACAAATGAATTGCAAGCGACATTAACTGGTGGGAGAATTTCTAAAATTCATCAGCCATATAAGCACGAGCTGATTTTTCATATTCGGGCAAACGGGAAAAATCATAAGCTCCTTTTATCGGCTCATCCGAGCTACGCGAGAGTGCAGCTCACAGAGCATCAATATGACAATCCAAGCGAGCCGCCAATGTTTTGTATGCTCCTCAGAAAGCATCTTGAGGGCGGATTCATTGAACGGTTTGAACAGATTGGATTTGACCGGGTCATTGTGCTTCATGTGCGAAGCCGAAATGAAATTGGTGATGAGCAGACGCGTAAGCTTTACATTGAAATCATGGGACGACATAGTAATCTCATTCTTGTAGAAGATGGAACGCAGCAGATCATTGATGGGCTGAAACATCTTTCTCCATCTGTGAACAGCTACCGAACGGTGCTCCCCGGCCATGAATACCTTCTGCCGCCTGCACAGCAAAAATTGAATCCCTTTGAAGTGACAAAGGACGATATTTTAAAGCATTTACGCTTTCAAGAAGGAATGATCGCCAATCAAATTGTCGATACATTCTCTGGGGTTTCTCCGCTGTTTGCAAAGGAAGCTGTATACAGAGCTGGTCTTGCCAATCAGGAAACGATTCCACATACACTGCTTGATATGTTCCAGCTCATTCGCATGCATTCCTTTACTCCGCAGCTTACAAGAAAAGACGGAAAAGAATATTTCTATTTATTAGAACTTCAGCATGTCCATGGCGAGATGAAGACATTCGACTCTCTCAGCCAGTTGCTTGACCGCTTTTATTTCGGAAAAGCTGAGAGAGACAGAGTCAAACAGCAAGCGGCTGACCTTGAACGGTTTGTCGCAAATGAAAAAAAGAAAAATGAAAACAAGCTCAAAAAACTAAAAAGAACCCTTGAAGAATCTCAAGATGCACACAAATACCAGCTCTATGGCGAATTGTTAACAGCCAATTTATATGCCATCAAAAAGGGAGACAAAGAAGCAACTGTCATCAATTATTACGATGAAGAAGGCGGAGAAATTACGATCCAGCTGAAAACAAACAAAACCCCTTCTGAAAATGCACAGGCATATTTTACAAAATATCAAAAGGCAAAAAATGCAGTAGAAGCTGTAAATGAACAAATTGAGCGAACGCATGAAGAAATTGCTTATTTTGAAGAGCTGATTCAGCAGCTGTCCTCTGCTTCTCCAAAGGATTTAGAGGAAATGAGAGAAGAGCTTGTTGAGGGGAAATATTTACGTGCTAAACAAAAACGCAACGCCAAAAAGAAAAAAATGGCGGCCATTCAGCTCGAAACGTATGAATCGTCCCAAGGTATTCCAATTTTAGTCGGAAAAAACAACAAACAAAACGAGCATTTGACCACTAAGGCAGCTGCTCGTGATGACATTTGGCTGCATACAAAGGATATTCCTGGATCACATGTCGTCATCCGGCACCAAGCACCTGATGAACAAACACTGCTTGAAGCGGCTCAAATTGCCGCCTACTTCTCGAAGGCAAAAGAGTCGAGTTCTGTTCCGGTCGATTATACGAAAATCCGTCATGTGAAAAAACCAAACGGAGCAAAGCCTGGCTTTGTTACATATGATCAACAGCAAACATTATTCGTCACGCCTGACGAGGATCTTGTGCTAAAGCTGAGAAAATAAAAACAGCCGATAAAATCTCATGTAAGGATTTTATCGGCTTTTTCTTTGTCGTTTTTTTCTTTCAGTGTAAAGGGCATCAAGTGCGTCTGTATCCTCTTGTTCAAGCAAGGATTCAATTGCCGCAGCCAGCTGTTTTGTCCGGGCGGGGCTTGCACCGCTTGTTGAGACTGAAATCGTCACTTTTCCTGCTTTGACCACCTTTGGCACGATTACATTACCAAGCTCGGATTGGCTCACACAGTTGACGAGTTGATGAGGCAGCGCACTTTGCGTAATCCAATCGTTTACTGAAGGATCATTTGTAGCAGCGACAATAAAAAATGCATCCTTCAAATCTTCAGCGTCCACTTTCTTTTTCTTCCAAGTCAGCTTATATGTATCAATGAGATTGACCATGTCATCACAAAGATCAGGACTCACAACGGTTATACGGCAAGGCTCCACGCACAACGAATTCGCTCTTCTTGCCGCTACCGGTCCGCCGCCAGCAATGAGCACTTGTTTATTCGTTAAATCAAGATGGACTGGAAGCATGGCTTTCTCCTTGGAAACGAAACGCATCGTCTTTGTTTAAAATGGTTTCTTGCACGCGTTCAATATAAGCTGCTTTTACATGCGGATGAAAGCCAATATATCGGCATACGCGGACATCTTTCAGCCGTTTCCTAGCCTGGACTGCTTCGGCTTCAATTTCTTTCATCAAGATTCCGGTAAACAGCAAGTAAGGAACGATATAGACAGGCCCATCGTCATCTGCTGTTAACTGCGCAAGAACCTCTCGATAATTTGGCTCACACGCTGTAATAAAACACGGAAGTACCTCTGCATGAGGAAGCAGATTTTGGACATCACCTGCAATGCCAAACACATCTCGCTTCACATCTGGGTCAGAGCTCCCGCGGCCAATTAAAAGAATCCGTGCGGGCTCGCCGTGATATCCTGCTTCTTCAATTCTTGCGGCCACCGCTTTCGTCACTTCTTGGTTCACCCCGATTGGTTTTCCGTATGTGACCTTCACTTGCGGGAAACGCGCGTGTACTTTCTCAATTTCGACCGGGATATCTGATTTGGCATGCATGGCAGTTAAAAGGAGGAGTGGGACGATCGCAATGTGTGTCGCTCCTTTTTTCACACAGGTCTCAAATCCTTCTTCTATAGAAGGGTCCGTCAGCTCTAAAAAACAAATTTCTTGTATATCTGCTTCCACTAAAGGCATACAGCTTTTCATAAAAGAAATGGCTTTATCTTGTGCTTCTTTTACTCGGCTTCCATGCCCAACATAAAGTACAGCCTGCTTCATGCGGCTCCTCCCTCTCACTTGTTTTGATCAGACGAAAAGACACGATGGATGTACGTGTCTTTTCTCTATCATTCTCAATTCTCGATTAATGCGGGTTCAAACCAGTTCAGCTTTTGGTGAAAATGAACGACATCTCCTACCACTATTAAACTCGGATGCTCGATCCCTTCTTTTTCAACGGTTTCAGACAGTGTCGCAACTGTGCAGCAAGTCGTCTTTTGCCTCGTCGTTGTTCCCCAGTGTATAAACGCTGCTGGGGTTGCAGGGTCCCGTCCATTTTTCAAAAGCAGGCGCTGCACTCTTTCCACGTTTTTGACACCCATATAAATCACAAGCGTATCAATCCCTGTAGCCAGTGCTTCCCACTTTTCTTCAAAATGTTCGTCCTTTTGATAGTGACCCGTAACAAACGCAACATTTGAGCTGAATTCACGATGTGTCACTGGAATACCTGCATAAGCAGCCGCTGCAATACCAGAAGTAATGCCCGGGACGACCTCATACGGAATTCCGTGCTCAGCTAAGCATTCGATTTCTTCACCGCCTCGCCCAAATACAAAGGGATCGCCGCCTTTCAGCCGAACAACAACGTTCCCTTCCTTTGCATGAGCAACAAGTGCTTCGTTAATCGCTTCCTGTCTCATCGTATGGTGATTTGGCAGCTTGCCGCAATAGATCAATTCCGCCTCCGGTTTGGCATGGGCGAGAATCTCTTGATTGACAAGACGATCATATAAAATGACATCTGCCTGTTGTATTGCCTTATGGGCCTTTAATGTAATTAAATCTGGGTCACCCGGTCCGGCACCAACAATGTATACTTTCCCCATCTTGCTTTCTCCCCCTGCCATCAGGCGATTATTTCGTTGTTCCTTTTACATAATTGACAAGACGCTGTTTTGATTCTTCACGAGATAATTCACCTGTATCTAATACAAGCTCAGGCGCAGCTGGCTCTTCATACGGTGAATCGATTCCAGTGAAAAATGGAATCTCTCCGTTTCTTGCTTTTTTATATAACCCCTTTGGATCACGCTCTTCACACACGTTCAAATCACATTTGACAAACACTTCGTGAAATTCTCCCTCTTCAACTAACTGCCTCACAATGTGGCGGTCTTCCTGAAATGGCGAAATAAAAGCAGTGATGACAATCGTTCCTTGCTCCACAAATAATTTCGCTACTTCACCGATCCGGCGGATGTTCTCTTTTCTGTCGTCATCTGAAAACCCAAGATCTTTATTGAGTCCATGGCGTACGTTATCGCCGTCAAGGACGGTGACTTGGTAGCCTTGTTCAAACAGCTCTCTGGCGACTGCATTTGCGATCGTTGATTTACCTGATCCGCTCAGACCTGTAAGCCAGATGATGCCGCTTGTATGCTTGTTTTTCTGTTGATATTCTTTTTTTGTAATAGATGAATCATGCCACACGATATGTTCGTTGCTCATGTCATATCCTCCTTAAGATACCGTCGTTTTTAATCCTTCGATTAATGTTTCAATGACTTCTTTTCGGCTGAACGTGCTCGGTGGTAATTCACCATTTCTCAGCATTGTTCGTACCTTTGTACCTGAAAGAATGACATGTTCGCTTTTATCATGCGGGCACGTTTTTGGTGTCGCCATTGCTTCACACGTATTGCAATAGAAGCTATGTTCAAATTTTAATGGTGTAATCCCAATTTCTTCACTTGTAAATTGCTCAAATAATTCCTGCGCCTCATATGTTCCGTAATAGTCACCAACACCTGCATGATCTCTACCGACAATAAAGTGTGTGCAGCCATAATTTTTACGCACTAGCGCATGAAAAATCGCTTCCTTTGGTCCAGCATAGCGCATTGCAGCAGGAAAAACACCTAAAAAGACGCGGTCTTTTGGGTAATACCCGTTCAGTAATACTTGATAGCTTTTCATTCTCACATCTGCCGGGATATCATCCGATTTTGTTTCGCCAACAAGTGGATTTAAAAATAGCCCATCGACTGTTTCCAGTGCTGTCTTTTGAATGTATTCATGGGCACGGTGGACCGGGTTTCTCGTTTGGAAACCAACAATTGTTTTCCAGCCGTTTTCTTTAAAATGCTTTCTTGTTTCTTCTGGTTCATACGTAAATTGCGGGAATGGTTTTTCGCTGCGTTTTGTCAGGGTAATTTTACCACCAATATACGTGTCACCGCGTTCAAATAATTTTTTCACGCCAGGGTGATTGTGGTCATCTGTTTTATATACATTGACTGCTTCTTTTTCTTTATCAGGTGTGTATTGATCTTCAACCTCAATGACTCCATATACTGTACCATTGTAAGAGAGACGCACGATATCACCTTGATTGATCTCTGCTGCCTTTTCCTTTGTCACTGGCAGTGTAATAGGAAGAGACCAAACGACACCACTTGCTAGCCTCATATTGCTGACAACTGCTTCATAATCGGATTTTGTTAAAAACCCTTCAATTGGACTATATCCGCCAATTGCAATGAGTTCAAGATCTGCAAAGGAAATGGCATCTAGTTCAATTTCCTTCGCAGCTGTGCTAAGATCATATTCTTCATTTACTCGATTAATTAATACGCCACCATGTGGTGTTAAACTCATTTGTTCATCTTCCTCTCAATGTTCATATTTATTAGATGTTAATAGTCGGATTTGTAGTTAAATCCCGCCGCCCTGTTCATGAATAGAGCTGCTTTCATTTTTGACTGCCTTCATCAGACTCAGCGCACCAAGTGAGGCAAGCAGTACACTCATCATGATAAAGATAGAGTAATAGTCTCCTTTTAAGAAAAGACTCACGAGCAAATACGATAGGCTGAGTGATAAGAAGGGTGACACCACCCAAACTTTCAGCATTTTTTTCACAACATGTTTGTGAAAAATGTTAGGCCCGCCTTTTGCCATTCCAAGCCCAATAATGGACGAGGAGGTGATTTGGGTAAGTGGAACAGGTAGCCCAAAAATAGAGCTGACGATGACAAGCCCAGCACCGGTACTCGAAAGCAAAATCCCTTCGCCCGTTTGATAGCGGGTGATTTTCTTTCCGTTTGTTTCCAGCACTCTTCTACCTAGCAACAGGGCCCCAATTGCGACGAAGATTCCGCCGTAAAGTGTTCCTTGCCCAACTGACAAAACGCCTGAGGCGACGAGCGGGCCGACCGCATTTGCCACATTGTTCATGCCGGCTGAAAATGCCTCTAAAAAACCGCTGAGGATTAATACAACTGATAAAATAGCTGTGCCTTTTTTAGACAGCTTGCGTTTAGGGAACATTCTGATGATTTTGACGACAGCAAAGGTAAAAAGAAAGGCGAAAAGTGGGATGATGACCCAAAATGCCACAATCACTAAAATGGATTTCACATACAACACTTTATACGCGACGGCAACACCAACCACTGCCCCAACTGTGACCTCACTTGTTGATAATGGAATGGCCATGAGATTCGCTATGAAAAGTGATAATGCGGCAGAGCCAATAATGATACAGACAATTTCAAGTGTGATAACAGATTCTGGCATAATCCCAGAGCTGATCGTTTTAACGACCTCACCGCCGCCAATCACTGAACCTGCTAATATCCCAACTGCACAAACGCTGAGTGCATAAATGGGCTTTTGAATCGCACCTGATCCATATGCGATGCCCATTGAAGCGGCTGCTCCACTCGCGCCTATGTTTAAAGCAAAGAATAGACTAAATAATATTGCGGCGATTTCCATACATTATGCTCCCTTACTCATGTAATCCGCACTCGGTCTTTGCTGTGCCTGACCATCTGCCAGAACGTAGATCATCTACAGTAAATGCTGGCTGTGTACACGGTGCACAGCCGATACTTGGGTATCCTTGGTCATGCAGCGGATTATAAGTAAGTTCCTCTCTAGATGCATATCTCCATATGTCCTTCCACGTCCAATGGATAAGTGGACATACTTTCACTGATTTAAATTTTTCATCCTTATTTAAGAAATTCGTCCCCGCTCGTTTTGGTGACTGCTCTCTTCTTAAGCCAGAAAGCCATGCCGGATAACCAGATAGGGCTTCTTGCAAAGGAATGACCTTACGCATATGGCAGCAGTTTTGAGGGTTCGTTTTCCATAATTGATCACCATGCTGCTCATTTTGCTCTTCAACTGTCAGCTCAGGCGTTTTCAGCACAATGTCTAAGCCCGGGTATCTTTCCTTTACTGCATCAATTGTGTCGTATGTTTCCTTAAAATGCAGACCTGTATCTAAAAAGACAATTCTCGCATCTTTTTTTACTTTTGCAATAAGATCAATTAGGACGATGCCCTCAATACCAAAGCTGCATGCATACACAAGCTGGTCGCCATAATGGCCGTACGCCCATTTCAGCACAGATAGGGCCCCTTTATACAAATCATCCTCCTGAAATGTAATGGACGGCTCTTGCCAATTTTCATAAGTTAACATGATTTCTCCCCTTCCGGAGTACCGCTCATCTTGCTATTTTCTGCACTACTTCAACCTAATTTTTTCGTTTTTTTCCACTTGAATCACTTGACCGTCCTGAACAATTAACGTAATTGAACCGAATTTCATATCCCCAATCAGTTCTTGCATATGCTTCACTAAGTCCTCATCCCGATTTTGTTTCACTTCCATCTCCTCTTCCTCCTCACCGTTAAAATAAAAAAACTTTCTTTCAGTCCGAAAGAAAGATGAGGAAGTTCACGATTTCCTTATCTTTCAAAATAGAATCATTTTGCAGGAAGTAGCACCTTGCGAATCGCAGGTTGCCGGGTTTCATCGGGCCAGTCCCTCCACCTCTCTGGATAAGAGTTTTAATTTGTCTTAAATATTAGCACAATTCAAACAAAAGTCAACCCGACTTTATTGATAGGATTAGTTTTTATTAAAATTTGAGTCTATTTTACTATTTTTACCCAAATAAAAAAGCCGTGCAAGCACAGCTTTCGAAATTGTTGATAATGGGCTTTGACTTATCAGACCGTGTCTTCCATCCAAGATTCAGAGGAAGGATCTTGTCTCCAGCGTTTTAATTTGTTCATAGCAGAAGGCTCAATCGCTTTCAGCTCAAGTGCCACGTCTGTCAATGTGTCATAGTCTGTTAGAGTGACATATGGAATGTTTTTTTCTTGAAAAGCCGCAGCTGCTTTTGGCAGCCCGTATGTGAAGATCGCGGCAACTCCTAGTACATCACAGCCCTCAGCTTGAAGAGCAGCGACCACTTCAAGCACACTGCCTCCTGTTGAAATCAGGTCTTCGACGACGACAACCTTTTGGCCTTTCGATACGGCTCCTTCAATTTGATTCCCTTTTCCGTGTGCTTTTGGCTTACTTCTGACATAACACATCGGTACGTTCAGGCGGTCTGCCGCTAATGCTGCATGCGGAATGCCAGCTGTTGCAGTACCAGCGACAACCTCCGCCCCTTCAAAATGAGTGAGAATCAAATCTTTTAGACCTTCCGCAATGTCGTGTCTGACCTCTGGGTATGACAAGGTCAGGCGGTTGTCACAATAAATCGGTGATTTTATACCGCTCGCCCATGTAAACGGCTCATTTGGCTTTAATGAGACCGCTTTGATTTGTAATAGATGTTTCGCGATTTTTGATTTCATCTGACAGTCACTCCCACTCTTTCAAAATTTGATGATAGGCTTCGATTGGTTTTTCAGCTTTTGTGATCGACCTTCCGACAACAATTTGTGAAACACCTTGCTCCTTTGCATAGGCAGGTGTCGCCACACGCTTTTGATCGTCGGTTTGATCATTCAGTAAGCGAATGCCTGGTGTTACAGTGAGAAAGGATGGTGAGATATGCTCATGAAGTGCTTTAGATTCATGAACAGAGCAAACGACACCATCTAGTCCACTTTCATAGGCTAATTGTCCGTACCGAATGACCGTCTCTTGCAGCGGCCGGTCAATAAGTAATTCGCTTCTCATCATGTCTTCTGACGTACTTGTCAGCTGGGTCACTGCAATAATGCCCGGACGGCTTTGTCCAGCAGGAGTCCCGCTTTCAAGCCCTTCTAACGCAGCCTGCATCATTTGTTTCCCGCCGGCAGCATGGACATTGACCAAATCAACGCCTAGTGCGGCAAGCCGGTTCATTGCTTTTTGCACCGTTGTTGGAATGTCATGTAATTTTAGATCGAGGAAAATGCGGCAATCTTTTTCTTTCAGCGCATCAAGGATGGCAGGTCCTTCTTGGTAAAACAGCTCCATGCCGACCTTCACAAACAGTGGTGTCCCTTCAAAGGGTTCTAAAAAGGCAAGCGCCTCCTGACCTGATGGAAAATCAAGCGCGATGATGGGCAAGTGCTTCATGTTTCCAGCTCCTTCCGATACATTCCTCTATAGATGAATAACCATATGCTGCTAACACATTGGGCAGCTCTTCAATGATTTCAGGGCAAATAAACGGATTCACAAAATTGGCTGTACCGACTGCTACTGCACTTGCACCTGCTAGTAAAAATTCAAGTACATCTTCAGCACTTTGCACTCCGCCCATCCCAATAATCGGAATAGAAACCGCTTGACTCACCTCATGCACCATACGCACAGCGACGGGTTTGACAGCTGGTCCTGATAATCCGCCTGTTTTATTGGCAAGGATGGGTTTCCCCGTTTTTAAATCTAAACGCATACCGATTAATGTGTTAATCATCGTGAGTCCATCCGCTCCAGCAGATTCAATTGCTTGAGCAATTTCCACAATATTGGCTACGTTAGGAGACAGCTTGACATAGACAGGTACAGAAGAGACTTCCTTGACGGCTTTTGTCAATGACGCTGCCATATGTGGATCTGTACCAAAGGCAATCCCGCCTGTTTTGACATTTGGACAAGAAATATTCAGTTCAAGGGCATGAACATTTTTGGCTTGGCTAATTTGTTTAGCTACTTCAACATAATCATCGACCTGTGAGCCAGCAACATTTGCAATAATAGGCGTATCAAACTGTTCAAGCCAAGGCAGTTCATTTTCGAGCACGCCTTTTAGACCTGGATTTTGAAGGCCGATTGCATTGAGCATCCCAGCTCCTGTCTCAGCGACTCTAGGTGTCGGATTGCCAAATCTTGGTTCAAGAGTTGTCGCTTTGATCATGATGCCGCCAAGCAATGATAGATCATATAATGAAGCAAATTCTCTCCCGAATCCAAAGCAGCCTGATGCAGGGATGATTGGATTCTTTAAGGATAACCCAGGTAACTCAACGTTTAGCATGACAATGCCACCTCCTCTGCTTTAAAAACAGGGCCATCAAGACAGACTTTGACGTAAGGTTTGTCGAGTTGATCGGTATGACAGACACAAGCAAAGCACGCGCCAATTCCGCAGCCCATTCGTTCTTCCATTGAAATGTAGACAGGCTTATTAGGATACGTGTCTTTCAGTGCTTTGAGCATAGGTGTCGGACCGCAGGAAAGCAGCACATCAAAGTTTAATTTCTGTTCTTCAATCACATTCGTCACAAAGCCTTTAGCACCGTAAGTGCCATCAACGGTTGCAATAAACGTATCACCGAATGCTTGAAATTTCTCCTCGTAAAATACATCCTTTTTCGATTGAAAGCCGAGGACATGCTTCACGATAACGCCTTTTTTTGTTAAACGCTTGGACAGCTCATATAGAGGTGGTACACCAATTCCGCCGCCGACTAGTAATGCTGTCTGACCAGACTGGACAACTGAAGGATCGTACCCGTTTCCAAGCGGTCCCAACACATCGACTAATTCTCCCTCCCGCTTTTGGGAGAGGAGCTTTGTGCCCTCTCCCTCTGCACGGTAAATGATGGTTGCTTCTTTTTGCTCGGCATGAATGTTGGCAATACTGATCGGTCTTCTCAGCAGCGGTGTCATGGATTCACTGACCTTTAGATGAAGAAATTGTCCAGCCGTTTGAAAGGAGGCCACAAGGTCACCTTTTAATGTCATTTCGTAAATATGATCAGCGATCTCTCGGTTCGAGACGACCGTCAAGTATGCTTTTTTCATATCGTTACTGTCACCTCAGCATTCGTTTTCACTTCTGGCATTTCATCTGCTCTAAATGTCATGCTCTCAAGCACTCTTAAAATGGCTTCTGCTGTATCTAATGACGTTAAGCAGGCCACTCCGTTTTCAACAGATTCACGTCTAATTCTAAAGCCGTCTCTTGCCGGCTGTTTTCCTTTTGTTAAGGTGTTGATGACAAATTGTGCTTCACCACTTCGAATGACATCAAGCAGGTTCTTTCCTTCTTCTCCTATTTTGCCGACAACACTTGATGGAATAGAGGCTTGTTTTAAGTAATTCGCTGTTCCTTCCGTTGCTAAAATGTGATAACCGATGGAATGGAACCTTCTTGCAATCTCAAGTCCTTCTTCTTTATCCTTATCAGCCACTGTCAGGAGAACTGTTCCGTCTTTTGGAATTTGAATACCTGATGCAATTAATCCTTTATAGAGAGCTTTTTCAATTGTGACATCTTTCCCCATGACTTCACCTGTTGATTTCATTTCAGGTCCGAGTGTAATATCTACTCTTCTTAGTTTAGCAAAAGAGAAGACCGGAACTTTGACGTACACCCCTTCTTGCTCTGTGTGAATCCCTTCTTGATAGCCATAGTTTTTAAGCTTGTCACCTAAAATCACTTTTGTCGCTAGGTTTGCCATCGGGATGCCCGTAATTTTACTTAAGAAAGGAACTGTCCGGCTTGAACGAGGGTTCACTTCAAGTACGTACACTTCACCTTTTGATAGGACAAACTGAATGTTCAGCAGGCCAATAATGTTGAGTCCTTTTGCAAGCTTGATCGTGTATTCTGCAATCTTCGCTTTGATGTCCTCAGACAATGTTTGCGGCGGATAGACCGCAATCGAGTCACCAGAGTGAACTCCGGCTCTTTCAATGTGTTCCATAATGCCTGGGATGACGACAGTTTCTCCATCAGACACGGCATCTACTTCAATTTCTTTTCCTGTCAAATACTTGTCAATCAACACTGGATGCTGCGGGTTGATCTTCACTGCATTTTCCATATAGTGGAGAAGCTCAGCTTCTTGATACACAATTTCCATCGCGCGGCCACCTAATACATAGGAGGGACGGACAAGGACTGGGTAGCCAATCTGATTTGCAATCACTACAGCCTCAGGTACAGACGTTGCTGTTTTCCCTTTAGGCTGCGGCACGCCGAGTGTTTCTAACGTTTGTTCAAACTTGTCCCTGTTTTCTGCACGGTCTAGGTCTTCAAGAGAAGTTCCAAGAATCTTAACCCCTCTATTTGATAATTCATCTGCTAAGTTGATTGCCGTTTGTCCGCCGAACTGAACGACGACTCCTTCAGGCTGTTCAAGGTCAATGATGTGCATCACATCTTCTACAGTGAGTGGTTCAAAGTAGAGCTTATCTGAAATACTAAAGTCTGTTGAGACCGTTTCAGGGTTGTTGTTAATAATGATCGCTTCATAGCCTGCTTGTTTAATTGCCCACACAGAATGAACCGTCGCATAATCAAATTCAACCCCTTGTCCAATTCGGATAGGACCTGAACCTAATACAATGACGCTTTTCTTGTCTGTACGCTCTGATTCATTTTCATCTTCATACGTGCTGTAGAAATATGGCGTCTCTGATTCAAATTCTGCCGCACATGTATCCACCATTTTGTATACAGGTACAATGCCTGTTTCTTGTCTTAGCTTGTAGACATCCGCTTCGTTCATATTCCACTCGCGGCTAATGTAGATGTCTGAGAAGCCTTTTTCTTTTGCTTCTTTTAATACGTCTGTATTGCCTTTGTTTTCTTTTAATGTCTTCTCAAAAGCGATGATACCTTCCAGCTTATGAAGGAAGAAGAAATCAATTTTTGAGAATTCATGTATTTGTTCGACTGTATAGCCTCTTCTAAGCGCTTCAGCGATATAAAATAATCGTTCGTCTCCCGCTTTGATAATCCGCTTTTCAAGCACTTCGTTTGTAATGTCTGCTTCATCTTTTAATTCAATATGATGCACATCGGCTTCAAGTGAACGTACAGCCTTTAGAAGTGACTCTTCTAATGTGCGGCCGATCGCCATAACTTCACCAGTTGCCTTCATTTGTGTCCCAAGACGTCTGTTGGCAGATTCAAATTTATCGAACGGCCAGCGCGGGATTTTTGACACGATATAGTCAAGTGCCGGCTCGAAGGCTGCATAAGTTTTACCTGTGACTGGGTTCATCATTTCATCAAGCGTTAAACCGACTGCAATTTTCGCTGCCAATTTGGCAATTGGATAGCCTGTCGCTTTTGACGCAAGTGCAGAAGAACGGCTCACACGCGGGTTTACTTCGATGATATAGTATTGAAAGCTATTTGGATCAAGCGCCAGCTGTACGTTACAGCCGCCTTCAATGCCAAGTGCACGAATCAGTTTAAGTGATACATTGCGAAGCAGCTGGTATTCACGGTCACTTAGCGTTTGGCTTGGTGCCACAACGATACTGTCACCTGTATGGATACCGACAGGATCAAAGTTTTCCATGTTACAAACAACGATCGCATGGTCACCGCTATCACGCATGACTTCATATTCAATTTCTTTAAAGCCTGCAATACTTTTTTCAAGTAAGCATTGTGTGACTGGGCTTAGCTTCAGACCGTTTTCAACGGTTTCCTTCAGTTCTTGCTCATTTGTACAAATTCCGCCACCTGTTCCGCCTAATGTATAGGCCGGTCTGACGATGACAGGGAAACCGATTTGATCCGTGAACGCCATCGCTTCTTCCAGGTTATGAATGATTTCACTTTCAGGTACGGGCTCGTTGAGTTCATTCATTAAATTACGGAATAGATCTCTATCCTCAGCTTTTTGGATCGCTGACAGCTTTGTACCGAGTACTTCAACGCCGCATTCAGCTAATACGCCAAGGTCTGATAATTCAACAGCAAGGTTTAGTCCAGTTTGTCCACCAAGTGTTGGCAAGATCGCATCAGGGCGCTCTTTTCGAATGATTCGTGTTAAAAATTCTGGTGTCAGCGGTTCGATGTATACCTTGTCAGCCATTTCTGTATCTGTCATGATGGTCGCAGGGTTTGAGTTCACAAGAACGACTTCATAGCCCTCTTCTTTTAGCGCTAAGCAAGCCTGTGTGCCTGCATAGTCAAACTCTGCTGCCTGACCGATGATGATTGGACCTGATCCAATCACTAAAATCTTTTTGATGTCTACGCGTTTTGGCATACTTCTTCCCCTTCTTTCTCAGTCATATGAATCATTTCCATGAACTGGTCAAATAAGTAGTTCGCATCTTCTGGACCTGGTGATGCTTCTGGGTGGTACTGAACAGTGAATGCTGGTGCTTCTTTATGTTTTAATCCTTCAATCGTATTGTCATTAAGCGCAATATGTGTGACTTCTAGCACGTCTTCGTTAATCCTACTAACCGTGTAGCCATGATTTTGAGACGTCAGTGTCACTTTGCCAGTTGCTAGTTCTTTCACCGGATGGTTTGACCCTCTATGACCGAATTTCATTTTTTCTGTACTTGCGCCGCACGCTAGCGCAAATAACTGATGTCCGAGGCAAATGCCAAAGAGTGGTACCTTTCCGATCAATTGCTGAATCATTTCAACCGCTTCTGGGACATCGACTGGATCTCCAGGTCCGTTTGAGAGCATGATGCCGTCTGGCTTTAGCTGTAGCACTTCATCTGCAGTGATATTGTATGGCACCACAATGACATCACAGTCACGTTTATTGAGCTCTCGTAAAATGCCGTGCTTCATGCCGAAATCGACAAGCACAATTCTTTTTCCTCTGCCTGGGCTTGGGTACGCATTTTTCACAGATACTTGACTCACTTGATCAGTTGGCAGCTGCAAGGTTTGAAGGCGGCGGACCACGTCTTCCACTTGTTCATCAGGTCCTGCAAACGCCCCTCTTAAAGTCCCTGCACTTCGGATCATTCTTGTCAGCTTCCGTGTATCGATTCCGCTCAGTCCCGGAATGTTTTTCATTTTTAAATATTCATCGAGTGAGTATGAAGAGCGCCAGTTTGAGGGCTTTTCACAAAGCTCTTTCACAATCAGCCCTTTCACAAACGGTGTGATCGATTCAAAATCATCACGGTTAATGCCATAGTTGCCGATAAGCGGGTAAGTGAGTGTGACAATTTGTCCGCAGTATGATGGATCAGATAAAATTTCCTGATAGCCCGTCATCCCCGTATTAAAGACGACTTCTCCGACTGATGGTTCTAAGCTGCCAAAGCCTGTTCCTTCGAATACTGTTCCGTTTTCTAGCACTAAGCGTCTCTTCATTTTACTAGTCTCCCCTCTTCATAAACGACTTTCCCAGATGCAAGTGTCATGACCGGCCATCCTGACGCAGTCAATTTGTCAAACGGTGTATTTTGTCCTTTTGATAAGAAGCTTTTTTTATCGATTGCCATTTCTTTGTTTAAATCAATGAGTGTGATATCAGCTATGTGCCCTTCTTCCAGCTTTCCATATGGAAGGGAGAAAGCTTCTGCTGGTTTGATTGTCATATAATCAATGAGTTCTTTTAATGTCCATTCGCCTGTTTTGACAAATCGTGTATACAGAAGAGGGAACGCTGTTTCAAGTCCGACAATCCCAAAAGGGGCACGCTGCATGGTTTCGTTCTTTTCTTCTTCTGTATGCGGTGCATGGTCTGTTGCGATGAAATCAATCGTTCCATCTAAAAGTCCCTCGATCAATGCTTCGCGATCCTCTTTTCCTCTGAGCGGCGGGTTCATTTTATAGTTTGTATCAAGTCCCGGGATGTCTGCGTCACATAAGAGAAGGTGATGCGGTGACACCTCAGCCGTTACACGGATGCCTGCTTTTTTTGCATCACGTACAACTCGCACAGATTCTTTCGTACTGATATGACATACATGATAATGACAATTCGCTGCTTCTGCTAAAAGAACATCTCTTGCAATATGCACCGATTCACAAATGGAAGGAATTCCGTTTAATCCATTTGCTTTTGAAAATTCCCCTTCATGAACACACCCGCCGTAAATGAGCGAGTTATCTTCACAGTGCGCGACAATCGCTTGATCAAGACTAGCTGCCTGTTTCATCGCTTCATACATCATGCCTGCTGTTTGGATGCCAACACCATCATCTGTAAAGGCAAAGGCGCCTGCTTCTTTTAGTGCCGCAAAGTCCGTCATCTCTTCCCCAATTTGTCTCGTTGTGATAGAGGCGTATGGCAGTACTCTCACAGATGAGGTCTCTTCGATTCGATTCATGAGCCATTCCATTTGCTCTTTTGTATCTGGAACCGGTCTTGTATTCGGCATTGCTGCAATGGTCGTATATCCGCCTCTTGCGGCTGCCTTAGAGCCTGTTTCAATCGTTTCCTTTTTCTCTCCGCCTGGCTCTCTTAAATGCACATGCAGATCAATCAAGCCTGGTGATACAAATAGCCCTGCTGCATCAATGACTTCTTCTCCGTCTTCTCTTTCTAAGTGACCAATCGCTTGAATCACTTTTCCTTCTACCCTAATATCCTGCTGCACTCTTTCCCCTGTGCTTGTTAAGATAAAACCGTTTTTAATGAGATATGACATAGACAGAATCTCTCCCTTTTTGATGTAGTCTGCTATTTTGAAAAGCCCTTTTTAATACCGCCATGCGGATATAAACACCATTTTCCATTTGCTTAAAAATTCTTGACTGCTTTGACTCTACTAATGAATCATCTATTTCAACACCTCTGTTTACTGGTGCTGGATGCATAATAATTGCGCGCTCTTTCATTTGGCTTGCCCTGCCTACTGTTAATCCATAGGTCGATAAGTAATCTTCACTGCCCATTTTTTCAGTGTGTCGTTCATGCTGGATTCTGAGCAGCATTACCACATCAGATTGTGCGATGGCTTCATCTACTTCGACATACGTTCCGTAAGGGTTTTGTTCATCTTGGAAGGAAGCAGGTCCTGAAAAAAGCACTGTCGCCCCCAGCCTTGAGAGAACCTCAGCATTCGACCTTGCCACCCTGCTATGTTTGATGTCTCCATGAATCGAAATTGTTAGGCCCTCAAAGCCGTCAAACTCTTCATAGATGGTCATCAGGTCAAGCAGAGATTGAGTCGGATGCTGTCCGCAGCCATCTCCAGCATTAATGATAGGGATTCCAACCTTCCCGATCAGCTCGTTGTAATATTCATCGGTGCTGTCCCGGATCACACATGCCTTCACTCCGATAGACTCCAGCGTTTTTACCGTATCGTAAAGGGTTTCTCCCTTTTGAACGGAGGTACTTGCAGCATCTAAGCTCAGGACATTCATCCCCAGCTTCTTTTCAGCTACTTCGAAGCTAAAACGTGTTCTTGTACTTGGTTCAAAGAAGAGGTTAGCCACAAATTCTCCAGCTAATCCATGTTCTTGTTTCCCTTTTTTAAGGGCAGCGGCTTCTTCAATCAGCTGTAAAATCTCTTCCTTAGATAAGCTACTCATTGTCGATAGATCATTCATTTTTTCTTCCCCCTCTAGTTTTTCATCACTTTCAGGTTCAAAAAAACCCTAAGCCTCGGCAGCTTAGGGTTCTCCAAAAGAAGCAGCGGCGCTTTCGCACTTTCTGCTCCATTTAGAACCCTTGTCAGCCTCACTGGACTTCTTTTAAAAGGTTGTCTGTATTTGATTCTGTTGACTCGTCATCCTCTGCTTTTTGATGTGGCAAGATTAGATTTAACAGGACGCCTGTAATTGCAGCGAGTGCCATTCCAGATAATGTGAGGTTGATTTGTTTTACCTCAATGAATGCCCCGCCAATTCCGATGACTAGGATGACTGATGCGATAATGAGATTACGCTTTTCTTCAAAATTCACTTTATGATCAATCAGGATTCTCAGTCCGCTCGAGGCAATGATCCCAAAGAGTAGGAACGAAACGCCTCCCATGACTGCGGACGGCACTGTACTGATTAATGCTGAAATTTTTCCGACAAAGCCGAAGCAGATTGCAAACACTGCAGCTCCGCCGATGACGAAGATACTGAACACTCTTGTGATGGCAAGTACGCCAATGTTCTCTCCATAAGTTGTTGTTGGCGGTCCGCCAATAAGTGAAGCGAAGATGGTCGCTGCACTATCTCCTAAAATGGAGCGGTGAAGACCTGGTTTTTTAATAAAATCTTGTCCTACGACCTTACTTAACACCACTTGGTGGCCGATATGCTCAGACATTGTGACAAAGGCAACCGGCACCATCACTGTGAGAATGCTTAAGGTCACAGCAGGTGTATAATCGACAAATGGTACGACGAAGTCTGGTACAGCAAACCATTTTGCATCAATGACCGGCTGGAAGTTCACAATGCCTTGTGTTAAGGCAAAGAGATAGCCGCTAATAATACCGATTAATACTGGGATCAGACTAAGGAATCCTCTTAGGAAAATCATGCTGATAATCGTGACTGCCAGTGTGAAGCCAGCGACCATTAAATGCTTGAGGCTGTAAACAAGTTCGGTTGCATTCGGATCAGCATACATCGCCATGTTGACAGCTGTTCCAGCGAGTCCGAGACCAATGACCATAATAACTGGCCCTACGACAACCGGCGGCAGAAGCCTCATCAGCCAGCCAGTGCCGAGCCATTTAATGAATAGGGCGATGAGTGCATAAGCGACACCCGCCATGAAGGCACCAACCATTGCGGCTCCAGGGCCGCCTGTTGCTTTCACATTCAGTATGGGGGCGATAAAGGCAAAGGATGATCCAAGATACGCCGGAATTTGTCCCCTTGTAATGATTAAGTAAACAATCGTTCCAACTCCGCTTGAAATAAGCGCGACGGCTGGACTCATATCAATGATTTTTGGTACAAGAATGGTCGCACCAAACATGGCAAACAAATGCTGAAGGCTAAGTGATAGCCATGTGAACGGTTTTGGGATATCTCGAATACCTAAATTGGCTTTTTGCTGACTCATGATTTTCCTCCTAGATGTGTCCTTTTCCATTAAAAAAGCCTCTTTGCGAGTATGCGCAAAGAGGCCTAGAAAAACCGTACACGTCACTTAAGGCGTGTGCTTGGTGTCTCTGTTATTGCCCTCTTTGCAAACTCTCTGGAATGCATTTAAAAAGGTTATTTTTCATATATAGCGACTAAGTCGGTTTGATCTACTTCAACAAGCTGGACCATGACTTTTTCTGCTTTTGATGTCGGGATATTTTTTCCAATATAGTCTGCGCGAATTGGCAGTTCTCTATGCCCGCGGTCGACTAGAACGGCAAGCTGAATGGAAGACGGTCTGCCTACATCGACAAGCGCATCCATCGCTGCTCTCACAGTTCTGCCCGTGAATAGTACGTCATCGACGACAATGAGCGTTTTGTCATTGATATCAGCTGGTATGTCTGCACCCTTTACAAGCGGGTCTTGGTTGTCTGTCTTCTTTGTCAGGTCATCACGGTAGAGCGTAATATCAAGTTCACCCACAGTGACTGGGTTTCCTTCAATTTGCTCGATGCGCTCTGCAAGGCGCTTTGCAAGATGTATGCCTCTTGTCTTGATCCCAGCAAGGATGACATCCTTCATCCCTTTGTTGCGCTCAATCATTTCATGTGCAATTCGGGTAAGCGCTCGTCTAATCGCTTGTTCATCAAGAATGACTGCTTTTTGTTCCATCTTTTACACCTCTTTTTGACAAATAAAAAGCCCCTTCTGCAAAGGGCAGAGAGGGGCGTTCATTTGTGCATACTTGTGCACAAATGGATCCGTTATCCTTCTCAGCCTCTCTGGACTGTTTTAAAGAATCTCAATTTCTTTGTTTATTATTTCAAAAAAAGAACGGCCTGTCAATCGTTATTTCTTAATGAATCGATAAAAGCTTGCATATCAGCTGGGATTGGTGCTGTGAACTCGATGTATTCTCCTGTTCTAGGATGATCAAATCCTAAAACTCCTGCATGCAGCAGTTGTCCATTAAAATCAACTGTTTTTCTCGGACCATATTTCGGATCTCCAGCAAGAGGGTAACCGATATATTTCATATGAACACGAATTTGGTGTGTTCTACCTGTTTCAAGACGGCATTCTACAACAGTAAAGTCTTTGAAGCGTTCCATCACATCAAAGTGAGTGACTGCCTGTTTTGCGTTTTCTTTTGTGACCGTCATGCTTTGGCGGTCTTTTTTGTCTCTCCCAATTGGTGCATCGATTGTGCCGGTATCATGCTGGATGATGCCGTGAACTACCGCCGTATATTTTCTTGTGACGGTTTTAGCAACGAGCTGATTAACGAGTGATTCATGTGCCATGTCGTTTTTCGCGACCATTAACAAACCAGACGTATCTTTATCAATTCGGTGGACAATTCCAGGCCGCATCACACCGTTAATCCCTGATAAGTCCGTACAATGTGCCATCAGACCATTTACTAGCGTTCCTGACACATGACCTGGTGCTGGATGGACGACCATTCCTCGTGGTTTATTCACCACTAGTACATCTGCATCCTCATAATAAATATCAAGATCCATTGGTTCTGCTTCTACATCTAACACTTCTGGATCTGGAATTTCCACTTTGATTTGATCTCCAGCTTGTACTTTGTAATTGGCCTTCACTTGCTTCCCATTTACTTCAATCAGCCCATCTTTTACCCATTGCTGGACTTGGGTTCTTGACCATTCTGGTTCTGTCGTGCTTAGAAATTTATCAAGCCGTTCACTCGTTTGTTCATCTGAAACGGCAATATTTACTTGATTCATGTAGTTGACTCCTTAGTTTTCTTTCCATCTAACAGCATTTGAATGAAGAGCAGAATAACCCCTACGCATAAAGAAGAATCTGCAATATTAAAGATTGGGTAGTGATAATCCCCAAATACGAAATGGGCAAAATCAACCACTTCCTGACGGAAAATACGGTCGATAAAGTTTCCAATCGCTCCGCCAAGCATTAAGGCCAGCGCTACTCCAAGCAGCTTGTCCTTTTGTCCATGCTTTTGCAAGTAATAAACAATTCCCGCAATAACAACGAGTGTGATCACATAGAAAAACCACATTTGCCCTTGGAGAATTCCCCATGCGGCTCCTGAATTTCGGTGAGACGTGATATAAAAGAATCCATCAATGACTGGAACAGAATCTCCGAGCATCATATTTTTGACAATGAGCCATTTTGTTAATTGATCTAAACAAATGATAACGAATGCGATTATGTAATAGAACACACACGTTCCTCCATCTTCATACTTTGGTCTTTATGCATTTTATCAAGAAAACAGGAAGGAGTAAAGAAACTTTAGTTGACAGACAAAAACCTCCCTACATATGGAAGGCTTCAAAATGAGAATCATTTGATTCGTAAGGATAAGGAGTGAATGCTTTTTTCTCGTATTGCTTGTGATATAAAAAGTCGTCAGCCGTGCGGGCGGTAGGAAGAATGCTCATTTGTTCAAGTGGAATCATATCTCCTGTCTCCTCACATATGCCATAGCTTCCTTGCTCGATTTTTGCAATAGCGAGAGACACATCTTGCAGCTCTTCTTTGATGTGATAAAGAAGTGTGGTCGTTTTGACCTCATTCAAGGTGACATGCTCAGCGGGTGAACGAAATGATGCGTATTCAAACAGTTTAGATTGCAGCTCTTCTTTCATTTGAAGGAGTTCCGTGTAAATCGTCTCTAGGTCGCCATTCATGTCGTTATTTCAACTCCTGCCCTGTCGTGATAATCATATTGTTGCCCCGCCTGCTCACTTTAAAGCCATAAGTTTTTTCCTTTCGTTCTAAACGCTGTCATTTTCTCAAAAAAGAAAACGCCCCGCATATGACGGGGCGCTAGTTGGTGATATCATGCTGTTAATTCTGGTAATATTTCTCCACGATTTCAGCATTTTTCAGCGACAATGTTGGGTATTTCGGATTTGCACCAACATCTTTTGAAATCATGCGGGAACGTTCGCACAGTTCTCCTTCTGCTTTTTGAACCACAATTCGTCCTGATGTATATTCAGGTGCAGATGCGTCAGCATTTTGCTCATCTTCTACTGTTAATTCAGAGATGATAAAGAGCTGCTTCACATCTTCTTTAATGGATGCAAGAAGATTTTTCACTTCTTCTGTGGCATAAAGGGTTAAACTTGCTTCAAGTGAACGTCCGATGACTTTCTCGTTACGTGCAATTTCGAGCGCTTTTAGCACATCGTCACGTACTTCCATAAAGCGGTCAAATTTCGCTTCTGTTGCCTCTGCTTCAGGAACAGTGACACCTTCTGGCATATCTGTTAACTGAACACTTGGCTCTTCAACAAAGCTTAAGTGGCTCCATAATTCATCTGCAGTGTGCGGAAGAATTGGTGCAGTCAGCTTCACTAATGCCATTAATGTTTCGTAGAAGACCGTTTGCATGCTACGGCGGTCTGGATGATCTGCATGTTCAATGTACACGACATCCTTTGCAAAATCGAGATAGAAAGAGCTGAGCTCAATCGTACAGAAATTGTGAATCGCATGATATACGATCGCAAATTCGTAATCATCATAGGCTTTTTTCACTTTATCAATCAATTTGTTTAATTTCACCAAGATGTATTGATCCACTTCGCGAAGCTCTTCTACTGGTACTGCATTGACTGCTGGGTCGAAGTCAAATAGGTTACCATGCAGGAAGCGGAATGTGTTACGGATCTTACGATAAACCTCTGCTACTTGTTTTAAAATATCATCAGACACTGGATGATCGGCTTGATAGTTAACAGAAGATACCCAAAGTCTAAGAATTTCCGCACCAAGCTGCTGCGCAACCTTCGTTGGGTCAATCGTATTGCCTAATGATTTACTCATCTTGCGTCCTTCTTTATCAAGTGTAAAGCCGTGGCTTAGGACACCTTTATATGGTGCTTTTCCAGTGACAGCAACTGCTGTTGATAAGGAGGAGTTGAACCAGCCGCGATATTGGTCAGAGCCTTCAAGGTAAAGGTCTGCTGGACGGACAAGGTCCTCTCTTTCTTCTAAAACGGCTTGGTGAGAAGAACCGGAATCAAACCATACATCCATGATGTCCTGCTCTTTTGTGAATTCACCGTTCGGGCTGCCTGGGTGTGTAAAGCCTTCTGGCAAGAGCTCTTTCGCTTCTTTTTCAAACCAAATATTCGAGCCATGTTCTCTAAATAATTGAGATACGTGCTGAATCGTTTCGTCTGTGATGACCGGCTCACCATTTTCTGCATAAAAGACCGGAATTGGAACGCCCCATACACGCTGTCTTGAAATGCACCAGTCACCTCTGTCACGCACCATATTAAATAGGCGTGTCTCGCCCCATGCTGGCACCCATTTCGTTTCTTTAATGTTGTCTAATAAAGCTTCTCTAAAGTCTTTAATTGATGCAAACCACTGAGAGGTCGCACGATAAATTGTTGGCTTTTTCGTTCTCCAGTCATGCGGATAGGAGTGCGTGATAAAGTCGAGCTTTTTCAGCGCGCCTTTTGCTTCAAGCTTTTCTGTAATGGCTTTATTGGCATCCTCGTAGAATAGTCCTTCAAAACCAGGTGCCTCTTCTGTCATCACACCTTTTTCATCTACTGGACATAGTACATCAAGACCGTATTTCATACTGACAATAAAGTCATCTTCCCCGTGACCTGGTGCTGTGTGAACACAGCCTGTTCCTGCATCCGTTGTCACGTGGTCACCAAGCATCACAAGAGAATCTCTACCGTAGATCGGATGCTCTGCAACGATGTTGTCTAATTCTTTTCCTTTTAGCGTTTTCACGACTTCATACTCTTCGAAGCCAAGTGTTTTTGCTACTTGTTCAACTAGCTCAGATGCGACAACATATCGCTCAGCACCCACTTGAAGAACACTGTACTCTAGGTTTGGATGAACACAAATGCCAAGGTTTGCAGGAAGTGTCCAAGGTGTTGTTGTCCAGATGATGAATTGTTCGCCGTTTTCAAGTACGCCTTTTCCATCTTTCACATTAAACGAAACATAAATCGATGGTGAACGTTTGTCTTTATATTCAATTTCCGCTTCGGCGAGAGCTGATTCACTTGAAGGAGACCAGTTAACAGGCTTTAGTCCTTTATAGATATAGCCTCTCTTGGCCATTTCACCAAAGACAAGGATTTGCTGCGCTTCGTACTCAGGCTTTAAAGTGACATAAGGATTGTCCCAGTCTGCTCTTACGCCTAATCGCTTAAACTGATGACGCTGACCTTCGATTTGCTTCCATGCATACTCCTCGCATAGTTTGCGGAATTCAGCTGTCGACATTTCTTTACGTTTGACTTTTTTATTTTTAGTGAGTGCTGTTTCAATTGGTAAGCCATGTGTATCCCAGCCCGGTACGTACGGTGCATGGAATCCATTCATTGATTTAAAACGGACAATAAAATCTTTTAGGATTTTATTAAGTGCGTGCCCCATATGAATGTCACCATTCGCATATGGAGGTCCATCATGCAAAATAAAGGTCGGGCGTCCTTTTGTCCGCTCTAAAACCATTTGATAGATGTCTTTTTCTGCCCACTCCTCTTGGATTTCAGGCTCTTTGTTCGGTAAGTTCCCTCTCATTGGGAATTCTGTTTTCGGCATTAATAAGGTGTCTTTGTAGTTCATACCCATTCCTCCACATGCAAATTCGTATTAAAAAACAATAAAAAAAGCCCTCTCATCCCATAAGGGACGAGAAGGCTTGTCTCGCGGTACCACCCTTTTAGACAAGCGCTATGAAACTGCCGCTTATCCACTCTAAAATCGTAACGTGATCAGACGCCTTTTCTTACTGATACATTTCAGAAAAGGAACTAAAGGGGTGATCTCATTGCAGCGTCTCGTAATATCAGGCTTCCACCATCCCTGATTCGCTTTATTACGCATATGACAGCTGCGAGTGTCCCTTTCAAACGTTTATCTCTTGTTAATTTATGATGGTATTATATGCAACATGTGCACATCATGTCAAGATGATGCGCTTATTCTTTTTCATCAAAGAAAGCGTCAACTTCATATTCCAGTAAATGATCCCAATCGTCATTTTTTAGAAGATCAAGCTGCGCTTCGATGAGCATTTGGAAGCGAGTTCTAAAGACCTTCGACTGTTTCTTCAGCTCTTCGATTTCCATCGCAATCTTTCTTGATTTTGATAGCGCTTCGTTGATAATACGATCTGCATTTTTCTCTGCTTCACGAATAATCAATTTTGCCTCTTTATCAGAATGACGTTTGACGTCTTCTGCTGCTTCCTGCGCCACAAGGATTGATTTGTTTAATGTTTCTTCAATTGTCGCAAAATGACCTAGTCTGTCGTCAAGTTCGTTTACTTTGTCTTCAAGCTCGTTCTTTTTACGAAGCACGATTTCGTAATCTTTACGTACTTGGCTTAAAAACTCGTTTACTTCATCTTCGTCATATCCGCGAAAGCTTTTTGTGAACGTTTTATTATGAATATCATTAGGTGTTAATGGCAACCTCGCCACCTCCAGATTCAAGTTCGTTATGTCAGAAGCTCAAATGTTACTTTGAATTTATCTTTTTTGGTCTTCCCATCAATCGTTTTTAAGCTAAAGCGGCCAAATCCTCGGACAGAGAGCTGATCACCTTCACCGATTGTAAAGGAAGGGTCCTCAGTGACTTTCCAATTAACTTTAACAAGTCCATTTTTGACTAACAGCTGTGCCTTTTGCCGAGACTGACGGCTGACTGCAGCACATACCGCATCAAGCCTTAGTGAAGAAATGGTATCTTCTTTGATATCCGTCTTATTGATCACTGGCTTTATATCTGCCTGCGTGATTTCCTCTAATGATACGGATGCTCTGCCGACATGTGTCAGCTGCGCCCGAACAAAATCGGCGACATCACTTGTACAAATAAATTGCACATTTTCCTCTGAGAATAACAGGTCTCCGAATTTTTGACGCTTCAAGCCTGTCCCAATTAATGAACCAAGAAGCTTCGGATGTTCTATGGAAATAAACTTTTTCGCATAGTTCACCTGAAAATAAACCAGCTCAACATCCTGAATAGAAGGTTCTAAATAATCAGGATAAATGAGGGCTCTTTTGCGCTCCGCTCCCTCATACCCGCCAAAAAACATGATTCCAAGTTCCTCAGAATGCTGGATGACGGACTGGGTAATAAATTGCTCACGCGGATCAAGGAAGTCTGTTAATTTCATTCGATATTGGTCGAGTGCGATTTTTTTCCAGCCTAACACTTGGTCGACAAATGGCTGTTCGTCTTTTCTAAAATGCTGATAGATATCGCTCATTTTGTTCCCCTCTTATGTAAAAGAGCCTGGCAGCGCCAAGCCCGGCAGCCTGTCTACATGAAGCGTACAATCATATTGTAAAGACCAGGTAGTCCATATGATGATGCAAAACGAATCACAAGCAATGCCACAATCGGCGAGATGTCAATCATGCCAATTGGCGGAATAATTTTACGAAATGGTTCTAAATACGGTTCGCAAATATTTGTCAGAAAACGCCCAATCGATGTTTCTCTTGCAGATGGCACCCATGACATAAAGATGTAAATAATAATCGCGAATGAGTAGATCGTTAATACCGTCCCTAAAATATTAAAAATGAAATTTAGAATCACTATGATTTACCACCTCTGAGGTTCTTCCTCTGTCAAAAGCTCTGATATTGTGCCAGATACATCCACATTATCAGGTGTGCAGAGGAATATATTCGAGCCAATTCGCTGGATGTCTCCACCGATTGCATAAACAGTACCGCTTAAGAAGTCGATGATTCGCTTTGCTTGATCATGCTGAATGCGTTGCAAATTCACGACGACTGCACGTCTGTTTTTAATATGGTCTGCAATCTCCTGCGCTTCTGCATAAACACGCGGCTCACTTAACACCACTTTAGAGGATTTCTGCACGCTTTGCAAGCTGACGACATTTTGTTTTCCTGTCTGTGGACGCTCTTGAAATGCTGCTTTGTCCTTCGTGCCTTTTTCTTCTTGGACTGGTTCTCTTTCTTCATCAATATATTCGTACTCATACTCTTCATCGTCGAGAGTGAAAAAGCTTTTAAACTTATTTTTTATGCTCATGTCACGCACCTCCTGTTTCATTTCCAACAAGTGAAGAGCCAATCCGAACGAATGTCGCACCTTCTTCAATTGCGATTTCAAAATCATTTGACATGCCCATCGATAAATGCTGACAAGGTGCATTTACTTGGTTAAGATGTTTTACTTCTTCTTGAAGGTTTTTTAATGTTTTAAAGCAGTTTCGAATCACAGTATGATCATCTGTAAATGGAGCCATCGTCATCAGTCCAGCAACTTCAATCTGTTTGAAATCAGCGAGCTGCTTCACAAATGGAATCACGTCTTCACTTTGTAAGCCGTGTTTTGACTCCTCAAGAGATGTGTTCACCTGTACAAAACAGCGAACCGTATGATCCGCTCTTTTTTCAATTTCATTCGCAAGAGACATCCTGTCGAGCGAATGTAAGTAGTCAATTGTCTGAATGACAGATTTTACTTTTCGTGTTTGTAAACTGCCGATGAAGTGCCAGCTAATGCTTTCATCGGTTAAAGCCGCCTGCTTCTCAAGTAAACCTTGGTCACGATTTTCACCAAAGTGCAAAATTCCAGCTTCTTTGGCTGCTTGTGCTCGTTCAATCGAGACATATTTCGTGACAGCGACGACCGATACCTCGTCTGGATGTCTACCGGCTCTTTTACATGCTTCGTTTATTTGTTCATTTATTTGTCTGAGATTCTCTTGTACATTCAATTGCACTTATGCCTCCTTAAACCCGACAAAAGACATCATACGTCCTGTTTTGCCTTGATCACGCCGGTGTGAGAAGAAAAGCTGATCATTGCAGCTTGTGCACATCGAACTGACATGTATGTTTTCTTCTTTTATTCCTGCATGTAGCAATACGTTTTTGTTTAATGTTTTCAAATCAATTTTATATTGTCCTTGTGAAATCTCAGAATACACATCCTCTGCTGAAAAGGGAAGCTGTTTCACTTGATCCATGACCATGTCATCGACTATGTAGCAGCAGCTGCCAATGGATGGTCCAATGACGACTTGAATATGATCGGTCTTGGCACCTTCTTGGCTGACCCATTCATCAACCATCTTTGCACCAATTTGCTTGACGGTTCCTTTCCAGCCGGCATGAGCCGTTCCAATTAATCCGTTTTGCGGAGCTAGAAAATAAAGCGGAACACAATCAGCGAAACAAAGAGCGAGCATCATGTTCGGTTCAGACGTATATAAGCCGTCTGTTCCAGGCAGTGCGTCATGGTAATGAAGACTTCCTCTTCCTCTTTGCTCCTTGGTGACTTTCAGGATGTGATCCTCGTGTGTTTGGTCTGCAAACACCCAATCAGAGAGCGGCACAGCAGCAGCATCTGCTATGACTTGACGATTCATTTGCACACTAGAAGCATCATCTCCTACATGGAGTCCAGTGTTCAATGATTGATATGGAGAAAGGCTGAAGCCGCCATTTTTTGTCGTAAATCCGGCCAATACCTCTTTACCAGAACATGTCATGTTCGTCCAATCATGAATGGTCATTGCATAAGGTGATTTCTGCTGAAAGGGGTCATATTTGTGTGTCAAAGCTGCCTCCCACCTTTCATTCATCTCTCTTTATATCGCTCCTATTTTACCACAAGACATGCATAGACAGTTAGTGGGATTCATTAAATATTACACTCAAATGTGCCCTTTCTACAGTTTTTTTTACAAATTGATATGAAAACGTAATCTTTTTACCCGAAAAAGACATTGTTTGCTAGGAATGAAGAGTGTATTTTAAGGAAAAATTGAATGATTCATTGAGGAGTTATATGAATTAAGAAGATAGCCGGACAAGTATCACATCTTCGCCAATTTTTACTATATTTCGCCATGGGACAATCATTTCCTCTTCTTTTCCGAAAAACCCCATCATTTTACCTGTGCCGCCAATAATAATCGCTTGTATTTTACCGCTCGTGACATTAATATCTATGTCCCCAATGGTGCCTAGTTTTTTCCCGCTGGATACATCGACGACATCCTTGATTTGGAATTCAGAAATACTGATCATCTGTCCTTCCCCGCCTTTCGTTTTCTACTATAATATGTATGATGGAAAAGCAGGGACGCAGACCAATAGTTTCTTTTATCTACAATTTGCTTAAATACGGACGGCCATTTCTCCACACGACCTCCACCGAACATTCAAAAAAAGAAGAAAGCAAGTCACTTGTCATCACCTCTTTAGTTTCTCCTTGATGAAAAACGGACCCATCTTTTAATAATAAGGTGTGCTGAAAAACAGGCAGAATCTCCTCTGCATGATGGGTTGTATAGAGCAAAGTAGGCGCATCAGGCTTTGATGCAATAAATGAAATGGTTTCCAGCACTTGCTCTCTTGCTAAAAAATCAAGACCCGTCACAGGTTCATCTAAAATCAAAAGCTGCGGATCATTCATTAAAGCCCTCGCAATCAGGACCTTTTGCCTCTCTCCTTGTGAGAGGGTTTCATATGCTCTGTTGGCATATTTGAATGAACCAAATGCTTTTAATAGATCAATGGCTTTCTCTCGCATGTCGTCTGTCGGGGGTTCATAAAGCCCGATAGAAGCAAATGCGCCACTAAGTACAATTTCAAAAGCATTGTCGTCTCTGTGCAGTTTCTTTTCAAGTCCCGCAGAGATGAGCCCAATTTTCCTCCTTAGCTTGTCACCAAGGGCCTCCTTGCCAAAGACATGCCCCAGCACTGTCACCTCACCAGACGTGGGAAAATAATAAGAGCAGAGCATATTCAATAAAGCGGTTTTACCCGCGCCATTTAAACCGTAAAGCACCCAGTGCTCCTGTTTGTTCACATGCCAGTCAATAGACTGAAGCAGCCATTTCTCATTTCGTTTTAATGAAACATTCTTTAATTCGAGTGACACCATGATTCCCCCTGAGTAAAAATTCTGAATATACAAATAATGAATGTTTCCAGCATATCGCAAATGCTCTTTCTGGTAAACCTCACATAAAAAAGCTGTCCCTTTTTTAGGAACAGCTTTTTTGCATGGTTACGAAATTTCAATTCGTACGCCTTCTTTTATATCAGGAAACGTATGCGGGGATGCAAAGACAGCTCCCGGTAATACATCATCAAACGGCTCTTGGAAGTAAATCGAAATATGGCCGAGCTCTTTAAAGTTGTCATTTGCTTTGTTGCCGAGGGCAGTAATCGTATACGTTTGGTCGCCCACTTGAATGGTTCCGCCTAATTTTAGCGGCTCTTCTTCTACATGTTCGAACTCATGAATGACGGACATATCTCTTAATTCCTGCGGCGCTGCGGGTCCAAATAAAACAACCAGCTTATCTTCTTTAAATTGCGGGACTAAGATCCCGATTTCTTTTACGACAGATTGTGTTACCATATATCTCGATTCCTCCTTTAATACGCTTAATACATACCGAAGCTGGCAACGTATGCGATCACAACAGATAGAACACCTGTAATAAGACGGCTATACAAAACAGCTGGTACCCCATATTGTACCGTTTCCGGCTTCGCTTCACCAAGTGAGAGCCCCACTGGAATAAAATCACACCCGACTTGACCATTGATGGCGAATAGTGCAGGAAGTGCAAATTGAGGCGGAATGTTTCCTAGTGCGATTTGACTACCAATGAGAACACCGATAACTTGGGCAATGACTGCACCAGGTCCTAAGACAGGTGATAGGAACGGCAATGTACAGACCACAACGAGCAGTAAGAGTCCCCATAGTGATCCTGCCAAAGGTGATAGAAAATGGGCAATCAAGTCACCGATTTTTGTATAATTGATAATTCCAATTAACATACTGACAAAAGCCATGAATGGAATAATGTTTTTCAAAAGCATATCAACAGAATCACGGCCAGCCTGATAGAACGTACCGGTGACTTTCCCGATTCCTCTAGAGAATCTCATGAGGAAATTCCCTTTTTCCTGACGCTCGATATTTTCCTGTTTCAGCTTTGAATACGTTTCTTTGAAATTCTCTTTATCAATCGACTCGTTGTTTTCCTCACCTTCTGCTTTCGCTTCTCCATCAGATGCTGCCGCAAAGGAAATATCTTTTTCTGTAACGCCTGATACGAAGATATCTTCTGTAATATGTTTTGCAAGCGGTCCAGAAGGAGAGGATGCCAAAACGTCTACAGTTGGAATGCGCTTCATTGGATAAAGTCCGATCCGTGCAGTTCCTCCGCAGTCAATGACAACACACATCATCTCATCTTCTGGTATGGAGTTTTTAAAGCCGTCACATGCTTCTGTCCCTGTCATTTCTGCAATTTTACGCGCAACTGGGTGAATGCCTCCCCCTGTAATGGAAACAACCTTTCTTTTTTTACCGGTTGGTTCAAGCTCTAAGCCTTCTCCCCATCCGCCAGCACCTTTTGCAACAAATACTTTGTGGTTTGTCATGTCTAACCCTCCCCTATTGTGAATTCGCTTTCATTTTTCCTGCTAAGTATTTTGTAATCCATTCTGTAATGACTCCGCGTAGTAAAATAACGACGATCCCGACTAAGAAGTAACGAACAGCAAGCTCTGACATTGAATAACCAGCCTCTTTAATCCCGTTCGCAATTCCTAAGTAGACAAATAGTTCTCCTGCGTTGGCATATGGGAACAGTGATGTCACCGGATGAACAAATGAAACAGCTGAATCATAGAATGCTGGTTTTTGTTTTTCAGGTAAGAATCGGCCAAACGTATAAGCCATTGGGTTTGTCAAAATAAGAACGGATAAGATCGGCATTAACGTGTAGCGTAAAATGGTATATTTCGCTGCAAACTGAATGGCTCTATTCACTCGCTCTTCTCCAATAAACTTCATGACAGCATAAGTGAAAGTAAGTAACACAACAAGCGTTGGAACGATACCTGTAACAAGACCCATGAATTGCTTTCCGCCGGCTTCAAACATTCCGATAAAGTGCTCTCCAAACCATTGAATCCATTCCATGTTTCATCTCCCCTTTCTTTAGTTCACATTTGTTATATTTTTTTTTGAAATCGAGACAAGCGCCTGCTCAGCCGCCATGGAAAGTGCCTGCATCACAGCTGATCCCCTTTTGCGCTTTTTCAATGTTTGCTTCATCATGTGGTGTTCGTCCAGCACAGTCCCTACGTGCTTTCCTTCATATGAAGGCAGTTCCTTAAATTTAGATAAGATCGATACGCCGCCAAGCACATGACATTTTTGAATGATATACGATTCATCCACAATGATGAGCGCAATGGCCCCAGGACCAAATTTGCGCCGCTCCATTCCAGAAAACAAGTGATAGCCTTGCTTTCCTTTATAGTCATCAATGAGTGAATCCATGCTTTTACGGTAGTATTTGATTTGAATAAAAGATAAGCCATACTGCACAACGAGAATGATACAAAGTACGATTGCTAATTTTTCCATAGCTTCACGTCCTTAAGATTGGAATAAGTGATCTTGTAATGAACGAAGCTTCCACACCGTTGTGTTCGAATCCAGCTCTACATCATCATGTGTTAGGAACTGTCCTAGTTTGATATCTTTTTTCGCTACGACTTTTCCGCTGATTAAACCAATCGGAATGTGACCGTTTGTTTTCATGTCTTGATGCGTTTCAAGTACACCTCTTACGGAGTATCCACCAATTCCGTCAAGTGATTCCCCTGCTTTAATCTCTCTTTTCGCAACAGCTACAGTTTCTGACACTGGTACACCAATTGGATGGATGGAAGAATCATGCTGTAAGACCGCTTTTGCGATGGTGACTGGTGTTTCAAGACTCGCTAAGTGGAAAGGACGGTAAAGCGTGTAGTGAGGACCTTTTCCAACTTTTAAGTAACGAAGCTCTTCATCTACTGGCTCCAGATCACTCTTGACGATGACAAATACGCCTGGTGCGAGTCCATTTACATATTCAACGACTCCGAAGTTATCGAGCACGCCGCCTTGTTGTTTTTGATTCAATTTATCTGCTACATTTTCTAAATTCGCTTCGACTCCGTGCATACCCACTTTATCTGGCAAAAGCCCTGTTGCGTTACTTAATAAGTTCATTTCTGCCATTGTTTTTGTTCCGTCTTGGAAGGCAGCGAGCATGTGAGCACTCATATGTTTACTATCTGCTTCTGCTTTACACGTATCTGGATTTGCTTCTGGGAAGAATGGATTGTTTTTACCTTTCCCAGCAACGAGCACCTCAAGTCCCATTGTTTTCGCAAATTCATATAATTCTAGTGTGGCTGCTGGTTCATCTCCAGCTGATCCTGAGTAAACAAGTCCTGCATTTGTGAATAATTTATGCATGACCAAACCGATGGTAATATCAACTTCTACATTTAAAAGAACAAGATGTTTTTTTGAATTAAGCGCTTCCAAAGAAATGTTTGCTCCGACCTCTGGAACACCTGTTGCATCTACGACAACTTCCACGAAATCTGATTGAATCACTTCTCTGTAATCATTTGTAACAACCATTTGATGCGGCTGCGCATGCTGCTTGTAAAAATTCGCTGCCTTCTCTGCTGCACTAAGGTGAATGTCACAAACACCTGCTACAATCATGCCTGGAATTTTAGAAATTTGTGAAATGAGTCCAAAGCCCATTTGGCCTGCTCCAATAATCCCTACTTTGATTGGGTCTCCACTGCGGTCTCGCGCTAACAACTGTTGATAGATTGACATCTTAATCATCCTTTCAGGTTTTCTTGCTTCCCAATAGATTGCCAGAAAAATAATCTGAAAATTTTAACAAATGTTATAAAAATTAACAAAAAACTGTTTATTGTAACATTTGTTATTTTGTTTATCATTTGTTATGAGTTTAGTTTATATGATGTGTCAACTTTGTGTCAAGATAAAATCGATAAAATTTTCAATCTTTTTGAGTCTTTAGACTCAAAAAAACTACCTAATCATATTAGGTAGTTACGTTAATAAGGCATCTCCTGTTCGTTCATCTGTAATGAGTACATGAATTAATCCACCTTCTAATGCCGCACGGATTGCTTCAATTTTTTCTTCTCCTCCAGCGACACCAATGACAAGCGGGATTTCTTTCAGCTTTTGTGGGCTTATGCCCATCACCCGGTCGTTCCATGGGTGGGGATACACTTCCCCTTGATGATCAATAAAGTTGTAACAAATGTCACCCGCTACATCCTTCGCTTGAAGAATGTCCTCCTCGCCGCTTGTCATATAAGATTTCACCATTGTTGAGTGCTGCGGAACCCCACCAATCCCCACTACCGCAATATTTGATAATTCTCCTAGTTCAATGACTTTTTTAATCGACGGCTGCCGGATGAGTACATCCTTCGCTTCTTTCGTATCAAGCATGACAGGCACATGTAAAAACTCACATTTAGATTTAAGTGCCTCTGTGCATCTCCCAATAATATAGTTGGCGTGGATATCAACATCTTCGTTTCCCACACCTCCGACAAGTGGAACAAATATCACGGATGGATAGTGCTGAACAGACGTAAGCGCTTTTGCCATTTCATGCAAAGTGGTTCCTGAGGAAAAACCGATGACTTGTCCATCCTTTATCACTTTTAATAAAAAGCCTGCCGCCGCAGCGCCGATTCGGCTTTTTGTTGTTTCTTGGCTGAGCGTTTCCACACAGACGACCTCTCGCAGCCCATATTTCCGCTCTATTTTTCTTTCTAATGATCCATATTGTTGATTCACTTCATCATGAATAATGATTTCCACGATTCCTGCTTCACGTGCTTTTGCCAAATATTTCGATATGAGCGAACGGCTCACTCCCACCGCTTCTGCTATTTTAGATTGAGTGGCGCCTTCTTCATAATACATATGCGCAACCTTTATGAGCAGCCTTCTTTCATCATGGAATGTCATAATAACCCTTCTTTCCGCTTAAGTGTTCCCTAACAAATGATATCTAAAATAACATTTGTTAAAAACAGATTATATGAAAAAAATAACAGAGTCAATACTAGAGACGTGCTCTCTCACAAGAATGAAAAAAGCCGCACATAAGCGGCGGCTTTTAAAAGATGTTTTTATTCATTTGTTTAATGGCTGCTTTTTCAAGTCTTGAGACTTGTGCTTGAGAAATCCCGATCTCTTCAGCGACTTCCATCTGTGTTTTGCCTTGGAAGAAGCGTTTGCGAAGAATCATTTTTTCTCGATCATTCAATCGACGCATTCCCTCTTTTAAAGCCAATTCTTCTACCCATTGTGTGTCTTTGTTCCGCTCATCACTAATTTGATCCATCACATAAATCGGATCTCCTCCGTCATTATAGATCGGTTCAAACAAAGAAACAGGATCTTGAATCGCATCTAGAGCAAAGACAATTTCCTCATGAGGCACTTCCAGCACTTTGGCAATGTCTTCTGCCGTTGGCTCCTTGCTTGTCTCACTAATTAGCCTCTCTCGGACCTGAAGCGCCTTATAGGCAATATCTCTTAGTGAGCGAGACACACGAATTGGATTGTTATCACGCAAGTATCGACGGATTTCTCCTATGATCATAGGAACCGCATAAGTTGAAAATCTGACATTGTGGCTTAAATCAAAATTATCAATTGATTTCATTAATCCGATACAGCCTACTTGGAAGAGATCATCCACATACTCGCCTCTGTTGTTAAAACGCTGAATCACACTTAAAACCAACCGCAAATTGCCATTGACTAGCTTTTCTCTTGCTGTATCGTCACCCTCATCCTGCAGCTGTCTGAACAATTTTCTCATCTCTTCGTTTTTCAGAACAGGCAGTTTGGAGGTGTCGACTCCGCAGATTTCCACTTTATTTCTGGACACTTTTTTCCCTCCCTACAGGAGCTGTTGTACAAAGTTCAGTATCTCCTTGGGATGGAAAAATATGCACGACGGATGACGAGAATTATGAGAAAAGAAGTGGATTCCTTTGACAGCAAAGGAACAGCGCTTCATAAAAATTTTTTAGACCATTTTGTTAAATTCTTTTTGTAATCGTTTAATAATTCTTTTTTCAAGCCTTGAAATATACGACTGGGAAATCCCAAGCATGTCAGCGACATCTTTTTGGGTTTTCTCCTCGCCACCGACCAAGCCGAACCTGAGCTCCATGATCTGCTTTTCACGATCATTCAATTGCTCCAGTGCTTTTTTCAGCAGTTTTTTATCTACATTTGCTTCAATATCCCGCGTGATAATATCATCATCTGTCCCAAGTACGTCTGATAAAAGCAGTTCATTTCCGTCCCAATCGATGTTGAGCGGCTCATCAAACGATACTTCAGAACGGATTTTATTATTTCGGCGTAGATACATCAAAATCTCATTTTCAATACATCTGGAAGCATATGTTGCAAGCTTGATTTTTTTTTCTGGATTAAATGTATTGACTGCCTTGATCAGACCAATGGTTCCAATACTAATTAAATCCTCAATATTAATCCCGGTGTTTTCAAATTTTCTAGCGATATAGACGACTAATCGCAAGTTTCTTTCGATCAGAATGGCCCTTGCTGTTTGATCACCTTTTGGTAATTTGACAAGCAGTTCCTGCTCTTCATCCTTTGATAATGGAGGCGGCAGCGCCTCACTTCCACCAATATAATAAATCTCATCACTCTTTAGACCTAGCTTCATGAGGAGTTTATACCAGTAGTAAGTGAGTTTAAATTTTAATTTTTTCATCTTCTTCTCCCTTCTAAATGTCAAGTTGACCTCGTAAGATAAAAGACATCACCAAAACTTAAGACACCCCTTGGATAATTTTTCCGTCTAACATATCTGGATGAACGATGGATTGAAATTCCTGATCTGCTGATAAACCGCTCAGACTCATGCCTACAAAACACTTAGCTGGCTGAATCATATGCGTTTTTGTATAAATGACGACCGTATCTGGTTTTAAACACAGCAGAAACCCATGATCATGACCGACCGCTCGATATGGAACAAGTCTTAAACGATCAAGAAGCGGAAATCGATCATCGAGCTTTTGCATCACTTCAACAGGATGAGACTGCTTCATGAGCTCTATCAATGGCTCTCCGCAAATGGATATGAGCTGATTGATCTGAACGATCATAACAGGTGTTTTCGTTATAGGATCATACAGTTGATTGCCAGAATCGACGAGTCCCTTTAAGCGGATGGTCTCCCCGTGAATGTGTATCTCCACAAGCACTTGTTCATCATACTGTCTTTTTTTCACACCAACCTCTCCTAATCTTTTCTTTGAAAACAGCCAAATCGCAGGAAAGCCGGTTAAAACGAAAAGCCAGCTAATCGGATCACCAAAGCCTTCATTTTGTGAAATCAGCAGCCCATCTTGAATGACTGTATTGGTTTGTAAAAATGAATGAACTCCGATCATGCCTCCTCCCATCAAAAATGTTACAAAGTAAAAAGCAAACAGGTTTTGAAAAAAGGAACGAAATCTTTGAAAACCAAAGGTCGCAAGCACAATCAAGACAGAAAAAAGTAGTTTGCCTAAAGGGTGTGACACAAACATTGCAAATGGTGTAAAGAGCAAGAGAACAATGCTCGATCCAATGAGAGCCCCTAACATATATCGCCTTTTTTTTACTTGTCGTTTGAGAATAAATGCCGTGAGTAAGAGAAGCAATAGATCAAAACAAAAGTTTAACAGCCAAATCACATCTAAATAAATGACCACCTTCTGCTCCTTTCATCTGAAACAAAGAATCAAAAGCAGTACTTGCACTTGTTTGTACCAGTATAAAACAGTCATGAGATGGAAGTCTGTCAATTCTTGTTGGGGATGATAGAGAACTTTTGGTGGATTGTTATTGTTTTTGTCGAGGAATGAGAGCGAGAAGTAAGTGAATGTTCTCCCGGACAAGTTTTCAAAACGAAAAAGACACGCTCCAAGGAGTCGTGTCTTTTGTTTCAGGATTATTTTTCATTGATATTTAATGTGCCTGAAGCTTTTTGTCTTGTGACATTTCCATAATCATCCCGCACAATCACTTCAATGACTGCACCTTTTGCTTTGGCGGTAGAAGTAGCTGTCCAGTAGCCTTCATACGTTCCCTTAGCTACCTCGCGAAGTGGCAGCTCTGTTGTATTTTGAAGCTTTGACCTCACATTTGTCAGCGGCATGTGAATGACAAACGTTGCATCTAGCTTTTCCCTGCTTTGAAATGAAATTTTAACAGATTCTCCTGATGAGAGATTGACATTCTCTGCTGGAGTTAGCTGAGTAATGTCAGGTGCCTCGTATTGAACATCAATCTTCACTTTTTTAGTCGTTTTGTTTCCGGCTGCATCTTTCGCTGTTACGTTGATCGTATTTTCCCCGTTCTCAAGCAGGATTCTTGCGGAATACTTCCCATCTTTTACAGTGGCTTTTTTTCCATTCACTGTCACTTGATCAAGGTGATCATCCGTTACTTTTCCTTCTACAGTGAGCGATTCTTTATTGGACTTTTCCCCTTTTTTCGGTGTATCTATTGTCAGTGCTGGGGCTGTTTGATCAATGATGACCTTTACTGGTTCGGACCGTTTCGTTGCGCCTTTATCTGTAACAGTCGCTGCCGTGAATACATGCTCTCCACTTGAAACTGTGACCTTCTCTTTGAAAGCACCTGACTGATCAGCCTTTACTTTGGCAACCTCTTCATCGTTTTGATAGAGCGCTACATCAAGATCAGGAGAGGCTTTGCCTTCAATCTCCAGTTCATTTTTGTTCGTTATCGTTCCTGCCTTTGGAGATGTAATCTCTGGCACATCTGCTTCATAGTCAACAAGCGCACGAATCATATAATTGCCCTCTTCTTTTGGAGAAGGAGAAAAGGCACCGCTTGTCAGCTGCCAGCTTCTTTCAGCATTTGGCCCATCTTCATCTGTTGCAAGGCCCGGAGATTCCGTATTCTTTTTCGTTTGAATGTAGACAAGATAGAAATCTCCATCTACTGTAATGGCTTGATCTTCTAAATCGACTTTTGTCCATTCACCATTACGCAGCGCATTCGCTTTTAGAGGTCCAGCGATTTTCTCACCTGGAGCGCCATCCTTGCCAGAAGCATCGTATACTTCAACCGCAAATTCATTTCCGCCAGGAGCTGGCCACTCTGATGTCCAAAAACGGAAAAGCCCCCCTGTCACTTGCGCTTGTTTCTTTCCCTTTTCTAATGAAAATTTCACAGCCCATCCATTGCCAGGATCATAGAAGGCCCGCGCATTTTCAGCTGTTCCGTCATCGTACCCAATTTCGCCAGCAAAACCGATGAAAGGCTCTAGTTTAATATCTTTTTCAAACGGTTTTTCTGTCACATCCGCTGTAAATGAATATCCTTTAAACCCTTTCGCAAATACTTTAACTGTATACACACCGCTTAATGCCTCTATAGAAAACTCACCGGATTCATCTGTTTTCACCGGCTCAATTTTCGCATCCTCTACAAGATAAACCGTGGCATCCTTTACTTTTTCACCCGTTGTTTCGCTTAAAATTGTGCCGGAAATCGTTCGTTTCTCAAGTGGCTGCAAAGAGAAATTCGCCTCTGCTGTATCATTTGAAGAAATATTGATTTTTTGGGTGCGTGATTCAAAACCATATGCTTCAGCTTTCACTGTAAATTCTCCCGCACCATGAGAAAGCTGATATCTCCCTGTCGCTTCATCTGTGTACGTGGATTTGCCGCTTTCAAGAACACTGATTTCTGCTTTCATCGGAAGAGCTTTGATAGACGGAGCATCTAAGCTTTTTTCCTTTTTCATCTGGACATGTTTTTCTTTTATTTTAGAAGGATTTGCACTTTTCGGATCAACGGATTTCTTATGTTGCTGCTCAGACTTTTCTTTTTTGATGACGCCAAGTTGTTTCTTTGCTTTTTGAGGCAAGGCTTGATCTGTTATGTTCACATCATCTAAATAAAAACCGTCTTTTGTCACACTGCTATCCGTTCTGAGCTGAAAAATAACCCTCACATTTTGTCCTTTGTATGCAGATAAATCAACTTCACCTGCTGTCCATGCACTTGTTTTGCCTGTGTAGGCTGCCACTTGAACAGCATCTTCCCCCTCAGGCTGCACATGGATATGCACATAATCATAATTTGCTTCAAGATCATACCAGTATTGATATTGTAAAAAGGAGGAGCCTGACTCAGGTACAGCAATTATTGGCATGGATAAATGAGCATCTGTTTGATTTTCATAAGAACTGTCTAGGTTTGTGGCGTAGACATGCTCACCAGTAAAGGCTTGCTTCGGACCTGTGGTCGGCTTTCCCCACTGCCAAGGATCTTTTGTTCCACCACTGAACCATCCACTTGGCCATGCTTCAAAATCTTGCGAGTAGCCAGTTGTGATGGATGTTTTAATCGGAAGCGTATACGGTTCTGATGTGGCCTCATTTTCTCCAAAATCTGTCACAATCCATCTGTATGTGACGTTTTCACCCTCAAGTTCAGGAAGCTGGACAACGTAGGTCCCTTTTAAATGATGTCCATCCGTACGTTTTGCTTGCAGCGTCTCCCATTTCCCTTGATCTACTCGATAAGTCAAGGATACATTTGTCACAGCCACTTCATCTTCAGCTGTGATGGTCAAGGGTGTTGGCGTAGAGGCAAAGATTTCATTCGGTCCTTTATGAGAAAAAACAGGCGGTTCGGTATCTTCTCCTTCTTTTGTGACCTGACCTTCAATCGTACCAATTCCATCTGTTAATGCTGTGATCGCCTCTCTTGCATCAACTAAACCTGCCCCATAGCCATTGTTAGGGGATTCCGGGAATTGCTGATCTGTCAGCGGCTTTGCTGTATCAATGAGAATTTGTTCGATCTCTTCAACAGACAGATCTGATTGTACTTGGCGTAGAAGAGCCGCAACAGCTGAAACATGCGGACCTGCCATCGACGTCCCATTCCAGCCATCCTCATACCCTTTCCCAGGAATAGAAGAACGAATGTTGACCCCTGGGGCCGCAATATCTGGTTTCATGACGCCATATGGAGATGGACCTTGCAGAGAGAAAGACCCCAATTTATTGTTTTGATCCGTTGCCCCCGTCGCAAAAGCTTCTTGATAGTTTGCAGGATTTGCAATTGATCCCTCACCACCAGGGTTAAATAAATCGGTGTTGCCAGCTGAAAACTCTGGGAAGATGTCCGCTGCTCTCCAAGCATTGACCACATCTTTATACCAATCATCAAGACCAGGCCCACCGCCCCAAGAATTATTGACCACGTCTGGTGCCTTTTCTGGATGAGGGTTTCCGCTTTCATCTTTTGGCGCTAAAATCCATTCACCTGCATCAAGCAAATCAGCATCTGTCCCACCATCATCTGAGAAAGCTTTCACCGCGATCCACTTTGCACCTGGTGCGACTCCGATTTGATTCTCTCCATTTGGCTCAGAGCCAACCATTGTTCCCGTCACATGTGTGCCATGCTCTAAATCATCGTAAGGCGCCCTAAATCCAGTTGTTGCATCGTACCAATTGAATTCATGAGAGGGTTCATTCGGACGTGCTGGATCATATCCGCGGTATTTTTGTTTTAATGCAGGATGATCCCATTCCACCCCTGTATCAATACTTGCCACAACAGTACCAGTACCGTCATAGCCTAAAGCCCATGCTTCTGGGGCATGAACCTGAGAAATGTTCCACTCGATTCCATCTACTGCTTTGATTTGTTTGTTCTGCTTTGAGGTCTTCAAATTAACAGGACGATGGATTTGACGAATTTCATTTGGCAGCACTTGATCTACTTCTGGAAAGGAAGCCACCTTTTCCATGACTTCTTTCGTTCCCGTTACAGCGAGACCATTCACAATATAGTACGAATGAAAATCCTTTACTTGTTTTTTCTTTTGTTCCTTTTGCAAATACGCAAGCAGCGCTTGCTGCGTCTCTTCGGACGTTGCTCTTAGTTCTGATACGACAGCTGATCTTTTTGTGTACTTCATTTTAGCAGCTGTTAATTTCTGTTTTTTGGCTTTCGACACAGCCTCCTTTGCCACTTTTTGCGCATTTGTTTGTTCCTTCATTTTGATTAAAAAGGTCACCTTGTCTTCCTGATGAAACTGTTTCATTAATCTAGATGAGATCTTTGCTTTTGCTTTCTTGGAGGAAACAGCTTCCTCCTGATATGAGGTAGAAGTCGATTTTGCTTGAACCATCCCAAAGCTTGTCATTGTTAAAGTACCAATCACCAAAAGACTCATCAAACGATAGCCGGCAGTTTTGCGAAATTTCACTTTCAATCAAATCCCTCCTCCTCAATTGGCTAAACAGAGTGCGGGTCTCACTCCTCCCCTTTCTTTTGTTCATGACACGATTCATGGTGTTCTATTTAATGTAGTCAAATCAAGTTCATCATTTTGTCGTTTTTTGTAACAGGAATCAAAAATGATTCTTTTTTCTTAATCACCCTGAGTCAAAATTCATATGAAAATGAAATAATTCAGATATAATCAAGACTTTTCGATCAGAAAAGTGCAAGCCCCTCTCTCTTTTAAACATGAAAAAATCCCCTTCCTATGGAAGGGGATGAGCTATACTTGATTAGCGTTTATTGCGATTGCGCAAGAACGTTGGGATATCCAGCGTATCATCGCTTGATTGTGTATTTTGTCTCGGCTGAGATGATGGCTGCTGATGCTCCTCACGTTTCACTTCACGCTTTTGAGGAATGGATTGGTTTTGCTTTAATCCTTGTCCTAATGAATTTCTTTGTGGTTTTGTCACTTCTGGCTCTTGTTCAATAAATCCAGTTGCAATCACGGTTACCACAATTTCATCCTTCAAGTTATCATTAATGACAGACCCGAAAATCATGTTTACATCTTCGTCAGATGCAGAAGCAACAATATCCGCTGCTTCTTGTACCTCGTAAAGACTTAGGTTCGTACCACCGGTAATATTCATGATAACACCTTGTGCACCGTCGATTGCCGTTTCAAGAAGTGGTGAAGAAATGGCTTTTTTCGCTGCTTCAGCGGCACGGTTTTCACCTGTTGCGACACCAATACCCATAAGAGCAGAACCTTTATTAGACATGATTGTTTTCACGTCAGCAAAGTCAAGGTTAATCAAACCTGGTGTTGCAATAAGATCAGAGATCCCTTGAACACCTTGTCTTAGCACGTTATCTGCTGCACGGAATGCTTCAAGCATCGGCGTGTTTTTATCAACAATTTCAAGCAAACGATCGTTTGGAATCACGATTAATGTGTCAACTGCTTCTTTCATAGAAGCAATTCCTTCAACTGCTTGAAGCTGACGCTTTCTTCCTTCAAATGTGAAAGGACGAGTCACGACTCCAACTGTCAATGCACCAGAATCTTTTGCGATTTTTGCAATGACAGGTGCAGCACCCGTACCAGTTCCACCGCCCATACCAGCAGTCACAAAGACCATGTCTGCGCCTTTTAATACTTCTTCAATCTGTTCTTTGCTTTCCTCAGCAGCCTTTTTACCGACTTCAGGATTCGCACCTGCTCCAAGACCTCTTGTCAGCTTAGCACCGATTTGCATTTTCGTTTCTGCTTTTGATAGATTTAACGCCTGTGCATCTGTATTGACTGCAATGAAATCGACACCTTGTACGTCATTTTCGATCATTCGGTTGACAGCGTTATTTCCGCCTCCACCTACTCCGATTACTTTAATTGATGCTAGGCCGTCTATATTTGTTTCAAACTCCAACATGCTGAATCCTCCTAATCCGTCGAAAATCTAATTCTATTCCCAGAACATATTAAATAGTTTTTTCATTTTGCCCGGTTTTTTATTTGTCTCTTGTTGTGCTTTTTGTTTTACTTTCGGTCTTGGCTGCGCTTCTTTCACTTGTTGTGCAGAAGAAACCGGCTCCATAGATGCGCCTACTTCATGAAACGCCTCATCCGGCATTTGGAATCCAACCTGTCTGCCCTGAATCTTTGCATTGCGATAAGCAAAGTGGATCAGACCCACTCCTGTCATATATTGAGGCTCTCTGACCCCAATATAATTCGGACTTGCAATTCTAACATTGTTTTGCAAAACCGTTTGTGCAAGAGAAAGGATACCTGGTATGGCTGCCTGTCCACCTGTTAGAACGAATCCGCCAGGTAAATCATGGACACCCATATTTCTTAATTCCTCTGCCACAAACAAGAGGATTTCTTCCAGCCGCGCTTCGATAATATTAGCCGCTTCAGGCTGCGTATATGTCTGTTTTTGATCGGTACCAATCACAGAAACTTCAAATGTTTCCTCAGACGATGCCTCATCATAAAACGCATGCCCGAATTGTTTTTTGATTCGTTCAGCTTCTTCAGTGGAAGTTCTAAGTCCTATAGACAAATCTTTTGTAATGTTCTCTCCGCCCAAAGGGATACTGTGAGTAGAATAAAGATGCCCGTTTTCAAATACGGAAATCGTTGTAGATCCGCCGCCAATATCGACAAGAGCTACCCCTAGATTTTTTTCATCTTTCGATAATGCTGCTGAGCCCGATGCGAGTGGCTGCAAGCATATATCCATAATTTCAATTCCAGCTCTTTCTACACATCGGAGCCAGTTATGTAGAATCGTTTTAGAACCTGTAATTAACGATCCATCCACCTCTAGCCGAACACCAAGCATTTTTTTGGGATCAGTAATCTCATCTCTTCCGTCGACGATAAACTGTCTTGGGATCACGTCTATGACGAGATGTTCTTGAGGAATAGATACTACTTGTGCAGCATCTAAGACACGTCTCACGTCTTCAGCATGTATTTCTTTGTTTTCACTAGATACTGCGACCACGCCGCTCGTATTCTGAATATGAATGTGGTTTCCGTTAATTCCGACAATTGCCTTTTGTAAAGGAAAACCTACCATTCTCTCAGCCTGTTCAAATGCTTGTCTAATAGAATGAACTGTCTCATCTATATCAACAATCGATCCTTTTTTTAACCCTTCTGAAGGGACATTTCCAACACCTATAATGTTAAGCGAATCATCCGCCATTTCTCCGACGATGACTTTTATATTGGATGTACCGATGTCAAGGCTGACGTAAATTTCATTGTTGTTCATTCTATGGCACCTCCTCACATATCAATACTTTCTATTCTATTATTTGCTGAACAACAATACAATGCATGTGTTTTTACAAGTGTGTAACAAAACTTAAAAAATCAACATTTTTTATTAGGATTACTGAAAATATTCGTTACATCATATGTATATCCTTTTTTATGACTCACTTTTTTTCTTTTTTTCTCTAGAAATTGTCCATTTAGTTAGTAGAATTCTTCGAATAACTGCTATATTTTGAAACAATCTAACGCCGAACGCAAACATTCCAACTAAGTACAAGTCTACACCAAGATGGACGCCCAGAAAAGCTAAACTTATTGCGAGTATAATATTAAAGAAGAAGCCTGATACAAACACTAGTTCATCGTATGCCCCTTGCAGATGTGCCCGTATTCCGCCAATCAATGTATCAAGCGCAGCAAGCACAGCGAGGGAAAGATAATTAGAATACTCATTCGGTATCGTAAAGTTTGTTAAGAAACCAATCGCAACTCCTATGATTAAGCCAAGTACAGGAAGCCACATTAAGATTTTCCCTCCTTTACATCGTCAAGAGGCTTCAATTCGTTTAACTGAACTGCACCACCATAAGCTTTTAAGTGAACTTTTTGCTTCGGCTGGCTAATACTCAAGCTGAAATTTTCTTGAGCAAACAAATCCCCAATATCTGATACATTTAAACGGCTGGATAATTTGTCGGCCTGGTCACTGATCATCTTGATGGTCACTTGATCACCATCTAAGCTGTAGCCGTCCATTTTCGTCGTACCATTAATATCTCGAATCACACTTGTGTTAATCACACGGTGGTCATTTATGGAAATATGTTTTGCCCCATACATATTGGCTTCGTTGATTAACTTTTTCAGAAGATCAGGCGGGATATTTTTCACTTCTTCTCCGGTCAGCTCCTTGGAGAAGAGCTGAGAGATATCAACTTCAATTCCCTCACCCGTCACTTCTGTAAAACCAGCCTTTTCTTTTAAATCTTTTAACGTTTTTGTTAGTTGAGCTTCTTTTGATTGCTCTCCTTGATGACCATACTTTTTCAACATTTCATCGTATTTATCAATTTCTTTTAGTACATCCAATTCTTTACTTTTAGATGCAGATAAATCCTCTCTTAGCTCCCAAACGTCTCGAGTATCACGAACTTTGGGCTTTTGTAAAGAATTAAATTGGATGGAGACCATGATGCCGAAAATCACCATTAAGGCTGTTAAACTAAGTAAAGGCTTCTTTTTCCTCAACACCACTCACCTTTTCACTTTTAATCTTTGTGTTTTAAAAGAGGATTCATACGAACATCTTTTTTTTCAATCGTCATCGAAATGTGATCACTTGTCAGCTGATCAACCACCCCTCCTGCAATATTTAATGCAGGTATTAACACTGACGGATCACCAATAGCAGAAATAACAAATGGCGCTGGATGCTGAACGCCGTCCACTGTGACAACTGGACCGTTACAATGTATGTATGATTGATGTGTGATTCTCTGTCCATTAATAGATACGGCAGAGGCCCCTGATATAAATAGTTCGTTTATCACATGGAAAATGTGGCTCTCATGAACAATGTAATTATTGACATTTTGTCCACTCGGGATATAAGAAGCATCTTCAAGGGATACTTTTACCCCTTTTCCTTTTACACCGATCTCTCCTGTAAACATTCTGTATTTCTCAACATCTTCCAATACATTAAAATACTGCTCTTTTTCATTTTTCAAATTGGACTCTGTCGCTTGAACCTTTGATTGAAGGCTATATAATTCTTTTTCAAGTTTCTGATTCGCCTTTTCTTGCTTTGTCAGCTGACTTTTCAACGAATATTCTTTTTTCCATTGCTCTGTTTGAATGACATCTGCCTGATGCTGCTTTGTATACTGGTATGAAAAAGAAATCAGAAAACCAAGAACGAGCATTACAATTGAGAATATAACTGTTTTGCCTCTCAACGTTCATCTTCCTTTTTCTTAGATTTAAACGCTTCAAAATACGTAGCGACTTCCATATGGATTGTGCCTCTTTCAGATGGCGAAAGTTCTTTTACAATGGCTGGATAAGTTCTCATCTTATCAGCGAATGTTTTAATTGATGCAATCACGGTGTTCCCGTCATTCATATAAAACTTAACAAGCCACTGGTTTGAGCTTGTCGGCACATAATACACTTCTGAGATGAGTTCCTGAATAGAGGCTGGTAGCTTGTTTAAATTTCTAACAGTTTGCTTCAGCTTCTCTTTATTGTCCCAATCGACAAAAATAGGTCCTGCATGACTCGGTGTGACTTCTTCTGGTAGGGCTGTCCCATTTTCAAGAAGCTCATAATAGAGATTGCCCTTTTGAAGATACGCAATATTTGCATATTCTTTAACAGCAATACTAACCTTATTAGGGAAATGTTTTTTAATACTGACACTTTTAATCAGTTTATTTTGCTTAATGTGATCTGTTGTTATATCTTTATTTAAATTCCAAAACTCCGTTTCGCCTTCTTTAATTTGTGAGAGTTTAACTAGCTGTTTTGTAGAGACATGCTCGTTACCCGTAATGGTTAAAGAAGAAATTTTACTAATTGGCGTCTGCAAATAAATAATAATTAATACCATGATAAAAAACAGTAAAATAAAAGAGATTAGCCTTCGATTCGCTTTCTGCTTCCTTTGTTCTTTAAACTTAGGAATTCGCTCTTCTATATTGACGATCTTTTCATTTTCATGATCAGGCCGCATATTTATTCTTCACCTCATTCAAAGCTGCTTGTCCACACCTTTGGGTCATCATTTTGATGAGAAAACAAACGGCATTCTTTCACGCCGTTTGTTTCCCTGTGATGCCATCATTCATAAAAACTAGCTTTTACTTTGCTTGACCGATAATTTCTACTTCTGTATGCATATCTACATTGTAGTCTTCTTTAATTTTCTTTTGGATGTACTGAATTAAGTCCAGTACGTCTTGAGCAGTAGCGCCACCAGCGTTCACAATAAAGTTGCCATGCATATCAGATATTCTAGCTCCGCCAATTTGGTATCCTTTTAAATTCGCTTTTTCTACAAGCTGTCCTGCATATTCAGGAAGCGGATTTCGAAAAATACTGCCGGCACATGGTCGATTATAAGGTTGTGTTTCCTTACGATAGTCTTTATTTTGCTGCATTTTCTTTGTGATTTTCTCACGATCATCCTGTTTGAGCTTAAACACGGCTTCGAGGACAATGCCAGGTCGTTCCTTTTGAAGGACAGACGTTCGGTAGCTAAAATTCATCTGCTCATTTGTGAGCCACTCAATGCTTCCATCTTCAAATAAGATTCTAGCTTTCACAAGAATTTTACTAATATCAGATCCGTGTGCACCTGCGTTCATATAAACAGCGCCGCCGATAGATCCTGGAATACCAGCTGCGAATTCCAATCCTGAAAGACCCTGCTTACTAAGAGACGTTGCAAGTCTTACAACAGAGTAACCGCCGCCAACTGTAATTTCTTCCTCATTTACAGTTAAGTGATCTAGTCCAGCGCCTAACTTCAGAACGACACCACGTATTCCTTTATCAAGTACAAGTAAATTCGATCCTCTCCCAATAACCGTCCAATCTGCATGATGTTTTTTCACATGATCCATGATCGTTTTCACTGCATCGATATCTTTAGGAACGATCAATAGATCTGCTGGCCCACCTATTTTCATTGTCGTATGATTTGCAAGTGGCTCATTTTCAAGCACTTTACCGACTTGCGCTTCTAATAATTCATTCTTCAAGTTCTCCATATTACCCTCCGCCTTACCTAATATCATTCCATCATGTAGTCGTAATTTCTTTTAATACATTATATAAACGTGTAGCCGCATCTGGTACTCCGAGTTCTTTTGTTAAGCGGCTCATTTGGTTTAGTTTCTCTTCATTACCAGCAATTTCATCAATCGCATGCAAGAGGCTTTCTCCAGAAAGCTCTGATTCTCTTAAAACGATTGCAGCGTCATGCTTTTCTAGTGATCTTGCATTGATTTCCTGATGGTTTGCCGTCACGTACGGGCTTGGAATAAAAATGGTTGGAATTCCAAGAACTGTCACTTCAGCAATCGTTGTGGCTCCCGCTCTTGCAACAATCACATCAATCGATTTCAAATACTCCGGCATTTGATGCAAAAATGGCTTTGTGATCATATTAGGTGCTGCACCTTTTTCATTTAGTTCGTTCAGCACTTTTTCATAATGAACCTCGCCCGTGATATATAAAAGCTGGTAGTTCTTAGCCTTTAATTCATCTTGCATTTCAATGACTGCTCTATTAATCGGAGCAGCACCTCGGCTCCCGCCAAAAATAAGAACCGTTTTTTTCTTTTCATCTAGCCCAAATTCTTGAAGAGATTTCCCCTCTTTTATAGAGACGACTTCAGAGGCTCTAGGGTTTCCCGTAAATACAACCTTTTCAGAAGGAAAATGTGCCTTTGCTTCGTCAAAGCAGATGGCTACCTTATGAACATATCTCGCCAGAAACTTATTTGTGATACCAGGCAGACTGTTCTGTTCGTGAATAATGGTCGGGATCTTCAGCTTAGATGCCGCATAAACGACGGGACCACACACATAACCACCTGTTCCAATGACCGCATCTGGCTTGAATTCCTTCAAGTAAGATTTGCTCTTTTGAACGCCCTTTAGAAATCTCATCACCGTTTTTACGTTGTCAAAGGAAAGCTTTCTTTTAAAACCTGAAATTTCTATGGCTTTGAAAGGAATATTTTCTCTTTCTACAATTTTCTTTTCAAGCCCATTTTCAGTACCAATATATAAAAATTCTACATCAGGATGCAGTCTTTTCACTTCTTTAATAAAAGCTAAAGCCGGATAAATATGTCCACCTGTTCCGCCTCCACTGATTACTATACGCATTATACCATTTCCCCTCAATTTTTTTCTGCTCTGAACAAAGTATAAACCCTGTTTTAAACAACAGGGCTCCGTTAAAACCTGTAAAGAAGAGTCAAAAAACAAGTTTTCAAAACAAAAACTGTCTTTTTCACTCTTCAAATCATTTTTTTGTACTTTTGCAAAATAAACGTCAACATGGTTTCATGAACTAGCAGCACATTAATATCTAGCATACCTGCTTACATTCAAAAGTACGCCAATTGCCATCAGCATTAAAGTAAGTGATGAGCCGCCATAACTTAGGAAAGGGAGCGTGATGCCTGTCACAGGGATAAGTCCAGTGACAACAGCAATATTAATCATCACTTGAATGGCAACCATTGAAATAATACCAACTGCTAGGAAACTTCCGTATAAGTCTGGGGCTCCCAGTGCTATTCGTATGCCTCTCCATAACAGAACACTAAAGAGCAGCAGAATGAGTGATCCTCCTATAAAACCAAGCTCTTCAGACAATATCGCAAAGATAAAGTCTGTTTGAGGCTCAGGTAAATAGAAGAATTTTTGTCTACTTTGACCGAGACCCATTCCGAACAGACCACCTGGACCAACAGCGTATAAGGATTGAATAATTTGAAACCCACTGCCTAGTGGATCTTCCCAAGGATTTAAGTACGATGTAATTCGTTTTATTCGGTAGGGTGCTGATAAGACAAGTGCAGCAAATCCGCTGAGCCCTATAAGACCGAGAAATATAAAGTGAGCAATTCTCGCACCTGAAACAAATATCATAATAATGCAGGTTCCAACCATGACCGTTCCTGTTCCTAAATCCGGCTGCAGCATAATGATGGCAAATGCAGAAAACACAATGCCCAAAGCTGGCGCGAAACCTTTACGAAAAGATGTAATATTTTTTTGTTTTTCAGATAAGAATTTTGCAAGAAACGCAATCATCGCAAGCTTCATAAATTCAGAGGGCTGAATACTAAACGCACCGACACCGATCCAGCTTCTTGATCCATTTCTCTCCATACCGATACCAGGAATGAGTACAAGCAGCAAAAGAAGAAAACAAACAGCAATCAATATCTTTGACCAAGTCCGCCACGTCCAATAATCGACTCGCATAATGAAAAACATCGCGATAACTCCGATTCCGGCAAACAAAAGTTGTCTTTTTGCAAAATAAAACGAATCATCAAATTTATACGATGCCCACACAGCACTAGCGCTGTACACCATAATTAAACCAATCGTCAATAAAAGTAACGTAATGACAACAAGCAAAAAATCCGGAGAAGTTTTCTTATTCGTCAAGAGACCGACACCCCAAGCATAATTTCATTTGGGCTGTCAGTCATATGAGAGACGAGCCCTTATTTAAGCATATGCACGGCGTTTACAAACATGTCTCCACGTTCTTCAAATGTTTTATGTTGATCCCAGCTTGCACAAGCCGGAGATAATAAAATCACGTCTTCTTCTTCAGATATGCTAAACGCCGCAGGTACTGCTTGTTCAACATTATCGACATGTTTTACGTGATGTATTCCCAGTTCTTCACCAAGCTTCACAAACTTAGGTGCCGTCTCACCAAATGTGATAATTCCTTTTACATTTTTCATAAAAGGTTTCAATTCATCAAATTCATTGCCGCGGTCAAGTCCGCCAGCTAATAAAATGGTCGGTTGTTCGAAGGCTGACAATGCTTTACTTGTTGCAAGTATATTGGTTGCTTTACTATCGTTATAAAATTTTCGACTTTGAATTGTATCTACAAACTGCAGACGATGCTTTACGCCGCTAAATGTCGTGAGCACGTGTGCGATTGCTTCGTTTGAACAGCCTGCATTTTTCACAACACAAATAGCTGCCAAAATGTTTTCTTGGTTATGCTCACCAGGAAGGACTACATCCTTTAAATCAATGACATGTTCATTCATGTAATAGATCGCACCATTTTTAATAAACGCACCCTGTTCTACTCGCTCTTTCACCGAGAAAAACACTTTTTTTGCTTTTGAATTTTCTGCCAGTTTTACAACAGATGGATCATCTAGATTAATGACAGCTATATCATCTTCATGTTGATGTGCGTACACTTTCTGCTTTGCTTTTTCATATTCATCACGAGTGTGGTGATAGTCTAAATGTGCATCAAAAATATTTAATATTAAGCTGATTTTAGGTCTGAATTCTACTGTTCCCATTAACTGAAAAGAAGAGAGCTCAGTTACGATCCACTCATCGCCAGCTGCATTTGCAGCAACTTCGCTGGCGACTGTTCCAATATTACCTGCCACTAACGTTTTTTGACTGTCTTTTTTCAGCATTTCATAAATCAATGTCGTAGTGGTGGTTTTTCCATTCGATCCAGTAATTCCAATAAAAGGAGCTGAGGTTAAATGGTATGCTAATTCTATTTCTGTCCAAACTGGAATTTGGCGGCGAAGCGCCTCTTGAACCATCACATTTTCATATGGTATTCCTGGGTTTTTAATTAAAATCGTAATATCTTTATCATCAAATATCTGAAGAGGATGGCTGCCACAAACGACATCAATCCCCTTTTTTGAAAGAAGCTGAGCAGGCTCATTTTCTTCAAACGGTTTTTGATCATTTACCGTGACATTTACTCCATGTCCATGAAGAATTGAAGCTGCCGCATATCCGCTTTTTGCAAGTCCTAATACTAGTACATGTTCGTTTTTTAACATTTGCATCTTATTCAATTATAACCACACCTCGATGTAAATTCCTAAAACAGCAAGTAATAAACCAGCTGTCCAGAAGGTGACTACCACTCTCCACTCAGACCAGCCAACTAACTCATAGTGGTGGTGAAGCGGACTCATCTTAAAGATTCTTTTTCCAGTTGTTTTAAAGGAGATAACTTGAAGAATAACGGATAACGTTTCGACAACAAATACTCCTCCAATAATGACCAGTAAAATTTCAAGCTTTGTTAAAATCGCAATCGCTACAATGGCTCCACCTAAAGCCAGCGACCCTGTATCACCCATAAATACTTTTGCAGGATGTGCGTTAAACACTAGGAAGCCAAGGACGGCTCCAGCTACAGCTACTGAAAAGATCGCTATATCATACTGTGATTGATTCCAAGCCAGTATGGCAAAAGCTCCGAAAGCAATAGCAGCGGTTCCAGATAACAGACCATCCAGTCCGTCCGTTAAGTTCACGGCATTTGAACCTCCGACAAGCATGAAAACGACAAGGATAAAGTAAGCCCATCCTAAATCGAAACTGACATCTGTTCCTGGAATGCGAATCGTCGTTGCAAACTGATAATAATGGAAGACTGCATAAAAAATCACTGCGATCACAATTTGACCGATTAATTTCTGTTTCGATGTTAATCCAAGGTTTCGTTTCATCGCTACTTTAATATAATCATCTAAAAATCCTAATAGACCGTAGCCAAGTGTCACAAATAATAATAAAAACATTTCTGGACTAATCTCAGAGAATTTGTTGATCATCACAATCGTTGTAATTGTGATAGAGAAGATAATCATAATTCCGCCCATTGTCGGAGTACCTGATTTCTTTAGGTGAGACTGTGGTCCTTCTTCTCTAATACTTTGACCAAATTTAAGCCTTCTTAAAAACGGAATAAAAATCGGGGATAAAAGAACACTGATTAAAAATCCCATTATGATTGTAAACAATATCACCTGTTCAAGCATCGTTCTTTACTCCTTCCGAATTTCCAAAGCCGTTTTCCATCAGAAAATTGCATTCATTATTATGGTATTCATTCGCTTTCTTCGTATGTTGTTTTTGTACAAAATGCTTCATTTCATTACACTCTTTTCATCATTTTAAGATTTGTTTAGATCTAAAATAGCGTCCATGGCAACTTTTGCATCATCAAAATCGTAAACTTGATCGCCAATGATTTGATATGTCTCGTGACCTTTACCCGCAATTAAAACTGTATCGCCTTTTTTTGCATTGGCGATCGCAAAAAAGATCGCTTGTTTACGATTCACAAAGCTATGATAATAAGTCTCCGGTACTCCATTTTCCATATCCTTTAAAATAGCTGAAGGATCTTCACTTCTTGGATTGTCTGATGTAAAGACAGGCTCATCTGCATATTTCACAGCGATTTTGGCCATTTGAGGACGCTTTGTTTTATCACGGTCGCCACCGCAGCCTACCACACAGAAAATTTTGCCCTCTGTTAATTCTCTACATGTTGTGAGGACATTTTCTAAGCTGTCAGGTGTATGGGCGTAATCGACAATGACAGGGAAATCTTGATCACAGTTGACCAGTTCAAATCTGCCTTTGACTCCCTCTAGCTCTTCAATCGCACTCACGATCGTCTCAAACGTTAACCCAGATACGATCCCTACTGATACAGCTGCCAGAATGTTGTACACATTAAACTTTCCGATGAGGGCAACTGTGACATTCTTTGTGCCGATTGGAGTAATCAAATCAAATTGAGTTCCCTTCGGCTTGATTTGAATATTTTTTGCCATGACATCTGCTTCTTGCTCTAAGCCATATGTCATGACTTCAGCAGCTGTCACTTTTTCAAAATAACTCGAAGCGTCATCATCTGCATTTAAAATCGCATGCTTCGGCTTATCATGATGAAAGGCACTGCCAAGCTGTGAGAATAGCAAGCTTTTCGCATGTTTATATTCTTCCATTGTGTTGTGATAGTCAAGATGGTCTTGCGTAAGGTTTGTGAAAACGGCGATATCATAATCACATCCATGCACCCTGCCAAGATGCAGTGCATGTGATGATACTTCCATAATGGCTGTGTCTACATCTTGATCAAGCATCTTTTTAAAGGTTCTCTGAAGTGTGACACTCTCAGGTGTGGTGTTTTTCACGTCAAGAATGTCATCATTCACCTTCATATACATCGTACCGATTAAGCCTGTTTTCTTTTCGGCTTTTCTCATCATTTGTTCAATCATGTGTGTTGTTGACGTTTTTCCGTTTGTTCCTGTGATTCCAATGAGATTCAGCTTATGAGTTGGCTGTTCGTAAAACGCATCAGCTATTCTTGCAAGTGCTCTTTGAGAGTGTTTCACAATAATGACTGGTACATTTGTTATGTGAAGAGGTTGTTCTGCTACAATCGCTGCAGCCCCGCTTTTCACCGCTTTTTCAGCATAATCATGTCCATCTACTGTATAGCCTTTTATACAGACAAAAAGGCTTCCTTTTTTCACCTCTCTTGAATCCATTTCAATAGAAGTGATATCAGGATTTTCGTTTATCAATTCGTTGTTTTCACTTTTAAAGTATGTAAGGAGTTCTTGTAATTTCATTTCATATCAAACCTCTCAAATTCGTTCACGTGCATGTCTTGTGAAAAAAACACACAGTCTATATTTTATCGTAAAAAAAAGGATACATCCAGCGTATTCCTTAAGTTTCTCTTGGAAAAAACACACTTTAGGCTCTTTTTTTCAAACTGGCCTTCTCTTTCAACAAAAAGAGGCAGCCGAATGAGTGCGGCTACCCTCTGTTCATTCTGTATTATTCATCGTTTAAGTATAATCTGATGGTGGAGCCTTCTTTGACCTTTGTTCCAGCAGCAGGTGATTGCTTCACTACTTTACTGCCAGTTCCTGAAGCGTCGATCTTTAGGTTAATCAAAAGGGATTCAAGGTCTGATACAGAACCCCCTACAAGATTCGGTACTTCAATGGTTTTTGTGTCCAGCCACTGGTACTTCTTTTCAATTTGTCCTTTTCTTTTTTTCACACCTATCTCAGGCAGGCTGTCTCGCATAATATGGCCAACAATTGGTGCCGCAACTGTCCCACCAAATTGAATGGTGCCTTTCGGGTTATCTACAGCCACATATACAACAATACTTGGGTCATCAGCTGGCGCAAAGCCGATAAAAGACACAATGTGGTTATTTTCCATATACTTGCCGTCCTTTACCTTTTGTGCTGTCCCTGTTTTGCCGCCAACTCGATACCCTTCAACAAATGCATTCCTGCCAGTTCCTTGGGCAACTACACTTTCAAGCGCATATCTGATTTCTTTTGATGTTTCTGCTGAAATCACTTTCTTTTTGGCAATCGGCGATTGCTTTTTCACAACCTCTTTTGTGATTGGATCTATCCATTCTTTTGCAATGTACGGCGTGTAAAGTGTTCCGCCATTTACCGCAGCTGCTACTGCAGCTACTTGCTGAATCGGCGTAACAGATACACCTTGACCAAAGGCAGTTGTCGCCTGCTCTACAGGACCAACGCGATCAAGCGGAAACAAAATTCCTCGCCCTTCCCCTTGAAGGTCGATTCCTGTTTTTTGACCAAACCCGAAATTTTTAATATAGGAAAATAATTTATCTTTTCCTAGGCGGTCACCTAGCTCTACAAAACCGGGGTTACAAGAGTTTTGGACCACTTCCAAAAACGACTGTGATCCGTGTCCACCTTTTTTCCAGCATCTGAGTCTTGCACCATCAACTGTCACTGATCCGCTGTCAAAAAAATGATCGCGTTTTAAATTGACCTTCTTCTCTTCTAATGCTGCTGCAAGTGTAATAATTTTAAACGTCGATCCTGGCTCATATGTGCTCCATACCGGTAGATTTCGGTTAAACACTTTCGGATCAACTGATTGATAGTCCGCTGGATCAAAATCTGGTCTGCTTGACATCCCAAGCACTTCACCGTTCTTCGGGTTCATCGCAATGGCAATCATGCCATCTGGATTATACTTTGCCTGTGCATTGTCCAATTCCCGTTCAATAATGGTTTGTACTTTCGCATCGACTGTCAGTCTCATATCAAGGCCATCTTTAGGCGGTGTATAATCATCTGCTTCATCTGGCATTTTCTGCCCTTTTGCATCGGAATAGAACTTCACAGAGCCCTTTTCTCCCTTTAAGTCATCGTCATAATAGGCTTCCAGTCCAAGTAAGCCTTGATTGTCAATGCCAGCAAAGCCCAGCACATGAGAAAGAAAGCTGCCAAACGGATAATGTCTGATGCTGTCTTCCGCTACATACACGCCAGCTAAATCAAGCTCTCTGACTTCCTTTGCTTTTTCATGAGATACCTTTCTCCCCTCTGGAGAAATTCGTTCGATTGATGTTTTCTTTGTGATGTGCTTATACGCTTTCTCCTCAGACATATTCAGTACTGCCGCCAGTTTCTTACTTGTTTCTGCGGGATCTTTAATTTGGCGCGGGACAACCAATATAGATGGAGCACTTTTGTTTGTCGCAAGCTCTACCCCATTCCGGTCCAAAATATCTCCTCTTTCTGGTTCAAACGGGAGATTCCGGCTCCATGAGTCTTTTGCTAAGCTTGTCAGCTTCTCGCCCATAATAAACTGCACATATCCTAATCTAGTATCTATGATGAAAAAAATGATCACCCCAAACAGTAGCACGAAAAGCAATCGTTTTCTCACTGTTACACTCGACACTCGCACGCCCGGTTCACTCCTTACATATGGCTTGTTTCCATCATATGCAGGCCCGTCCTTTTGTAGAACGGTCTGTCTCCCCCGCTCGCTCAAAAGAAAAAACCTAGCAAATGGTTTGCTAGGTTTTGCAGTTAATTCGGGCTTTTAAATGTCACAGTGACGACTTTATCTGAAATCTCCGCTCCACTTTTGACACTTTGTTTGACAGCATACCCTTGTCCATTTGTTTCGATATGCACACCGGAAATGGATGCATATTGAAGGACTTCTCTTCTCGACCAGCCTGTCATATCAGGCATCTTGATGATTTTTCCTGCTGTTTTCAAGAAAACTTTCTGGCTTTCAGAGAATTCAGAGCCTGCACTTGGCCACTGGCGTTTAATAGAGAGACCATCGCCGATGACAACAGGCGTTAAGTTTTTATTTTTGGCTTCTGTTTCCGCCTGCTTCCCTTCTAAATCGAGGAAGGAAGGCATGGTTTCTTGTTTCACTTTTGGTTCGCCTGATTTTTTATCGTCTGTTTTTGTTGGTGCAATATTTAAATATAACAGACTATTTTTCATTACTGGATTAAAGATTTGTGCAACTGGAGCTGAGCCAGTTTCTGTTTCAGACAGCTGCGGCTGCTGTACAGCCACGTAAACGAGCAGTTTCGGATCATCTTTTGGTGCCATCCCCATAAATGAAAAGACGTAGTCGTTTCTTCCTTGGAGATAACCGCCAGCACCGCCAATTTGTCCTGTGCCTGTTTTTCCAGCAACGTCAAAGCCTTTGATCTGGTAAGGCTGACCTGTTCCAATCTTCGAGGAAACAACCTCACCTAAAATGTCACGAACTTGCTTTGCTGTATCAGAGGAAATCGGTTTTCCAGCAACTGTTGGTTCGTGCTGCAAAATCGTTTTATTTGTGTTCGGATCTGTAATATGATCAATGACGTATGGCTTCATCATCGTTCCGCCGTTTGCTATCGCTGTCGCTGCTTGGATTTGTTGAATCGGTGTTATGGCAGACGCTTGACCGTAAGCCGTCGATGCTTTGTCATATTCGTATCTAAAATTGATTTTACTAGACGCTTCGTTCGGCAAGTCAATTCCTGTTTTGTCATAGAAATGGAATTTCTGCAAATATTGTTCGTATCGTGTGAAGCCTAATTTTTCTTTTGCCAGCTTTGCAAAGGCTACGTTTGACGAGCGGAGAACACCTTGATGAAAGTCAATCTTTCCCCAGCCATTTCCGTTGTTATGGTCTCTTACAAGGCCGCCGCCTACTTTATAAGTACCAGATTGATATTTATCATTGCCTTGGTAGACCCCTTCTTGGATTGCCGCAGCAAGTGTATAGATCTTCATTGTTGAACCTGGCTCAAACGCGTAAGAAATGACATCATTGTTATAATTCGTAATGTCTAGCTCATTTAAATTAAAGCTTGGCCGCTGTCCCATCGCAAGAACCTTTCCTGTTTTCGGGTCAACGACTGTGGCAATGATTTTCTTCGGCTTATACTTTTTGGCAACCTGCGTCATACTTTCTTCAAGAAACGCTTGAATTTTTTGATCAATGGTCAGCGTGACGTTTTTGCCATCCTTTGGGGCGACGATGTCTTCTTTACTATTCGGAAGAGCCCATCCGCTTCTATCACTGTTATATGTCACATAGCCGTCTTTTTCTTTTAAATATTTGTTCAGCGCCTTCTCAAGTCCCATCGCGCCTGACATATCCTTCGTCGCCTCATCTAATCTTGCATAACCAATTAAATTCGAAGCAAACATGCCGTTTGGGTAATATCGTTTCGTGTCTTTTTCAAATGCGATCCCTGGTAGCTTTAGCTTTTCAATTTTTTCTTTTGTTGAAAAACTAATATCTTTCCCAGCTTTTCCAAACTCAACTTGAAACGCATCTTTTGTATTCAGACGCTTTAAAATTTCGCTTTCGCTCATATCAATTACTTTTGACAGCTCTTTTGCTGTCTTTGCTTTATCGACCACATGCATTGGGTGCTTTATATCGACCGTCATTTTCTTGCTCATGACCGCAATGAGCTTGTAAACAGAAGTATCCTCTGCAATCACATTCCCATTTCGGTCTAGAATAGATCCTCTTTTGGCTTCAAGTGTTTTCTTCGATTGATATTGTTCATTTGCCTTTGCGGCTAGCACTTGACCATCAACCGTTCCTGTAATTTGAATATAGATAAAACGTACAAGGATGATAAAGAAAAACAGGGCGAAGCAAATACTCGCTATTGCCGCGCCTCTGTTCATCATTTTATTCTTTTTGGGCATCGCCATCTTAATCGACCTTCTTAACATCTTTCGATATGCTTAAGCCTGCTTTTTTCGCCGCTTCGATGATTCTCTCTGGTTCACTCAATAAGTCTTTTTCCTTTTGAAGCTCAGTGATCTTCTTCGATTCTAAAGATACTTGCTGTTCTAATTTCTGCACTTCGATGTTTGCATGATAGACAGCAAAGGCTTTAGAAATGATGAAAATCGAGCTGCACATAAGAGCCATGACAAACATGACAAGTAAGATTTTTTCACCGAGTGTTATAGAACCTCTTCTTTTAATAACAACTGATTGGCCTTGCTGCTCTGTTTGATGTTGCTTTACTTCTCTTTGGTAAGCCAAATTACTCATAAGAAACCTCCTTTTTATCATCATCTATGGTGTCGTTTTACTTTTTCTCTGCAATTCGGAGCTTCGCTGAACGGGCACGGTTGTTATGTTCCAGCTCTTGTTCTGATGCAACGATCGGTTTTCTCGTGATCAGCTTCAGCTTTGGTTCAAGTCCTTCTGGAATCACTGGTAGTCCGTGCGGAAGTTCTGGAAGAGAAGACATTTCTTTAAATGTACTTTTACAAATCCGGTCTTCAAGTGAATGGAATGTAATGACAGAAATTCTCCCCTTCGGATTGAGTAACTCTATTGCTTGTTCTAGTGCTTCTTCAAATACTTTCAATTCATCATTTACGGCAATTCGGATCGCTTGAAACACTCTTTTTGCTGGATGTCCGCCAGTTCGTCTTGCAGGTGCGGGAATTCCTTCTTTGATAATGTCGACAAGCTGTCCCGTTGTTTCAATTGGCGCTTTTTTTCTAGCTTCTTCAATTTTGCGTGCGATTTGCTTGCTGAATTTTTCTTCCCCATATTTGTAGAAAATCCGAACTAGATCTTCAAATGGCCATTCATTCACCACTTGTTTTGCCGACAATGCGGCGGTTTGATCCATTCGCATGTCAAGAGGTGCATCATGGTGATAACTAAAGCCTCTCTCTGGTGTGTCGAGCTGAGGAGATGAAACCCCAAGATCAAAAATCACACCGTCTACGCTTTCAATCCCTTGTTCATTCAGACGTTCTTTTAAATATCGGAAGTTGCTTTTTATGAAAAGAAGGTTCGCTTTAGCATCCGCGAGCTTCTCTCGTGCATGATCCAGTGCAGCATCGTCTTGGTCAAATCCAATTAATGTACCTTTTTCTGATAGTTGAGATAGTAAATATGAGCTATGACCTGCTCCGCCTAGCGTGCAGTCCACATATGTACCGTCTTCTTTTACGTTTAAACCGTCAACTGTTTCTTTTAATAATACTGTCTCATGTTGAAACATGATGTTATGGTCCCACCTTTTTCAAATAGAAATGAATGTGTAGAAAGCTTGCTGCACAAGGGATTATTATATATCAAATCCAATCATGTTTTCAGCAATTTCAGCAAAAGAATCTTCTTGCTCTTCTGTATATTGTTCCCAGATCGACTTACTCCACAACTCAATTCGATTTGAAACGCCGATGACCACACATTCTTTTTCGAGTTTTGCATATTGGAGTAGGTTTGATGCGATGTTAATACGCCCCTGCTTGTCCAGATCGCATTCGACTGCGCCAGAGAAGAAGAACCGTGTAAACGCACGTGCATCTTTTTTCGTTAGTGGCAGTGCTTTGAGTTTCTCTTCGATTAGTTTCCACTCACTCATAGGGTAGCCAAATAAACATTGATCAAGCCCTCTCGTCAGCACAAACTGTTCTCCGAGACCGTCTCTAAATTTAGCAGGGATGATCATGCGCCCTTTTGTATCAATCGTATGTTGGTATTCACCCATGAACATGATAATCAGAGCCCCACTTTCTCACCCTTACTCTCCACTATCCACCACTTCTCTCCACAAAACTTATTTTACACTGTTTCTACATAAAAAAAAACCCTGAACTAGTCAGGGTTCATTAAAACTTTATTTCAAAGTTTGACAATTTGTTGCTTGTTTTGAAATGAAAATGGCATATTTTTGAATGTTTTGAAGAATTCTGGACCATATTTGTTTAAAAAGTACATGATATTCCAAATTCTTTCTTGCGGGGCATCCAGCGGTTTTAAGCTGTTTTCAATCCGTTCAAAGTCCCGAAGGATATATCCTTCCTTCTCTTCCACACGCTGCGCCACCTTTTGATAAACAAATTGAAGCTGGTCTTCGATAAATTTAGCATTTTTATCTAGCAGCTGCTCGAAGTTCGGTTCAACCTCTAGTGCTTCTTGCCTTAACACGCCATGAACATTCGCTAATTCACGTTTAGCTTGTTCAACCGCTTGAACAAAGCTGTCTGGAAGGCTTTGCTGAAAATGAGCTTCTTTCTTTTCTTTTACTCCGCTTGTCAGCACTTCTTCTACCGACAGTTCTCTGACTGGCAGCTTCTTGTCAATATGTCTTTCAAGAATGGTCACGTGCAGTCTTGGGAGAACAGGTGCCATCTTTAATTTAAAGTGCTCAAAGATTCCTTTCAACTCACCCCAATAGTTGACTTCACCATGTCCTGCCATAAAAGCAAGTGTCGGGAGAAGGGTTTCCTGCATTAAGGGACGCGTCACCACATTGTTACTGAAACGTTCTGGGTGCTCCTCGACTTCCTGCAAAAGCTCTTCTTTTGTCCATGTAAGCCCCACTTCTGATATAGAAAACTGGCCGTTCTCCTTTTCAATCAGGAAACGCTCCTCATCATATTCGTAAAACAGGTTCGCCTGATTGTCACCAGCTTCAATGATCGGCTGGTATCCCGCTCGCTTCATGGCAGCCTGCGTTTCATTCAAGCAAGTTGTGACCGCGTCATTTGTCTCAACAATGTGCTTGAATAACGTACGCTCAAGTGGTTTGACGCCTAAGTCTCCTGAATTAAATAGAAGCAGTCCATCTTCTTCAAAAAGGTCGCTGACAATCCATTCAAAGAAATCAGTAAACGTTTGTGATTTGCGTAAACATCGAATAAGCTGATCAAGCAAGTCATTGGTGTACGTAGATTCTTCATAGGTTGCAAACACATCACGAAGCCATTTCTCTGTTTTTTCTTGATGCAGCGGTGTTCTTTTTGCAGCAGTTTTTTTGACGCTACGTAATGGTAGCTTTTGTTTGACTGGACCTTTTTCGCCAGACGTGTGCACAAAATTAATTTCATCTACATCATGATCCTCACCCGCTACCCAAAAAACCGGAATGACAGGAACGCCAAGCACTGACTCTTTTTCTTTTGCGAACTGAATAATGGAGATGATTTTATGTATGGTATAAAGCGGTCCTGTTAATAGGCCTGCCTGCTGCCCTCCAACCACCATGACACTCCGTTCGTCACGGATCTTTTCAATGCTCTGACGCATCGCTGCCGATTCAAACTTTGCGTGGTATGCACTCATATAATCCGCTAAAGCCTCGCGCGGGAAGCTCATTTCCATGAGATCGTCGTATCTCTTTTTCCATGTTTGCTCAGAATGTATATCATAATCAAAAAAAGCAGTCATCTCTTTTTTTTCTTCTATATAATCACGTATGAATAAATTCTGACTTCGGATGGAAAGTTCAGTCAATTGCATGTTTAGAACTTCCTTTCTTCAATAAATAGTTAGTTTCCCGAAAAAAGTATAGCATGTAAATGAGCTCACTCAAAAGATTTTGTTTGCTTTTTTTCCAATACTTCCAAGCTTCGGTTGAAGAAAGTAAGATGTGGCGCCAGAATTTCTTGAGCTTGAGCCTTTTTTAACAGATAGCCAACGATGGCTTTTCTTTCGGTTTGACGGCCTTTAACGATATCTTGAAGCATCGACGATTGATTAGCAGCCGTTTTCTTACAAATTGAAACTACGTGGGACCAGTGCCGCTCTTTTTCCGGCAAGGATAGGATGGACACCGCTTCTTCATATGCACATTTCATCATGTATTCATATGAGGGGTTTGTGATTAATTCCCCATTTTTCACATGTAATAAAGCCGTCAGCGGGTTAATGCAGACATTGACTAGCAGTTTTTCCTCCAGCACCTTTTTCCATTCATTCGTATAGATCATCTGAAAATCGGCCGGCACTTCCTTCAAAGCATTTCTCACATCAGCTGCATCCTCATGATGAAAAGCTCCCCACTTGATGACACCAATCCCTGTATGGTCTACTGCATGATCTGATACCTTCATCGCCCCGTGCTCTACGACACCAATAAATAATGAATGTGACGTTTTCCAGTTTTCTAAATCTAATAAGTGGGCCATGCCGTTCTGTAAAAATAAGATTCGCTGACGAGGTAATGTTGATAGTTCATCAAGTACCTCTTGCAAATGGTGGTATTTCACCGTCACAATGAGCAGATCAAATATTCCTGTGATCCCTGTCTGTGCCTGGGCAGACGCCTGGATTGTCTCTCCTTTTACCGTACGCTTGATTCCTGATGTTCGAATCTCCTCTGCCTGTTCTTTTCTTCTTGTAAATACAGTGATGTCATGATGCTGTGATAAATAACTAGCACAAAGCAGACCAATCGCACCGCCACCAATGATTCCAATGTTCAATTGCCCGCACTTCCCTTTTTCTGTTTACTTCATCATATCAACTATTTTAACAGTTTCATGCCGCAATGCAAAAAGCAGATGGTACGCTATGATTGAATTTTTTTAATTAAAAAACTATAATAATAAGTGTAAAAACTTTTTGAGGTGGATGGAATGAAAACGCCTTCAAAGACATCATTGTCGACATTATGTGTGTAAGGGGGAAGATCATATGGCACAAGTAAAACGACTTCTAATCAATTACAAAACATTAGAGGAATTTAAACAATTTAAGGAATATGGCATACAAGAACTATCCATGCTTGAAGACCTTGAAAGCAATATGATTGAAAATGACAGCAACTCTCCATTTTATGGGATTTATTTTGGAGATAAGCTGGTTGCACGTATGAGTCTTTATCAAGTAGACGGCTCAACGACTACGTATTTTGACCACAATCATAATTATTTAGAGCTATGGAAGCTAGAAGTGCTTCCTGGGTATCAGCGCAAAGGGTACGGCGAAGCACTTGTTGAATTCGCCAAATCTTTCGGATTACCTATCCGAACCAATCCACGCGTCAAATCCGCCGGATTTTGGGATAAAATGGGCTTTGAAGCGGTAAAATATGATATGGAACGCGATAAAGGTGAAAATCCACTCATCTGGGAGCCCGCCCATATTCAAAAGAATACAGGTGAATCCGCTTAATGGATGATGATAAAACGCCCCTCCTTTCTCTGTGAGGGGCGTTTTCTTATTTAGCATATTCTTTTAAGCTGATATTCTGTTTGACTCTTTCAACAATCCCAATGAGTGCCCGGTAATCTTCTTCTGTCATTTTTAATTGCCGCTTCAGATGCTCATTTTCTTCTGTGAGTGACTTCAATTGATGCTTTGCATCCGCCAGTTCCTCACGTAAATAAGCAGGGCCAGCCGGTTCTTTTTCAAGCTGTTCTAGAAACTGTATCACTTCTCGAAGAGTTAATTCAGCCTGATCTGAAGATGTCTTCTCTTCTATGGTTAACGCATGCTGCGGTAAGCCTGAGGAATGAATACCGATCTTTTGGCGTAGTTCTTTCCGCTGTTTTTTCGCCAGCTCAATGCCTGCCTGATATTGTTTTCTGACATATGAGTTCCACCTGAATCCACATGCTGCGGCTGTTCTTGACAATGCTTTCCCGACTTCTTCAAATGCGGAAAGCTGCGTTCCTCCATCTCGAATGTGCCTTAAGACGACTTCTGCTAAAAGTAAATCTTCATCTTGTGTCCATGCGTCCTGCCTTGTTATCGTCAATTGATCATCCCCCCTGAATCTGAATACCACATCATATGCGCTTACTAGAGTAGATAGACTATTTGCAGGAGAGAAACCTAAAAAATAGACAAATAAAAAAACGTAAGGGAAGATTCCCTTACGCTTTTTTATCAAGCATTAGTTGCTTTTTACGTCTTTGCCTTTGTATGTTCCGCAAGATTTGCAGACACGATGAGAAATTTTCATTTCACCGCATTCTGGGCAAGCTACCATACCAGGTACTTGTAGTTTGAAATGCGTACGACGCAATCTTTTTTTCATTTTAGAAGTTCTTCTAAAAGGTACAGCCATTATTCCCACCTCCTTAAAGAGTTAAGATTCATTATTTTCTTCTAAGAGCTTCTTCAAGCCTTCCAGACGCGGATCAATTCGGTTTTGATGTGCATCTTCCGAAATGACCGCCCAGTCATTCCCTTCCTGAGGTGCAGCACCTTTTACGTCTGTTTGGTCGCAAAAGATTTGCATTGGCACTTCAAGAAAAATTGCTTCCTTGACTATAGGCGTTAAGTCGATGATATCGTCTTCTACAACAGATACGTCTTCATCTTCTATATCGTCTGTCTTATGAAGTACAAAAAGTTCTTTCGTTGAAATCGCAAATGGATAATTTACATCAACAAGCGTTCTTGAACAAGGCAATGTCATTTCACCTGTGATGGTTAAATCAAATGCGACTTGCTTTGATTCGATCACTCCAGTCCCTTTCACCTCTACTGGTGAAATGCGACGTATATCTGAATGAAGGCTAGTAAGTTCATTTAAGTCAACCGTCTCATGAAAATCGAAGCTGTTTTTAGCTTTTTGATGTAACTGATAAACTGTCCATTTCAATTGTATCACCTCTAAGAGCAACAAACATGATTATAGCTTTCATCATGCTATTTGTCAATATTTTTTCTTTACAGTCCTTTGTAATGTCAGAGCGTTGTTTGACATCAGTTCACGGAATGCCTACACTGAAAAAAATGGGCTTCATTTTTCCCTTATGCTACTGTAGCATAGACCATTTAACCATAGCAAGAAAGGCGGAACATCTATTGAAAGCAACAGGAGTCGTTGTCGAGTACAATCCATTTCATTATGGACATGCCTATCATGTTCGTCAGGCGAAAACACATACCTCCTCAGATGTTGCCATTGCCGTCATGAGCGGTTCCTTCCTCCAGCGCGGAGAGCCCGCAATCGTCTCAAAATGGGCACGAACAAAAATGGCATTACAAAACGGTGTAGACATCGTATGTGAGCTTCCATACATATACGCCGTGCAAAAAGCAGAAACCTTTGCAAACGGGGCTGTATCCATTCTAGACGCTTTAAAATGCCGCTCCCTTTTTTTCGGAAGTGAGAATGGAGACATCAAAGCATTTGAGCGAACAGCCTACGCTTGGCATGAAAAAAAAGAAGAAATTGACCTTTTCACAAAAGAAAAGATGAAAGAAGGCTTTAGTTATCCAGCAACCGCTGCCGCTGCGTTTCATGAGGTCATTGATCCCACGCACTTACTGGATTTATCTAAGCCGAATAACATTCTAGGTTTTCATTATGTCAAAGCCATCTTAGAGAGATCTCCTCACATAGAGCCCTTTACCTCTCAAAGAATTGCATCTGGTTATCATGATCAAGAGCTTCCTGAAAATCAAAAAATCGCAAGCGCAACAAGCATACGGAAAGCGTTAAAAGAGCACGGTTCATTTGAAACAGTCGCCTCTTATCTCCCGGAAGCTTCACTTAAGCAATTACATGACTATCATTCTTCTTATGATCTTTTACATACGCAAGAAGACTATTTTAGTTTCTTAAAACATGTGTTTCACACCATGGATACAGCAGAACTAAAAGGCATCTATGAAATCGAAGAAGGCATCGAACATCGCATGCAAAAGGCGATCACGCATGCATCCTCCTACGAAGAATATCTATCACTTGTGAAAACAAAACGATATACATGGACAAGGCTGCAGCGGATGAATACGCACCTTTTAATGAGGGTGAAGAAAAATGACATGCATGAGCTACTGAAAGAGAAGCAAGCACCCTACATTCGTTTACTTGGCATGTCAAAAAAAGGACAGCAATACTTATCTCTTGTCAAAAAAGAATTAGACGTACCACTCGTCAGCAAGCTGTCTTCCTTTTCACACCCTGCCCTTGATCTTGATATTCGCGCTTCCCGTGTCTTCAGTCTTCCCATCAGTGAACCCATGCAAACAGAGTTAACGGAAGCAGAGTTTAAAACCTCCCCGATCCGCTACGATGAAGAGACGGGTCTCTTCCAATCTCGATAAAAAAGAGCAGCCTTGATGTAGGCTGCTCTTTTTAGATTAAGATGCTTTCTCTTTTAACTTGTTTAAATAGTTCAGTGCGTCCTGCATTGTGTCCACAGGGACGATTTTCATATCACTTTTAATATCTTTCGCTGTTTTAACAGCATGTTTGTAGTCTGAATTTGGATCACCTTTATCGTTTGGTGCAAAGAAGATATCTTTTCCAGCCTTATCAGCTGCAACGACCTTTTGATCAATTCCGCCAATTGGACCAACCGTACCGTCGGCATCAATTGTTCCAGTTCCCGCAATTGCATAACCGTGTGTTTCGTCTTCTTTTGTCAGCTGATTATAAATTTCAAGTGACATCATTAAGCCTGCCGATGGGCCGCCGATATTTTCAATATCTACCTTAATGGAAGGTGAGACTTTCACATTACGGTCTGTAAATAATGATACGCCAATGCCGACTCGATTCGGTTCTTCTTTAAAAGGTTTTAACGTCACTTTCTGCGTAATATCCTTGCCGTTTCGTTCAAGGACAAAACGAACAGATGTACCTGCTTTTTGACGACTGATATACGAAACCATTTTATCAGCAGAATCATAGGTCTTGCCATCAACGCTTTTAATCCGGTCACCCACTTCAATTTTGCCGTAAGCAGGCATGCCTTTCATGACGTAGCTCGCATATACCCCATTAAACGTATAATCTACTTTTTTACCTGCTTTTGTATACGCAGCAATCATGGCATTTTCTTGTGAGCTTTTCATCAGCTGAAGCTGCCTTTTCATATAATCTTCATCCGACTCTCCGTCCGCTTTAATATTTTCTTCTGGGACAATTTCGTCATACTTATTCATTTTCGCAAGCAAATACGTATACGGATTGGCTGGACCTACTTTAATCGTCATAAGAGAAAAGCTACCCTTCTCGCCATATCCGCCGTCCACTTGAATATGAGGAGCAATCTCTGTTGCATCCCCCGGCTTTGTCACGTAATACGGCAATTTGACAAAGGTTAAGCCAAATAATACTAGGACAACTACAAAAAAGCTGAGCCAGCGAATATTCAATTTTTTCATTTGATTAACACTCCCATTTATCAATGACATCTTTCAGTTTACCTGTTAGTTGATCTGCGGCGAGCTCACCAGCTTCAATCATCTCCTGAACCTGCGTGAAGGAACTAGAGCTAAATGTTTCAAGTCTTGGCCGGATCATGAGATCTGCGTGAATGGTTTGATGACGCACCAATTCATTTTGAAGGATGTCCAAACTTTGCATGATCACATCCGATAATCTCGTCGCCTTTTCTGTTTTTTTCACCCTCGATACATCAGAGGCGATAATAAGGTCTGCGCCCATTTCTTTTAAAACAGACACAGGAATGCGGTCAACAACCGCTCCATCCACTAGCTGTCTCCCGCCCATTTCGTGAGGAACAAACACGCCTGGAATACTAATGCTTGCTCTGACTGCTTGTGAGACAGACCCTTCTTTAAACACAACCTTCTCCCCTGTCTCGATATCACAGGCAACAACTGCAAGGGGCATTCTTAATTCCTCAAATTTTTTCCCATATGTAAACGTGTGAATCAGCTGCAAAATTCGATTTCCTTTTAAAAGACCGATTTTTGGCAGTGTATAGTCAGCATAATACTTTCTTCTGAAGACAAGTGCAAGTTTTTTCATTTTTTCTACGTCTTGTCCTGCCGCATAAAAGCTCCCAACAAGTGCGCCAATACTGCTTCCAGCGATCATATCTATCTGTATTCCTTGTTTCTCAAGACTAGACAAAACCCCGATATGCGCCATTCCCCTCGCACCCCCGGAGCCTAGCGCAAGCCCGATGATCGGTCGCTTCATGAAAATCCACCCTCCTCTTTCTATGCATATATACGAATCTATAGGTCTAAACATGCCCCTACTGCTCGTATAGTAATAGAAGACAGGCTCGGCTAATTTCTTTTTCTCCAATCACGAGCTCGCCAATAGATCATAACGGCAAGGGGCGAAATCTCCATGAAAAAATGGAACACTCTGTTCATCGCTGCTTTTTTTATTTTTTTAACAGCCACTGTGATTACACATCCACAAGCCTCTTTGCAAGCATCGAAAAATGGACTTGCAATGTGGTGGGAGGTTGTATTTCCATCATTGCTTCCTTTTTTTATTTTGTCCGAGCTATTAATTAGTTTCGGGATTGTCCGATTTGTCGGGGTATTATTAGAGCCATTTATGCGCCCCATCTTCCGGGTGCCTGGAGTAGGTGGATTTGTACTAGCGATGGGAATGGCTTCAGGCTTTCCTTCTGGTGCAAAATTAACGACAAGACTCAGGCAGGAAGGACAGCTGACGAGAATTGAAGCAGAGCGACTCGTTTCCTTTACAAATTCATCCAATCCATTGTTTATTTTCGGTGCGGTGGCAGTTGGGTTTTTTCATCACCCAGCTTTAGGGATCGTTTTGGCCAGCGCACATTATTTAGGGAATCTCGCTGTTGGTGTTACGATGCGGGGATATAAAGCGCGGCATGATGCAGACCTGAGAAACCGCCAGAGATTGATATTTCCACCGTTTAAAGAGGCATTCAGCGCCCTTCATAAAGCAAGACTTGCAGAGAAAAGACCGTTCGGCCAAATTTTAAGTGATGCGGTGATGTCATCAGTCCAAACTCTCTTTATGATTGGCGGCTTTATTATCTTATTTTCTGTGTTTAGCAAAATGCTGTCAGTTGTCCATGTGACAGACCTCTTATCCATAGGGCTCGGCTATATGCTGCAAACGATGCATCTTCCGCCAGAATTAGACCTTGCCATGATTGCCGGTTTATTTGAAATCACATTAGGAAGTCAGATGACAGGGGCACAGGAAGTCACCCTTCTCGCTAAAACGATTGTCGTCAGCTTTATTTTAGGATTCAGCGGGTTCTCTGTTCAAGCTCAGGTCGCCGGTATTTTGGCAGCAACAGATATCCGCTTTAAACCGTTTTTCTTCGCCCGTTTGCTTCACGGGATTTATGCAGCTGTTTTTGCCTTTTTATTATTCAAGCCTCTTTATGTCTCTCGATCAGATATCGCTCTCCCAGCAGGTGCCTTTGAAGCAAGCGAGCAGGTCGTCATGTTCAGCAGCGTGCTTTGGAATCATCTTGTAGCAGCCGGTCCTTTGATCACGCTTTGCAGCTTGATTGTGTATATCGCGCTATACTATCAGAAATTAAAAAATGGATGAGTGCTGGGTGCACTCATCCATTAAATTTTTCCTTCAGCGCTGCTTCTACCTCTTTTGGTACAAGCTCTTTGACTGATCCATGGTATTTCGCTACTTCTTTGACAATGCTGGAGCTTAAGAAGGAATATTGATTGTTCGTCATCATAAAAAACGTTTCAATTTCATCGTCTAACACTTTGTTCATTGATGTGCCTTGCATCTCATACTCAAAATCCGTCACAGCTCTTAGTCCGCGTAAAATGACTTTGGCTTCTTTTTGCTTCGCATAATCAACAAGCAGGCCGTGGAAGGATTCCACTTTGATATTTGGCAGATCCTTTGTCGCTTGGCGAATAAGCTCACACCGCTCTTCAACGGTAAATAACGGTTTTTTAGATGAGTTATTTAGTACACAGACATACACTTCATCAAAAATCTTTGCACCTCTTTTGATGATATCCAAATGCCCCAATGTGACTGGATCGAAGCTACCCGGACAAACGGCTATATTCCCCATGCTTTAATTTCCCCGCTTTCTATAGATCGTAATACCGGTCAACCCATACAGTTCCTGTCTTGATATGTAAAGCTGGCCTGCTTCTTCTGGGAGCTTAACGTCTTTATCATGCTCACACACGATCACACCGTCATCTGTTAACAAGGCGTGCTCGTCAATCATGTCAAGAAGTGCTTTCAGCTGTTGATCTTTATACGGCGGATCAAGGAAAATGGCTTGAAAGGATTCCTCTCGTTTCACAACAGCTGCGAGTGCACGCTTCGCTTCATTTCGAAACACTTCACTTTGATCCATTAGCGACAATTGATTGAGATTTCCTTTAATCGTCTGAATCGCCTTCATATCTCGATCTACGAATATGCAATGATCGAAGCCTCTGGAAAGCGCTTCAATTCCTAAACCACCACTACCCGCAAATAAATCAAGGGCCCATCCGCCATCAAAATACGGGCCGATCATATTAAATATCGATTCTTTTACTTTATCTGTCGTCGGTCTTGTTGATTGACCTGGTACCGCTTTAAGTGTGCGGCCTTTTCTCGTTCCAGAGATGACTCTCATTTTCCCACCACTTTTTCTGCTTGCTATTTGTCATCGTTTATGACAAAAAATTCAACATTATCTTACCACATCAATCCTCAAGGAACAATGCGCGCATATTCATTCATTTTCTATGTATAGATCAAGAAATCCGGGGCCATACTACTTATAACAGCATCTGATGTGGTGCTGTTGCCAACCGCGGAGAAGACTTACGTTTCCCCATAAGTTCTTCCTCCGGTTTCTCCTCTCCCTTTGCCTTCTCCTTAATGAGTCATTAAGAATAGAAGGACCCCGCGGGTGATGCCGCGGGGATTTTTTTGTGTCTTTAAAAGCCCACCTTATAATCGTACTCTTTTGCTTTGTCCAATTTGGATTCATACTCTAACTTAATAAAAGGTTTATATGAAGGCTCAACACGTTTCACAAATGGTAATGAGCTGAGCTTAGCCATATGACGCTCAAGATCATTCATATCACAATAGATCACCGCATATTTCATTTTTCTTGAAATATAGTGAACATTCCCAAATTTTCTTAGCGCTTTTGACTGCTTTAACGAGTGCAGCCAAACAACCATCCCTTGACGTTTGGTTTCCATCTTTTCACCTGCCGTTTTTCAATTCTTTTCATTCATTATGTAAAAGACGAGACATTCAAGTCTCGTCAAGATACTTTACAGCCACAGCTGCCACCTGATCCACAGCCACCACCGCATGATGATAAACCATCAAAATATGGGTTCCCTGTTGGAACTTTAATATATGCTGATACAGCTTGACCGATTTCAATACTAATCTCATCTAAGATGGATTGAATCGCTGTTTCTGCTTTTTTGAAATCAACCACTGTATCGTGAAGATCTAGCTTTCTTTTGACCTCACGCATTTCCTTTGAGATCGTTCTATAGTCCGGATGATATTTGCCGAACCGCTGCACATCCTCATATTGCTCTTTTACTTTTGTAAAATGGGCAATAATTTGTTGGGCTTCTTCGTCTTGCTGGAGACGCTTAAAGCAGTTGCGGTAATGTTCAGCCTCCTCCGACTGAAGAATCATGGCAGCCAATTGATTTGCTTCCTCTTGGAGCTCCACAAATTCGATTGTCGCATACATAAATATTGCACCTCCAATTCATAGTTTACCACGAAACCTATGGATCAGAAAATGCTTTTACGTGACAAATACATCCCATGTTTCTCTTTTCTGTTTATATTCTGGATGACGGGAATTCAGCACAACGGTCATTTTATGCTTTCCTTTTGAAAGGTGCTTGACCACAAATGCCGCAGTATACTCATTACCGGCCCGTTTCCCGTCTACATACACTGTAAAATATCCCGCCTTCTCGTTCTTTTTTAGACGCTCTGGCTGAAGATGAAAATCTTGAAGTGTACTTTCTATATAGACAGACGACCCCTGCACTTTGTATTTCAAAAAGCCTTGCTGCTTCATTTCGCTTTGGTCTTGCTGCATCACTGGTACTGCTGGGTCTTGCTTGATCACTTGCTCTTCTCCATGTTGACTTTGACACCCGGTGACAAGAAAAAGCAATGCGCCTATCGACAGCATCCATTTCATCATCTGATTCTCCTTTCATCTACTCTTATAGGATGCTCAGGAAATAGACATCTTAATCAACTCAAAAAAGCCTCATCCGGCTCCATTTTGATTGCGCATTGCTTGGAACATTTGGATCATCATTTCAGCCATTTGGACGCTATTGCTCAACTGACTCACACGATGAGGAATGGTTTTTTCGTAAAAATTCATTTTATCTAATTCAAAGGACGATAGATTTTCAGGATGTCGAGTCAGTTGTCTGTACCAGAGAGGACGTTGTCTTATAAATTTAATTCGATCCTCTTCGGCCATGACAAACTCCTGTACTTCTTTTCGCACCAAAAGCATCCCCTTTCACTTAATCTTTCCTGAAGGAGAATGGGTGCTGACTGCCTCCAGATGAACCTTTTTTTGAGCCATTAGTTGAAAATTGGCCGAGTAAGCTTTGTAAAGAGGAAATAGACTGGCTCATTTTGTTAATTTGTTCATTCATTTGATCAGCGTCCATTTTTTTTACAGCAGAAACCATTTTAGACATAAAATCTGCTTTTCCTGCTTCACTTAGCTTAGAGACTTTTTCTTCTTTAGCGTCTTCAGATTTCGTTTGCCGGTAAGGTGACCACATCTCATCTTCCTCACCAAACATGACCCAATTCTCGTATACACTTTGCCAGCTTTTTTCTTGTGTTTGCACTTCTTGAATTAACTTCGGATGGCGTCTGACGAATTGTTTAAATTCATCAATGGATGTTTGTTTTTGCTTGTTTGTCATATCCTCACCCCCCATACAAATGCCTACTATACTATATACATCAGCATATGTTTTGGTGAGCCTCTTTTTTAAGCATCAAAAAAACAGCTGCGACTATGCAGCTGCTTTCGTTTAAGATGTTTTCTTGATGAAATTTTGGGTGTAATATTTCTCTTTTACCCCTACGCCAAGGTGCGTGTAATCTTTATTTAATAACGCCTTCCTGTGACCTTCACTATTGAGCCAGCCTTCTACCGCTGCAGGTCCATCGACATAGTTGTATGCAATGTTTTCACCTGCAAGCTGAAAGTCCACTTCGCCTCTTTCTAACCGGTCTTTCAGTGTGCCATATTTTTTAGATTCATGAGAGAAGTAATGATTCTCTTTCATGTCCTCACTATGCATGAAGGCCACCTCAGAGGTTTCATCATCCCACTTTAAAATAGGCAGGTTGTACTTATGGCGGATAGTATTGGTCATATCAAAAATTTGTTTTTGACTGGAGGCTTCGATATCTTTCCACTTTTCGCCCGATATCGCCTCAGGTTCTATCAATTGACCTCGATAGACCACCTCATACGGCTTTTGTTTCACAAATGTGTCTGCATTGAAGGCCCTGATACTTGAAAGGGTGCTTTCAAACTTATCCATGTAAAGCTGGACATACACATCATCTCCCACTTTCACAGTGGGTCTTGTATTCATATCATCTTCTGAGAATTCAAAGCGGTATGAATTTTTTTCATCCTCTACATGAATATAAGGCGCAATTTGTGTTTTTTTAAATACTTCACTCGTGGCTTGACCGATTTTAAACGGTTCAACATTCAGTCCGTCTCCTGTTGCAAACAAGGTCACCACTTTACTATCCTTTACCCCTACTTGAATGTAGTGCTTCTTCGATTGGTTGTATATCCACCAGTCATAATCATATGCGGAAGGATCAATGCGATCTGGTTCTCCCAGCTGTTTAAGCACTTCGTTTGAAGATTTCCCCATAAAGGACATGAGTCCCTTTTTAGGGATGTTGATCGGCTTATCGCTAGATGTTTCTTCATTAGACACCTTCGGTTCATTGCTGTTTTCCTTTTCTGGTGAAGATCCATATTGAATAAACAGAACGTACGTTCCAGATATAATCAGGAGGATGAGGAGTGTTTTGAGCACAGTTTTCAAATAAACACCTCCGTTAAATTGGCAAGGCACAAAATGTACCTTCTACTGTCATTTAAACAAAACTTGCTCCATTTATCAACGACAATACAGCCTATTTAACACGAATTTAAAATATGCCCCTCTTTAATGGAGAAATCCTTGCCCATGATCTTGATCCTGTTGAGAGATTTCTGTCAGTGCGTCCCCCGCACGATCATTTGATAAATCTTCGACAGATAAATCTCCAAGAGCGACAATCCCTGTTAATGCACCGTTTTTCACAACAGGAATGCGGCGGAGCTGATGTTCTGACATGAGCCGGACAATTTCTTCAAGCGTTGCATCTTCTTCAGCTGTTAGGACTTCCTTCGTCATCAGCGAGCCTACTTCCTGTGAGTTTGGCTTTTTTTCCGCGATGCCTCTAAGGACAAGGTCACGGTCTGTCACTATTCCAACGAGCTGATCGCCGTCGACTACTGGAATGGCACCGATGTCTGTATCTCTCATTTTAATTGCTGCTTCATACGTATTGTCGTCCTGTTGGCATGTCACTACTTTTTTTGTCATAATATCTTTGATTTTTTTCGTTTTCACGTTGATTCCTCCATCCGTTATTTTCTTTATTACTGTAACCAGCTTGTAAAAGAACATACCTTTCGCAGTTGAAAGTTTAACGCTTTCATACTATCATTGTCAGTAAAGGGAATTTTTATAAGGAGGGGTTTTGGGTGAAGTTTGAAGGTACGGGGATTGAAAAGGTATCAGCTGACTTAAATAAATTAGATTTCATTATGGAAAGTGAAGGTTTTGTACGAGCCGATCAATGGGATTATGAGCGTGTGACGTACGACAGAAAGTACAGCATGGTTGAGGGGACCTTTTATTTACGGATTTCCGGCTACGCCACTGAAGGAGACGTCGGTTCCAAAAAAGCACACATCCAGCTTCTAACACCACTACTTGGAAAACACTACTACCCGCATGGTGTTGAATACGGCGAAGGCGAAGAATTCCCTAAGTCTCTCATCCAGTCAAGCAAAAAAACGCTTGAACGACTGAAGGAAAAACTAGAATCAATGACTGCTGAAGCGTAAAATATACAAACGGACTGCACCAAATATACGAAGAAAGCACAGCCATCTGGCTGTGCTTTTTATTCATATTTCGGAATAAGCGCATCTGGTACGGCATCTTTCGCTCTTTCTTTTCTTGCCCAGTCAAAGAAGACAACAGCAAGAATAGAGCCATACACAATTTCCTGAATAATTTTCATCAAAATGGCGCCTAGCTGCTGGTCCTCTAGCAGCGGCAAGGTGTGGAACATATCAGGGCCAGTGAGCGCAAGACCTGCAAGCATATCACTTGGCACACATAAATGCAGTGCTTGTATCCATGCGCCTGCATCTGAATAGGTGGCATAGATCGGAGCCTCGCTAAACATGATGAGGGCACAGGCAGGTGTCATCAATATCCCGTCTGCCATAATATATCCAAGCTTCAAAATGCCTGTGATCTGCGGTTGACTTTGGACTTTATGAACGAGCGGCCACCACATGAAAAAGGCAGCGATAAAAATAACAACCGTCATCAACGCGTGGTAAAAAGGGTCTGTCTTCACAAAATCAAACACAAGCGGAATATGATACAGCGAAAACAGCCCGTTAAACCCAAGCAGTGCAATTAAAGGCTTGGAAAACAAACGGAAAATAGCTTGAATACCTGGCGTTTGAATGATCCGCTCCCAAATGGCCGCAGGCAATCCTGTAATGAGGAGAGGCGGGATCACTAAATATAGCACCGCCATCTGCGCCATATGTGCACTAAACATAATATGTCCCATCAAATCAATTGGGCTTCCTTTGACAGCATATAACAGAGCAAGCCCCGTTAGAAATAACGTTTTCTCTTTCACCGTCCCGCGGTGCTTTCCCTTTGTCACAAGAAGCAGATACAGAGCAGCTGCTATGACAATACAAGTTAAATAGTAAGGGCTCCATAATGCCCGAAATCCGAATATTTCTAAGTTCTCCATTGCTGCGCCTCCTTCAAGGGCAAAGCGGGCTTACCACCATATAATAGTCAAAAAGGCTAATACGGTAATAAACGCAACAAACACACCTGAGTATAGAAACAAGGCGGGTGTTTCATGCCCTTTTTGGTTCATGTGCATAAAATAATAAAGCTGAAAAGCCACCTGAATGCCTGCAAGCAGTAAAATAAATGGTACTGCGAACCAATTCCCTACGTCTTCAGAGGCGATCGTTAAAAACGCAACAAATGTTAATCCAATCATCAAGCCGAAAGAAATGAGCTGATGCTTCATTTCTTCGGCATTTTTCTTTTTACGGTATACAAGATCGACTTTGGACTGATTTGTGTTTTTATTTCCCATTCTTATCCCACCATTCCCATTAAATATACAACGGTAAAGATGAAGACCCACACAACATCAATGAAGTGCCAATATAGACTTGCCACATAATATTTCGGTGCATTGTATAAATCGAGTCCGCGTCTCATATTTCGAATGATAAGAGCGGTAATCCAGCAAAGTCCAAATGCGACGTGTGCTCCGTGAGTTCCTACAAGTGTATAGAAAGAAGAACCAAGAGCTGAGCTGGTAATCGTAAATTCATACGCATGCACATAGTGATAAAACTCATAAATTTCAACCCCTAAAAATGCTGCTCCTAAAAGAACGGTCACTCCGAGCCAAATCTGCATCTTTTTAAAGGCAAAGTTTTTCATATGATACATTGCATACACACTCGTTAAACTGCTCGTCAGCAGAAGCATTGTGGCAATAAAGACAAGTGTGATATCAAACATATCAGTTGTTTTTGCTCCGCCTGCATTTGAGTTTTTCAGCGCCAAATAAGTGGCAAAAAGCGATGCAAACAGAACGGTTTCTCCTCCAAGAAACAACCAGAACCCGACAAACTTATTCTTCCCTTCTAACGTGGCCTTCTCTGGAGAAGCCGGAAAGGTTTCCGCTGTCATTTTTTGTGGTTCCATTATGCTTTCACCCCTTTATCATCGTCATCGGTCAAATCTTCTTTGTGAATATGGTATCCATGATCATCTTTAAGAGACCGAACCAGCATGGTCGCAAACGTAATGCCAAGACCAATGAAGATCACCGGAAGCCCCCAGCTGTGCTCTTGACGATACATGAAGCCAAACGCTGACACAAATAGACCGAATGAGATAATGACAGGCAAGATGGAGTTATTCGGCATATGAATATCATCGAGCGGTTCAGATGCTGTCATTCCTTTTTTACCATCCATTTTTTCAATCCATAATGGATCTAATCCTCTGACAAGCGGAAGCTGTTTAAAGTTGTATTCTGGCGGAGGTGAAGACACTGCCCATTCAAGTGTTCTTCCATCTCCCCAAGGATCGCTTGATACACGTTCCCCTTTTGCTGTTGTCCAGATGACGTTTATCAGCATGATTACAACAGCTACAAACATAAACAGTGCCCCAATTGTACTGATCAAGTTCCCGAGCTCAAGACCTTGACCTGGCAGGAACGTAAACACTCGGCGCGGCATGCCCCATAAGCCAAGGAAATGCTGGATAAAGAAGGTTAAATGGAAACCGATGAAAAACAGGACAAAACCAATTTTCCCAAGCTTCTCATTTAGTATTTTTCCAAACATCTTCGGCCACCAGTAATGCACACCTGCTAAAATACCGAATACGACCCCGCCGATAATGACGTAGTGGAAATGCGCCACAACAAAGTACGTATCATGGAACTGATAATCCGCTGCAGCTGCCGCAAGCATGACCCCGGTTACCCCGCCAAGTAGGAACGACGGAATAAAAGCTACAGAATACAGCATCGGCGTTGTAAACTTCACATTACCGCCCCATATAGTGAGCAGCCAGTTGAATACTTTAATTCCTGTTGGGACCGCAATTGCCATGGTGGCTACGGCAAAGATCGCATTGGCAATAGGTCCAAGCCCCGTTGTGAACATGTGATGCGCCCACACCATGAATCCAAGGAAACCAATCAATACAGTAGCGAACACCATGGATGAGTAGCCAAACAATCTTTTTCTCGCAAACACTGGAATGATCTCAGAGAAGATTCCGAATGCCGGCAGGATCAGGATATATACTTCTGGGTGTCCGAAAATCCAGAACAAATGCTCCCATATGATTGTATTTCCACCAAGCTCTGGATTAAAAAAGCTCGTATCAAACATTCTATCAAGCATCAGCATCGCAAGCCCTGCTGTCAGCGGAGGGAATGCGAATAAAATGAGTGCGGAGGCGACAAATGTCGTCCAAGTAAAGAGCGGCATTCTCATATACGTCATACCAGGCGTCCTCATATTAATAATCGTGACAAGAAAGTTGATCCCGGCAATCAGCGTACCAATACCTGCGATCTGCAAACCTAAAATATAGAAATCCATGCCATGTCCTTCTGAATTCAGCGTCAGCGAAGCATATGCAGTCCAGCCTGCATCAGGTGCTCCGCCCATAAACCACCCAAGGTTTAAGAAAATTCCTCCGAAAAAGAATAACCAAAAACCAAGTGAATTCACAAACGGAAATGCTACGTCACGTGCACCAATTTGTATTGGTACAACCGCATTCATTAATGCAAATAAAAGCGGCATAGCTGCAAGGAAAATCATTGTCGTTCCATGCATCGTCATGATTTCATTGTAAAACCCTGCACTCATAAAATCATTTTCAGGGATGGCTAGCTGAATACGGATAAACATCGCTTCTAGGCCGCCAACCAAAAAGAAAAATCCCCCTGCCACTAAATATAATACGGCAATTTTTTTGTGGTCAACCGTTGTCAAATAATCCCATAAAACAGCGCCAAACCCCCGCTTTTTAGCTATTGTACTCACCATGAAATCCCCCTCTTATCTCCCATTTGCCCCTTTTCATTTAGATGTCTATCTTAACGATCCTTTAAACAGACTGTGTCTGACAGATGACGACTTCTCGGTTGTAGAGACATATTCGGGAGCTCTTAACAAAACTTCTCATACCCTCTTCAAATATTTGCTCTAGACGTTACTCGATTTTAAGACCTTTTAAATACTCGTAAAGTGCATCTGCTTCTGAGTCATTTAAATTAGGGTACGTTCCTGTCATCTTATTCCCTGGTTTAAAGCTTTCTGGATCTTTCAGCCATGCTTTCACATTTTCTTTGTTCATGTCTTTAATTCCAGCTACTTTCGTTCGATCTCCGAAGGTTGCAAGGTTTGGTGCTGTCCTTGCCGCTTCAGGCCGTTCATCACCAGGCTCTACTGCATGACAGCTCAAGCAATTTTTCTCTTTAAATAGCTTTTCACCCTCTAGGGCAAGATCTTTTGTGGCTGCAGGCTTCTTGTAATCAGCCATTTTTTTCGTCCACCCTAAAAACTCATCTTGAGAAAGCGTTTTAACTTTGAAGTCCATTAAAGCATGTGATGGCCCGCAAAGCTCTGCACATTTCCCGTAGAAATACTCCCCTGCATCTTTCGTTCGTTTCGAGTCAAAGATTAAATAAAATTTGTTCTCATTATCTGTATTTGTATCAATTTTACCGCCAGCCGATGGAACCCAGAAGGAGTGTTTAACATCGGACGCTTTCAGTTTAAAATACACCTTTTGATCCGTTGGTACGATCAATTCCTGACTTGTGACAATCCCATAATCAGGGTATTCAAATTCCCACCAATATAAGCTAGCTCTTACATTAACAACAAGTGTCTGTTCAGGATCTCGTTTTTTCTTATCCATAGCGCTTGTATCCCCTAGTTCAAGCGTGTATGCCACAACAGGTACAACGAGAATAATGAGTAGAAGAATCGGAATCGCTGTCCACGTAATTTCAAGGTTGCGGTTCCCCTCCACCTGCTTTGGAATCGTATCTTCTCCCACTTTAGAACGTTTGAATTTAATGATGACGTAAAAGAAAATGATCGATACAACAATGACGACAAGAACCATAATGAGTGTACTCAGTACCGTTAGGAAAAACTGTTTATCTGCTACTTCCCCAACTGGCCTCAGTGTTGATAAGTATGGTTCACCACAGCCCGCCAAAACGAGCGTCAGTAAGAGAAACAGTGAATAAACACGCCATTTTCTTATCATAATTTGTCCCAACCCCTTTTGCTTGATCTCCTTTGCCTTTCGCTTTTTACCTCTTATTTATAAAAATCACTTATCACCCATCCATAACCCCCGCCTCTTATAAAAGCACTTACATTTCCTCTTTTCGTAAAAAAATGATGTTTTTACTCAAAATACCATCTATGTATAAACAGAAAGCCGCCTAAATAGAACTAAATATCAGGCGGCTTTCATAGTTGTTAGAAAATGTTGTGTTATAAGATATAGCCATTGTTTTGATGTGATCAAAGTGTATTTCACTCTAGAATAGTGTAATAATAATCATTGCTACGAAAAAGATGGTTAAGTAGTTTAATGAATAAACGAACATGAGCGTTGACCACTTCATGACGTCTTTCATTTTAAAGCCCATCAGGCCAATTACGAGCCATCCGATATTAAGCAATGTGCCAAGTGCGACAATCGGCCATCCTAATCCACCTAAGAAAAATGGAAGTGGAAGAAGACACGCTGTCCAAATAATGATTTGTCGTTTAGTAACTTCAAAACCGTAAACAACTGGCAGCATCGGGATGCCTGCCTTGCGGTAATCTTCTGTTTTCCTAATTGCAAGTGACAGGAAGTGCGGGATTTGCCAAATGAACATAATCATAAACAAAACCCAAGCCGTTGTGTCGATTGTACCTGTAACAGCTGTCCAGCCAATTAAAGGTGGAACCGCACCAGATACACTTCCAATAACTGTATTGATGGTGTAATGACGTTTAGACCACATGGTGTAAAGAACCGCATAAGTAAAGACGCCAATAAATCCGATTACTGCTGATGTAATGGTTGTCATCAGAAGCATAATGAGTCCTAATACAACAAGCAAAATGCCAAATGCATACGCTTGCCCCGGTTGAATTTTACCTGTAACCGTCGGTCTTGTTTTTGTTCTTTCCATTAATATATCAATATCACGGTCAAACGCATTATTAATGGCGCATGAACCGGCAATAATAAGAGAAGAACCAATCATTGTTAACAGCACAATATCAAGATTTCCAAGAAAACTCATACCTGTAAAATAAAAAGCAAGCCACATTCCAGTAAATGTCGTAATGAAATTGGAATTGACGATGCCCATTTTAATGAGTGCAAGAAAATCTTTCCAAGCTGTTGTTTCTTCTATTTGTCCATGAATAGCTGCTTCCGCGGCTGTTTTGGAATTTGCCAATGTGTATAACCTCCCTTGCCCAAACCTTCAAACGAGCGTAAAATCATTACAACTCTATCATACAAGATAAACAGCTGTAAAAAAACATCCTATTAAATAATAAACGACAAACTTGAAGTTATTTGTGAACGTTTCGTGAATTTATTAAGATGTATGTGTGTTTTAGAAGGCCGTGCAAAATGAAATATTCTCTCCTCTATTTCTATCAGACTGTCAAAGAAAGATCAAGCACTCTAAATCTGTAAACTTTGTGAACTAACATATCATTTTTTTGTGAACTTTGGTCATTATAATTGCAACAGAACACGCATTTGGCTTAAACTTGAGAGCATGTGAAGTTTTTATTTAGATCAGAAGTTTTTAGAGAAGGTGAACTAATTTGATGAAATTTGCTTTAAGGCTATTGAGCGTGATCACAACCTTTGTGATGCTGATTGTTCTAATTGGCGGTGCGCTTGTTACGAAAACCGGCTCGGGTCTTGGCTGCGGTAGACAGTGGCCCCTTTGCCATGGTCGTTTCTTCCCTGAAATGAACCCTGCTTCCATCATCGAATGGAGTCACCGCATGTCAACAGGAGTTTCCACCATTCTTGTTCTAGCACTAGCGGTCTTATGCTGGAAAAAAATTAGTCCAGTATTCCGTGAAACCAAATTTTTGGTCATCATGTCCATTATATTCTTACTGCTTCAAGCGCTGTTAGGAGCTCTTGCCGTTGTATTTGGTTCTAACGCACTTGTGATGGCACTGCACTTCGGTATTTCACTCATTTCTTTTGCTTCAGTGTTACTGCTTGCTCTTCTTGTATTTGAAGCAACCAGATCTGAAACAAAGCTTGTGAAGCCGCTCCATATCGGCAAAAAAATGCAGTTCCATATTTATGGATTGATCACCTATACGTATATCGTAGTATATACGGGTGCTTATGTGAGACATACAAAATCAAGCCTTGCTTGCTCTGTCTTCCCGTTTTGTTCAAAAGACGGTGCACTTCCATCGTATTTTAATCAGTGGGTTCAAATGTCTCACCGAGCAGCAGCACTTCTTTTATTCGTCTGGATATTTGTCGCTATGTTCCATGCCATTAAACATTATAAAGAACAGAAGCAGCTTTATTATGGATGGATCATTTCAGCCATTCTGATTACACTTCAAGCCATTTCAGGTGTGATGTCTGTTTATTCTCAGCTTGCACTTGGCTACGCGCTGGCTCATTCATTCTTTATTTCTTGTTTGTTTGGGGTACTATGCTACTTCTGCTTACTCATTGCCCGGTTTAAATATGAAAGCAAAGAGCCATTTAAATAAGAATTTGTATCCCCCTTCCAAGCGGAAAGGGGGATTTCTTTTATTGTTGTTTTACTTCTTCAAATAATGAAATAGCTATTTTACGTCTTTGTTGATGGTCTACGGTGGGCAATGGGTATGTATCTCCTAGCCTACACCCCGATTTTAGCTGTTCATCTATCGGCATTTTACTTGGTTCATGTATCCATTTTTCATCAACATGCTTTAGCTCCGGTACATATCTTCTAATAAATTCTCCGCTCGAATCAAATCGCTTCGACTGGGTTGTTGGGTTAAAAATACGGAAGTACGGCACTGCATCTGTCCCGACAGAGGCTGCCCACTGAAATCCCCCGATATTCGAAGCCTCATCATAATCTACAAGCTTTTTCGCAAAATACGCCTCGCCCTTTCTCCAATCAATCAAATAATCCTTTGTTAAAAATGAAGCGGTGACCATTCTTAGACGGTTATGCATCCACCCTTCTTCATTTAACTGCCTCATTCCGGCGTCAACAAGCGGAAAGCCTGTCTCCCCTTTACACCAAGATTCAAATAGTGTCTCATCTTCATTCCATTGCATCCCTTGGAACGCCGTATGGATTTCTTTATCTTTCATCTTTGGATAATGCGCGTATATCATATGGTAAAAATCACGCCACGCCAGCTCTTTGATAAAGGTTTCTCTGCCCTCATCTTCATAGAGCACCACCTCATGAATCGCATGAAAGATTGTTCGGATAGAGATAGTCCCTGTTTTTAAGAAACGTGACAGCTTGCTCGTCCCAAAAACAGATGGAATATCTCGTTTCTCATGGTAATGTGTGAGTCTTTTTTGGATAAAGTCATGCAGCGTGTTCACCGCTTTGTGTGAGCCGATTTGATCAAATTTCCTTGAGCATCTCATGATCATGCTGCGTAGTTTATCATTTCCTTTCCGCGAAAGTGACTCATCGCAAATCGTATAACCGCTGCTGAAAAATGATCTGTCAACTTTTATGACAGGCTGCTTCTCCTGCTTACGCCATGATTGATAGTATGGTGTAAACACTTGATAATGAGAACCGTCCGCTTTTAAAATATCTTGCGCCCCGTGAAGGTGTGTATCTTGCCATTTTGACACATGAATGCCCTTCTTTTCTAAAAAATCGGTTACGTGATGGTCACGCTTTTGACCTATTCCCACTTGATCTTCATTAAAAAAGACAGCTTTGATGTCATACACATCTGTGATTTGCTGAAAGGCACACAGCACATCATCATGTAGAAGATGAACATACATTTGAGCTTCTCTTGCTTCCTTGACGAAATGCGCCAGGTTTTGAAAGAAATGTTCGTTGTTTAAATCAAGGTCCATTTCAGTAAAAAATGGATCTAGATGATAAAGCGCAAGTAATTTGTACTCGTGTTTTTTTGCATATGTGATCGCCTTTGATAAGGCAATATGATCATCCAATCGCATATCCCGGCGAAACCAAATCACCACAATTTCCAACTTTCTTCACCTCACTGTTTAGTGTAATCACTCTCACAAGTTGCTGCACATTTTAATGCGCTCAAAAAAAAGACACATCGCGATGGATGTGTCTCACTTATTATTCAGGCTTTAATACGATTAGCAGATCACCGGTTTGAATCGATTCCCCATTCGTTGCATGAATTTCTTCTACAACTGCAGAAAATGGTGCTTGGACAGTCGTCTCCATTTTCATGGCTTCATTGATCATCAAATGCTCACCTTGCGAAATTTTCTGTCCTTTTTCCACGAGAACTTTAATGACAGTGCCTGGCATTGATGCGGCGATATGATTTGGATTCGAGCGGTCCGCCTTCATTTTTTCTTGAACGGAGGATTTGATGCTTTCATCCTTAATCACCACTTCACGCGGCTGGCCATTTAGCTCAAAGTAAAGAACTCTAGTGGCATCTGGATTCGGTTCTCCAATAGATACGAGTTTGACAATAAGGGTTTTCCCTTTTTCGATTTCTACCTCGATCTCTTCACCAAGTCTCATCCCGTAGAAGAACGTTGGTGTATCAAGAACAGAAATATCACCATAGCTTTCTGCTGTTTGGATAAATTCAGAAAAGACTTTCGGATATAAGGCATACGCAATCGCGTCACGCTCTGTCAACGTCAGGTCATGAGATTCTTTGAACTGCTGCTTAATGTCTTCAAAGTCCACTGGCTCCAGCTTCTCACCAGGTCTGACAGTAATAGGCTCTTCCCCTTTTAAAATTAGCTTTTGCAGCTTTTCTGGGAATCCGCCATGCGGCTGGCCTAAATAGCCTTTAAATAATTCCACAACAGAATCTGGAAAGTCTAGTGTTGCTCCTTTTTCATAGACATCTTCTTCTGTTAGATCATTTTGTACCATATAAAGTGCCATATCTCCAACCACTTTAGAGGATGGTGTCACTTTCACAATATCACCAAACATGTCATTTACACGTCTGTACATTTCCTTTACTTCATTCCAGCGCTCGCCAAGACCGACACCTTTCGCCTGCTGCTGCAAGTTACTATATTGACCACCAGGCATTTCATGCTCATAAATTTCTGTATGAGGCGAATTCATGCCGCTTTCGAACTCATGATAGTATTTTCTGACGGAATCCCAGTATTGTGAAAGGCTTTCCACAGATTGGACGTTCATGTCTGGCTTTCTTTCATGCCCATCTAGAGCATAGTATAGTGAGCTTGCACTTGGCTGTGATGTGAGTCCTGCCATAGAGCTGACGGCAACATCCACAATATCAACGCCTGCATCAATCGCTCTTGCATAGGTGAACAGTCCGTTTCCACTCGTGTCATGCGTATGAAGATGGATAGGAATCGTAAGTTCATCTTTTAAAGCAGAAACTAGTTCGTAGGCTGCCTGCGGTTTTAATAACCCCGCCATATCTTTAATACCTAAAATATGTGCCCCTGCAGATTCAAGCTCCTTCGCAAGAGAGACATAGTATTGAAGATCATATTTTGGACGAGATGGATCAAGAATATCCCCCGTATAACAAATGGCCGCCTCCGCTACTTTGCCTGATTCACGAACAGAATCAATGGCAAGCGTCATGCCTTTGACCCAGTTTAAGCTATCGAAAATACGGAACACGTCAATGCCCGCCTCGGCCGATTCCTTTACAAATGCTTTAATCACATTATCCGCATAATTTGTATATCCAACTGCATTTGATGATCTTAACAGCATTTGGAACAACGTGTTTGGTACTTCTTGGCGAAGCTCCTTCAATCGTTCCCAAGGATCTTCTTTTAAGAAACGGTACGCAACATCAAATGTAGCACCGCCCCACATTTCCATACTAAACAGCTCTGGCCATAAACCTGCTGTTGGCTGGGCAATTTTCTTTAAATCATGTGTTCTAAAACGTGTCGCAAGCAGAGACTGATGCGCATCTCTAAAGGTTGTATCTGTTAAAAGGACACCGCTTTGTTCTTTTACCCAATTGGCAAGCCCCTCTGGCCCATGCGTGTCTAACAATTGTTTTGTCCCAGAAGGAATCTCTTGATGAATAGGTAGCTTCGGTACGTTCGGCTGGTCAAAAACAGGCTTCTTTTTCTCCGCAATACCAGGGAACCCATTAATGGTAACGTTACCAATATAAGTAAGCATTTTTGTTCCGCGGTCTTTTTGCTTAGGGAAATTAAATAGCTCTGGCGTTGAATCGATAAACGACGTATTGTATTCCCCTTTTAAAAACTTCTCATGCTTTGCCACGTTTTCAAGAAACGGAATGTTTGTTTTAATCCCGCGAATCCTGAATTCTTGTAAATTTCGAACCATTTTAGCAGCCGCTTGATCAAATGTGAGCGCCCATGTGGACAGCTTGACCAATAGTGAATCGTAATACGGTGTTATGACCGCACCTTGGAAACTGTTCCCTGTATCAAGACGTACACCAAATCCCCCACCAGAGCGGTAGGCCATAATTTTTCCTGTGTCTGGCATAAAGTCATTCAAAGGATCTTCAGTTGTCACCCTTGATTGAATAGCAAAGCCATGTGTAAAGATATCTTCTTGCGTTGGTATACCGACTTCCTTGCTGTGAAGGTTATGACCCTTCGCGACAAGAATCTGGGTTTGGACGATATCGACACCTGTGATCATTTCTGTGATCGTGTGTTCTACCTGTACCCTTGGATTCACTTCAATAAAGTAAAACTCACCATTCGCTACAAGAAATTCGACCGTCCCAGCATTGATATACGATACATTTCTAGCCAGCTGAACAGCCGCTTCGCAAATGTCTTCACGCAATTGATCTGAGAGAGACACACTTGGTGCCACTTCAATCACCTTTTGATGACGTCTTTGCACAGAGCAGTCACGCTCATATAAATGAATAATATTGCCGTGATTGTCACCAATCACCTGCACTTCAATATGTTTCGGATTTTCAATCAGTTTTTCCACGTATACTTCGTCATTTCCAAAAGCAGCTTTTGCCTCTGACTTCGCACGGTCATAGGCTTCCTTCAGCTCCTCTTTCGATCTGACAATCCGCATACCTCGGCCGCCGCCGCCAAGTGAAGCTTTAATAATAAACGGGTAACCGTATTCTTCACCGAATTTTTCGACTTCTTTGACCGAATCAACGGGTCCGTCACTACCTGGAATGACTGGAATCCCAGCTTTTTTCGCTTCATCTCTCGCCTTTACTTTATCTCCAAACATATCTAAATGCTGGGAAGTTGGACCGATAAATTGAATGCCTTCCTCTTCGCATCGCCTTGCAAAATGAATGTTTTCGGATAAAAATCCGTAGCCTGGATGAATCGCATCCACATCATTTCGTTTTGCAATTTCGATGATCCCCTCGATATCAAGGTAGGCATCAATCGGTTTTTTTCCTTCTCCAACTAGATATGCTTCATCTGCTTTATAGCGATGATAAGAGCCCGAGTCTTCCTTGGAATAAATGGCCACTGTCCGTAAATTGAGCTCCGTACAGGCCCTGAAGACTCTGATAGCGATTTCCCCTCTGTTTGCAACTAGAACCTTTTGAATTGTTCTCTGTGACATTCTCACTCCTCCATATCCCTTAAAATTTTATATGTACTCTATAATAAAGGAAGAAATGAAAACTGTACACTTTTGTTTTCTAAAGATTCAAAGTTTTCTGCAATCCATTTTTTTGAACTGATGGTTTGGTGATTGATTTTTTCTTTTTGTAACGCTCTTTATATTCAGTGAACATGCTGATATTCAGCAACATTCCCATACAGATGCTAAGTAAAATGATGGACGATCCCCCGTAGCTGATAAACGGAAGTGTCACCCCAGTGATCGGAATAAGACCTGAAACACCGCCTAAATTAATACAAGTTTGGATCGCAATCATGGAGGAAATTCCTATTGCAAGCAAACTTCCAAATGGATCTTCACACTTTCTCGCAATATAAAAACCTTTCACCACAATAAAGCCAAGGAGAGCGAGAACAAAAAACACACCGAAAAAGCCAAGCTCTTCTGAGATAATTGCCATGATAAAGTCTGTATGCGGCTCTGGAAGATACCCATACTTTTGAACACTTTCCCCTAGACCGAGTCCAAAAAATCCGCCTGATCCAATCGCATAATATGAATTGATCAATTGATGCCCAGTAGCCCCTGCATCTTTAAATGGATCTTGGAAGCTCTCAAAACGTCCGAGACGATTTTTCGTGAAAATTTTATCCCAAAAAAGAATAATAAACGGGGTCAGAACAACCATCACTACACTAAATAGCGCCAGCAGCTTCGCAAGCGTTTTGCCGCTGAAACCCGAGCATAAAATCATCGCAAGGGCAATCATGCCAATAATAAAGGCTGTCCCATAGTCTGGCTGCAACATGATAAATCCACACAGGATAGAGACAATTACGATTGGAGGTGTGACACCTCTTAAAATATGATCAATATAATGCTGCTTTTTTGCATACACCGCAGCAAGATAGATAATGACAACAATTTTCACAAATTCGGCTGGCTGAAGACGAAGCGGCCCTAATTTGATCCAGCTTCTTGCATTCCCTGCAATATGACCGAAAAAGTACACATAGATCAGGGAAAAAACTGCAAGCAGCAGCATACCAATCTGGAATTTCTTATTTGAAAACAGCTGATATGGAACTAGTGCTGTAAAGATCAAAATGACGGCTCCAACAATCATAAATAAAAGCTGTTTCTTAAAGAAATTATCGGGCGCGGCATCGTATCTGATAACAGATGTAATCATACTTGAGCTATACACCATGACCAAACCGAATGCGCTGATTAAAATAATGGCGAACAATAATGAGTAGTCATACGATTTTAGCATTCTCTTTAACATATAATCCTCTTCCTAACGTCTGTTTCTACTGCTTGATATCCTCTTAGCTGTTCTTATTCTACTACATTTTCTCCGTTTGATCCCGTTTTACCTCTTTTATATTGTTCGTCATTCTTGAAAGAATCAAGTCCGTTCATCCATCAAAAAAGAGAGGACAAAAAAACTCAAACTTATGTTGTAGAAGTTTGAGTTTTCAATCGTTATTTTTTTGTGAACGCATCATGAAGTGCGGAAAGCTCTCTCTCAAGTTTATCGATCAGTTTCTTGCCTTCATGTTGATCAACTAATCCAAGCCGGACAGCGAAATCAATTTCTCTCGATAATCCGAACATTTGAGTATCTAAAACCTCTTCATAAAGAGGACATTGCGGCATCGTTAAGTTGTCCATTTGCACTTGGATCAATTTTAAAATTTTATCTGCATCCAATTTTAATAAAGCCAGTGCTTTTTGCCGATGATCGACTAAAATTTCTGACGCCAAAAGTATCCCTCCGTTCCCCAGGCGAGTACCTAATTCTTCTATTTATCATAAAGCGAAACGCCCAAAATTGCAAGCAGATTTGTACAGTTCGCTTTGTAAAAATAAAAAGAAGCCAACCATCATTAAAAGATACTCATCTCATATTTTTCACTCATGAGCTCAAGTAGCTTAATCCCAGCAATACTGTTCCCTTTTTCATCCAAAGCAGGACCAAAAATGCCAATCCCAAAATCATATGGTGCTGCCCCCATAATCCCTCCTGAAACACCACTTTTAGCAGGGATTCCAATATTGATGGCAAATTCTCCGCTTGCATTGTACATTCCGCACGTCACCATAAAGGTTTTACAAATTCTAGCGACATCTTTTGAGAGAATTTGCTGCCCTGTCTCTGGATGTCTGCCGTCTAATGAAAAAACACAAGCAATTTTCGCCAAATCTAAGCTGTTCATCATGATGGCACATTGTTTCGTATATACGTCCATGACCTCTTCTACGTTCCCTCTAATAATATGATATTGCTTCATGTAATAGCACATGGCGCGGTTAATCATGGATGTCTCAAATTCGGATGCGGCTGTTTCTTTGCAGTATGTAATGCTTTTGTCATTTGCGAGCTCTCTAATAAAGCCGAGCAAACGGTTAAGCTGATCTTGCGGAGTTGCTCCTCTTATCAAGCTTGTGACTGCAAGCGCTCCTGCATTAATCATTGGATTCAGCGGCTTATTCGGGCTTGCTGTTTCCAGCTTAATCATTGAATTAAACGGGTCACCTGTTGGCTCTTGTCCAACAAATTGAAAGACTTTTTCAGGCCCTTCTTCTGAAAGCACAAGCGCAAGTGCTAATACTTTTGAAATACTTTGTAGGGTAAAGCGTTTATCTACATCTCCTGCCGAGTGGCAAGTATTACTCACATGGTACACAGCCACAGATAAATCTGTTTGTTCCGCTTTGGCAAGAGCGGGAATATAGGACGCTACTTTGCCATCTTTGGCCACTTTTTTTGCTTCTTCTACAAATCGCTTAAGCTCTTCATTGTCGCGACATGCCATGCCCAACATCCTCCCTATCTTTCATGTACGATTAGTGTGTACAAGAAGAAGCATGTTTATGAAAGTGACAAAGCGGACGAAAACTTCTATAATTTATGTTGGAAAGGGGTTGTCTTGAACATGAGTATCATTCAAATCAAGGGGAACGTACAGTACAAAATCACCATTGATCCAAGTGTATGGATTTTTGATGACCGCAAATTTTTAATGGATTCATTTTTTGAAAAAAACGCAGCAAGTGAAGAAAAGCAGCTGGATCAGGAGCTTGACCAAGAGCGGGTGATAAGAGAAGGACAAACACTTCCACCCACTTTAAAAACAGAGAAAAAGTACGAAAAAGAAAGACTTGTCACAGGCAGCTTCGGGATGAAGCTTGGCGATATGCTGAAAAATGCAGAACCGCTTGAATATGCGGATACATGCGAATTTGTCACAGAAACAGGGACAATTGCTGTGCCGCTTTCTCAGGCAATGGAAAGCATTGCTCACTTCAGCCAAAACGGAAAGCCTATGACAGAAGAAGGACCAATCCACGTCTATTTCGCAGATCAGTCCAACCTCAGTCAACCGATAAAAGGTGTCAAAGAACTCATTATTACATAAGACAGAGGGTCTGGACTATAGCAAATCAGCCGCAAGCTGTGCAAGTCCAGACCTTTCTCCTTTGACAAGCTTGACATGTCCAGATATTTGCTGTCCTTTGAACCGCTCAATGACATACGTAAGCCCATTATTTAAACTGTCTAAATAGGGATGATCGATTTGCTCTGGATCTCCCATCAGCACAATTTTACTTCCCTCTCCGACTCGCGTTAATAATGTTTTCACTTCGTGCTTCGTTAAATTCTGCGCCTCATCAATGATAATAAATTGATCAGGAATACTTCTTCCGCGGATATAGGTTAAAGCTTCCACTTGAATCGAACCAATTCCAGCCAAAATCGCATCAAGTTCACCAGGTTTTTTTGTATTAAATAAAAACTCTAGATTGTCATAAATCGGCTGCATCCATGGTCTAAGTTTCTCTTCCTTTTCTCCTGGCAAGTAACCTAAATCCTTACCGACAGGGACAATTGAGCGGGCTACGATCAGTTTTTTAAACATGCCGAGATCCTCTGTCTGCATTAAGCCGGCAGCAAGGGCAAGCAATGTTTTACCGGTCCCAGCTTTTCCGATCAACGTGACGAGCGGAATATCACGGCGTAATAGCAGCTCTAGTGCCATCGTCTGCTGAACATTTTTTGGACGGATCCCCCAAATATGCTCTTGATCATAAACGAGCCGTTTCACGTTTTCTGCTTTTTGATCCAGCATTCCTAAAGCAGATCCGCCTTCATTCCCCTTCATAATGACGAATTGATGAGGGTTTAAAGGTGCATTCGTGACTTCTTTTATAGGTAATTGACTTTGTTTATAAAATGTATTCAATTGCTCCGTCGGAATATAGAGCTCGTAATAGCCGTTATCAATGTCTTCATTTTGCAGCACACGGTCACTTAGGAAATCCTCTGCTTGAAGGCCTATGGCATCTGCCTTTACCCGCACTAAGACATCCTTGCTGACCAAAATGACAGGACGGCCATGAGGCTTTGTTTCTTCCTCTAAGCTCAAATTCTTTGCGACAGCCAAAATCCGATTATCGTTCGTTTTTTCAATAAAAATTTCTTGAAGCTCGTGGAAAGAGCGATGATTCAGCTCAATGCGCAGCGTCCCTTTTGACTCTAGCGTAATTTTTTCATGCAGTTTCCCTTTCGATCTCAAACCGTCGATTAAACGCGAGACGCGCCTGGCGTTTTGCCCAACCTCGTCCATGTATCTCTTTTTCGAGTCTACTTCTTCTAACACAACGGCCGGAATGACGACCTCGTTGTCTTCAAATGAAAAGATTGAATTCGGATCCTGTAATAACACATTTGTGTCTAATACATAAATTTTACTCAGGTCCTTCGCCTCCTGATCGGGGTTTCATTCATCCTTGTCTTTCCCAAAACGATTGTTAAAATATATGTTTTCATGAATAAAGTTAGAAGGTTAATTCAACAATAAAATAAATCATGTAGTTTGTGAAGGAGGGAATATAGATGAGACTATTTTTGACATTATTCATGATTCAAACCATTATTTTTTTAGGCGCTTGCCAGCAGCAGGAGAAACCAGAAGCGCTAGACAAACAAGATGGACGCCAGCACATCGTACGCGTGTCAGACTCAACGAAGAAAAAGACCAAGGAAGCCCGCCCATCCACAGATGTGGCGCAGCATCTTGTGAATGTGACTGAGCACGTAGCAGATGTCAATGATGCAACGGCGATCGTCATCGGCCGCTATGCTGTCGTTGGTATTGATGTGAAAGATGATTTAGATAGAAGTAAAGTCGAAACCATTAAATATTCAGTTGCAAAAGCGCTGAGAAATGACCCAGAAGGCGCCAATGCTGTTGTGGTTGCGGATCCGGATACAGTCAGCCGGTTAAAAGAAATGGGCAAAGAAATTCAAGCAGGCCGTCCTGTAAGTGGTATTATGGATGAACTAGCTGCTATTGTCGGCCGCGTCATGCCAGAGATGCCGAAAAACGAGATCGACCGTAACGAAAAGGATCCGACAAATGATCCGAATGATCAGCTCCAGCAAAACGATCAAAAGCAGTTAGAAAAAAATCAAAACGACCAATCAAACCATCATATGAATCAGAAGAAATAAAGAGAACGGCTTATATCTCCTGTGATATAAGCCTTTTTCTATGCTGATTTTAAGTGTCTGGAAAACATGCTATAATAAATGAAATAAAGTGAGGTGAAAATGATGAGAGTGAAGTGCTCATTATGTGAAAAGCTTGAAACCATTGATGATGATACACTTGTTGCTAAACGGTTAAGAAACCGGCCAATTCATACATATATGTGCGATGACTGCCAGGAACGCATTAAAGTAAAGACAGAAGCACGCATCAAAACAGGCAGATTCTCTCTTTATCAAGATCCTGCGACGAAAGAAAAAAAGAAGAAAAAAGGAAAAAAAGAACAAAAGACATAAAAAAGACCTGACACATGTTCAGGTCTTTTTTACGTATTGACTGTTCCTTCTTTTTTCGCACGATGCAGCCGTATTTTATAAATAATCAAAATGGCAGCTGCCACGACTAGGCCTTCCGCTACAGGCAGGAAGATACCTAAAAATGTGAGAAACGTACAGCCAAAAATCAAAAACAAATAAATCACAAGCGCTTTTAAAATCGGTAAACGTCTTGCAAAACCGAGTTTAAAAACAATAATCGCTAAAACAAGGATGGTGCCATATAAGAGCCACATCCCTGTTTGCGGATTTTCATCGACACGAAACAGCATCGCGAAAAAGGATAGATTTTCACTTACTTCCTGATCATTCAAAAAGATTCCCTCCCCTTATCTTTCAGGGTTCTATCTTTTTAATTCTTCATGGAATTAAGATAATCCTGCTATCTTTTTCTTCTTCGCTGCTTTCTCACGTTCGTTTTTATCTAAAATTTTCTTTCTTAGACGAATTGATTCAGGTGTAACCTCACAGTATTCGTCTTCATTCAAGTACTCAAGAGATTCCTCAAGTGACATAATACGTGGTTTTTTCATGCTAACCGTTTGATCTTTCGTCGCTGAACGTACGTTTGTTTGTTGTTTCATACGGCTTACGTTCACAACAAGGTCGTTCTCACGGTTATGCTCACCAACAATCATCCCTTGGTATACTTCAGTACCCGGCTCAACAAAAATCACACCGCGTTCTTCAACACCTTGGATTCCGTAAGCAGTCGCTTTACCTGTTTCCATTGAAACAAGTACACCTTGACGGCGTCCGCCAACTTGGCCAGACTGCATTGGCTGGTAGCTGTCAAACGTATGGTTTAAAATACCAAAACCACGAGTTAATGAAAGAAATTCAGTTGTATATCCGATTAAACCACGTGATGGCACTGTAAAGATCAGGCGAACTTGGCCATTACCATTATTGATCATGTCAATCATTTCACCTTTTCTTGCGCCCATTGATTCCATGACAGAGCCAGTATGCTCTTCTGGTACATCAATTTGAACGCGCTCAACAGGCTCACATCGAACACCATCCACTTCTTTTACAATAACTTCTGGCTTCGATACTTGTAATTCAAATCCTTCACGTCTCATATTCTCAATCAGAATTGATAAGTGAAGCTCTCCGCGTCCAGAAACAACCCAAGCATCAGGTGAAGCAGTTGGATCCACGCGAAGACTAACGTCCGTTTGAAGCTGCTGCTCTAAACGCTCTTCAATTTTACGTGAAGTCACGTATTTTCCTTCGCGGCCTGCAAATGGACTATTGTTTACAACAAACGTCATTTGAAGTGTCGGCTCATCAATACGAAGGATTGGCAGTGCCTCTTGGTGTTCTACCGGACAAACCGTTTCACCTACGTTGATGTCTTCCATTCCAGATACAGCGACTAGATCTCCCGCTTTCGCTTCGTCGATTTCCACGCGTTTTAACCCTTGGAAACCAAAAATCTTTGTCACACGGAATTGTTTTACACTGCCGTCGATTTTCATCAAGGCCACTTGCTGTCCAACTTGCATTGTTCCTCTGAATACACGGCCGATTCCAATTCTTCCAACATAATCATTGTAATCAAGTAGTGCCACTTGGAATTGAAGCGGCTCTTCATGGTTATCAACTGGGCAAGGAATATGATTAACAATGCCTTCAAATAAAGCTTCCATGTTTTCATCTTGCTTGCTTGCATCGTTACTAGCTGTACCATTGATTGCTGATGCATAGACAACTGGGAATTCAAGCTGTTCTTCTGTTGCATCCAATTCAATGAACAAATCAATCACTTCATCGACTACCTCAGCCGGACGAGCAAAGTCGCGGTCAATTTTATTAACAACAACGATTGGTGTTAAGTTTTGCTCAAGTGCTTTTTTCAGCACAAAGCGTGTTTGAGGCATACAGCCTTCATAAGCATCCACAACGAGAAGTACACCATCTACCATTTTCATGATACGCTCAACTTCACCACCGAAATCGGCGTGTCCTGGTGTATCTAAAATATTAATGCGTGTATCTTTATAATGGATCGCAGTATTTTTAGCTAAAATCGTAATACCGCGCTCTCGCTCTAAATCATTTGAATCCATGGCTCTCTCAGCGATATTTTCATTCGCACGGAAAGTACCAGCTTGATGGAGCAATTGGTCAACAAGCGTCGTTTTACCATGGTCAACGTGGGCAATAATTGCGATGTTGCGAAGGTCTTTTCGAAGTTTCACATTTTCATCTCCTAAAATAATTAGATAACTTTCATATTATATCACAATCCCCTTTAAATGCCGATCGTTTTTCTGTAAACTTATATTAACTCTAAAAAAAAGGGATGGAGACAAATGAAACAAATCAAATGGCTTCTATTATTATGTGCATTACTTGCAGTCGTCAGTATGGCTTTTATTGGGGTAACTCTTGCAGAAAAAAACATACTCGGCACATGTCTAAGCATTGTGTTCGCCATGATTTTCATGGGTACAGGATTTACATTAAAACGAAAATTAAACATGCAATCATAAAATTGATCAAAAGCCTTTTACATTTTACATGTAGAAGGCTTTTTATTTTGAGCAAAAACAAGACAAATCACCTATGAAAGCTCGAAGCATTAAGCAAAACATCTCTAGTAGAATTGACAACAGTAAGCAATCAGAACCTCTCCAATTTTCGACAAGAACTTTTATAGTTCTCCAAAATCAAACAGAAAGTTACAATTTTCCTATTCTTCCACAAAGTTTCTCATGGTATGCTGTTCTTGCAACAAAATTTAACAGAAAAGGGAGAGAAAAGAAGCATGAAGAAGTTTTTGAGCAAATCGCTCAGCTCTGTTGTATTTTTCGCTTTAGCTATTATTCTTACTTTCACAACAGTAGCTCCTGGGCAAGCAAACGCTGCAACTTTCAAAGGGATTCCTTTTGAACAGCAGCAAATCATTAAAGAATTATTGGAGAAAAACGAGCGTGTCATCAACATTCTCATCAATTCATTTGTTGAGGAAGACAACAACTACACATTTGATGTGAAAAAAGCTGTTGAGCTCGGACTAACTGAAGAAGAAGCGGCGACTGCTGAGAAATTCTTAGATCGCTCAGCTGTTCTTACAATCGTTTTCAGTGAAAGCATCACTAAAAACGAAAAAGGGAAATTGGTTTTTGATGCAGCAAAAGCTGTTGAGCTTGGTCTTACTAAAGAAGAAGCAGCTAAATTCGAAAAGCTTTTCAAATCAGTCATCAGAATAGCTGATCTTACTGGTGATGCACTTGTTCTAGACAAAAAAGGAAACGTTGTGATTGATTCAAAAGTCGCAAAAGGTCTTGGATTCAGCTCTACTGAATTACTTGTTTTCAACCAAATGCTTAAGAAAATTCCTAAAGAGCAATTGAAAACGTTCTATGATGCAGTTCAAATTGCAAAAGAAAAATTAAGCTAAGCTCGAAAAACCCCCACCTGGTTCGTCCAGATGGGGGTTTTTTATTTCAGCCAATAAAGAATGATCATCATGACGTACCCTATAACAAACACGATACTTGCTCGATAGATTAGCTTGCCATAGTAGCGCTTCTCAAATTTTCTTTTTTCTTCTTTTTCATCTATCTCTATCATGAGATCAGATATATGCATAAGGGGTATCGGCTCTTTCATTTCTTGATAAAGGTGACGGCAGCTCTCACAGGATTGTAAGTGCTCTGCTACAATTTTATTTGTTTCTGCACTTGTGTCCCCCTCTATATAAAGTGGTAACAATTCTTCGATCAAATAACAGCTCATTTATTGAACTCCTCACAATGTAGCATTCGCTTCAGCTCTAACCTCGCTCGATGAAGGGTTGTTTTGACTTTAGATAAAGTCCAATTCAAAATTTCAGCTACTTCTTCATATGACAATTCTTGTATATCTCTTAAAATGAGGACCTCCCGGTAGGAATCCTTCAGCTGATGAATATGATGCCACAGCCTTTCTATGTCAGCTTGCGTTTCAATGTGATCTTCTGGTGTCTTATACGACTGCTGCTCCAAGAAATCAATATCCTCTACATTCGTAAATGTCCATTTGATTTTCCGGCGATAATCATTCACAAATGTGTGATACGCAATGGTATAAAGCCATGTTTTCATACTAGAATGTCCTTTAAAAGAAGATAACCCATGAAGCGCCTTTATAAATACATCCTGCGCAAGATCCTTGGCCGTTTCCATATTTCCTGTCCGGCGATATAAATAGTTGGTCATTTCCTGAAAATACTCTTCATAGATTTTTTCAATTTGATCAGCTTGTCTGGACATCAAAAATAAAACCACACAGTCATCCAAATTGATAAGACGATAAAAAAGAAGTATAACGAGTAAATAAACCCTTTCATGCGTTTTAATTCGTCATAGTCATTCTGACCATTAATCGGTGGTGAGGACTGCTTTCTTCCCTTGACCCCATGCTGAAATTGCTGTTCGTGTGCCTTCATCCAGCTGGCTGCCTCGCCCTGCAGCTCCCCTTCTTGATACAGTTCATATAAGTCTTGAAAGATGGCTTGTTTTTCTTTATCTGTCAAAACGGTGCACCTCTTTTGTTCGTCCATTTACTTCATAGATTTTATGCTCATTTGATCCGAACGTTTGTATGATGACAAACCATGAAATGTCAATGTTCCCTTCTTTATCGATCATTCTCACAGGTTTTATTTGTTTTTTATAGATCGTATATGGTTTATATCTTTTAAGTACTTGCTGATAGACTTCATCACGATCTTGATTAGATACTGCGTGCGGTGTAGAAGAAACTGATTGCACTTTCAACTCGATTTCATCATCCGCTTTAAACAGATTGACGACATGAGAGGAGCGGTTCAATATATACTGTTTGCTTTCACTCGTACCTGTTTCTTTCCTCACGTCTTCTGACTTTTTCCCTATCATCTTTAACAAGTCTTCATCGCTGACGTTCCCTTTTTTCTGTTGAAGAATCGCTTTTGACAGCTTGAAGCTGAGGACATCCTTTGTTGAGCCATTAAACACAAACTCCGATTGATCTTTTGTTGTGACCCTCACTTCATGCTGCCAATCAAAATAAAATTCATCAATGCCTGTAATTTGATAAGCTGGCGGCTTTAGATTTAAATTTTGATAAATACTTTTGATTCTGTTTTTTACCTCAGTTTCAGTTAATTGGATTCCGTCTATATCCTTTAATTGAAAGATAGCGTTTTCGTATTGCGCTTGTCGAAGCGTCCCTTTTTCCCAGGTGGCAAACGCTAAGCTGTCATCCTCATTCTGAGACATTTTTGGCAGAAGAAGAACGTCAGTCTCTCCGTCCTCTTTCTGTACAGCCAATTGAATGCGATTGAGATCTATCGACCGGCCGCTTCTTTCGAAAAATTCAATGGTTTTTTTCTTATATTCTTTGTCAGTCAGTTCCTTCCCCTCTACACGACCTCGATAAGTATAACTGCTTAATTCACCTGTAAACGGAGAAATATTCACTTCATACTGATCATCTGCAAACACGTAATGATAAGGAATTGGCTGGTGACCAGCATTTAAATACAGCGATTGATTCTCTGGTACAAATTTTGAAGCGAATGCTTTTGCACTTCCTGCAGATAAAGGACGATATTCTTCTGAGAAAGTATCTATCAGTTCCGTTTTTGTGAATTGGAACATGGTATGAGGGATATTGATGATCGGGTTGAGTAATAGCAGAAAAAAGACAGCTATACAACCAGCGCTCCACTGTTTTAATCTCATCTTGTCCCGCAGTAAAGCATATAACAAATAAATCGTCATAAAACTTCCTGCTGCTGCCGCTAAAATGACAATCGATTTAAATGAAGATTGCAGCTCATACTTCGTGATAGAAGGATAAAAAATATAAAGCAGTGCAGTGAAAATCAGGCCATAAAACAACAGCAATTCTTTCCACTTCCGATGCCAAAATAATCGAAAGAAAAGGTGAAGCACCAAAGCGGCAAAGCCAGCCATAAGCAAAATGGTGATCAGATCTCTCCATACTAGATCCATATCACCGCTTAGAAAGAACTCTTTGCTTTCAGCTAATACAATAAACACTGTTTGACATAAAGGCAGAAGTAACACAGATAAATCAAAAGCAAAAAACATGCCTTTATTTTTTAAATAAGGAAGAGAAATGACATAGTAAAGTGATGCAAGCAAGACATACCCATAGATGAGAAATTGCATGAAATCTGTCAGCACTTCAAAGGTTTCGATCGTATATTGTCTAGCTAGGACTTGGTGGATCATTTCAATTGTCATTCCGCCTAGCAGAACGACTCTTAATACGATTCCAGCATAAAATATATAACCACTCTTCTTTTTTTTCCATAGCGGAAGTGTCACGAAAACGACAAATAATCCAAGTACACACCATTGAATGATGTGAATACTGTACTCATTTAATATAAAAAACCTTTCAAAATGGAGAGATAAATCACTAAACAAATCAAACATTGATACACAATCCTTTACATAAAATTAAGGCCTCATTCGTATAGACATTCGTCCTGCTAAAAAGTTTCATTGAACATAAAAAATCACTTCATTCTCATGAAGTGATTTGGTTTATTTTTGATTTTCGCTTCCTTTTATGTAATCATGCAAGATCTTTTCACAAATGGATCGATTTCCGGCCACTATGCTGTTTTTGTCTAGGAACGTAAGGCGTTCTCCGTGAATATTTGAGTAAACAGCCCCTACTTCATCAAGCAGCACACTGCCCGCTGCATAATCCCACGGCGCAAGCCTTAACGTCACATATGCATCACTTCTGCCGCTTGCTATATATGCAAGCTCAAGGGCAGCTGACCCAATCGTTCGTGTCCCTCTCACGTCACGAACAAGACGAGCAAACGGTTTAGCGTCAAAATAAGGGCTTTCAATTGCCCATGTCGGATTAATCCCTACAATGGCTTTTTCGATCGCTACATCTTTTAATGGCGGGAGCAGGGTGTCGTTCATATAGGCCCCTTCGCCTTTGATAGCATGGTAGAGCTCGTCATGAATGACGTCATAAATAAGACCGATTTTCCCAACACCATTTTCAAATATCCCGATTGAAATGGCAAAGTTGCGTTTTTGATGGACAAAGTTCATTGTGCCATCGATCGGATCAATGATCCATACAATCCCATCCAGTGAAGTCACTTGTTCACCTTGTCCCTCTTCTCCTAAAATGTGATGATCTGAAAATGTCGATTGTATTTTTTCAATAAAAAAACGTTCTGTTTCTTTATCGATATTCGTGACAAGATCATTTGGATTTGATTTTGTTTCAATTGATAGACCTTCCTGCATGGACGCTTTAATACGGCTTCCTGCTTCTTTTACCCAGAGCTTTGCAAGACGGTCAATTTCCACCCAGTTTGTCATCAGATTGTAAACCTCTTTTCTATGTAGAACCTATTTGTATTAGCATACTGATATTATGTACGTAAAAGCAAGAAAAAAGCAGCTTCATACAAAAACGAACCGATGAATTGGTTCGTTTTTACCTCACCTTGTTTTACCCTTGAAGCTGCTCCCATTCTTTTCTTAGGCGCTCAAGCTTTCGTTTGCTGCGTTCGATTTGGATGTCATCTTTATGCTCGATGGCTTCATGAAGCGTAGAAAGCTCATAATCAACCTCTAATCTCCACACAGCGATGCGATTCTTCTTCTCCTGCCTATACCCCTGCTTCACGATTTGCTTCATTGGTCAACGCCCCCTCCAGAGAATGATTCATTCCTTGTCAGTTTTCATTGATAAAAAATTTAATCGATAAGAGAAATGGTTCTTGCTTATATCGTATGAAGCGATCGTATAACCGCAACGACATTCTGAAAATTGTGTCTTTACCTATTTGTTATGTACCACAAAATTGATGATTTTAAACGCTACACCACGTCCTTCATCATCTCTAATTGAACGGTGCATCTTTTTTTGAGCTTGACCCAAGCTATGATAAAATATGATCAGTGAAAAGATACAGGAGGCATAACATGAGTGAAATGCGTTTTAGAGATGAAGATTTTGAGACATTCACAGTTGATGGTTTAGATGAACGAATGACTGTATTAAAAGAAAGAGTCCGTCCAAAGCTTGAGGCACTTGGCGAACATTTTGCACCACTACTTTCTTCTATTACAGGAGACGAAATGTTTGTACACGTCGCAAAACATGCTAGAAGGTCTGTCAATCCGCCAAATGATACGTGGGTTGCTTTCGCAAACAGTAAGCGCGGTTATAAAAAGCTCCCTCATTTTCAAATTGGGCTTTGGAAAACACATGTCTTTGTATGGTTTGCGCTCATTTATGAATCTCCAGTAAAAGGTGAGTACGGCCAGCTATTCGAAAAAGAGCTAGACACGATCCAGAAGAAAATACCACAAGAGTTTGTTTGGTCTAAAGATCACATGAAACCAGATGTCCTGCGTCACAGTGAGCTTGATTCAGAGCAGCTGAAAACACTATTTGAACGTGTTCAAACAGTCAAGAAGGCTGAGCTCCTTTGCGGCATTCAACTGCCGAGAGAAGAAGTCGTGCAAATGAATAATGAAGAATTCCTCTCAAAAATTGAAAATGCCTTCCGCACGCTGACGTATCTATACCGATTTACACAGAAAGAATCTGTATAAAAAAACGAGCCCATTTAGGCTCGTTTTTTACATACGTATCATAGCTGTCTCTTCTGCCTCTCTTGCGGTTTTCACTGCATGATAAGGGGAATACCCGCTTTCCTTTTCAAACGCCGCACAATGCGTTTTTTCTTCTGCTTTTGATGGCACAACCTCTTTAAACCCTTTATAAGAATTTAATAACTCCTGCTTCGCAATTCCTTTTTCATAGGCTTTTTCAACAGCCTGAAAAAACGATATGACCGCAATCTTTTCCTCTGTCGTCCAGTCGACATCCATTGGATATTGATATTCCATTTACTTGTCCCTCACTTTAACGAATTGAACTTTTATTATAACATCTGTTCGATTAGAAACCGATTGATTTTATGCTTTACATTCCGATCAGTTCATAATATAATTCTTTTGTTTTATGCAATGAAATCTGCTGTTATTGGCACAATAATAGCAGGTATTTCGATGAAGGTGGGAAAGCAATTGTCACAACATGATACACCCTTATACACTGGACTAAAAAAACACGCTGCAACCAATCCAGTCCAATTTCACATTCCAGGCCATAAAAAAGGAGCCGGAATGGATCCTGAATTTAGAGCATTCATTGGCGACAATGCATTAAGCATTGACCTTATTAATATAGAACCTCTCGATGATTTACATTCACCTCGAGGGATGATAAAAGAAGCACAGGAACTCGCTGCTGAAGCCTTCGGTGCTGACCATACGTTTTTCTCCATTCAAGGAACAAGCGGCGCCATCATGACAATGGTGATGACAGTATGCGGACCTGGAGATAAAATCATCGTTCCGCGTAACGTCCATAAATCGATTATGTCCGGAATTGTATTTTCTGGCGCCATTCCTGTTTTTATTCACCCAGAAATAGACAAAGAGCTCGGCATCTCTCACGGGATTACACCAGACTCAGCCAAAAAGGCGCTCACTGAGCACCCAGATGCGAAGGGTCTGCTTGTTATTAATCCAACGTATTTTGGCATTTCAGCGGACTTAAAAACAATCGTAGACATTGCCCATTCATTTGATGTACCTGTCCTTGTTGATGAGGCACACGGTGTGCATATCCATTTTCACGATGAGCTGCCTCTCTCTGCCATGCAGGCTGGTGCTGATATGGCGGCAACAAGTGTTCATAAACTTGGCGGTTCCCTTACGCAAAGCTCTATTTTAAATATGAAGGAAGGGCTTGTTTCAAAAGATCGCGTGCAATCGATTTTAAGTATGCTCACGACTACGTCCACTTCGTATTTGCTCTTAGCATCTCTTGATGTCTCAAGAAAACGATTAGCGACTGAAGGAAAGGCACTTGCAGATCAAGCCATTCGTTTGGCTGAATCAGCGAGAAACCGATTGAATCAAATTGACGGCATTACCTGTATTGGCAAGGAAATACTCGGTTCACCTTCTACTTACGATTATGATCCGACGAAATTAATTATCTCAATTAAAGACCTTGGCCTAAATGGACATGATGTCGAAAAATGGCTAAGAGAAAGCTATCGAATTGAAGTAGAGCTCTCAGACCTTTACAACATTTTATGTATCGTTACCCCTGGCGATTCAGATGAGACAATTGATATTCTCGTGACGGCAATGAAGGAAATTGCCGCAGCCTCTACATGTGAGAGCGGCAAACATGCGGTAACGGAAGTGCTCCTGCCTGACATTCCATCGCTAGCTATGACGCCGCGTGACGCTTTTTATGCCACTACAGAAGTGGTTCCGTTTAAAGAGGCAGCAGGCCGCATCATCGCAGAGTTTGTCATGGTGTACCCGCCAGGCATTCCAATTTTTATACCAGGCGAAATTATTACAGAAGAAAACATCTCGTATATCTTTAAAAACATTGAAATTGGTCTCCCTGTCCAAGGACCAGAGGATTCTACGCTAGAAATGATCCGTGTCATTAAAGAACAAAAACCAATTTTATAAAAAAGAAACATGCAGCCCCAATTGGAGCTGCATGCTTTTTTATTTATTCAGAGGCTTCATCACAGCAATGACAGTGACCACACGTTCCGTATAGTGTTGTCACTTTTTCATTTTCAAATTGATCAATGGTTTCATTGCAATCTTGACAAATAATTGTACCCACGTACATTCCCCTTTTCTTCATTCATAGTTTGAAAGCGTTTGATCTATTTCATACCTCTATAATATGATGTCACATTTAAGTTGTCAACGGTTAATTGTATGACACATTTAATCATTTTTTATAAATATATGTTTTTTTCTCATCATATTGAGGGAACGTTTCAATTGTATTTTGCTTCATATCAATTCTGTAACAATTGAGTAACAATCGAAAATTGTCAAAAGGGACATGATACACTAGAGTGACTAACAGGGAACCAGCTCCTAAAAATGTTGGGATAACCCCAAAAGATTTTGAGGTGAATAGATTGAATTTTATGAGGGCACTTCTCCTTATATTCCCCATGCTCTTTGTACTTAGTTCATGCTCATTTGCGTATATCATACCGAATCAGACCGACCAAGTCAGTCATATTCAAAAACCGAGAATTCTCTTTTTTACTGATGCAGAAAATCTGGATAAAGAAAGTCCTTATTATGATGCCGTCCTCGATTTAAAAAATGAATATCCTAAAGAAATGTCGAAGATGATTGTAAAAGAAGATCGTAAAGGCTGGAAAAATGAAGTGGATGAATTACCGGCTATTTTACTTGTAAATAATGAAAAAGTCATTGTGAAGGTTGAAGGGAATGTCCGCAGTAAAGAGGAGATCTTATCGCCCTTATGTCATGCTTTAGACCGCGTGAATACAAACTAATGATATTTCTTGCACTTATATATCCATATGAAAAAACCCCTCATGAGATGAGGGGTTTTTCATATGGTATTCATGCGCTCAAAAAAAACCCTTTCCATAAAGGAAAGGGTTTTATAGATTCATTATTTTACAATGTGGATTGGGCTTCCAATTGCTACTTCAGCCGTTTCCATTGTAATTTCACCTAAAGTTGGGTGAGCGTGAATAGTCATTGCGATATCTTCAGCAGTCACTCCAGCTTCGATTGCAAGGCTAAGCTCTGAAATCATATCAGAAGCACCAACACCTGCGATTTGTGCACCGATCACTAGACCGTCCTCTTTACGAGTGATCATTTTCATGAAGCCATCAGTTGCGTCAAGAGAAAGTGCACGTCCGTTCGCTGCGAATGGGAATTTCGCTGCAACGATTTCGATTCCTTCTTCTTTTGCTTCTGCTTCAGTGTATCCAACAGTCGCAAGTTCTGGCTCAGAGAATACAACAGCAGGAATACCAAGGTAATCAATTTCAGCTGGCTCTCCAGCGATTGCTTCAGCTGCAATTTTACCTTCGTAAGAAGCTTTGTGTGCAAGTGGTGGTCCATCAACGATGTCACCAATTGCATAGATGTTAGCTACGCTTGTACGGCATTGTTTGTCTGTTTTGACAACTCCGCGGTCTGTCAATTCAACACCAACTTGCTCAAGACCAAGCTCATCAGTGTTTGGACGACGACCAACAGTAACAAGTACGTAATCAGCATCAACTGTTTTTTCTTCACCTTTTACTTCGAAAGTAACAGTGACACCATCAGATTTTTCTTCAACGCCTTTTGCAAGAGCGTTTGTATGGATTTCAACGTTTCCTTTTTTCTTCAGGTTACGTTTAACCAATGAGCTCATTTGCTTTTCGAAACCTGGAAGGATTTCGTCTCCACCTTCAAGGATCACAACTTCTGTTCCAAAGTTTGCATAAGCAGTACCAAGCTCAGTACCGATGTATCCACCACCGATGACAACTAACTTTTTAGGTACTTCTTTAAGCGCTAAAGCACCAGTTGAGTTGATCACGCGGTCTGTGTATTTAAAAGTAGGCAATTCAATTGGACGAGATCCAGTTGCAAGAATTGCATTTTTGAAAGTGTACGTCTGTGCTGAATTTTCATCCATAACACGTACAGAGTTGCTGTCTACGAAATAAGCTTCACCTTTGACGATGTCTACTTTATTTCCTTTAAGAAGACCTTGAACTCCACCTGTTAATTTGTTTACAACAGAAGCTTTCCACTCTTGAACTTTTGTGAAATCAACTGTTACGTTTTCAGCTTTGATACCCATGTCTTCAGAATGCTTAGCATTTTCGAAACGATGGCCAGCATTGATTAATGCTTTTGAAGGAATACAGCCAACGTTTAGACATACGCCGCCAAGTGTTCCTTTTTCAACGATTGTTACTTTTTGTCCAAGCTGTGCAGCACGAATAGCAGCTACATATCCACCAGGACCTGCACCGATGACAAGAGTATCTGTTTCGATTGGGAAATCTCCTACTACCATGACATTACGCCTCCATTAAAATTAATTGTGGATCATTCAATAAACGCTTGATGTGGTTTAGGGCATTTTGCGCAGTAGCTCCGTCAATCATACGGTGGTCAAAGCTTAGGGAAAGAGCTAAGACAGGAGCTGCAACGATTTCGCCATCACGAACAACTGCTTTTTCAGCGATACGGCCAATACCAAGGATCGCTACTTCTGGGTGGTTGATGACTGGAGTAAACCATTGTCCACCAGCAGAACCGATGTTTGTGATTGTGCAAGATGCACCTTTCATTTCAGCTGGAGCCAATTTACCATCACGTGCTTTTGTTGCAAGCTCATTGATTTCGTTAGAAACTTCGAAAATCGCTTTGCGGTCTGCATTTTTCACAACTGGAACTAGCAAGCCTTTTTCAGTGTCAGCTGCAATTCCGATGTTGTAGTAATGCTTTTGAACAACTTCATCTGTTTTATCATCGATAGAAGTGTTAAGTACTGGGTACTTTTTCAAAGCAGAAGTTAGAGCTTTTACAACGTAAGGCAAGTAAGTTAACTTGATTCCTTGATCAGCTGCAACTTGTTTGAATTGTTTACGATGTGCAACAAGGTTTGTTACATCAACTTCATCCATTAATGTTACGTGAGGTGCTGTATGCTTAGAGTTCACCATTGCTTTCGCGATTGCTTTGCGGATTCCGCTCATTTTTTCGCGAGTTTCTGGGAATTCTCCTTCAAGAACTGGAGCTGCTGCCGCTTTTGGAGCTGCTTCTTCTTTTGCACTTTCAACTGCTTGAGGTGCTGCTTCTTGAGCTGCAGAACCACCATTAACGAAGCTGTCGATATCTTCTTTTAACACACGTCCGTTTTTACCAGAACCTGCAACTTTGTAAATTTCAACGCCTTTTTCGCGAGCGTATTTACGTACAGATGGCATAGCGATAACGCGTTTGTTTGGATCAGCATCTACTTGCTCTTGTGCGCCTGCACCAGTTGCTGCTGCCGCTTCTTCTTGTGCTACTTCTTTCTTCTCTGGCTCGTTACCAGCTTCAGCAGTACCTTGTACTTGAGCTTCAGTTTTTGCTTCGCCTTCTTCTTCGCTGCCTTTAAATTGAAGATTTTCGTAACCAGGTGCATCAAACGTAATGATTGTTTGTCCTACAGTTGCAACTGTTCCCTCTTCAACTTTTAATTCTAATACTTTTCCTTTAACAGGTGAAGGAATTTCTACAACTGCTTTATCATTTTGTACCTCTGCTAAAACGTCATCTTCATTGATTTCGTCGTTTGGTTTAACAAACCACTTAACGATCTCACCTTCGTGGATACCTTCTCCGATGTCCGGAAGTTTAAATTCAAATGCCACTGTTTTTCGCCTCCTAGATTTTGTTGAACCCTTGTTGTGTATGTTTACACGGTCATGTAATTGATAAAGGGGAAGAGAAATAAATTCTTTTCCCCTCTGTCATTTAATTAAAATTCAAGAACTTTCTTAGCTGTTTCAAGCACGTCTTTATGGTTTGGAAGCCATACGCTCTCAGCTTGAGAGAAAGCAAATACAGTATCAGGTGCAGCTACACGAAGTACTGGTGCTTCTAGGCTAAGGATTGCTCTGTCATTGATTTCAGCTACTACGTTTGCAGCAATACCAGCTTGTTTTTGTGCTTCTTGAACAACGATCGCGCGGCCTGTTTTTTCAACAGAAGCGATGATTGTTTCAATATCAAGCGGGCTTACTGTACGAAGGTCGATTACTTCAGCTGAAACGCCTTCTTTTTCAAGTTCTTCAGCAGCTTTTAGTGATTCGTGAACCATTGCACCATAAGTGATGATTGAAAGGTCAGAACCTTCACGTTTCACTTCAGCTTTACCGATTTCAATTGTGTACTCTTCTTCAGGAACTTCCTGACGGAAAGAACGATAAAGTTTCATATGCTCAAGGAATACGACAGGATCGTTGTCGCGAATTGCAGAAATTAATAGTCCTTTTGCATCATAAGGTGTTGAAGGAATAACAACCTTGATACCAGGCTGTTGTGCGATAAGACCTTCTAAGCTGTCAGCGTGAAGCTCAGGTGTGTGAACTCCTCCGCCGAATGGAGAGCGGATTGTCACTGGAGAATGCCAGCGTCCGCCAGAACGGTAACGCATACGAGCCATTTGTCCAGAAACAGAATCTAATACTTCGTAAACGAATCCGAAGAATTGAATTTCCATTACTGGGCGGAATTCTTGTAGTCCAAGGCCAATTGCAAGACCGCCAATACCAGATTCAGCAAGTGGAGTATCGAATACACGATCCTCACCAAACTCTTTTTGCAATCCTTCAGTCGCACGGAATACGCCGCCGTTTTTACCAACGTCTTCTCCGAAAACGAGAACGTTTTCGTCATTTTTCAGTTCTGTGCGTAACGCATCAGTGATCGCTTGAATCATTGTCATTTGCGCCATGGCTTACTTCGACTCCTTCTGTTTGTAAATTTCAAGCTGTTCAACTAAGTTGAATGGTTTCACATCGTACATGTTTTCAATCAAGTCAGTGACTTTTTGCTTAGGCTGTTCGTCAGCTTCTTTGATCGCTTGTTTGATTTGTTCTTTTGCATCTTCGATGACTTTATTCTCTTCTTCTTCAGACCATAGGCCTTTGTTTTCCAAGAATTTGCGGTAGCGTACCAATGGATCTTTTTGCTCCCACTCGTTTTCATCTTCTTTTGTACGGTATCTTGTTGGATCGTCACCAGCCATTGTATGTGGGCCGTAACGGAATGTAAGAGTTTCGATTAATGTTGGGCCTTCACCATTTACAGCACGCTCACGAGCTTCAGCAGTTGCTGCATATACAGCTAATGCATCCATACCGTCAACCTGTACGCCTACGATACCAGCTGCAGCTGCTTTTTGTGCAATTGTTTGTGCAGCAGATTGTTTTTCTACAGGTGTAGAGATCGCATATCTGTTGTTTTGGACAACAAAAATCGCTGGCGCTTTGTAAGCCCCTGCAAAGTTAATACCTTCGTAGAAATCACCTTGTGAAGCACCACCATCACCAGTGTAAGTGATTGCAACAGCTTTTTTACCGCGCTTTTTCAAACCAAGAGCTACACCAGCAGCTTGAATGATTTGTGCACCGATAATGATTTGCGGAGAAAGTGCATTCACATCTTCAGGCATTTGGTTACCAACAAAGTGTCCGCGAGAGAACAAGAATGCTTTTGTTAGTGGCAGACCATGCCAGATTAATTGTGGTACATCACGATATCCTGGAAGAATGAAATCTTCTTTCTCAAGTGCAAAGTGAGTTGCAAGCTGAGAAGCCTCTTGTCCAGCTGTTGGCGCATAGAAGCCAAGACGTCCTTGACGGTTCAATGAAATTGAACGTTGATCTAATACACGTGTAAACACCATACGGCGCATTAATTCTTTTAATTGGTCATCTGAAAGATCCGGCATTGCCGCTTCGTTTACGACTTCGCCTTTTTCGTTTAAAATTTGAAACGTTTCAAACTGCTTTTTGATGGCATCAAATTGCTTTTTGCTATCAACAATTGCTTTTTTTGTTTTTGCAGCCATTCTAAAGTCACCTCTTCCTTTCTTTTAACAGTCAATTTGTCGTGAATCCATTTATACATACAGATATAGGATAACCCAAAATACTCATATGACTCATGTATTTAATAGCCACTAAGGTCGTTGTCGAAACATTGGTTGACCGCTCATTTTCGAGTCCTACTAACTGTATTAACGATAGTTCACAAAAAACTAATACAACTTCTGTTAACAAGGAATAGTTTACAACAAGAAAAATAGTCCGTCAATTGATTTAACGGCTTTATTTTAATAAATGTATTCGCTTTACTTTTTATGGTGAGCTGTATCAATCTGTTTAACAAGCAACTCGAACTGTACTAGTATAGAATGTACTACTGTACTACAATAGAAAATGTTTGTTTTTGTCGAAAAATAAAAAAAGAGCTGTTTTTCAGCTCTTTTTTGACCCTTGATCTGCCGCTTTATACAAAGCCTGTTTATGCTCATTCAATTGATTTGTATATTGATTGAACTTCTTACCTTCTTTTCTAACTTTGCTATAAGATCGATTCACGGTCTTCAGCTTAGATTTCAACTCTTCATATCCTAAGTCCTTCTTCTTTAAAGATTGATACAAATGCTGATCTTGTTTTAGCGCCTTTTGATACTCCTTATAAAGCTGATCATACGCCGCATATCGTTTCTCGATCGACTTGACCGTTTGATCTGCTTTCTCTTTTAACTCCGTATCTTGCAATCGTTCGGCAGTTTCCTTTACCGTTTTCAGTTCTTTTTTCGATTGATCCATGCTGTCTTTTTCTGTTTTTACATGTTCTTCTCGTTTCGCTGCCGATGCTAACGCCTGATCAGAAAGGCTTGACACTGTTTTTGTATGGTCCTTTGTTGTTTGAATCATTTTTGTATACAGTTTCTGTTCTTTTCTCTCATAGCTTTGCAGTGTAGCTTGCTCTTTTTCAAAGGATGCTTCTTTTTCACTCATTTTCGTCATCGCATCTTGCATATCATTGAATGGACTTTGACCTCCGCATCCCGAAAGCAAAAGGGTACATATCCCCGCTAAAGCAGCACCTGCTTTGACGCTTCTTTTCACCTGTCTCATCAAAAAGTCCCCCTTTACATCTCCACATACCACTATAATTTTTATAGGCGTTTGTGACAAGAAAAGAGGTCAATCAGATGAGGCGGAGAAGATTTTTTTCAAGTGATAGGCGCATGACTATACAAATAGTGCATTCATACATAGTTTATATTACACGCTTCGCCTTCCCTTATGAGAGGCCAAGTGTATTTCCAAAGGAGGTCAAAAGTATGTCTAATTATAGTCATGGAAGTATGTATGGTGGATACGGTGGATACGGCGGTTACGGGTATGGATACGGCGGTGGCTGTTGTTACCCAAGTTATGGCGGTGGATACGGATGCGGCGGCGGATACGGTGGCGGACGTACATTCGCTTTAATCGTTGTGCTTTTCATCCTATTAATCATTGTTGGCGCAGCATTCTTAGGCGGCGGCGGTGGCTGCTGCTAAGGCTGTTTAAGCCTCTGACCGGTCTCATAGGACCGGTCTTCTTTATTTGATTGCATATGTTGTGTATCATTTTATATACTTTACATACAAAGGAAATAGGAGTGAAGTTTTGTGATTACCATGGATGATATCGTAAGGGACGGACATCCCGTCTTAAGACAAACAGCTGAAGCGGTCGATCTCCCGCCGACAGAAGAGGAAAAACAGCAACTAGCTGACATGATCGAATTCGTCAAAAATAGTCAGGATGCTGACATTGCTGAAAAATACGGACTAAGACCTGGCGTTGGATTAGCCGCTCCGCAAATCAATATTAGTAAACGGATGATCGCTGTTCATTGTGAGGATGAAGACGGAGAAGAATACAGCTATGCCCTGTTCAACCCGCGTATTGTCAGTCATTCAGTCAAAAGGGCGTATTTAGCTACGGGTGAAGGCTGCTTATCTGTTGATGAAGCCATCCCTGGATTTGTTCCTCGATATCAAAAAATCAGGGTGAAGGCCACAACGCTAGAAGGAGAGGACATTGATATCCGCCTAAAAGGGTTCCCTGCCATTGTCTTTCAGCATGAAATCGACCATTTAAACGGCATTATGTTTTATGATCATATTCAAAAGGAGCAGCCATTTGCTGAGCCAGAAAACTCTGTTGCGATCGGCAGATCATAACATAAAAAGAAGACCCAGCTACCTAAGGGTCTTCTTTTTTATTCTTCAATGAGGCCAAGATGGTTCACTGCATGGAATATGCCGTCCTCATCTACTGGCTTTGTCACAAAATCAGCCAATGCTTTTAGTTCACTCACAGCATTTCCCATTGCTACGCCTGTTCCGGCAAACGAAATCATCTCTCGATCGTTCAGTCCGTCTCCAAAAGCAATTGTATCCTTTTGATCGTAAGGCAGTCTTTCGATGACTCGTTTGATTCCTTCAGCTTTTGATCCGCCTTTTGGCAGAACGTCTGTTGACAGCTCGTGCCATCTGACAAGGTCAACCTCTTCGCGGAATGCCTCATACTGCACTTCCTCTTCTGCCTTACAAAATAACAGCATTTGAAAAATGTCGTTTTCTTTAAAGAAAGACAAATCATGCTCGGGATGCTCTGTTTTTAAAGTACCGATTCCTTCATGGATAAACGGATGATTCGGCACAGAGGCCTTCATCGTTTCTTCCCCCATGAAAACAAGCGGATGATCATGACGATCTGCTGTCTCATAGATTTGCTCCATCAGCTCCTGCTTCAGCGGATTGCCGTAAATAACTTCTCCCTCATACATGACATACTGACCGTTATAAGCAATAAATGAGTCAAGCCCTAATTCTTCTAAAATAGGTTGAATCAAAAAAGGAGAACGTCCAGATGCAATAAAGAGATGATGGCCTTTTTCTTTTAATAAATGAACCGCTCTCTTCGTTGACTCAGGTATTTTTTTATCATGGTCAAATAAAGTACCGTCGATATCAAAGAAGATGACTTTTTTATTCATATCTCGCCCTCCTGCTCTTTGTTATGTATACACACTCCCTTTCATCATACAGAAAGATGACATCTTTCGAAACCAATTCCTTTTGAAAACGCCCATTTCCCACATATAACCATGTAACATTCAATGGAAACATCATATAATACAAGTATATAGAGAGAACGGAATATGCTATCTAATCTTACTTCAAATTGAAAGGAGGCGGCCTGTGATGCTTCGTCGTCTGCGTAAGAAAATTCGAAGACAATGGAAGGACATGCTTCGTAAAAAATCGATCGCTTAAAGGGATCTTCCGCACATTTGCCGAAGGTCCTTTTTTCTCAGAGACTTTTCTTATGCGCGTTTTTTTAATATAATAGAATAAGCGAGTGTAACATACGGTATTTAAGGAGAGATTTGGATGATATATAAGGTATTTTTTCAGGCAAGTACTACTGAGGTACCTGTAAGAGAACACACAGATTCACTATACGTTGAAGCGGTTTCTGAAAGAGACGTACGCGATAAGTTGAAAAAACATAACTACAACATTGAATTCATTCAGCCTGTAGACGGTGCTTTTTTAGACTATGAACGAGAAAGTGAAAATTTTAAAGTATTGGAGCTATGAGAGGAATGAAATTTGTAAAAAACGATCAGGCGGCAGTTTTTGCGCTCGGCGGTTTAGGCGAGATTGGTAAAAACACGTATGGCGTTCAATTTCAAGATGAAATCATTTTAATTGATGCTGGTATTAAGTTCCCTGAGGATGAGCTTCTTGGAATTGACTACGTCATCCCTGACTATACGTACTTAGTTAAAAACGAAGATAAAATCAAAGGTCTTTTCATCACTCACGGACATGAAGACCACATCGGCGGTATCCCTTACCTTCTCAAGCAAGTGAATATTCCAGTTTACGGAGGCAAACTCGCAATCGGCCTACTCCGTAATAAATTGGAAGAGCACGGTCTCTTGAGACAAACAAAACTTCACATTTTTGAAGAGGAAGATACCATTAAATTTAGAAAAACAGCTGTGTCTTTCTTTAGAACGACACATAGTATTCCAGATTCTTATGGAATTGTCGTCAAGACACCTCCTGGTAACATCGTACATACAGGTGATTTCAAGTTTGACTTTACGCCTGTTGGCGAGCCTGCCAACTTAACCAAAATGGCTGAAATCGGGAAAGAAGGCGTTCTCTGTCTTTTATCCGATAGTACAAACAGTGAAATCCCAGAATTTACGATGTCTGAAAGACGCGTAGGCGAAAGCATTGATGACATCTTTAGAAAAGTCGATGGACGTATCATCTTTGCCACGTTTGCTTCAAATATTCACAGACTTCAGCAAGTGATTGAATCCGCTGTTGCCAATGGCCGAAAAGTCGCTGTGTTTGGACGGAGTATGGAGTCTGCCATTGATATTGGGCAAGACCTTGGTTATATTAAATGTCCAAAAAATACGTTCATTGAACATAATGAAATCAACCGTCTCCCAGCAAACAAAGTAACGATTCTTTGTACTGGCAGTCAGGGTGAACCGATGGCAGCTCTTTCACGTATTGCGAACGGTACTCACCGCCAGATTTCCATTAACCCTGGTGACACTGTTGTCTTCTCATCTTCACCAATCCCAGGTAACAATATTAGCGTAAGCCGCACCATTAACCAGCTTTATCGTGCCGGCGCAGAAGTCATTCACGGCTCTCTTAATAATATTCATACATCTGGTCACGGCGGACAAGAAGAACAAAAGCTGATGCTCCGTTTAATTAAACCAAAATTCTTTATGCCGATTCACGGTGAATACCGCATGCAAAAAACGCACATCAAACTTGCGAATGATTGCGGCATTCCTGAGGAAAATTGCTTTATCATGGATAATGGTGAAGTTCTTGCACTGAAAGGTGACGAAGCAAGTGTCGCTGGCAAAATTCCATCAGGCAACGTGTATATCGATGGTAGTGGTATTGGCGATATCGGAAACATCGTGTTAAGAGACCGCCGCATTCTTTCAGAAGAGGGCCTTGTCATTGTGGTCGTCAGCATGGACATGAAAGAATTCAAAATTTCGGCTGGTCCTGATTTGATCTCAAGAGGTTTTGTCTACATGAGAGAATCTGGAGACCTTATCAACGACGCGCAGGACTTAATTTCAAAGCATCTTGAAAAAGTAATGGAGCGTAAGACAACGCAGTGGTCAGAAATTAAGAACGAAATCACTGACACCCTTGCACCTTTCCTTTATGAAAAAACAAGACGCCGCCCAATGATCTTACCGATCATTATGGAAGTGTAATTACCAAAAGAGACACAAGCAATTTAGCTGTGTCTCTTTTTTTCGCCTATTCATTGAAAAAACCGCATATATACATGCGGTCTCTCATCTTTTATGACTGAATCGGGAGATGCTGAAAGCTTCTGACATCAAACAATCCCTTTGTCGTCATTTTCACATCAGGAATGACTGGGAGTGCCAAGAAGGACAGCGTCAAAAACGGATTAAAATCTAAAGTAAAACCTGTTTCTTTTAACGCTTCATGAAGTGCAAGAAGGCTTTCATTTACAAGATGTGCCGGTTGATCTGACAATAAACCAGAGATCGGTAATGGCAGCGTATGAAGAGACTGCCCATCTTTGACAACCGTCAAACCGCCACCTGCTTCTTTCAACGCCTCAATGGCTTTCACTATATCAGCATCATTTGTACCAACCGCAATTAAATTATGAGAATCATGCGCAACCGTTGTTGCAATTGCACCCTTTTCTAACCCAAAGCCGCTGACAACCCCTATCCCCATTTCAGATAATCCTTGATGACGTTCGACAAGCACCATTTTTAATACATCTCTTTCTGTATCACTAGTGAATTGTCCGTTCGTTTCTGAAGGAGAGACCTGTTCTAATTTTGTTTCTAGTTGATTCGGAATGATGCGGATGACATTCATTTTTTGGTGGTCTTTGATAGGCAGTGCAAGATCCTGCTCTTGAACATCAACTGCATGAACAGATTGTAACAATGCTGGACTCGGAGCAATCCTTTCGACACTTGGCTTGTACTCACCATGCTGCGCTACCAATTCTCCTGCAATAAATACGCTGGTGATGTTTACTTGATAAAGATCAGAGACAAGCATAAAATCAGCATCAAAGCCTGGCGCAATGGCGCCCTTTGTTTTAAGGCCAAAACACTCTGCTGCGTTTAAACTTCCCATTTGATACGCTAAAAATGGGTCTAATCCTTCTTTCATAGACATACGTACTTGTTCATCAATACTCCCTTGAGCCATTAAATCATCTAAATGCTTATCATCCGTACAAAAGAAAAAGCGTCTCGCATTCTTTTCATTCACAGCCGGTAAAACGTTTTTCACGTTTTTGGCAACAGAACCTTCTCTCAGCATGACATACATGCCTCTTTTTATACGTTCAAGGGCTTCCTCAGCTGTTGTTACCTCATGATCTGTTTGGACACTCGCTGTCCGGTAAACGTTTATTAATCGGTCCGTTAAGCCTGCTAGATGGCCATCAATCAATTTATTCTCGCTTTGAGCATCAAGCAGCTTTTGAATCATATCTTCTTCTGCCTGCTCCACACCGACATAATCCATCACCTCGGCAAGACCAAGAACCTCCTTCTCTTGATAAAGAGGTTTCAAATCTTTCGCTTTTAATGTAGCACCTGATCGTTCAAAACTGACTGCCGGTACACAGGATGGCAGCATGAAATAAATATTTAAGGCAGCTTTTCTCGCTTCTTCCAGCATAAAACGGATGCCTGTGATCCCTGACACATTGGCAATTTCATGCGGGTCTGTTACGACAGTTGTCACACCGTGAGGAACGACAGCTTTGGAGAATTCAGCAGGAGTAACCATGGAGGACTCAATATGAACGTGGCCGTCAATAAAACCGGGTACAAGCATTTGACCTGCTGCATTCAGCTCCTGTTCTCCCTCGTACTCTCCAATCCCTACTATTTGTCCATTTTCAACAGCGACATCAGCGTCTATCCATTCCTGGTTAAACACGTCCATAACTTTCGCATGTTTAATCACGAGAGCTGCTTTTTTTCTCTTTGCAGCTACCTCAATTTGATGTCTGAAAAGCTCCTTATCCAACGACACTGCCTCCTCCAAGTAAACAATATAATGTTTCTTATCGTAAACGAATCTGTTTGCTCAGTCAATGACATTTAGAGAAAATCAACCAGATAAAAAGACTGATTTTTATTTCTGAATAGTGATAATTGCACGAAAAATATGTCGATTGACTTTTGCTGTTCTTTCAGAATAAAACAGGTCTTTTTCAATGTCTTCTTCCCTTTCCACTGTCCGTCCTGTGTGTACACAACCACATAAAAAACACCCCGCTCCGGAGTGTTTAATAATCGTTCTGCATTTCTCGCTTTTCAAAGCGTCCTATATCAGCTACTGCCCCAATGACAATAAGAATATCTTCTTTTTGAATCATTTCATCTGCGAGCGGTGAAACAATCACTTCTTTTCCACGCTTAATCGCCACAATATTAATGCCGTATCTTGCTCGAATATCGAGATCTAAAAGAGAATGCCCTGCAAGCCTGCTGTTGGCAACGATTTCAATGAGGCTATACTCATCTGACAGCTCGAGATAATCTAAGACGTTATTGGAAATGATTTTATGTGCAATTCGTCTGCCCATGTCTCGCTCTGGATGAACGATGCGGTCAGCCCCAATTTTGTTTAGCACCTTTTCATGGTAGTCGTTTTGTGCTTTAACTGTAACCATTTTAACGCCAAGCTCTTTCAGCATGATCGTTGTTAAAATACTCGCCTGAATGTTTTCACCAATCGCAACGATGACATGGTCAAAATTACGAATACCGAGATTTTTTAAAACAGATTCGTCCGTTGAATCGCCAATGACCGCATGTGAAGCAATTTTCGCGTATTCGTTCACTCGATCTTCATTCATATCCATGGCCATGACTTCAAGTCCTTCTTCGCTCAGCGCCTTGCAAATACTTCCGCCAAAACGTCCAAGACCAATGACTGCATATTCCTTTTTCATGTTCAGACTCCTTTTATCTCACTTACCATGCATTTTACTACGGTTTGATTAATGAATCCATATGCGAACGAATTTTTTTACGGAATGATTCACTCAGGTAAAGATCTGCCCCTTTTTCAATTTCACTGCGGTAATGATCTGGAGGAGCAATCTCTTCACCCTTTTGAAGAACAAGAAAGGTTAAACAGTCCTCATATATTTGATTACCGATTTGGATATCGACAAAAGCTGGACGATATGTGCCCTCATATACACCTTCTCGTTTGTATAAATAACGAATGGCATCGAAAGGAACCTCATATAAAACGCCCTCTGTTTCTCCGCCGTCTTCTACCATATCAGCTCTTGATCCATCAGGCCGCACCAATGTAAATCTAGTTGTAAAGCCGTTCAGCGCACCGCCGCCGACGATTTGTTTGAAATAATGATCGACTTCCGCCAGCTTAAACCTTGCATCATCCATACAGGAGCCATAGGCAAAATAATAGAAGGATGCCGGCTTCTGCTGTAACAGTCTATACTCTTTCCAGCAGCCGCTTTCGATTTCCTTCAACGCTGATACTTTCTGCTTTTGTAAAGTGTACGTAATGGCTGCCACCTGCCCTTGGTCTGTCATGACATCGATTACCTGCTTGTCATACCCTTCCTCAAGTAAATCTATCTTATTCAACGTATCAGCCGTTACCTCGTACAATTCTCCAAAAACCGTGCTTTTTTCTTTAGGAACGCACACAGGGTATTCTTGACCTGTATCGTAAATTCTTCCACTGATCCAAGCTGATTTAGCTAGTAGTCTGCTTTCCTTCATATACGCCTCGTGGTGCTCTTCATGCTGCAGAAGCGTCCCATATACAAATAAAGCTTTCATCGTCATGAAATCACGTCCTCTCGCCTTGCTGCTGTCTGCTTTTTTGACACACAGGTAAATAGATATGAAAAGTTGTGCCTTTTCCCAGCTCACTCGACACATCCATTCTTCCGTGATGATCTTTTAAAATCGTTGCACAGATGGTCAGTCCAAGCCCCGTACCCTCTGTTTTTGTGGAGAAGAAAGGATCATATATTTTCTGAATATCCTCTTCAGACATCCCTTTTCCTTCATCTTGAATGGTAATTTTCCATTCATTCATGACTTTTTCTGTTGATATGTATATGCTGCCGCCTTCTGGCATTGCCTCAATGGCATTTTTGATTAAATTAATGAACAGCTGCTTCATTTGGTTAGCGTCCGCTAAGATAACGCCGGCATCCTGCTTTTTAAATGGCTGTTTGAGATCAATATTTGACAGAACTGCATTTGTTTTTAGCAGAGTAATGACCTGCTCTAACAGCCCATGAAGCTGAACTTCTTGAAAATGGACCGATTGAGGCTTAGCCAGTACAAGCAGCTCACTTAAAACAAAATCAATCCGTTTAATTTCGGAAAAGATAATGTCAAAATAATCGGTTCTTTCGGGATATTGTGTTTTCATCAGCTGCAAAAAGCCGTTTACTGAGGTCAGCGGGTTTCTGACTTCATGGGCGATTCCAGCGGCTATTTGTCCTGCAACGGCCAGCTTTTGCGCCTGCATTTGCAATTGTTGATTTGATTTTTCTAGCTCGAGCTTCGCCTGTTTTTGTTTTGTAATATCTGCAACCGTTCCAATGCCTCCAGTAAATTGGTGCTGTTCATCAAAGTAGAGCTTATAATGAACGTCTCCCCACACTTTTCTTCCCTCTTTATGAAGGAGCTGCAGCTCGATCCGCCCTGAATCCTTATGCTCTTTGATGACAGATAACAAATGCTGGATAACTCTTTCTTCTTGATCAAAGTACTGATTGTAACTCGTGCCTAGACATTCGTCTATGTCATAGCCGGTCATTTGTTTCCATGCTTGATTTAAGAAAATGATTTGCCCTTTTTCATCTGTTTCAAAGACGATTTCTTGCAAGTTATCTGTGATTCGATTCAGCCGCTCTGTCAGTTCGTGTGCTTCTTTTTCCCTCTTATTTAAATCTGATACAAGTAGATTTAAGCGGTCTACATAGCCTGAGACAACCCATATCCCTGCTATCACAGCAACTGTAAAGGCAAGATCGAGCAGCCAATTAATTTGATAGCCGCCTAGATAATAAAAGAAATCCCAGCTTAAAATTAAGATAAATGCAAGAGCAGATAACATGATCCGCACTTGGTATGTTTTGTTCAAATGATTCCACCTGCCGCCCTGAGATTCTTTGTCAATTGTACCATTTTCCACTTATTTTTTGAGGGGGATGAGGCATTTTTAAGGAACTTTTCAAAAAAAATAGCCTGTCCTCAGCACAAAGGAAGAGAGCAGGCTATTTTAATTACTGCTGAAGAGCGTCTTGCAGCTCTTTTAACAGTAGTTCTGCGCCTTCAGCGCTTAATGTAATTTGACCGTTTCCATATGCATGGTTCTCTGATGTAATTTCACCAGTCAGAAGACAAACACCCTCTGGCTTATATTTTTTTAAGACGATTTTCTCCCCATCTATAAAAAATTCCATACTGTCTTTAATAGCGATATCAAGTGCTCTTCTCAATTCGATTGGCATCACAATACGCCCTAGTTCATCAACTTTTCTTACGACTCCGATAGATTTCAATTTCTTTCCCTCTTTCTTTCATTAGCTCAAGATCAATCTGTTTTTCACCAATTGATATATCGTAGACGTAAGAGATTCTTAAAAGGTTTCTCCTCTATAAAAATTTTTTTCATAAAAGAAAAAACAAAGGGAAAATTTATTACGATTGTCAAAATGATACTTGAATTTTACAGATTCATTTCAAGGTCATCACAAACCCCCACAAATGACTTCAACCCTCTGAACTTTTAAATGTAAAATTGTTTAAAACAGCAAAAATAGAGATTGGGTGAAAACATGTTTCAAAATGCCGAAATTGGAATTGATTTAGGAACAGCTAACATATTGGTTTATAGTAAAAATAAGGGAATTATTTTAAATGAACCGTCCGTTGTGGCAGTCGATACCGAAACAAAGACTGTACTTGCGGTCGGATCAGAAGCAAAAGAAATGATCGGGAAAACACCGGGGAAAATTGTCGCGATCCGTCCGATGAAAGACGGTGTCATCGCTGATTATGATATGACAACAGATTTACTTAAACAAATCATGAAAAAAGCAGGAAAAAATATCGGGTTCACCTTCAGAAAGCCGACTGTCGTTGTATGTACGCCATCCGGTTCAACCGCTGTTGAGCGCCGCGCTATCAGCGATGCTGTGAAAAACTGTGGAGCAAAGCATGTGCATTTAATTGAAGAACCTGTTGCAGCTGCAATCGGCGCTGATCTTCCGGTAGACGAGCCTGTTGCGAACGTTGTCGTCGATATTGGCGGCGGAACAACGGAAGTTGCGATTATTTCGTTTGGCGGTGTTGTCTCTTGTCATTCGATCCGAATTGGCGGAGATCAGCTGGATGAAGATATCATTACGTTTGTCAGAAAGAAATATAACCTATTAATCGGGGAACGGACTGCCGAGCAGGTGAAAATGGAGATTGGGTATGGTCTCATTGAGCATGAGCCAAAATCATTAGACGTGCGCGGGCGTGACCTTGTGACAGGTCTGCCAAAAACGATTACACTTGTATCTCATGAAATTCAAGGCGCTATGCGAGAATCACTTCTTCATATTTTAGAGGCAATTCGTGCCACATTAGAGGACAGCCCTCCAGAGCTAAGCGGGGATATTGTGGACCGCGGTGTGATCTTAACTGGCGGCGGCGCTCTTTTAAATGGGATTCAAGAATGGCTTTCTCAAGAGATTGTCGTTCCAGTTCATATTGCAGCCAATCCACTTGAATCTGTTGCCATTGGAACAGGGCGTTCATTAGAAGTCATCGACAAATTGCAAAAAACATTAAAATAATCTTCATGTTCTACTTCTTTTTTCTTCATTTCCATCATATCGTGAGAAATGGATAAACGTGAAGGAGGAAGAACATGTTGCTTGATTTAGGTAAACGGGTCGTTGTCACAGTCATTTTAACCGGGATTATTTTAGGAGGAATGAGCCTGTCGTTTTCACATATGCCCCCTTCTAATGCACAGCCTGTGAAACAACTGAACCGCTAAAAAGCCGCACGAAAGCGGCTTTTTTATTTTGGCTGTAAGCGTGCTCCCCATTTTCCTTTTCGGTCTTAAATCTGATATGATGAACATGACTAAAGGAGGGTTTTTTATGAATTTATTTGAAAAACAACTAGATCAATATGCCAAGACCATCGTTGAAGTCGGTGTGAATGTACAAAAGGGGCAAGAAGTGGTTGTATCCGCATTTACTGAATCTGCACACCTTGTTCGTCTTGTAGCGAAACATGCGTATGAGCGCGGAGCGAAAAACGTACATATCCGCTGGAGTGATGGTGTTCTCACCCGTTTAAAATTTGAACATGCGCCACAGGATGTATTTGAGCAATTCCCAGAATGGGAAGCACAGATGATGGAAACCATCGCAAAACGCGGCGGTGCTTTTATTACCATCCTGTCAGAGAGCCCTGACCTTCTGCGAGGCATTGACTCGAAAAAAATCGCTGCACAGCAAAAGGCTGCTGGTTCAGCACTACATACATATCGTCAATACGTTCAATCTGACAAAATCGCTTGGACAGTCGTAGGTGCTGCATCAAAAGAGTGGGCGAAAAAGATTTTCCCTGATCAGACAGATGAAGAGGCTGTCGCTTTATTGTGGGATCAAATCTTTAAAGTCGCACGCGCTGATCAAGCAGATCCTGTTGAGGCTTGGAAAAAGCACGATGCATCGCTAAATGAAAAGGTCAAAATACTCAATGAACGTCACTACCACAAACTGCATTATGAAGCACCAGGCACAGACTTAACGATCGAGCTTCCAGAGCAGCATATTTGGGTAGGTGCTGGCAGCGTGAGTGAACGAGGCGTCTCGTTCATGGCCAACATGCCAACTGAAGAAGTCTTTACCGTACCGAAAAAAGACGGTGTAAACGGAACCGTCTCAAGCACAAAGCCGCTCAGCTATGCAGGAAACATCATTGATGAATTTTCATTAACCTTTGAAAATGGCCGGATTGTGGACGTGAAAGCGAAGGAAGGCGAGGATATTTTAAATTCCCTCGTTGAAACAGACGAAGGATCTCATTATTTAGGTGAGGTTGCCCTCGTACCAGATGATTCGCCAATTTCTAACTCAAATATTCTTTATTACAATACACTTTACGATGAAAATGCATCAAACCACCTTGCCATCGGCAGCGGATATGCGTTTAATATCGACGGCGGAAAAGAAATGAAACGAGAAGAATTGGATGCAGCGGGTGTGAACAGCAGTATTACACACGTCGATTTCATGATTGGTTCAAAGGAAATGAATATTGACGGGATCACAAAAGACGGGAAACGCGAACCGATCTTCCGAAATGGAAATTGGGCGATTTAATCAAAAAAAGACATCCACTTGTGGATGTCTTTTCTTATTTACGCATAAAGCTCATCGAGTCTCTTTTGAATCTCTTGATCTGATAAGAACTCATCATATGTTGTTTGTTTATCAACGATGCCATTTGGCGTTACTTCGATAATACGGTTTGCCACTGTTTCAACAAACTGATGGTCATGAGATGAGAAGAGCATAGCTCCTTTAAAGCTCATTAAACCGTTATTCAGCGCCGTAATGGATTCTAGGTCTAAGTGGTTCGTCGGCTCATCCAGAAGCAGTACATTCGCTCCTGACAGCATCATTTTCGATAACATACAACGAACCTTTTCTCCTCCTGATAAGACGCTTGCTTTTTTCTTTACTTCTTCCCCAGAGAAAAGCATACGTCCTAAGAAACCACGCAGGAAGCTTTCGCTTTGATCATTCGGAGAATATTGACGAAGCCAATCCACTAGATCGACATCGTTTCCTTCAAAGAATTCACTATTGTCTTTCGGGAAAAAGGCTTGTGACGTTGTGACGCCCCATTTAAATGATCCGCTGTCTGGCTCCATCTCACCAGCAAGAATTTTAAATAAAGTAGACACAGCAAGCTCATTACGGCTTAGAAACGCAATTTTATCCTCGCGATTCATGATAAAGCTGACATTATCCAGTACTTTCACACCGTCAATTGTTTTCGATAGACCTTCTACTTGAAGGACATCATTTCCGATTTCGCGCTCTGGCGCAAAATGAACATACGGATATTTACGTGAAGATGGCTTAATGTCGTCTAAAGAGATTTTATCAAGCAATTTCTTTCTTGAGGTCGCTTGCTTCGATTTAGAAGCGTTCGCACTGAACCGGGCAACGAACTCTTGAAGCTGCTTAATTTGTTCTTCTTTTTTCTTATTTGCATCTTGGCTGAGTTTCAGCGCTAGCTGGCTGGACTCATACCAGAAATCATAGTTACCGACATATACTTGAATTTTTCCGAAGTCTAGGTCCGCGATATGTGTACATACTTTGTTTAAAAAGTGACGGTCATGCGAAACGACGATCACGGTATTTTCAAAATTAATGAGGAACTCTTCTAGCCACTGGATGGCTTGTAAGTCCAAGTGGTTCGTTGGCTCATCCAAAAGAAGAACGTCAGGCTTACCAAATAAAGCTTGGGCTAGAAGTACTTTTACCTTTTCAGAACCGCCAAGCTCAGACATTTTCTTCGATTGAAGACTCTCTGGAATGCCAAGACCCTTTAATAGGATCGCTGCTTCACTTTCTGCTTCCCAGCCGTTTAACTCAGCGAACTCACCTTCAAGCTCTGCTGCACGAATCCCGTCTTCATCTGAGAAATCAGGTTTCATATAGATCGCATCTTTCTCCTGCATCACATCATATAGACGTTTATGACCCATCATAACGACTTTTAATACTTCAAATTCTTCGTATTCAAAGTGGTTCTGTTTTAAAATCGCTAAGCGCTCACCAGGACTCATATGAACATCGCCCGTTTGAGCCTCAATTTCTCCAGAAAGAATCTTTAGGAACGTTGATTTACCAGCTCCATTGGCACCAATTAGTCCGTAGCAGTTGCCAGGAGTGAATTTAATATTTACTTCTTCGAATAGTTTACGATCAGCAAAGCGCAAACTAACATTATTTACTGCAATCATTTATTAATCCTCCATCACTCATTCATCATTATGAAGTATAACATGAATAACGCTTGATAGAAACGTCTCTCGCTAAGAACGAAGGCTTTTTGTCCATTATGGTATAATAATCGAGAATGATTGATTGAAGGAGTTCGTGCGATTTGAGATTACTCACACTGATGGAATACTGTTTATTGATTTTCTTTATGGGCATTTATTTATCCGCAACCGGCTTTAATGCGAGGGACTTTGGCCTTTATATTGGTCTTGTCCTTATTTACACACTGGTCCACATCTTTTCTAAGCGCTTTTTACAAAAGCGGGGAAAGGAAAACCAAAAGATCGGGTTATTTCGATCCGTTTTAGCCATTACCGGATCTGTGTTCGCTTCTGTTCTAGCGATTGTGATCATTATCACGATGCTCACGCCAAATTAAAAACGACCCTTCTTTAAGGGTCGTCCAGTCAAGCACTTTTCTCTTGCCTCTGAGAAAGGTGCTTTTATTTTGTTTGTCGAATGTCGCCAAATGGGAAGAAAACAAATTCTGATGTCCCGACAATCCGATCCTTTTCAATGAGTCCAAGTCCATTTCTGCTGTCCATGGAATTCAGTCTGTTGTCCCCCATCACAAAGTAATCGTTTTTCGGTACTTTCACTGGACCAAAATCTCCAGTCAAATGCACTTCATACTCTTTCGCATGCGCCTTGTTCTCTTTTAAATAAGGCTCATCTACTTTTTTACCATTAATGTAAAGCGTATCATCCTTCATTTCAATCGTATCTCCTGGAAGGCCGATCAAGCGTTTGACATAATGAATCTTCTGACCATCTTTTCCATTAATAATCACGATGTCACCACGTTTGACACCACCGAGATAGTTAATGGTTTTGTTGACAAACAGCTTTTCTCCGTCATGAAGGGTCGGTTCCATTGACTCTCCTTCCACCACATACGGTTCAAATATAAACGTACGAATGAGCAAGACGAGTGCAAGTGCAATTAAAATGGCTTTGATCCATTCAAACAGTGAACTTTTCTTCTCTGTTTTGGCTTGCTTCGCATCAGATTGAATTTCATTTTCGTTTTGTTTGTTTTCTTCGTTCAAAATACTGCTTCCTCCTAAGACTTTCTGCTAAAAGACTTGAAACGTTAATTGAATAACTTTACTTTATCACATGTCAGTTAAAAATTCACAAGACAACCATCCAATTAGATATTTTTTCCTAATTCAATGAAAATTAAACAAAAAAGCACCGTTTTTCACGATGCTTTTCTTCTCAAATTACGCTTCTTGTTTGACTGGTTTTTTCAAAATACCTAGTAAAATTGCTGTGACAACGGCACCGATTAAGATGCTGATGATATAAAGAACTGGATGATTTGTTACCCAGAAAACAAATAGTCCGCCGTGCGGTGCCGGAAGCGTAACTCTAAAGAATTCCGTTAATCCGCCAGCAACTGCTGCACCAATGACAGCTGAAGGAATCACGCGCAAAGGATCTGCCGCAGCAAACGGGATCGCCCCTTCAGTGATAAAGGCCGCTCCCATGAAGTAGCATGTAATCCCCGCTTCACGGTCACGTTTTGAGAATTTATTTCTAAAGATTGTTGTTGCAAGTGCAATACCTAATGGTGGAACCATTCCGCCTGCCATAATTGCAGCATGCGGTGCGTAGTTGCCAGCAGCGATCATAGCAAGACCAAATGTGTAAGCCGCTTTGTTAATTGGACCGCCCATATCAATTGCCATCATACCAGCTAAAATAATACCCATTAAGACAAGGTTTCCAGTACCTAATGATTCAAGCCAATGTGTTAATCCGTCCATCACCATTTTCACTGGTGTATTGACAATATAATGCATGATAATACCTGTGAAGAAAATACCGAACAATGGATACAAGAGAACAGGTTTAATTCCGTCGAGTGACTGCGGTACGAATGTGAATACTTTTTTGAGCAGCACAACGATATAACCAGCTAGGAAACCAGCAATCAGTCCGCCTAAGAATCCTGCACCTGCTGCTGACGCCATAAATCCACCAACCATACCTGGCGCAAAACCTGGACGATCTGCAATACTCATGGCAATAAATCCAGCTAATACAGCAACGATTAAGGCAAGCGCATTATCTCCGCCAATTCCTTTTAATACAGCTGCAAATGAATTAAATGAAGGGTCATTAGGGTCTGCTGACTTAATACCCCAGAAGAATGAAATTGCAACAAGGATACCGCCTCCGACAACAAATGGAAGCATGTTACTTACACCACTCATTAAGTGCTTGTAAAATCCGCTTCTTCCTTTGCTAGATGATTCATTTTCGTCTTTTGAAGAACGGCCGCCTGAGCCTTTATAAATCGGTGCATCTTGATTGATTGCTTTTTCAATCAATTCCTGCGGGCGGCGAATACCAGCTGTAACAGGTACTTCAATGACATGTTTGCCTTTAAAGCGTTCCATTTCAACTTGCTTATCCGCTGCAACAATGATAGCTGGCGCTTCTTCAATTTCTTTTGCTGTAAGGGCATGTTTAATACCGCTAGAGCCGTTTGTTTCAACTTTGATGTCAACGCCCATTTCTTTTGCTTTTTCTTTCAAAGCATCTGCTGCCATAAATGTATGTGCAATGCCAGTCGGGCAAGCCGTTACCGCTAAAATTTTTGCAGGTTTTCCTTCTGCAGTCGGCTCCTCTTGAACTTCCTCTTCTTCTTCATCATCTTGATCATGCGTATTGATGATATCAATGATTTCATCCTCATCAGCCGCTTCAAGGAGCTGCTTTCGAATTTCTTCACGCATAAGAAGTGTAGATAAACGAGAAAGTGCCTCTAAGTGCGTGTTGTTTGCGCCTTCCGTTGCAGCAATCATAAAGACAAGATGACTCGGCTGAGCATCTAGCGATTCATAATCTACACCAGCAGTCGAGCGGCCAAATGCAATGGCAGGCTCTTTTACACTTGCTGTTTTAGCATGAGGGATGGCAATTCCTTCGCCAATACCTGTAGAGCTCTGTTTTTCACGATTGATTACAGCTTCTTTGTAGCCTTCTTTATCATTTAACTTGCCTGCTGTATCTAAAACAGTGACCAGCTCTTCAATAACTGCTTCTTTCTGCTGGCTGTCTAATTGAAGCTTAATGGTTTGCTTCGTGAGTAGTTCTGTAATTTTCATGATGACTCCTCCTTTAAATGCGTGTGACTTTTACTTGTGGTAATAGTGTATCGACAAGCTCTTTTGTTCCGAGCTCCTCAGAAAATGCTGTAGCGCTACCCGAAGTGACACCAAGCTTAAATGACTCTTCAATTGAAAGTCCTTTCGAAACGCCGGCTAAAAACCCTGCAACGACTGAATCTCCTGCACCAACTGAATTAACAAGCGTTCCCTTTGGAACATTGGACTGATAGATTCCTTCTTTACTGAATAAAAGGGCCCCATCTCCAGCCATGGATACGATGACATGTTCAGCGCCTTGTTCTAACAGCTTTTTCCCGTAAGGAATAGCTTCTTCTGCTGATGAAATACTCGTTTCAAACATTTCACCCAGTTCATGATGATTTGGCTTCATTAAGAACGGTTTCATGTCTGCTGCTTTTTTTAACGCTTCGCCAGAAATATCAAGAACAACTCTTACACCTTGCTCTTCGCAAACTTCAGCAATACGCTCATACGTGTTATGAGGCAAAGAAGAAGGAATGCTGCCAGCTAATACAACGACATCACCTTCAGTCAATGAAGAAAATTGAGATAGAAACGACTCAAATTGTGCTTCAGTAATAGCTGGTCCGAGTCCGTTGATTTCTGTCTCTTCACCAGTTTTTAGTTTCACATTAATTCGTGTATCTTCTGACACCTCGTGAAAGGCTGTTTGTAATTGTTCGTTCTGTAAAAAATCTTGAATATATTTGCCTGTAAATCCACCAATGAATCCAAGCGCTTTTGATTCAACACCGTGACGTTTTAAAAGCCTTGAGACATTAATTCCTTTACCACCTGGATATTTTTTATCATAGGTTGAACGATTTAAACCGCCAACTGCAAAATCCTCCACGTGTACGATGTAATCAACTGATGGGTTTAAAGTAACTGTATAAATCATATTTTCACTACCTTTATAACCGTTTTTTCATGGTAATTATCGAATGAATCCTCTTTTGCGTCGTTTGTGATAATGGTGGCTTCCTGTAAACTAGCAAAAGCTGAAAACGATATTTCGCCAAACTTTGAGGCATCTGATAAGATATAAGTTTTTTTCGCCTGTTTCATGGCTCTTTTTTTCATAAGCGCTTCCTCTGGATCAGGAGTTGTAAAACCCGCCTCAGGGTGAATGCCATTCGTCCCAACAAAGCTTTTGTCAAAACGGTAATTTTCCATCGCTGTCAAAGCTGCGGCTCCTACCATGGCACCTGTTCGATGTTTCACTGATCCGCCTATCAGGTAAAAAGAAATCCCTTTTCTCATGAGTGCTTCAATGTGCATAACACCGTTTGTCACCACGACAATATCTTGATCTGGATCGATATATTCAATCATTTGCTGTGTGGTTGTACCAGCATCTAAATAAATACAGTCGCCTTGTTTTAAAAGAGATGCAGCTGCCTCTGCAACCAATGACTTTTCATGAAGGTTTTTGGCAGATTTCTCAAATACATCTGGTTCAAGACGAATACTCGATATCTTGGCTGCTCCCCCATGAACCCTTTTAAGAAATCCTTTTTCTTCAAGGGCTGATAAATCTCTTCTAATTGTGGATTCAGACGCATCCGTCATCATCGTTAGGTCCTGTATTTTAATAACATCATTTTCTTCTAAACAGTCGATTATGAGTTGATGTCTTTCAGGTGTTAACATGAAAACACCCCCTTTTGAAAACGTATTCATTTTGCGTGCACCTTTATTGTAATCGCTTTTTTCAACATTATCAACACAAAACAGTCAAATACATTCAATAACTATCAAATTCTTTCACAATGGTCATCTTACCTTTATATGTACCATTTGTAAACTGAAAAATATGTGACATTAAGAAGAAAGTCATGATATTAGCATTTCTATCATTTTTCATTTCATTCAATGGAACTAAAAAAAGCATTTATGCGATTTGCATAAATGCTTTAGATGGTTGAATCAGGGTGAATTCACGACGTTTATATACTTTTTTCTTCTTCAAATTATTCATACCTGAGCGATTCAATAGGATCTAGTCTTGCTGCTTTATTCGCAGGAATTAACCCAAAAACAATACCAATGAGCATACTAAATAGTACGCCTCCGCATACCACTTGCCAAGATACTAAGGACGGCCAGCCGGCAAATAGTGAAACGAGCGAGGCACCACCTAAACCGAGTGCAATCCCCATTAACCCGCCGATGAGTGTTAAGACGACAGACTCAATTAAAAACTGAACGAGAATTTGAGCCCTGGTTGCTCCAATCGCCTTTCGAATACCGATTTCCCTTGTTCTCTCTGTCACGGAAACGAGCATAATATTCATCACACCAATACCGCCGACAAGTAAAGAGATTCCGGCTATTGAGCCAATGATCGTTGTCATAACGGACGTTATTTGACCGATGCCTTCTGCGATTTCTTCCATATTGATCATTTCGTAAGCATCTTCTGTATGATGATTTTCATTTAATAAGGCAGCCGCGTTCTTTCCTACTTCCTTCATTTGATCAGCATGTGCGACTTGAATAGACAGCTTATCATATTCATTTATCCCAAATGTGGAGGCGAGCATCGCAAATGGGACATATATTTCATTCATATCAAATGAAAACATCCCTTTCTGCTTTGCTAACACACCGATGACTTCAACTGGCTGTCCGTTCACCCAAATCAGTTCGCCTAATGCCTTTTGTCCGTCAAATAGTTCTTTTTGTAAGCCTTCTGAGATGAGAGCGGCTCTCCTGCCGCTTCTAAAGTCAATATCTCTTAAATCCTGTCCTTCTGCTATTTGTAATGAATGTACATTCGTATACCCTTCATTTATACCGTTCACTGTCGCGTCCACTGTCGTATCCTGAAATCTCAGCTGCATTCCTTGTGCGGTAGAGGAGGCAACCTGCTTCACACCATTGATTGTCTTAATGGTTTTTATGTCTTCCTCAGTAAATGCGGCTTCGAATAAGGCATTTGGATTCGCATTTAGCTCCTCGTCAGAAGGCGTATATGTCATATCAATGGTATTGTTTGGACCTGAAATCGATCCTTTTAACATTTGCTCACCGCCTTGACCAATCGCCACGATCGCAATGACTGAACCAACACCAATAATAATTCCAAGCATCGTTAAAATAGAGCGTAATTTATGCGCTAAAACCGAATTCATCGCTATCTTGATATTTTCAAAGAGTTTCATTCATAGCGTCTCCTTGTACCAATCTATCTTCAACGAGTCGCCCATCTCGTACAACGACCGTCCGGTTTGTATACGCAGCTATTTCTTCTTCATGGGTGACAAGCACAATCGTTACCCCTTCCTCATTTAGCTGTGTAAACTGTTCCATGATTGAGAAGCTTGTCTTTGAGTCAAGAGCGCCAGTCGGCTCATCTGCTAAGATAAGCTGAGGCTTATTGACAATCGCACGTGCAATTGCCACTCTTTGCTTTTGTCCTCCTGACAACTCACTTGGCATATGCTTCATTCGATCAGCCAAACCAACCTTTTCAAGTGCCATTTCCGCACGTTCTTTTCTTTCCTTTTGGCTGATACCAGCGTAAATCATCGGAAGTTCAACATTACGCCTTGCATTTAACCTCGGAAGCAGATGAAATTGCTGAAAAATAAATCCAATCGATTGATTTCGAATGAATGCGAGCTCTTGATCCTTTGCTGCTGACAGCTCTGTTCCTTGAAAATGATATTGTCCTGTCGTTGGACGGTCTAAGCAGCCAATGATATTCATTAAAGTCGACTTTCCAGAGCCAGACGGGCCCATAATGGACAAATACTCGCCTTTTTCAATGACAAGATTCATGTCACTTAATACATCAAATGTTTCTTGTGCGACCTCATAGCTTTTTGTCACGTTGGAAAGCTGAATCATTCAGCATTCACTTCCATTCCGTCATACATGTCCTCTGTTGGGTGAGCAATGATTTGATCCTCTGCCTTGACACCTTTTGTCACTTCAAGATCATGACCTGACGTTTCCCCTATGACCACTTTTACTTTCTTTAATACATTTTTTTCAACAACATAAACGTATTGTCCATCGTTCTCTTTTTTTACCGCTGTTTCAGGAATCGTATGCGCTTGACGTTTCTCTGTTTCAATTTCCATGATCATTTTAAAACCAGTTTTCGCCTTAGGTTTTTTCCCCTTTATTTCAATTTCAACAGGATATTGAACCGATTGATCGCCCGAAGTTGTTTCGGCTGCTGTCTGGACAGGAACCGCACCTACTTTTTTCACGACACCTTGCCAGCTCTTTCCGCGAATGACATCAGACGTTACCTTCACTTTTTGTTTCTTTTTGATTTTTATGGCGTCATACTCTGAGATTAAACCTCGCACAATCATTTTTTTCTCATTTCCAATATGGATGATCGGCTGCCTTTCTTCCGGCTTGCCTGCCCCTGCCTCTTGTTCAATGGAAATCACTGTACCACTAATCTTACTATGGACGGTTAAATCTTCTATGTTTGCCTTTACTTTTTCTTGGCTGATCTCTGCTTGCTTTTGTTCTAATTCAGCCGCTTTCAGTTCTAATTTAAGCTGATCTCGCTCGCTTTTGAAATGAGAGCCAGACTCGTCTGCTTTTTTTCCATCTAATTCACGGAGTCTATTTTGCAATTGTTCTAGTTTTAGTGTACTTGATTCAGCTGCCAGTGCTTGCTGCTGCTCCTCAAGCTCCAGTTCCTTATTTTCATATGTAAGAAGCGGTGTTCCGGCCTTTACCGTTTCTCCTTCTTTCACAGTAATCCCCTTCAATTTCCCCTTTTCCTCTTCTTCGTAAATGAACTGTTCCTCAGAAAATGAAAGTGTCCCGGGTGTCATCACCGTAGATGTGATTTCTTTTGGCATGAGTTTGACTGTTTTAATGGCTGCTGTAGAAGCAGGCTTTGCTTGGTTTTTCGCAATATTAAATCCAATAAATAGACCAATCACAGTGATTATAATAGATCCGATGATGATTTTCTTTCTCATAAAAACCTTCTACCCCCAACTTACTGATATGTTGATTGCTGTTCCTACATATTGAAAAATCAAAGATAAAATATAAAAGACGCCAATAATCGTCCAAGAAATTCTCGGTGATACACGCCCTACTTTGATGAATAAAAAGCCTGTTAAAACAAGATTCCAGATCACAAATAGATCGATATTGGCTAACACAGCATGCCATGGACCAGCCATCCGAATGAGTGCGTTTAACGAGGTAACCGTGATGACTTTTGGAACATGAAAGAGAATTACTGCCAAATGAGTAATAATCGTCCCAATGATTGTAACGGGTGTAATGAATAGTACCGCTGAAAACAGCTGACGAAAAGATGCATCACCTTTTGCTAAAAATACGATGAATTTATATATAGCAGTATTGATGACAATCCCAAGTAACAGACCAATTAGCGTCACTACATAAACAACGGGTATCGGCAAACTTAAATCTGCCCACATTCCTTCATTTACGAGCTCAGATAAATAAGTCAAAACGACTGTTAAAATAAGCACACAGAATAAAGGCCACCAAACAACTGGATTTTCCCAGACTCTTTTCAGGTGCTCTGATGGTCTTGTGCTCACTCCAATGATCGTGGGTTTTTGCATGTTTTCTTTCATCAAATGTCATCCTCTCTATGTCAAGCAGGCAAACGTACAAAGATGCTCTTTTTCTTTCTATTTTATCAAAAGATTGCCAATAAGTGATAGGTCATTTGATTTTCTTATTTTCATTGAGAAAAATCTTTATTTATTATTTTATTTTCACGAATGAAACCATCCAAATGACCCCATGATCCGACCATATTCATGTCAAGAATCGTGGTTTTACTGACATAAAAACATTTTATTAAGTAAACAACATGTTTTTCGGAATAAATATCCTTTTCCGTTGGATTCGATGGATCTTAGATAGACACAGCAATTTTTTGTTAAAATAATCCTAGTAATTTCGACAAATCCCGGCTTTATAGGACTACGATTGGTTTCTTTTATTGAACAAATAAGCCTTTAGTATCAATACTTTCATATTAAAAAATTAAAAATAATAGGATTTTACTTGATCAAAAGTTATTTTTTCATATAATGTAAAATAGAGGTAGGTTAAATGATAGTGGAAATGGAGTCAAGTGAATGTTAAGAGAAAATTTGAAAATGCAATTGATTTTACTTTATGAAAAGGAACAAGAAGCATGGCAAAACTTTCGAAAGGAAAGAGAATTGATTTATCATGAGCTCAAATTACTTGATATGAAAGAAAGCAGACCCTCTAATGACAAAATATACTACGCTGCAAGATGTGTAGAGATTATTCAAGAGAAAAAGGGAAGCATTGTCAGCACAAAAGAATTAAAGGAACAGCTTCAAGCCCGAACAGATTTCAATGTGAGACGAATCAGCGAATTGTATGACCTCATTCAGCAGCTCGATCCTCACATTTCTAAAGCAAGAAGGGGATGTTTTATTTACGAAGATCACACCCAAGTACCTCTACAAACTTTTCACACATAAAAAATTGGTTACAGCCTCTGGCCATAACCAAATCCTCTAATATCTATTATCCACCACTTACAGGAGGAATGAGTGCAACAGTGTCCCCGCTACGCACTTCAGCATTTTCCCTCGTATATATTTCGTTGACTGCAACCATCACGTTTTGTGCAGCATCAACACCATATACCTCCTGTAATTCTATTTTAATCTCATCAACCGTTGTTTGATCTTTTTGAATGATGATTTGTTGTTTACCGGCCTTCTCAGCAAGGCCGGCGAACAATAATACACTAATCATGCTGATCACCTTCTTTCTCTCTAAGTTGAAGGTCGCTAGGTTTACCTTCTGGATATGAAACGGTTTCAAGCTGATCACCTATCCAGGCCTCTCCGTCTTCCCAGTATTCTTTTTTCCAAATGGGAACGATTTCTTTAATTCGTTCAATGGCATATTCATTGGCTTCGTAGGCAGCCTTCCTATGAGGAGACGATACGGCGATCGCAACAGCAATATCTGTTATCTCAAGTGTCCCAATCCGGTGCACAATGGCTGCTTCAATGTCAGGCCACCGTTTCTTCATTTCTTGTCCAATTTGGCTTAACATACTTTCCGCCATTGGTATGTATGCTTCATAAGTTAAACGCAATGTTTTCTTGCCGTTTGTCCACTCTCTGACAGTCCCGATAAACGTCGTAATCGCCCCTGCCTTTCTTCTTGTCACATGCTGAATCAATTCATTTACATCAATCGGCGTTTTTGTTATTCTAAACAGTTCGCTCAAATCGAGGCGCCTCCCTTCAATAAGTGAAAAGCAAATGTCACCCCGCGCTTTTCAAAGGCCGAAAACACAGGGAACGGGTAATGTTCGGTTAATTGATACTCTTGAGAAAAATAAATAGCTGCTTGTATATTAGAAAGAGTTGAAAGGTCGATGAGCTCCTCTTCATTCTTTACACAAACGATTTTGCGATAAGGCGCCTGCTTGTACCCTTCTACTAGGACAGCGTCTAACGGAAGGTGCTGACACATGTTGAGCAGCTGCTCTAATGTGATGTGCTGCATTGAAAAGTGAAATTCACCCTCTCCTTCCACACCAGCAGCATATGCACCTGCTTGAACATATCGTTCGGTATCTTTTTCTTTAAAAAGACGATCAGGTGTCCCGCCATGTCCATGATGTTTAAAGCAACCTAGCTTCAGCCCATCTTGTTCAGCCAGCTGACAGAGCTTTTCGATCAACGTGGTCTTGCCGCTGTTTTGATAACCAACCACTTGTACTATGCTTAATTTGTCATCCAGCACGGGGAACCACCGCCTTTGAGCTGAAACAGCAGAACACCCACTTGATCACCAGCTTGAAAACCTCTTGTCCCCCCAGGCAGCACGATGAAACAGTTAGCCTCTGCAATAGAAGTCACTGCACTTGATTTATCAAGACCTGTCGGAGTCACACTTAGCTGACTACCAGTGAATTGAAGTGCCGCCCTGACAAATCGAGTGAACGGATTGGCTTTTGGAAAATCATGTGTAAGCATCGCCTCGGCAAAAGCAGGAAATGGTTTTTCTTTGAAGTACCACTTATAAATGATCGGTTTTACAAATAATTCAAAGCCAACAAAACAGGCAGCAGGGTTCCCAGACAGCCCAAACAGTAATTGACCATTTGGCATTGCAGCAACCGTCGTCACACTTCCAGGCCTCATGGCTACTTTATTAAACAGCACCTCTGCTCCCAGCTTTTCATAAATAGCAGGCAGAAAGTCAAAATCGCCCACGGACACACCGCCTGTTGTGATGAGAATGTCTACCTTGCTCAAGGCTGCTTTTACCGCGTGATAACTTTTGTCAAAATCATCGGACACACCGCCTAAATCAAGCGGCTCAGCTCCGGCCTCAAATACTTGGGCATAGACCATACTAAGATTACTATTTCTAATCTTGCCGTCTTCCATGGCATCACTCACTTGAAGAAGTTCTGTGCCTGTTGAAATAATGCCGATCACCGGTTTTTTAACAACTGGCACTACCGCATATCCGAATGTCGCCAATAGAGCCGTGACGCCCGGCGTTACGCTGGTTCCTTTTTTGACCATTACGTTTCCTTTGAGCACTTCTTCTCCTTGACGAGAGATATTGTCTCCCCTTTTCAGCGGTCTTTTAAGTGACATGTATGATTTGCCGTCTTTTTCAAAGGTCTTAGTCAGTTCGATCATGATGACGACATTTGCTCCATTTGGAATTTTCGCTCCTGTCATAATACGGATGGCCTGAAAGGGACCGATGGTTTCTTCTGAGACCATTCCTGCACCAATATGATCAATGACTTCAAATTCGACCGGATGCCCGCTTGACGCTTCTTTTGTATCTTCTGCCCGAAGTGCAAAGCCATCATACGGCGAACGATCAAATGCTGGAACATCATGATCTGCCAAAATATCTTCTGCAATGAACCTTCCAAGGCTATCCTTTAAAGGAACCCATTCTTCTTTTCCATGTTTTTCGTATTGATGGACCTTCTCAATGGCCTCTTCTACTGGTATTGGCTGCCGTCTTTCCATCACATTTCACTCCTATATCCCTAGCAGTCTTGCTAATAATGAATTTGCTGCTTTTACATCATTCGTCCCATGAATTAATACACGTCCTCCTTTAAAAAAGACAAGACGGTACGTTTCATAGCGTAAATGGATTAAAAAGTCATTCACTTCCATCTCACAAATAGATGATAGACGTTCTTTTAAATGCTGAAATGAAAGATTTTCTAAATCCTTTGATATGATTTGAACTGTGTCACGCCCGCAAAGAACCGCCGTTTTTTTACGCTGTTCTTGTAAATATGGATACAATCTATTTGTGCCGCATGATGGACAGTTCTCCTGCTTAGTATGAGATATATCCATTTTAAACGAAGATGACTGCCATAAATCAAACGTGACAAATTTTCGCTCGATTTGCTCTTCATGCCCTGTTAAATATTTGAGTGCCTCTGTTTGCTGATAAGCAGAAACCATTTGAACTGCTGGTGAAATAATTCCCGCTGTATCACACGTCAAGCCGCCAACAGGTATTGCCGTGAACACACATGATAAACATGGTGTTTCATCCGGCAAAATCGTCATATACATCCCCTGACTGCTCACACAGGCGCCATATATCCACGGTGTTTTCGTTTCTAGTGATAAATCATTCATCACCATTCTTGTCTCAAAATTATCTGTCGCATCAATGACGATATCTGCTCTCTGGAACAACGGCCTTAACAGCCTCGCATCTGCATCTTCTATCAGGGCATGTATGGTTACTCCATGATTGATCTGCTCGAGACGTTTTTTTGCCGCAGCTGCTTTGGGCACATGTGCCTTTGCGTCATGTTCTGTGTACAGCTGCTGCCGCTGTAAATTTGACCATTCTACATAATCACGATCGACAATCGTCAATGTACCGATGCCAGACCGGACAAGTCCTTCAGCAGAAGCGGTTCCAAGTGCACCGGCTCCAACAATCAGAACATGACTTTCAGCAAGCGTATTCTGGCCTTTTTCCCCAACCGGAGGGAACAAAATTTGTCTTGAATATCGGTCATTCAATGCCGTTCTCTCCTCACCGTTTTTTATGTATCATATCATACCGTTTTCAGGTAAATCGCTTCTTTTATTGATATTACGAAATTCGTTTGATGTCACGTTCAGCTCTTCCTCTGGAACGATGCGCACTTGAAGCTTTCGAAGCAAGTCTTTAATGGCTAATTGATTCTCTTTTAAGCACGCATGAATGAACGGCAAACAGCGGTGGTGATAAAGTGCAAATAAAGGCTGTAATCTCCCCTGCCCAAGCGGGATGATGGCATCTGCGTGTTCGGTGCAATAGGACGATAATATCTCGGCTGTTTCCTTCCGTATGAAAGGCATATCACATGCCGTCACCAAATACCATGCTGCTTCTTGCTTTTGCATCGCCGTGTACATACCGGCAAGCGGCCCGCATCCACGCACCTGCTTATCATCTAACCACACATTTTGTTCGCCTCTTGCTTTGAAAAAAGGAAGAAGTGATGGATGACTGATAATAACAGTCTGCCCGTCTAAAAGCTGCTCTTTCACATGCTCATATAGTGGTTTCCCTTGATACACATAACTTGCCTTTGGCTCTCCAAAACGTCTAGAAGCTCCTCCAGCTAAGATCACATTCACTACGTGCATCCTCTCGTCCTCCTTTCATATGGTTGTTCTAATCGCACTCATTTTGCATACTTTATTGGTAACATGAATAAGGAGGGTCTACCGATGAAGAGACGCCATGCTTCTCCCCTATTCCATGATCTATCTCAAGAGAATTTATACTTAAAAGCTGAAACTGCCAAATATCAACAAATCATCTCTGATTTACAGTCCTCATATACGTATTCTAAAAATAAGAAGCTGACTCAAGAATATCATGAGATGAAAAAAGATTTCACGCAATTAAAACAGCAACTGGATGAAATGACCATTGATCAAGACGATGCTGCCTCAAAAATAGAGGATCTCTCCTACAGCAAATCAGAATTATTACATAAAATCGTCCTTCTTCATGAAATGCTGCAAAAGGAAACCTATCATAGAAGAAAAGAAACAGAAGAAAAACACAAGCTGCATTTAAAAGTTGTCAAATATAAGGAAATCTCTCAACAATTAAATGAACGGGTGCAGGACCAAGATAAACGACTTGCAAAAGAGGAGAAAAAAGGAAATACTTTATCTGCTGTGATTGAGAAACTGCAGCAAACATTGAGTGGTAAAAACGCCGAGCTCCATTTATTACAGGAAGGCGTCAGGCACCTTCAAGAGCGTTTTTATGAAACACAGGAGAAATTACTGCAAATTGAAAAAGCAAAAGAAGCAATTTTTTATGAAACGCTCACAAGCTATCAAAAACAGTTAGCAGAAAGCGAGGAGTGGATCGCATCTCATTTTGCTGATATTGATCAGTCAGCTCAAACAAATCCACAGCCATTCTCACGAGACCTTATCCTGCAAACGACAGAAGAAATCGAACCGATTTTGAAGAAACTCAACGAACAAGTTCAAACACTTCAGGAACAAGTCGATGCGGTGCAGCGCAATGGAGAGGTGATGACAGTCAAAATCGACGGCTTCAAAAAACAGCGTGATCACCTGCCTAAGGAACGCAAAATTGTCTATACAGTAGATCAAAAAAAGTAATTCACGAAATAAAAAACTGCTGGCTTTTGCTCAGCAGTTTCTTTTTTTATTTATTCTTCTTCTGTTTGAATGTCGCCTTCTAAAATATACTGTCCGCGATAAGGTTTCTTCACTTCAGGATACATTTTAATTAAGCTTTGCATAAACGTTGTCATATTTGGGATTTCAAGACCGCTCTCTTTTTCAATCTCTTTTTGAAGCTCTGAGCTTTTAATCGCCGCATTATGACGCTTTAGCGTTTTAATCGCAGCTTCACGAAGTTTAGCTGCCTTTGAACCAGGACGAGCTGTGCCTCTTCTGCGTCTTGTCGATCCATCAGGAATACCTACAGGTGCACCGTTTAGCTGTCCTGTTCCTAAAGGTGATGTAGCATTTGATTGTGGCTGTGACGGCTGCTGATAGCTTCTCATTTCTTGTGCAGCAAGTTCAGCTAATACAGGCAGTGAATCTGTCTTTCTCTCCGTCCGCACTTCTTTTTTTGTATCTGACGCTAGACCAGTCCCTTGACGGTCTAATTCTCTTAATTTGGCATAAATCGTATCTCGCTCAATTTGATATTCACGAATGACCTTTACTTCTGCTTCATTTAATTGTTCCAATCGTAAACGTAACGCTTCCCTCTCATTAAACAATGGATTTCCCCCTCATCATATAAAAAATATTCTATAGTAAATATTAGATTAGAAAACTAATTTTATCAACTATTTTTTTATCATTTTACAGTTTGCTAACAGATAGGTATTTTCAACTAAAATTTTGACACAGAGGAAAAATCGGCACTTATTTCATTGCCACTATAGGCTTTTGACAAACCTTAAAATATTGTAAAAAAATTGAATAAATGCTTATACTACTTGATTTATATAGTTATTTACCAAACTGAAATTTCTTTTGTGCAAAAATGTTCTGAATAGTAAAAAGTTAAAATCTTTACATTTTCATTTCAAAATACAAATGTAAATAGGTCGTTATACCTTTTTATTTTAGGGATATTTTTTAATAAACTCCCTCATTTTCTCTTTTCTTAGGAATAACACCTACATAAAAAGGCTTCCAGTGCAATATGTCGCCTATTTTCGCCCATGAAAAAACCCCCATTTATGGGGGAAAGCCTATTCTGCAGCCTTTTCAGACTCAGAAAGCACTCGATTGACACGCTTTTCAAGCATTTTCATTCCGCTTCCACCAGCTTGGAAGTGGCGCAAAGCACCTGTTTTATCAAATACATAATATGCAGGTACATATTCGTTTTCAAAGGCTTCTGTTAAGTGATGATCACTGTCCACAAAGATTGGCTGCGTGATCTCATGCTCTTTCGCCACTTCTTTGATTTTTTCTAGATCTAGATCATCCTCTGAACGAGGCATATGAACTGCCACAACGTTTAGTTGATCCTTATATTCATCACGGAATTGATTGACTTGAGGCATTGCCTCTTTACAAAGATGACAGCTGACTGACCAAAAATGAACCAATGTTGGCTTGTCACCAATCAGATCTTCTTTTGTTACTTCTCCATTTAACCATTCTTTCGCACCAGTTAGTTCTGGCATTGGTTGACGTAATTTCATTATGAAGCGCCTCCATCCATTGTATGTGTCGAAACAAAAAGGTCTAACATCAGTTAGACCCTCCTGTTTCTTCAGCTATCCATTAAAGTGTTTTTTGACCAGGCTTCCAGTTCGCTGGGCAAAGTCCACCAGTTTGTAATGCTTGAAGAACACGTAATGTCTCATCTACATCACGACCGATATTGTTGTGGAATACAGTTTGATATTGAAGTTCGCCTTCTGGGTTAATGATGTATAGACCGCGAAGTGCAATTCCTTCTTCTTCAATTAAAACGCCGTATTCTCTAGATACTGTATGGTTTGTATCAGCAGCTAGCGGGTATTTTAATTCACCTAGACCATTGTCTTTACGGTCTGTATTAATCCAAGCAAGATGCGTATGGATTGTATCAGTAGATACACCGATAATTTCTGCATCTAAATCTTCGAATTCATCATAACGATCGCTCATTGCTGTAATTTCAGTTGGGCAAACAAATGTGAAATCCATTGGATAGAAGAAAAGTACTGTCCATTTGTCATTCTTCATGTTTTCCTCTAAACTTACTTTACCAAATTCCTTGTTAGCAAGTACTGCTTCCATTTCAAAACGTGGAGCTTGTTTTCCTACAAAACGCTCTGCCATATGTAAATCCCTCCAAAAATAATATCTTTATACAGGCTTCTTAGCTGTATATAAAATGAGAATCAAAACTTAAAATTCTCATTTAGTTAATAACTTCACAATTACAATTATAATACTTATGCGATTTTTAGTCAATATTAATTAATAATAAATTTAATTAACGATTTGTCACAATCTCTTGATGCATCTAACAAAAGTTTAACATGACTTGCATAAGGGAACAAATGATTAGCTTCTCTTTTAGAGCATACATAGAAAGGTTTTGAAGATGATGAAAGCATTTCAACACGTAGATTGGTTTTCCATTATCATCAATAGCAGTATGATTTTGCTAAAGCTTATCGCTATTTTTGTCATTTACTTTATCATCAGAGCTATAGGAAACAAGATGATTAAGCGCGCCTATTCAACATTCTCTGAAAAACACGAGGTCTCTTTATCTAGAGCTCAGACGCTGCAAAGTCTGACGTTAAATATTTTCGCCTACTTATTAATTTTTATTCTAGTTGTCATGATCCTCGACTTATTTCATTACAACCCGACCGCTTTGCTTGCTGGTGCTGGCGTTGTCGGACTTGCGATCGGTTTTGGTGCTCAGGGGTTAGTAAGCGACATTGTGACCGGATTCTTTATATTATTGGAAAAACAATTTGATGTAGGAGAGTATATAACAGTCGCTGGCTTTGATGGGATTGTCGAACAAATTGGGCTGAGAACCACACAGCTTCGAAGCTTTGACGGCACCCTTCATTTCATTCCAAATCGAAGCATACTGAATGTTAGCAATCATTCAAGAGGGACCATGCAGGCACTCGTTGATATTGAGCTGTCTCCAGAGGAAAATGTGGATCAGATGATCACAGCCCTTCAAGCTGCCTGTGATGAGGTACGGGAAGAAACTCCTCAAATTATCGAAGGTCCTCAAGTGGTCGGTGTGGAGGCATTCGGTTCCTCTTCCCTTGTGCTGCGCATCATAGCGAAAACCGAAACAATGGAGCAATGGCGGGTAGAACGAATCTTGCGCAAAAAAATGAAAGAAGTAATTGATATAGAAAAAGAGCAAAAAGAACCGGGATCATAATCTACCGGTTCTTTTTCTTGTTTTATTGAACACGCTGTTCTACTTCTTGACAAATTTCATCAGCCGTCATACCTGATGCTGTAATAATAGATGCTTTTGTCGTTGTGTCTGAAATGCCAAGAACATTTGAATCTAGTCCAGTGACGACATAGCAGTCACACTGATCCATTTGCTGTTCATTTTGAATACGTACGACGTCATACCCTTTTTGCTTCAATAGTTCTTCTACATCGGATAAAGATGGTTCTACACCAATTCTTGTCATAATCAAAAACACCTCCTGTTCATAAGGTGTACAGGAGGCAGCTCGATTATTCATTCACCTGCTTGCTTTTTAAAATAAGCCGTCATGACGTTCACAGCTGTTTCAATCGCATTTTCATCTGGCTTGAGTTTTGCATGGTGCAACCCGTATTCTGAATCAACCCCTAACCAAAACATGAAGCCAGGGTATTTTTTCAGCATGTAGCCAAAATCTTCTCCTGTCATGGCTTCTCTGCATTCAATCACATTCGCAAGTCCTTCTTCGGCTACATACGACATAAATTCCTCAGTCAAATCCTTTGAATTGTCTACTCCGTAATAAGATGAAGGGTACCGAACGGTTGCCTTGCATTCGTAGCCAATTTCAATCCCTTTTGCAAGTGCTTCAATTCGCTTTCTCACCTTTTCCATAGACTCTGCTGAAAGCGTGCGAATGGTACCGTCTAGCTTTGCATGCTGAGCAATGATATTTTGAGCCGTCCCGCCGGTAATCGTGCCGACCGTAATAACCGCACTATCAAGAGGATCGACATTACGCGAAATGACCGATTGCAGCTGACCTACAAGTGCACTTGCAGCAACAACCATATCATTCGCTAAATGAGGATAAGCAGCATGTCCGCCTTTTCCTTCAAGATCGATGACAAGCTCACTCGTATTGGCAAATAATAGGCCGGGCTTTGTAGCAATGGTTCCGACAGGATATTCAGGTGCGATATGCAGCGCTGTAATAAAGTCTGGCGTCCATTTTTTAAGAACATCACTTGCCAGCATCGGTTCAGCCCCGCCTGGACCTTCTTCTGCTGGCTGGAAAATAAATAATACATCTTCTTTGATCGGCGCATGAACGAAATGATCAATGATACCAAGTGCAATGGTCATATGAAGGTCATGCCCACATGCATGCATCTTCCCTTCGTGCACAGATTGAAATGGATACCCTGTATCTTCAGGAATAGACAGTCCATCCATATCTGCACGATAAGCAAATACACGCGTTGGATTCGTTCCCTTCACTTTTACAAAAAGTCCAGTTCGCCACGTTTCAATCTCAACTCGATCTTTTGAATAGACGTCAAGATGCTTCATGAGATACGCTTGTGTTTTAAATTCTTGGAAACCAAGCTCAGGGATTTGGTGTAAATCTCTTCGAATGGATATTAATTGCTCATGATTTAACAAGTGAACTCGCTTCCTTTCCTCTATACGAATAAGACGTGGATATATATCCACGTCTATGTCTGCAGCTACGAATGATATGAATTAAAGCTGACGCAGCTCTTGCTTGATTTCAGTCTTACCTTTTGTTTTTTCGTCAATGTCTTTGATTTTCTTTGCAGGTGTACCTGCTACAACTGTGTAAGGCTCCACATCGTTCACAACGATCGCACCGGCAGCTACTACTGCTCCTTTACCAATTGTCACGCCTTCTAGAACAACAGCGTTCGCACCGATGACAACATCATCTTCTACAACAACGGGTTTAGCAGACGGCGGCTCAATGACACCTGCAAGAACAGATCCAGCACCGATATGACAGTTCTTACCTACTGTTGCGCGGCCACCAAGCACCACGTTCATGTCAATCATCGTACCTTCGCCAATCACAGAACCGATATTAATTGAAGCACCCATCATAATGACTGCATTATCACCGATTTCAACTTGGTCACGAATGATTGCACCCGGCTCAATACGTGCTTTAATATTTTTTAAATCTAACATCGGAATAGCAGAGTTACGGCGGTCATTTTCCACGACAGCATCTTCAATTTTGTCTTTGTTTGATGCTAGAGCTTCTTGAATTTCGCTCCACTCACCGAAAACAACACCCGTATTTCCTGTGATGAACGTTTTTGCTTGTTCACCAAACTCAATGCCTTCTAAGTCACCTTTGAGATAGACTTTGACAGGTGTTGATTTTGTACTATTTTGAATAAATGAAATAATTTCATTAGCGTCCATTTGTTTCATGTATGTATGTCCTCCTCTTAATTTATACTTCATTACTGTACCAAAGGAGAGTTTTAATGACAAGTGAAAGAGTGATCTCCTCAATGGAAAATAAAACAAGCGGGACCGTTTACCCCGCTTCTTGCTGGTGAAGATGAACAAATTGTTTGCCAAAAGAAATCAATTCGTCTTCTTCATCTCCTTCTGGATTCAGCTCAATCTTAACTGATGGCAGGACAATATCCCCGCCAAGCTCCTTCACTTTTTCTTCGATTAGGTCAACAGCTCCGCAAAAATGCTCGTAAGATGTATCGCCTGAACCGAAAACAGCAAATGCTTTACCGGTTAAATCAAGCTCCTCCATATCTTCATATAAATCAATAAAATCATCTGGAAGATCGCCATCTCCCCATGTATACGCACCTAACATAATGTGGGAGTAATCATTGAGCAGCTCGGCATCAATATCCATCGCTTCATGCCGGTCCACACTAGCACCTGCTTCCGTTAAACCTTTTTCAATTAAATCTGCCATCGCTTCTGTATTCCCAGACATCGTGGCATACACCAATAACACCTTTTCTGTCACTTTTCCTTCCTCCTTATCATCCTTATCAATGAATCAATGCTGGCTCCTCATATGGCCTGACAAACTTACTTTCATATAAACCCGCACAGAAAAAGTTTTCATTTTGATTGGCTACACGAAAACCGTGTCCTTTGATCGTATCAAACCATTTGAGCTCTTTTTGCTCAATATCAAGCTGATACACTTTAGAAAATCCGTGTTCGTCTTGTGATGTCGTCACATACACAATGCCATTATCCTCTGACACATCCAAAAATGATTCTTCTCTAGCAAAGGCCTGCGATTGAATATCATGCAGCATATTTGTATGTAAATCTAAAATTTGAACAGATCCTTTTTTGCCTTTTTTTGAACCTAGTGCACAAACAAGAAGATGTTCCTGACAGAGCAGCATAGAAGCTGTCATCCGGTGCTCCTCTCTGTTTAAAAGAAAAATCTGTTCAGTTTGCAAGTCATACACCCATATTCCTCCGTGAACCTCATGAATCTGGGTTCCAATATAAAGGTGATTACCTGCAACACATAAAGAACGAATGACTGGCGGATGATTCACATGAGCAAATGGCTTCATAATTTCCCAGGAAATTCCGAAATCATTTGACACATAAATACTATGTTTTCCATGTGCACAAACAAACCCATCTTTGCGTCCTGAAATAGACCAAACAACTGCATTTGTTGGAAATGAAGATAACGCCCATGTATGGCCTTCATCTCCTGATCTAATCACTGTGCCATTTTCACCAACACCGAATAAATAAGGGCCAATATAGCTGATGGCATGAATTTTATGCTTAAGCTTAAACAGCTGCTGCCACCCGCTTTCCACACTATAGTGAAAAATACCTTCACGTTTTACAGCAACAAAGTATCCACCACTTTTAGATGCTGCAACAGCCGTCGCTCCTTTATGAAACATGATTTTCAACTCGTTTCTCAGACAAAGTGGCCCACGTTAAAAAGCTCACAGCAAATTCCTGACAGCATGCCACATCTTCATCTGTATCCGGCGCAAGCTCCATTTTTAATGTTTCAGGAAAAACAGATGCACCTGTTGATTTCAGCATGTCATGAAATGTATGGACGGCCTCGCAAAACTTCGGATAACTGTAATCACCAGATCCGAACACAGCTGCTTTCAAGTGACTAAGTTCAAGAGTAGAGACCTCTTCATAAAAATCCTCTGCTTCATAAGGCAAATCTCCATCACCCCATGTATAAGAACCAATGAATATGTAATCGTATGAGGAAAGGTCCTCTGCGTTCGTATCATCAAATTCCTTCATCTCAGTATCTATCCCTTTTCCTTCAAGTGTTTGCTTTAAGATCGCTGCCATATCTTCCGTATTTCCAGACATACTCGCAAATGCAATTAGTGCTTTCATCTATCGGTCACCTCATCTAAATGATAATCATTTTCAATTATTATATGTACACTTTAAATGATAATGATTTTCATTGTCAAATGTTTTATGAAAAGACATTGACCAAGATCAGCATAACCAAATAAAAAACCCGCTGATTCCAACTGGAAGGCGGGTTTTTTAAATTGAAGAGTTCATGCGACTTGATCATTCGTTCGTTTCATCTATTTGAATAAAATATGGACCAAAATCCGCTTCATGCGTCATCACAAATGTCCATTTTTCATGCCAATCCATGACATACATATCGCTATAATCCATATGACCATATTGGTATGGTAAATCATTCATTGAAAGTGAACTAGCGTTTTCAAAAAGATACGCTTCATCCACAAATTGATAAAAAATGGTGCATTTATGCTTTGATTGCTGCATAAATGCCATAGAAAGTCATCTATCCCAAGCTCTTTTTGTTCTTTGTTAGATAGATGACTAGCAAAACGTTCACGCCATCTCGCTCGTAAATCATCTCCCCATGTCGGTTTGTTGATTTTGATGAAATGTTTAATTCTCAAAAGGTCAGCATTCCTCTCTTTGAAATCAAGGGCAACACTCACCCTAAAAATAGCCCTTTTTTCATAGCAGGGGCTTTACACCGCATCACTTTCAAGCATTTCTTTGACTACACCGACAAATGCTTGCACTTGTTTTAACTGAAAAGACGCTTCATAGCCTAAGAGCCAAGTATCGCGTCCAATTTGCTCTCCATTCACGTCAACAAGCGGTGTTTTATGGACACTTTTTTCGTGGTCATATAAGGTAACAGAAGGCAAAATGGCATAGCCGATGCCGTGATAGGCCATTTGTTTACATGTTTCAATTTGGTCCACGAGAATCGTCTGCTTTGGAGACACTTTAAATTTTTGATGCCACCAGTGCTGAATTTCCTGATAATAAGTGCTGTCGCTTTTAAATTGGATAAACGGCCGCTCCGTCTCAATTAATTCATCCACGTCCTTGATCACGGAATCGACTAAATATAAATGATCTGTCATCAAGTATTCCTTTGTCCCCTTCCAATCAGGGTTCCCGCGAATGATTCCTATGTGCACGTGGTCTTCATATAAGCTTTTGAGCATTTCACTGCTCCAGCCGGTCACAAGTGACACCTTGGCATTTGGATATTTTTCAACATACCGCTTTAACACCTTTGGCAGCCAGTGCTGTCCAATAATGGACGCAACGGCAAGCTTGAGTGTGCCGTGAATATCTCCCTCAAGTTCATCGATTCGTTCTCTCACACGGTCCTGCTCAACCGTCACCTCTTTTGCAAATTGGATAATCTGTTCACCTGCTGAAGTCACGGTCAGCCCTTTTTGTGAACGAAAAAAGATTTTGGTTCCCCATTCCTTTTCAATTGTCTGCAATCTTTGAGATAAAGCAGGCTGAGAGACAAAGAGCCGCTCCGAAGCCTTTCTCATATTCAATTCTTCACTTAGCACAACAAGCATATGTAACTCCTGAAGCTGCATGGGCGTCCCCTTTCCCTCTATAAGTTTTCCTTATTCTATATGGTCATTATATAAATTTTAACTTATGAAGGCAAAAAAAATAAGCTGGGCAGCAGCTCATTTTTTTGCGGAATGAATGACCTCATTTAAGCGCTTTAATACAACACGTCGAGTAAAAATTCCTTCAAAGACTTTCTCCTCATTTTCTACACAAACAAATCCGTTATTCGTCACAGCATGAACTCCTTTAAGCACAGGATCTGTCGTTTTGAGTCTCGGAATATCCGTCAGCATGACCTCTTCAACCCTCAACTGGTCCAGCCTCTCGAATTCGATGCGTTCTAAACCAAAGATTTTATCCATAATCATATTCGTTCCAATTAACCCATGTAGATGATAAGAAGCGTCTAATACCGGTATGGCTGTATATCCTGTTTTTGTCAGGACCAATAGAGCATGCTCTAGGTTATTTCCAATTTGAACATGTGCCACTTTATCTGCATCAATCATATGCTCGGCTACAGTTGACTCAAGCAATTGAGCCGGTTCTATCTCTATCATGTTTCTTCGACCCCTTTTCTCTCAATCATCAATCATACATTCCCGTTTATGATTAAGCATAAACTAAAACGAATTTTGTCGAAAGATTTTTTCTGCATAAAAAAGATACTCAGCCCCCGAGTATCTAATAGAATGTTAAACCAATATTAATTCTCAAACCTTACTCTGTCATACAATGTGATCAATTGCTTATACGTATTGTCGTCGACATTTTTTGTTCCACATTCTATATCATTGATCTCACTGCTTAGTAATTCGACAGCATATTCCTGATTCAGCAATACGTTTAATAATAGCTTTTTCTCTTCTTCATTAAAACGATTTTCGATGACGCTCATTCAACATCAGGCCCCCTGTTTCATATATGCTTTTATATTGATTAGCAGGCTTTTGAATGTCTGCTTCCTCTCTATACAGCTAGAATAAGGAACTAGAATCGAATCGTCAACCGCACGTTTCGACAAGGTTTGGAGAAAAATGACGGAATTTATTTTGTGTATCGATTGGCATAGCAAAATGCTGCATATGAGTCGGGTTTTATTTTTGCTTCAATTCCCATAGCTGTGATCATTCCGGTCATTTCCTGGATCAGCTCTTTCGTACTTCCTTTTTTGCCAATATCTAGATGGGCTTCAAAACGAAGGTCTGCCCCTTCCTCAACAAACGGAAGAAGCAAATCCATCAGTTCTGTTAAAGGCCCCTCAAGGATGTCTGCACATACCTTTTGGCTAAACGCTGTCTCTAATGAAATTTTTTCTCTAAGACTTTGCACAGGCCTGCTGATCACTTGTTGTGTGAGACAGCCCCAAGCCCCTTTGCCAATCCGGTGAAGATGAATTGCAGTCATAAATGTTGTGACATTTTGATTGACCTGAGAGTCCGTACCAATGGATAACACATAGGCGGATCTAGGATCTTTTCGAATAAAGTCTTTCATTCTCATGACGACATCAGAAAACGCTAAATGATCTTCAGAAAGATTATAGAAAAAAGAATCACTCACAGAAAGGAACTCCTTTTTAATGGTCTCTTATCCGAAAAATGCGCTGATTGATCATCTTCCATTTGTACATCATCTATGATGTTACATGTATGTTGCCGCAATAAACGAAGGAATCCTCAGAAAAAACATTTCATACGATTCAGCTTAGGATTGTAGAAGCTCAAAAATCTCAATCGAAATCATATCAATGTTGTCAAATGGGAAAGTATTTGGCTTATCCCCTTGTTGAAAAACAGTCAATTCAAACGTTTGATTCTTTTCGAAATACTTAACACTACAGATTTTTTCACCGTTCACTTCGAAATAACGCTGTGCCGGCTCGTTTGCAGCTTCCGCTGTCTCTTGAAGACTTTGCAGCCTTGTAATGATACCCATTAATTGTGACATTCTAAAAAAAGACTCCTTTCAAAAAAACAACTCAAGATGAACCCGTATTGATTATACACAAGTCCTACAAAGCATCATACCATAAAGTGTTCTCAGATGATATTTTTCCTCTTGAATTCAAAAAAAGAAGAAGAATCTGTTTTTTTAGTTTGAGTCTTTTTTCTGATCTCATGCACCATGATTCTTATAAACCAGCAGATCTCATCAGCCGTTTGGCAATTTCATCAAAGTCCTCTTTGGAAATGCCCGGAGCAAACTCTTCCGGTAATTCTCTATAATCTGGCACAGGTGCTCCTTGCGGGGTGCCTTCAATGACTGTCAGCGGCTTTCCATCAATCGGATGGGTGCCCTTCCAAATTTTATTGATATCTTTGTAATCCGTATCACTAAATGTGTACAGCTTTGTATGAACGTTCTGATCTTCAAATTTCCGCGCTGAATCAAAATATTTGTTGTCGAGATTTGGGATTGGCAGCATCTTTCCTACATCGACTCCTGTAGCTACTTCAAGTGCCTTTGCATATGCCACAACATGCACGCCGCCCCTGACAAGTAAATAACCAATCATCTCTCTTGCTGTAGGATGGTCCGTCATTTCATATACACGCATTTTGTGCGTGCGAGCCCCGCATTCAAGAAAGAAATTATGAAGGAGATCAAGAATCAGGTTGCCACTTGAGAACACATTCTCTCCGGTCCAAGGCTTTGCCATTGAATCAAACGGATAGCCTGTTTGGGCTGTTTGAATAAAATGCTGTGTATTTCGTTTATCGACAGCTGCCTTCATCGGCGTCGTATCTGGATCTCCGCCATGTGTGGTTCCTGTAATCATGAGATTGATGGCTGTGGTCACAAGCTCGACATGACCGAATTCTTCAGCCGTAATACTAGATACGAGATCATAAAACGGTTTGAGTTTTCGTTTTCCTCTAAAGTTAAAGGATTGAAACATGTAATTATTTAATGTGGACATTTCACCGAATTTTCCGCCGAGTAATTCTTGTACAGCAGCGGCACCGTTTGCATCTGGGTGATCTGGTCTTGGCAAATCAATGAGCAGCCGCGTGTCACGTTTGATCATGATGTTTCCCTCCTACCGTCTAACTATCATCACTTAAGATGTATGGAGGATTTGGGCTGTCCTATGCATGAAGGGAAAGATTGACGCACAAAAAAAACTTGGCGGGGGTAGCGCCAAGTTTTTTGGATCTTGATCTGATAGAGGGGTTGGGGAACAGAGAGTAGCTTCTCTCTATAACTAAATGATAATGATTATCAGTTTCAATGTCAACTATTTTTTTATTTCTTTTTTCTATCAAAAAAAGCAGCCTCTTTAGACTGCTCAAATTAATCCATCTTGCTCATATAAATAGGCATACGGAAGGTCTATAAATAAATACATATCTCCCTCTAAAGGATAAGAAAACGTACGTATCCTCTCACCGGTTTCTAAATCGCTGTAAATATCACTGAAAAATCCTTTCCCGCTAATTCTCATTTGAAGAATATTGGATAGGAAATAAGGACGCCAGCTCCAGTTTTTCTCTATATACTCTGGCTGAAAGAGCCACTCTTCTTCTTTTTTAAACACATTTCCTGTGATTTGAAAGCCTTCTTCATTACACATATAAATCCGAAAGCTGCAATCTGTCAGCTCAAGTGCCAGTTTTTGAATGAGTTCATCATTTGTGCTGCATGATTTTTTTAAAGTCGTGACAGCTTGATGAATTCGTTTATAAAATGTTTCAGAATGTTCGTAGACCGCTTGCAGCTTCTTTTTCTCATGGGCAATAAATTGCTGGAACTCTTCTCTAAGCTGATCTTTTCGCTGGCTTCGGTCGATTAATTCTCCTGCAGGCTCATGAAGATAGTACCCTTGAAAATATCTCCCGCCATTTCTCCATGCATACTGCAGCTGGAAATTCGCTTCAATATCCTCATAAATTAAGGCCGCCCCTATTTTTCTCGCAAGCAATGAAATGCTGTACAAGACATATTCATAGGAAGGAGATGGAGCCGATGCCTTTAATGCCTGTAAATCTATTTTTAATAGATCAGGTGAAAGCAATGCAATCCGGTCCAGGTTACTGCTTTCTTTTCCTATATTTGATACGGCGATTTTAATCCCATATGTACGATAATACGTTAACGTATGGTATAGCTGTTCAATATCGCCGCTAAACGTATGCTCTGCGAACTCAATCACAAACCGGTTAAGCTGAATGCCCCTTGCTTCATATTCTTTTAAAAGTTCTAAAAGACTTTCGCCATGATCAAGCATAAGGATATTGGCATCATGATTAATAAAAATGAGCAAATCATTATCTTCTGTTGTGAAGAGATCAAGTGCTTGCGTCAGTACTTTGTGATCTACTTCCAATTTATATTCGTCAGGAATAGATGAATCCGTAAAGAAGGAGCCTAGGCTAACCGTTTCATACTCAAGCTTCATTCTTCCTAGAATCTCATAGCCTATCACTTTTTGCTCTTCCGCACTGAATATCGCTTGATAGTGCGGGAAAACATCTTCAATATTCGTTAAAATATCCAATGGATCGACCATTTTCATCACCTGCTTCTCTCTTTGTGTGATTATACCACATCAAAAGCAGGTCTTACATCGTCATTCAAAAAGGGGATTGGTTGAGCCATTGTCCCCCGTCCATCGTGATACAATCTCCATTTATATAAGATGCATGCTCTGATAATAAAAAGCTCGCGAGCTCTGCAATTTCTTCAGGTGTGCCCAGTCTGCCAAGAGGGACACTATCTAATGTTCTTTGCGCAGCCTCTTCAGATTCCCATAACTTATCCGCACCGCCTGTTCTTTCGATTGGGCCTGGTGCGATGGCATTGACGCGAATTCGATATTGCTTTCCCCACTCCACTGCAAGCGTTCGAGTCAGGGACAAAACACCCGCCTTTGCTGCCGCTGAATGTGCCACTCCTACACCAGCACCCCATGCATAGGTGGCCACCATGTTAATCATACTTCCCCTTTTCTTTTGACGAATCCAGTAATTGCCCACTGCATGGCTGCAAAAAAATGTACCATTTAACACAATATCGATGACAGACTTCCAGCCGTTAGGAGATAGTTTTTCTGCTGGAATCATAAAATTTCCTGCAGCGTTGTTAATGAGGGCATCCACATCACCAAATGTATCCACCGCAAACTTGACCATTTGGTCAGCATCCTCTGGGTTTCGCACATCCATTTGGAAGTAGGCGACTGAGCAGCCCTTCTGCTTCAATTCATTTGCCGCCTTTTCCAGCGTCTCTTCCGTTCTTCCAGTTATCACGACATTCCAGCCTCCAAGTGCCAAATGGGCAGCCATCGCCTTTCCCATACCACTTGATCCCCCTGTGACAATCACTGTTTTCTTCGTCATTTGTTCTCCCCCTTTGTATCATTTGAATGACTATTCATTCATTATTTTCTATCATATCATGATTGACCCTCGGTGCACCATATGGGAGATTATCCAATTATGATGCTATACTTAATCTTATTGATAAAGGAGTCTTATATGAAGCAACTTTCTCGCAGACAATTTTTAAAAGGCGCAGCTGGTGCGAGTATTCTCGGCTTTTTGGCGACAACTTGTGGATATGGGTATGCCAGATACATCGAGCCGCGCATGATCGATACTGTGTCACTCACCATTCAAGATGCTCAGCTTCCAGCTTCATTTGACCAGTTTAAAATAGCCCAATTTAGTGACGTTCATTTAAGTGATACATTTCCAGCGAAGGATCTAGAAGCCATCGTCCAGAAAATCAATGCTGAATCTCCGGATCTCATTGTATTCACAGGTGATCTTGTTGATTTTGAAGCATCAACTGAAGAGCATGAAAAAGCGAAGGATTATTTAACCAAGCTTCATGCTCCGTTCGGCAAACTCGCCATTTACGGAAATCATGACTACGGACCGTTTGGTGTGGAGCTTTATGAGAAAACAATGGAAGCTTGTGGATTTACTTTATGTAAAAATGATGTGTTTCTATTAGAAAAAGACCATGCGCATATTCAAATTGCTACACTAGATGACCTCATGATGAGCGTGCCTGATTACGATTTGATCAAACGGGAAGTATCGTCTGATTTATTTACTTTACTGCTCGTCCATGAGCCTGATGCCGCACTAGAACTGAAATCAACACCCATTAACTTGCAGCTTTCCGGACATACGCATGGCGGTCAAGTGCAGCTTCCTTTCTATGGACCGATTCTCACAGCACCTTACGGCCATACATATGTAGAAGGTTTATACGGAAGCGATCAGCACCGCATCTATGTCAACCGTGGACTTGGGACAACGCGGCTGCCACTTCGATTTTTAGCCAAACCTGAGTTAACGTTTTTCACCTTCACATCTCGCGTGTAAACAGAAGCCAAACCGCCCTTTCCTGCATATGTATAATCAAAGATCATTTTCATGACAAATGTTAGGAGAAACCTTACCGGGCCTGATTCCGTCCATATAGTATGTCTAATGACGGCATCATGGCTTCTTTTATTTGAGCAAAAGGAGTGTGCTTTGGTGCTGAGATACACCGTAAAAAATGGAGAAACACTGGCTTCTATAGCGCTTGATTTCAGAACAACACTAGATGCCTTAAAGGCTGCAAATCCGTCACTTCAAACGCGCGAACCGGAACAAAATGAGGTCATCATCATTCCCGGTTTGCCGGATCCAAGTACGATCCCTTACCGCATCTCTGTTTCAATTCCAACGAAACGTCTCGTGTTGTTTTCTGGATCACAGCTTATTCGTTCATATCCGATTGCAACAGGAAAAATTTTAAATATGACACCGACAGGTTCTTATTATATTGTCAACAGACAGCCAAACCCAGGAGGTCCCTTTGGCGCCTATTGGCTGAGCCTTTCAAAAATTCATTACGGCATTCATGGGACGAATAACCCTTCTTCAATTGGTAAAGCTGTTTCTAGAGGGTGCATTCGTATGTACAATCAGGATGTCCTCGAACTTGCTTCACTCGTTCCAAATGGAACACCTGTGACCATTAGCCAGTAGGAGAAATCAATTGTATGAATGGTTAAAATTTTATATGATATAAAGTGGGATCTTCAGGTTAAGGAGCGTATTTATGGATATTTTTAAAAACAGAAATTTTGTTCGTCTCTTTTTTGCAGCACTTGCCTCGCAGATGGGGACAACAGTAGGCAATATGGCATTTGCCTTTTATTTGCTCGACCATTTTAGTCATCAGCCCGCATACGCCACATTGGCTGAGCTCATGTATTCTCTTCCTACCATCTTTGTCTTTTTTATGGTCGGTGTGGTCGCAGACCGTTTTGATCGTAAAAAAGTCGCAGAGAATTGCGATTGGATACGAGCTGGGCTGACGATTGTATTATTCATCGTTATTTATTTTAATTCATTGCCACTTATTTTCTTGATCTTGTTCATTCGAAGTGCCATTACGAAGTTCTTCTATCCAGCTGAAGCCTCTCTCGTTCAGGCGATTTTAAATAAAGATCAATATGCTAAAGCCGCTGGCTTAAATCAAATGCTGTTTAGTTTATTTATGGTGTTTGGCGTTGGCATCGGTGCCATTATGTATAAGACAATTGGACTTCACGGTGCTATTACGATTGATTTGGTCAGTTTTATTATTTCAGGCATCCTGATTCGTTCATGTAACATTCCAATTGAAGCGCGTCAGCCAAATGGACAAGCTGGCTGGAGAGGCATGACCGTTAAAACGTCCCTGAAAGATTTTAAAGAAGGCATTCTGTATATTTTAAAAAACAAATTATTGGCTTCTTTAATTTTCGGATTCTTTGTTTTTGGTCTAGTCAATGGCGCATTTGCCGTTCTTCCGATGTTTACAATGAAATATGGCCTTTCACCAGACCATTTCGAGCTACATACATCCTTCTTTACCATTGCGATCGGTGCAGGACTTCTTGTTGGAAGCTTAATGGGCTCTGTTCTGGCTAAAAAGGTCAAGATGCAATACCTCATGTCGATTCCCATTTTGGTCGCAGGTATTCTGATTTTTGTCCTTGGTTCTACTCATACATTATGGTTATTTTATGTCACATCATTTGTCATTGGTACTTGCATTGGTCCAGTGAACATTGTCATTGGCGGCTGGCTGCCGAGAATCGTCCACCCTCGTCTGATGGGACGTGTATCAGGATGGGTTGATCCGCTCACCATGTTTGCCCAATCAATGACATTAGGTTTGATTGCCGTGCTATTTCCAAAACTCATCACAAATGTTTCTTATATTTATTACGGAATGGGCATTATTATATTACTCGTCTTCCTTTTTTACTTCATTACGCTGCCAAAGTTCAGCAGAGAAGCTGCCGACTTAGACGTGCAGCGTGAACTAAAAGGTCAGGGAGTGCAATAAGTCAATAGTCAAAAGGACTTTCTTTTAAGGAAAAGTCCTTTTTTCATGGCTGAAATGCCATTCTTGTCAGTCAAATGGCATTGATTTTAATTTATTAATTGAACCCGCTTGAAGTTTTTTTGATCAATAAAATGCGAGAATGAATGGGTTCTATCACAAACATAATTCCTCCAATGACCAACACATTCCTTTCTTTTATTGTGCTAATTCCCTCATGCATTATCACAATTCGTTTCGTTGATCCCTTTTATTGCTTATTTTTATAAAAATGTGTATAAAATGACATTTTTCAATAAAAAACCTTTACATATTTGGAATTTTTATAGTAGTATAGTCAGGTTGGAGGTGAAAGAAATGCTAAAAAGTTACTATTTTATTCATACAAAAGATGAACAGGGACAGTTTGTTGTACATACAGAAGATTGTGCATTTTTAAGTGATGCTGCAAGCCGTACGCTGATTGGCCTGCACATGAATGGTGAAAGCGCCATTGAAGATGCCAAACAAATGACGAATGAAATTGATTTTAATGGTTGTTTTTATTGCGCTTATTCTATTCATACGAAATAATTCTTCTGTTTAAAAACCATATGTTCGACACTGTTGGCATATGGTAGATCTTAAAGGCAATCGTTAACTGCATGTATGAAAAAATATATTATTTGAGAAACTACCCATTTTAATAAATAGGTAGTTATCAAGATCCAATAGTTCACTTTGTTCACATTTAACTAAGTCGTTTTTTATAAATCCTCCTATTGTCCAATGCTCAACCCCCTCATTTTTTCGTCTGATACAATGCCATGAATAAAATCATGTATACAATACAAGCTGTCCCCATCCATTGAAAAAGACCGAATGGCTCTTTTAACCAGAAAACAGTCGTGACGACTGCTGCAAGGGGCTCGACACTCCCAATTAAGCTCGACTCTTTTGGCGATAAGTATTGCAAGCTTTCTATGTAAAACCAAAAAGCGATCATTGTTCCAAATATGACTACAAACAATAAATAGACATATGCTTCAAAAGGTAACTGAGTCAGGTTGACCTTCCAAGGAGGATGGATCAAGCTAAGGACGCCTCCCCCAATGAGCATGGCCCAGCCGACAACCACTAGAGAATCAAATTGTTTTAACAGACTGATTGGATATAGCGTATAAAACGAGAGCGCCACAGCCGATAGTATTCCCCAAATCACTGCCGCAAATGGAACCGTTAATGTTGAAACAGAACCATTTGTCAATAAGAAAAACATGCCCGCTAAAGCCAATACCACCGTCACCATATCTCTTATTGTGAAAGTTGATTGCCTGCGAATGACTAAATACACGATAATCATGACAGGGGCTGTATACTGCAGCAACGTCGCCACAGCAGCATTTCCATGTTGAATGGATGCCATATAAGTATATTGAACAGCCAGCATTCCCATGAGTCCAAATAGAAGGACTTGTATCGCGGTCCTCTTCTTTTGCCACACGCCAATCAGATGTGCTCGTTCTTTTGTCATAACATGAACAAATAAAAGCAATCCCCCTGAGATAAGCAGCCGGACAGTCACAAGCCAATTGACATCAATCCCATATTGCTGAAACAATTTTTGTGAAATCGTTCCCCCTACTCCCCAACAGATGGCGCCTATGAGTACAAGTAAAATTCCCTTTCTCCTATTCATTTTCATTCTCCTCAATTCTCAACAAATCATGATAATATAGTTGATAGTAGTTCACTTTGTTACATATTGATATATCAATTGAACATAAAAATAAAAGAATATTGAGGAGAATCATGCGCGATCATCATTTTCTGATTGACTACAACCTGAAAGAATTAACAGAGCATTCCACGACAACATGGCCTATTGCTCTTTATCATACGAAGATTCGTCATCATAGAAGCGGCTATATCCCTCTTCACTGGCATGACGAGTTTCAATTTGTCTTTATTTTAGAAGGTGAGGCTGAATTCCAAATCAATGAAGAGACGTTAAGTTTGAAGCAAGGGGATGGCATTTTCATCAATAGTGGCTGCCTGCACATGGCTAAAGATGCGAATGGGACAGCATGTACTTATATTTGTTTAAACGTCTCGCCTCATTTCATCACAGCGAATGAATTATTCACCACTTTTGTCCATCCTTATATGCATGCGAGCCAGACACCTTATATTTTATTCAACCGAAAAGAACGCTGGGCAAAGCATATCTATCAATGTATTCAAACCATACAACGCTTCATTGATGAGACACCGGCATATTATGAACTTGAACTCAATATTCAGCTTATCACCATTTGGAAAAACTTATTACAAAATGGCTTCCAAATGAAACATGATGTGCGTAAACACGATAAAAATGAACGGATGAAACACATGCTGAATTGGATTCACAAGCATTATCATGAAAAGGTGCTTCTCCAAGATATCGCTCGTGAAGGCCAGCTAAGCCGTTCAGAATGCTGCAGATACTTCAAAGATATTTTAAAGAAATCACCCCTTCATTATGTAAATGAATATAGAATTCAGCAAAGTCTTATCCTGCTTCAAGAAACGGACTTTAATATAACAGAAATCTCCTACCAAGTAGGCTTCAACAGCACTAGCTATTTTATCAATATGTTTAAAAGAATAAAAAATACGACACCTTTAGCATATAGAAAATTAAAACAGCCGCATGCGCTCCAGATAAAACGGTTAGAAGAATAATGATGACGAATCGTGTTTTTGCTAAAATGAAGAAGCCATTTTAGCCCCATCATGAATGGCTATTGTATATAAGAGCGATGAGAATCCGATCGCTTTTTACAATAACCCTATTTGCAATTTACTAATAAAAACGTATAATTTATACTAAGCACAGGAAGACGAAAGACAAAGGAGAGAAAAAATGGACGATTATGCTCATACTAAAGACATAGAACCTACAGCAGAAAACATCGCAAAAGCCATTTATACTGTTAACCGCCATGCTAAAACCGCACCAAACCCCAAGTTTCTTTATCTTTTGAAAAAACGTGCGCTGCAAAAACTATTGCAAGAAGGTAAAGGAAGAAAAGTGGGCCTACATTTCTCTAACAATCCCAAGTATAGTCAACAACAGTCCGACGTGCTGATTGAAATTGGAGATTATTATTTTCACCTGCCACCAACAAAAGAAGACTTCGAATTTTTGCCACACTTAGGAAATTTAAATCAATCATATCGCAATCCGAAAGCGAATATGTCATTAAATCGAGCAAAGCAAATACTTCAAACGTATGTCGGTTTAAAAGAAAAACCTGCCGCCACAAAACAAAAATCACATTACACAAAGCCCGTCTTCAAACGACTAGGGGAAAGTTATTTTTAAACAGAAAAAAACCACTCATGCCGAGTGGTTTTTTGTTTAGATAATAAAGTGATCAACTTTTTCAATCAGCTGATGAATCTCTGGTTTACTAATTTGATCATCCGCACCGATGGTTTCCCCTTTATGCCGCAAATCTTCAGTGATGAGCGAAGAGAAGATAAGAATCGGAATAGAATTTGTTAAAGGATTGTCCTTCAGCAGTTTTGTTAATCGATGACCATCCATTTTAGGCATTTCGATATCTGTAATAATCATATCAATTTCTTCTGTTACACTGATTCCTTTGCTGACAAGATCCATGACATGATCATATGCCTGTTTGCCATCTTCAAAGGTCACAATGTTTTTATAGCCTGCTTCGGTTAATTCATTTGTTAATAAACGCATAAGAAGCGGAGAATCTTCAACGACATACAGCTTCTTCCCTGTTCTTCTCTCGTCTTTCTCACCGTCAAACATATGATACGTCTCAACACCAGAAGCGGATTCAATATCATAAATGATTTTTTCGTAATCTGGAAGGAAAATCATTTTTTCATCAAGCTTAATGATGCCCGTTAAATGACGGTCCATCCCTTGATTAAGTGCTGTTGGCTTTTCAATTTCTTCCCAGCTGACGCGGTGAATTTGTGATACCGTTCCTGTATGGAACACAAATTTCCGTTGGTTGAATTCAGTCACAATATATTTCTCTTGTTCTGACTGATCTGACTCGACATTAAAAAAGGAAAACAGATTGATGACTGGTAAAATCTCGCCTCGTAAACTAATCATCCCTTCTACATCTTGGTGAGAGTGCGGTATAACCGTCACCTCAACCGGCTGAATGATTTCTCTTACTTTCATGACGTTAATGCCGAATTGATTTGAACCAATTTCAAACTTCACAATTTCCAATTCATTGGTACCAGAGTCAAGTAAAATTTCTTGTTTGTTTAAAGCCACGGAAATCCCTCTATTCTTCAATATAAGATTGTACTTTTTATATCGGCAGCATAGGTAAAAAGTTGACGTTTCTTTACGCTTTCTCTCGAACGAATTGATGAATCACAAGTCCTATCGCTGCAAGGATAAGCAAAGATCCTAGTGCAAGGCGGCTTGCGACATTTCCGTGCGCTGCAAACAGCAGGGTGACTGAGCCATAAATGATGGGCCCGATAATGGAAGACACCTTCCCTGAGAAGGCAAAGAGACCAAAAAACTGCCCTCTCTTTTCCTGCGGTGTCAGCTCAATAATCAATATTCGTGATGCCCCCCAGCTTGCGCCAAGTGAAATCCCGAATAAACTGCCTGCTACCCAGAAGACCCACTCCGTTGTCGCTGTCACAGCCAGAATGAGCGCAACAATTAAAATGACATACACGATGGTAATCGAGCGTTTTGCCCCAATCGCTTTTGTGATATATCCGAATAGAAAGGAACCAATGATACTTGAAATGGTCGACACAAGATAAAGCAAAATAAATTGCCCAGCGGTAAAGCCGATGATGATTTTGGCATAAACAGCCATCATCGCAATCGCTGTTTGTAAGGCATCATTCATAAAAAAGAAGGCGATCATAAAGATAAATGCTGGCTTGTATTGCTTCATCTCTTTAAACGTGTGAAGAATTTCTTTATACCCGCTGAAAAAAGACGCCTTTTTCTCTTGCTGCGGCAGCGGATGAGGATCTTTGACAAAAAAGAGAAACGGAAGAAAAAAGAGAAAGAATAAAAGGGCTGTCGGAATAAAGGCTTCATGAAACTGGTCATTACCGACAAGTAAGTAAACAGAGAGACCGACAAGTGTCCCTAAATAACCAACAGCAATGCCAAATCCAGAAATAAGTGGCATTTCATCCTTTGTCCCAAGGTCGGGCAAAATGGTGTCATAGAAAACAAGACTAGAATGATAGAAAAACTTTGCGATCACAAACAAGGTGACAACGACTAATAAAGAGACAGGAACCCCAAACCATTCGCTTGAGAAATCAATCCCAGCAAAGATCCCCATCAAAAACGTACAAGCAATACATATGAGAGTAAACACCGTGATGTAGCGCTTCTTTTTTCCTGTACGATCAATCAGCACCCCGTATAATGGTGTGAATATCACGAGAAAAAAGCTGGCTAGTGCGTTTGCATAAGAAATAAAGGTACTGGCGATCTGGTCCATTCTCGCACTGTCTCCGATCGTTTCCTGCAAATAGAACGGGAAGAAAATGGTGATCATATTTGATGAAAATATCGTATTTGCAAAATCATACAATGCCCAGGCCAAAACAGGTGCTGTCAAAAACAGTCCGAAGCCTGCCCCTTTTTTCTGTATCGTCTTTTTTCCGGTTCTCAATCGATTGTCTCCCTTCCCTGCCTCTTTTTTCACGATCAATCTATTTTATGTCATGCGCCCCTCATCCATACAAGCAATCTATGCAAAAAGCACCTCTTACTATATAGCAGAGGTGCTTTTTCTTTCATTATTTCTTCACAACAATGGTACTTGCAATCAAATCATGAAGTGCCTGTTTCTTTTCTGTGAAAAAGGCAATGATATAGCCAATATATAAGATCGGAGACAAAAAGCCTTTTGCAAAGAAGCGGCCTGTTGCACGGCCGAATGTGATCTTTTCGCCTGTGACTTTTGTTACTTTGATACCAAGAGCCATCTTCCCGAGTGTTCCTTGTAATTTTGATGATTCCATGATGGCGTAATAAAGCCATGTCACCACGAAACCAATCAAGATTGCTCCTATATAGAAAAAGATTAGTCCCATAATGACTGCCCATTCCTCATCCGTTATGACGGCTGAAGAGTAGTAATAGCTGTCGTCACCCACCATCATTGCTGCCTCTGGACTTGAGACAAAAAAGACTGATGCCAAAATAAACATGATAAAAGCATATGGTACTCCGATAATGATACCGTCCAAAAGGTGTGCAAGAAAACGATAGCCTACGCCTGCTAGCTCAGGATGCTTCTTTTCTTGAATGTGCGGTTCTGTAATGTTGGTTTCCATCCTATTTCTCCTTTATTATGTATGTTTTCTATAAATTTCTTATAATCATTCGTTATTATATCCTATGAATATAGCAAGATCAATGAAGCTTTACACTTTTACATATATTTTAGATCAGTTTGACTCAAACGGTTTATGTGAATAATGACTGAAAATTTGTGAAAAAGATGGCACTTCTAGTTCTTATAGCTCCTGATTTTTTAACATTTTGTGATATTTTCGTCTTATTTCCATTCTTCTGTTGACAACCGTTCTTGACATGGTACAATAGTCAAGGATTTTTTAAAGAAAGGTGTTCATGATGGGAACTGTCGTACGATTAAAGAACAACGAAATGACTGTAATTGAGGATATTTGCGAAGCTGATTTTTTAGATATGAAGCAAGGTTTGTCTAATGATGACACAGCTTATATCTCTTGGTATGAAGACTACGATACTGCTTATGGATATTGATTTCATTTCATAGATGAAGCGTCAAAAAAGGCGATCCAACCTGAGATTAGGTTGATCGCCTTTTTTACGTTTGTGAGCTTCTTTCACTTTCAGGTTCCACATGAATAAAGATTTGTGCATGTGGAAATTCCAGCTGAATTTTCTCTTCAATTCGATCACATAATTGATGAACATCCTCAATAGTTGTCTTTCCATCTACAATCAAATGGAAATCAATATATTCTTCTGTACCAGATCGCCTTGTTCGAAAGTCATGATATTCAATGAATTCTTCGCTGAATCCTTGAATGACCGCTTCAATCGATTGTTCTTCCTCCGGCGTTAAACGGGCGTCTACAAGCGGCGGGAAAGCCTCTTTCATGAGCTTAAACGCTTCGCGCATAATAAAGAGAGCAAGAATCATTCCAATGATCGGATCTAGGAAGTACCAGTCGGTTAATGCCACAAGCAATAAACTGAATGCCACCCCTAATGACGTATACACATCCGTTAAAAGGTGCAGTGCATTCGATTTCATGGCGACTGAATGTACTCGCTCAGCCTCTTTGTTCACAACCCTTGATACAACAAAATTGATGAGCGCACCGATCAGCATGACCACAATGCCAAGGACAGGTAGCTTGACTGGCTCTGAATGCATTAATTTGTGAACACATTCGTATATAATCCAAATGCCAGCAACGAATATGAGCAGTGTCTCAATCGTTCCAGAAATATTTTCGACTTTACCATGCCCATAAGGATGTTTTGAATCTGCTGGTTTTCTCGAAATACGAACAGAAATAAATGCAATAAAAGAGGCCATTAAATCAAGAAAGGAATGAATGGCTTCTGATAAAACCGCTACAGATCCAGTTAACAGCCCGACAATGATTTTTAAGATGACAACAAATGTGTTGCTCATCACAGATAGAAACGCGATTTTCGATGTCTTCGCTGATTGTTTCATCTTTCGTCCTCCTTTAGGAGATCGTATGTCTATGAAAGCAATTCCCATGACTTGATTCTCACGTTCTTTCAGTTTACACAGTTCTGTCGTTTTCTAATCATCTTCATCACAGCCTGTATTTTCTCGTGAGGTTACGCTATAATAAATGTTGCTCTTTCTTCAAATATATCACTCATGCTGTGATGAATAGGAGAATAGACTACATATAACGATATCCAGTGCCCTTCGCAGGTGACATTTATGAAGTGAATGGTAAAATAGGATAAAAACATAAATTTTTAAGGTGATGAGAAATGGAGCATTTGCTGAATCCAAGAGTAAAGGATATTGAAATTTCAGGCATTCGAACATTTTCAAATCTCGTATCGTCATATGAGGATGTCGTATCATTGACGATCGGCCAGCCCGATTTTTATACGCCGCATCATGTCAAAACAGCTGCCAAAACAGCCATTGACGAGAATTTCACCTCGTACACTCACAATGCTGGTTTCCTAGAGCTAAGACAAGCGATCCAGCAATATATCAAGAAGAAAGTCAATCTTGATTATGACGCGGAGTCAGAAATCATTGTCACGACAGGTGCAAGTCAAGCGATTGATGCTGCGTTTCGAACCATTTTGACAGAAGGTGACGAGGTCATTTTACCCGGCCCTGTTTACCCCGGTTATGAACCGATCATTCGAATGTGCGGCGGCACGCCCGTCCATATCGACACAACGAATGCTGGCTTTAAATTAAATGCCAAGTTAATTGAGGATGCATTAACGGAAAAGACAAAGTGTGTGGTTCTTCCTTATCCTTCAAACCCAACTGGTGTTACGCTTTCAGAAGAAGAATTGAAAGAAATTGCCCAGCTCCTTGAAGGAAAAGACATCTTTATTTTATCTGACGAAATCTATAGTGAGCTGACATTTGACCGGCCGCATCATTCAATTGCCTCTTTCTTAAAAGAACAGACCATTGTGATTAATGGGCTGTCTAAATCTCATAGCATGACCGGATGGAGAATTGGCTTTTTATTTGCTTCAGCTCCAATCGCTAAACATGTATTAAAAGTACATCAATATAACGTGTCTTGTGCCTCGGCTGTCTCACAAAAGGCGGCACTTGAAGCTGTGACAAATGGTGTGGATGATGCACTGATCATGAGAGAGCAATATAAGAAAAGGCTCGATTATGTATATGATCGGCTCATTTCTATGGGGCTTCCGGTCATTAAACCTTCTGGCGCCTTTTATATTTTTCCATCCATTGAAACGTTCGAGATGAGTTCATTTGATTTTTGCATGGAGCTATTAGAAAGTACAAGACTTGCTGTCGTACCTGGCTCTGCTTTCTCTCCACTCGGCGAAGGGTATGTGCGCCTGTCCTATGCTTATTCACTTGAAACTTTAAAAGAAGGACTTGACCGCTTGGAACAATTTGTTCTTGAAAAACGTTCAATTCGTTCGCTAGATTGAAACAACGGCTCACTTGCCGTTGTTTTTATTTTGCAGGAAACTTGATGTGAAATACTGTGCCCTTTTCAGGCTGACTATCCACACGGATCGTCCCGTTGTGATTTTCTAAAATATTAAATGTCACCATGAGACCAAGTCCAGTGCCTTTTTCCTTTGTGGTTAAAAAGGGCTCTCCAATCCGCTTCATCACCGATTCAGGAATGCCGACCCCTTCATCACGAATGGTGACGAGTATCCCTTCTCTTTCTGCTTTGGCCGTGATGTCTACCTTTCCTCCGTCTGGCATCGATTCTACAGCATTTTTGATTAAATTGATAAACACCTGCTTGAGCTGATTTTGATCTCCGTTCATGAGGAGATCCTCCTCTATCTCATGTGTGTTCATTAAAATACCATTTAAGTTGGCTTGTGTTTCTAGCAAGGCTGTGACTTCGCTGATGATCTTTTTCAAATCAAGCGTCTGCATCGATGCCGTTTGCTGCGGTTTTGCAAGCATTAGCAGCTCACTTAGTATAATCTCTATCCGGCTCAGCTCAGAAAAAACAATGTCGAAATATTGATCACGATCTTTTGTTTTCGGTTTAATGAGCTGTAAAAAGCCTTTGATAGCGGTCAATGGGTTCCTTATTTCATGTGCAATGCCAGCAGCCAATTGACCTGCGATCGATAATTTTTCAGAGCGAAGCATGAGTTCTTCTGTCTGCTTACGTTCGGATATATCTCTTAAAATAATTTGAACGGCTGTTTCTCCAAAGAATGTGGTTGGGATACACACCATTTCTGTGTAAATCAGCTTGTGTTTAAATGTATGACAGCTCATCGTGACAATTTCAGAATCTGATGCTCTTTCAATAATACGTGATAAGCTCTTTTTGACCTTTTGCTGATCACAGGAATGGATTTGGTGAAAAATATCCTTTCCTATTAATTTATCGTAATGCTCGGCTTCAAATAATTTAATGCCTGATTCATTCATAAACACCCATTTGTGATCATGGATAACCGCAATCGTATCAATAGAGTTTTGAATAAGCAGCTGATACCGCTCCCGGCTTTTTTGAAGAACGGTTTGGAATTTTTTACGGGATGAGATGTCCACTAGCAGTAAAAGCTCTGCCCGCTGATTTTGATAGATCGCAGGTGATGACTTCACTTCAATATGAATCGTGCTCCCATCTTTCCGTTTCCATATCTGTTCAATCATCCCGACCGGAAGGCCTTGCTGCAGCCTTGTAATTCGGTTTCTGACAATATCATGGTACTCTTCAGCAATGAAATCAAACGAGGACTTGCCGATCATGTCATCTCTTGACCTTACACCCATTAATTGCAGCATCGCATCGTTCGCATAAACAATTTTCCCTAATATCGTAATACATAACGGATTTGGCAGCATCGCAATCAATTGCTCAGCTTCACTGACATTTTGGAAAGCCGGCAAGCTGTCTAACGACTGTTCTGCTACTTCTGATGTTGATTGAAATGCTGCTTTTTGAGGTTCAGCGTCCAGCACCCTCATTTTCAGGATCATTTCTCTACCTAAATCGTCGTCTAAACCATTGCAAGCAACAAAATCAATGCTCGCTTCGATCCAAACAGCTGTTAGATCACTTCTAAGCAGTCTAAAGTGGCAAATCTCTAGCATGTGCTGATTGTAGAAATAGCTTTCGACGAGAAATTGATCTTCAGTATGAACAAAGTCCTTTAAAAAACACCCTAGTAAATCCTTTTGTTCATAGAGCAAAAGCTGCTTACAGTTGGAAGAAATGTAGAGAAAGCGGCCATTAGAAGAAAGAACGGCATGTAAATCGATATTCGAATACAATTGATTCGAATCTTTCATTTTTTGTTCCATCGTCGTCCGACCCTCCTTTTCATTTTTTAGGGTTGTCCTTAGGTTGATGTATAAAAAAGATTCGCTAGAAAACCCGTATTTTCCTTCCGTCATCGAGGGAAACGTCCATATTTTCAGCAAAAAAGAGCACATTCTCTTGCTGTGCTCTCTGCTGCTTACTGCTTTTCATATTTCTTTTGTAGTTCTACATACTTATCAATAATTTTGCTTGGAATGGTTTTAATGACGGGGTCTTTATCTGAGACATAAGGGGTCACGACACTAAAAGCTACCTTCGGATTGGAAGATGGATAATATCCCCCAAAGGTTAAATTGTACGTGGCATTCCCCCACCAGCTACGATTAGCACCATAGTAGAAAGTTTGCGCTGTACCCGTTTTCCCTGCGACATCATGCTGACCAAAGCGTCCCGCCGCTGTCCCGCCTGTTGATGTGACCATTTTCAATCCCATTTTGACGCGGTCAATATCTGCTTTCGAGTTGTTAATCGTGTTCAGCACCTTTGGCTCATATTTTTTCACCACTGGACCTACTTCTTCCTTATTCGTTGGAAGGTGAACGCTTTTCACCACTCTTGGCTGAACACGGCTGCCTCCATTGGCGATGGTTGACATGTATTGCGCCACTTGAAGCGGTGTATACGTGTCATACTGACCAATCGCTTCATCAAGCAAAAGTCCGCCGACCGTCTTAGGGTGCGTCTGCATCCCGCTTGATTCCTGCGGTAGATCGATTCCTGTTTTGACGCCAAGACCAAATTGCGCATAATAGTTTCTCATTTTTTGTAAGTGCTCAGGTCTTGCAGGTAACGGCCCATTCTTTTGATAGGTGATACCCGCCATTCTCATTGCTACATGGAACATGTAGACGTTGGAACTTTTTTGGAGTGCCCGAAGGTCGTTGACCCACCCCAGATTATTGTAAGACTTCTTCGGCTTTCCACTTCCTGCAAAATAGAGCGGTGTATCCATATAGGATTGGTTGTGCGACATCCCGTCCTGATACCCGCCAAGTACTGTGGCTCCTTTGACAACAGAGCCCATTTCATACTGGGTCGTAAATGTTCCGATGGCATAATCTGTGACGTTTCTGCCGTCCATTTTCTTGCCTGACATGGCAAGGACATCTCCCGAGTTAGGGTCCATCATGACAACAAAGGCACGGTCCATCATATAGTTTCTTGCACTAGCGGATCTAAGCTCTGATTCGACGATTTTGTCGACTTCCTTTTGCAGCTCCATATCAAATGTCAGCGCAAGATCAAGTCCTCTTCGTCCCTCTGTCCGCTTGATTTCATCGAGAAGCTTCCCGCCAACCTGTGTATATTGAACAGTCGCTTTCTCTGGGTTCAGGAAATCCTCGTATTGATATTCTAAATAGCTCTTCCCTACCCGGTCATTTCGCGAGTAGCCTCTTGCCATATAGTAATCTTCACGCTCTTTAATGATCCCTTGCTCCGGTGTCGTCACACCGCCAAGTACATTATAAAGGGTCTTTTCATATGGATATTTTCTTGTCCAGTCGTTGATGACGTTCACACCAGGCAGTTCATCAAGATGCTCTGACACAAGTGAAATCTCTTCATATGTCAAGCTCACGGATGATGTCTGCTTTGATTCTTTTGTTTCATCGAGTAAAGCAACTTTTTCGTCCCCTTTTTTCTCTTCATTTGGGTTCATTGCTTTGACGATTTGAGGCTCAAAAGCATATCCGCCTGTAAATCTACGATAGATCGCTGCAACTGCTTTTTCAGATGCATCGTTTTCGATCGCCTTGACTTCCTCCTTTGGTACACGCTCTACTTGAAGCGGATAGACATTCTTTGCAGCAATATCCTTTTTTTCCGCTTTTGAAATGAGCTTATCGGCTTCTTTCGGATGGCTCGCCAGCCAAAAATCTCGAATGTCACGCTCTCTCAAAAAATCAGTATCCATTTTTATATAAGTCGCAAGTTTTCTTGCTACCTTAATCTTATCCTCCGCTTTCACACCGCTTTCTGATGTATAAACGATGGCAGGTACACTTTCGTTATCAACGACGACTCTTCCTCTCGCGTCATACATTTTTCCTCTTGGAGACGGGTATGATGCTGTTTTGACCTCTGTTCGGTTGGCTTGCTTTTTATAATCCTCACCATTGACGATTTGCAGCACACCAAGCTTGATCACAAGTCCAGCAAATAAACTAAATACAGCGAAGAAAAAGAGATTTATCCTCCAGGCGTTCCGGCGCTTGATTTTTTTCTGCTCGGCAGCACCTTGATGCTGTTTCTCTCCCACTTATGTAGCACCTCTCATCCTTTCAATCTTTTACAATTACCACTCATTATTGTAACACTTTTGTAATAGTTGTTACAGCGAAACAAGCGAAAAAAAGCTGTCAATCCCTATTCTACAAAAAAATATACTAACACTTTAAAATATTGGAATGTTTATGTCGTTTTCTTTAAGTGAAAGAATTCCTTATCCTTTGATATGAAGCGGCTCTTCAGATGACTTTAACAAAAATGACAAACAGGCATTGTCAATGGAGGATGCTGGTACATTTATAACAAAAAGTCCATGTTATGATTTTCTGTGAGAAAACAAAACAAAGATTTTAGGAGGAGTTACAATATGAAGAAGAAATCATTCTTTTTTTCAGCGCTGACAGCTGCTGCACTCATCACGTTCACTGGAGGACATTCAGCTGATGCGAAGGAGCTTAACCTGAAACAAGTCATACAAGTACAGCATCAAGCCATTGATCTTCATACATTAGCGGCAAAATTACATATCTCTTCAGATGTAAACAAGCTAAGCAAGCAAGACCAAAAAGAGATTGAAACTCTATTAAACAAGCTGATCAAAAGCGGCCAGCCTGTTACTGGAACAAAAGTAGTGAAAGAAGTAAACAAAGCAAAAAATGAACAAAAACAAGAATCAGTGAAAAAACCAACTGCTTCTAAACCAAGCACTCCAGCAAAACAAAACACTAACAACAACACAAAAGCGGACCAAAAGGATACAACTGCGTCAAAAGCAGACAGCAGCTTAAATGCATTTGAAAAAGAAGTCGTTGAGCTTACAAATAAAGAGCGTGCAAAACAAGGATTAAAGGCACTTTCTGTTGATTCCAAATTAAGCAAATCTGCTCGTGCAAAATCTCAAGATATGAAAGATAAAAACTATTTCTCTCACACAAGCCCAACTTACGGATCTCCATTTGATCAAATGAAGCAATTCGGTATCACTTACAAAACAGCAGGTGAGAACATTGCCCAAGGTCAAAGATCTCCTCAAGAAGTTGTGACTGCATGGATGAACAGTGAAGGACATAGAGCGAACATTCTAAACAAAAACTATACACATATCGGTGTTGGTTATGTGAAATCTGGCAACTACTGGACGCAGCAATTCATCGGAAAATAATATCAAAAAAACCTGTCCCTCATTGGGACAGGTTTTTTATTTCACCCATAATTTATATAGACTTTGAGTCCCACTGTTTTCTTCGCCCTGTTCGCTCAGTTTCTCATAAAGTGACTTCGCAAGTGAGAGCCCTGGCATCTCTTCGCCCATCAGCTCTGCTTCTTCAAGCGCAATGCCCATATCCTTGATAAAATGCTTCACATAAAACCCTGGCTCGAAATCACCTTTCAGCATTCTTGGTGCAAGGTTTGATAAAGACCAACTGCCGGCTGCACCTGTTGTAATGCTTTTGAGCACCTGCTCTGGATCAAGTCCTGATTTTTCAGCATAGGCCATTGCCTCTGCGACACCTACCATACCCGCTGCGATCGCAATTTGGTTACACATTTTTGTATGCTGACCGCTCCCTGACGGACCTTGATATTGAATGTTCTCTCCCATTTTCTCAAACAGCGGCAGACAGGCTTCATAGGCTGATCTTTCTCCGCCAATCATAATAGCCAGCGTGCCATTTTGAGCGCCTATGTCTCCACCTGATACGGGTGCATCTAATGTCAATACACCTCTTTCCTTCGCTTTCATCTCAATTTCTTTTGCTAGCTGAGGCTTCGATGTCGTCATATCTATAAGATATGTACCAGGCGCAGCATGTGCCACAAGCCCATCTTCTCCCAAGTAGATTTCTTCTACATCTGATGGATATCCCACCATTGTGATGACAGCATCAGCACTCTCTGCTATCTCCTTTATTGCCGGCTTCCATGCTGCGCCTTTTTGAATCAATGAGTCTGCTTTTGCTTTCGTTCTTGTATAAACGAGAACCTCATATCCTGCATCCATTAAATGGCCTGCCATGCTGCGTCCCATTACACCGATTCCTATAAAACCAACTGTTTTGATTTGTGCCATCACTTGTTCCTCCTTAAAGAGACTTTGTCAATCCACCATCAATGATCAGTGTTTGACCTGTCATATATGTATTAGCTTCAGATAAAAGAAAAGCTGCATATGCTGCAAATTCCTCTGGCTGTCCATAACGGCCAAGCGGTATTGCACGTTCAGCCTGTGCTTTGATCTCTTCAACCGTTAGATCCTCTGCTTGTGCGCGGTGCTTGTCCAGCAGCTTGACACGGTCTGTTTCAATTTTTCCCGGTGCTAACGTATTGATCAAAATGCCATCCTTTGCAAGCTCCTGAGCGGCTGTTTTTGTCCATCCGGCAATGGCCGGTCTAAATGTATTCGACAGCATCAAGCCCGGGATCGGTTCTTTCACTGACATAGACGCAATATTTAACACTCGTGCGCCGCGTTTTTTCAAATAAGGGAATGCCTCTTTTAATAATCGAATATAGCTGAGTAAATGAAGCTGAAATGATTCCATCCAATCTTCATCTGTTAAGGTGTCGAGCGTCCCTGTTTTAGGCCCTCCTGTATTGTTCACAAGAATGTCTAGACACTGCTCATCACCAGCTGCTGCTTGAACAAGCGACTTGATTTGACCGGCGTCAGATACGTCACATACGTGATAAGCCAGCTGTCCTTTGACAAGCGGAGACAGCTCTTTGACTGTTTCTTTCAGTGTTTGTTCATGCCGTCCCGACAGCATCACATCTGCTCCCTCTTTTGCTAGAGCAAAGGCAATGGCTTTTCCAATACCTTGACTGCTTGCAGCCACCAATGCTTTTTTTCCAGATAGATTGACATCCATGTCAACACCTCCTCTGCTTTTATTTTATCACACAAAAAGAACCTTGCTCACGTCGCAAGGTTCCTTTCCGCTCATTACACCTTAAATCGGTCAACCGCCTGACGTAACGCCTGGCTTGATTCGTTCAGCATTTCAGTTGAGGTTTTCGTTCTTTCTAACACTTGGACTTGTTCATCTGTAGACGCATGCACTTCCTCAGCTGAGGCAGCAGATTCTTCTGAAATGGCAGCAATGCTTTGAATGGAATCACTCATCTTCTGCTGTTCTTCTGTCATTTCATTGATCTGTGTATGAATGCTGTCAATTGAACCGACAAGTGCCTGCATTTCCATTGTGATGCTGCTGAGTGCCTCACCTGTTGCATTGATGGCGTCACCTTGTTCTTCATTCATTTTACTTGCTGTTGTCATCGCTTCAGCCGCCTTCTTCGATTCATCTTGAATGAGTTTGACGGTTTCACTAATGTGTTTTGTTGACTGCGCAGATTGTTCAGCAAGTTTTCTGACTTCTTCTGCAACTACAGCAAATCCTCGTCCGCTTTCTCCTGCTCTCGCCGCTTCAATGCTTGCATTTAGTGCAAGTAAATTCGTTTGATCAGAGATTTCAGAGATGGCCGTCACGACGTTTTCAATATTTTTCGTTTTATGCTCAAGATCTAGCAGCATTTGCTCTACCTTTTTCGATTCATCGCTCGCTTGTGTAGATTTTTGGACGAGCACACCAAGTGCATCAAGCCCTTTATAGCTTGCATCTTCAGATGATTTTGAGTTGGTTTGCATTTGTGAGGCGAGCTCACCCATATGGCGCACTTTCTCATACAAATGCTCTGATTTCTCATTAATCGTTTCTGCATCTGATGCCTGCTTAGTCGCCCCTGTTGCCACCTCTTGAATGGCCGTTGCAATCTGTTCACTCGACAGCAAGGTCTCATTTGAAATGTGGGTCACTTCATCCGCTGATTTCACAACTTGATCTGAAGCCCCTTTTACTTTTTCAATTAACTCCCTAATGTCCTCGGTCATTTGATTAATGCTTTTCGTGAGGAAACCAATTTCATCTTGGGACTTCACTTCAAGCGTACTTGTTAAATCTCCTTCTGACACCTTACTCACATGCCCTATGAGACGCTTGATTGGCGTTGTGATGCTTCTTGCCAATAAGAAACTGAGAATCATCGCAAGAATAATGGCAATGACGGATATTATGATACTTGTCTGATTCATTTTTTCTGTGATCCAAAGCAGTTGCTTTTTCTCAAAGCTGACACCAACCGTCCAATTGGCTTCTTTGATTTTAGATATGACCGTCAGTTCTTTTTTGTCATCAATACCTGAGTTGTCAAGCGCTTTTTTCACAGAGGCGACCTTTGATATGTTTTTTCCTTGCTCTGTTGGATGCGCCAAAAGAGTGCCTGTGCCATCAACTAAGAAAGCGGTCCCCTTATAAGGAATCTCTTGTTCATTTATATAAGTTTGAATGGAGGACAGCTTCAAATCAAGTCCAGCGACCCCGATGACCTTGCCATTTTTGACAATCGCCTTCGTGGCTGAGACAATCACTTTTTTCGTTGCTTCATCAACATATGGATCTGTCCATACGACCTGATCAGGCTTTTCGGCTGCTTGTTTAAACCAGCCTTGTTTAGATGGATCATACCCTTCGCCAAGATCGAACTCTGGGAAGCCAAAAATTTTGCCGTCACTTGTTCCTATATAGGTAAACGAAATGAGTTTATCCTGTTCCTGCAAGTTTTTTAGTGCATCTTTTTCAAAAGCTAATGTTTGCTTTGTTTGTTTTTGCGCAAATTCTTCAGTCATTGTACTTGTTGCTACTTTGTTAATTGTATTGCCGTAATTATCAAGCTTTTCTGTAATAATGTCTCTCATGCTTTCTGCCGTTGCTGCTGCGGTGGTTTTTGCATCTCGTTCAATAAGTGGTGTTAATACTAAATTGGAACCCACTTGAACAGCCACAACGGTTAAAATTAAAATAACTGAGATGAAAACAGCTATTCTCACTTGAAGTTTCTTAAACATCTCATCACCCCTACATCTACTTTCATTCCTTATTCTATATATCGGCAAAATAGATAGCGCATTCAATAGTTTCAAAAAAAAATTAAATAGAAAAAACAAGCCATAATGGCTTGTTTTAAGTGAAATATTCAATTTTTGCAGACGGAAAGTACTGATCGATATAAGATTCTAAAGTCTTTCTTAGTTCTTGTTCCTCATCTTTTTGATAGATATATTTACCTATTCCATATCTCCCCCACTTGTATCTTCTTTTTTCTTCATCTAATTCTAATTTTGATTTCGGATAGTTTTTTTGAATGACACGTTTTGCAGGTTTTGTAAAGCGGTGCTGAATCATTTCAAAGGTGATATCGTTTCTCACATCTTCAGGAAGGGCTGCATCGAGCTTTTCAAATAGAACTTTATATCCTTCCTGCCAGCCTTCGTGGATGTAGATTGGAGCAATGATAAAGCCAAGAGGATAGCCTGCCTTTGCGACCTTAACAGCCGCTTCAATCCGCTGATCAAGCGGTGATGTGCCGGGCTCGAAATATTTAATGACATAATCAGCATTAATACTAAAACGAAATCTTGTCCGGCCGTTATGCTTTGCATCTAACAGATGGTCTACATGATGAAATTTTGTGACGAAACGAAGCTTTCCTAGGTCGGTTTGCCCAAAGTATTCAATCGCTCGTTTGAGTGTGTGTGTCAAATGGTCAATTCCTACGATATCTGACGTACAGGATGCTTCAAATCTCGTGATATCCGGCGCACGCTCGTTCATGTACTGCTCTGCCTGATCTAATATTTCTTCTACATTGACGTACGTTCGAATATAAGGCTTACTTCCCATTGTTGTTTGTAAATAACAATAATGACAATGACCCATACATCCTGTTGCAAATGGAATTGCATACTCTGCTGATGGTTTAGATGAGTCAAACTTCAATGTCTTCCTCACACCAATCACAAGCGTTGACTTCGCATTACGATACTTTTGCAGGTCATTTTTTCCCGGAATATTTCTTACCTGGTTGTGTGAGGTCGTTTCTCTTATTTCGATTCCCATACCCTCGAACTTTTCCTTCAGCTCTCGTCCTAACGGGTACTCTAACGCCCGGGGTTCAATGTAAACAAGCTGAGGGACGAAAGGTTTGATCATATTTAGCACATCCTTACCTTTAAGGTTTTCATACCGTTACTTTAACCTCCCAGGATGGCTTTTATCCTTTCTAAAATCTCCCTTATTCAAACAAGTCTTGATAAAGAGCTTCTGCTTCTTCATATGTTGGGAAAACAGCATCATCAGGAGCTAATGGATGATACGTTTCAAGTAAAAATAAGGCAAGCTCTTCTTCGTTGTATGGATGTGAAACAATTTCTGCTTCTTTAATTTGCGCTACGTTTGCTGCATGTGGATTTCGATAAATCACATATACTTGATCACCCGGTTTATAATCAGAGAATGGCAATCTGGTCACCTCCATTTTTTAATTATAGGATGCCCTTCTCACCCCCCAATATGACTTAATATGATAAAATTCGACAAAAAAACCAGACAGTTTCACCTGTCTGGTTTTCATTCACTTAGTTATGTTGAAACGTTTTCTTTACGAAATCAACGACTTCTTCAGTTGTGCTAAGTGATAAAATATGCTCTTTATATGATGCGGCTTCTTCCTTAGAAAGCTTGCTTAGCTGTGTTCTTGCTGGAAGAATGGATGTAGCACTCATTGAGAATTCATCTAATCCTAATCCAAGTAGAAGCGGGATTGCGATTTCATCTCCTGCCATCTCACCGCACATGCCAACCCATTTACCCTCTTTATGCGCTGCCTCAATGACAAGCGTAATGAGACGTAAAATCGCGGGATTGTAAGGCTGGTAAAGATAAGACACTCGTTCGTTCATTCGATCAGCAGCCATTGTGTATTGAATCAAATCATTCGTTCCAATACTGAAGAAATCTACTTCTTTTGCAAATTGGTCTGCGATGACAGCCGTTGATGGAATTTCAACCATCATTCCGATTTCAATGGAATCAGAAACGTCTGTACCAGCGGCAACCAATGCTTCTTTTTCTTCAAGTAAAATGGCTTTTGCTTCTCTAAATTCAGATAACGTCGCGATCATAGGGAACATGATTTTCAAGTTTCCATATGTACTTGCACGAAGTAAGGCGCGTAATTGTGTTCTGAAAATCTCCTGCTCCTCTAGGCAAAGGCGAATGGCTCTATAGCCAAGGAACGGGTTCATTTCTTTTGGAAGCTGCAAGTAAGGAAGTTCTTTATCGCCACCAATATCTAGTGTGCGGACAACCACTGCTTTCCCTTCCATCTTCTCTAAAACTGTTTTATACGCATCGAACTGCTCTTCTTCTGTAGGAAGCTGATCTCTGCCCATGTATAAAAATTCAGTACGGTACAGCCCGACTGCTTCGCCGCCATTTTCGAGTACACCTTTTACATCTTCAGGTGTCCCGATATTTGCAGCTAGCTCTACGTGAACGCCGTCTTTTGTGACCGTTGGCTGGTCAACAAGTTTCGCCCATTCCACTTTTTGAGCTAAGTAGTCTTCATGCTTTTTTTGATACGCTTTCACTTCATCTTCAGAAGGCTGAATGATGACGTCTCCGCTAATACCATCCACAATGATCAGATCATCGTTTTTCACCGTTTTTGTTGCTTCTTTTGTTCCAACAACCGCTGGAATCTCCATAGATCTTGCCATGATCGCTGAGTGAGATGTACGTCCGCCGATATCTGTCGCAAAGCCTTTGACAAATTGTCTGTTTAGCTGAGCAGTATCAGAAGGTGTTAAATCTTCAGCAATGATGATGACTTCTTCAGAAATCATGCTTGGGTTTGGAATGTCAACGCCTAGCAAATGTCCAATGACACGTTTTGTTACGTCGCGAATATCCGCTGCACGTTCTTTCATGTATTCATTGTCCATTGCTTCGAACATTGTGACAAACATCGTCGCTGTTTCTTTTAAAGCAAATTCAGCATTTACTTTATCAGATTTAATTTTATCCTTTACTGGGTTAAGCAGTTCAGGATCACTTAACACAAGAAGATGGGCAGAAAAAATATCTGCTTTGTCTTGGCCAAGCTCTTTTAGCGCATGTTCTTTAATTGCTTCAAGTTCTTGTTTAGAAACATGAATTGCTTCTTCAAAACGCTTCACTTCTGTCTCTGGATCGTTGATGTCTTTTTGGTGAACTGTTAAATCTGGTTCTTCCAGACGATATGCTTTTGCAATCGCAACGCCTGCTGAAGCACCGATTCCTTTCAGTTGTTGCATTACTCGCCTAGGCCTTCACTTTTCATTGTGTCTTTAAGCGCAGCAAGTGCATCATTTTCATCAGAACCAGAAGCAGAGATCGTGATTGTAGCACCTTTTGCAATTCCTAGAGACATTACACCCATAATAGATTTCAGGTTCACTGTTTTACCATTATATTCCAAGTTGATATCAGCATCATATTTACTAGCAGTTTGTACAAGAACTGTTGCAGGACGTGCGTGAATTCCAGAATCTGCAGTTACTTTGAATGTTTGTTGAGCCATTTTTATCAATCTCCTTTTTATACAATTAATACATCCACAATATTATATCATACTGCCGAGCTTGTCATCTAACAAGAACGGCAGTTATGAAAATTATTTTGAAATTTTCATGATGTTTTCTTGTCCAGCTTTGATTTCACCGGATTCTTGAAGGTCAATAAATTGTCCTTCACTTAAGTTGGTAAATACAATTGGTGTCATCAAAGATGGTACTTCAGTCTTAATTTTATCAATATCAACCTCTAAAAGTTTTTGACCGATTTCTACTTGATCTCCCTCTTGTACAAATGCTTCAAACCCTTCTCCTTTGAGACCGACCGTATCAATACCGAAGTGGATCAAAATTTCAAGTCCACCATCAGATTGCAGGCCAATAGCGTGTTTCGTTGGGAACACATTTAAGATCTTCCCTCTTACCGGTGAAACCACCGTTCCATCTGTTGGCAAGATCGCGAAACCATCACCCATCATTTTCCCTGAGAATACTTGATCTGGTACATCTGTAATTGGATGAAGCTCCCCTGTAATTGGTGAAGCAAAAATTTCTTCACCTTGTTCATTTTGAAGCGGTTTTGCAATGACCTCTTCGACCTGTTGGCTGACTTCTTCTTTTGCAGAAGGGTCTTTCGCTGGACGAGGCGTGCGGCCTGCAATGATGTCCTGCATTTGTGTTTTTAAATTATCAGAGCGCGGGCCAAAGATTGCCTGGATGTTATTCCCTACCTCGAGAACACCTGAAGCGCCAAGCTTTTTCAAGCGGTCTTTATCCACTTTCTTCTGATCATTAACAGTGACACGTAAACGTGTAATACAAGCATCAAGGTGTTTAATGTTTTCTTGATCACCCATTGCTTCAAGGATTTCATAAGGCAAGTCATTGCCTTTTTCAGACTTCACATCACTTGCTCCGTCTGCTGCTTCATCCTCACGGCCTGGCGTTTTCAGATTAAATTTACGAATAGCAAATCTAAATCCAAAGTAGTAAATAACAGCAAGTACGAGACCTACTGGAATGACAAGCCACCAAGCGGTTCTATTTGGCAGGATACCAAATAGGAAGAAGTCGATTAACCCTCCTGAGAAGGTCATCCCGATTTTCACGTTTAGAATATCCATTATCATAAAGGATAATCCAGCAAATACACAGTGAATCGCAAATAATACCGGTGCAACAAACAAGAATGAGAATTCAAGTGGTTCAGTGATCCCTGTTAGGAAAGAAGTAAGGGCTGCTGATCCCATAATTCCTGCTACAAGCTTTTTATTCTTTGGTTTTGCTTCATGATAAATCGCAAGAGCTGCCGCTGGAAGACCGAACATCATGAACGGATATTTCCCTGTCATGAATGTACCAGCTGTCAGCTGAACACCATCTTTGATTTGCGCCATGAAGATACGCTGGTCACCACGGATAATATCTCCTGATAAGCTCTTATAGCTAAAAAATTCATACCAGAATGGTGCGTAGAATATGTGGTGCAGACCAAACGGAATTAATGAGCGTTCAATGACACCGAATACAAAGGCAGCCAGCGGCTCATTCGCTGCAAGCAGTCCTGTTGAAAATGAGTTCAGTGCACCTTGGATTGGCGGCCAAATGACTAGCATCAAAAGCCCTAAAATAAGTGCTGAAATCGAAGTGACGATTGGAACAAAACGCTTACCAGCAAAGAAGCCAAGATATTGCGGGAGCTCAATTTTGTAAAATTTATTAAACATATAAGCTGCTAATACCCCGACAATAATCCCGCCAAAAACTCCGGTAGACAAGGTCGGTATGCCGAGCATATTAACATATGCTGGATGGCTTTCCTTAAAGAACTTAGCCAATTTGATTGAATCGGATGGAATGGATCCGTTGGCCATTAATACGGCACTCATCGTTACGTTCATCACAAGGTAACCGATGATTGCGGCAATCCCTGCCACACCGTCTCCATTAGCAAGACCGATAGCAACCCCTACAGCAAATAAGAGCGGCAGATTCGAGAAGACGATGTTCCCTGCATTTTCCATAACGCTTGCAACAAGTTGAATTGTATCGTTGCTTAAAAATTGAGCTACATCAATCAGCTGCGGATTTTGCATCGCATTCCCAAGTGCTAGTAAAATACCGGCAGCAGGAAGGATCGCAACTGGAAGCATGAGTGCTCGTCCAATTTTTTGTAACACACCAAAAAGTGATTTAAACACTGGTTGAACCTCCTTTTGTTTTCGCTTACAACATACATGTGGGACGCTCCCTGACGCACATTTCATAATTAACCGTTTACATTTCACTTTCAAACACAAAAAAAGGCATGGTGATATAAGGTTGCGCAAATAACAGGATCTTATCCTGTATTTACCTTAAGTCACTCATGCCTGATCGAATCAGTTACACGTTTCAAGGAAACTATGAAATTTTATTTGTCAATCTGTACAGATGAAGTGTCAGGTAGACAGCCTCAGCATCCTGTACAGGCTTTTTCAATGCATGCTGCAAAATTTTAATCATTTTCCAAGCAGTATTGTAGCATAAAGGATATTCATTTTTCAATAGATGAAGCAATTTTTCTGGCTCCTCTAATGATTCTCCCCGTTTAATACGCTCGATCGAAAACGTAATATGGCGTAATAAGCGTAAATAATGAATACTTTCTCTGTCTACTTTCATATGAAATGAATCTTCTATGACTTGGACCATTTGCGTAATAAGCTGCGAATGACGGTTCACCTCAGATAAAGGCCGATTCGTCAAAGCTGAATGAATATGGAGCGCTATAAAGCCAATTTCTCCTTCTGGAAGCTTTGTTTGGACATCTGGACGCTCGTTAATCAGTTCCACGACTTCCTTTGCGACCTCGTATTCTTTCGGGTATAGCGACTGAGTCTCAAGCATAAACGGGTTCGTGATATCATAGCCTTGCTGCACCCGCTTAAAACTAAACGCAATATGGTCGGTCAGTGCAACATGAATATGCTCATTCAAGCGTTGTCCCATTTTTTCTCGTATATGATAAATGACGTCATTGGCAAGCTCGATCATGTTCTCATCAATATGATGAAGCAATTGTTTATATTCTGTTTGTTCCTTCGTGTTTTTTAACACAAACATCTTTTCAAACACGTCTTGATCGAGATGATCCCCCGATTTTTTTCCGAAGCCGATTCCTTTCCCAATCAGAACCACTTCGCCCAAAGAAGGGTGTCTTGCGATGATGACATTATTATTTAACGCTTTATCAACGGTGAAGGATTCCATGAACATCCCCACCTCCTTCTTATTGAATCCCTCTTATCGTACAAACAGATGAAACGTGCGTCAACGATTGTTTTTTAAAACGGTTGTTGTTCGCTCAATCAGACGAAATGGCAGCATTCTTTTTTCCGATTTCTCTCCCTTTAATGCCAGGTCGAACAACTCAAACGCTTCCTGCCCCATTTGTTTGAGGGGTATATGAATACTGGAAATCCCTAAGGCCTCACTTAATTGGTTATATTGAAAGCTGAGTATGGCTGGAAATTCTCCTATTTTTATGTCATGACGCTGCGCCTCTAATAAAAAGCCTACAGAGACATCGTCATTTGTAATGAATAATGCTGTGGGGCGATTTTTCATTTCCTGCCATTCTGCAAATAATCGCTTTCCATCAAGAAGTGATAGCTTCCCTTCGATGATCCATTCCTCATCAATGGCCTGCCCGAGCGATTGCATCATGTCTTGATAAGCCTGAAGACGCGACTCGCTATTCGCTCCTTCTGTTCTGGCGAGAACAATCGCAATTCGCTCATGGCCGCATGCTGCCAAATGATGCAGGCCCTCCTTAAATGCTTGATCATGCGCAATCGACACAGTTGAGCATGTATCATGTGACGTGGGATGACAAAATATAATCGGCCCAGATTCCTGCCACTTTAAAATGTGCCCATCACTTAACGCATTTGAGCAAAATATTAAACCATCCACACGACGTTCTTTTAAGCTCATTAACGCTTCTTTTTCTTTTAATGGATCATACCCCGTTTGAAATAAAGCAAAATGCATGCCGCGCGCCTGTGCTTTTTCTGCAATACCTGTGACAAGTCCGCTGAAATAAGAGTGTTCAATGGTTGGGAGAACGATGCCAAGCATACTCGAGTAGCCCTTCGCTAAATGGACAGCCTGGATGTTTCTCGTATATTTGAGCTCCTTCATCGCTTTTAGAACACGTTCCCTTTTTTCTTCTTTGACATAAGGATGATGATTCAACACACGTGATACGGTTGTCACAGATACGCCCGCTCTTTTTGCAATCTCCCTTATGTTTGCCATTTTTTCTCCTACTTTCTCTTGATATGGTAAGCGTTTCATACTTTAAGATGTATATGAGCCGAACAAATCACTGGATGGAAAGGGGAATTCAAGATGGGTTTCATCATATGGATTATATTATGTATGACTGTTTTGTTTTCTGCTCGTTTTGCACTACATCCTTTAGGAAAAGAACATAAAATCAAACCGTTTCAATCAATTGATGATTTTTTTGTTGATAAGGATCGAAAAGAGTGACAAAAAATCACGATGACGCTTCCAAGGCATGGACGTTCATCGTGATTTTTTTCATTACTTGATGATCGTCAGCTCTTTCGGATAATTGGTTAAGGTGACAGGACCATCTGCTGTAATCAGAACATCATCTTCAATTCTCACGCCGCCGACTCCGGGTACATAAATCCCTGGTTCAATCGTATACACCATACCTTCTTGCAAAAGGTCGTCATTTGCCTGACTCATAGAAGGAAACTCATGAACAGAAATCCCTAGACCATGCCCAAGGCGATGCGGGAAATAGTCACCATATCCTGCTTCTGTGATCAGCCCGCGAGCTTTTAAGTCAAGATCACCAATTCGCACGCCTGACTTACTCATTTCAAGTGCTGCCATTTCTGCGTTTAAGACGGTTTGATAAATGTCCTTTTGCTTTTCAGAAGCTTCCTGGTAGATAAATGTTCTTGTAATGTCTGAGCAATATCCATCGACAATGACGCCAAGGTCAAATAACACAAAATCGCCTTTTTTTAAGGCTGCCTGTCCTGGATTTCCATGAGGCTCACCTGATTTTTCACCAAAGAGAACCATCGTTGAAAAGGACATGCCTTGAATGCCTTTTTTCTTCAGTTCATATTCTATGACTGCGAGCACTTCTGTTTCCGTGATTCCTTCTTTTAAAGCATTAACACCAATCTTTACACCTTCATCTGCTAATTGTGCCGCTTTTTTCAATGTAGCAATTTCAGATTCATCTTTAATCAGTCTGAGCTGATTAAGCTCTTCTTCAGCCCGCAGGAAAGTCTCTGCGCCGGTGACAGCTTGGAGCTGTTCTGCTCTTTGAAGCGGAATCGATTCTTTTTCAATCGCAAGACGCGCGGCATGAACACCTCGTTTTTCTATCGCTAATTGAATGAAATCAAACGGATTCTCATGATCTTCATATCCAATGATATCGCCGGACCATCCTGCATTTTTTGCCTGCTCGACTTCCATTTTAGGCAAAATAAAAAATGGTTCTGCCTCTTGAAACACAAACAGCCCCATCACTCTTTCATGCGGCTCTGTGAAGTATCCAGATAGATAAAACACATTTTCCTTTGTATGTATAAATGCACCTTGAATGTCTTCTTTCTTAAGCCAAGAAGACAAGCTCTTCATTCGGTTCATCATGATCCTCCTCACACGTTTTACTACTGGTCTATTGTATCAGTTTTTGCTGCACTTCGCACAAAAGCGCACTGGCATGGATCCAGTGCGCACTGATGATTGAATTAAGATGCACGAAGCAGACGCAGACCATTTAAAATGACCAAAATCGTACTTCCTTCATGCCCAATGACGCCAAAAGGTAAATCAAGCACTTGTAAGAAATTCGCACAAATTAACAGACAAATCACCGTTAATGAGAAAACAATGTTTTGCTTAATGATTCGATTCATTTTTCTTGAAAGGCGGATCATCTTTGTTAGGTTATTTAAATTGTTCTTCATTAAGATGAGATCCGCTGTTTCTAAGGCAACGTCTGTGCCTCCGCCCATCGCCACTCCAACATCTGCTGTGGCAAGTGCAGGTGCATCATTGATTCCGTCTCCTACCATGATGATTGAATTACCTTGTTTTTTCAATTGATTGACTTCATGTACCTTTTCATCTGGAAGACATTCAGCCACAACGGTTTGGATGCCGGCTTCCTGCGCAATAGCTTCAGCCGTTTTTTGTTGATCTCCTGTCAGCATGACAGTTTTGATGCCTAAATCATTCAGTTCTTGAATCATTTTTTTGGCTTCCGGTCTAATTTGATCCTTAAGGCCAAGACAGCCAACGACTTCTTCACCCTTTTGAACATAGACCACTGTGTATCCTTGCGTTGAAAGACCTTCACCTGTCTCTTCAATATTGCGATCAATTGACGCCTTGCCAGCAAAGTCTTTCTTCCCAATCCGCCACGTTTCTCCATTTAATTGTGCTTTCACACCAAATCCAGAGGTTTCTTCAATGGTGACATGGGCTGATCTTTCTGTTTGGTGCTCTTTTGCCATATCAGAAATTGCTTTCGCTAATGGGTGGTTTGATTGACTCTCAATTTGAAAGAGTGCCTGATAAAAAGCAGATTCATCCTGCCCTTTAGCTATTACCACTTGTTCTACGGCTGGCTTCCCGCTTGTAATCGTCCCCGTTTTATCAAAGGCGATCATGCTGCTTGTGCCTAGTTTTTCTAAAAAGACGCTTCCTTTGACAAGCATTCCGTTTCTTGCACCATTTGAGATTAGTGACAGCGCAGCTGGCATAATGGATGCAACAAGTGCACAAGGTGAAGCAACGACCATAAACACCATAGCCCGGTAGAAGGTTTCACTCATGCTCCAGCCAAGTACAAAATGAGGCAGAACCATTAAAATGGCAACGGTGATCAGCACACCTTTTACATAGGCACCTTCGAATTTTTCAATAAATGCTTGGCTTGGTGAAACACTTTCTTGAGCGGATTCGACAAGTTTAATAATTTTATGGAAAAGCGTTTCTTCGTTATGTTTAGTAACTTCTACTGTTAAGGAACCATTTAAGTTCACTGTTCCAGCAAAAACGTCTTCCCCTTGCCCTTTTTCCTGTGGAACAGATTCTCCTGTAAGCGCAGATTCATCCACACTTGTTCTACCACTTAAAATCACACCATCAGCTGCAATGCGTTCCCCAGCTTTGATCATAATACGGTCACCTGGTGTTAATGATGAAACAGCGATTTGAATCGTCGTGCCATCTTCTTCAATTAAAGTAGCTTCATCCGGTGCAATGCTCATTAAAGCTGTTAAGTCTTTCTTGCTTTTATTTGACGTGTACGTTTCAAGCGCACCACTCAGTGAGAAAATAAAGATTAAAATGGCGCCTTCTGCCCAATAGCCAATCAGAGCTGAGCCTATTGCTGCGAAAATCATTAAAAGCTCCACATTCAAGGTTTTAGACGAGATGGTTTCTTCAATTCCTTCCTTCGCCTTTGCAAAACCTCCAATGACAAAAGCTAGGATAAAAAGAGGAATGCTCCACATGCTCTGATCCTTTAACATCCATCCAATTAAAATGAGAATTCCCGAGATACCTGCTGCAATTAATTCTCCGTGCTGTGCCCATTTATGTAAGGACCATTTCGATTCCTTTTGATTTGTCGTTTGATAAAGTGCCGTATTCTCATTCATGATTGTTTTCTCCTCTCTAATTGATAATCGTTTTCATATTATCAATCGTTGCCCGTTTCTTTTTTCATCTATTTTTTCTGCAATTTCAAGCTTTTTATAGGTCTGTAACTCATTATAACAGGTTCTGAGTAATTTTCAATTAATAATTATTATAATTTCTTTTTGATAATAATTATCATTATTACGAAAGGACATTCCATCCTCCTCTGAGCACAGTTTATTCAGATGAAAAGCAAATGAACACAAAAAAAGAACCAATAGAATTGGTTCTTTCACAAAGGAATTGTTCTATAAATCCGTCCACTCTTTTATTTGTTTTTTCGTCAGTGGACCTACATGATTTTTCACCACTTCACCTTTTTCATTAATCAAAAAGGTCGTAGGAATGGTGATGATTTGATATTTTTTCATCATTTCTCCGTGTTCATCTAGTATGATTGGGAAAGTAAACTTTCTGTCTTTCACAAATTGGGCAACAATATGTTTACTTTGTTCAGCTCCTAGTAAATTCACGGTCAATATGTCAACATCACTCTGATTTTCTTTCACGATTTGTTCAAATGTGGGCAGCTCCATTTTGCAGGATGGACACCATGTTGTCCAAAAATGCAGAATGGTCTTTTTCCCTTTTGCGGGAACCATCTGTGTTTTACCAGTTAGTGTCGGAGCCTCTATTCTTGGCGCCATCACGGGCTCTTTTGCCTCTGTCACTGTGCTTATTAAAAATAGAAGCAGGCTCATCATCAGAAGACTGGCGGGTAGATGTTTACGATTCATCATGATCTTCCTTCCCAGTTTTCTTATAGCTTGCCCTCTCGATGACAATGACATTCAAGCTTTTTTCATTGTCAGAAACATTGAAACGCCAAGTTCCTTACAAATCGTCGCATAATGCAGGGTGGTCAAAAGCAGCATGCCCGTGTTCATCCCTAATATGACCCCCATCATATTCAGGCTTTCAATTGATCCAAGGAAATACACCATAGAAAAAGAGACGACATGCACCCATATATTATGTAGGAACACATCTTTGATGAGCCCCATCCCGATTAAACACGCTTGAAACGGCATCACAAACAGGTGGCATAAAAAGTATGGCCATAGCAGCTGTAAATAGACCGCAGCTTGCGGTGAATCAAAAAAGAGCTGTGTGAGCGGGTAAGCAAAATAATACATCACCATCACTGCCGGCACCCCGTAACCAAACGTAATCAGAATTGCCTGTCTGACACGTTTTTTCACTAGATCATACTGCCTCAAAGCATAGGCTTCAGATACGTTTGGAATCATCACAATCATAATGGAATGGGCAATAAACGCTGGAAAAAAACCGATCGACATTGCCACACCAGCAAGCATGCCGTAATGATCAACAGCTAATGTTCCAGATATGCCCGCTGCAATGAGCGCTCCTTTGATTAAAAACGGTTCAACCGCATTGGCGATCGCATGAAAGATGCGCATGCCAGTTGTCGGTATGGAAACGGCTAATAAGCGCTTTCTCACATCAATCCCTCTTAATTCAACAGACCTGACATTCACAGCATTTTTTGCCATGACGTATTGAGAATATAAATAAATAAAGACGACAAGATCACTCGCAACAATGACACCAATGGCGATGAGGACCGCTGTTTCAATATCAAACGAATACCAATGAAAAAACAAAAACAAGCAGATGAGTTGGATTGTTTTCTTCAGCATATTGGCTAAAGCGATTCTGCCCATTTGCTGCTTTCCCATAAAATAGCCGCGGGCAATGGAGGTAAACGCTATAATCGGGATAAGAGACAGCACCAAACCTTTCATAAGCGGATGGTACGACTGAAACACAGGAATAAAGGGCAGAACAATCGCTGCTATACCTGTTGTTGTACATGTCACCACAAGCGTCATTTTAAAAGCATGACGGAGCATACTTTTGTGGAGCCGCTCATGCGATTCTGCAATGAATTTAGAAATGGAGACTGGCAGCTCTAAGCTGGCGATCACAAGGACAAGCATGATGATCGGAAGGATGCTCATATAGAGACCCATTCCATGTTCTCCAAGCTCTCTCGCTAAAATCATATTCACTAAAAACTCTATACACTCCGCAATGAAAGCTGCAACAGATAGCAGAATGACCCCTTTTACAAATCGATTCATGTAGCCTCCCCTTGTCTAAAAGCAAATTCTTTTCACATTCTATGAGACAAGTCCAAAAAATATTTTGATAATTGAAGACAAAAAAAGAACGATCTCATTGATCGCTCTAAGCATGTAAACAAACCCTCGCTATTGGTGTCAGTCCCACGTGCTGGTGCTCACGAAGGTCAAACTCGCTCCGCGACAATAATCGTCCTTCTAGAATTCAAGGATTTTCATAACACGATAGAAGACAAAGGGCTAAAATAAACAACATTTTTGTCCTTTGTCAACAATCTGAAGCAGGCACTTACTGGAGCCTGCTTCTTTTTTAATATTTTTTTCCGAGTCGTGTTTGATGGCTAACCTTTTTTAGAAGTTTCTTGCGCTTTGAATCTTTGTAGACAGATAAGACAAATTTGTTGTTCCAGTAGCCGTTTTTCGGACTGTAGTACGTTTTAAATGTGTAATGAAAGACTTTTTGACCTGTTGATCCTGAAGCGGAAGTTACTGCTGTAGCAATTATGGCTACTGCTTTCAGTGTCAAGACTGCGCCAGCTATAGCACCGGTCCCCGTTGGTAATGCCAAAATAGCACCTGTCACAAGAGCGACAATAGCAACAGTGATGTTGAATTTGTTTTTATAGTTTTTTACAAGTCTCCATTGGTAATCTTTGTTTGAGTTTGTGCTAATCTCGCCGTCTTCATTGATTAATTCTTTTCCAGCTTCTTTAAATTCCTCTAACTCAACTAATTCATTGTTGATACGAAGTTCTTTTTTTGCTCGGTCAAAAGAGACGGTATCTACTCGTTCGCCATTATCAATCGTTATTGTTTGAGTGCTGCCTCTGGTCACAGAATTGAAAGTATGTACCTTACCTTCAATTTCAGTTTGATAAAATTCTTTAATTTCTTGAGGTTGATGGGTTACTGCGGCTACGGTTTGTAATGGAACTGTTAAAAATAACGACAGGCCTAAAAGCACGATTCTGAACTTTTTCATTTTGGATATTTCCTCCATGTTTTTTGTGCAATAATATACATATGGATAAAAAATGCTTTTCTTTTAAAAAAAGTTAATTGAGGAGTGATTGATGTGTTTTGGAATTGGGTAGTAGGCATGATCGGGATAATCATAGGAGCGTGTATCTTTGCAACGGAGTTCGAAGATGCTACTTTCTTCACTCGATTTATTTTCAAGCTTATTGCGATTTTACTTCTTGTGTTTTCAGTGACTTTTATTAAGTGGCGGCGTAAAAAAATAAAACAGCATAAGTCATAGTACTCCCTCCTTTTTTTACATGTTTTCATCCTATCATTGATTGATTCTCATTTGGGAATTCAATGGAAAATTTCTTTTTGGGTTGCGGTGACCGCAATTTAGGTACTTTTTAGGAGGGGAATTTATGATGACTGCAATATCATTATTGATGATGTTAATTGGTGCTTCTTATTTTGCTGTTTATATGAAAAAACGTAAAAATAATAAAGAAAAAGAGATGGGGTATAAAGTTCTTTTTGCCATTGTTTTCTCTTTACTGAGTGTCCCATTTATCAATATGGTCATCACTGGATAATAAAGAACAGGCTCTTCTTGCCTGTTTTTTTGTTTCTTAAAATACATGGCGCCTATTTCAAAAACACCACCAATAGCGTTTTTATTCGATTCTAAGCACGTTTATTTTTTAATAGTGTGATGCTTCAAGTGCGCTTATATGGGATTTAAATGCGTTTGCCATTTTAACTGCTGCGATAGCATCTAAAAACCGATATGTATTGTGTCCTACTTGCTTAAAAAGTGATTGCGACATGCCGAAAATTTACACACAAATGGATAAATAGGGTTTTATTAGGAATTATTATGCTAACATTTATTAAAAATTGGTTTTCTAGGGGGGATTGTAGATGGCGTCTATACCGTCTCCAGTTGTAGCAATCAAGATCAATGAATGGTATAAGCATATAAAAAGATTCAATGTGAAAGAGGCCCATATGCTAAGAGAAGAGGTTAGAAAAGATATCGATGTCATGGAAGAAGATGAACAGGCGGTTCTTTATTTTCAATTGATGGAGTTCCGTCATCAATTGATGACAGACTATGTGCAGCCTTCTAAAGAACCACTTGAAAAGTCGGATTACTTGAAAGCTGTAGAAGGACAAGGAAAGAAGATGTCAGCCATTCTTGAATACTATTTTAATTTTTTTCAAGGAATGTATGAATTCAAAAATGGTGAGTTTATTAGAGCTATTGTGTTCTATAAGCGCGCGGAAAAGCGCTTGGAGCAAGTAGGGGATGAGTTAGAAAGAGCGGAATTTTATTACAAATTATCAGAAGTGTTTTATCACATGAAACAGACCCACGTGTCTATGTATTACGTTGGTCTTTCTTATGATACTTATAAGGCACATAAGAGCAATTCACTTTATATGATTCGAGAAATTAATTGTCTAACTGTTATGGCAGGTAATTTCATTGATTTTGAATGCAGAGAAAAGGCGCTTCCTCATTTATTGTCAGCTTTAGAAAAATCTAAGGCAATTTCTAATAAGCCAATGATTGTGAAATCATTATTTAATATTGGTTGTTGTTATAAAGGATTAGGTGATTTTAATAGGGCACTAGCTTATTTTAATCAGGTTATTCTTGAAGGAGAGCCTATTCATGCTACAGAGTTGCTTTTGGTTTATTATGAATTATCGTTATTTCATTTGAGTCAAAAGGAATTTATCGAGGGAGAGAGATTTTTCAAAAGAGGCTTGGAAGAATCGAAGAATAGAAAAAATGATCTGTTTTTATCGTTGCTAATGGCATTGGAAATTTTATTTTTAAAAACAGCAAACCTAAGTGAGGTCTTGAGCTCGTTGGAAAAATTAGAGAATGAGAGAGGTTATCCATACATGGAAGACCTAGCGCTCGAAGCGGCTCGGTACTATAATGAGAATGGGCGTATGGATGAATCTGTAAAAATGTATGAAAAAGTGATGTACGCCCGAAAACAAATCCAAAGGGGCGACTGTTCATATGAATTTTAAAACGGTTCTTACTGGTTTTTTGAGTGCTTCAGCATTGCTAGGTGTGATCTCTTTATCATCTGTCAATTTTGATGTGAATTCAAGAAATGCTACTTCTCCAGAATCAACTGATCTGACTGTAAGAAATGCTACAGGCAGTAGCGTTACTACTCAAGATTATCCTCTTATAACTTTATCTCAACATGATAACGATTTTGCTGTAAGAAATGGAACACGTTCTAGTGTAAATCCGGATATTCGTTTTGGAACACGTGATTCTAGGTTATCTACTTGATGAATCAAACAGACCTTTAGGGTCTAAGATCGTAGTCAAGCCCCACCTTTACTTCGAGTAAAAGTGGGGTTTTCACTTATTTTGATAAAATTGATAAGTTACCTTACGCTGGACATGGTCCTTTCCATGTCCAGTTTGATTAATTTCTTAAGATTCATGGCCGCGAAAGTAAGCATCTCCTGCATTGAAACTTTTTTCAGCCCTCGAAGTTTCGTCCATCGCATACCATGCTTTTCTTTTGCATAGATGTCCTTATTCATTTGTGTGAGTCTCAGATGGTCTGCCTCATCTAGGTAGTCCTGCCAAATAGATATTAGATCAAAATAATGAGGACAACAATATCCACACTTGATCTGTCATTGTCTGAACAATAATGAACCTTTGACAAGATCATAAACGAAATCAAAATTGATCGCTTGATCAATTTTTCGTACAAAATGATCTTCAGACACTAATTCATCTAAGGCCCACCACTTCTAATTGATTTCTTCTTTCTTCTTCACGTTTCGATAGCATGTTCATCCCCCACAGAAATATGTTATTGCCCCTATTATACAAAAAAGCGTGTAGACTTTGTCTACACGCTGAGAGCAATCTCATTGATCGCTCTTTTTCTTTATACGGCAAATACGTGACGCCCAATACGTTCTACAATTTTGCGAGAACGAATCCAATGATCTGTGGCCGTTTTTGGATTATAAAAATAAATGGCCTTTGTTGTTCTGTCATGCTCTTTCACGACTTGCTTCACAGCTTTAATGGAATCTTGATCTGCCCTATCATGAATACTTCCATTCGATACTGGCTGGAAAGCATTTCGCTGATAAATCACACCTTTAACGCTGTCAGGAAAAGAACGATGCTCCACTCTGTTTAAGACGACGCTTGCCACCGCTTTTTTCCCTTCGTAAGATTCCCCCTTCGCTTCAGCGTGCACCAATCGAGAAAGCAAGTCCATTTCTTCATTAGAATATTGTTTACCGCTTGCCTTATTCGTCGTTTCAGATTTTACTTTTTTCTCTTGCTTCGGTTTTAAAGACTTTTCTTCTGTTGACGTACTTAGCATTTTCACTTTTGGCTGACGCTTCTCTTCAGAAAATGCTGGGATGACTTGATCGTGATCTTGATCTATATATGAAAGCTGATGTTTAACAGGTGCTTGTGAAATTTCGTGACTTAGTGTGCCTTGCTGCTCTTGTATATTGTCCATCTTCATTGCTGCAACCAGCATAAGGATGACAAAAAGAGCTGTATGAATTTTAATCATTCGCCTTTTTCCTCCTATAATCAAAGTAGGCTGTAAGATACTTGTCCACTCTAACAAGAGCTCATTCTATTTTCACGCACAAAGATTTACATGCCTGTCCAAATTCCGTCATTAAATGGCATGTCCTAGTCGATCGCACATAAAATGGAATTGTTAGCGCTTAAAAAGGTCCCTTTTTCACCTATCATCATCCTTATGCTCCTGATTATGGGTTATTACATTTTCTTTTCATATGTATCAGACTGGTTTGAAGTGTGACAAAAGAACGAAAATAAAAAAGCTTTCTCTCATCAATGAGAAAAAGCTTTAGCTTCTTTCTTCTGTAAGATATTCAAAAATAACATCTCCACCATGTTTAGCAATCCCGCGAAAATGTTTAAAATCATCTTGATCCACCAAAACAGAACGAAACGTTAAAAAATCATCTTTTTGGATAGTCACTTGTTTTTCCGTCCCATTCCGTAATGATTCAAGTATTGTGAGGATTTGTTCTTCAGTCAAAAAAACCGCTCCTTTTCAGCCATAATCAAATATTAAATATACCACTCGTTAGAAAAGCATACAATGAAAACAAAACAAAAACGCCTTTATCCTTTACATTGGTATGAAAATATTGCAAAATACTTTTTAATAGGGAATGAAATCTGTTTTTAAAGGAGAGAGATCGATTGAAGATTGCAAAAATTGGAAATGTGATCGAATTTAGAAATGGTTTAACAGGTGTAGTTGAAAAAGTGAATGAAAACTCTGTCATTGTGGATGTCACCATTATGGACAACTATAGAGATTTAGAACTGGATTCACTAACAGTCGTTAATCATAAAAACTATAAAATCATCCAAGACTCCGAACATTAATTTGCAATCCTCAATTCAGAATACCATTACATACGTATATATGAAGCAAACTTGGCTCGTTTGACAGCTTTGCTCTCTTTTGACATTCACATATTAAAAAAGACTGACACCATAATTAGAGGCGTCAGTCTTTTTGCATATGAAAGGTTTGCATTTCCGCCTTTGTCTTGTACATGTCGACTTCCTCAGGTGTGATCACCCCTTTATCAATTAAGAGTGCGATTACTCCAAGCAATGTGGAGGCACTCCATTTATATCTTTCTTTGTTTTGATGTTCAAGCATTTGAAGCTCTTCTCTTAGCTCCATTAGTAGCTTCTCTTCTTTGTTTGCCTCCGATTATCATTTCATTGCCCCTATTTTATCTCAAAGAAAATAAGATAAGCAAAAAACACGATTACCCTTTACAAACATACGTTCTGTCATGTATAATATATTTACGAGCTGGTAGCCCCCAGCCGTCCTAGCAAGTTCTATTCCCATTCGTATGAGAAGAGTGACATGACTCTTCTTTTTTTTGTAGGTTTAGCCTGATTATTCGCTTCGATCCCATAAAAAAAGACATGCACCCAGCATGTCTCAAATTGTTGACAAAGGGCTAAAATGATCTTGATTTTAGCCCTTTGTCTTCTTTTCAGCGTGATAGAAAGCCTTTGCAGTCTAGGAAGGACGAGCACCGGCGCGGAGCGAATTTGACATTCGTGAGCACCGGCGCGCAGACCTAACAACGAATGCGAGGGTTTGTCTACACGCTGAGACATGCACCCAGCATGTCTTTTCCTATTTATTAGCGATTATCAATCGTTTCTGGATACATATCATGATTCATCATACGATACGATGCCATTTCTTCATACTTGGTTCCAGGTTTTCCGTAGTTCGTATACGGATCAATTGAAATACCGCCTCTTGGTGTAAATTTGCCCCATACTTCAATGTATCTAGGGTCCATTAATTCAATCAGATCGTTCATGATGATGTTCATACAATCCTCGTGGAAGTCACCATGGTTACGGAAGCTGAACAGATATAATTTTAGCGATTTACTTTCGACCATGATTTCATTTGGGATATAGCTGATATAAACAGTTGCAAAATCCGGCTGTCCTGTTTGCGGACAAAGTGACGTAAATTCTGGGCAGTTGAATTTCACGAAATAATCTCTATTTGTATGTTTATTCGGGAACGTTTCAAGTACTTGTGGTGCATAATCAAACAAATAATTGGTTCCCTGGTTTCCTAGTAACGTGACACCTTC
>BSBG01000002.1 GCA_030159235.1 Bacillus safensis | reverse complement strand
CCGGTAGTTCAGTTGGTTAGAATGCCTGCCTGTCACGCAGGAGGTCGCGGGTTCGAGTCCCGTCCGGACCGCCATTTTTCAAAAGAATACTTGGCTCGGTAGCTCAGTTGGTAGAGCAACGGACTGAAAATCCGTGTGTCGGCGGTTCGATTCCGTCCCGAGCCACTTTTACAAAAACATATTAACAGTATGGCGGTTGTGGCGAAGTGGTTAACGCACCAGATTGTGGCTCTGGCACTCGTGGGTTCGATTCCCATCAATCGCCCCATACATATTTTTGCGGGTGTAGTTTAGTGGTAAAACCTCAGCCTTCCAAGCTGATGTCGTGGGTTCGATTCCCATCACCCGCTCCATTTGTATATCCGTTCATGGGCCTGTAGCTCAGCTGGTTAGAGCGCACGCCTGATAAGCGTGAGGTCGGTGGTTCGAGTCCACTCAGGCCCACCATGATCTTCCGCAGTAGCTCAGTGGTAGAGCTATCGGCTGTTAACCGATCGGTCGTAGGTTCGAGTCCTACCTGCGGAGCCAAATGGAGAAGTACTCAAGTGGCTGAAGAGGCGCCCCTGCTAAGGGTGTAGGTCGCGTAAGCGGCGCGAGGGTTCAAATCCCTCCTTCTCCGCCATTATTGTATGGCCCGTTGGTCAAGCGGTTAAGACACCGCCCTTTCACGGCGGTAACACGGGTTCGAATCCCGTACGGGTCATTTTTAAAAGAGATCTTGTCAAAGATCTCTTTTTATTTTCTTTAAAATGAAAGACCGCTATCATGGCGGTCTTTTTTACATGTTCATGGAATAAATCGTATAAGACAAGTATGTCGCAAAGAATCCCCATAAGACATAAGGGATCAGTAAAATTGGAACGATTTTGCTTAGTTTGCGTGAGACGATGACAAGTGCGAGTGCTGTCAGTGCAACAAGCAGACAGTCGATCGTAGCGGAAAACAAATCTTTTTGTGTAAATTGAAAAAAGCTAAAGGCTTGATTAAATACGTAATTTAAAAGAAAAAGAATCCAAAATGGTAAAGTGATTTTTTGAAATCCATATTTCCCATAAATGATTGCTGCGGACAATGAGATGAGGGCAAATAAGACAGCCCATATAGCCCCAATCACACCACCACCAGGCGTCCATTCTGGTTTATTTAAAGCATCATACCATTCTCTGTCAATGGGGAACAAGAATCCTGCAATAGAGAATAGTGCGTATGTAATAAAGAAGACGACAATCGCCCAAAGGATACTTTTTTTAGCCATCAAGAATCTCCTCCAATCAAACTCACTTTTAAAATGATTTCCCAATAATTACATGATATAAACATAAAGTCCCCAATATGAGGGGACTAATGATTTTCTTCTGTATAAGGTTCTTCTTCGTATGGTTTCAAATCACCAAATACTGTCATGACACCTTCTTCGTCTAATGCTTTTTCATAGGCTTCGTGTGCTTTGTTCGGATACACCTTGCTTGCTTTTCCTTCAATATCAGCAGCCGCAAATCCTTCATAGTCCTCCACATAATCTTCGTCCTCTGATTGTGTGTACACATCATCGTATGTCAGAGGAGGAAATTCCATATCGGACGGGGTTTCAGAGTTTCCGTAGCGTTCTACGTCTTGGTAGGCATCCTCTCCATCATATGCAGCACTTTCTTCATTTTCAAATTGTCCCGCTGGCGGACTTAATAGATCCTCTTCAATCGGACGGTTTTGTGAAACAATTTGTTCTTTTGAATGCTCTGTGCATGTGACAGCGGTAGGCAAGGCTTCTAAGCGTTCCTTTGGAATAGGAGCTTTACATACCTTACACAAACCATATGAGCCGTCTGCAATGGCTTGAAGTGCTTCATTGATGTCTAACAGATGCTCATGTTCCAAACTGTTTAAAGCAATATCTTTCCCGCGCTCGAATAGTTCTGTCCCTTGATCGCCCGGATGGTTATCATAGGCTGACAGTTCTCCGACCGAATCATAAGGAAAGGATACTTTCTGTTCATCGTCATGGCTTTTGGCTTCAAGTTCTTTTTTTTCATCGAGAAGGCACTGCTTCAAATGATGTAATTCGTCTTTAGACAACAAAGCGATCATCCTTTCATATCAAACATATTGTTAGTATGAGCAATTTTGTATGTAAGACTAGTTCCAATTTGAAGCAATTCCTCATTAAAAAAAACGCCTGCGGCTACAGGCGTTCTTTGTTACGCAATATAGTATTGTAAGATCAAAGCAATCGTCAGCAGAAAACCGAAGAATGTATTGGTTTGAGCTGTAGATTTCATAGCATTCATTAATTCAATCGGTTTTTCTTTTTGCTTAAACTCTTTAATGGCTGTATAGGCTTTTGGCACACTGAGTAAAACAAGAAGACTCCAAAGGCCAACGATATCTGTGAAGATATAAACAAAAATGAGTACATATGATACAAAAAACATAGAAAGTAAAATGTTCACTGCAGCTTTACGTCCAGCAAGGATTGCAAGTGTTTTTCGTCCATTTTCTTTATCACCGTCTAAGTCGCGGATATTGTTCGACAGTAAGATGGCACCAACTAAAATAGAAATAGGTAATGAGACGAGAACAGCTTTAGACGTCAGTGTACCTGTTTGGATATAGAAACTAATCAGGATGATTCCGAGTCCCATAAAAGCACCCGACACAAGTTCTCCAAACGGTGTATATGCAATGGGTACAGGTCCGCCGGTATAGAAATAGCCTGCTGCCATACAAATAAGTCCTATCAGTGCGATCCACCAGCTAGACATCATACAAATATACACCCCAAGTAATAAAGAAAGCGCAAATAGTGCATAAGCGAGGCTAAGGACTGTTTTTGGCTTTACACCGTTTCTTACAATGGCTCCGCCGATGCCGACAGATTTCTCATTGTCCAGCCCGCGAACATAATCAAAGTACTCATTAAACATGTTTGTTGCGATTTGGATAAACATAGATGCAAATAGCATGGCTAAAAATAGCCCAACATGTATTTGACCACTTGGAAGTGCTAGAACAGTTCCTAAAGTAACAGGAATAAATGCCGCTGTTAGTGTATGTGGTCGTAGTAAATTCCACCAAATTCTCCAGTTTTTATCAGGTTTAATTGGTGAAAGCTGATCTGATATCGATTGATGCTGCATAAAATATACTCCTTTAAATAAAAAAATACGTACACGTCCAAATTCCAGTTTAGCAAAGTTCAAAAAGGTGTCAATATATTGATGCGATGAAACCTGAAAAAGATGTTTGCTAATCGTTGCCATATCAAGGGAAAGTTTGATTTTAGAGCAGATCCTGCGACTTTTCATTTAGATGCTTTCGTTTCAATGAGCAGGAGCGAAAAAATCTTGGAAGCGTGATATAATAAGGATTCGAGGTTTTAAAAGCTGTTTTCTTTACTAAGTTCATCTGTTAAGGTTTATAATAGAAAAGCAGGCCATTCGACATACTCGAATGTTCATGTATTTTTTTATGATTTTATTTTTTTATGTTATTTCATGGATTTTGGAGGAATGTATCATGGTGACAACAGTGCAAAGTACTTTCCGGCAGGAAGCGCTTGCGACATTAGAAGAAGCGAATAACGTCAACCATGCTGTTTTGATAAGCTACTCCAGAAGAGTTGACGATCTGGATCCTCTTGCCTTTTTCCAAAGCGGCGAAGCGGATTTTTTAGGCGAGCGGTTTTTTTGGTCTGATCCAGAAAGCCAAATGATATTTTCTGGACTTGGCAGAGCGGCCGTCATTAAATCATCTGAGCAAGGCAAGGACCGATTCGATATCGTGCATCAAGAATGGGAACAGCTCAAGCAGCACATGTTCCATTTTCATGATGAGAAGGAGTTAATGCAAGCGGCTGTTGGTCCGCTTTTATTTGGAGGATTCTCATTTGATCCGTATGAAGAGAAGGCGCATCACTGGGAAGCATTTGGTGAGGCTCATTTTTTTGTGCCATCGATCATGCTGACTGTCTCTAAAGAAGGTAGTTTTCTGACAGTCAATGAATGGAAGCAGGTGGACGGGAATGTTCATCAGCTGATTCAGGAATTAGAAAAGAAAGCCTCTCATTTCGAGACATTGCCAGTACGAACTGATGGACAAGCTGAGCTTGTTCATATGGAAGAGCTAGATGTGGAGGAATGGATGAAGGCGATCCAAGAAGCGACAGACCACATTCGTGCAAATAAATATGAAAAGGTTGTTTTAGCAAGAGAAGTCTTGCTTCACTATAAAAATCAAATTGAACTCGCTCCTCTATTAGCAGAATTATTAAAGCATCAAACGACGAGTTATGTATTTGCGGTTGAACAGGGAAGGCAAGCATTTGTCGGAGCAACGCCTGAACGCTTAGTAAAAAAAAGCGGTGGAGAGGTCTTTTCATCTTGTTTAGCAGGTTCTATTGTTCGTGGAAAAGATGAAGCGGAAGATCAAGCATTAGGTGAGGAACTGCTGCATGACGAGAAGAATTTGATTGAACATCAAATTGTTGTCAATATGATTGAGCAAGCATTTGAGGCCAATTGCCTTCGTGTGCATAAACCAAATCAACCGAGTCTTTATAAAACAAAAAACATTCAGCATTTGTTTACACCGATTGTAGGAGAAATCAAAAGCAGCTGTTCTCTTTTTTCGTTAATTGAACAGCTTCATCCGACGCCGGCACTGGGCGGATATCCGAAGGAAAAGGCGGTTGAGGTGATTCGTGAAATCGAACCGCTCAAGCGCGGATGGTATGCAGCACCAGTAGGCTGGATTGATTCTCAGGATAATGGAGAATTTGCTGTAGCCATTCGGTCAGGTCTTATTGAGAAAGACCATGTTCGTTTGTTCGCTGGCTGCGGAATTGTAGAGGATTCCCTTGCAAAGCAGGAGTATGAGGAAACGCAAGTGAAATTAAGACCAATGCTGTCTGCTCTTGGAGGTCATCCTATTGAATAATCAAATCATGACAACATATATTGGCAGATTCATGGATGAATTTGTCCAAGGTGGTGTGAAAGAGGCAGTTGTCTGCCCTGGTTCCCGTTCAACTCCGCTTGCGATGCTGGCACTTGCCCATCAAGGGATAAATGTCCATGTGCTCGTGGATGAACGGTCTGCTGCTTTTTATGCGCTTGGTCTTGCGAAAGCAAGTCAAAGACCAGTGCTGCTCATTTGTACTTCAGGTACAGCAGCTGCTAACCTTTATCCAGCCATTGTAGAAGCGCATTATTCCCGTGTACCATTGATTGTTTTAACTGCTGATCGGCCGCATGAATTGAGGGAGGTAGGGGCACCTCAAGCGATTGATCAGCAATTCTTATTCGGTAAGTTTGTTAAATGGTTCACAGACTTAGCGTTGCCAGAGGAAAGTCAAACGATGCTGCGTTATGTTCAGACGGCAGCTGCGAGAGCAAACCACATGTCAATGCAGGAGCCAAAGGGGCCTGTTCAGGTCAATGTGCCTTTGAGAGAACCATTGCTCCCTGATCTGTCTATCGATCCTTTTGAGCGGGAAGAAACGAATGCGAAAAAGGTATTAGCAGCAGGTTACGCTTTCCCAAATGATCGTGTGATGTCTGAAATTGTGACCGTTCTGAACCAACACAAACAGGGACTAATTGTGGCTGGAGAACTTCATACACAGGAAGAGAGAGCGGCCGTTTTACGCCTTTCAAAGGCTATGCAATTTCCGATTTTAGCTGACCCGCTTTCTCTATTGCGAAATGGGCATGATAATGGAGACCTTATTATTGATGCGTATGATTCCTTATTAAAAGATGAAGCATTGCAGCAGCATCTATTGCCGGATATGGTCATTCGTTTTGGACCGATGCCTGTGTCGAAGCCTTTATTCAAATGGCTGGAAAGACATGCGGAAGTGAAGCAGATTGTTGTAGATGCTGCCGGAGGTTTTCGCGATCCTGGGTTAAGTGCTTCTTACATCATTGAAAGTCATGTGGCTGCTTTTGTAGATGAAGCAATAAATAGAGCAGATCAACGTGAGGATACAAGTTTCTTAAACCGCTGGCAGAATGCCAATTCTTCATTTAGAATACATGCATCCCGCTATTCTGACGAGGATTTGTCTTTTGAGGGGAATGTGTACCGTCACTTGCAGCACCTTTTGCCAAAGGAGAGTGTCCTTTTTATCGGAAATAGTATGCCGATTCGTGATGTGGATACTTTTTTTGAGACCCAATCGAAGCCGTTTCGGATGATGGCAAATCGCGGAGCAAATGGCATTGACGGTGTTGTGTCCACAGCACTTGGCACGTATGCGGCTTTGAAGCAGCCGGTCACCTTAGTTATTGGAGATTTATCATTTTACCATGATATGAATGGTCTGCTTGCGGCTAAGCTGATGGACATTCCACTGACAGTTGTTTTGTTAAACAATGATGGGGGAGGTATCTTTTCTTTCCTTCCGCAGGCGTCTGATAAACCGTATTATGAAAAGCTCTTCGGTACGCCGACAGGGCTGAATTTTGAGTATGCTTCCAAGTTATATGGGGGAACCTATTCGAAACCGGTAACGAAACAAGAGTTACATGACGTGTACATGGCGCATATAGATGAACCTGGGCTTCATTTAATTGAAATAGAAACAGATCGGCAATCTCGTGTAGGTAAGCATCGTGAAATGATGGATAACATTTTGGAAGAAGTGAAAAAAGAATGCCTTCTCTCAGAATAAGAATGCGTGATGGGGTAGCGTATGAAGTGGTGGACCAGAATCCTTCAGCTGAGAATGCCACACTTTGCTTACACGGTTTCACTGGAAGTGCAGCTTCATGGACGTTCTTGAATGCTTATATGGAGAACACAAGAATGATTCAGGTTAGCTTGCTTGGACACGGCCTCGCGGACTCACCAGAAAGTGTGAGAAGATATGCAATGTCGCAGCAGCTGGCAGATCTTGCAGAGATTTTAAACCAATTAAATCTTCACAAAGTGAATATTCTCGGATATTCTATGGGAGGGCGTATTGCTTTATCTTTTGCCGCTCGTTATCCAGATCGTGTCAATAAATTGATCCTTGAGAGTACGTCTCCGGGGCTTCGCACTTTTAAAGAACGGATGGCAAGACTGAAGCATGATCATCAGCTCGCTCAAAAAATCAGGCATGAAGGCTTAGTGAAGTTTGTGGATTTTTGGGAAAGCATTCCTTTGTTTGCTTCGCAGAAAGCTTTATCAGCAGAAAGGCAGGCTCAATTGAGAGAGGCAAGGCTGAAAGCCAATCCTCTTGGGCTGGCTCGCAGCTTAGAAGGCATCGGAACAGGTTCACAGCCATCTGTTTGGCAGGCATTAGAGCATATTCATTTGCCTGCTTTGTTCATTTGCGGAACACTTGATGAAAAGTTCTGCAATATTGCCAAACGTATGCAGCAGGAGCTGAAGGGCAGTCAATTTATATTGGCTGAGCAGGCTGGGCATACAGTTCATGTGGAACAACCACATTTTTTTGGTAAAATAGTAAGTGAGTTTATTTTAGCGCAAGATTAGAGGAGGAAATATTGATGGCTATTGAATGGCAAACTGAGCGTCAGTATGACGAAATTTTATATGAAACGTACAATGGGATCGCAAAGATTACAATTAATCGCCCGCACGTACATAACGCGTTTACCCCAAAGACTGTTAGTGAATTAATTGATGCATTTTCACGTGCTCGTGACAATTCAGAGGTTGGTGTGATTGTCCTTGCAGGTGCTGGCGGTAAAGCATTCTGTTCTGGTGGAGACCAAAAAGTCCGCGGGCATGGCGGTTATGTAGGAGACGACCAAATTCCACGTCTAAACGTATTAGACTTACAGCGTTTGATTCGTGTGATTCCAAAGCCGGTTGTTGCGATGGTTGCAGGTTATGCAATCGGAGGCGGACACGTTCTTCACATCGTATGTGACCTGACAATTGCAGCAGATAATGCGATTTTTGGACAAACAGGTCCAAAAGTAGGTAGCTTTGACGCTGGTTATGGTTCAGGCTATCTTGCACGTATTGTTGGTCATAAGAAAGCGAGAGAAATCTGGTACTTATGCCGTCAATACAATGCACAGGAAGCGCTTGATATGGGACTTGTCAACACAGTTGTACCATTAGATCAGCTTGAAGAGGAAACAGTGAAGTGGTGTGAGGAAATGCTAGAAAAGAGTCCGACTGCTTTACGTTTCTTGAAGGCTGCATTTAATGCAGATACGGATGGACTAGCTGGTATTCAGCAATTTGCAGGAGATGCGACACTTCTTTATTACACAACAGATGAAGCAAAAGAAGGACGCGATTCCTTTAAGGAAAAACGCAAGCCGGACTTCGGTCAGTTCCCGCGTTTCCCTTGATTCAATGATATCGATGAAAACAGCTTAGTGCATCAGACTAAGCTGTTTTCTTTTAGGAAAAGGAGGTGTCATGATGAAGCAACCGAATTGGCTGCTGCACCGTGCTTATTTAACGCCAGATCGAGTCGCACTCATTTACCAAGATAGAGAGTGGACATTTCACGAATTAGCTTATGAAGTAGACGAGCTTTCAAATAGACTTGCACAAACATCATTAAAAAAAGGGGAAACGGTTGCGCTTTTGATGAACAATCGGCCTCAAATGGTCATGCTTGTTCATGCTTGTTTTTTATTAGGATTAAAAATCGTGCTATTGAACAATAAGCTGACAAAAGCTGAAAGACGCTATCAGCTCGAAGATGCAAAAGCAGCGGCTTTACTAACGGAATCTGCTTATACAAGCGATCATGAAGGTGATTTACTCGTTTATACAATGGAGACTTTACCTGAACCAGTTCAAGGTCATGAAAAAAAAATCGAGAGCGAATTTGATTTGAATGAAACAGCGACCATCATGTATACTTCTGGAACAACAGGGCGTCCAAAAGGGGTGGAGCAAACGTTTGGCAATCATTTTCACAGTGCTGTTTCCTCAGCACTGAATATGGGTCTTAAAGAGAATGACCGCTGGCTCATTGCGCTGCCCCTTTTTCATATTAGCGGATTATCCGCTTTATTTAAGTCGGTCATATATGGCATGACTGTCGTGCTTCATCAGAAGTTTGATGTCGATGAAGTAAAGGATTCTATTGAACAGCATCGTGTGACGATGATCTCTGTTGTTCAGACGATGTTGTCCCGTTTATTAAGCAGACTTGAAGAATGTCCATCTTCTTTGCGCTGTCTTTTATTAGGCGGGGGACCTGCGCCTTATGCGATGCTTCAAGAAAGCAAAAAGAAGGGCTTTCCTGTCTTTCAATCGTACGGTATGACGGAAACCTGTTCACAAATTGTCACTCTTGCGCCGGAATTTAGTGTAGAAAAGCTTGGTTCAGCGGGAAAACCTCTTTTTGGATGTGAGCTGAAAATCCAAGATGGCGAACGCATTTGTCGTCCTTTTGAGCATGGTGAAATTATGGTGAAAGGTGCAAATGTCATGAAAGGTTACCTTTACCGTAAAGAAGCGACCGCGGCTGCCTTTGATCAAGGTTGGCTGAAAACGGGAGATATTGGCTATGTGGATGAGGAAGGATTCTTATATGTGCTTGACCGCCGTTCAGATTTAATTATTTCTGGAGGAGAGAATATTTATCCTGCGGAAATTGAAGCGGTTCTGTTAACACATCCGCATGTAAAGGAAGCCGGGGTAACGGGTATATATGATGATAGATGGGGAGAGGTACCTGTTGCCTTCCTTGTAACAGACGATAAGATACCGGAGAATGAGCTTTATGCTTTGTGTGAGTCGCATTTAGCCAAATATAAATGGCCCGCCGCTTTTCACTTTGTGGACGAGCTGCCAAGAAATGCGTCCAATAAATTGCAGAGGCACAGACTCGGGGATCAAAGGGGTTTTTAGATGATTCAAATTGAACGAGTGATTTTATATCATGTCACAATGAAGCTTAAACAGCCATTTACAACAAGTCTGGGAACCATTTCAGAGCGTGAGTTTATTATTGTTGAAGTAAAAGATCAAACAGGATTGACTGGATGGGGAGAGGTGTCTGCCTTTTCTTCTCCGTGGTATACAGAAGAAACAATTGAGACTTGCTATCACATGCTGAGGGCTTTCTTTATCCCGAATGTACTCACGCGCTCCTTCACACACCCTTCAGAAATACCAGACAGCCTGTACCACTTTAAAGGCAATAGAATGGCGAAAGCGGGAATTGAAGCGGCTGTTTGGGACATTTATGCGAAGCGTGAAAATAAGTCCCTACGCGACGTACTAGGCGGCACTAAAGAGAGAATACCATCTGGTGTTGTGGCGGGATTAGGTCCCATTGACGATATGCTTCAGCAAATTCAGCAATATGTTGACCAAGGCTATCAGCGGGTGAAGGTGAAAATTAAGCCGGGACAGGATATTGGGCTTCTTCAAAGGATAAGAGAGTCTTTTCCTGATCTTCCATTAATGGCAGATGCAAACTCCGCTTATGAATTAAAGGATATTAGCAAGCTCAAGCAGCTCGATGATATTCGTTTATTAATGATTGAACAGCCTCTAGCTGCAGATGATATTGTGGACCACCGCCATTTGCAAAAGCATTTAAAAACGCCGATTTGTTTGGATGAAAGTATTTGTTCTCTAGATGACGCTAGAAAAGCTGTAGAGCTTGGCAGCTGTCAAATCATTAATGTAAAGCCTTCACGAGTTGGGGGACTGACAGAGGCACTTAAAATTCATACGTTTAGTGAGGAGCACCAAATTCCATTATGGTGCGGGGGGATGATTGAAACTGGTATTTCCCGCGCACAGAACGTGGCACTTGCATCGCTTCCGCAATTTACAATTCCCGGTGATATTTCAGCGTCGTCAAAATATTGGGAGCAGGATATCATTTATCCTGAAATCAAGGTTGAAAATGGATTTATTGAGGTGCCTCGTTCTCCAGGAATGGGCGTGGAAGTTGATTATCAAGCGCTTCGTTCATTTTCAGATAAAATCGACGTGTTTACAAAACATGATTTTGTGAGATGAAAACAAGGGAATCACTTTTTGCATATCCAATCGAATCTAGGTATAGTGAGGGAAAGTTTTTCCTTCCTGTCTGAACAAAAAAGAAAGAGCGGTGATCCGCTCTTTCTCACTCTTCTACCAGCTCGCTGTCATAAGCAAGCTGTCCGATATACTGCTGCATGTCATTAGGCATGTTTGCTGCATGACCATATTCATAATCCCAAAGGTTTAAAAAGGAGTGAGCGGCTTGATAAAATGCGGCTTCATCCGCATCATGAATTTCGTCAAAAAACGTTTGAAGCAGCCGATCGTGTTTCAAATTGAAGCGCCTCCTTTAATGAGACTTAAAGATCCTGTGGTTTAAACGTTTTACAATCTGTTTCTTCACTTTTCTCAGCCGTATTTCCTGTGTGGCTCACGACATAGATTGCATCTGCACCACAGCGGTTTCCAGCATTCCAATAGGAACAGTTATTTACTTCACAAAGGATTTTTTGACTCATATAGAATGACCTCCTTTTGAATATGTCTTTCATCTATAATGTAACCGAAATGAACCGTGTCCATTCATGTCAATCTTCCTGTCGAATATAGCGTTTATCCTTCATAAACAATTTCCAGAAGAAATAGAATCCAGGAAATAAGATGATAAAACCAACAATATAGGTGATAAATAATGCCCTAAATGTGACAGGGTCTGTAAATCCAGACATAATTGTAATATCTGGATAGGCCATATAAGGCAAATGGGCATGTCCGTACACATAGCTTGCTAAGAAATATTGAATGGTAATCGCAATGACGGCCAAACGCGGTCTCCCTTTGCGATGATTGAATCGCCTGTTCGGTAAAAACAGAGCTAGCCCTGCTAGCAAAAACATCAGGAGAGATACAAGAAGAATAGGAATGTTCTGCATCATTTTTGTGAATAGCCAATTGGCCTCGCTTCGTAATGTCAGCATGATAAAAAAGGCCATCATGAGTGACAGTGGACCAGTAATGAGCGCACCTCTTCTATAAATGCTGTATGCTTCATCTTCATCAGCCACATTTGAAAAATCAGCTAAAAGCAAAGCCGAAAGAAAAAGGGTGCTGAAAATCGCAAAGCCCACGAAAGAATAAACATTTGCACTTGTAAAGACCAGTCCTAGATCTAACAAGTAGGCGTTATTCTCCTCATAGATAAATCCGCCATGGGTAATCGGGAGCACCATGATTAGGATGGACGGAATGATAAATCCGCTAATCCCTGAAATGTATGTGACCGCTTTTCGGTATTTTTTAGGCAGTGAATGAGAAAACACGAGAAACCCGCTTCGCAGTGCAAGAAGCAATAATATGATGCTACCAGGTATTAATAAAACGGTACCAAGTACAAAGGTTGCCCCTGGAAACAGGCTGAACAATGCGACGACAATGGCCACAATGAAGACGTTTGTCACTTCCCATGTTGGAGAAAGATACTTATTTGCGATATTAGCGGCCTTTGTTTGTTCCCTATTCATATAAATCATTGACCAAAATCCTGCGCCGAAATCCATTGATGCCATCACTGCATAGATAAAAACGAATCCCCATAAGATGGTGATTGCAATGAGCGCATCGGTTGTAACATCCATTTGCATCAAGATCGCTCCCTTTTTAAGATTCTGTTAACCGTAGGTCTTCTTCAACCGAATGTTTTCTAAAGTAGTATGTCAGCACAATAACGGTTGCAATGCCTAAGATGAGATAGACAATGGCAAATAGGATAAAGAGTGTCCCGATTGAGCCTGATGATGTGACGACCTCTGAGGTTTTGAGCATTCGATAAATGACCCATGGCTGCCGGCCTGTACATGCAAAGATCCAGCCAAACTCAATGGCCAAAAGACTTAGGGGCCCGCCGAATAAATAAAGAAAAAGAAGCCATTTCGGATAATGTTCGCGTTTTAAAATTTTACGGTAAAGCAGTGCTAACACAGCAAACAGTATGAGCACTGATCCAATAATGACCATGCCGTTAAATAATGTGTGAATAAATAAAGGCGGCCACTCGTCACGAGGAAAATCATTTAACCCTTTGACCACAGTATCAAAGCTATTTCCTGCCAGAAAACTCAGCGCCCAAGGGATTTCAATCGCACCTTTAATTTCTTGCGAATCGGCATCCGTAAAACCACCTATTGCAAGAGGCGCATGTGATTGCGTTTCAAACAAACCTTCAGCTCCAGCCAGCTTTTCAGGCTGATATTCATAAAGCAGCTGAGCGGATTCGTGACCATTTAAGGCTGTTAGAAAAGAGAAAAGTCCTCCTACAATCAGTCCGAGAAAAAGGGCCTTTCGATGAAAGGTATAGAGCTTTTCATTCTTTCTTGTTTTCAACATTTTAAAAGCTGCCACTGAAGCAATCACAAACGCGCCTGTTGTAAAGGCAGAAAGCACGACATGTGTGGCGGTCACAACAAAGCTAGGGTTGAAAAAGGCCTTCCAAGGCTCGATATTCGTGATTTCTCCATTCACCATCTGAAACCCAGCAGGTGTCCCTTCAAAAGCATGTACGTTTGTAATCAAAATCGCTGATGCGGCTGCACCAATGACGATAATAATAACGGTCATGATGCGCATAGCAGGTGATAGTCGATCTGCTGCGTACACATAAATAGACATAAATAATGCTTCTATAAAGAACGCATAAATTTCAATCTGGAATGGTAGTGACATGACCTTTCCGATGACCTCCATAAAGCCTGGCCATAAAAGGGCAAGCTGCGTACCAGCAATAGTGCCTGTTGGAATGGCGACCCCTAACAGGACAGCCTGTGCTTTTGTCCATCGCTTGGCCATGACGGCATAATGCGGGTCCTTCGTTTTTTGAAAGATGAGTTCAGCTAATAAAATCATTAGCGGGATGCCGACGCCAAGCGAGGCATAAATAATATGAAAGCCCATGGTTGTGCCGAACAGGCTTCTAGCTAAAACGAGATCAGTCAATTTTTATTCCGCCTTTCTTATCGCTTTTCTTTTTCATAATGCTTATTATTCTCCACCATTTTTAGATTATTCTTCCTGAATAAGAAAGCTTGTTTTTTGACAAGTTGTAAAAGAGGGAGTAGAATATGAATATAAAACGTAATCGTTACGTTTTGATACTGAAAGGAGTTTTGACATTGAAAAGAGATATTCATCCAACCTCACATGAAGTTGTATTTATGGACGTAAACAGCGGTTACCGCTTCTTGAGTAGATCGACAAAAACATCAAATGAGACAGTAGAGTGGGAAGACGGGAAAACGTATCCTGTCATTAAAGTTGAAACAAGCTCTGATACACATCCTTTTTATACAGGACGCCAGAAATTCGGAGAAAAAGGTGGAAGAGCCGAGCTGTTTAAGAAAAAATATCAAATGTAATCAAAAAAGCACACCCAATAAAAGGTGTGTCAGATTGTTGACAAAGGGCTAAAATGATCTTTATTTTAGCCCTTTGTCTTCTTTTCAGCTGCTAGAAAACCTTTGCAGTCTAGGAAGGACGAGCACCGGAACGGAGCAAATTTGACATTCGTAAGTACCGGCGCGCAGGCCTGACACCGAATGCGAGGGTTTGTCTACACGCTGGCACACCCAATAAAGGTCTGTTTTTTATGATAGCAAAAAACCCCGGCTCATAACCCGGGGTTCAAAGAATTAATCATTTAAAGCGGTTTTTAAGGTTTTTAAATTTTGTTTCATTAAGCTGACGTAACTTTCGCCATTTTTGGCATCATCTTCAGTAATGGACTCTAGATTTTTAAGGGTCAAGCTTTTTGCCCCAATTTCACTGCGGATCGTATCTGATACTTTGCTGCTGACGTTGTTTTCAAAAATGACATATTGAATGTGATGCTTTTCTGCTTTTTGTACAATATTTTCGAGCTGTTTTTGTGATGGCTCTTCAGAAGCGGATAATCCTAAAACACTGATTTGCTCAATGCCATAGCGCTTTTCCCAATAACCATAAGCTGCGTGAGAAACAAGGATTTCTTTGTGCTTAGCTTTAGATAACGTTGTTTTGAAGTCTTGATCTAACGATTGCAGCTCTTTTTTTAGGTTTTCATAGTTTTTTGTATATTCGTCTTTATGATCTGGATCTAATGAAACGAGTGTGTCTTTAATGTTTTTCGCCATTTGCTGCGCATAAACCGGATCTAACCATGCATGAGGATCTTTATCTCCGTGATCGTGCTCATCATGGTCGTGTTCTTCACCTTCATCGTTATGATCTTCGCCTTCTTCATGCGCATGTTCTTCTTTTGTCGATAACAGTTTGATACCCTCGGCTGCTTTGACTGTTTTCACGCCTTGGTCTTTTAATGTGGCAGCCGTTTTGTCTGCGAATGCTTCAGCCCCTGTGCCGCTGTAGATGAAGGCATCCCCTTCAGCCATTTCAACCATCGTTTTTGAACTTGGTTCAAAGCTGTGTGCATCTGCATTGGCAGGGTACACACTTTGCGCGTTTACATGAGAGCCGCCAATTTTTTCAGTGAAATCTTGAATCGGGAAGATCGTGGTGTATATGTTTAGTTTCCCGTCTGTCTTTCCTTTTGAAGCATTTGTCCCCGCACTGCTTGAGCAAGCGGCGAGACCGATCGCGAATAAAGCAGCTGTTAAAATATAAAAGATTTTTTTCATGTAGAAAATGTCTCCTCTCAATCCAATAGATAGAAATGATTACGATTTATTGTCCTGAGTTATTGTATCGTAATAATTACGATTTGAAAAGAGGAAAATAAAAAATTTTCGTCAGCAGATGTTTCCTCTAAAAAATAGACTTCAAAACGTGACGAAATTTCTCACATTGTGCTATATTTATTTTTAAAAAAGATAAAGGAATGGACAACGTATGAAACTTTTAGATGAAATCATCGAATATAATCAACAATTTATTGAGGAAAAGAAATACGAAGAATTTACAACAACGAAGTTTCCACAGAAAAAAGCTGTCATTCTATCATGTATGGATACAAGACTTGTTGAGCTGCTACCGCGTGCCATGAACATGAAAAATGGAGATATTAAGATTGTCAAAAGTGCTGGGGCACTTGTTTCTCACCCATTTGGAAGTATTATGCGTAGCATTTTAGTAGCTGTTTACGAATTAAATGCTGACGAGGTATATGTCATTGGGCATCATGACTGCGGTATGAGTAAAATAGATAGCAAAACAATTTTAAATAAAGCCGTTGAACGTGGTATTCCAGAAAAACGTATTGAAGTACTGGAATACTCAGGAATTGATTTTGAACAGTGGCTCAAAAGCTTTAGTTCAGTTGAAGAGAGCGTGAAGGACAGTGTGTCCGTTGTCAAAAATCACCCGCTTCTTCCATCAGACGTACCTGTACACGGGCTTGTCATTGACCCTGGGACAGGGAAGCTTGATTTAGTTGTGAATGGATATGAAGAAAAGTAAGCTACTTTTCCTTTTTAGGCGGGACAGGATCAATGCCGCCAGGGTGGAGCGGATGACATTTTAAAATCCGTTTCATGGTGAGCCAGCCTCCCTTGATCGCCCCATGCGTTTTGATCGCCTCTAGTCCATAGTTTGAGCATGTTGGATAAAACCGGCAGCTAGGCGGTGTAAGAGGGGAAATACATTTTTGATAAAAGCGTATGATACCGATAAATATTTGTTTCATAGAGGTTCCTCCTTGTCTGTCTCCACAGTATAAGAAAAAAGGACAAGGAAGGAAAGTTTTATAAACTAAACTGGTCGGAGAAATATGATATAATATAGGAAATTGCAATTATAGGAGTGGTGATTATGCCTTCAGTCGAAAGCTTTGAACTAGATCATAATGCTGTAAAAGCGCCATATGTACGTCATTGTGGCGTCCATAAAGTGGGATCAGATGGTGAAGTAAATAAATTTGATATTCGTTTTTGTCAGCCAAACAAGCAGGCGATGAAGCCTGATACGATTCATACATTAGAGCATTTACTTGCGTTTAATATTAGAACACACTCAGAGAAGTATGATCATTTTGATATCATCGATATTTCTCCAATGGGCTGCCAGACAGGCTATTATTTAGTTGTCAGTGGTGCACCAACTCCACAAGAAATCGTTGAACTGCTTGATGCGACATTCAAGGATGCCGTTGAGGTAACAGAAATTCCTGCTGCAAACGAAGAGCAATGCGGCCAAGCGAAGCTTCATGATCTTGAAGGAGCAAAACGTTTAATGCGTTTCTGGCTTTCTCAGGATCAGGAAGAGCTTTTAAAAGTATTTGGTTAATAGAATGATGAACCGGACATTTGAGTGTCCGGTTTTTTATTTGAATACGATCATGAGATGTCAAAATAGGGGATATTTGTTAAAATGGACATGTCAGTACAGAAGGGGGAAACGCAGGATGCGAAAAATGTTGGGAATGATTCTGATGTTCATGTTATTAAGTGCATGTGGAAACTCTGCAGCAAATAGCGGCAAAGGGGAAGTGCCCGAGTTATTAGAGGTCAAACTTACAGGACCTGAGCAAGTGGAGAAAAATGAAAGCGTTATAGTAAAAGCAGCTGTCACATATGGTGATACGCCTGTTGACGATGCAGATGATGTTCAATTTGAAGTGTGGAAAGATGGCGACAAGGATAACAGCAAAATGATTCAGCCAAAGAAAGAAAATAAAGGTGTATACGAATTGCATACAGCCTTCAACAAAGATGGCCTTTATATCATACAAGTCCATGTGACAGCTAAACAGCAGCATAATATGCCGAAGACGAACATTCACGTAGGTGAAGTGAAAAAAGAGAGTTCATCTATTGAAGAAGAAACCTCACATCATTGAAAGCGGTTTTATTTTGGGTTAGGACGTTGGTTTGGTTCAGCATCCTGTGGTGAATCGACTTTATGCTTATATTCATAAGCCTTCGATGTTGTCCACAGTGATAAAAAGACAACGATTGAGATAATGATAAAGCTGATAATCCCAAGTAACAGCATCTAACTCCCTCCTTATTTCCATATTAACATATATTTCATGCAGTCAAAATAGAAGAAATTCATGGCAGGTTTCAGTATAATAAGAAAAGGGTATTCTCATACTAAACGCAATTACATAAGGAGGAAATAAACATGTCTGAAAAATTATTAAACGTTGTCAATAAACAAGTAGCTGATTGGACTGTGCTTTACGTGAAATTACATAACTATCACTGGTATGTAAAGGGAAAAGACTTCTTTACACTCCACGAGAAATTTGAGGAATTATATACAGAAACAGCTACATATATTGATGATTTGGCTGAGCGTATGCTTGCATTAAATGGAAAACCTGTTGCGACAATGAAAAAATGCTTAGAAATTTCTAGCATTCAAGAAGCTGAAGGCAATGAATCAGCGGAGCAAATGGTGAAAAATCTATATGACGATTTCTCCAATATCGCAGAGGAATTAAAGCAAGGAATGGATCTGGCTGCTGAGGTTGGCGATGAAACAACAGGTGATATGCTGCTTGCGATTCATCAATCTATTGAGAAGCACAACTGGATGCTTAAAGCATTTTTAGGATAATACGTATGTGGAAAGGATGTCGATCGTGAATAGATCGACATTCTTTTTTTATGGAATCGGGACAGACAGCCCATTGAAATCATAGGGCTTTCAGCCGAAGAGAAAAGAGAAGGGAGGGAAGAAGATGTCTTCTATTGCAGGAATGATGAGTCAGCAAGTAGCGAGCATTCAAAAAACACTCAATATCAGTTTGTTGAATTCACAGCTTGCTACGAATACAGCACAAGCCATGGTGATGCTGGATCAAGTACAGCAGCAGCCTCAAGCTGTTCAACCCAAGGATTCAGACGCTAGCTTTATTGATGTTAGAGTCTAGGAAGTAGCCGCCGTGTAAGGCGGCTTTTTCTTGTTAAAAGGCAACGCCTTTATTTTTTGTTGTCCAAGCTTTTGCGAACATCCGGCATATACTATTGAGGTAAGGAGTTCCACTTTGAAAGGATGTTGATGCCAAGTGAGTAAGGATTTAGGCATCTTGTCGTTGGTTACAGTTAGTTTGTCGGCGATGGGCTTTCTGTTTGGTGGAGCAGGATATTTACTGATGATTTTAGTGACGTTGATGGCTATTGAATTAATTTGTTCAAGCCTAAGAGAATCTTTGACTGGACAGCTTACAATGAAGCGATTTTTTACACGCCTTGTTCGAAAGGTTGTGACAATCTCTTTAATATCTATGGCACATTTCTTCGATGTCATGCTGAAGACAAATGGGACGATTAAGGATTTAGCGATCATCTTTTATATTATTTATGAATCTTACCAAATCGTCTCGACAGCCAGAGCCCTTGGAATTCCCGTTCCACAGTTGTTTATTGATGTGTTGGATATGTTGAAAAATAAATTGCGCAAAAAGCCGTAATTTCCTCTTATCTGGTCATACTAAAGGAAAAAAGGATGAATCAGATGGCGAGACACACATACTTTGTATCCGTACAAGATGGATCGATATCGCAGCATAGAGATGCGGCGGCTTGGCAATTTCAAATAGAAGCAGATGATGATCAAATTTTGCAGCTGAGAGACTATTTTGATGAACAGTATATGACAGATTGGAAAGGCTTCTTTCGAGCGCATGTTCCGTTTCTTGAATATCATTATGATAGTCCAAATGATGAAATGGATAGAAAAAGAAAAGAGATCTATTCAATGATTTATGAACTCGGGAATGAAGAGACAAGGAGCTTTATTGAGACAAACGGTTTGATGAATTGAAAAAGCATGTAGAGAATCTCTACATGCTTTTATTTTCGCGGCTGTAAAATACCTCCGATCAGATCACTGATCCCGCCTCTATTTTCTTGCTGTGAATTGGTGAGATCATGAGAGGAGCTCTGGCTCTGAGGCTTGTAGCGATGATCATCTAAACCGACCCGTAAGCCAGATGTGCGTTCAGATGGCTGAATAATGACAATTTGGTCTTGTTCTTGGAACTCAAATAAATAGGATTCGCCAGAAGTTTGTCCAATGAAGGTTTTCCAGTTCACATCTAGTTTAACTTTCGGTGCTTTGCCCGTCCAAGCGACAATAGCGTCAGGATCTACACGACAGGGGGCTTTTAAAATGAGGGGGTTTCCATTCGTTTTGATGGCAACCTGAGCTCCGTGTCCTCGATAGGAAAGCTTTGATGTAAACAGACCTTTCTGTGATAAAATACCAACGCCTACTGGTGTGACGCCGTAATGACATTCCTCAGTAAAGGCAAGTAAATCCTCACTTTCTACGCTTACATACTGCCAAGGACCGCTTGGCTCAAGATTGATCACAGTCACATGCTCACTTGAATCAGCCAAATAGCAAGTACCTTGTCCACTCACTTCCATCATCTCAAGGTTTTCACCTGTCAACTTCCTGCTGATATGGTTAAATACTTGACTGACCATATTTCCTTTATTCGTTCCGAGTAATCGCTTGCGGTATTGGAACGTTCCTTGATCGGCAATCATGGCGCCTTTTTTGGCAAAAAAAATTCCGCTGCCTTCTGCTTGTAAGGTCAGTTCTTCTATCGTGTTGAAATGAAATCCCATAGGTGCAGGCTCCCTTCCTTCGTCAAGATGTGAATCCATAGATACGGCATAAATCATTTAAATCCAGTGTTGTTCCTTGTCCAGTAGCGGTGATCTTCCATTCATCCTCATCTCTTGTTAGCTCAGCGCACAAAATGGATGTACAGTACGAATAATCCTCTGTTAACTGAAAGGTACAAATCTCCTGCTGCGAGATTTGATCAGTAATGCGCACATAAGCATTGGAGACTTGTCCAAAATGATGCTGACGTTCGTGTGCATCATGTATCGTGGCTGTGACGACAATTTTATGAATATCCGGTGAGACTCTGCTTAATTGCATAATGATCATTTCATTGTCTCGATACCCTCCGCCAAATTGATGATCACCAAGATGACGCACAGCTCCGTCTAAGCTTTGCTGCTGATGATAATAGATTAGATGGTTTGGAGACAACAGCTTGTCTTCTTCATTTAAAAGAAACACTTGCGTATCTAAATCAATTGGCTGACCAGACAAATCCCAGCCGAGTCCGATTTGAATTTGATCTGCATTTGGATTATCTTTTGTTAAATCTATATTTTGTCCTTTTGTGAGGCTTTTCTTTGCTGCCTCATGAGATGCGTTTTCTTTCTCCTTTTGACTCAGGGAGCGTGTTTTATTCTTTTCTTGTTTTGACCTATTTGTGGTACTCATGCTAGGTTCCTCCTCGTTGTGATAGGACAAATGCTTCTTCTTTTTACGTCATACAGATGAAAAGGTTTCATGATTAAAGTTGGGTGAAGTTGGAGAAGATAAAAAGGTTTTAGCAACAATACCTCATTTTAGATACAAGACGAGATGAGACCACTCGTTTGTTTCACTTTTAATAAAAATTCTTCAGAGAAATGTGATCTGTGGTATGATGTTTTACAAGAAGCAAGGACAGGATATGAGGGATTTCACATGCATGTATTTAAAGACTATTATCATAATACGGTCAAGCTCTCTTTTGATGAGAAGCCTTTTTCAAGTCATCCTAAGCATGTTTGGGCCATCTGCCGCTACCAAGGGAAATGGCTGCTCACTGAACATGAGGATCGGGGCTATGAGTTCCCAGGAGGGAAAGTTGAGCCGAATGAAGATGCAGACCAAGCCGCTATACGGGAGATTCAAGAAGAGACGGGTGCTGTTGTTCGTGAATTAACGTATATTGGCCAATATCAGGTGCTGGGCAGAGAAAAGGTCATTGTAAAGAATATTTATTTCGCTGATATTGAAAAGCTAGTGAAGCAAGAAACATATTTTGAAACGAAAGGACCGGTTCTTTTCGCAGACTTGCCGAGATCCATCGCAAAAAATAAGAATTTCAGTTTTATTATGAAAGATGATGTGTTAAGACAAAGTCTTGCTTATTTAGAAAAGAACGGTTTGATTCGTTAAAAAAGCGCAGGGAGACAATCCCTGTGCTTTTTTATTTTTGAAGAAAACGGCGTTCGAGCCATTCCACAAGCTGGTACATAATGGTCGCAAACACGGCAATAATGAAAAGACTTAAGAACACGAGTGTAAAGTTGAAGACTTGAAAGCCGTAAATGATCATGTAGCCGAGTCCTTTTGAAGAAACAAGAAATTCTCCTACAATGACCCCAACCCAAGAAAGACCGACATTGACCTTGATGGCAGAAATCATCGTTGGAATACTAGCTGGCAAAATGACTTCACGAAAGACGATGCTCTTTTTCGCCCCAAAGGTTTTCATCACCTTTAAATAATTCTCATCGACCTCTTGAAAGGCTGTGTAAATGACGATCGTTGTAATGATTACACTAATGATCGCGCCCATTGCGACGATGCTGATCATGCCAGGTCCAAGGGCAACAATTAAAATCGGGGCGAGGGCGACTTTTGGCATGGCATTTAAAATGACTAAATAAGGATCAAGTACATTCGCGAGACGGGTAGACCACCATAAGGCGGCAGCGAGTAAAATACCGCATAAGGTGCCAAGTAGAAATCCGAGCACCGTTTCAAATAATGTAATACTCATATGATTCATTAAAGAACCATCTGATATTTTTTGCACAAACAATTGGCAGACCGCAGATGGTGAGCTGAATATGAGCGGATCGATGAGCCGAAAGTGACTGGCAAGCTCCCAAAGCGAAAAGAAGCTGGCGAAAATGATGAGCTGATAAATACGTGTGATGTGTTTTTCCATTCGGTATTTTTTGCGATAGGCTTCATGTAAAAGGTCACTGTGTTTCAATTGTTTTCAGCTCCTTCCAAATCGTTTGAAAGAGCTCTTGAAAACTCTGTGTCTGTCTCGCTTTAAAAGGTGAAAGAGTCCTCAGGTCATCTGGAACAGTAAAAATTCGCTGAATCGAGCCAGGATGCTTTGAGAATAAGAAAATGCGGTCACTCATCGCAATGGCTTCGCCGATGTCATGTGTCACTAGAACCGCTGTTTTTTGATAGTTTTTGAGTGTGTGAAAGACGAGATCCTCTAAAGTTAGTTTGGTTTGATAGTCTAAAGCTGAAAATGGCTCATCTAATAAAAGCAGACCGGGATTCACTGCAAGCGTTCGGGCGAGAGCCGCACGCTGCCTCATTCCCCCAGACAGCTCCTTCGGATATTTTTCCTCCACATCATACAGTCCAAGCTTTGGCAGTAAACCAAGGGCAGCAGAGGTGGCTTCGTGTGAATCTTGTTTGGTAATTTTTAATCCGAGAATGATATTTTCCTTGATGGTTTTCCACGGGAACAAATAATCTTGCTGGAGCATGTAGCCGATTTGATGCTCCTTTTGATTCGGTTCTTTTCCTTCGATTAAAATTCGACCTTCAGAGGGCGGCGTTATTCCTGCAATGATAGACAGCAGGGTGGTTTTTCCGCAGCCGCTGGGACCAATAAAAGAGATGAATTCACCTTGGTCTATCTCCATATTGATGTGCTGTATGGCCGTTGTTTTTTCTTTTAAAGAGAAGTACGTGTGGGTCACATGGTCAATTTGAAGGAAAGACATGTGCTACCTCCTATTCTATTTGTGATCTGTGACCTTCTTTGCAATGGATGAATCGACAAGTTGTTTGTACGGAATAAATTCCGGCAATTCACCGCTCTCCTTCATGATTTCCTGCAATTTGTTCCATTCCTCTTCATTCAGAAGGGGATCTGTTGCATAGGAGCCCTGCTGTTTGTAGCGTTTGATGGCAGTAGATAAGACATCAAGATCTGTGTCAGGAAAGTGAGATTGAATGGTTTTTGCAATCTCCTCCGGCTGCTTGGCTTCTACCCATTTCTGCGCTTTGTAAATGGCGCGAGTGAAGGCTTCAGCTGTCTCTTTGTTTTCATCTAAGTAACTCTTCTTTGCCATGAAGGTGGTATAGGGCACTTTCCCAGAAGCTTCTCCAAAGGAGGCAGTAATGTACCCTTTGCCTTCTTTTTCAATTAAGGAAGCTGTCGGTTCGAATAACTGCACAAAATCGCCAGTTCCAGAGGAGAAAGCACCTGAAATGTTGGCAAAATCAATATTTTGAATCATACGAAGATCCTTTTTTAAATCAATGCCTTCCTTTTTCAGGACATATTCACCGACCATTTGCGGCATGCCGCCTTTACGCTGTCCAAGAAAGTCTTTTCCTTTTAATTGATCCCAAGAGAATTGGTTTACTTTCTCCCTTGAAACAAGAAATGTGCCGTCTGTTTGTGTCAGCTGTGCAAAGTTGATGACAGAGTCCTTTGTGTCTTGAGCCTCCACATAGATAGAGGATTCAGAACCGGTCAGGGCGATATCGGCACCGCCGGATAAGAGAGCTGTCATCGTTTTATCGCCGCCCCAAGTGGTTTTTAATTCAACCTCTAGGCCTTCTTCTTTGAAGAATTCCTTAGATAGAGCGACATAGAGTGGAGCATAAAAGACCGAATGGGTCACCTCTGCTACTTGTACGGTCTGCTCTTGTTCTTTTTTACAGGCGACAAATGGAATAAAGAGCAGGACAACGACGATAAATGCCAGTCTGACTTTGATGGAACGATTCAAGAGTAATTCGCCTCCTTTGTTCTAGATCACTAATTAAAGTATGTCAAAAGGGATTTTTGGTGAGTGCCTAGATGAAAATAAGAAGCGCATTGTTTATTTATAGAACGCGTCTTTTTTTCTATACTAGAAGCATGACTTTCTTGAATTTGGCAGAAATAAAGGAGCGGTTTTGTGTATAGAGTGAGTTGGGTATTTCTTGGGTGGTATTTAGTAGGGCTCATATTAATGGTCTCTTTTGAAGTGCCAGCATGGCTTCAGTTTGCAAATGGAATATTTCTCGTGCTGTATGCCTGCTGCGTCATCGAGATTGGGCGCAATATTTATGGATCATGGGGGCTTGTGATCAAAAGGGCAGCCATCATCGGAGTACTGACATTTACGATTGAATGGGTAGGGATCACAACTGGGTTTCCTTTCGGGGTCTATGACTATTATCCAACGTTAGGTTTTCTAGTGGCAGGGGTGCCTTTAACCATTGCTTTTGCATGGGTTGGTGTGTTTTTAAACAGCCTTTTTTTATCCAGTCAGCAGTCGAAGTGGAAACGAGCTGTTGAAACAGGGATATGGATTGTGATGCTTGACCTCATATTAGATCCAGTAGCGGCTGAACGGAAGTTTTGGGTGTGGTATGAGGGCGGTGGTTTTTATGGTATTCCTTTTGAGAATTTTGTGAGCTGGGGTATGATTGGAGCAGGACTTTCATTTCTCTTTCCGCTTGTTCAGGTTGATCAAAAGGCCCTGAGCTGGACGAGTCGTATATATCAAGCGATGGTGTTCTTTTTTGGTGTGCTGGCATTAAAGGGTGGGCTCGATGTCATTTTTTATTTAGCACTGATCATTGTTATTTTGTGTGAAGGAAGGGTTCAATTTGAAAGAAAGCGACAAAAGCCGATCGTTTAGACGTATATTTTCCCTTTATCTTGAACGGTATTTACTTCATAAACATTTCCGTTGTGTGATGATGAAAGGCTCGGTGGACCCAAACGAGAAGCTGCCTGTTCTTTATCTTGCGAATCATAGCTCGTGGTGGGATGGATTGATTATCTTTCTTTTAACTGAAAAAGTGTCTGAGCTCGATCACTATATGATGATGGAAGAAAAGCAGCTGAAGCAATATGCCTTTTTCCGTAAGCTCGGTGCCTTTCCGGTTCATAAAGAGAATCTGAAAAGTGTCAAACAAGCCTTAATGACGGCACAGAAGAACATGCAGGATGGCGGTGCAGTGTGGCTGTTTCCGCAGGGGAGAATCATCCATCAGGATATGCGGCCACTTGAATTGGAGGGCGGGGCTTCTTTTTTAGTGAGACAGTTTGAGCAAGTTGTGGTGAAGCCTGTGACCTTGCATTATACATTTAATCAATTTCAAAAGCCGACAGTATCTGTTGTGTTTGGTGAAGAGGCTTTAGTTTCTGGCGGGGCACTTCGAAGCAAAGAAGTGACGCATATGCTCAGCAACCTGCTTGAAACGCAGTTAAACGCACATCAAGCACAGGTCATCGCTGATCCTGATTTTTCTAATCAAGAATTTAGACAGATGACAAGAACAAGTCAGTCAACAAGTGATGCGTTTGATTCCTTTAAAAAGTGGGTGAACACATGGCGGTCATCTTAACTGTGATCAGTGTATGTCTCTTCTGTCAGTTTATTTTTACGATATGGAATATGAAGCAGTTTCCGGTTTTAAAGCCAGCATCTTTTTCACCCGATGAACCCATCTCGTTATCAATTTTAATTCCAGCGAGAAATGAGGAAAAACGGATAGAAGCCTGTCTTCAGTCGATCGTTGATCAACGTCTTCACCCGAAAGAGCTGATCGTACTTGATGATCATTCGACAGATCAGACAAGAGCGATAGTGGAGCGCTTTGCAGAGAGATATCCGTGGATACGTGTCCAGTCAGGTCAAGCATTAAAGCGCGGTTGGCTAGGTAAATCATATGCTTGTTCTCAGCTCGCTCAGGCAACAGCTTCTGATTGGCTGCTATTTGTAGATGCGGATGTCCGGTTAAAAAAAGGGGCTGTTGAATCAGTGTACAAGCAGTTATGCAACCAAGAAACGGGCATGCTGTCAGGATTTCCAGAACAAAAAACAGGCACATTTTTTGAGCATCTTGTGGTTCCTATGATGATGTTTACCATTGGCTGTCATCTGCCAGTGAAATGGGTAAGGAAATCTAAAAACCCCGCTTTTGCCGCAGCACATGGCGGCTTTATTGCCATTGAAAAGAATTGTTATCACGACATTGGCGGGCATGAAGCGATTAAGGATTCACTAGTTGATGATATGGCCTTGGCTAGACGGGTAAAAGAAAAAGGCTTTCCGTTTACACTTGCATGCATTCATCCATTTGTGTATATGAGAATGTATGAGAGTGGACAGGAGGTTTGGGAAGGTTATCGGAAAAATTTGTTCCCGGGCGTAAATCGAAGCATTGCTTTGTTAAGCAGTGTCTTTTGTTTATACACCATGCTTTATTTGGTGCCTGTCATTTGTTTCATGATGGCATTGTTTCAGCTGGATGTATTGAATATCTGTTTAGCCATTCTTTGCTACGGGCTGGGTGTGTCGATCAAAGCGGCAATTGATACTGAAAATGGGCGAACATCTGCAATGGCCTTTTTATTGCCGATCAGTATTTTAAGCCTGATCGCCATTGGCTTTGCTTCTATGAAAATTGGGCTGAAAAAAGAAGGGTATGAATGGAAAGGGAGAAGGTACGAATGAAAAAGGTGATCATTATCGGCGGCGGACTTGGCGGATTATCAGCAGCAATCCGCTTACAGTCGCGCGGGGTTCAGGTCACTATTTTAGAAAAAGAAGCGGCTTTAGGCGGGAAATTGCAGCGCCATCATGGAGCAGGCTACTCTTTTGATTTAGGACCGAGTACCATCACAATGAAGGCATATTTCGAAGAGGTGTTTACAGCCTGTCATAGACGGATGGAGGATTATGTGACTTTTTATCCGATTTCTCCGCTGACCAAAAACGTTTTTTCAGATGGACATACGGTCGAGTTTACGCCGGATATTGAGCACATGGAATCTCAAATTGCAGCTTTCAGTCCTGAAGATGCGAAGCGATACCGTGCATTTTTGCAGGAATCAAAGACGCTTTTTCAAAAGGCAGAGGATCAGTTTTTAAATCGTTTGTTACTGACCTGGAAGGATAAGGCGGATTTAAAGCTGATGAAAGCACTACTCGCTGTCAAACCTTTTACGTCTGTTCAGCGCCTGCTGCGTCAATATTTCCGTCATCCCCATACATTGGCGATGTTTGGACGGTATGCAACATATATTGGTTCTTCTCCCTATGAGGCACCGGCTATTTTTAATATGATGGCGTATTTAGAAGGGGAGAAAGGAATTTTTGGAATAAAGGGTGGTACATATCGTTTAGTGGAGGCATTTGAGACACTGGCTAAGGAATTAGGCGTTCACATTCATCTCAATGAACAAGTCAACAGGATTCATGTGAAGGATCGACGGATCAAAGGAGTGGAGACGGCTCAGCAGATGTACGAGGCAGATCAAGTCATTGCAGGAGCAGATGCGCTGACTGTGTACCGTCATCTCATAGATGAAAAAGACCGTCCTAGTTTTTTAAATCAAAAACTGGCTGGCATTGAACCGTCGTTATCAGGCTTTGTTCTTTTATTAGGAATACGTAAAGCCTATGAACAGCTGGCTCATCACAATGTGTTTTTCCCTGAAAATTATGAGCAAGAATTCAAGGATATTTTTCAGAAAAAACAACTGCCTCAGGACCCGACCCTTTACATATGTTATTCAGGTCATTCAGAACTAGCTTTAAGCGGGGGACCAGGAAGGAGCAACCTGTTTGTGCTGGCCAATGCACCTTATGTGACAAAAGAGCAAGATTGGGACATGCTAAAGGAGACATATCGTCAGCATTTGAAAACGAAATTAAAGGAAAAGGGCCTCGTGGATATGGATGAGCTGATCGAATATGAAGCGGTGCAAACTCCGCTTGATCTACAGCAGAAAACGGGAGCATATCGTGGAGCCATTTATGGTATGTCTTCAAACTCGTTCAAGCAGGCGTTCTTTCGCATCAATAATCAATCAAAGGACATTGAAGGACTGTGGTTTGTTGGGGGAACAAGCCATCCAGGCGGCGGCACGCCAATGGTGACAAAATCAGGGCAGCTTGTCGCAGAAGCGATGCTGAAGCAATGGACGTCATAAGAGAGAAAGGAGAGAAATCGAGTGATTGTGGAAAAAAGAAGGTTTCCATCGCCCCATCCGCATATTCATTTATTTACCGTGACCTATGAGGCAGATGGACTTCGGATCAAAGGGTTGCTCGCTGAACCAGCTGGAGAAGGGCGCTATGACGGCTTTTTGTATTTACGAGGCGGCATTAAGAATGTGGGAATGGTGAGACCAGGCCGAATTGTACAATTTGCAGCGCAGGGTTTTGTCGTATTTGCTCCCTTTTACCGAGGAAATCAGGGTGGCGAAGGGAACGAAGATTTTGCCGGAGAGGATCGGAAGGATGCGTTCGCTGCCTTTCAGCTGTTAAAGCAGCACAAAAAAGTGAAGCAGGACCGTATTCATATCTTTGGTTTTTCGCGAGGCGGTATTATGGGCATTTGGACCGCTGTTGAAATGAAACAGGAGGCGGCTTCCTTTGTTACATGGGGCGGCGTCAGTGATATGAAACTCACTTATGAAGAGCGTGTGGATATGAGAAGGATGCTGAAGCGTGTGATTGGTGGTGCGCCGCACAAGGTGCCAGAGGCATATGAGGACAGAACCCCTTTACATGCTGTAGACCAAATTGAAGCAGCTGTCCTCATCATTCATGGAGAAGAGGACGAAAATGTATCGATTGAGCATGCGTATTTGTTAGAAGATGCACTGCGCCAGCACGGAAAGTCAGTGGAGACATGGTATTTCCACGGGTACAACCATTATTTCCCGCCGCAGCATAATCGAGAGATTGTTAGAAGGCTGACCACATGGATGCACAGTCGAAAAAGCGGAAATGTGGTAAAATAAGCAGTATAACGAAATATAGAAAGTAGGGGGATTTTCATTATGGGAATGCCTGTTGAATTTAATACAATGATTGTCACAAAGGGAAAAGAGACAAGAATTGAAGAAAATGTGTTTGAGCTCATGAAGGAAGGGTACCGCATTTATCCATTAAATATTCCGCTTGAGGTGCGCAAAACGAAAGACGGAGAAAAAACAGGGACAGCACATGTTGAAAAGCTGGAGCTAACTGGCAATATCACGAAGGTGACGTACCGTCTTGTATCATTGCATTCAACGAACTAACAAAAAAAGCTGAGGGATTGAATCTCCTCAGCTTTTGTCATTTGATTATACGAGTGGTCCGCCTTTGGCTTCAATGTCACTTGCCGCATGGCTGAATTTTTGGAAGTTCTTTTTAAATTCATTGGCAAGGAAGTTTGCTTTTTCTTGATAAGCCTCTTGGTCATCCCATGTTTTAGAAGGCTGAAGCACTTCATCTGGTACACCAGGAATATGAAGCGGGATGTGCAATCCAAAGATGTCATCAGTAATCATTTCGGCATTGTCAAGGTCACCTTCGATCGCTGCCTGCACCATCGCTCTTGTATGAGCCAGATTCATTCGTTTACCTGTACCATAGCCTCCGCCAGTCCAGCCTGTATTCACGAGGAATACTTTTGCTCCGTGCTCATCAATTTTCTTGCCAAGCATTTCAGCATAAACGTGAGCTGGAAGCGGGAGGAATGGTGAACCAAAGCAAGTAGAGAATGTCGTTTCTGGTGATGTGACACCACGCTCAGTACCAGCTAATTTACTTGTGTACCCGCTTAAGAAATGGTACATCGCCTGTTCCTTTGTTAAACGGCTGATTGGAGGTAAAACGCCAAATGCATCAGCTGTTAAGAAGACAATGGCAGATGGATGCCCTGCGATACTTGGTTTCACAATGTTATCAATCATTTCGATTGGGTAAGCAGCGCGTGTATTTTCAGTAAAGAATGTGTCGTCATAATCCGCTTCACGTGTTTCTTCATCAAGCACAACATTTTCAAGAACTGATCCGAAGCTGATCGCTTTGTAGATTTGTGGTTCTTTTTCTTCACTTAAATTTACACATTTCGCATAGCATCCGCCTTCGATATTGAAGACCCCTGTGCCAGACCAGCCGTGCTCATCGTCTCCGATCAGTTTGCGGCTTGCGCTTGCAGAAAGCGTCGTTTTCCCAGTGCCTGAAAGACCGAAGAATAAGGCCACATCGCCCTCTTGACCGACGTTTGCTGAGCAGTGCATAGATAAAATATCTTGCTCAGGAAGCAGGTAGTTCATGACAGAGAAAATGGACTTTTTCATTTCTCCCGCATATTCTGTTCCACCGATAAGAATCGTGCGTTTTTCAAAAGAAACGATAATAAACGTTTCTGAGTTTGTGCCATCTGTTTCAGGATCTGCTTTAAAATGTGGTGCAGATAAGATGGTGAAAGGTTTTTCGTTTGAAGAAGGTGTTGATCCGTCAGGTCGGATAAATAGCTGCTTTGCAAAAAGATTGTGCCATGCAAATTCGTTTACAACTGTAATCGGCATGCGGTATCTTTCATCAGCGCCAGCAAAGCCTTCAAAGACGAATAGTTCATCACGTTCTTTTAAGTATGACACAACCTTTGTATATAAACGGTCAAATGCTTCTTTGGAGATCGGCTGGTTGACTTGACCCCAATCGATTTTATGTTCAGAGCTTTCTTCTTTGACGATAAATTTATCTTTAGGCGAACGTCCTGTGTAGGCTCCAGTTGTGGCACGGACAGCTCCTGTTGATGTTAAAACGCCTTCATTACGTGCCAAAATCTTTTCAACAAGTTTCGGAACAGATAAATTTTGGTGCGTATTTTCTAATGAGAGCAATGACTGCAAATCTTCTTTTAAATCCACTGAGTTCATAAAAAAACCCTTCCTTTACCGTTGAATTTGTTTGTTTCGATTAGTATAACACATTAATAATAATAGTCTATACTATTTGAGGATTTTTGTGTGTGTTTTTTCATTTCTGCTATGAAAATATGCTTTTTGGTGATGCTAATGGTGAGGTGAAAAAAGACTTATGAAGCATTGACATGACGCAAGGGTTTAAGATAAGATATCTTATTGAACGGATACTCTTATCCCGAGTTGGTGGAGGGACAGGCCCGATGAAGCCCAGCAACCGGTTTCTTATGAAAAAGGCATGAAAATGCTGAGAAACCAAGGTGCTAACCTGATGCAAGGTACAAGAACACCTTGAGCGATAAGAGTGAAAGGCATGCGATCTCAGACCCTTTCCTCGCAATGAAGGAAATGGTTTTTTTATTTTTGGGATATCATATGAACAAATTGCCAATAACATCTCTAATATAAACGTTTTCAAATATAAGAGGGAACGAGTTCCGTATCATATTTGAGGCCTCATCTTGGGATGATGTGGTCTTGTACAGGAGGAAATAGCCATTATGAGTCAAAATCGTCGTTTATTTACTTCAGAATCAGTGACGGAAGGACATCCGGATAAAATCTGTGATCAAATTTCAGACAGCATTTTAGATGAAATTTTAAAGAAAGATCCAAATGCACGTGTTGCTTGTGAAACTTCTGTCACAACAGGTCTCGTATTAGTAAGCGGTGAAATTACAACGTCTACTTATGTCGATATTCCAAAGACGGTGCGTGACACGATTAAGGAAATTGGCTACACGCGTGCGAAATATGGTTTTGATGCGGAAACATGTGCGGTACTTACATCAATTGATGAACAGTCTGCTGATATTGCGCAAGGTGTAGACAAAGCGCTTGAAGCACGTGAAGGAACAATGACTGAGGAAGAAATTGATGCAATCGGTGCTGGTGACCAAGGGCTTATGTTTGGTTTTGCCAATAACGAAACAGAAGAACTTATGCCGCTTCCGATTTCTTTAGCGCATAAATTATCTCGCCGTTTAACAGAAGTACGCAAGGATAAAACACTTGCATACCTTCGTCCAGACGGAAAAACTCAAGTCACAGTTGAATATGATGAGCAAAACAAACCAGTTCGTATTGACACAGTGGTTATCTCAACACAGCATGCACCAGAAGTGACGCTTGAACAAATTCAAAGCGACCTAAAAGAGCATGTCATCCGCCCTGTGGTTCCAAGTGAACTGATTGATGAACAGACAAAATACTTTATTAACCCAACTGGCCGTTTCGTTATTGGTGGACCACAAGGGGATGCTGGTTTAACAGGACGTAAAATCATCGTTGATACGTATGGCGGCTATGCTCGTCATGGCGGCGGTGCTTTCTCTGGTAAGGATGCAACGAAGGTTGACCGTTCTGCAGCATACGCTGCTCGTTACGTAGCAAAAAACATCGTAGCTGCCGGCCTTGCAGATTCTTGTGAAGTACAACTTGCATATGCAATTGGTGTTGCACAGCCTGTATCGATTTCCATTGATACATTCGGAACAGGAAAAGCTTCTGAAGAAAAATTAATTGAAGTGGTTCGTGCGAACTTTGATCTTCGTCCAGCTGGCATTATTAAAATGCTTGACCTGCGTCGTCCGATCTACAAACAAACAGCTGCATACGGACATTTCGGCCGTCACGACTTAGATCTTCCGTGGGAAAAAACGGATAAAGCTGATACACTTCGTCAAGAAGCATTAGGACAATAACAACATATAAAACCGCTTATTTTAAGCGGTTTTCCTTTTTTATTAAAAAAATTCTACAAAATGTGAAACAAAATCGGACAAAATACTGTCTAATTATAGGTCTACTTTTAAGAAATAACATAACGTGGAGGCAATAATATGTGTGGGTTTGTTGGTGTATTTAATCACCGTCCATTGTCCGAAACTACTGAACAGGAAGAGCTAATTAAACAAATGAATCGTCTCATCGTTCATCGTGGTCCGGATGATGAGGGTTACTTTCAAGATGAGCATGTAGGATTTGGATTTAGACGTTTAAGTATTATAGATGTTGAGCATGGAAAGCAGCCGCTTTCTTATGAAGATGAAAAGTATTGGATTATTTTCAACGGAGAAATTTATAACTATGTGGAGCTGAAGGAAGAGCTTGTGAAAAAAGGCTACACGTTCAGCACAGATTCTGATACGGAAGTACTTCTTGCTACATACCGTCATTATAAAGAAGAAGCGGCTTCTAAGCTTCGCGGCATGTTTGCCTTTTTAATTTGGGATAAAGAAGCGCAATTATTATATGGCGCAAGAGATCCTTTTGGTATTAAACCGCTTTATTTTACTCAAATGGATGAGCAAGTGTACTTTGCATCTGAACGCAAAAGCTTAATGGCTGTGAACGAGAACATTTTATTTGATGAGACATCTTTACAGCAATACATGTCATTCCAATTCGTCCCTGAACCAAATACACTTGACCAAAAGGTGCACAAAGTAGAGCCTGGTCATCAGTTTACTTTACGCCCAGGTCAGGAGATTGAATTTAAGACTTACTGGAAGGTTCAATTTAAGCCAGAGCAAACACAAGAACAAAAGTTAATTGAAGAAGTGCGCGATGCAATCTATGATTCTGTGAAAGTTCATATGAGAAGTGATGTACCTGTTGGTTCATTCTTATCAGGTGGTATCGATTCTTCTTTCATCGTATCTGTTGCAAAGGAATTTCATCCTGAGCTGAAGACGTTCTCTGTTGGTTTCCAGCAGGATGGTTTTAGTGAAGTCGATGTGGCGAAGGAAACAGCTGATAAGCTGGGTTTACAAAACTTTAGTGCCGTCATTTCTCCTGAGGAATATATGAACGAGCTTCCGAAGATTGTCTGGCATTTAGACGATCCTTTAGCTGATCCGGCGGCGATTCCATTGTATTTCGTGGCAAAAGAAGCGAAGAAACAAGTCACAGTTGTACTTTCTGGTGAGGGAGCAGACGAGCTGTTCGGTGGATATAATATTTACCGTGAACCTCTTTCTCTTAAACCATTTGAATCTGTTCCATCTATGCTGAAAAAGCTCCTTCTTCGTCTGGCACGCTTAATGCCAGAAGGAATGAAAGGAAAAAGCTTTATCGTTCGCGGTTGTACACCGTTAGAGGAACGTTATATCGGTAATGCAAAAATCTTTGAAGAGCCAGTGAAGAAAAACCTCTTAAAGCAATATGATCCGAGCATTACGTACCGTGATGTGACGAAGACATACTTCGAGGAAAGTGCAGGCTATAGTGATATTAACAAAATGCAATATGTTGATATTCATACGTGGATGCGCGGAGACATCTTACTGAAAGCAGACAAGATGACGATGGCGAATTCTCTTGAGCTTCGTGTACCATTCCTAGATAAGGTCGTATTTGAAGCGGCTTCTAAAATTCCAGAAGAGCTGAAAACAAAAGATGGCACTACGAAATATTTATTGCGTAAAGCAGCAGAAGGCATTGTGCCTGACCATGTGTTAAACCGTAAGAAGCTAGGCTTCCCAGTTCCAATTCGTCATTGGCTGAAAAATGAGATGAACGCTTGGGCGAAAGACATCATTAAAAACAGTCAAACAGATGAATACATTAACAAAGAATATGTGCTTGATTTATTAAATGAACATTGTGCTGGTAAAGCAGATCATAGCCGTAAGATTTGGACTGTCCTCATCTTTATGATTTGGCACAGCATTTATGTGGAGCGCAGCATTGATCCAGAGCAATTGAACCACCAACCGAAGGAAGTCATCTTTAGTTAATCAAAAAAGGTTTTCAGCACAAAGCTGAAAACCTTTTTTGTCATGATAGAAAGCGGTGGAACAGGGTAAAATAACAAGCGGTTCATAGTTATTGCTTAATATCCTGAAAAAAACATGATAAAGTGAAGATACACGTATGATGTTAACGGGATAAAAGGGAACGATAGTATTGTCCCTTTTCTACATATTCTCGGCGGATTCGGTCCATGTCTTGGATATCTTCATCTGTTAACAGTCGAACCACTTTGGCTGGACGGCCAAAAGCGAGTGATCCTTTTGGGATGACCTTTCCTTGAGGGACAAGACTTCCTGCACCGATGAAGGCGCCTTCGCCAATTTCTGCACCATCGAGAATGATGGACCCCATGCCAATGAGGGCATTTTTTCGAATAATTGAGCTATGTAATGTGACTTGGTGTCCAATGGTAGCACCATCTTCAATAAGAAGTGTTTTTCCAGGACTTTGATGCAGACAAGATAAATCTTGAATATTGACGCTCTTTCCAATACGCACAGGTGCGACATCGCCTCTGATGACGGTTTGGAACCATACGCTCGAATATTCTCCAATCGTGACATCACCAGTAATGGTGGCGTTATCTGCGACAAAGACTGATTCATGAATCTCAGGTGTAAACTGATGATATGGATAAATCACTTTTTCGACTTCCTTTCTTAATACAACATTTGTGAGGTGTTTACTTTGTGGACTTGGCATGCTGAAAGACCAGTTGGTACAATTGTAATTGTACATGGTGCTAGTGAATATCACGGCCGATATAAATGGCTGATTGAAATGTGGCGAAATGCAGGCTATCACGTTGTCATGGGTGACTTGCCTGGGCAAGGAACATCGACACGTGCGCGAGGCCACATTCGTTCCTTTCAAGAATACATTGAGACAGTAGATGAATGGATCGAACATGCGAAGTCATTCAGGCTTCCTACTTTTTTACTTGGACACAGCATGGGCGGGCTTATTTCCATTGAGTGGATGAAGCAGTATACCCATACGAAGATCGATGGCCTTATTTTATCATCACCTTGTTTAGGTCTGCAATTTAAACCGAAGAAGCTGATGGATTTTGCGTCAAAAGGTCTAAATGTGCTGGCACCGTCTTTTAAAGTGGAGTCAGGGCTGTCGATTGAATTAGCCACACGAAATCAGGCTGTCATTGAAGCAGATTCAAATGATTCTCTTTACGTGACAAAGGTGTCGGTTCGCTGGTATCGAGAGCTGATCAAAAATATCGATGCAGCGATGCAACCGACGAATGTCTTTAGATCGATCCCGCTTCTTTTAATGCAGGCGGGCGATGATAAGATCGTGGATAAAACGAGGGTGATCAAATGGTTCAATGGTATAGAATCAACCAATAAATCATACCGTGAATGGGAAGAGCTGTATCATGAAATATTTAATGAACCGGAAAGAGAAGATGTGTTTAAGGTGGCAAGAGCCTTTACAGATCAATATATTTGATTGGGAGCTTTAAGTTGGGGGTGGAGTGATTTGTCAGTACCAGAGCGTCCTTTTGCACTGATGACAAAGGTGTATAAAGATATTTTTCCGCTTGTTCATCAGGAGCTGAAAAAGTGGCGGGCTCATGCAGAAATGATTGAAAATAAAGAATTGAGAACGCAGGCACTAGCGAGCATATCTAGTAAAACCTTTCACTGTGAAGGCGGAGGTATTTTGTCTCTTCTAGCAGGTGAAGAGAAAGAAACGTGTATTGAATTTATTGTGGCGTATCAAACCATCAGTGATTACTTAGATAACCTATGTGACCGTAGCACGTCGCTTGACCCAAAAGATTTTCATATGCTGCATCATGCGATGAGAGATGCGCTTGATATTCATGCTGAGCTCAAGCCGTACTATCAATTTCGTGATGATCAAGAGGATCATGGATATTTACATGCGCTTGTCCGCACATGCCAAGACGTGCTTACGCGCCTTGAGCATTATCCAATCATTCAGCCCTATTTACATACGCTGTGTGATTACTATAGTGATCTGCAAGTACATAAGCACGTCGTTCCTCATGAGCGTGTCCCGCGGCTAGAGTCTTGGTTCCGCCAATATGAAAAAGATTTACCGAAGATGGAATGGTATGAGTTTTCAGCTTGTGCAGGATCCACATTAGGGATATTCTGTCTTGTGGCGTATGCGCAGCAGCCTGATTTTACAGACAAACAGGCAAAGCAAATTTATGAAAGCTATTTCCCTTATATTCAAGGTTTGCACATTTTACTTGATTATTTAATTGACCAAGAAGAGGATCGGCTTGGGGGAGATCTGAATTTTTGCTCATACTATGACTCTCATCATGAGATGATGGATAGACTTCAGCATTTTATCGAAAAAGCGGATGAACAGCTGAAAGGCATTCCGCACGAAAACTTTCACAAATTGATTAACAGAGGGTTACTTGCGGTCTATTTGTCCGATGAAAAAGTGACAGCCCAAAAAGAGATGAACAAGCTAGCAAAACGGCTGATCAAATCAAGCGGGAAAACATCGTTCTTTTTCTATATCAACGGAAGAGCGTATCGGACCTATCAGAAAATGCCTTGGATGAAATCCTCATAAAAAAGCTCAAATCCATTAGGATTTGAGCTTTTTTTCAATAGCGACCACAAAAGGCGGGTCGTTTTGAATGTTCATGTATTGATAAGATAAAACTTGTACCTCTTCATGAGGAAGTGATCTGCAATAGTTAAGAAGCACTTCTTTTTCTCTTTTTCCTTCGGGATGGCCATGGTAAATCACAAGAACGATCAGACCTCCAGGTTTGAGCCAATCGAGGAGCTGATTGATGGCTTCGATGGTTGTATGAGCCTGAGTGGTGACGGCTTTATCGCCTCCGGGCAGATACCCAAGGTTAAACACTGCACCAGATATATGTCCATAAATATCATTTGGCAGGTGATCGGCCAGTTTTTCATGACCATCGTGGATCAGGTGAACGTAAGGATATTGGTCAGCAAGCCTTTTGCTAGTCTGCTGTAAGGCTTCCTCTTGCACGTCAAATGCGAAAACTTGTCCATCAGTTCCGACAAGGTCAGCTAAATAGAGTGTATCGTGGCCATTTCCCATCGTTGCATCTATGACGATATCGCCTTTTTGACACGCTCGTTCTAACAGCTCTTTACTAAAAGGGAGCATGCGTTTCAAAATCATTTGGATGCTTCTTCCAATCTGACGAAACGTTTACCTTGATAGCTGTTACGTCTTTCGAGCTCGGCATTAATGGCATTTAGTACTTCCCACTTGTTTACACTCCACATCGGACCAACCATTAATTCAATTGGACCATCACCTGTAATACGATGAATAATCATTTCTGGCGGCAGGATCTCCAGCTGATCACAAACAAGCTGAACATATTCCTCCTGGCTTAAAAACTCAAGCTTTCCTTTTTCGTATTGCTTGACCATTGGGGTGCCTTTTAAAAGATGTAGCAAATGAATTTTAATTCCTTGCACATCTAAATCAGCAACAGCTTTTGCTGTTTCCATCATCATATCTCGGTTTTCAAGAGGCAATCCATTGATGATATGCGAGCAGACACGAATTCCATGTTTCCGCAGCTTTTCTACACCTTCAACGTAGCATTCATAATCATGGGCACGATTGATGAGCATAGCTGTTCGTTCGTGTACCGTTTGAAGACCAAGCTCTACCCAGAGATAAGTACGTTCATTTAATTCGGCTAAATACTCCACTACGTCATCAGGCAGACAGTCGGGTCTTGTTGCAATGGATAGACCAACCACACCATCCAGATTCATGACGGTTTCATATTTTTCTTTTAGGACAGGAAGCGGTGCATGTGTGTTTGTATACGCCTGGAAATACGCCATATATTTTCCGTCTTTCCATTTTGTATGCATCCGGTCTTTGATTTCATTAAATTGAGTGATGAGGTCATCAGCCCGGTTTCCTGCAAAATCACCAGACCCAGCCGCACTGCAAAATGTACAGCCGCCATGGGCTACAGTACCATCACGGTTTGGGCAGTCAAAGCCGCCGTCTAAGGCTACTTTAAATACTTTATGACCAAAGTGCTCACGCAAATGGTAATTCCATGTGTGATAACGTTTCTCGCTGTTTGAATATAAAAAAGGGTTATGCTGATCCAAGTCAGTAACCTCCTTGCATAATAATAGGCATCCTTTAAGTTTAACAAAAATCACGAAGGAGGACAATTGAAACTGTCCAACATTTTCTTTAGTGAAAAAGCTCTACGTGGGCAAAATAGGCGGGAGCGATGATGAAATGGAGGGAATGCAAGATGGCAACAAGGCAGTCAATTGATGAATTTATACAAAAAAGTACTGAAACGCTTGAGTTTGCAAGTGAACAATTTGATTTGAGCTCAAGGCAGGAACATTATAATGAGGAAGAGTTTTCTAAAGCACAGCTTATGCTTGAGGATACGGTCAACGAATTAGAAAAATTAAAAGATGTCGCCAATGACCAGCAAAGAGAACGTTTAGATAGGGCACGTGTACAAATTCAAAGTCTTCAAAACCAAATGATATTAGGAATTTCTTACGATAACGTTTGATGAACAGATCCTTCTTTTAAGGGTCTGTTTTTTTATTTTTTGGCTGTTTTCGCAAAAATTGTTGTTTTTGGTTCTATATTTGTAAATGGTTTTTATTCCGTTAAAATATGTTATATATAAAGGAATTGCAAATATTTTTAATCAAGGGGGTATAAAAAATGTGGGAGACTCTTCCTGATTGGTTTTGGGTATTATATTACTTGTTTTTCTTAGCAACATTAGGAACTGCAATATTCAGTGTTGTGAAAAATAAACATAGAGGATTGTCCATTCTAACCATTGTATTTACTGTTACAATTCCGATTATTAGCCTGATAAATAGCATTGGTAGAGTAGAAGGAATGAATGAATTTGAACACTTATTTAGTCAATTGCAACAGGGTGCAGTTTGGTCTATCTTTACAGTGATAGGCTATATATTTTTATTAGTATGGTGGGTGCTAATCCTGTTCAAAAGCAAGTCCAAAAACCAAGTAAGAATCTAATTAAAACATTGTAGAGACCTCAATATTCGGGGTCTTTTATTATGCACTTCTCAATATCTCAACTGTACTATAATTAGATTTTTGACACGCTAAAACAAGCATTTGCTCTACTCGTTTTTCAAATGCTAAATTCTTTTCCTTATCAAGCCATCGGAACCAGTAGAGGTAGTTGTCCAAATATTTTGTTGCAACTCCTTGAAAACGCTCCATCCACTTTTTCAGGCGATTATGAAAGTTATTAACGTGTTGAATGTGGTAAATCCCCTTCTTTACACGCTGTTTTTGACGCTCATTGACGGTTTCGAGTTGTAATCCTGTTATCTTGGCGAACTTTTTATAATTTGTTGCTGTAACAATGCATAGCAAAGCAGAAGGGTGAATATACTCACCCTTCTGCTTTAACACGACCTGTTTCTGCCTTACGATCAATTACACTTCCATTACGGTCTTGTGCTATGACAACAGCAATTTTAAGGTTAGAAATACCTCTCTTTTCGTCCTTTTCTCCACGCTTTTTGGCTTTTCTATGGGTGATTTCTCGCCTCTTCATAGACTCACGAAAGAAAGTTTCATCACTTTCACCGATACCTTAAAGTTGATTAAATCCGAAACTGCCTGATACGTTCAAGATTTTATGTCTCCAATAAAATGCGGTGGAAATGTGTATTTTAAGGCGTTCAGCAATTGGAGTAGTGTATAACCCTCAGCCATTCGTTCTATGTATTCTACCCATTTTTCTGAAAAACGAAAGCCTGAGAATGGTGTGTCGGTCATATCATTGAAGGATTTTCCACAATCGTTACACAGATAGCGTTGTATTGAGCGATATTTCCCGTTCTGTTTAACGGATGTACTACCGCAATGAACACCCCCTAAACCGGAAGCAAATCTGGCTTCACGAATGCTTTTAAGTAGTTTCGTAATTTTATCTGGTTCGTCTGGAAGCAAGTCCTGTTTCATTGCGTTAAACAAGGCTAATTGCTCTGATTTGGTTAAATCGCTGAACTTTTCATAAACATTTTCCCACATACTTAAACGCCTCCCGAATGCCCATTGTAACAACCTTTTAACAGTATGGTCAGGAAACAGCAAACTTTACGAAAATAGCCTATTTTTTTCTAGAGTCTCTTGACTTTTCAATTAAGTGTCTATATTGTATTAAGTGTACTATATCAACTAATACACTACAGACACTTAAAAAGTGAAGAAAGGTGTTCAACCATGAAAAAAGAAAAAAAACCAATCAATTTGAAGTGGATGGTGCTGGCTGTTGCGTTAGCATGTACATTTTTTTTCGTTCTTGTTTTCATTGGTTTTGAAGTTCAAAAAGATTTAATACCCAATTCGATCTCTTTAATACATGGGCATGAACAAGTGATAGGACTGCAAAAGCATGAATGAGGAAAGAGGGAGCCATCATGATCCAAATAGATCCAAGAAGCGCTGCGCCAATATATGAACAAATCATTGAGCAGCTCAAAATTTTATGTTTAAAAGGCGTGATGAAGCCAGGTGACAAATTGCCCTCCGTCAGAGAGCTCGCCACCATTATTATTGCCAACCCAAATACCGTCAGCAAAGCATATAAAGAACTTGAGCGGGAAGGGATTATTGAAACTCTAAGGGGCCGCGGTACGTATGTGACAGAAGGTGCTCAGTTAAAGCTGAATGAAGGGAAGGTGCTCGAGATGAAGGAGCAATTAAGACAGCTCATTATAGAAGCTCATTATGCCGGTATTGATATTCATCAATTGAAGGAATGGCTAGAAGAGATCGGCTCAAGTCTAAAAGGAGGAAATCAAGGTGATTGAGGTTAGAAATGTATCGAAAACATTAAATGGACGCAAAGTACTCAGTGACGTTTCCTTCAAAATAGGTGAAGGTGAAATCTTTGGTCTGCTTGGACGGAATGGTTCTGGGAAAACAACACTTCTTCGCTTGATCCAGCAAATTCTTCTTCCAGATGAAGGAGAGATTTATTTCAAAGATGTGCTGGTGAAAGATCACCCATTAGTGAAGCAAAATATTGTGTATATGCCGGTCGTGAATCCTTACTTTGACAGGTACAATTACGGACAGCTTGTAAATCTGTTAAAACAACTGTATCCAAAGTTTGACGTGACATATGCCAATGAGCTTGTGAACCGATATGAAATCCCAGAAAAAGTGAAGTATCGTGAATTGTCGACAGGGTTAAAGAAACAGTTATCGCTCATTTTAAGCTTTGCCATCAAACCAGCGGTCATTTTATTAGATGAGCCGACTGATGGAATCGATGCCGTCACTAGAAATGATGTTCTTCAGCTCATGATCGACGAAGTAGCAGAGCGTGAAACATCGATTCTCATTACATCTCACCGCTTAGAAGATATTGAGCGTATGTGTAATCGAATCGGATTTTTAGAAGGAAATGAACTCACAAGTGTTATGGATTTGGATGAACTAAAAAATGACTATGTCAAAATCCAAATGGCCTTTGAAGAAGATATGAATTTAAGTATTCGTAAAAATGGCGTTGCCATATTAGATCAAGCGGGCGTTTTTTATACAGCGCTTGTCCTTAAAACCGATGTAGAGGCTAAAGAGTATTTGAAGTCTCTGCAGCCAAAAATATGGCATGAACTGCCTGTGAATTTAGAAGAAGTATTCATTGCGAAGTTTGGAGGGAAACGCAGATGGTAAAGCGGCAATTGTTATATAAGGAGTGGAAGCAATCTGAGCTGACATTCATTTTAGTTATGCTTGTTGCGGTATTTGCGACGCCCTTTTTATTCTTAATGGAATATTCGTCTTTTCAAACATGTCTAAAAGATGCAGAGTGTATTGTAGATTCACCGCGTTTTTCTTATTACTTTAATACAGATGCTTTTCTCTCCCTTTCCTGGTTAATGGGGCTCTTCTTTGCTGTCATTCAGCTGGGATTCGAGAGAAATAAAGGGCATATGGACTTTACCTTATCTTTGCCCTTTAGCAGAAGTACTATTTATCACACAAAGTTTTTCTTAGGTGCTGGAATCATTGCAGTCGTTCATGCCGTTTCTTTTGTTATTACTTATTTACTTATTTTAGGTCTGAATCCACTAGAAACAACTGGCTTTCATAGCGGTTATGTCATTTCGCTTGTGACTTCCTTGATGTTTTATAGTTTATTTTTTGCAGCGGGTACTTTAACCGGAAGTTCCATTGCGCAAGCAATCGTTGGGTTCAGCACAGCTATTTTACCCTTTTTATTGATTGGATTACCGCTTGTTCATTTAGATTTTATCATCAAGACAAGTGGTAGTTGGGTAGATAAGAGCTTCACGTATTTGTTATCGCCTATGTCTCCAATTGTTTATATTGCAACTGACCCTTTCCAATCTGATTATCCACTTTGGTTTTCGGGTGAAAAAATTATTATACCTATTGTCATGATGGTTCTGTTTTATCTAATTGGCTTAATTAGCTTTATCAAACATCCAATTGAACGAAATGGGCGCTTCTTTCTTTATCAAAAGATCGACCGGCCAATTCAGATTATGGTCATTGTCTTCGGTGTTCTAGGATTTGGCTGGGTTGGATTTTCTTCAGACAATTCAATATTTGGTTATATTGCTGGCATGCTGATCGGTGGAGCTGTCGGTGCACTGACAAGTTATTTCTTAATCTATCGAAAAAGATAAACAGAGAGTAGGGGAGTAGAGATGATTCAGATTCAAGCATTAGATCATGTATTTAAAATTGGTAAAAAAGGCAGGGAAAATGAAATTCCTGTGCTGAAAGGGATTGACCTGTCCATTAAAAGAGGCGATATTGCTTGTATTGTTGGACGAAGTGGCTCGGGGAAATCGACTTTATTGAACTTAATATCAGGCTATATTACGCCAACGAGTGGACAAATTGTGATCGATGGTACTAATGTGACGGGCTTTAATGAAAAAGAATGGGCAGACTTTCGCTTAGATCACCTTGGCTTTATCTTTCAAAGCTTTCAATTGATCGGGAGCTTAACAACGTATGAGAATATTGAACTTCCGCTTACTTTAAAGGGTGTGAAGCCGTCTGAACGAAAGGCGAAAGTAATAGAAATGCTGAAACGAGTAGGTTTAGAACATCATGCAGGGCATTATCCAAATGAACTGTCAGGCGGGCAGCAGCAGCGTGTGAGTATTGCAAGAGCCTTGATATTGAATCCGTCGATTATTTTAGCGGATGAACCAACAGGCAGTCTGGATTCAGAAACTGAGGGAGAAATATTAGCCTTTATCCAGCAGCTTAATCGTGAAAAAGGAATTACTTTTGTCATCATTACACATGACGATGAAGTCGCTTCAATCGCAGACACAACGTTCCAGCTTCATGATGGTGTATTAAAGAAAGGGGAACAGTCCATTGAAATTTAGAGATCAGGTCAAATTCATTAGAAGAAACATGAAGAAAAATAGATTACGAGTGTTTATGACCATTCTTGCGACGACAATGGCTTGCTCTTTCTTAATCGTTCTAGCATCTGTCGGTTTTGGTCTGCAAAAATCGGCTCAAGATGAAATCATGAAGCAGCAAATCATCACGGAAATTAAAGTGTTAGGAAAAGAAAAAGGGGACGTCAAGATTGATGATTTAAAGAAATACGATCATGTGAAATCTGTCGTCTCAAGAACGGCGATCAATCCATCGGTTAACGTTGAGCTCGATGACCGTTCAAGTGAAACGCAGGCTACTTTGACCGATATGAAAGAAGAAAAAGAAGCAGGGCTTGAGCTAGACCGAGGAAGAGTCCCAACATCAGCAAACGAAATAGTGGTTGGGTATCATATGGCACAACAACTGTGGACAAAAAAAGAACGCGAAGCCTATGAAAAAGAATTGAATCAGACGTCAAATGGTGAAGAAACACCAAAGGAGCCTAAAGGCTACACGAAGGATATTTTAAATAAAGTCATTCAAATCAAGGTGCCAAAACTAAATGAAGAAAATGAAATCGTCAAAGAAAAAACATTCGATTTCCGTGTAGTGGGCGTTTTGAAAAAGCCGAATTTGGACTGGCAGGAGGATCATAAAATTCTCATTCCGAATGCTTATGAAAAAGAATTCGATCAAATACTCGATCTGTCTCCTGAAGCAGGAAATGTCGAGAAAATGACCTCTGTCTATGCAGATAAATTCGACAATGTCGGTGCGCTCACGGATAAGCTGACAGATGAGGGCTACCAAGTCATCTCTGTGACGAACCAGCTCGAAGGAATGGATATGTTCTTTACGGTCTTCAAAATTGGACTTATTTTTGTCGGATGTATTGCCGTCATTATTTCTGCGATCGGAATTTTCAATACGATGACAATGGCAGTAACAGAGAGAACACAAGAAATTGGTATCATGAAAGCCATTGGCGCGAATCCATCCATTATCAAGCGAATGTTCCTAATGGAAAGTGCTTATATCGGGGTGATCGGATCAATCATCGGAATTATCATCTCATATATCATTAGTTTTGCCGTCAATTTAATCATTCCAGCCATACTGTCTTCCATGTCTGAGGGAGGATCAAGCGATCAATTCTCGATTACTTTTTCCTATATTCCGCTCAGCCTTGTCATCACAGCAACAGTGATTAGTGCAGGAGTAGCGATTCTTTCAGGTCTTAACCCAGCACGTAAGGCAACAAAAACGAATGTATTATCAGCATTAAGAAGAGAAATCTAAAAAAGAACCTCCTAAAAACCCGATTGGGCTTGCAGGAGGTTCTTTTTCATTTTAAGCAACACTATTGCTTCGGTGCCCGGTATCCGGCACGCTCTGCCTCTTCTACGGAGCAGAACATTTTTGTTACATTCTTTGTTCTAGAGTAGTATCTGCTGCTCGGTGTGTGATAAATGCCATTGACACTCCCTTTGATGTTACAGGCAGCCGATTCTTTTTTTGTTTCCTTTTGTGATTCATGCCCGCCTGTACTGGTTCCTTCATCTTTAGGTGCGGAGCGCTGGATGCTTGAGGACTGCGTTTCCTTCGTTCTTTCCTTGTTTTCTTTTTTGAGTGATTCGTTGCTCGATGTGAGCTTGTCTATTTTCTCTTCAAGCGATTGAATGGTCTTTTCTTGCTGTTTGACCGTATCTTTCTCTAAGGTGATCGTTTCTAGCTTCTTTTCCAGTTTTTCTTTTTCCTTCGTCGCATCTTCTAAAGAGGATGTAAGCGACTCTTTATCCGCTTTTAAGCGCGATATGTCAGATGTGAGCTGCTTTTGATCCTTTAACAGCTGCGCAGAAGACGGATCGGCTTGTGCCTTCGGAGCATCTGCGGCAGCAAACGGTAATGACATAATGGAAAAGACGAGACCAATGATTAAAAACGGATAAAATAGTTTCTTTGAAAAGATCTGCTCGTTCTGGTGTTTGAGTAATAAGAAATTGACGGCATATCCTATGGCGAAACAAACACATAAAAGACCTATGATGAGTAACATCATCATCTAGCAGCCCCCCTAAATCTCTATTTACACCTATCATACCTCATTTTTCCATTTTGAGAAGCGATTCAATTAAAAAAACCCTGTTTACACAGGGTTTTCAGCTAATGGCAATCCTTTAATGGCTTCTTTAACTGTTAAATACGTGATCGTATTCTGAAAATCTGTATCTAGGTCTTTCATTTTCATCGCAAGCTGCGGCTTGATTCCAGTGATGATCAGTTCTGTTCCAGTTAAATTGAGGAGATGATGCAGTTTGAAAATGCGTGCTGCGACGGAATCATCGACATCGATTAAACCAGAAAGGTCGACAATTAAATAATCGTCCTTTGAATCTTCTAATATACAAGTTAACTTGGCGACAATGGCATCAAAGCGCTCTTCAGATAGTTTTCCGATAAGCGGAAGAGCGGAAACACCATTTTTGATTGGGACGATTGGCGTCGAAAGAGAGGTGACTTCCTGTAAGGAATCTTCTAGGAGCTGTTCATATTCTTTCTGTTTCGTAATATCCTTTTGAAAACCGATGAAAAATGTTTGATCATCTTGTTCAATGTATAGAGGATCTATATTGAGTTCATTCCAAAAAAAAGTGCCGTCTTTTTTATAATTTTTTAGTTGTGTGGTAATAGGTGTTTTGTTTTGTATTCCGTGACGGATTAAAGCAAGCTGCTTTTGATCTGTGTCTTTTCCTTGAAGGAATCGACAATTACGTCCAAGAATCTCATCTGGTTTGTATCCAGTCATTTGTGTAAAACCATGGTTCACATAAACGATAGGGTTATCCTCTAAGGAAGGGTCTGTAATGACAACACCGATCCGCGCATGATCCAGCGCTTTTTTTATGAGTTCAAGCTGTTTTTGCAAGCCGAAGATATTCGAGCTGACCATATTACCCTCCTTTGATGCTACTGTAAGACATATCAAATGGTTGTTTTTTCAACCAAATGAATTCTTTATAAACGTAACATAACATATGTTCTGTTTCAACGATTGCAATCGCTTTGTTAAATTTGTCATCATAGTTTGTCCTCCATTAGAATAGAGTAAGTAAGGAGACTTTTCTTTAGAAAAAGATGGAATCAATTGCTCATCATTCATAAAATGACAAAAATAGTTAATATGGATTAGGTGAAAATGATTCCAATGCATCAAGATTGTTTTCGGGTCATTCACATATAATGGAAGAAACAAGCTTTTTTTCTTCGTTAGAGAGAATAGACCTTTTACATGGATTATGACGGAACAGCAGAATGGCATTACAGGGGGCTGGACAGCCTGAAGTCGCTTTACTATTCTAAGGGCTTTAGGAAGGTGATGAAAATGCTGCAACAAGTCATTATTGCTTGCGCCATTGGAGGGGTCATGGGCATTCTCGGTCACGTAAAGAAAAAAGGCAGGCTAGAGAAGCCCAGAATGACAAAAAAGTTTATTTATTTAGGGTTTGTTGAAGATTGGCTCGTTGGGATGATTGCCGCTACACTGCTTGTCTTATCCTCAAATCCCGATTCTAGTCTGCACTTGATCATCTTATCAATTATTTCAGGTTACGGAGGAGAAGCAGTTCTGCGAAGCTTCGATTTTGTGAGAGAGCAGCGTTCACAGGATGCAGACTCCAGCCGTCATAACCGATCTCCACACGAATAATATCCTCTACTTTACCCTAGTCTAGGGTACATTCCCATTGTATACAAACCTGCTTGCACTTATGATCATAATTCTATAAAATACTACTTAGATGACGGTTACGATAAGAACAGTGAAGAGGAGTAGTAAGAAAGCAGTATTTGTCTTTAGAGAATTGACGGCTGGTGAAAGTCAATCAAATCTGCTTCTGAACTCGCCTCAGAGTTGCAGTTGCGTTAAAGCTTCTGTCGCATGTCTGCGTTAAAGATATTAAGTGAGCGTACGAACAGCATGTTGCGCTAACAAGGGTGGTACCGCGGGAACCAAAAAATCTCTCGTCCCTTTCCAGGGATGAGAGATTTTTTGTTGATTTTAGAAAAATCAGAATTCTTGTAGTGGTCATCTAAGCAGATAAAGCCGTACATATTAAAGGAGGTTTTCACATTGAGTTTTCAGCATCGGGAAATTGAAAAGAAGTGGCAGGATTATTGGCTGACACATAAAACATTCGCCACATCTGACTCGGAAGATAAACCGAAGTTTTATGCGCTTGATATGTTTCCATATCCATCAGGAGCAGGGCTTCATGTCGGGCACCCTGAGGGCTATACAGCAACGGATATTTTATCACGTATGAAACGCATGCAGGGATATGATGTTCTTCATCCGATGGGATGGGATGCATTCGGTCTTCCAGCAGAACAGTATGCACTTGATACAGGGAATGACCCGGCGGTCTTTACAGAAGAGAACATCAATAACTTCCGCCGCCAAATTCAATCACTAGGGTTCTCGTATGATTGGGATCGAGAAATCAACACGACAGATCCGAATTATTACAAATGGACACAATGGATTTTCTTGAAATTGTACGAAAAAGGATTGGCCTATATCGATGAAGTACCAGTGAACTGGTGTCCAGCACTTGGCACAGTCCTTGCAAATGAAGAAGTCATTGATGGAAAAAGTGAACGCGGAGGGCATCCAGTTGAAAGACGTCCTATGAAGCAATGGATGCTAAAGATTACGGCATATGCGGACAGGCTGTTAGAGGATTTAGAGGACATTGATTGGCCTGAAAGCATCAAAGATATGCAGCGTAACTGGATCGGCCGTTCTGAAGGTGCGCACGTTCATTTTGAAGTAGAGGGACATAACGAACAGTTTACGGTTTTTACAACGCGTCCTGATACACTATTTGGTGCAACTTATGCGGTGCTTGCACCAGAACATGCACTTGTTGAAAAAATTACATCACCTGCTCAAAAAGAAGCAGTCGAAGCATACATCAAAGAAATTCAATCGAAGAGTGATTTAGAGCGGACGGATCTTGCCAAAACGAAAACGGGTATGTTCACAGGTGCGTATGCCATCAACCCGTTAAATGGTGAAAAAATGCCGATCTGGATTGCAGATTACGTGTTAGCCACTTATGGAACAGGGGCGATTATGGCCGTACCTGCTCATGATGAACGTGATTATGAATTCGCGAAAACATTTGATCTTCCAATTAAAGAAGTTTTAGAAGGCGGAGACATTGAAAAAGAAGCTTACACAGGTGATGGGAAGCACATCAACTCTGAATTCCTCAATGGTTTAGGAAAAGAAGAAGCGATTGAAAAAGCGATTGCTTGGCTTGAAGAGCATCAAAAAGGTGAAAAGAAAGTCACTTATCGTTTAAGAGACTGGCTATTTAGCCGTCAGCGCTACTGGGGTGAACCAATTCCAATCATTCATTGGGAGGACGGAACATCCTCAGCCGTTTCAGAGGAAGAGCTCCCACTGATCTTGCCTAAGACGACGGAGATTAAACCAAGTGGCACAGGTGAATCACCATTAGCCAATATCAAAGACTGGGTTGAGGTCGTAGATCCTGTAACAGGCAAAAAAGGCCGCCGTGAAACGAATACAATGCCGCAATGGGCAGGCAGCTGCTGGTATTTCTTGCGTTATATTGATCCACATAACTTAGAAGAGCTTGCTTCTCCTGAAAAGCTGAAAAAATGGCTTCCGGTTGATGTATATATCGGCGGAGCAGAACATGCTGTACTGCATCTTCTATATGCGCGCTTCTGGCATAAGTTCTTATATGATATCGGTGTTGTCCCAACTAAAGAACCATTCATGAAATTGTTCAACCAAGGAATGATTCTTGGAGAAAACAATGAAAAAATGAGTAAATCCAAAGGGAACGTTGTCAATCCAGATGATATCGTAGAATCTCATGGTGCGGATACATTACGTCTTTATGAAATGTTCATGGGTCCTTTAGATGCGTCAATTGCTTGGTCTGAAACAGGACTTGATGGCGCTCGTCGTTTCCTTGATCGTGTATGGCGTCTATTTACAAATGAAGATGGCTCAATCAGTGATAAAGTGACGGGGCAGTCTGGCGGCGCTTTAGAACGCAGCTATCATGAAACAGTGATGAAGGTAACGGATCATTATGAAGGATTGCGTTTCAATACAGGAATTTCACAATTAATGGTGTTTATCAACGATGCCTACAAGGCTGATACACTGCCGAAAGAATATGCAGAAGGCTTTGTGAAACTTCTTTCTCCAATTGCACCGCATTTAGCGGAAGAGCTTTGGAATATACTTGGTCATGAAGGATCTATTTCTTATGAAGTATGGCCGAAATATGATGAGTCAAAGCTTGTCGACGATGAAGTAGAAATTGTCGTACAGCTTAACGGTAAAGTAAAAGCTAAATTAACCGTTCCTGCTGATGCAACAAGGGAGCAGTTAGAAGAGCTTGCGAAAAATGATGCACGAGTAAAAGAACAGCTGGAAGGGAAAACCATTCGTAAAGTGATTGCGGTTCCTGGGAAGCTTGTCAATATTGTTGCGAACTAATGATGACACTCATCGGTATGTAACCGGTGGGTGTTCTTTATTTCCCGGGACATAATTTTGTCGAAAACAAGGTGATTCTCTCATCAATCTCGTATTTTAACAGGTGATCAAAAAATGAGGAGTGACGCCAATGGAAAAGGAAAGTAAACGTGAACAACTGCTCAGTCTGTTAGGAGAAATGCCAGAACGTCATCGCGTGGAGGCTTATACGATAAAAATTGAAGAACGTGAATCATATGTAGTTGAAACACTCATTCTCTCCATGAATGGTGTAGAGGAAGTTTCTGCTTATTTCGTGAAACCGAAGGATACGGTGAAAAAAAGACCTGTTGTGCTGTTTCAGCACTCTCATGGCGGGAATTACATCGATGGGAAAGAAGAGTTGTTAAAGGGTGCTCATTATTTGCAAGCGCCTTCATATGCAAAAGAATTTACATCAAAAGGATATAGTGTACTGGCCATTGATCATGCAGGATTTGGTGAAAGAAGGGGCAGGACAGAAAGTGAAATTTTTAAGGAAATGCTTTTAACAGGAAAAGTGATGTGGGGCATGATGTTGTATGAAAGCATGTGTGCGATCGATTATTTGCTGTCTCGATCTGATGTGCTTCAGGACCGGTTAGCTGTCTTTGGGATGTCAATGGGTGGTCTCCTTTCCTGGTGGACGGCTGCGCTTGATGAAAGGGTCAGTGTGTGTATTGATCTTTGCGCACAGGTGGATCATCACACATTAATTGAAACGAACAATTTGGACAGGCATGGCTTTTATTACTATGTACCAAGCTTGGCAAAGCATTTTACAGCATCCGATATTCAGGAAATGATTTTTCCAAGACCGCATTTAAGCTTAGTTGGAAAACTTGATCAGCTTACGCCTGCTGAAGGCGTCGGACGGATTCAAAAGAGATTGAGTCAAACCTATCAAGCTGCTTCATTAAAAGAACGATATCAGCTTGCCCATCTTCATGCGGGTCATTTTGAAACAGCCGCTATGCGTCACGAGGCCACACGATTTCTGAAAAAGTGGCTGTAAGCAATTATGGCTTGGGCATACTACATTAAAAGAAGGGAGGAGCCAGATGAAAAAAGTTGCCATCATTGGTGGATGCGGTGTGATTGGACGTGTGTTATCAAAAGCGCTCTCTTCTGAGTACAACATCATCATCATTGATCAAACGAGCTGTGAAGAAGGTATCGTTTTAGCAGATGCAACGAATGAACAGAAATTATATGAGGCGATTCCACGAGATACAGATGTTATCATGCACCTTCTAAACATGGACATGACGCATGACGTGATGAATCATCAAGAATTTGCAAACATGAATGATATTTTTTGGAGGAGTACCTATTATATGTTTCGTTCAGCTGCACGTCTTGGCATACCAAAGGTCATTTTTGCAAGCAGCAACCATGTGACCGATCGTTATGAAAAGGATGGCTGCTCCTTACTCGGGCGACAGATTACCACTGACGATGTCCCTGCGACTAAAAATGTCTATGGCATTTTAAAATTTGCTTCCGAACAGCTAGGACGTTTGTTCCACGATCAAACGGGAATGTCTGTCATCAATTTACGGATTGGAACGGTTGTGACAGATGAGATGAAGGCATTACACAAGAAACACAGAACGAAAAGAACACTTCTTTCACATGAAGATCTTGTAGGGATGACAAAGGCGGCGATTGAAACGGACATTTCCTTTGGGACATATTATGCCGTCTCAGAGAATGAAGAAAAGCCATGGTCTACTGAGAAAACAAAGCAGGAGTTGGGCTACGAACCAGATGTCAACACGACAGAAATCCTTGAAGAAAATGATCAGACATAGGGCATAATCATGTCATGAGCTAATGATCCTATTCTTTTGTTTCATGAGCATAAAAGCACGGCTGACATGATCCTTCCAGTTGGTCTGTCAAGATGATTATAGACGCTTTCTTCCCCCGTTTGTTACATTTTAATCACGATATCGTCACAGGCTGCAGCTAACTTTAAGACAAAATGATAACGCTTTCACGAGAAAGGGTGTGATGAACATAGATCGTTCTATTAAGGGCCGATTGTTCAGTTTATTTAATTACTCTTTTTTACTCATGTTCGCATTAATATGTGTGCTTCCGTTCATCCATGTCATTGCTGCCTCTTTTGCCACAGTAGAAGAGGTCATCACGAAGAAGTTTATCTTGTTTCCAACGACGTTTTCTCTAGAGGCTTATCGCTACATTTTTTCTACAGATATTGTGTATCGCAGCCTCATTGTGTCTATTTTTGTGACACTCGTTGGAACAGCTGTCAGCATGTTTTTGTCCTCACTTATGGCATACGGGCTGTCTCGTCAGGAGCTAAAAGGCCGGCGAACATTGATGTTTCTCGTTGTCTTCACCATGCTATTTAGCGGAGGGATGATTCCGACATTTATTGTGGTGAAAACACTTGGTTTGCTTGATACCTATTGGTCACTTATTCTACCAGTTGCCATCAATGCATTCAATTTGATCATATTGAAAAACTTCTTTCAAAACATACCGGCAAGTCTTGAGGAATCTGCGAAGATGGATGGCTGTAACGATTTAGGGATTTTCTTTAAAATAGTGCTGCCCCTTTCTTTGCCAGCCATTGCGACCATTTCACTTTTTTATGCCGTGACCTATTGGAATACGTACATGACCGCCATTCTGTATTTAAATGATTCCGTAAAATGGCCGATTCAGGTACTGCTAAGGCAGATCGTCATTGTCTCAAGCGGAATGCAGGGAGATATGTCAGATATGGGCTCATCCACACCACCACCAGACCAGACAATTAAAATGGCAGTCATTGTTGTGGCAACCATTCCGGTTCTACTTGTCTATCCATTTATTCAAAAGCATTTCAACAAAGGGGCATTACTAGGTTCTGTAAAGGGTTAAAAAGATGGAACAACGGAGGGATCTTATGGGGAGAAAGAAATTATGGCTGATTGCGTTCGTCCTGTTATTTGCAGCAAGCGGTATTCTATCAGCATGTTCAAGTAAAGGAGCAAACTCATCAGATGAGAAGGTTGATTTAGACAAAAAGGTGAAGTTGACATGGATGGCTATTTTATATCATCAGCAGCCGCCGAAGGATTCAGTGTTAAAAGAGATTGAGAAGCTCACAAATACAGAGCTTGATATGACGTGGGTGCCGGATGCTGTGAAGGAAGATCGTTTAAATTCTGCACTTGCCGCAGGGAATCTCCCGCAAATTGTGACGATTCAAGACATTAAAAATTCGTCTGCCATCAACGCGTTCAGATCAGGCATGTTCTGGGAAGTCGGTCCGTATTTAAAGGATTATCCAAATTTAAGTAAGATGAACGAACTGATTAATAAAAACGCCTCTATAGACGGCAAGCTTTATGGTATCTATAGAGAAAGACCACTTTCAAGACAAGGGATTGTCATTCGAAAGGATTGGCTTGAAAATTTAAATTTGGATACACCAAAAACATTGGATGATCTGTATGAAGTCGCTAAAGCCTTTACTGAAAAAGACCCAAATCAAAACGGAAAAGCCGATACAATTGGCTTTACGGATCGAAACGATTTGGTTTATGGGGCATTTAAAACACTTGGGTCATATGAAGGCATGCCAACAGACTGGAAAGAAGAAAACGGGAAATTCACGCCGGACTTTATGACAGATGAGTACATGAATACAATGAAATACATGAAAAAGCTGCGTGACAATGGCTATATCAATAAAGACTTCCCTGTGACAAGCAAAACGCAGCAGCAGGAATTATTCTCACAAGGAAAAGCAGGCATCTATGTTGGAAATATGGTGGATGCTGTGAACCTGAGAGATGATGCGACAGATAAAAACATGGAAGTAGATATCATCAACCGAATCAAAGGCCCAGATGGCAAAGAACGTGTATGGGCATCAGGTGGTCATAATGGGATCTTCGCATTCCCTAAAACAAGCGTGAAATCTGAGGCAGAATTAAAGCGGATTTTGGCCTTCTTTGACCGCATTGCCGAAGAGGATGTATATGGGCTCATGACGTACGGTATCGATGGAAAGCATTATAAGAAACAAGAAGGGAATACGTTTGTTAGGGAAGAAAGCCAAGTGAAAAGCTGGCAGACAGATGTACAGCCGCTCGTTAGTCTTGTGGGGATTGATAAACGTTACTTGAAAAATAAAGGAGATGCGGTTCGTACAAAATATGAAGAGCTAGAAGAAGACAATAAAGATATCATTGTCGCCAATCCTGCCGAAAGCCTGTATTCGGAAACAGCATCAGAGCGAGGAAACGAATTGAAGAAAATCATCGATGATGCGACGTATAAGTTCATTCTTGGAGACCTGAGTGAAGATCAATTTAAGAAAGATGTAGAGAAGTGGAAATCAAATGGTGGAAATAAAATCATTGAAGAATATGAAGCTTCCTTTAAAAAATCAAAATGATCAATGAAAACACCCCCGCGCAGCAAAAAGCGGAGGTGTTTTTAATTAAAAGTCGAAGTTGTCTGGATCTGGACCGATACGTTTGTTTTCATTTAAATCAGAAAGACGCTTCATATCCTCATCAGATAAAACAAAATCAAAAATATCAGCGTTTTCCTTTAAACGATGTGGTTTCGTCGATTTTGGGATGGTGATGACACCTTTTTGCACATCCCAGCGCAAAATAATTTGAGCAGGTGTTTGACCGTATGTGTTTGCCAGCTCTGTAATCAGCGGGTGATGCAGCAGTTCACCTTGCATCAGCGGTGACCAAGCTTCCATTTGAATGCCATGTGTGTTCAAATACGTATAGAGTGTTTCCTGCGTAAGCTTTGGATGAAACTCCACTTGATTGATAGCTGGTATGATGTTTGCATCTTTTAATAGCTCGTCTAGATGATGCGGCTGGAAGTTGCTCACACCGATCGCTCTGACTTTTCCTTCACGATACAAGGTTTCAAGCGCACGCCATGCTGCCTTATATTTTCCTTCAACAGGCCAATGGATTAAATACAGATCAAGGTAGTCAAGCTGAAGCTTTTTCAAACTTTCTTCGTATGCCTTTAGTGTGGATTCATAGCCTAAATCGGCATTCCACACTTTTGATGTCACAAAGATATCCTCGCGGCTTAGTCCTGTTTCTGCTAAACCAAGCTGGATGCCTCGGCCAACACCTTCCTCGTTGTCATAAATAGATGCTGTATCAATACTGCGATAGCCTAATTGAATGGCTGTTTTGACTGCATCAATTAATTCTGCTCCATCTTCCACCTGAAATACACCAAGACCAAAGCCTGGCATGCGGACTCCATTGTTTAATGTTTTTGTACTTTGTAAATGTTCCATAATAAAAACTCCTTTAGATGGTTTGTGTTTGTTCTTTTTGTTCCATTTGATAACTGATCATTGTAAGAATCGCTGCGATGAGGACCATGATGCCCCCTACCCAGCCTGTATGCGCAAGCCCAAGTGTATCTGTGACGATGCCGCCTAAAAATGAGCCGATGGCGATGCCGGCATTAAAGGCAGCAATATTCATAGCTGATGCGACGTCGACTGCTCCGGGTGTGTATCTTTCGGCAAAATCAACGACGGCTATTTGCAATCCTGGCACATTCATGAAAGCAAACAGCCCCATCAGCATGACGGTACCAATGCCTAGCACCGTGAATCCAGCAGTGAAGCTAAGAATAAACAAGATGATGCTTTGGATGATAAACATATAAATCAGTGCTTTCATCGGCTGTTCATTAGCAGCTTTTCCGCCAATGATATTGCCGGCTGCGATCATGATTCCGTATAAAAGCAGGATCAAAGCGACTGCTTCAGGCGCAAGCCCTGTCACATGCTGTAAGAGAGGAGATAAATACGTGAAGACGACAAAGGTTCCTCCATATCCTGTTGCTGTAATGACAAATAAGAGCAAGATTCTTTTTGTTTTTAATAGGACAGCTTGATCCTTAAACGATGTTTTCACGCCCTGCTTTAATTGAGATGGCACAAGAAAATAGTTAGATATCAGTGCGATCAGACCGATGATCACAATCACACCAAATGATGTCCGCCAGCCGAGCTCATGCCCAAGAAATGTTCCGAATGGCACGCCAGTCACAGTCGCGACTGTTAAACCAGTGAACATAAAGGCGATGGCGCTTGCCCGTTTTTCTTTCACCACAAGACTTGCAGCAATTGTAGAGCCAATGGACATGAAGATTCCATGGGATAAGGCTGAAATCACCCGTCCGATTAACAGCACGGAAAAAGTCGGGGCCATGGCGGCGAGTGTATTTCCAAGCAAAAAGACGAGCATAATGAGCAAAAGCAATGTCTTTCTGTTCATCGTTGAAGTCAGAGAAGTCAATATAGGCGCACCAAATGTGACACCAAGTGCATATAAAGAGACAGTCCAGCCCGCCTGGCTGACGCTTACTCCAAAGTCCTCTGAAATCATTGGTAAAAGACCGACACTAATGAACTCAGTTGTGCCTATAGCAAATGCACTAATCGCTAGTGCGAAAAGAGCAAAGTGGCTTTGCTTATTCTTCATTCGTAAATTCACATCCTTCTGTGATGACATTTTGATAGACGAAGCCGATCGGCAAGAGTTATTATCTAACATAGATGACGGAAAAAAAAGTACGTACTTTTTTGTAATATAGGTACTAAAAAGTGCCTATTCGTACAAAGAGGAGTGAACATTTGATGGAAAAGAAGAAATATAATATCTCAGTGGAAGCAACACTTGAGGTCATTGGCGGGAAATGGAAGTGCGTGATTTTATGTCATTTGACACATGGAAAAAAACGTACGAGTGAATTGAAGCGACTCATGCCAAACATTACACAAAAAATGCTCACGCAGCAGCTGAGAGAGCTTGAAAGTGACGGGGTCATTAACCGGATTGTCTATGAACAGGTGCCGCCTAAAGTGGAATATGAATTAAGTGAATACGGACAGTCGCTCGAAAAAATCCTCAATGCACTATGTGATTGGGGAGCAGCTCATATTGAACGTGTGTATGGAGAGCCGCTTTCAGTGCTTGAAGACAGCATCTTAAATGAACAGTTTAAATAAAAAAGTCCCGCTATCTTTTTTAGAGCGGGACTTTTTGTCTTATGTGCCTTTTTTCTGGTCGCGGTATTTCCCAGGGGTTGTGCCTTCCATTTTTTTAAAGGATCGGATGAAATTTTGCGGGTTTTTATATTTCAGTTTTTCCGAAATTTCTTTGACGGACATATCGGTCTCTACAAGCCAATTTTTAGCGACATGGTGTCTGTAGGACGAGAGATATTCACTAAAGGAGATATCCATTTCCTTTCTGAAAATACTGCTTAAATAATTTGGGTTGTAATGCAGACGTGTGGCGATTTCATCCAATGTGAGATCTGAGTCAAATTCTTGATGAATGATGTGAATAATCTTTTCTGAGATGTTTTTGTATTGTGAGTCTTCACGTGCAGCAAGCTGGTCAATAATTGGTCGAATGATCTCGTGTTTCAGCCATGCCTCTGTATCTTCAAAGGTTTTAAATTCGAAAATCGTATCATAGAGCATTTTATTGTCTTCGACCTCAAATAATTCAATGCCAAGCAAATGCATCAGCTCAATTAAGTTGTTTAAAAAACGGGCGAGGGCAATATGGTATTCGTGCGGTCCTGCATTTTTAGAGAAAATGGATTGTAGGAGCACATGTAAATAGTGATCCGCCTTACCTTGATCGCCAGCTTTTATCGCATCAAATAAATCATGCTGTAGCTGTTTTGGAAAATGGGTTTTAAACGTCTTCCCTTGCTGGATATGCTCAAATAAGATAATGGATTTTTTCTCTGCTTTGAGACGGTATTTTAAGGCTTCTTTTCCTTCGATGTAAGCTTGTTTTGCCATTGTGAGCTCTTTAAACTGGCGGCTGATTCCGATGCTGATCGATAAACCAAGCTCTTCCTCGATACGACACTGAATGGTTTCTGTTAATTGATTTAAATATTCAGTAAACTCTTCATCTGATTTTGATTGATTGAGGATAATCGTTGTTTGATGCTGATTGACAACGGTTGGCTGAAGGTGCTCTTCTTGCGGAATAATCTGCTCAATTAGTCCATTAATCGCAAATAAAAGCAAGTCCGCATCCTTTTTTTCGTACGGTGTTCCTTTCAATGTATCGATTTGGGTCACTAGCATGGATAAATGAGACCATCCCTTAGGAAAGCCTAAGCTTTGGAACCGGTTGTTAATTTCTTCTTCTGTCAGCTTTCCGAGCAGCAGCCGTACCATAAAGTATTGCTGTAAGTGTGTCACTTGCTGCTCAATACGTTCCTCTAAATCATTGTTTTGATCTTTCATTTGTTTAATACTCGATTCAATTAACTCAAATTCATTTTGAAAAGGCTGTTTTTGCAAGAAAGATTCATTGCGTGCAAATGACTCGTATAATAAGCGGATGGGCTTATAAAAGTGTCTAGAACCAAACCATGAAAACAACAATGAAAGCGCTAACAAAATAGTGCAGATAATAAAGGTAATCCACCCAATTGATTTCGTTTGCTGTTTGAGTTCTGGAATGGAAACAAAGGATAAGTACGTCCATTCGTTATAATCTGATTTTTGAAATGTGATTTGATAGTTTAGTTCGTCGATCTTCATGTCAAATTGCCCTGATCGTTCTTCTAGTGAGAGCACATGCTTGACGAAACCTTGATTATTTAGCGATTCACCAATTTGTTCTTTGCGATTATGTAGCAGCACTTTTCCGTGTGTATCAATGACTAACATACTATCAGATTGGGAGAAATCAGGCATGTTCTCAGCAATTACGCAGCTCGGAATGCTGGCGACAGCAATTCCCTTTTTTTGAACGCTGTTCATAGGCAGTTGTTTGATTAAGTTCACATTGTACTTGCAAAAGGACGTTTTTCCTTCTTTAGTCGCTACAAGAGGATTATTCTCTTCAAGTGCCCAGCTGGAGTGACTTGGAATATTGAGGTAAGATGTTAACACTTTTTCTTGGTCTCCGCTTGTGACATGATAAAGTCCCGAATTGTTCATGTACCAGTCTTCCATTTTACTGACGAGTGTAATATTGGAAAGATCGGTGTCAAAGGTTTGCAGGTAGTTCAGTTCCTGCTGTACTTGATTATAAAGCTGGAATTGGTCTGGATTTAAAGGTTCTGCCAGTGTTTGAAGGAGAGGCGGCGAACTGACATAGTGAGTGAGAGAATGATCAACAGTTTTTAAAATATGCTCAATAGTGGATTGCGTTTGTTTGACGCTGTCGAGCTTTTCATTTGAGATATTTTCAAGTGCTGTTTTTTGCGAATGCTGATAAGAAAAAATTCCGACAATGATAACAGGAATCGTACTAAGCATGAAAAAAAATGTCACAAGCTTATAATAAAATTTATACTGCCTTCTTTTCATAAAACCCCCCATTTCAAGCGGAGCAATCTTTTCCCCTTAATTTATTAATCCAAAAATCTGGTAGGTTTGTCAATAATCATTTTCTGAGATTAGGATCATTTTCTTATGTTTTATGTAACATTTTGAGTAGCTCCACCTATGAAAATATGATCTGATGATATGATTGTAGACGGATTTTTCATCCTTAAGATACAGTTAACACATGCATTAGCATGAGGGGAGGCTTTATGAATGAAAACAGAGGATGTCACTGCCAAGGGTGTGCCTGCGGCAGCTTTGAAGAAAGAAAAAAGAAAGCGCTTACTTAATCAATTGCTTAGTCAAAAATTTTTGTATTTAATGATTCTGCCGGGGCTCATTTATTTTCTTGTCTTTAAATATGTGCCAATGTGGGGGCTCATCATTGCCTTTCAAGATTACCAGCCGTTTCTCGGTATTCTTGGCAGTGAGTGGGTGGGCTTCAAACACTTTATTCGATTGTTTACTGAACCAACATTTTTCATTTTATTAAAAAATACGCTGATTTTATTTGCTATGAATGTTGTGATTTTCTTTCCAATTCCTATCTTATTAGCCCTTCTTTTAAACGAAGTGAGATTGGCCTTGTTTAAGAAATTTGTGCAGACAATGATTTATATCCCTCACTTTATGTCATGGGTCATTGTTGTGTCCTTATCTTTTGTTTTGTTAACAGTGGATGGCGGGTTAATTAATGAATTGATTGCTTTCTTTGGAGGGGAAAAGATAAATTTCCTCCTTAGTCAGGAATGGTTTAGACCAATGTACATTTTACAGGTGATTTGGCGGGAAGCAGGCTGGTCGACGATCATTTACCTTGCGGCGATTACAGCAGTAGATCCGCAGCTATATGAAGCAGCGAAAATGGATGGAGCCGGCAGACTGAGACAAATGTGGCATATCACTCTTCCTGCCATTAAAAGTGTCATTGTTGTTCTGCTTATTTTAAAAATTGGTGATACGCTTGAGCTTGGCTTTGAGCATGTCTATCTATTACTGAACGCAACGAACCGGGAAGTGGCAGAGATTTTTGATACGTATGTCTATACAGCTGGTCTTAAACAGGGACAATTCAGCTATAGTACCGCTGTTGGTTTATTTAAAGCAGCCGTTGGACTCATTTTGGTCATGCTGGCGAACCGTTTGGCGAAGAAATTCGGGGAAGAAGGTATTTATTAAAAAGGGAGATGAGGAAGAATGACATTATCGATTGAAAAGGGATCACCACTAGAGCATGCAGAGAAATTAGCACAAACTATCATGAAAGCGCATACACCAATTGAGTTGCCGCCAGCTGGAAGGTGGCATTATCATCAAGGGGTATTCCTTTGCAGCGTTATGAAGCTATATGAAGCGACGGGGAACGAGGCGTATTTCGAATATGTGAAAAACTATGCTGACTCACTCATTGATGAGTATGGAAATCTGTTATTTCGCAGGGATGAGCTTGATGCGATCCAAGCAGGACTTATTTTATTCCCTCTTTACGAAAGAACGGGAGAGCAGCGGTATGTGCTGGCAGCGGATAAACTGCGCGGGCTTTATCGCACATTAAACCGTACGTCTGAGGGAGGATTTTGGCATAAAGACAATTACGCCTATCAAATGTGGCTGGATGGTCTCTATATGGGAGGGCCCTTTGCCTTAAAGTATGCTCAGCTTAAAGGTGAAGAGTCACTCGTCGATATGGTCATTCATCAAGAGCAGCTCATGAGAAAGCATACGAAGGATGAACAAACAGGTTTGTATTATCACGCGTGGGATGAACGAAAAGTGATGCCATGGGCTGATCAAAAGACAGGCTGTTCCCCGGAGTTCTGGGCAAGATCGTTTGGCTGGTATGTCCTTGCATTAGCCGATATGATCGAGGATCTGCCAGAGGGACATGAAGGACAGAAGGTGTGGAAGGATACTTTGACAGATATGCTGGAAAGTGTGGCAAAGTATCAGGATGATGAAACAGGGCTCTGGCATCAAATCATTGATAAAGGAAAAAATAGCGACAATTGGCTTGAAAGTTCAGGGTCATGTCTATTCATATACGCCATGGCAAAAGCCATGAATGAGGGATATGTAAGCCTCCGTTATGTTGATCATGTGGTCAAAGCATATCAAGGCTTAATCCAGCATAAGACGGCTGAGAAAGAAAATGGTGATTTTACCATCAATGATATTTGTATCGGAACATCTGCGGGATTTTATGATTATTACGTTGGAAGAGAGCGGAGCACAAATGACTTACACGGGGCAGGCGCTTTTATTATGGCGTTAACTGAGCTAGAGAAGCTGTCTATTTTTCAAAAGGCATGAAGAGGCAAAAAAGGGCGGCTATCTGGCTTATCAGTTTCATTGCTGCCGTTTGTTTGTCTGCCTGTCAGGGGAAAACAAATGGTATCGATGTCCTGATTTTTTCTGACATGTCAAAAGGGATGAAAGATCAATTAGTGGAGAAGGCTTTTCAGCCGAAACAAGAGGCTTATAGCGTTCACATCTTTCCGGCGATTCCCGAAAAGCTTCTTGTTGAAATTACGTCAAAAGAGGGCGACGTGATGCTTGTCCCAGAAGAAATGTTTAGAACGTATGACGATCCTGAAAGCTTTCAGCTGCTCGAAGAAATGAGAATAGGTGATCAAGCAGCAGGACCATATATGGTTGAGGACAAAAAGACAGGGGAAACGGTCGATTATGCGGTACAAATCAATAAAGGAACGAAAAAGCTCAACGGCTATACCTTTCGATTACACCGAGATATGGTCGCTTTCATTCCTGTGTATGCTGACAAGTCGAAAGAGGCACTCTCTCTCATGAAACAGCTTCGTGAAAATCGATAGAAAATGGGGTGGGGAATGTGAAACGGGTCGTGATATGCGGTCTCAGTCATCGTGCGTTCAATATGTTTATTCAACCGCTCACTGAGGATTTCAAAGAGCATTACAGGATTACAGGGCTTCTAGATATCGATCATCATCGGTATACACTTTGTCAGGAGCGTTTTCCATCACTGCGGGGCGTCTCGTTTTTTCATGAAAATGCATTTGATCAGATGATCAAGGAAGCAAATCCAGATATCGTGATTGTGGCAGGCAGAGATGATACACATGTCACGTATATCATGCAGGCACTTGAGCATGATCTTGATGTCATCACTGAAAAGCCGATGGTGACAACAGCAAAAGATGCCAGAAAAGTAATGGAAAAAGAGGCGGAAAGTAAAGGGAAGGTCACGGTCACGTTTAATTATCGCTACAATCCTTTTCATCGAAAGGTAAAAGAACTCATTTTAGATGGGAAGATTGGAAGGGTCACATCTGTTGAACTGAGCTGGCTCATTGATACGTATCATGGTGCTAGTTATTTCAAAAGATGGAACCGCACACGTCAATTCTCTGGCGGGCTGTCGATTCATAAGTCAACGCATCATTTTGATTTGGTCAACTGGTGGATTGATCAAAAACCGAAGCAAGTATTTGGTTACGGGGCGCTGAACTATTACGGGAGCGAAAGCCCTTGGAATCCTTTGCAGGGGGAGGAAAACAGACATTGCGGAACATGCCATGTGAAGGATACATGTCATTATGAAGCAAGGTGGAACCCGCGAGTAGAGCGCTCAAAGGTAGAGGACGACCATATTGAATCTAATCAGGAGCAAACGCAGCAGTACTCAAATTATCGCCCAGATGCCTGCATTTTTGATCAGGAAATTGATATTGAGGATACATATGTGGCGTCAGTGGCTTATGACCAAGGGGCTCTGCTCAGCTATTCGATTCAATTTTCAGCGCCATATGAAGGCTACCGGCTTGCCATTAATGGGACGAAGGGACGTATTGAAACAAATGAGTTTCATGTGCCATCAAGGATACCTTTTCAATTTCCGGAACAAACGATTTCTTATTACCCGATGTTTGGATCAAAAGAGACGATTGAAGTCGTGAAGCAGCCAGGTGGACACGGCGGCGGCGACCCCCTGCTTTTGGCCGATTTATTTATAGGAAAAGATCCTTTGATTCACTATGATATATCAGCAGGAGCAGAGGCTGGTGCTTATTCGATTGCACTTGGAGAAGGCATGTGGCGTTCTGTCGCAGAAAAGCGCCCAATTGAAATCGATGAATTGTTTCATAAAGAGACGGTGTAATGAAAAAGAGAGGAGGGGAAAGAGATGGATCATGATGGCTCAATGAGCAGAATGCTAAGGATGTGTGAGTGGGTGATGAGACTCGCCTATACGAATTTGTTGTGGCTTATGTTCACTATGCTAGGGCTTGGCATCTTTGGATTGATGCCAGCGACTACTGCGTTATTTTCCGTGATGAGAAAGTGGATACAAGGGCATGAGCAAGTCAATGTTTCAGGAACTTTTTGGAAGGTATACCGGGAGGAGTTTTTCCGATCTAACATGATTGGCGTGATGCTATTCATCCTTGGAACGATTATTTATGTAGACCTTGCTTATATATATCCCACGAGCTGGTTCTTACATGTGCTTCGCTTTGGCATCTATATCTTTGGTTTTCTGTTTATTGTGAGCTTATGTTATATTTTTCCGCTGCTTGCTCATTACGATTGGAAAAAACGTCTCTATTTAAAATTCTCTCTTCTGCTTGGTATCTCATACTTGCAATACACACTCTCTATGCTCGTTTTCTCAGCTGTGCTGTTTGTACTCTTTGCTTATTTACCGGGAATCGTACCGTTTTTTAGTGTGAGCTTACTCGCCTATGGCCATATGTGGCTGGCCTATCAAGTATTTAAAAAGGTAGAGTTTGAAAGTGAGCAGCAGACAGCCGAATTGAAGAAACGGCTACCGTCTTTCCTTCAATTGAAGCGGGTGAATACGCAGTGATGTGAATCATTTGCTATAATGGTGTCACCGTGAATAAAAGGAGAGATGAGAGTCGTGTCAGTGAAAGAAATATCAATAGAAGAATTAAAACAAAAGCTGGAGCAAGAAGACGCCATTCAGCTTGTCGATGTACGTGAGGATGAAGAGGTAGCAGAAGGGATGATTCCGGAAGCAGTCCACATTCGAATGGGAGATATCCCTGAGAAGCTGGATGCCTTCGATCAAACGCAGGAATATTATATTATTTGCCGCTCTGGTAAACGTAGTGAAAATGTCTGCTATTACCTAGAAGATCAAGGCTACCAAGCGACCAATGTCGTTGGCGGAATGCTTGCTTGGACAGGAGAAACAAAACCGAAGCTGTAAACAGAAAGCCTTTCATCTTAATAATGATGAAAGGCTTTTTTTGTTCATATGCCTCTCTCTATGTGCATAAAGATAGAGTAGCGAGAGAAGGGAGAGTGGCATATGTGCTAAAGGTAGCAGTATTTGATGAAGAGCACGAGAAAGATTTGCAGAGCGAAATCAATCTGTTTTTAAAAGGAATGGATGACGACCAAATCATTGACATCAAGTACAACGTAGCGGTGATCTGTGAGCAAGGGGGAGAACAGCTCTACTGTTTCTCTGCACTCATTTTATATAAAAAATAGACGGTATCAAAAAAAGGACCTGCTTGAAGGGCCCTTTTTCTTTGATTAGCTGGCGTCAATATATAAACGATGCTTGTTGCAGTGGACACATTGAAAGAGGTAGCCCTGCAAGTCTCCTCCGTTGACGAGCCATTGCTTTAGGTTCTCTTTCGTGAGTCCTTCACCGCTGCAAATGTCTTCGATATCCTCAGTGAGTTCTTCCTCTAAATGTTCAATCTCTTTCCATCCAACATGCTGGACGATTGCGCAAAAATCTCCACAATGGCTTAACCAATATTCCTGCTGCCACCCGCGATAACCTGGGGTTCTGAAGATCAGTTCATCTATATATTCCTCTTGATCGACGTCATCACAGCTCGCATCGTCTTGAAAGATTCCATCGTATTTTCTAGCGGCTGATCCATCTTTAATGCACCAAGGGCAAATTCCCTTTACATCTTCGACAGCATAAAATGGACCTTGATATACATAATCTCTTTCTTTCTCACAAACAGGACATGTCGTGTGTTCTTTTTTTATCACGTTTAACGAAATTGGGTCTGGGTTGTACTTGAACGTAGGTAACGTCATATAAACCTCCATTATGTAGAAAGTGATGTCAACACTATTTTACAGGAATCCTCATTCTTGCGACAATCTTAAATTGTCTATATGAAAAAAAGCCGTTCTGATGAGAAACGGCTTTTTTCGCTTGCGATTATGCTTTTTTTACTCTTGGACTTCGTGGTTTATTGACTTGGTTGGCTTGTTTGATGGCTTTTCGTTCATCATTTAGTGACCTATACAGCGAGACAATCATCAATATGATGACAACGGAGAACGGCAAGGCTGCGAGCTTGGCTGTATTTTGCAAGGCTTCAAGTCCCCCTGAAAATAAAAGCACAGCAGCAACAGCCGATTGGATAATGCCCCAGCTAACTTTGACACTGCCAGAAGGGTTCAATGATCCATAGGTTGTCTGCATTCCAAGTACAAATGTAGCTGAATCAGCTGATGTAATAAAGAATATGGCGATTAAAATGAGTGCTAGAATCGATGTAATCATCGCCAGCGGATATTCATTAAGTACACCGAAAAGCATCGTTTCTGTTGAAAGACCTGCAACATCGATAATATTCTTTTGCTGTAAGTCCATCGCAGATACTCCGAAAATCGAGAACCATAAGAATACTAGGATAGAAGGAGCGACTAAGACACCGACTAAAAATTCCCGAATCGTTCGTCCGCGTGACACCCTTGCGATAAAGATCCCGACAAATGGTGCCCAAGAAATCCACCATGCCCAATAAAAGATCGTCCATCCATTAATCCATTCTCTCTTTTCAGGATCATTTGGTGATAGACGGAAGCTCATTTGAACGATATTGGATAAGTATTGTCCAATCGAGTCAGTAAATGAATTTAAGATAAAAACAGTTGGACCTGCCAAAAGTAAGAAAAACATCAGAACAGCTGCTAATACCATGTTGATATTACTTAAGTATTTAATGCCTTTTCCAATCCCGCTTAAAGCAGATGCAAGGAAGAGCACCGTCACAATCATGATAATGATCAATTGTGTGCTAAAGGCAATCGGAATATGAAATAGGTAATTCAATCCACCATTTATTTGTGCCGCGCCTAATCCTAGGCTTGTTGCAACACCAACTACCGTTGCAAATACCGCAATACAATCGATGGTTTTTCCGATCCATCCGTGAATTTTATTTCCTAAAACTGGCTGCAATGTTGCGCTGATTAAGCCAGGTGCATCTTTTCTAAATTTAAAGTAAGCAATGCAAAGTGCAACAATGGCATAAATGGCCCATGCATGAAGCCCCCAGTGGAAAAATGTATATCGAAGGGAATCGCGGAAGGCCTGCGCCGTTTCAGTCTCACCTGTTGGTGACTGTATGGCATAGTGGCTGATCGGTTCAGCTGCTCCGTAAAAAACAAGACCAATTCCCATACCGGCACTAAATAGCATGGCAAACCAAGAAAATAGACCAAATTCAGGCTCTTCCCCCGGTTTTCCCAGCGTAATCTTACCGATTGGGCTAAAGATAAAGAATAGACAAAAGCCGACAAGCAGTGATACCACTAACAAGTAATACCAGCCAAAGTCATTTGTAATGTATGTTTGAATTTGATCTGTCACATTTTGCAGTGTTTCTGGAGAAAATGCTCCCCACATGACGGCAACAAATGTGATCGCAATCACAATCCAAAATACACTTGATACGTTTTTCACACCATCTCACTCTCCTGTTGTTCTACACGTTTAAGCAGAGGATTTTGTTTAATATCCCCGAACCCAACTAATTTCAAACAAAAAGAGGCGAGCTTCTCACTCGACCTCTACTTTACCGTAACATGTTTTACTTCCATTTATCAACCATCGATATGTGAAGATGACTTTTCTTCAATTCGTTTGCGAAGACGGTAGACATATTCTTTTAAACAAACAGCGAAAACGGTAAACGCCAAAACAATGGCGATTTTTAACGGGCTAATGGATAGCTTCATGAAAACAGCGGCTGTTAAACTGATAACGACTGCAAGTACAATCGGAAGTGCGCGTCTGATCATTAATCTCTCTCCTTTGCTTCTAATGCAGCATTCAGACCGGCAAGTCTGCCTGTCACAAGTGCTGACGTGATATTGTATCCGCCTGTGTAGCCATGAATGTCTAGAATCTCTCCACAGAAATAAAGACCGGGCATTTTTTTAGAGGCCATTTTCTTCGGTTCAATTTCTTTCACAGAAACGCCGCCTCCTGTCACAAAGGCTTTGTCCAAGGATAGCGTACCATTTGCATGAACGATGAAATGTTTGCAATCATGGGCAAACGCACGCAGTTTATCCTTGGCTAGTCCAGAAAACGTTTCCTGAGGATCAATGCCGTTCCGCTCTAAAAGGAACAATAAGTAGCGTTCTTGCATCCAAGACTTGAGGACATTTTTAATGGCTTTTTTCGGTTCATCTTTTAGGTCTCGATGAAGCTTTTGGAACAGATCCTCGTCATTCAGCTTCGGATATAAGTCTATTTGCAAACGGACGGACGGCTGCTTTTTCAATTCTTTGACAACAAATCCGCTGCACCTAAGAACAGCTGGGCCTGATAAACCAAAGTGAGTAAAGAGCATATCCATGACATGTGTGACGACGGGTTTCCCTTTTTTATTTAGAACACTGACAGCCACACTTCTTAAAGAAAGACCTTGGAGCACTTTTTCTTTAATAAATCGTTCATCTGATGTGACCGGTACCTCTGTTGGGAAAAGCTCTGTAATCGTATGCCCGGCTGCTTCTGCCCATGCATAGCCGTCACCAGTAGAGCCGGTATGTGGCACACTTTTTCCGCCAACAGCAATAACAACTGCATTACTTGAAATTTTTTCATCATTATTTGTAACAATTCCAGCTGCTTGTCCGTCTTGATACAGAACTGTTTTAATCTTTTCGTTCGTACGAATGGTGACATTGAGGGCACGGAGCCTGTCTAAAAGGGCATCCACGACAGACTGTGCTTTGTTTGAGACAGGGAACATACGTCCATGGTCTTCTTCTTTTAGTTCAATGCCAAGGTTTTCAAAAAATGAAATAATATCCTCATTGTTGAACTCAGAAAATGCACTATATAGAAAACGACCGTTTCCGGGAATATGTTTGATGATTTCTTCTACTGGAAGGCGATTGGTGACGTTACAGCGACCGCCGCCAGAAATGGCCAGCTTTCTGCCAAGCTTGTTACCTTTGTCAATTAACAGAACTGTCGCACCATGCTCTGCTGATGCAATCGCGGCCATCAGCCCAGAAGGTCCGCCGCCAATGACAATGACATCATAATGTTTCATGTTACATTCCTCTTTCTACTTTCAGTCATTTTTCTATTATAACGAAGATTAGGGAAGGCTGAAATATGAATTGATTGGTTTTGTGACTTCTGTATTGGATTTGTTACCTGTGCGTTGAAATGATGTGGTAAAATAATTAAGTTGAATATTCATTAGAAAAATGGTGGTTAAGCACATGTCTAATAAACTGCTTCGTGGTACGTTGGTTTTAACGATAGGGACTTATCTCTCTCGTATTCTCGGTATGATTTACTTAATTCCATTTAGCGCAATGGTTGGAGCTACTGGTGGTGCGCTATTCCAATATGGATATAATCAGTATACGATCTTTTTAAGTATTGCTACGCTTGGTTTTCCAACAGCGGTATCAAAATTTGTCTCCAAATATAATGCCATCGGCGATTATGAGACAACAAGGAAAATGTTCAGGGCGGGTATGTCGGTCATGCTTGTCACCGGGATGATCGCCTTTTTTATTTTATATTTGACCGCACCGATTTTTGCTAAGATTCAGCTTGGCGGATCGAATGAAACGGGCGGTTTGACTGTCGATCAAGTGGTATATGTAATTCGGATGGTCAGTTTAGGGCTTTTGGTTGTGCCAATCATGAGTCTTGTCCGGGGATTCTTCCAAGGACACTCCATGATGGGACCGACAGCTGTTTCCCAAGTGATTGAACAACTTGTCAGAATCATCTTCCTATTAACAGCGACATTTATTATTTTAAAGGTGCTTGACGGCGGGCTTGTCATTGCTGTCGGATATGCAACATTTGCCGCACTGATCGGTGCATTTGGCGGTTTATTTACGCTTTATTTATATTGGCTGAAGCGGAAGGACCGGCTCTTATCCATGCAGCCGAATACAGGCGCTCACTCTGATTTATCTTATAAACAAATGTTTACAGAGCTGTTTAGCTATGCGGCGCCGTATGTGTTTGTTGGACTTGCGATCCCAATTTATTCTTATATTGATACAAATACAATTAACAAAGCTATGATTGCATCAGGACATCAGAATATAAGTACAGCAGTATTGTCGATTGTGACGTTATATTTACCGAAACTTGTGATGATTCCTGTGTCTCTCGCAACAGCGTTTGGCTTAACCTTGATCCCGACGATTACGGAATCATTTACAGCACGTAATTATAAGCAGCTCAATAGACAAATTGATCAGACGATGCAGGTCATTTTATTTTTCGTGCTGCCTGCTTCATTTGGTATCTCAGCATTGGCTGGACCGATTTATTGGTTTTTCTATCCGTCTGTTCATCCTGAGATTGGGATTTCCATTTTGTTTTGGTATGCACCTGTTGCATTATTGTTTTCTTTATTCACCATTAATGCAGCGATTCTGCAAGGGGTTAACAAACAAAAATTTGCCATCGTCAGTCTTTTGTTAGGGATTGTCATTAAAACGGTTCTGAACATCCCACTGATCAGCTGGCTGCAAGGAAATGGTTCTGTGCTGGCAACGGCATTAGGCTACAGTGCGTCCATCTTGTATATGTTTATCATGATTAAGCGCCATGCGGGCTATTCGTTCCGCAGGATTTTCAAACGTTTTATTCTCATTGGCATTTTAACGGCGATCATGTCCGTAGTGGCTTATATGACATGTCAGCTTGTAAGCCAAGTGATTTCTTATGAAGGCGGAATTGTACAAGCGGGTATCGTCATTTTAATCTCCATGATCACTGGCGGCGGTGTATATATGTTCTTGTCTTATAAGGTAGGATTACTAGAGCGTGTATTAGGCAGCCGTATGCCGAGATTTTTAAGAAAAAAGAGTTAAGAAGAGGTGGATATTCATGAGGCTTGATAAATTGCTTGCTAACAGCGGCTTTGGTTCAAGAAAAGATGTGAAAAAACTTGTCAAGGCCCGTGCGGTCACAGTGAATGGGGAAGTGGCAAAGCAGGTGAAAGATCATGTTGATCCATCAAATGATGAAGTGCTTGTACACGGAGAGCGTGTAGAGTATAAAGAATTTATTTATTTAATGATGAACAAACCAGACGGGGTGATCTCAGCAACTGAAGATTTGCGGGATGAAACGGTTGTCGATTTACTCGAGCCGGAGGATATCGCAAGGGAGCCCTTCCCTGTGGGGAGACTGGATAAGGATACAGTCGGTCTCCTTATCCTCACAAATGATGGCCAGCTTGCGCATCAATTACTTTCTCCAAAAAAGCATGTGCCGAAAACGTACGAGGTTCATTTGAAATATCCTTTAGGAGATCAAGATATCAAGCGTCTTGAAGAGGGCGTTGTCATTTTAGATGATTATCATACGAAGCCGGCGAAGGTTGAAGTAGATGCGAACGAAGACGAAGATACACGCATCCGTTTAACGATTACTGAAGGGAAGTACCATCAAGTGAAACTGATGGCGCAAGCGGTAGGTAATGAAGTGGTCTTTTTAAAAAGGCTGTCGATGGGTCCTGTCCCTTTAGATGAAGATTTAGCACCTGGAGAGTACCGTGAATTGACGGATGAAGAATTAGACAGTTTAATCAATCGTGAATAAAATAAGAACAAAAGAAAAGAACCGGAATATCGCCGGTTCTTTTTGTTATATGGACAATCCATTATACGCTTAAGATGATATTTTTACTTTTTTTCTCGTTGTTTCCCATTTGCCTCTGCTTGGACTATGAACAAGATCGTTATAGGCAAGCACGTTTAAGTCTCTTTGAATGGTTCTAGGTGTGATCCCGAATTCATCAACCAGCTCTTGTGTCGTGACAAGACCTTTCTCTTGAATGAACATATAAACTGATTTAATTCGAGTCATCATACGGTTTGTTGAAGGTTTCAAAAAACCACTCCCTATCAATAAGATCGGATGGACTTGACTAACCACAACTTACTACACTAAAACTGAGAAATAAGGACATGCAACAATGGTAAATGTTCGTGTTTCTTAATGTTTTATTCTATTATACACGTTATTATGCATCTAGTTCCACCAAAAAGTCAACTTTACGTGTTTTTAAACTTGTCTTCATGAAATAAAATATGGTATATACCATGATTTGAATTCGGTTACAACCCAGTAATCATAAGGGATACGAAAGAAGTGGACACGTACAAACGTCCAAAAAATAAACACAGAAAATTTACAAAATAAAAAATAGTGAAGACAAAAAGACACATTCCATGTAAGGATGTGCCTTTTTTGTTTCTGTTATCCTTCTAAGAAAAAGAGTTGAATGAAAAATAAGATCGCAAAGATGAGAACAAGCACATGTACTTCCTTCCATTTCCCTTTTGCCAATTTCACAAGTGGATAGGAAATAAATCCAAGTGAAATCCCTGTAGAGATACTAGAAGTCAGCGGCATCGAAAGGATGACAAGAAAAGCAGGGAATGCTTCGTCTAGTTCGTTCCAGCGAATGCGTGATACTGAGTTCATCATCAAGCAGCCAACAATGATTAAAACTGGTGATGTGATCGATGGTAAAGAAGAAATAGCTTGAACGAGCGGGCCGAAAAATAATGCCACAATAAACAGCGCAGCGACCGTTAAAGATGTGAGGCCAGTTCTTCCGCCAGCAGCAACCCCTGATGATGATTCAATATAAGCAGTGGTAGGGCTTGTGCCAAACATAGAACCAACCGTTGTTGCAGCAGAGTCAGCGAGCAGGGCTCTACGCACTTTTGGTAGCTGTCCATTTTTCATTAATCCGGCTTGCTCCGCCACTCCGATCATTGTGCCCGTTGTATCAAAAATCGTCACCAGTAAGAAGGAGAAGACGACAGCATACAAATGATGAGAGAACACATCACCAAAGGCAGCGAATGGATTTGTAATCAGCATGCCTTCAGGCAGTGCAGGAACGTCCATCAGCATTTTAGGGAAATGAAGCTGGCCTGTCACGAGCGCAATTAATGTGGTCGCTAACATGCCGATAAACAGTGCGCCATTGATTTGAAGAACCATTAAAATGACGGAAATCATTAAGCCAACAAGCGTTAAAATAACAACAGGCGAGCTTAAATTGCCAAGCTTCACAAGGTTTTCTGGATCAGCAGTGATGATGCCAGACTGCCTGAGGCCAATAAACGCAATGAAAAGTCCGATGCCTGCTGTAATGCCGTACTTTAAATTATCTGGAATGGCTTCAATCAGTTGTTTTCTAAGGGAGGTTAACGATAAAATAATAAAGAGTATACCAGCAACAAATACCGCACTGAACGCTGTTTGATAGCTGAGACCGCCACCGCCGACAACTGTGACGGTGAAATAGACATTCAGCCCCATCCCTGGTGCAATGGCAATCGGATAGTTTGCAAATAGTGCCATCCAAAGCGTACCGACGACAGCAGCGATGATTGTTGCAGTAAAGACTTGGTCAAAAGGAATGCCTGCTTTTGAAAGAATTCCAGGGTTGACGGCAACAATATAGACCATGGTAAAGAATGTCGTCATACCAGCGATTAATTCTTTCTTTATGTTGGTTTGATTTTCTTTTAACTGAAACATAAAATCCTCCATTTACGAACATTATTACAAAACAATATATATAATATTCGTTTTAAGGGTGGATTGCAACCTTTTTTCAAGGAGGAATGGACAAATGAATTGGGAAGCTGAAGTAATACGAAAAAAAGACAACTTGATCAAGGACACACAATCTTTTTTACAAATTGAAAGTGTTCTTGATGAAGAAGGCGGTAAAGAAGGAAAGCCTTTTGGTGAAAAAGTCGATGATGCCCTTCAGTATATGCTGAAAAAAGGGGAAGACGAAGGCTTCATAGTTAAGAATGTCGATGGCTATGCAGGTCATATTGAATATGGGGAAGGGAAAGACATTGTAGGTGTGCTTTGCCATGTGGACGTTGTGCCTGCTGGTGACGGCTGGACAACCCCGCCATTTTCAGCGGACATAAGAGAAAATAAAATCTTTGCACGTGGTGCCATTGATGATAAAGGCCCAACCATGGCGGCTTTCTACGCACTGAAGATATTAAAAGATTCGGGGATGCAGCTGTCGAAAAAGATTCGAATGATTATCGGAACTGATGAAGAAAGCGATTGGCGCTGTGTGGATCATTATTTCAAGCATGAGGCGATGCCGCAAATTGGGTTTGCACCAGATGCTGATTTTCCAATTATTCATGCGGAAAAAGGAATCATTGATGCCATTGTGTCATTTACATATCAACAAACAGCGAATCATCATCGCTATACACTCAAGCAATTCACATCGGGGATGAGGCTCAATATGGTGCCAGATGAGGCAGTTGCCGCTGTGACAGCTGTACAGGAACACGATGCTGAATTACTAAAAACAGCATTTGAAACTTATCTTGCTGATCATCAATTATCCGGTGAAGTAAAGAACACAGCCGACGGACTCCATTTCACATTAAAAGGGGTATCCGTTCATGCCATGGAGCCGGCGCATGGTACAAATGCGGGCATTCATATGGCAAATTTCTTATGCGAGCGCGAATTAGATGAGCAGGGACTTGCTTTTACTTCCCAAATCAATGCTTTATTTGATCAGGATACAAGGGGACAAAAGCTGGGGATTGCTTGCAAAGATGAGATTAGCGGAGACTTGACGTTGAATGTTGGGACAATCCGTTATACACAAAATGAGGAAGCAAAGCTAGGATTAAATGTCCGCTATCCAGTGACAGCAGACGGCAAGGACGTCAAAAAAGGGATTGAAAGCATAAAAGGTGCAGCCCTTCTAAAATTCGATGACAGCCCTCCGCATCACGTTTCAAAAGACCATCCACTTGTGAAAACCTTGCAGCGGGTATATGAGGAGCAAACTGGAGATCCAGCAACTCTGATTGCCATTGGGGGAGGAACGTATGCGAGATCTTTAGAAGCGGGTGTTGCCTTTGGGCCTCTATTCCCTGGCAGACCAGATTGCGCCCATCAAAAGGATGAATACATTGAAATTGATGACTTACTGAGAGCAACAGCTCTTTATGCACAAGCTATGTATGAATTGGCAAAATAGAAAAAGGGAAAGAAAAGAGGGGATTCCTAGTGAAAAAAATGTTCTTATGCTCTTCATTCAAAGACAGCTATTCTCTCTTGTCTGACTTTGCAGGTGAATCATTAAAAGGAAAACGGGTGACATTCTTTCCGACAGCCAGTGCTGTGGAAGAAGTCACACACTATGTGGCGGCAGCGAAGGAAGCCTTTCATCAATTAGGTATGCAGCTTGAGACTGTGCAGATAGATGAACAGTCTACCGAAGAGATTACACAGATGATCGAACAAAATGATGTGATCTATGTATCAGGGGGAAACACCTTCTATTTATTGCAGGAATTCAGAAAGCATCGTCTTGATGACGTGTTGAAAAAAGAAATCAACAACGGCAAGCTGTACATCGGAGAGTCTGCTGGAAGTCTCATCATGGCGCCAAGCATTGAGTATATCTCCCTGATGGATGATCAGGAGAAAGCGCCAGAGCTTTCATCATTTCAAGGATTCAATGAAATCAGCTGCTATCCAGTACCGCATGTGCACAACGCTTATTTAGGCGAGGCTGCGCAGCAAATAATGGAGAAGCATCAGCAAACGCTCAATCTATGCCCGCTCAGTGATGAGCAAGTATTACTCATCACTGGTGAGCAGGCTGAGGTGAAGCTGGTCAAATCGTCGTAACCGGAAACGAAGAAAAAGGAACAGGGATTCATCGCCCTGTTCCTTTTTTAATCTTGAAAAACATCACTTGATAAGTATCGTTCTCCCGTATCTGCTGTCATACAGATCACCACTTGATCTGCCGGCAATTGCTTGGCTGTTTCAATGGCTGCATAGCAAGCTGCTCCAGAGGATGGACCTACTAAAATTCCTTCAAGCTGGGCGAGCTGCCGTGTGATGTGGTACGCATCTTCATCGCTTACTTGCACGATCTCATCATAGACATCCTCATTTAGGATCTGGGGGATAAACCCTGGGCTTGTGCCAACGAGCTTATGTTTGCCAGGTTCCCCGCCAGATAAGACTGGAGATCCCTTTGGCTCTGCCACACGTATGGTCAAGTGAGGGAATGCCTTCTTTAATTCCTCTCCAGTCCCTGTAATGGTGCCGCCAGTCCCAGCTGTTGCGACAAAGGCTCCAAGGGGCTGTCCAAGTTGTTTCACAGCTTCTATGATTTCGACTGCCGTTGTTCCTCTATGCGCATCTGGATTCGCCTTATTATCAAATTGCATGGGAATAAAGCTATGAGGGATTTCAGCCGCCAGTTCCTCAGCTTTGCGGATGCAGCCTGGCATTTTTTCATCTCCAGGGGTTAAGACGACCTGCGCTCCATATGCCTTCAAAATATTGATTCTTTCCTTTGTCATCGTATCAGGCATGACAAGGATGGCTTTATAGCCTCTTGCGGCGGCATTCATGGCTAAACCAATCCCTGTATTTCCGCTCGTAGGCTCAATAATGGTTGCTCCTTTTGTGAGCTTCCCTTGCCTTTCCGCCTCAACGATCATATTGTAAGCCGCGCGGTCTTTTACACTTCCGCTAGGATTAAATGCTTCCAGCTTTAAATAAACAGCCGCGGCATTTTTGGGCTGAAGCCGCTGTAATTTGACAAGCGGTGTATCGCCAATTAGCTCCGCTATATTTTGTGCAACCTTCATGTTAGGACACCCTTTCTTCTCATTCCGCATTTCTTTAGTTATACTATCATCAATGGGGATTCGTAAAGTTTGTTAAAAAAGGACAGGTGATATTGTGTCAGAGAGCCGTCATTATTTTATAGGGCTTCACATCCCTGAACAACTTGCGTATCAGATCAAACAAGACATTGATCAAAGGAGCGGACTGTCCTTTCAAAAATGGACAGCACCACATGATTATCATGTGACCCTTGTCTTTTTAGGTGCCATTTTAGAAGAGCGCTTAAATAAGATCATCCAGCTGCTCGACATTCTTTCAAATGAAGCTGACTCATTTCCACTAGAGCTGAATGAGTTAGGGCAGTTTGGTATGAAGGAGCGCCCGAGAGTCTTTTTTGCAAAGCCAATTGAAAGTGAATCGCTCATGGGTTTAAGAAAAAAGGTGAAAGAAGCCGTCATGTCAGCAGGACATCCTGTTGAAAAAAGACCGTTTCATCCGCATATGACAATCGCGCGTAAATGGAATGCGGATGACTCTTTTAGAGAACAAGCGCCTTTAAGCAAAAAGCCATATGTGATGGAGGTTTCTCGTATCACTTTATTTGAAATACGCCCAAAAGAAACCCCGCGTTATCACGCAATCAAACAATTTACACTACATAAATGATTCTAGAAGTTGGAGTGAGCAGCAGATGGCGCAAATTATTAAAATTCAAGATTATATATCACGATATGAGCAAGACCCGCATCATTACATCAATCAATTCATTCGATTGAAAAAACAAAGATGGGACGAGTTAAAAAGGGCTTCAAAGGAGGAGGCGCATCAGACGTTAGACCAAATGTCTGAACAAGCGCCTGAACAAGAGGAAGAAAAGAGAAAGAAATTCTCCTTAAAGAGAAAGCAAAAAGAAGCCGATATGAAAAAGGAACGAGACCTGAGTCTTTTTAACGAGCCGACAGATATAGAGCAAGGGGTTTTCAAAAACGTCCCTACCGATGAAACGCAGCTGATTCACTTTTTTAAGGATCATCTCTACGACGTGCAATTAAAATGGGCAAGCTCGACAATTTCACATATTTCAACCGTCTCTCATCATATTCGGTATGATGAAAAGCTGCGTATGCTTGCAAGGCAGCTTCCGGATTCTTATTTTGTGATGTACAAGCCGGTGCTGCTCATTCAAAAAGCGGAGATGGAATTATGTCCAATACTCATTACGCCGCTTGAAGTGATTTGTTTATCCTTCTTAGAGGCCGAGCCAGACAGTGTCTATATCGGAACGAAGGAACGTTTTTGGGAAAAACGAGCGACTGGGAAAGCAGTTCAGTCTGTCTTGAATCCTTGCGCAAGTCTTCTGCGCTCTGGCACTGTCGTGTCAAAGATCTTACAGCAAAGTGGTGTAGACCTTCCTGTGAAAAAAATCCTGATCAGCCGAACCTCTTATATTGATTTACCTGAAGTTCCATACGGGATGGAGGTTGTCGATAAGAAGAAGGCGGAAGAGTGGTTTGAAAAGCAACGGAAAAATACGGCGCCGACAAAGCATCAGCAATTTAAGGCGACAAAGGCATTGCTTGCTTATGGTGAATCAGACAGCAAAAGAAGGCAGGAATGGCTCGATTAAAGACATGATGGAAGGTCACGAAAAATTGAGACCTGAGTGGAGCTAATATATGAATGAATGGTACTTTATCGTTAATCCAGAAGCAGGACATGGAAAAGGACTCCGTACATGGAGGAGCATAGAGAAAGAATTACAAAAGGTGGAGGTCTCTTATCGATCGTTTCTCACCCAGCATGAAGGCCATGCAGAAGTTTTGGCAAGACAAATTAGCGCCATGCAAGATGACAGGCTGAAACGCCTGATTGTCATTGGCGGTGATGGCACCATTCATGAAGTACTGAATGGATTAAAGGAAATCGATCATGTGCAGCTTAGTTTTGTCCCTGCCGGTCATTGGAATGATGCAGCGAAGGGTCTCGGTATCCATCGTCACGATGTTCTAAAAGAAGTGAGAAAGCAAAAGAGAATGCTCACCAAAACATTTTCTCTCGGCTCCTTTCAAGATCATGCCGAAAGTCCGCAATCTGTTCTTTTTCTCAATCATATCGGTGTTGGATTTGATGCACATGTGCTGAGGAAAACGGTGCATTTCAGAGGGGAAAAGTGGTTGAAACGGCTAGGGCTTGGATTTATCATCTACCCACTGTCATTTCTCCATTCTTTATGGTCCTTTAAGCCGTTTGACCTTGCGCTGTTTATTGAAAATGAGAAAAAAGTCTTTCGCCACGTGTGGTTTGTCATTGTATGCAATCACCCGTATTACGGGGGAGGGCTGGAAGCAGCGCCGGAAGTGAGTGCGAGGCAACCAGGCTTTCAAACGATTGTTGTCACAGATTTGAATCCATTCAAAGTCCTCTTGTTTCTAAGTGCTATGGTGTTTCGAAAGCACCTTGGGATGAAGGAGGTTACCCTGTTTCAGCATGAGGAAGCGTACTTGGAAGCAGATGAAAAAATCCTTTTTCACGCAGATGGGGAAGTGATCGGTGCAACACCTGTCTTTGTGAAGGCGAGTGAACGATCCTTAAAATTACGTGCTTAAATAACTTGTTGTGTATTCGCAGTCAAAGAACCATGAAAAAGCCTTCCATTTCGTAAGGTTCTTGTCCTGATTTTCTAGTTTTGCTTGACGAGTATAAGAAGGTAGCGATAAAATCTATAGGACGGCTATTGTTTAGCATCTCATTCTCAATAGCTGTCCTTTTTGTTTTTATGATCATATAAATAAAAAAAGAAACAGCCAATTGATCTGAAATCGGCTGAATTTTGTCGACTAAAAAAGCAAGATTTAAAATATTTTAAGAAATGATGGGTTGAAAATTGATATGAACTGGTTGGGACAAATATTAGGTAGCGAATGGCACATCTCTCCTGCTGGAGGCGCTACGGGAGATGCGTACTTCGCAACACACAATGACCAAAAGCTATTTTTAAAACGCAATACGTCACCGTTTCTTGCGGTTTTGTCAGCTGAAGGCATTGTGCCGAAGCTTGTCTGGACAAAACGGATGGAAAATGGGGATGTAATTACTGCACAGCACTGGCTGAGCGGCAGAGAGCTGAAGCCAAAGGACATGAATGATCGTCCTGTAGCAGAGCAGCTAAGAAAAATTCATACATCAAAAGAATTGCTCGATATGCTGAAGCGATTAGAGAAACACTCTCTAGACCCAGAATCCATTCTGATACATTTGAAACAGTCCATATTAAAAGAGCAAATTGATTCACAAGACATTACGCGTGCCATCCAGTACTTAGAGAAGCATGTGGAGGCAGTCCATTTCGAGGATAAGGTCGTCTGTCATTGTGACCTCAATCATAATAATTGGCTGCTGACAGATGAAGATCAGCTCTATTTAATTGACTGGGATGGGGCGATGATTGCAGACCCAGCGATTGATCTTGGACCGCTTTTATACCATTATGTTGAGGAAGAGAACTGGGAAAGCTGGCTCTCTATGTACGGCGCACCATTGACGGACAATTTGCGAAAACGCATGGCGTGGTATGTGCTCGCTGAAACTGTATCGTTTGTTGTTTGGCATAAAAGAAAAGGAAATGAAAAGGCGCAAAAAGAAGTGCAAGCCGAGCTAAATGCACTCTTAAAACGGTTAAACATCCATTAAGACAGTGGAATGTTTTCGACCCAGTCAGACAGATACGATTGATGCGCCTCGATATGTGCATCAATTGAACTAACAGAGGTGCCTTTTTGGCTGTAATCATAAATATCTGTTAATAGCTGACGAACGTCTGCATCAAGATCTTCTTTTGCCAGCATTAATTGAATCACGCGTCCCACCTGTTCATATTCTGCAACAGTCCCGCAGCAATCTAGCTGGTGATCGGTTAAAATATCTTTGATTAATTGAAGCTGATGTTGACGGTTTAAACCCATACGTATGCTCCTTTCCTGCATGTCATTTATGAGGTTAAACTGTGCATTCATCGCTGAATTTATACATGCAGAAGACCAGCTCAAGCGAAGAGCTGGTCTTTTTCATATGGGCTTAGGAGATGTCTTGCGGGTCTTTATGTTTCGTGGTATCTTGATAAAATGTAAAGAAAATAGAGGTGTATCAAATTGAGAATGCGACATAAGCCATGGGCTGATGATTACTTAGCTGAGAATGCTCATATTGCGTTAGCAAGCCCCGAGCAACTTAAAGGGAAATGGCATGAGCTGTTTGGAAATGATCATCCAATCCATATTGAAGTTGGGACAGGGAAAGGGAGCTTTATTGCTGGAATGGGCAAGCTTCATCCTGACATCAATTATATTGGCATTGAATTATTTAAGAGTGTCATTGTGACGGCAGTAGATAAAATTAAAGAGACAGATGTTGAAAATGTAAAGCTTTTGAACATCAACGCTGAGACGCTGACAGATGTGTTTGCGGAAAATGAGATTGACCGGGTCTATTTGAATTTCTCCGATCCGTGGCCAAAAGCAAGACACGAAAAGCGCAGATTGACGTTTAAAGCCTTTTTAGAGCGATATGAACATATTCTCCGTCCAGGCGGTGAATTACACTTTAAAACAGATAACCGCGGGTTATTTGAATATTCCTTAACAAGTTTTTCTGCATATGGTCTTCTTTTAACGTATGTCAGCCTAGATTTACATGAGGACGGCTTAGAAGGAAATGTCATGACTGAATATGAAGAGAAATTCTCGTCTATGGGACAACCCATCTATCGATCAGAAGTTAAATTCCCAGAGTAACTAATGAAACCAAGCTGACTGCAAAGAAAATGGCAGTCAGCTTTTTTCATGAAAAGATTCGTACATGCGATTTTTGGCTGTATTTGCTACGATAGAAAAAGGAGGGATGACAGTCATGGAGACAATAAAAATAGGTGAAATGGAACTGTTTTGGTTAAACGGGGGAGATACTCACATGGACGGCGGTGCAATGTTCGGTGTAGTGCCAAAGCCATTATGGGCAAAAAAATACCCGGTAAATGACCGCAATCAAATTGAATTACGGTGTGATCCAATTCTCATTCGGTGGAATGGTCTTCATCTGTTAGTGGATTCCGGTATCGGATCAGGAAAGCTCACGGATAAACAAAAACGCAATTACGGTGTGACAGAGGAAACCAAATTGGAAGAATCTTTAGCGGCTCTCGGCCTGCGCCCATCAGACATTGATTACGTATTAATGACACACCTGCACTTCGATCATGCCAGCGGATTAACAAAACGTGAGGGTGACGAGCTTGTGTCTGTTTTTCAGCAGGCAAAAATCATCACATCGAAAGTCGAATGGGATGAAATGAGAGCGCCGAACATCCGCTCAAGAAATACATACTGGAAAGAAAACTGGGAGCCTGTGTCAGATCAAGTGGTTACATTTGAAGATAGCATCGAAGTGACAGAAGGCATTCAGCTGCATCATACAGGCGGTCATAGCAATGGTCATAGCATCTTAACGCTTACAAGTCAGGGCGAAACAGCCATTCATTTAGCTGATATCATGCCAACACACGCTCATAAAAATCCACTCTGGGTTCTTGCATATGATGATTACCCAATGACCTCGATTCCAGCCAAGCAAAAGTGGCAGGCATTTGCAGAAGAAAAAAATGCGTGGTTCTTGTTTTATCATGATGCCATTTACCGTGCTGTAAAATGGGACGAAAACGGGCAAATCTTACGCGAAATCAAAAGAGAAACAGGAAGATAAAAGATCACCTGTATGTTTTTTCACCTTTCACACAAAATAACGACAAAATGAACTTGTGAAAGGAAGAGTGCAGGTGAACCAATTTTATCGTGTACATGATCATGTGATCGAAACACCCTTAAGAGGAATGGAAGTTATGTCAGTCCCTTATTTAAACAAAGGGGTTGCATTTACAAAGGAAGAGCGGGAAGAACTTGGGTTAAAGGGATTTCTCCCGCCTAAGGTCTTAACCTTAGAGGATCAGGCAAAGCGTGCCTATGAGCAGTTTAAGGCACAGCCGGATGAACTTGGGAAAAATGTGTATTTAACAGCGCTTCATGACAGAAACGAAGTGCTTTTTTACAAATTACTAAATGAGCACTTGGCAGAAATGCTTCCGATTGTCTACACCCCGACTGTAGGCACGGCTATTCAGCGCTATAGCCATGAGTATCGAAAGCCAAGAGGACTTTATTTATCCATTGATGATCTGGAAGGCATGGAAGAGATTTTTGCCTCTTATGGAGTCGATGAATCAATTGATTTAATCGTTGCAACTGATGCAGAAGGCATTTTAGGCATTGGAGATTGGGGCGTTGGCGGGATTGCCATTTCAGTCGGAAAACTTGCTGTTTATACAGCCGCAGCAGGCATTGATCCTAGCCGCGTGCTAGCCGTTGTGCTTGATGCTGGGACGAACCAAGAAAGTCTCTTGAATGATCCGCTTTATGTTGGAAATCAGCATTCTCGTGTTCGAGGAGAGCGCTATGATCAGTTCATTGATCAATATGTTGAGCTTGCCCGTGCCACTTTTCCAAATGCACTCCTTCACTGGGAAGACTTTGGTACAAAGAATGCTCGTGCGATATTGGAAAAATATAAGGACCGTATATGTACATTTAATGACGATATTCAAGGGACTGGAGCCGTTTCGCTTGCTGCGGTTTTGGCATGTGCAAAAGCGTCGAAGGTTCCGCTGAAAGATCATCGAATCGTCATTTTTGGAGCGGGTACGGCAGGTATTGGCATAGCTGAGCAAATCCGTGATGCCATTGTCAGAGACGGAATCAAAGAAGAGGAAGCTTATGATCATTTCTGGTGTATTGATAAAACGGGGCTGCTCACAGATGATTCACCTGACATTCAGCCATTTCAAAAGCCATATGCAAGGCGTTCTGACGAAGTAAAGGATTATGCCCGTAATGGCCCAAAGCATTCAATTGATCTATTAGAGGTCGTCAAGCAGGCGAAACCAACGATCTTAATTGGCACCTCGACTGTAGGAGGAGCATTTACAGAGGAAATCGTCAAAGAAATGGCGTCACATGTAGAACGCCCTGCGATTTTACCGATGTCGAATCCGACACCTCTTTCAGAAGCTAAGCCGGAAGATTTGATCGAGTGGACAGAAGGACGTGCTCTTGTGACAACGGGAAGCCCATTTGATCCTGTTGAATACAACGGTGTGACATATGAAATTGGACAGGCGAATAATGCCCTTGTCTTCCCTGGGCTTGGTCTTGGCACGATTGTATCTAAAGCGAGATTGATGACAGACCGCTTGTTTGTTGCGAGTGCTGAAGCCATTGCAAGCATGGTCAATGTTGGGAAGCCGGGGGCAGCGATGCTGCCAAGTATCGATCAGCTTCGAACCGTATCAGCGACAGTTGCCGTCCGTGTAGCACAGGCAGCAATTGATGAAGGAATTGCAGAAGAAACGCCTGATGATCTCATTCAAGCTGTTCAGGACGCGATGTGGAATCCTGTGTATAAAAAAATCAAAGCCATATAAAAAAGAAGCTTCGCAAGGACATGTCTTTGCGAAGCTTTCTTCATTATGCAACAGAATCGATGACATCAACGATCATGCCTGTTTTGGCATCAATCATTACTTCATACTGTTCAAGCTCGCCAAAGGCAGAGCGAGTAATGCCAGATTTGTACACATCAATCGTTTCACCATTTACGGTATACGGTTCTGGTACAGTATAAATCCAAGAGCCATCAATCGGACCGCGCTGTTTAAAAGCAGATTTTACAATTTTTAACGCTTTTTCAGACGAGATATACGTAGGGAAAAATACTTTCTTTGCAACAATTGCAGCGGCTACGCCAATACTCATACCAATCAGAACATGTTTTAACTTCAACGTGCTGCACCTCCGTATTGCTGTTTTTTCCATTATACAAAACTTGTCCATCGATGTTAAGGAATCCGAATATTTGAAAGCATATTCAAAATTTCTCGAGAGATACTTGGAAAACCGAAAGAATTCTTATAGTATAAAGTGAGTGTTATTTTTATAGGAATATATATGGTCATTACATAGAAACGAGGTAAATTGTAGAATGAACGAAGAAACATTGTCGCTTTTCCGAAATTTAACAGAATTACAGGGAGCTCCAGGGAATGAGCACCATGTGCGTGCCTTTATGAAAAAGGAACTTGAGCAATATTCTGATGAACTCATTCAGGATCGTCTTGGCGGAGTGTTTGGCGTCCGCAAGGGGCCGGAAAACGCACCGAAAATTATGGTAGCGGGTCATATGGATGAAGTTGGATTCATGGTTTCATCGATTACGAAAAACGGGATGATTCGTTTTCAAACACTTGGCGGCTGGTGGAGTCAAGTTATGCTAGCCCAGCGTGTGGATGTTCATACTGATCATGGGCCTATTCCTGGTGTCGTCTCTAGCACACCTCCTCACCTTCTCACGCCAGAACAAAAAAGCAAACCTGTGAAGCCGTCAGATATGCTCATTGATATTGGTGCAGACAGTGAAGAAGAGGCAAAAGCGTTTGGCATTCGCCCAGGACAGCAAATCGTTCCAGCAACAGTGTTTACCCCAATGGCGAATCCAAAAAAGATTTTAGCGAAAGCTTGGGATAACCGCTATGGCTGCGGACTTGCGATTGAATTATTAAAAGAATTAAAAGATGAATCTCTTTCATGTCAGCTGTACTCTGGGGCAACTGTTCAAGAGGAAGTGGGGCTTAGAGGGGCTGAGGCAGCTGCGAATATGATTCAGCCGGATTTATTCTTCGCTTTAGATGCGAGTCCTGCAAATGATGTGACAGGCGACAAAACACAATTCGGCCAGCTTGGAAAAGGTACACTTCTGCGTATTTTTGATCGCACCATGATTACGCACCGCGGGATGAGAGACTTTGTGCTCGATACTGCTGAGACAAACAATATTCCATACCAATACTTCGTATCACCGGGTGGAACGGACGCTGGACGTGTTCATATTTCAAACCAAGGTGTACCATCTGCTGTAATTGGTGTTTGCGCTCGCTACATTCATACAAGTCATTCTGTTTTACATGTGGATGATTACGCAGCGGCAAAAGAGTTAATTGTCCGACTTGTCAAAAATTGTGATCAAAGCACAGTGGATTCTATTTATCAACAAGTATAAAGGTCATAGAAAAAGGCTGCCTCTTCAATGAGAGCAGCCTTCTTTCTTAGTGCTGTTCAAATACGTAAGATAACGCCTTGATCGCTTGATTCACGGTTTCCACAGTGATATTCGCTTTGTTTGATAGTTCCTTTAACGGATGGTGCAGCTCTTTTGGACGGATCAAAATAAGAGGTTTTCCTTTTGCAATAGCAGCAGAGGCATCCATGGCTGTGTTCCACTGTTTATATTTCTCACCAAATCGGGCAATGACGACATCTGCCTTGTTTAATAAAATCTCAGTACGAAAATTGTTTAAATCAGAAGCAGCATCATCTTTGAAAATGGCATTCGGCTGCTCACCTAAAATATCCTCACCAATTTGATCTGAGCGGTCATGATTCTCCATTGGACCGACAAATGTCACCGGCAGCTTCAAAGATTGGCTTTTCTCTTTGATTTCATCACGCCACTGACTATGAATTTCTCCAGCTAAATAGACGGTTAATTGCATAACGTTCTCCTCCTTTTGCACAAACTTAGTAAAGGTTTGCCCTGTTTCTTTTCATGTTACACAAGAAGTGCTTGATAAAGCAAAAAAAATATGATTATGATATTCATGGTAGAGACTATTTTTCATCGTAAGAATACTACATATAATGGGAAGGACAGGCCATTTCGTCTTTCCTATGAGAAAGCAGGAAGACGACGTTGATGACTTATTTGAAAAGAAAGGGAGTCTCCCTTTCGCCAAAGGTGTATTTCATTGATGCACTTTCTTATATGGCTTTAGGTCTATTTGCTACATTAGTGGTAGGGCTGATATTAAAAACGGCAGGTGGTCTGTTATCACTTTCTCTCATTGTGAAAATGGGGACGCTTGCTATGGGGCTGATGGGACCGGCAATTGGCGTAGCAGTTGCTTATCGCTTAAATGCTTCTCCATTAATCATTTTTGCAAGTGTTGTCTCAGGTGCCGCTGGAGCGGAGCTTGGGGGACCAGCTGGAAGCTTTGTGGCTGCTCTAATTGGGGTGGAAATAGGCAAACTTGTCAGTGGTGAGACGAGAATTGATATTATTTTAACGCCGCTTGTGACCATTATGACAGGCTTTCTCACTGCTGCTTTTATCGGCCCTGGTATTCAGGCCATGATGACAGGACTTGGCAGGCTTATCATGTGGGGGACAGACCAAAGTCCGCTCATCATGGGTATGCTAGTAGCGACCATTGTTGGACTTGCCCTCAGTTCTCCCATCTCAAGTGCTGCACTTGCGCTCATGCTTGATTTAAATGGCCTTGCTGCTGGTGCTGCAACAATTGGCTGCTGCGCTCAAATGGTCGGCTTTGCCGCTGCTGGTTTTAGAGAAAATCGCTTTGGCGGTCTTGCTGCTGTCGGCATTGGGACGTCGAAATTGCAGCTTTCTAACATTGTGAAAAACCCCCTCATCCTGATTCCGCCGACGATTGCAGGCCTGATTCTTGCGCCAATTGGTATTATTGGCTTTGGGATGGTCAATAATGCGGCAGGGGCGGGTATGGGAACGAGCGGTCTTGTGGGACAGCTCATGACCCTGACAGTCATGGGGTTTCATCCATCTGTATTCCTGGCGATAGCTCTCTTGCATATCGTTGGCCCGGCAGTGATTAGTTTGGTAGTATCAGAATGGATGAGAAAGAAAGGCTATATACAATTCGGAGATTTAACCATACAAACTGGAGGAATCAAACATGAAAAAAATTGAATCAAACGAAGAATTACAAAAAGTGATTCAACAAGACTTAACGGTATTACTATTTTCAGCTGATTGGTGCCCAGACTGCACATTTATTGAGCCATTCCTGCCAGAGCTTGAAGCGAACTACCCAGAATTTGAGTACTTCTATGTCGATAGAGACAAGTTCATTGACACTTGTGCTGAGTGGGACATTTACGGTATTCCAAGCTTTTTAGTCTTTAAAAACGGACAAGAGATTAACCGCTTTGTCAGCAAAGATCGTAAGACGAAGGAAGAGATTGAAGCATTTTTAACAGATTCTCTTTCTAAATAACGAAAGGAGAGTCTAAAATCATGGCAAAAATGACATCAAGACAGCTTGCGAACGAACTCAAAAGCCGTCTGACGAATGAGAGCTGGTCACACCAGTTTGACCGGGAAAAAGATACGCTTCGTATTGAAGATAAACAAACAGGCAAAGGTATCACACTAGAGCTCCCGCCAATCATCGCAAAGTGGGAAGTAAAGCCTGATGAAACAATCGATGAGATCGTTTATTATGTGAAAGAAGCGCTAAGCGCTATGAAAGGCGAAGCGCAGCACATCTCAGGAAAAGAAAAGCAGATTTATCCGGTTATTCGTTCTACTTCCTTTCCAGAGGCATCAAGTGATGGGATTCCGCTCGTGTTTGATGAGCATACAGCTGAAACGAGAATCTACTATGCACTTGATCTTGGAAGCACCTACAGATTAATTGATGAGAAGATGCTTCAAAAGGAAAACTGGACAAAAGAGCGAATTAGGGAAACCGCAAGCTTTAACGTCCGCTCGCTTGAAACTGTGGTGAAAATGGATGAAGTGGCTGGCAACCGCTTTTATTTCTTCCGTGCAAATGACGGGTATGATGCCAGCAGACTTTTAAATGAATCGCTATTACAAGAATATGCGCAAAAAATAGAAGGACAGATGGCGATTTCTGTCCCGCATCAAGATGTATTCATCATTGCAGATGTTCGCAATGAATCAGGCTATGATATTTTAGGACAAATGTCGATGAGCTTCTTCGCCAGCGGCACGGTTCCGATTACTGCATTGTCATTTTTATATGACGAGGGCAAGCTCGAACCGATCTTTATTCTTGCAAAAAGCAGACCAAAACAGCAGTAGAAGGGAATTTTGAAGAATGAACGTTTTTTATAATGCAGAAGGTGTAGGCGACACACTCCTTATTTCATTGAAAGATGTGACGAGAGAAGAAGTAGGTCATGAGACGTTTGGAGATGTCGTAAGAATCTTCAATCAAGAAACAAAAGAAACAACAGGCTTTAATATCTTCAATGCATCTACTTACATGAAAATTGAAGAAAACGGATCTGTCCCGCTTTCTGAAACAATGGTTCAAGATATCAATGAAATTTTAAGCCGCAACGGTGTCAGTGAAACGCTGACTGTAGATCTATCACCAAAATTTGTTGTCGGTTATGTGAAGGAAAAAGAAAAGCATCCGAATGCCGATAAATTAAACATTTGCCAAGTAGATGTTGGCGATGAAACATTACAAATCGTGTGCGGTGCACCAAACGTTGATCAAGGCCAATATGTGGTGGTGGCGAAGGTCGGCGCAGTCATGCCAAGTGGTTTGGTTATCAAAGATGCTGAGCTAAGAGGGGTTCCATCAAGCGGGATGATTTGCTCAGCAAAAGAGTTAGATCTTCCAGATGCGCCTGCTGAAAAAGGGATTCTCGTTTTAGAAGGAAGTCACCAAGCTGGCGAACCCTTTCAGGCCTAACCTCCCATAAACGGGCACATTGGAGCGAAGAATGTGTTATACCAAAAGTCACTAAGTACGTACTTAGTGACTTTTTTTCATCTACAGACAGCACGAACAGTCAAAAGCGGCACTTTTCTCGCTTTTCTGCATGAAAAAGCAATGGTATACTAAAAATCGCCCAAGAAAACGTAAGGGGAGTTAAAGTGAGTGATAAATGATGAGTTGGTTAGATAAATTTTTTAGTGTATTTTTAGGAGAAGAAAAGAAAGAAGAAAGAGCTGAGAGACCTGAAGAAGGCCCAACTGCACCAACGCAGCCAGCTTTTGAACAGCATAAAGAATATAAAAAAATCGAAGATGCGAAAGTGTATTATGAATATCCAAAAGGCAACTTCCGCTTTCCGCTCGTCCCAGATGAACCTTTGCGTGACGGAGTGAAGCAGGAGAGAAGACGAGCTAAATCAAGCCAGCCAAAGGCGAAGCAAACAACCTATCAGCCTAAACAAGCGCTACAGCCTGATATCAATAAAAAGCCATTCAAACCGGAGCAAATCCCATCACCGATCTATGGCTATCATCAGGAGATGCGCCCAAAACGGACAGATGCTAAAGAAGAAACAGCTTCAGTTCAAATGAAAGCAACAGAAGAAACGGCGCAGCGTGTCACACTGTTATCAGAAGAGGCAGAGCGTGAACGAAATGTCAGACAGCAAATGAACATCCCGTCTATACAGAAAGAAAAACGTATCGAGGAAATGGTTTCAGCGTCAGCAGAAGAGAGAGGGGACAAGCAGCCTGCCGTCACCCCGCTTACTTTGCATGAGGAACTCGCTTATCAAGATCATGTTCAATCGACGATGGAACGTTTAAATGATGAGCCTTTCATCCAAACAGAAGAAAAAGAGCCAGCTTATTCACAGCCAGAAGATCATCATGAAGCTGATTTACATAAGCAACCAGCCGAAGTATATCAGGAACAACCGGTAGAGTCTGAGCTGGCACAGGCTGCCTCAAGTGATGACGAAGCATTAAAAGACGAGCTTGTCCATCCGTTTGAAGATCCTACTGAGGAAATAGACATGTTGACATTCGAAACGCCGGAACCTTCGCAGCGGGGAATTGAAATAGAAGTAGATATTCCAGCAGAAGCAGCGGCGTTAACAGAGGACATCGCAGCAGAACCGGTGGAAGAAATAGAAGTTGATTCGATAGAAGACAAACAAGAAGAAGCGCCAGTCAAACATGACTTGCAAGAAGACCAACTGCTGGAAGAAGCTGAAATTATAGAAGATCAAGTGATGTCAGTAGAACAAGTAACTGAGGAACAGACCGCATTTGAACCGGTAGAAACCGTCATAGAACAGCAAGAGCAGCAAGTACAAGCACATGAAGTCAAGAAAGAAGAACCAAAACAGACATCGCAGCAGCCACAACGCGCAAACGGTCAAACCTCTACGGTTCCTTTTAACGTCATGATGTTAAAAAGTGATCAGCGCGTGCAAGGGCAAAAGAAAGCAGACGATACACAAGGGTATGTTTTTCCAAGTCTCGCCCTTTTAGACGTACCGCCAGCTCAAAAAGAAGAGGACGGGGCATGGGTGAAAGAGCGGGCAGAGCTGCTCAATGCAACGCTTAAAAATTTCAATGTAAGAGCAAGTGTGGTTCATGTCACGCAGGGCCCTTCTGTGACAAGGTTTGAAGTACATCCAGAACCAGGTGTCAAAGTGAACAAAATCACGAACCTGTCAGATGATATTAAACTTAGTTTATCCGCAAAGGATATTCGAATTGAAGCACCGATTCCAGGAAAGAACACGATCGGAATCGAAGTGCCGAACCTGCACAGTAAAATGGTTTTCTTAAGAGAAATGATCAGAAGCAGTGCGTTTAGAGACAATCCATCTCCTTTAACAGCAGCGCTCGGACTAGATATCTCAGGCCAGCCAGTTGTCGTTGATCTGCAAAAAATGCCGCATGGCTTAATTGCCGGAGCAACTGGTTCAGGAAAAAGCGTCTGCATTAATACCATTTTAGTGAGCTTAATGTTTAAAGCGTCACCAGATGAAGTGAAAATGCTCTTAATTGACCCTAAAATGGTTGAATTAGCGCCGTATAATCACATTCCACATCTTGTGAGTCCTGTCATTACCGATGCCAAGACAGCGACAGCTGCTCTGAAATGGGTAGTGGATGAAATGGAAAGACGCTATGAATTGTTTGCACACTCTGGTGTGAGAGAAATTAAACGTTTCAATGAGCTTGTGAAAGAAAAACAAATGGGTGAAAAACTACCTTATCTCGTCGTGGTGATCGATGAGCTGGCTGATTTAATGATGGTCGCACCAAATGAAGTTGAAGAAAGCATTTGCCGAATTGCACAAAAGGCAAGAGCATGCGGCATACACTTATTGATTGCAACGCAAAGACCATCCGTTGATGTCATCACAGGTCTCATAAAAGCGAACATCCCAACACGAATTGCATTCTCTGTTTCAAGTCAGGTTGATTCTAGAACGATTATTGACATGGCAGGTGCAGAAAAGCTTCTCGGTAAAGGAGACATGCTCTTCTTAGAAAATGGCTCCGGGAAGCCAACAAGGCTGCAAGGGAACTTTGTATCAGACCGTGAGATCGATCAAGTAGTCGCACATGTAAGGAAGCAGCGCAAGCCAGTGTTCCTTTTCGAACAGGAAGAACTAATGCTCCAAGGCTCTGCGATTACAGACGAAGACGAATTGTTTATGGATGCCTGCCGTTTTGCCATCGAGCAAAATAGTGCTAGTACATCAAGTTTGCAGCGCAGATTTAGAATTGGCTACAATCGTGCAGCCAGATTGATTGACATGATGGAGCGTGAGGGTATGATCTCTGGTGCGAAAGGCAGTAAGCCAAGAGAAGTGCTCATGACGCTGAGTGATCTAGAACAGCTGATCTAAACAAACCACTTCATTTTTTTCTTAAACATGGTATGATAGCACATAGGTGCAATTTTGGAATTGGACGTTTTTCGCATGCCTGCTGGAACGCTTTTTTATGGAAAATAAGCTGGAGCAGGTGTTAGAAATGGGAAAGTTGTCGGATACTAATCATAGTTAATATTGATTAGAATAGGAAGATCGGAAAAAATCTTAATTTGGAGCTGCAATCTGTGATCAGCTAGAGGCAAAAATCACAAGTTGCAAAATGAAATGAGCGTCATATACTGTAAGTCAGATAGACGTTTGTTGGAGGTACAATTATGACTGTTTATCATTTTGTTGGAATAAAAGGGACAGGTATGAGTCCACTGGCCCAAATTCTTCATGATACTGGGTATACTGTCCAAGGATCGGATATCGAAAAACATATCTTTACACAAAAAGCATTAGAAGAACGAAATATTAAAATTCTACCATTTGACCCAGAAAATATTCAGCCAGGGATGACTGTCATCGCAGGTAATGCATTTCCTGATACACACCCTGAAATTGAACGTGCCCTTTCTGAAGGGATTCCTGTCATTCGTTACCATAAATTCCTTGGAGAATACATGGATTCATTCACAAACGTTGCGATTACTGGTGCTCATGGCAAAACATCAACAACAGGACTGCTGGCACATGTGATGCAAGCGGCAAAACCTACTTCGTACTTAATCGGTGATGGATCTGGAAAAGGGAAAGAAAACAGCGAGTATTTTGTCTTTGAAGCATGCGAATACCGCAGACACTTCCTCAGCTATCATCCAGACTATGCGATCATGACCAATATTGATTTTGATCACCCTGATTATTTTTCGGATATTGATGACGTGTTTGATGCGTTTCAAAACATGGCGCTTCAAGTGAAAAAAGCCATTATCGCTTGCGGTGATGATGAGCATCTACCTAAGATTCAAGCGAAGGTACCTGTTGTGTACTACGGTTTCAACGAAGAAAATGATTTCCAAGCACGCAATGTTGTGAAAAACACAGAAGGCACCACATTTGATGTATTTGTACGCAATACGTTTTATGATACCTTCTACATTCCTGCCTACGGAAATCATAATGTCCTCAACTCGCTAGCTGTCATTGCATTATGTCACTATGAAGCCATTGATGTAGAGCTCATTAAAGGTGCATTAACGACATTTGGCGGTGTGAAACGACGTTTTAATGAAAAAGTGGTTGGTGAGCAGGTCTTAATTGACGATTATGCCCATCACCCAACTGAAATTGAGGTTACGATTGAAGCAGCACGCCAAAAATATCCGGACCGTGATATTGTGGCTGTCTTCCAGCCGCATACGTTCACTCGTACACAGCAATTCTTAAGTGAATTTGCTGACAGTTTAAAGAAAGCCGACTATGTCTACCTTTGTGATATTTTCGGTTCAGCTCGTGAAAACATTGGAAAGCTGAGCATCGAAGATTTACGCGAAAAAATCCCGCAGGCCAAATTGATTGAGGAAGAAGATACATCTGTGCTGAAAGCGCACGATGATGCGATTCTCATCTTTATGGGCGCTGGAGACATTCAAAAATATTTGCGTGCTTATGAAAAAGTCGCTGTATAAATGCTTGAACGAAAAGTGCCGTTATAATCGGCACTTTTTATTTTGAATAAAATGTGACAAATGGGCTAAATGTGTCAACATGTGCCGCTTTTTTTCGTTCGCTGTGGACAGGAATTAGCGAATAAGTGTAGAATTATTATTCAATCGGTCATTCTAGGCGATGTTTGAATGATACAACGAGAGGGTAAAGAATTGAATATGCCCGCAGCAAAGGAGGTATCAGATGATTATTATTCTATATCTAAGCGTTGCACTGATCGCAATTGCTTTCCTCATTCTTGTCATCTATTTGTCCAAAACATTAAAATCCTTACAGCTGACATTAAAGAATGTTGCATCAACTTTAGAAGGTCTTGAAGGTCAGATGCAAGGCATCACCACAGAGACAGCACAGTTGCTACATAAGACGAACAAGCTTGCTGAAGATATTCAAGACAAATCGGCAAAACTCAATACAGTTGTGGATGCGGTGCAGGGAATTGGCGGCTCGATCAACCAATTTAATACAAGCATAAAGCAGGCAGCTGGTGCGGTTTCTTCATCCGTTGAACGAAATCAAGAAAAAGTCACGGATGTGGTAAGCTGGAGTAACGCAGCACTTGAAATTTATAAAAAATGGAAACAGCGTAAACACCAAAAATAAACCATATTCGCATAGGAGGAATAATCATGAGCAAAGACGGAATCAATAGCAAAGACTTTTTGATCGGAACACTTATTGGTGGAATTGTTGGTGCAACAACAGCATTATTTTTAGCACCGAAGTCAGGGAAAGAGCTTCGCGATGATTTGAACACCCAAGCGAATGTTTTAAAAGAAAAAACAGATCGACTCGCAACAGATGCAAAAGAAAGAGGCACTGAATATGTGACGATTGCGAAAGATAAAACGTCTGAATTGTCTCAGCTGGTAGCAGAGCAGTCAAACCAGATTTTAGACAAAGTGAAAGACATAAAAGAGCGTGCAGCTGTAAAAGCTAATCAAGTGAAAAGTGAAGCAGAAGATGCTGCAGCTGATCTAGCAAGCGAAGCATCAGATGTAGCAGATGAAGCAAAAGTACGAGCACAAGAAGCAAAATCAGAAATTGAAGACGGCATCAAAGATGTCAAAGAAAAAGTAGAACAATCTACTAAAGGCTAACTCTCACTGCTCGGAGTGAAGAAGGAGATCATCATGGCAAAACAACTCATTGAAACAGAAGAACAGTTTGATCAATTAACGAATCAAGATGGGACGTTTGTCTTTTTTAAGCATAGTTTGACATGTCCGATCAGCCAAGCGGCTTTTCAAGAGTTTGAAGCATTTGCGTCTGCACATGAAGACGTGCCTGCTTATTTCCTGCAAATTCAAAACACAAGAGAGCTTTCATCCTATGTAACTGAAAAGTCTGGTGTAAAGCACGAAAGCCCTCAAGCACTCGTGTTTAGTGGCGGAAAAGTGAAGTGGCATGCATCTCACTCAAGCATTACGAAAGAAGCGCTTGAACATAATATGTAGAAGAAACGTCAGCAGTTGCTGGCGTTTCAGCGTGTAGATAAACCCTCGCATTCTTTGTCAGGTCTGCGCTCCGGTACTCACGAATGTCAAATTCGCTCCGTTCCGGTGCTCGCCCTTCCTAGACTGCAAAGGTTTTCTATCACGCTGAAAAGATCACTAATGGTTAGAGCGTCAGCAGCAGCTGACGTTTTTTTTTATAAAAAAAGGTTTACTTGAACCAAAAGTATGCTATACTCTTACATACAATACTTTACCGCTTAAAAGCGTTTGGGTAATAAAGAAGATTTTCGTGACAATTCCGAAATCTTTGTTTATAATAAACCCTATCATGAAAGAATGAAAAAATAAAAAAGCGAGAGCAGGCAGAGGAAAGGATGACAAAAATGAGCAACAGTGAACTAGAACAATTGAGACAGCAAGCAGACGAACTAAATCTTCAAATCTTAAAACTGATCAATGAAAGAGGAAACATTGTAAAAGAAATTGGAAAGGCGAAAGAAGCGCAAGGTGTCAACCGTTATGATCCTGTCAGAGAGCGCACGATGCTGAACCAAATTCTTGAAGAAAATGATGGACCATTTGAAAACTCAACCGTTCAGCATATTTTCAAAGAGATTTTCAAAGCAGGTCTAGAGCTTCAAGAAGATGACCACAGCAAAGCCCTTCTTGTTTCTCGTAAGAAAAAACCGGAAAATACAATCGTGAACATCAATGGGGAAGCAATCGGTGATGGGAAACAGCGCTTTATCGTTGGACCATGTGCCGTTGAAAGCTACGAGCAAGTCGCAGAAGTTGCGGCAGCAGCGAAACAGCAAGGATTAAAGCTACTTCGCGGAGGCGCATTTAAACCTCGCACAAGTCCATACGATTTCCAAGGGCTTGGTGTAGACGGTCTAAAGATTCTAAAGCGTGTAGCGGATGAATACGGTCTAGCTGTTATTAGTGAAATCGTCAACCCGGCTCATATTGAGGAAGCGATTGAACATATTGATGTCATCCAAATTGGGGCACGTAACATGCAAAACTTCGAGCTATTAAAAGAGGCCGGTTCTGTGAAGAAACCAGTTCTTTTAAAACGTGGTCTTGCAGCGACCATTTCAGAATTCATCAATGCAGCTGAATACATCATTGCCCAAGGAAATGATCAAATCATCCTTTGCGAGCGTGGTATTCGCACATACGAAACAGCAACAAGAAATACACTAGATATCTCTGCAGTGCCAATCTTGAAACAAGAGACACATTTACCAGTCTTCGTTGATGTGACGCACTCAACTGGACGTAGAGATCTTCTCCTTCCAACAGCGAAAGCAGCTCTTGCGATTGGAGCAGACGGTGTCATGGCAGAAGTGCATCCAGATCCATCTGTTGCTCTATCTGATTCAGCGCAGCAAATGGACATTCCACAATTCGAAAAATGGTTAGATGCGTTAAGACCACTTGTCAACATTAACGCGTAATCATAGATAGAAAAAGCCGCCGGATGACTGCCCGGCGGCTTTTTTATGGAAAAAATACCATCAATATTAGGAATTAAAGGAAGAAAGCACATTGCAAGTCTTAAAAGTGCTTGTTCACAATGTTTTCATTTTTAATATTTGATAGAATCTGCTAAGATCATTGTCATAGCTGACGTTCTCACTGACTTTTGATGAAATATGATTCAATTTACAGGTAACAAGCTGATTAAAGTTTGTTTAATTTAGTTATAAAAAGAAAGTGAACGTTTTCATATGACACAAAAACGTGTATAATTTCATAAAAGAATGTCATTTTGATGTAGATTGAAAAATTATGTATCTCTTTTCATCGTTTTAATGACAAATAGGATATTATTTTCCTCGTATCTGACATGTCTCAATCCAATTGGTGAATGCTATAGATATGAAGTGTATTTGAAGGAGTGATTTATGTGAATAATGTTACAATATATGATGTAGCAAGAGAAGCAAATGTAAGTATGGCAACGGTATCACGTGTAGTGAATGGTAATCCGAACGTAAAACCAACAACAAGAAAAAAGGTGCTCGAAGCGATTGATCGCCTTGGCTACCGTCCGAATGCAGTGGCACGAGGCCTTGCAAGTAAAAAAACAACGACGGTCGGGGTTATTATTCCAGATATTTCTAGTATTTTTTATTCGGAGCTTGCACGTGGAATTGAAGATATCGCGACGATGTATAAATACAACATCATTTTGAGCAACTCTGATCAAAATACAGATAAAGAGCTTCATTTGTTAAATACGATGCTAGGCAAACAAGTAGACGGGATTGTCTTTATGGGCGGAAACATCACAGATGTGCTTGTTGAAGAATTTAAGCGCTCTCCTGTGCCGATTGTTCTTGCAGCATCTGTTGAAGAGCAGGCTCAAACACCATCCGTCAACATCAACTATGAGCAGGCGATTTATGATTCAGTTCAGCTATTAGTTGAAAAAGGACACAAACGAATTGCATTCGTATCTGGTCCAATGTCAGAACCAATCAATTCAGTGAGAAAGCTTGCGGGTTATAAGCGTGCGCTTGAAGAAGCGGGCATAGCGTTTGATGATGGGCTCATCGCTGAAGGAGATTACTCTTATGATTCTGGAATTGAAGCACTTGCTCATCTGCTTGAGCAGTCTGACAAGCCAACAGCTGTTATCGCGGCTACAGATGAAATGGCTTTAGGTGTCATTCATGGGGCGCAAGACAGAGGTGTATCTATTCCTGAAGATTTAGAAGTGATTGGCTTTGATAACACAAGACTTTCTCTCATGGTGCGTCCTCAGCTGACAACAGTTGTTCAACCGACATATGATATTGGTGCTGTCGCAATGAGACTGCTGACAAAGCTGATGAACAAAGAACAAGTGGACGATCAAATTGTTGAGCTTCCGCACAGAATAGAAGAAAGACAATCAACAAAATAAAACAAAAAAGCAGGCTCACCTTAAAGGGAAAAGCCTGCTTTTCTTATGCCTTTTTCTTTTCTCTTCTGACAGGCATGAGTGTTTTTTCTACTGTTTGAGCATTCTTTTCTGTGATCTCTGCTTTTCTTGGGATCGGTGGATATAAATTGTCAGGGTCTCTCCACGTTTGTGGAAGGGTGACAGGCGCTTGCTTATTCCATGCCTGAATCCAGTCCTGAGGGAGCTCATCTTGCGGTGTAATGCCTTTCATCTCAAGCCAAATACGGCTCCACGCTCTTGGAACGACGCGCCAAATATCATATCCTCCTCCGCCAACAGCGATCCATTTACCATCACAATATTGATGCGCAAGCTCATGGGCAAGTCTAGGAATTTCCTCATATATTTTCATGGTAGCAGATAAATGAGTTAATGGATCATAGTAGTGTGCATCCGCTCCGTTTTGGGTCAAAATCACATCTGGTTTAAAAAAAGCAGCAATTTCAGTCACTGCTGTTCGGTATGCTTCGAGGAACGATTCATCTTCTGTAAATGCATCAAGTGGAATATTATAGGCGTAGCCATAGCCTTTATCATGACCTCTTTCTTGTACTTGTCCAGTTCCAGGGAACAAGTAGCGTCCCGTTTCATGAATGGAGACCGTACATACCTCTGGGTCGTCATAGAAGCTGAACTGTACACCATCACCGTGATGAGCATCCGTATCAATATATAAAATTCTTGCGCCATATGTCTTTTGAATATATTGAATGGCAACAGAGCTATCATTATAAATACAAAAGCCAGATGCACGTCCTTTGAATCCGTGGTGCAGCCCGCCGCCAAGATTGAGTGCATGCTTCGAATGACCGAGCATCACTTGATCAACCGCTGTTAATGTTCCGCCAACAAGGAGAGATGCCGCCTCGTGCATGCCTGCAAACATAGGTGTATCCTCAGTACCAAGACCGTAGCGTTCACCCTCTTCTGTAGACAGCTTTCCTTCACTTGCCCGCTGCACAGCTTGGATATAATCTGCTGTATGGACGAGCTTTAATTCCTCCAGAGTAGCCATACGCGGTGCGACGATCTCATCATCTGTTAACGCCTTCATTTTTTGAAGAAGATCATATGTTAAGTAGACACGAAGCTGATTGAAGGGATGATCTTGGTGAAATTGGTACGTTTGAAAAGATGGTGAAAAAACAAAGGTCGCTTCCTTCATTTGATCGTCTGCTCCATAGGCCAGAGCACCTTATAGCCTCTTGCACGAATCAGCTTCGTCACATGATCTGCATGAATGGTTTGAAGGCGGAATACGAGCACTTTAGATGCCTCATTTGCATGCGGGTACACAAGCACACTCAGCATTTGAATATGCTGCTCCTTTAAAATGGCTGTAATGTCTGCGAGGCCTTCTGTCATCTGCTCCACTTCAACCTCTAAGTGTGACCCCGGCTGATCAGCACCTGTCAGTTTGACAAACGTACGAAGCAAATCTGTCTTTGTGATAATGCCTACAAGCTTTCCGCGTCTCACCACTGGAAGGCAGCCAATGCCGTGCTCAAAAAAGACACTTGAAATCTCTTCAACGAAATCAAGCGGGTGAGCCGTGATCGTCTCTAATACCATGATCTCTTCAACTGGGCGCTGAATAAAGAGCTGTCTTTTTTCTGTTTCAAAAATACTTGGACTGGCATTTTTAATATCCCGATCTGTCACCATCCCAATGACTGATCCTTGATCAGATACGATCGGAATATGCCGAATGTGATGTGCACTCATCTTTTGGATGGCTTCTTCAATCGTATCGGTTTTTCGCAGCGTGATCACATCACGCTCCATAATTTGTTCAATCATCATTGTTTACCAATCCCCTTTGCCAAAAAAACGAATTGAACGTTAATACATAAAGCGCTGATGGAAACGAAGGCGATCGAAACGCTCGATTGAATTTGGACTCACATGTTTCCCGATTCTGGCCATTAAACAATTGGCAGGGTGTGAGCTGATCTCTGGCTCGTCTGTTGCAAACCAGACAAGGCCGCCTGCGTTCATCATTTTCTCCATCATTTTGCGGTACTCCCAAACGTTTTTCTTTGTCCCCTTTAAATCCCAATGCCAGTAATATTCAGTTGTAATGATGATGTAATTCTCCATTTGCTCATCCATCATGCTCACATCAAGTAAATGCTTGCCAAGCGAGCATCCTCTAAATGGAGGGGCGACCTCAATTGCGCCAAGCTCAATTAAATTGTCCATCTTGCCTTCTGACCAGCGCTCAAGCGGATCAGGATACAAATACGTGACATAGCCTACGACAAGCTCATCCACTCTTGCAATGATAATACGTCCTTCTGGAAGATCTGCTATTTCAACAAGTGCTTGTTTCTGTTCCTCAGGCGTGCGAAATGCCGTTAGTCCTTCATGAAATGTGCAGTTCGCAAGCGCTGATGCAGATACCGGTCCTTCAATCAGGATGGAATCTGTTTCTCTCTCAATGGTTTTTGAATAATAAGTTTTAGGATGCTCCACGTATCCACCGCCTCAAATTCTAGTGAGTCGTCTCTATTTTATCTTAAATCTTGCAAGAATTAAAACGGTTTCACTATAAGTTTTTTAAAAATTGAGAAAAAAAGTCATCTATACTATAATGGTCATTGTAAACGTATGCAAAGGGGGACTGTTTGATGAAATTGGAAACGCTACCATCGGTAAAAGGGGATTATCATTTACATGATTATGAGCAGGCCTACAAAGATTTTTCATGGGAGGAAGCAAGAAAAAACTTCTCCTGGTATGAAACAGGAAAAATAAATGCAGCCTATGAAGCGATTGACAGACATGCGGACTCGTTTCGTAAGAACAAGGTGGCGCTTCACTACAAAGATTCACAGCGGGATGAAAAGTATACGTTCAGGGATATGAAAATCAATACAAACAAAGCGGGGAATTTATTCAGAGAAAAGGCGAATGTGCAAAAAGGGGATCGCGTGTTTATCTTTATGCCAAGATCACCTGAGCTCTATTTCCTTTTGCTTGGTGCCATCAAAATTGGTGCGATCGTTGGCCCATTATTTGAGGCATTTATGGAAGGTGCCGTCAAAGACCGTTTAGAAAATAGCGAGGCAAAGGTCATCGTGACAACACCTGATCTGCTTGAGCGGATTCCATTTGCTGAGCTTCCGAAGCTTGAATCTGTCATCATTGTTGGCGGTGAAAACGAAGACATCGATGGCGTGCGGACAATTCACTACGAAGAGGCGTTTGAAGAGGCAGTAAAGGAACTTGAGATTGAATGGATGGATGAAAAGGACGGCTTCCTGCTTCATTACACATCAGGATCAACCGGTACGCCAAAAGGTGTGCTTCATGTTCATGGTGCAATGGTGCAGCAAGACCAGACCGGTAAATGGGTGCTTGATTTGAAAGAAGATGACGTTTACTGGTGTACAGCTGATCCAGGCTGGGTAACAGGTACAGTGTACGGTATTTTTTCACCGTGGTTCAATGGGGCAACGAATGTGATTTTAGGAGGCAGGTTTAATCCAGATACGTGGTATGAAACCATTGAATCACTCGGTGTGACCATCTGGTACAGTGCCCCGACTGCCTTTAGAATGTTGATGGGAGCAGGGGATGATCTCATTCAAAAATATGACCTCAGCTCGCTTCGTCATGTTTTAAGTGTAGGAGAGCCTCTTAATCCAGAAGTTATCCGTTGGGGAGATGCTGTATTTGGCAAACGAATACACGACACTTGGTGGATGACAGAAACTGGTGCACAGCTGATTTGTAATTATCCATGCATGGACATCAAGCCAGGCTCGATGGGGAAACCAATTCCAGGCGTAGAAGCAGCGATTGTGGATAATGCCGGAAAGGAACTTCCACCATACCGGATGGGCAATCTTGCCATTAAAAAAGGCTGGCCGTCTATGATGCATACGATCTGGAACAATCCTGAAAAATATGAATCTTACTTTATGCCGGGAGATTGGTATGTTTCAGGAGATTCAGCTTATATGGACGAAGACGGATACTTTTGGTTCCAGGGGCGTGTCGATGATGTCATCATGACATCAGGAGAACGGGTCGGTCCATTTGAGGTGGAAAGTAAACTCGTAGAACATCCGGCCATTGCAGAGGCTGGTGTCATTGGAAAGCCAGATCCGGTCCGCGGCGAAATTATTAAAGCATTTATTGCGCTCAGAAGCGGATATGAGCCGACAGATGAGCTGAAAGAAGAGATTCGTACCTTTGTGAAAAAAGGACTCGCAGCACATGCAGCACCGCGAGAAATTGAGTTTAAAGACAAACTGCCAAAAACACGGAGCGGAAAAATCATGAGACGTGTGCTAAAGGCGTGGGAGCTGAATTTACCGGCTGGCGACCTTTCGACAATGGAAGATTAACATTTTTTCATCAGTTGACTTGATATCAAAAGTATGTTAAAAATGACATTAGTTGAATATGAAAAGGTTTTGACTGAGATTCAGTAGAATGATCTTTCCCTGTCCAAGAGAGCTGACGGCTGGTGCGAGTCAGTACAAAGAGATATTCGAATTACCCTCACGAACCGCTTTTACGAAAAGGAGCATGCATGCTGCCCTGATTAGTGAAAGAACGGATCTGTCCGTTATCAGTGTAAGTGAAAAGACAAGATTTTTTGTCTTTTAAGCAGGGTGGTACCGCGATATATATCGTCCCTTCGTTCATTCGAAGGGGCGTTTTTTATGTTGAATTGTAAAAAAAGGAGATTTGGAAATGAGTCAATTGATGGAAGATTTATCGTTCAGAGGATTAATTCAGCAGCAAACAGACGAAGAAGGTTTAACAAAATTATTAGCAGAAGAGAAAATCAAGCTATACTCCGGCTTCGATCCGACAGCTGACAGCTTACACATAGGTCACCTATTGCCAATTTTAACATTACGTAGATTCCAGGAAGCAGGTCATCATCCGATTGCTCTTGTTGGCGGCGCGACTGGACTAATCGGCGACCCTAGCTTTAAAAAAGCAGAACGTTCACTAAATCCAGCGGAAATCGTAGAGCAGTGGTCAGAGAAAATCAAAGGACAGCTGTCGCAGTTTCTTGATTTTGAAGCAGACGTAAATCCAGCTGTTATCGTCAATAACTACGACTGGATCAGCCAAATGAATGTCATCACGTTCCTTCGTGATATTGGAAAGAATTTCGGTGTGAACTTCATGCTGGCAAAAGATATCGTGAGCTCACGTATTGAAACAGGGATTTCGTACACAGAATTCAGCTACGTGATCCTGCAATCTTTAGACTTCTTAAACCTTTACAGAAATGAAAACTGTAAGCTGCAAATCGGCGGAAGTGACCAGTGGGGCAATATCACATCTGGACTTGAGTTAATCCGTAAGTCTGAAGCAGAAGGGGCAAAAGCATTCGGTCTGACGATGCCACTTGTCACAAAAGCAGATGGCACAAAGTTTGGTAAAACAGAAGGCGGCGCCATCTGGTTAGATAAAGAAAAAACGTCTCCTTATGAGTTCTACCAATTCTGGATCAACACAGATGATCGTGATGTCGTGAAATACTTAAAATACTTTACGTTCTTATCGAAAGAAGAGATCGCATCGTACGAGGAAAAAGTGCAAACAGCACCTGAAAAGCGTGAAGCACAGCGCCGTCTAGCAGAGGAAGTGACAACGCTTGTACATGGCCGTGAATCACTAGAACAGGCAGTCAACATCTCAAATGCGCTATTTAAAGGTGAGATCAAATCTCTTACAGCTGAAGAAGTGAAAGTAGGCTTTAAGGATGTTCCATCAATGGAGAAAAGCAGCACAGAAGAATTAACACTTGTCGATGTACTAGTGGAATCAAAGCTGTCTCCATCAAAGCGTCAAGCACGTGAAGATATCACGAATGGTGCTGTCTCCATCAACGGAGAGAGACAAACCGATAAAGACTATGTCCTTTCAACTGAAGACCGAATTGAAAACCAATTTACTGTCTTAAGAAGAGGGAAAAAGAAATACTTCCTTGTGACATATAAATAAACCTTAAAGAAACAGCAAAAGCACCTCAAATGTAGGGATACATTGAGGTGCTTTTCTTTTTGAGAAATAGGAATCAAGCTGATGTTGGATGATTATTTTGCAGGGGCGTTTGCTTCTTATTCAAGGAGGGAATTTTCGTTTGTATAAGCATGTTCCACCTTGCAAATTCGGGTGGTGTAGGATTCATACCAATCTGCTTTCCCTTTTTTTTGAACACGCTGATGTGCTGTATGTGCTTTCCATTCTTTGATTGCTGCTAATGAATCCCAGTAAGATACAGTGATCCCAACACCATGTTCATCTCGTACACTTTCAATTCCAAGAAACCCGTCTAAGTCTTTCGCTAATTCTTCCATTTTTTGAGCAGCAGCAGCGTATTCTTTCTGCTCAACATTTGTTCGTTTTGATGTGAAAATCACGGCATAGTAGGGTGGGACAGGTGTTTTCGCAAATAGCATCTAGTAGAACCTCCTTTTATCTAATCACATTATATATGAAAGAAAATAGATCTCGTAGTCTTTTAGGTTTGATTTAAAAAAGTCCAAGGTGCTTTTTGATTATTTATAGTGCTGTTTAATCATTTCATAAATATTACCTTGTTCACTTTTCTGACATATTTATATTATATAAAATAGAGGGGAATAAGATGAATAAGGGGGAATGAAAGTGATTCTATTTAAGAAAAGAAGTTTGCAAATTCTCGTTGCACTTGCATTGGTGATTGGTTCAATGGCTTTTATCCAGCCGAAAGAGGTGAAGGCGGCTGAGCATAATCCGGTTGTGATGGTGCATGGTATTGGTGGTGCCTCTTATAACTTTGCTTCGATTAAAAGTTACTTGGTTGGACAAGGCTGGGATCGAAACCAATTATATGCTATCGATTTCATAGACAAAACAGGAAATAACCGCAACAATGGTCCGCGTCTATCTAAATTCGTCCAAGATGTGTTAGACAAAACGGGTGCCAAAAAAGTAGATATTGTGGCTCATAGTATGGGTGGGGCGAACACATTATACTATATTAAAAATCTAGATGGCGGCAATAAAATTGAAAACGTTGTCACGATTGGTGGAGCAAACGGACTCGTTTCAAGCAGAGCCTTACCAGGCACCGATCCAAATCAAAAAATTCTTTACACATCTGTCTATAGCTCAGCTGATCTCATCGTCGTCAACAGCCTTTCTCGTTTAATTGGCGCAAAAAACATCCAAATCCATGGCGTTGGACATATTGGTCTATTAACCTCAAGCCAAGTCAAAGGGTATATTAAAGAAGGGCTGAACGGCGGAGGACAGAATACAAATTAAAAAATGAAAAAAGACAGCGATATATGCTGTCTTTTTTTGATGTCACCTGACATAAGGCAGCTGCTAGATGAAAGAGTTCATGATAAGGGAGGCAAAACGATGAAGCAAAAACTTAAGCAATATTTTTTAGGATACTTTCTCTACTTTCCGTGCTCATTTCTCTTCAACTATTTCATCTGAATGAATATGACCAAATCAGTTCAAATAGGCGAGGTGCTTTCTTACTGTTCATCGATCATTGGTATCTATTACATCATGGCGATGCAAAAACAGACACGTACATAGCTGAATAAAAACATGTACAAAACGATCATCTTTCCTTACACTACATGTAGTGGTTAAGAATCTTCGGAGGTGGGCGTTTATGCAAAAGAATCAAAAGGCTCTAATCATTGTCGATGTACAAAAGGCGTTTGAGCATGAAAAATGGGGAGAACGGAATAATCTAGAGGCAGAGAAGAATATCAGCCGTCTATTAACGTTTTGGAGAGAAAAAGGCTGGAAAGTGATTCATATACAGCATACAGCTGACAATCCGGACTCTGTATTTCATCCGGCAAATGAAGGACATTCCTTTAAAGAGATCGCCAGACCGCTTGAGGAAGAAACGGTGATACAAAAGAAAGTCAATAGCAGCTTTATAGGAACAAACTTAGAGGAACAACTAAGGTCAAACGAGATTGACACTGTTGTGATCGCAGGACTCACAACACCTCACTGCGTATCAACAACAACAAGAATGAGCGGAAATCTTGGCTTTGATACGTACCTGATCTCAGATGCAACAGCCGCCTTTGGACTAACAGATCAAACCGGTACATATTTTGACCCAGAAACGATTCATCGGCTCTCACTTGCCACACTGCATGATGAATTTGCGACAGTCCTGACAACAGAGCAGCTCATCGCAGAATGGACAAGTCAAGAATGAACGATTGAAATCTCCTAGAAAGATATCTAGGAGATTTTTTCATGCTAAGTATATGTGTTCAGCGATTGTTTTCGTTGTTTCATACGTGAGTAAAAGAGATCAATCTCAATAAATAAAAAACTGACAAAGAATGATAAAATCAATACGCCGGAATCTCCTATTGATACATTCATTAAATTTAAGTAAAGGACATACTTGATAGAGAGATGTAAAACGATCCAAGAACTCACCCATTCCAAAGCATAAGTGAGCCATACAGGAAGTTTAAGGAGATAAGCCAGTCCTTTTCCTATGAATAGAAGGACAGGTGACCAAAAAACGACGATAACACTCACTACCAAAGAGAAAGAGATCAAAGAAAAAAACGAATCGTACGTGATGGTTTCTCCAAAAAGAAAATTCACACCTAAAACGGTGATGTATAGCAATATACTAGGAACCGCGATCACAAAGCAGATAGAAAAAAAGAGCAGGAAGATAAACAGACATGCAGTAAACTTATTTGGTGGTTCATCTATGATTTGTTTTTTTCTTAAAAGTGAATAGACGATAACTGCCAAGATGAAAAGTAATAGAATAATTGTGATACTATACATGGAACTCCTCCATCTACGTACTATAGAACACTAAACGAATGATATGTCATCTATCATTATTGTACCAATAGAAAAAGGAAATTCAATGAAAAATTCCCTATAGTTGTATATAAAAATTGAGACAGGTTTAATTGAAGTAAGAATGGGAGCTGACGCCTATGTCAACTTTTCAAGCATTGTTCCCTTATGTTTTTATTTGGGATGTGTATACTTGCTTTGTTGACGTTTATAGACAAAAAGAAATAGACCACCCTTTGAGCCTAGATAACTTGTAGGGTCGGTCCATTTATTACGTACCTTCTAGCCAGCTCACTTTGAGCCAAGCATTTGTGCTTTGCCGGGATGTGACAGGACAGCATCCTAGCTTCTTTTGTCATACATTCGCTTTTACTTTATATGATTGAACTGAAACAAAAAACCCTAGAAATCCTTGAACAATCAAGGGATCTAGGGTTTGTTTGCTCTCTCTTAGAGAAGTAATGAAATTAACGAGAGTAGAACTCAACGATTAGTTGTTCGCTGATTTCAGGCGCTAATTCAGAACGCTCTGGAAGACGAGTGAAAGTTCCTTCAAGCTTTTCAGCATCGAAAGAAAGGTATTCAGGAACGAAGTTGTTTACTTCAACTGATTCTTTCACTACTGCAAGGTTTTGAGATTTCTCACGAAGAGCAATCGTTTGACCTGGTTTCACAGAGAAAGATGGGATGTCTACACGGCTTCCATCAACAAGGATGTGACCATGGTTTACTAGCTGACGAGCTTGGCGGCGAGTACGAGCAAGGCCAAGACGGTATACTAGGTTGTCAAGGCGAGTTTCAAGAAGGATCATGAAGTTTTCACCTTGTTTACCAGGAAGTTTAGCAGCTTTGTCATATAGTGTACGGAATTGACGTTCGTTGACACCGTACATGTGACGAAGCTTTTGCTTCTCTTGTAATTGTAAACCGTATTCAGATAGTTTTTTGCGTTGTCCTGGACCATGTGGGCCTGGAGCGTAAGGGCGTTTTTCAAGTTCCTTACCTGTTCCGCTTAATGAAATGCCTAGACGGCGGGAAATCTTCCAACTTGGACCTGTATAGCGAGCCATAATGTGACTCCTCCTTATTGTTTTTATTTGTGAAAAATAAAAACCGTCTGTTCTTCCTCTTTTTCGTCATTATGTTTTCATGCATCCTCGCTCCAGCAGCAGGGAGTTACAAGATGCACCTTCATATAGAAGGAACAAAATGATACAAAAAAGCCGAACAAAAAGGCTGCCATATTTCACACAAACTCTATTATATGACGCTGTATAGGAGAAGTCAACCTATTTAGAGGCAGAGATGACGTTCCCCATTAAACAAAGAAAAATAAAAAAGCAGACAGTATGCCTGCTTTTCTGCATGATTACGCATCCAGAGAGACGGTTAAAGCCTGTTGAAGAATCTCTGTAAATTGAATAAGGTAGGTCTCATCAATTTCACTGAAGCGGTCTTTTACAGGGCTATCAATGTCGAGCACCCCAATGATCTCTCCATTGACCTTGAGCGGAATGACAATTTCAGATTGCGATGCTGCATCACATGCAATATGTCCAGGGAATGCATGCACATCAGCGATACGCTGCACTTCACCTGTCGCAAATGCTGTACCGCAAACGCCTTTACCAGAAGGGATGCGCACACATGCAGGCAGTCCGTTAAACGGCCCAAGCACAAGCTCGCCGCCCTTTTCCAAATAAAATCCTGCCCAATTGACTTCAGGAAGTGAGTGATAGAGTAGCGCAGCTGCATTTGCCAAGTTGGCAATCAGATCAGGTTCACCATCTGTAATGGCTTCTACCTGTTTGACAAGCAATTGATAGTCTTTTGAAGGATCGCCAGACTGTTTTTCGACATGAAACATGAAAATCTCCTACTTTCTATCTTAAAAATACATAACTTGCATCTCGCATGTGGGATTTGTCGAGCAATTGTAAAAGGAACTTCCGCCTTCATCTTGAAGTATGTACTCATGAAGAGGGGTGAGCGGATGAAAACATCAACAACCGTGCAAACAAAAGACCGTATTATTGAAGCTGCCATCAGACTTTTTAACCAAAAAGGATTTTCTGGAACCTCTGTCCGTGAGATTGCGAAGGAAGCAAACGTCAACGTTGCCCACATATCTTATTACTTTCAAGGAAAAGGAGGGCTGCTTGAACAGCTCGTATCCGATTTTTATGAAGGCTACATTCACATGATTGAAACACATATCCATCACATGGAAACCCGTCACGCAAAAGAATGCTTACTTCATGTGGTTTTTGATATTTTATCTTATCAGCACAAGCACCGTCAATTAACCCGTTTCGTTTATCGTGAGGTGACGATTGACTCGACACTCATCAGAGAAATCATGTCGACATATTTAACAAAAGAAAAGTATTTGTTTCAGCTCATCATCGAAAAAGGAAAAAGCACCCATGTCATTTGCGAGCAGCTTTCACTCTCATCCTTTATGATTCAGCTAAAATCACTTCTCATGATGCCATATTTACAGCCACAATATTTAACAGAGGTGCTTTATTTGAATCCAAGTGAGCCTTATTTCTATCAAATGTACTTTAAGGAGCTGAGCCGGTCGCTTCATCATTTGCTAGAACCAAAAGAGTCGGCATTAGCTTCTCATCCGAGCCTCATGGTGTCCTCGAATTGATCATAAGCATAACCGAGATCTTCCGCTTGATGGGCATCTGACCCAAATATGAGCGGGATTTTTTTCTGTTTTGCAAGGTCAATCATCCATTGATCTAAATAGATACTTCTGGCATATGTTTTACGAAGACCTGATGTATTAAAATCTAAGGACATGCCTTTTTTTGCCGTTTCTTCTAGACAAAGGGTGATCTTTTGATAAATCTCAGATGACATCTCATATGGGAAAAGCTGTTTGAATTTCTGGACAAGGGTGATATGACCGATTCTCTTTGGCTTATAGTGACCTAAAGGTGATAGAATAGAAGAATGAATTTGGTCATAGTAGCTTTGATAGACCTGTTCGATGCTGCCATAGATGCTTATTAGCTGCTGGAAAGCATGCTCGTCAAAATCAAGGCAAATATAATCATCGCCAGCAGGAAGAAAGTGAACAGATAAAATGCCGTCGTCTAGTTCTGGACCGTAGCAGTCTAAAAAGGTTCTTGTTTCCTCTTCATACTCTTTGATATAGTCAACCTCAAGCCCAGTTTTTACTATTAATTGTCCTTTGTACTCTTGTTTCAGCTGAGTGATTTTTGTTATATACGCTTCAAGGTCGTGGAGCTTCATGGCACTATCCTGCTCAGGTGTTGGATCCTGGAACGATGGAGGCAGCGGAGCGTGCTCGGTAAAGGTTATGGAATCAAATCCCTTTTTGATGGCTTTTTCAATATAAGAATGAAAAGGATCAAGCGAGCCGTGCGGGCAAAATGGTGTGTGTAGATGTGCATCTTGTTTCAGCATGTCGTCACCTCTTGTCGATATTTTGAAAAACGTGATGTTTATCAGCGAAAATAATGAAAAATCATGACCAAAAATGCTGGTTACATGGTATCATAATAACAATGAAAACGACAGCTTCCGCATACATAAAAGCAGGTCACATCGATACGTGTGATCAAATGATAGAAAGGCTCAAATACTTTCTTGAAAAAACATACATAAAACCGTGAATGGATGGTATTGGAAAACATACAATCCTGCTTATAAAAAAACAAATGCAAAGCGGACACGAAAGGGTTCTCAGGTCTACTCGGGACACTTTTACCCTGACATCACTTAGATCACAACAAGGGGGCTCATTATGGAGTTAATCATCGGTTTAATTGTCATTTTGCTTGCTTTGTTTTCAGTCGGTTATTTCCTGCGAAAAAATATATATAAAGAGATTGACCGATTGGAAGCATGGAAAATTGAAATTTTAAACAGATCAATTGTAGAAGAAATTTCAAAAATCAAACATTTAAAAATGACTGGAGAAACAGAGCAATTTTTTGAAAGATGGCGTGCAGAGTGGGACGATATCGTCACAGCCCATCTTCCAAAGGTAGAGGAGCTATTATATGATGCAGAAGAGTATTCTGATAAATATCGATTCTCCAAAGCCAAGCAGGTTCTTACGCACATTGAGGACTTGCTGAGTGCTGCTGATTCGAACATTGAAGACATTTTAAAAGAGATTGCAGACCTTGTCACAAGCGAGGAGCAAAATCGCAAGGACATTGAAAAGGTTAAAGAGCAGTATCAAACAGTTCGAAAAAATCTGCTTGCGTACAGCCATTTATACGGCACCCTTTATGACAAAATGGAGCAGGACTTAGATGAGGCCTGGGAAGGGATCAAGCAGTACGAGGAAGAGACAGAAAACGGAAACTACATGAAAGCAAGAAAGGTTTTGCTTGAGCAAGACCGGAGACTCGATCAGCTTCAGCTGTATATCAATGATGTACCGAAGCTCATTGCAGACTGTAAACAAACCGTACCAGGCCAGCTGACGAAGCTGAAAGACGGATATCAAGAAATGATAGACAAAGGCTACAAGCTTGAGCACATTCAGATCACTAAAGAGCTTGAGAACTTAAACAAACAGCTGACCCGTGCGGAAAAACTGCTCATTGATGAACTCAATCTGGATGAGGCATCAAGCATTTTGCAAATGATTGATGATGCGATTCAGACGCTGTATGATCAGCTGGAAGCGGAAGTAGAAGCAGGTCAGGAAATCAAAAGCAAAATGCCTGAGCTGACGGAAGCATTTGAAAAGCTCGAGCAGGATCATACCAAAACAAAGGCAGAAACAGCTCTTGTGAAAGAAAGCTATAAACTGACAGCCGGAGAGCTCGATCAACAGAAGGCGTTCGAAAAACGCTTAGAAGAAATCGAAAAGCTGATGAAACAAATTCGCGAGAAGCTTGATCGTGACCATGTGGCATATTCGTTATTAATGGATGAAATCAATCAACTGGAGACTTTTATTGATGATGCAAAAGCATTGCATGACACGTTTAAAGATCATCTTCAATCATTAAGAAAAGAAGAATTGCAAGCGAGAGAAACACTGGCTGAGCTCAAAACGATGCTGACAGATACAGTGCGCCAGCTGCAAAAAAGCAATATTCCAGGTGTACCTGCTGACATAAAAGAGCGGGCTGAAAAAGCACAGGAGATGATTCAGCAAGTGCACGAGCAGCTAGAGAACCTGCCGCTCAACATGCCGGTTGTGAATCAACAATTAAAAGAAGCCTCTGACACAGTAAGAAATGTTGTGGATGAGACAGAAGATATGCTCACTAAAGTGGATCAAATTGAACGGATCATTCAATACGGCAATCGTTTTAGAAGCCAAAATCATATTCTTTCAGAACAATTAAAAGAGGCAGAGCGAAGATTTTATGCCTACGATTATAACGGTTCATTTGATGTGGCAGCAGCAGCTGTTGAAAAAGCATCACCTGGAGCGGTTGAAAAGCTTTTAGCTCAGCAAGAAAAAGAATATCAGCATCAATAAAAAAGCTGAAGTCCATTGATAGGACTTCAGCTTTTTTGTATTATGACGCCTGTTTCTGACGTTCTTCTGAAGCAGAAGAAGTGAAAAGTGAGATCACAAACCCGATCACGACTCCAAGTATTGCAGGGACAAGCCAGCCAATGCCAAGGTCATAAAAAGGCAGCACGGTTTGAAAGATGTCTTTTACTGGATCGATCGGAAGTTTCGCTGCGGCTAAGCCGTCAAATAAGCTGACGCAGCCTGTTAAAATTAAAGAGAGAGCATAGACCGGTCTTCTATGTCCAAACCATTTATCAGCAAGTGATAGAACGATGATCACAATCGCCAGCGGATAAATCGCTGTTAATACTGGAACAGAGAATGCAACGATATGAGCAAGTCCAAAGTTAGAAATGATGAAACTAAATAATGTGACAAGTGTCACGACCATTTTATAAGAAAGTTTAGGAAGTAACTTTGAGAAATACTCACCGCATGATGTGACAAGGCCGATACTTGTCGTTAAACAAGCGACTGTAATCGCAGCACCTAACACAATATTTCCGAGACTGCCAAAAAGGAATTGAGAAGACTGAGCCAAGATTTTGCTGCCGTCTCCTACGAACCCAATTGCATGTGTACTAGACGCGCCTAAATACGCAAGTGATAGATAAACGAAGGTTAATCCGGCAGCTGCAATTAAACCAGCTTTGATACAAGCAGAAGCCAGCGCCTTTTTACTTGTCACGCCTCGTCCTTTAATCGCATTGATGACAACAATTCCAAATACAATAGAAGCAAGAGCATCCATCGTTTTATAGCCCTCTAAAAATCCTTTGAAAAATGATCCATTGCTATAAGATACATCTGGTGTACCAATCACGCCCATTGGCGTCAAAACCGCTTTCACAATGATAATAAAGATAATCGTAAATTTAATTGGTGTTAAAATTTTACCTACACGATCCACGATTTTCGTTGGATTTAAAGCAAGGTAATACGTAATACCAAAGAAGATGAGTGTAAATAAAAGAAGTGATAGCCAAGGTGGCACACTTGATAGAAATGGCAATGCACCAATTTCGTATGAGACCGTTCCTGTACGCGGAATAGCGAAAAGCGGTCCAATAGATAAATATAAAATGACGGTGAATGCTGTTCCAAACACTGGGTGCGCCTTATCCGCAAGTCCTTTTGCATCACGCCCTGTTAAAGCGATCGCAATAATCCCAAGAAGAGGTAAACCGACACCTGTTAATAAAAATCCGCCCATTGCTCTCCATACATTTGTTCCAGCATACTGGCCAAGCTCTGGTGGATAAATCATATTTCCGGCGCCGAAGAATAGAGCAAATAACATAAAACCGATAATAACTGTATCTTTCGTCGACAAAGTTGCCTTCATTGAATATAAAGCCTCCAATATTATGTTGAAATATTCTGTTAATTAGTTGCTAAAACCGTTCTTCATTAACATTCACTAATTATAAAGGATGTGCGCCTGATGTCAACATCTGTTTTCATACAAAAGTCATGAATTTTTCTATATTAGTATATGGAGAACAATAAAAAACATCCCCTTCATCTATGGACGGGGATGTTTTGAGCTTCATGAAGCAAGCTGTTTAGGTGGACTCTTGAATAAGGAAATGAGAAGGCCAACAATGGCTCCAAGAACGGCAGGGATGGCCCAGCCGATCCCAAGACTGTATAAAGGAACAGCTTCTTCTAAAAATTCATGTAACCCGCCAAGAGGGATCTTCGCTGCCACTAACCCGTCGATCACGGCAAAGATACCTGTAAAAATGAGTGAAACGATATAAATGATCCGTCTTCCGTTGATCCAGCGATCCAGAAAAGATAAGAGAATGATCACGATGGCCAACGGATAAATCGCAACAAGAACCGGAACAGAGAGCGAAATAATTTGCGCCAGTCCGAGGTTTGCAACAAATGTACTAAATAAAGATACAATAAAAATAACTGTACGGTATGATAAACGCGGAAATAGTGTCGAGAAATATTCCCCGCATGATGAAACCAGTCCAATACTTGTGGTTAAACATGCAAATAAAATCGCAGACCCTAACACCATATTTCCAGCAGAACCAAATAAAAAGTTCGCCGCAAGCGAAAGAAGTTTTCCGCCATCATTTGCACCGACCATTCCTGTTGCCTCAGGACTTGATGCCCCGACATAAGCAAGTGCTATGTACACAAGAGCTAGTCCAGCAGCTGCGACAAGTCCTGCTTTAATACAAGCTGCTGCAAGAGATTTACGTTCTGTAATACCACGCTCTTTCACAGCTGTGACAACAACAATTCCGAAAACGATGGATGCAAGAGCATCCATCGTTTTATAGCCTTCTAAAAAGCCGGTAAACAGCGGGCTTCCTACATAGGATGGATGTGGACTGCCAATTCCACCCATCGGTGTCACAATGGCTTTCATCACAATTAAAGCAATGACAGCGAGTAAAATTGGTGTTAAAATTTTACCGATTCGGTCAACAAGCTTCGATGGATTTAAAGCAAGGGCATAGGTAATGCCGAAAAAGGTAATTGAGAACAACAATAATGGAATCCATGATTCAGACTGGGCTTCAGAAAGAAACGGTGCCAGCCCAATTTCATATGAAACCGTTCCAGTACGAGGAATCGCAAAAAACGGTCCAATGGATAAATATAAAATAACGGTGAAAATGGTACCAAATGTAGGGTGCGCTTTATCAGCAAGCCCCTTTGCACCTGTTCCTGTCAGGGCAACGGCGATGACGCCTAAGAGCGGAAGTCCAACCCCTGTCAGCAAAAATCCAACGATCGCAAGCCACACGTTTTCACCTGCGTACTGTCCAAGAACAGGAGGGAAAATCATATTGCCTGCGCCGAAAAAGAGAGCAAACAGCATTAAGCCGATGGCTAATGTGTCTGTTTGACTTAACTTATTTTTCATAAGGTTACCCCCTTATTGTTTTAGTTTTCAACCATATTTAAATATTCTGTCAATTTTGGATGAAATATGACAATGGCACTATGCATGATATAGTGAATTGATTAGGTTGTCAATATACCGCTTAATTTTCAAAAATAAGGGTTTTTGATGATATCAGTTAATTGCAAGAGGATAAGGAGTTTCGTCATGATGTATCTTGATAATAGTGCAACCACAAAACCATACCCAGAGGTTTTACAAGTATATCAGCAAGTAAGTGAGCGTTATTTTGGAAACCCCTCTTCGCTTCATCAGCTCGGAATAGATGCAAGCCGGCTGTTAAATGAAACGAGAAAACAAATGCTTCACTATACAGGCTTGAAACAATATGAGATTATTTTTACTTCTGGTGCAACAGAAGCGAATAACATTGCCATTAAAGGAGCGGCTCTTGCCAAAATGAACCGGGGCAAGCATATTGTGACCACAGAAATAGAGCATCCGTCTGTTATTGAATCGTTTGAACAGCTGAAGGCGTTGTTTGGCTTTGACATTTCCTATATTCAAGTAAATGAGCATGGCCATGCAGACATGACTCATTTAAAAGAGGTGCTTCGCCCAGATACAGTGCTTGTCAGCATGATGCATGTCAATAACGAAACGGGTGCCATTCAGCCGATTGAGGAAGCTGCTAGCATTATTCGTGAGCATACGGACAGCGCACTTTTTCATGTCGACGGGGTGCAGGGAATGTGCAAGGTAGCACTCAATAAACAGCTGGATGTTGATCTTCTGACGATGTCAGGCCACAAAATTCATGGTTTAAAAGGCACAGGGGCGCTCTTTTTAAAGAAAGATGTTGTTCTCGCCCCTTTTATTACTGGGGGAGAGCAGGAATTAGGCCTTCGTTCAGGTACAGAAAACCCTGCTGGAGCTGTCAGCTTAGCAAAAGCCATGAAACAATCATTTGAACAGCTTGAAAAGCATCATGATGAGATGCTGGATTTAAAAACGCAGCTGCAAAAACAGCTTGGAGAAATAGAAGGCATTGTCATGAACACACCGCTGACGCAAAGTGCGCCGCACATTGTGAATTTTTCAGTGCCAGGTATTCAAATCGAAGTTCTCCTCCATATGCTTGAAAAAGAAGGCATGTATGTCTCGACAACATCTGCCTGCTCTGCTAAGAAAAAAGAGCCGAGCCGTGTACTGCTTGCAATGGGGAAACCAGAAGAAGTGGCGAAAAGCAGTATGAGAATCAGTTTGACGTATGGACAAGGACCAGAGCTAACGCCGCAAATCATGACATCGATCGCACAAAGTGTGAAAAAATTAAAAGGAATGAGATAACAGCATGAAATATGATCATATTTTAGTCCGTTTTGGTGAGATCTCAACAAAAGGGAAGAATAGAAAAAAATTCATTGAAAAGCTAAGACAGCATATCCGGTTTGTTTTGAAGGATTTTGAAGCATTAAAGTATGCTTCTGATAGAGACCGCATCACGATTATGCTGAATGGAGAAGACCCTGAACCGATTTCAGAACAGCTTAAAAGTGTATTTGGCATTCAAAGCTTTAGCCTGGCAGTAAAATGTGAGACGAATCTAGATGCAATTAAAGATGCGGCACTAACAGCGATTCAAGAAGTGTATGAACAAGGAAATACATTTAAAGTCTCCACGAAACGCTCTTATAAACAATTTGAACTTGATTCCAATGAAATGAACCGCGAAATTGGCGGACATGTTCTAAGGAATACGGAAAACTTAACGGTCAATGTGAAACAGCCGGATGTGCATTTACGCATTGAAATCAGAGAGAACGCGACGTACATTACCTTTAAAGATGTCAAAGGTGCAGGCGGCCTGCCGGTTGGTTCAAGCGGAAGAGCGATGCTCATGCTTTCAGGCGGCTTTGACAGTCCAGTTGCCGGCTATCAAGCGATGAAACGCGGAATTCAAATTGAAGCTGTGCATTTCTTTAGTCCGCCGTATACAAGTGAACGTGCTAAGCAAAAGGTCATTGATCTTGCAGAATGCCTGGCAGCATATGGAGGCGAAGTGAAGCTGCACATCGTCCCTTTTACGAAAATTCAAGAGCTGATTCAAAAACAAGTACCTGAAAACTATACAATGACATCAACAAGAAGAATGATGCTGAAAATAGCTGACAAAATAAGAGAGAAGCGTGATGCTTTAGCCATTGTTACCGGTGAAAGCCTTGGTCAAGTCGCAAGTCAGACACTTGAAAGCATGTATGCCATTAACCATGTAACCAATACACCAATCATTCGCCCGCTCATTGCTGTTGATAAAAATGACATTATTGATGAAGCGAGACGAATTGGCACGTATGATACAAGTATTCAGCCTTTCGAGGATTGCTGTACGATCTTTACGCCGCCGTCCCCTAAAACAAAACCAAAGCTTGAGAAAGTAGAACGCTACGAAAGCTTTGCTGATTTCGAGCCGATGCTGGACGAGGCAGTGGAGCTAATGGAAACAATCATCGTGACAAATGAAAAGAAAGCGGCAGACGAATTCGCTGATTTATTCTAAATAAAAATTTCATAATAATTACCATAAAATCAATCGCATGAAGTCATGTGTTTCTACACATTCTATATTCACAAGGAGGTGAGAACACATGGCTCAACAAAACAGACAAAGCAGTTCTAACCAATTACTAGTACCAGGCGCTGCACAAGCAATCGACCAAATGAAGTACGAAATCGCTTCTGAATTTGGTGTAAACCTTGGTGCAGAAACAACATCTCGCGCTAACGGATCAGTTGGTGGAGAAATCACTAAGCGTCTTGTATCTTACGCTCAGCAACATATGGGTGGCGGATCTTTCTAAGACACACAATTAAAAAGCTATGGCTTATGAGCGGGATTATTCCCGCTCTTTTCTTTTTGCACTTATAAATAGTTAGAATATTTTTAAAAAACAAGACGGATCGAAAAAATTATGGCATAATACTAGGAGTAGGTCCTAATTCAAGCATTTTTCAGTTATGAGTGTTAGAATAGGTAAATTGAAACATGTTTCGTTTCATAAGAAAGAGGCTAAAAGGAGCTGTACCATGAAAAGAGAAGACTTAATTGCACCAGAACAATATAACTTAGTCAGTGAGATTGAAGCGTTCAGTCATGACAAGGAGAAAATGGCCCTGCACTGGCAGGATGGAAATGGCCACGAAGCGCATGTGACATATGCAGCCTTAGTGGAAGAGGCAAATAAAATTGGACATGTTTTATTAAATGCAGGCTTTAAAAAAGGCGATAAAATCATTGTGATGGTGCCGCGCATGCTAGAGGCATACAGCATTTATTTAGCGATTTTGAAAACAGGAATGGTTGTCATTCCTTGTTCGGAAATGCTGCGTGCGAAAGATTTAGATTACCGAATTGAACACGCTGAAGCAAAGGGAGCGATCGTTTATTCTTCATTCGTTCAATCGTTCGACGGAACCAAACAGCCAAACGATTTTAAAACATTCTCAATCGGTGAAAACGATCATGGCTGGACAAACATTCTAGCGCAAAAGGAAGAGCAATCAAACGAACTTGAGTTGGCAGATACGAAGCGCACAGACATGGCGTTTTTATCCTATACATCAGGTACAACAGGTAACCCTAAAGGGGTTGTTCATACACATGGATGGGCGTATGCACATTTACGTACAGCTGCCAAAGCATGGCTTTCCATTAATGAAGGAGATAAAGTGTGGGCGACAGCAGGACCAGGCTGGCAAAAATGGGTGTGGAGTCCTCTCTTATCTGTGTTAGGAAGTGGAGCGGAAGGCTTTGTATATGGAGGCAAATTCAATCCAAATACATACTTAGAGCTGCTTCAAAAAAATGAAATCAATGTCCTATGCTGTACACCGACAGAATATCGCTTTATGGCGAAAGTAGATGATTTGAGCCAGTACGCGCTGCCGAAGCTGCATAGTGCTGTTTCAGCAGGAGAGCCGCTGAACCGTGAAGTCATTGATACCTTCAAAAAGCATTTCGATATAGAAGTACGAGATGGTTATGGCCAAACTGAAAGCACACTGCTCGTAGGAGTGCTAAAAGGAATGGACATCAAACCAGGCAGTATGGGGAAACCAACCCCTGGCAATGAAGTGGACATCATTGATGAGGACGGGAACGTCTGCGCTCCTGGAGAAATTGGTGACATTGCGGTCCATCTCGAAACACCGGCTCTATTTAAGGAATATTACAAAGATGAAGAGCGTACAAAGGCGCAGCGCCGCGGGAATTACTTTATTACGGGTGACCGTGCGAAAAAAGACGAAGATGGGTACTTCTGGTTTGAAAGCCGCAGAGATGATATCATTGTCAGCTCAGGCTATACCATTGGACCGTTTGAAGTAGAAGATGCGCTGATCAAGCATCCAGCAGTGAAGGAATGTGCGGTTGTGGCGAGCCCAGATGAAATCAGAGGATCCATCGTCAAAGCATATGTCGTCCTTCGTGAGGGAACTGCGCAAAGTGATGAACTGATCAAAGAGCTGCAAACACATGTGAAAAACACAACAGCACCTTACAAATACCCAAGAGAAATCGAATTCATTGACGAACTGCCAAAAACACCGTCAGCGAAAATTCGCCGTGTAGAGCTGAGAGAAAGAGAGCTTGCACGAAAAGGTAAATAATGAATAAATGAAAAGCGTGTGGATGGAAGCATCCAGCGCTTTTTTGTGCTGTAAAGACATGATATGAAGAGAAGATTCAATTGCCTAGAGGAAATGATAATGAATAGGATATATGCTACATTATCACGGGTGGTTTTTGTTGGTGAATAAATGCATTATATTATTTCCTTTAAAGGTTATGATTTTCATTAAAATCACTAAAGGAGGCTACAAGATGAAGACAAGGAGTATTTTTTGTGTTTTGTTGTTCATATCAATTCTATGTGGACAATATCCTGTGGGAAAAGCTGTTGCCATAAAGGAGAATGTGTCTTTTAAAAAGATACAAAATGATAATTAGCGGAAAAACTCATAAAAAAGGCAAAGAAACACTCCCCCACTACGTTCAATGGTGTTAGGTGCCTGTTGTTATGTTTGTTTGACGGGACCTGCTAGTTGTATAGCGTGCGCAGCGATTAATGGAGGGATATCTGCAGGCATAGCCGGTTATTGTGTGAAAAGAGTTTGGTGAATTGGAGGTTTTCAGAATGCCTCATAAAGAACAGCGCAAAGGAGTGGTTCTTGCTATTTTTGATACGATGACATTTGGTATGCCAGTGTTGCTATGGAATTTATACAAGAATACAAATACAACATTGAAATTCATGATCCCGATCATTCCAATTGTTGGTTTCATTACGTATCTTTTAGCATCCCTTCATTAATAAGATAAAAAATCCTTTGCATGAGCGTAGCGCTCATGCTTTTTTCATTAGGTCATTTTTTAAAGATCGTTTGATTTAATAGCCGGAGAGCTTGTACGATGTCATCCATTTGTTCTATATCTGAGGGAGATAGGCTGTCTATGATCATCCTTTCGATATGCTGGAATGCTTCGTTCATACAGGCACGACCTTTGTCAGAAAGCATAATGACATGCTTTCGTTTGTCATCAAGGTCTTCTTCTCTATCAATGAATTGTTTTTCGTGCAGCTTTTTTAGTTCTCTGCTGACATTTGGAAGAGACATATGCTGACAGTCTGCGATTTCACTAGGGGTAAGCGGTTCGCTGACCGCTAGCTGCTCTAAAATCAAATATTGTAAGGGTGTTAATTCTGATGGTTTGACTTTGCTCATCAAATCGTGTTTTAACTCTGAAAAAGAAGAAGCAAATGCTACGAATTCGTTGAAGAAATGTGGATGTTGCATGTTGATCACCTCTTATGTAATATATCAAATTTATTATCAAAAAACAATTATCATTTGACAACAAAGTACGTAGGGTGTATTGTTTGATTATCAAATGATAACTAAAGGAGAAAAAACATGAATGTCCTCATTATTTATACTCATCCTCATCACAATAGTCTGAATGGTGCTTTTTTCAAAGAAATTGTCAGAGGCAGTGAAGAAAATCCAATCGTTCAAGAAGTGAAAATCATTGATTTATATCAAGAAAAATTTGATCCTGTCCTCGTTTTTAATGAAGAGAAAAGAAGGCGTGATATGCATAAAGACCCTGATATTCGCGAGTATCAGGAGAAGATCAAATGGGCGGATAAAATCGTGTTTGTTTATCCAATTTGGTGGGGGCGGCCGCCAGCCATGCTGCTTGGCTTTATTGATCGCATGTTTGCTGCGAATTTTGCCTATCGTCAAACAGGCGGGTTGCTTCCAGAAGGTTTATTAAAAGGAAAAAGCGCTGTTTGTGTATCGACGATGCAAGGACCGACCAACTATCCTTTGTTCTTTTTACAAAATGCGCACAAGATGTTAATGAAAAGAGCCCTTTTACAATATGTCGGGATCAAACCTGTGAAGTTCTTTGAGTTTGGCATGATGGAAAGTCCAAAAGGGAAACATGACGTCAAATTAAAACGCATATACAACTATTTCAAAAACATCAGCTGATAAGTCACTTTTCTTCTAATTTGATCCTGTTCTGTTCTAAAATGACAATGAGGGTGGAGATCACTCATCCTCGTCATTAGAAAAGGGGGATATGGATGAAGAAAACATTGTTTAAAAATGCAGCTCTTTTAACACTTGATCCATCTTTAGGTTTTCTGGAAAAGGGAGACTTACTAATTGAAGGGGCACACATTTTAGAAGTCGGGCCTTCAATTGAAGCAAGTGATGCTGATATCGTTGATGCAGCTGATATGGTGATCATGCCAGGACTTGTGGATACACATCGGCATGTGTGGCAGTCTGTCATCCGGGGCATAGGAACAGATTGGTCTTTGCAGACATATTTGAGCAAAATATATTATGGCAACTATGGCGCGATGAGACGGCCATCCGACGATCGAATTGCCAATTATTTAGGGGCATTAGAGGCGTTAGATGCAGGTGTGACGACGTTTTTAGATTGGACGATGATTAATTCAATGGATCATACAGAAGAGCTCATTGGAGGATTAAAAGATGCGGGCATTCGAGCTGTTTTTGCTTTTGGCTCCTCTGGAGATGCTGAGTATTGGGATCGGGAGAGTACGCTCACCAATATGGAGGATGCAGCACGTGTGAAAAAAGCGCATTTTCAATCATCAGATCAGCTTTTGACGATGGGACTTGCGATTCGTGGCCCAGAGTTTTCCTCATGGGAAACGTCGGTATTTGAAATCGAAACAGCCCGGTCTCTAGATGCTCTATGCAGTATGCACATCGGCTTTGGGAATTGGGGAGCGGTGGATCGGTCGATTGAGCGGCTTCACAAAGCCGGGTTACTCGGACCGGATTTGAATATGGTGCATATCAATGCCATTGATGCGGATCAAATGAAGATGCTGGCAGACAGCGGAAGCTCGATTTCCATTACACCTGAAATTGAAATGATGATGGGGCACGGTTATCCGGTCACAGGACTTGCGATTGAGCAAGGAGTTCTTCCAACGCTCGGTGTAGACGTAGTGACAGCGACAGGAGGAGATTTGTTTGCTCAAATGAAATTCGGGCTTCAGGCAGAGCGCGCGATCCAAAATCAATCGTTGTTGATGGATGGGATCATGCCGGGACCTGAACTTGGGCTATCTGCTCATCAAATGCTTGAGGCTGCGACGATCAACGGGGCTCGTGCATTACAGCTTGATCATAAAATTGGGTCGCTTACACCTGGAAAGGAAGCTGATTTCATTTTGATCGATCGGACAAGCATGAATCTTCTTCCAGTGACAGATCCAGCTGGAGCGGTTGTTCAAACAGCACATCCTTCCAATGTTGATTCTGTTTATGTGGCTGGAAAAGCAGTGAAACAGAACGGGAAGCTTGTCGGTGTGAACCTTGAAGAGGTCAAACGAAAAGCTTATGCGGCAAGAGACCATATTTTATCCCACAAGTTTGAATCGACACCTTCGTAAATAAAATAACCCCATAGGCAGCTGCCTATGGGGAATTCATTACAATGATTCTTTAATGACCTTTTTATAATATTGGACAGACAGGAATCCGAAGACAGAATATAAGATAGTGTAAATCGACATGACGATGAGCATTGGAGTCCACAATTCACCGCCGAATAAAAACCAGCCTGATTGTACAGCAAAGTAGCTGTGCAGCAATCCGATGATAAGCGGAATCCCAAAATTAAACAGCTGTTTGAGCCGAATGCCTTTTAATAGATCCTTCTCAGTAAAACCAAGCTTACGTAAGATCGTGTAAGAGCTTTGCTCTTCTTCACTTTCATTCATTTGTTTGAAGTATAAAATACAGCCTGATGTGACTAGGAAGCTGAGACCTAAAAATCCGACCACAAACATCATCAGTCCTATTGTTTGCTTTTGCTGCTGAGCTGAAGCTAATTGAGACATGCTATTGTCACCTAGTTTTAAAGATGTAAACACGCTATTTGCTTGTTCAAGATTTTTATCATCTTTTATATTGACTGCGTTATATTGGCTATTCTCAAGCTGCAGCTTTGGATCTTTCTGTTGGTCGAGTTGCTCAAAAACATTTTGACTCACAACGGCAACAGGCAGACCGCCAAAAGTGAAGTTATAAGAAACGAGATAATCTTTCTTCATATCAATGACTGTCAAATCAAGCGGTTTCTTAATGAGAAGCTTCACATCACCTGAGCTTTGAATCGGCATGAATTTCTTTAATAGATCACTGTAGCCGCTTAAAATAACTTCGTTGTTCTCCACACGAAGATTTGGTGCGTTTTTCTCACTGATCACAGGCAGTGTCAATACGCCTGGATCATTCTTCATATTTTTCAACTCTGAATCCATGATTTTTTTTGCATCAAATTTCGCTTGAATCACTTTGACCTGCTTTTGATCATAAGCAATATGTTTGTCAGAAAGTGCACGAGTGAAGGTGGCTGCTTCTTTTTCTGAGCCCATGACGAAATGAGCTGGAATTTGCTGCTCAGCGGTTTTTTCTGCTGAGTAATAGGAAATGTAGCTAAGAGCCAGCAAACCGATGGCAAGTGCAGATACGGTTGTAATAATCGTTAAAAGCAGTGCATTTGATTTTAGCCGGAACATAATGGATGACAAAGACAATACTTCATGAATGGCGAGATAGCCATTTTTTCTTTTACGTACGATATTGGCAATGAAAGAAACAGAGCCTTTGTAAAAAAGAAAGGTACCGATGATAACAGAGGCTAGAATATAAATCATGGCTAAAAGTAACTCAAGCATGGACGTATATGAGCCAGTAAAAAGCTGAGAAGAAATATAATAGCCTGAGCTGATCAAGACAATACCGAATATCCCAATGATGATTTCAAACACAGAGATTTTTTTCACACGCTGTTCTGTCGAAGATGTTGTTCTAAACAAGGATAAAATCGTCTGTTTATTAATAAAACGTCTATTTCTCAGCATAATCAATCCATAGATAATGAAAAAGACAATGAGTGTTTGCAGAAGGGCCATGGCTGAAAAATGCAGATTGGCAATGGCGTTAACGCCAGTCACTTTGAATAACACCATCAGCATCAGCTTTGAACTGATAAAGCCGGCAATGATGCCAATAGTCATAGCTGTCACGTATAGGATAAAGTTCTCAGCATTGAGCAGTCTGGCAATTTTTTGTTTCGTCATACCAATGAGCTGTAAGAGACCTATTTCTTTTCCTCTACGCTTAATAAAAATGCTATTCGCATATAGCAGGAAGATACCGACGATAGCAATGAGCAGAACCGAAGCGGCTTTAATCGAAGCGCCGCCTTTAATGGAGCCTTTTACATCATCAAGTGCTGGTGAGTACTGCAAAGTGACAAAAGAAAAGTAGAGCGCCACACTAAACACGAGAGCAAACACATATAAATAGTAATTCTTCAAATTTTTCTTCAGGTTACGGAAGATGAGCTGATTAATGTTCATGCTTCACACCGCCCAGGACACCTTGCGTTTTCATAATATCCTCGAAAAACATTTTTCTCTCTAAAGCGCCTTTATTCAACTGAGTATAGATTTGTCCGTCCTTAATAAAAATCACGCGTCTTGAATAGCTGGCTGCGACAGGATCATGTGTCACCATCACAATGGTTGCCTTTCGTTTACGGTTGAAATCTTGCAGCTTATTAAGTAAATCAGATGCAGATTTGGAATCAAGCGCTCCAGTAGGTTCATCCGCGAAAATAAGACTTGGTTCATGAATGAAGGCACGAACCGCTGATGTCCGCTGCTTTTGTCCACCAGAAAGTTCATTCGGGTATTTGTCTCTTAGTTCAAAAATTCCCATGTCTTCTGCAAGCTGTTGAAAACGTTCAAAAGCTTCTTTTTTAGGCGTTTTAGAGATGGATAAAGGCAAAAGGATGTTCTCTTTGACCGTGAGCGTATCAAGCAAGTTATAATCCTGAAAAACAAAGCCAAGCTGCTTTTTTCTGAATTCCGCAAGCTGCTGATCCTTCATTTGTGTCATCTCCGCATCAGCGATACGAATCGATCCGCTGGATACATGGTCGATAGAAGACAATACGTTCAGAAGGGTCGTTTTCCCCGAGCCTGATGGCCCCATGATGCTGACGAATTCTCCGGCTTCAATGGTCAAATCAATGCCACTTAGCACCTCTTGTTTGTTGAATTTATTTCCGTAGCTTTTATAGATTTTGCGAGCTTCTAAAATGTTCATTTGCTGAACCCCTTTTTTTAATTGATATCTCTAGTATAAAAAGAAGCCTGCCAGACTTCCTTCGATTTGGCGAACAAAACAGACGAGCATGTGACATTGTTGTCACATGCTTGTTTTTTAAACTTTATATAAAACCGTCCTTATGCAGGATGAGGTTTCTTTACCCATTCATTTTATCTGTTTTTCACTCTTATGTATCAATCTTCTATAATTTTTCTTGTCATGATAACGTTTTGAAGCTTTACATGGTCAATTTATTCATGTATGCTATGCATATAAAATAAATGCATAGTAAATCTATGTATTGGAGGTAACTAGGAATGAAAGTGAGTAAAGAGCTTCTAAAGGGGAGTACAGCTACCCTTATTTTAAGCCTATTAAATGAAAAACCGATGTATGGATATGAAATGATTAAAGAATTGGAGGCGAAGTCGGAAGGGATTTTCACCTTTAAAGAAGGAACGATCTATCCTATTTTGCACAATTTGGAGGGGAAAGAATTCATTATCTCTTACTGGGGTGAGGGGAATGGGAACCGGAAAAGAAAGTATTACAAAATAAATGAACAAGGGAAAGCATTGATAAAGGAAAAGAAAGAAGAATGGAACGTTTTCAAACATGCAGTCGATGGCGTTTTAAACGGAGAGAAAATCGCATGGGATTAGATAAAAAGTTTGAGAAGTATATTAAGAGTGTATGTAAACGTATCAAAAATAAAGATGTTCATTCGAGTGTAAAGCTTGAGCTGATGGATCATCTATACACGCTAAAAGAGGAGGCGATGCATGCTGGGATGTCTGAAGAAGAGGCGATAGATCAAGCGTTGGACCAAATTGGTGATGCGGCCATTCTCGGAACACAGCTTCATGAAACACATAAAACGCAAATCGATTTTAAAATGATTCTTCTAGTGTTAGCCGCATGTTCTTGCGGGCTGCTTGTGATGTACTTTTTGCAGTTTCATTCCGATTTTACAAATTTTACAAATGTGAATATTTTTTATAAAAGTCTTGTCTTTTATCTAGTTGGTCTAGTGCTTATGTTTGGTTTGTTTTCATTCGATTATCGGCGTTTATTGAAATACTCATGGCATTTATACATTGTGACGCTCGGAACGCTGATTCTTTCGATGATGCTTGGGATAAGAGTGAACGGTATTCTTTTTTTAAGAATAAGTGATGTATCCATGAATTTGACTGAGATTGTGCCATTTCTACTAGCTATTTCTTTAGCAGGTATCTTTCACACTTGGAATTGGGGGAATGGGTTCAAGGCCCTGCTTGGGGTAGGGATTGTGGCTTTACCAATGATTTTAATCATTACGATTGGCTTTCTTCCTGCGACTGTTATCTGTCTGGTCATGTGCTTAACCGTGATGTATGTGTCTAGCGCACGTTTATGGCAAATCATTCTGGTGACAGCAGCAGGCGTTTTATATCTGATGTTTGAATTGTTTTCTCTTTTTCAAGCAGATATGTATCTTCACACAGTTCATGAATTCAGCTCAAACGGGTTTCAGATCACTCCTTCAGCTATGTCTGAGGTTCACACGGATTGGATACTTACATATATCATATATTCATTTGGCTGGTTGGCAGGGCTGATTGCTCTTATGTTGTTTGTCATCTTTATTTATAGAGTATTTCATACTGCAAAACGAGTGAAAATGGCCTATGGCAAAATGGTCATGACAGGTTTAGCTGCTGTGTTTGCAGCAAAAAGTCTCTTAAGCATTTTCACAAACTTTGGTTTACTTCCATTACCTGGAGTGTCTATGCCTTTCATGAGCTATGGAGGATCGCATATTCTTCTAGAAATGATGGCTGTTGGACTGATCTTAAGTATTTATAGACGGAGACAGATGGGAGATGTTTTTCGCCAAGAAGCGGGGAGTATTTCCTAAGTCAATCATCTCAAACTCTTCACGCTAGTTTTTAGCCAGACGAGAAGAGTTTGGGTGTGACTCGGTTGTTATTTACATGCTTGCTAATTGAACAAAATCATTCTTTTTCGGAAAGATGAAGGTGAAGGTTGTGCCTTGATCTATCGCGGAGTTGACCTCGATCGTGATATGAAGAGCGTCAGCTCCTTTTTTCGTTAAATAGAGCCCCATTCCTGTTGAGGCGGTGTCATTGTGATGTCTTGTTGAGGTAAAGCCTTTTTCAAAAATACGAGATATGTCTCTTGGGTCAATTCCTCTGCCTTGATCCGTGATCGTCAGCACGACTTGGTCATTCATTTGCTTGCTTTCAATGACAACATCGGATGAATGGCTGTATTTGACTGCATTTGTGAGCACCTGTCTGATCATAAAGGATAACCATTTTGCATCACTTAATACATCACGTTCTTCTAGCGTGAGTTCAAAGCCAATTCCTTTTTGCATACACCATGATTGGAGTGCTCTGATTTCTTTTGCTATGATGTTTTGCAGGTCCAGCTTTTCAATAAATAAATCATTTTCGATATGACGTATTCTGCTTTGGTGAAGCTGAGCATCTAGTAATAAGTGAATTCTGAGCCACTCATACGTCATATTCGATTTCAGCGGCTGCTCTGTTAAGCGGTCAATCATTAGGCGCATCGCTGTGAGAGGAGTTTTGACCTCATGTATCCATGAGAGCAATTCATCTTTTTCTTCTTCAAGGGCGATTTTCTGTTCTGCTGCCATCTGCCGGTAGCGTGCAATTTGCTCTGACGTCGCATCATGTACGAGCTGCTCAAATGGGGAAGAGGGAGTGAGCCGTATTTGATGATCAATATCATCATCCCATTCTTTCAGCCTTTCATAATACGCCGTTTCTTTTCGGTAACGGAAAAAGAGAAAGACGATCATGAGAAATGTAGACAATATCACAATATAAAAGAGAGAAGTGATTGGAATGGTCGTATCCAAATAAGCAACAAACAGAATGAGGAGCTGCAAACTAAGAAAGAAAAGAATCCAGCTTCTTCGTTCTTTTAAAAATGCTTGCAGCATCATTGATCATCCTTTTCCTTCGCAAGATAGCCCTGCCCCACTTTTGTCTCAATGAAGGCGCCAAGTGAAATCTCGTCGAGTTTTTTTCTAAGACGATTGACGTTTACTGTCAGTGTATTGTCACTGACAAACCGTTCATCCTCCCACAATGCTTGAATGAGTGATTCCCGGCTGACGATATGATTTTTATGCTGAATCAATTCCTTGAGAATAAATAACTCATTTTTTGTTAATTCCACCTCACCGTGCTCATTTGTCACGGTATTCTTTTCTAAATCAATGGCAGCGCCGCACCATATTTTTAGGATAGCTGGTTCTGCATTATAATCATGCACACGGCGAAGAACAGCACTAACTTTGGCGATGAGCACGTCAAAATGAAAGGGCTTTTGGACAAAATCATCGGCACCGAGCTGCATCGACATGACCATGTCAGCAGGGTGGTCTCTTGATGAGAGGAAGATGATTGGAACATTTGAATGATGACGAATCATCCGGCACCAATGAAAGCCATCATATTTTGGAAGCTGTATATCAATAATGACGAGATCAGGCTGGACAGACGTGAATTCCTGCAGAACCTGATTGAAATCGTGAATCCCATAGACATCATAGGACCAGTTAACTAGACGTTCTTTGATTTCTTGAAAGAGGGTTGTATCATCTTCAATCAATAGAATCTTAAACAAAATCAGCACCACACTTTTTGTATTCGCTTGTATGTCATTGTAGCGGAAAAATAGCATTGCCGCTAGAAGCAGACAAGAAAAAAGCAAGGGAAGAGATCCCTTGCTTCAGCTTATTTACCTAAAAAGTGCTTTTTAAAGAATGATAGTTGGAATTCAAGTGTGATCGGGTCATTAAAATAGAATTCTTCTGCATTGGCCTCATACACACGATGTTTTTTGACAGCTGGGATGGACTTGTAAATTTCACTGTTTTGATAGGAGTTGTCCATTTCACTATTTTTACTTATGATCATATAATCTCCAGCAAATTCAGGAATGACCTCCTGTGAAACTGCGTAGTAGCCAGCTTTTAATGCTTTTTCTTTCACTTTCTCAGGCATTTTTAGTTTCATTTCTTGGTAGAGGATCTCTGTTCCGCGGCCCCATGCATCTCCAAAGACGTAGAGCTCTTTTGTGCCACTTTCAAAGACAGAAACGGTTGCATCTTTACCAATTTTTGCTTTGATTTCTTTTCCAGCTTCATCTGCACGTTTTTTGAAATCTTTTACCCAAGCTTTGGCTTCTTTTTCTTTGTTTAATACTTTTCCAATTTCAATGTGCTGCTGAAGGTAATCGACTTTGTTATACGTAAACAAAACGGTTGGTGCGATTTTTTTGAGTTTTTCTACATTTTTAGTATTGCTTAAGCCAATGATGACATCAGGCTTTAGCTTCATAATTTTCTCTACATTAGCATCCGATACTTCTTCCACATTTTTTAATTCCTTTTGGAAGCGCGGATTCTTTTTTGACCAAGTGTCAACGCCAACGATGTTCACTCCAAGTGACAAGACACTACCTGCGTAAGAACCTAGAACAACGACACGTTTTGGATGCGCTGGCAGCTTCACAGGACCATTTTCAGATTGATATGTAATTTTGTCTGATGATGATGTTGATTGATTTCCTTTATTTGAGGAAGAGTTGCTGCTATTGCCACATGCGCTCAACGCAAGTACAAAGATGAGCATCAGAGGGAACAATATTTTCTTCATGAATGTAGACTCCTTTGAAATCGGCATAAAGCCGGATATTGGGTGTATTGGTGATAATGATAATTATTATCACTTGGATATCATATCATAGGACTGTAGGCTGTTGTCAATGACATTTTGATAGCAGATGATAAAAAATAAACGAGGGATTTTTGATAGAAAAAAAGATCAAGGCAGCGTGTGTCCTGATCTTTTTTCTTATTTAAACCAGCCTTTTTCTTTTGATCGTGTAATGGCTTCGATGCGGTTTTTCACTTCTAGCTTATCTAAAATAATAGAAATATAGTTCCGGACAGTGCCGCTTTTAATGCTGAGTTCTTTTGCAATTTCTTTTGTGTTTTTCCCGTCTGCGACGAGTTCAAGGACCGACTTCTCTCGTTCGGTTAAGGGGTTTTCGTCACTATATAAGTCTTCCATTAATTCAGGAGCATACACCTTTTTCCCTTTCATCACACTGCGAATAGCACTTGCCAGCTCCTCGCTGGGGCTATCTTTCAGCATATAGCCGCTGACGCCAGCTTTTAGCGCTCTTTGGAAATAACCAGAGCGGGCGAAGGTCGTCAAAATGATGATTTTCACATCTGATCCTTTGAGCTCTTCCGCTGCATCAAGCCCGGATTTCCCCGGCATTTCAATATCCATTAAGCAAATATCAACAGGATGTGTTTTGGCAAAATCGATGGCATCCTGGCCATTCGTACCTTTCCCCACAACCGTCATATCGTCTTCTAAATCGAGGAGTGAACCGAGTGCACCAAGCAGCATTTGCTGATCTTCTGCGATAAAGATGTTGATCATTTCATTCCCTCCCTTTCTTTTGCTGCTGAATCATTTGGAATGCTCATAATGAGCTTTGTCCCGTCCTTTGTCTCAATACGCAGGCGGCCATTTGCAAATTCCAATCTTTCTCTAATGCCTAGAAGGCCGTGACCCTTCGTTTGAGAGGACGGATATTCGCCTTTAAATGTCCCGTCATCCTCAACTGTGATGATGGCTTCCTTTGATTTTTGGTGAATGGTGATTTTACAGACAGTCGCATGACTATGTTTGACGACATTGGTCACTGCCTCTTTGATGCACATGCTCACAATGTTTTCGTTCAGAAGTGAGATGTGTTTCGGTGCTTCCTTTTCATCATAGATCAATTCAATTCCGGCTGCTTCGAGGATTTGCTCTATGTTCGACATTTCCTCTTTGATTCGGATGCCCTTCATGGAGGAAACAATTTTCCGCACTTCATTGAGAGATGTTCTGGCGGTCTGCTGGACGCTTTTGAGTTCTGCACGCGCTTGTTCAGGATCTTTATACACGAGTTTACGGGCAAGATCACTTTTTAAACCGATCAGAGAAAGCTTTTGCCCAAGGGTGTCATGCAGGTCACGTGCAATACGCTGCCTTTCTTCAAGCTTCACAAGATCGGCAATCCGTTCATTGGCATATTCTAATTTCTCCTCAAGCCGTTCACGTTCCTTCCTGCTCCGAATGCTGAGAGGAAGAAGAATGGCACTAATCAGGGTGATCACGACAAAAGGGATTTGTGTGAGAAACCAGCCCTTTTTTAAGATTAAACTAAAGTTTACCGCCACGGCGGCGCTCGCCAGATGGATATAGTACAAGATATAAAAGGGGACTTTTCGTTTAATATGTCCGTTAAAATAGGCGATGCAAAAAGCGAAATAAATATAGCTGTAGAGCATCACATAACCAGTCGAAATGCCGATCAATAGAAGGCCGAAGACATATAAAGACCATCCTTTTGCGACAAAGGCAAAACGATACACAGAGAAAAAGACGACGTTCAAAATAATGCCGATCACAATGCCTAAAGTCGAAGGAGTCTTAAAGATAAAATAGAAGGGCAGGATGAAAAAAATGGCCCATATATAGGGGGAAATCCCATGCAATTTTTGAATTTTAAATTGTTTTTTCATCCATGAATCACCTTTTCCATTTTTTCATTCTTTTTCATTACTTTATCAAATTGAACACGTTATCGCATCCGGCAAATATCAACAAGCTCCTTCTATTGTAAGAAAGAGCTTGCGTTGTTTATGCATTCTTCTTGAGAATGTCTCCTTTGATGACAGGGGTGCTTCTAGTCTGGCGTGCTTCTTTAAAGGTAACGAATGCTTTCGTTTCTTCATCCCAAAGTCTAAATTTCATTGACTCGATACTTGTTTTTAAAGTGATGGTTGGAACATTTTGAAGCGGCTCACTATGCTCATGTGCATGCTCCAAGTGATAATTCGGTACCCTTGGGCTTAAATGATGGACATGGTGGTAACCAATATTACCTGTTAACCATTGAAGAAGCTTTGGTAATTTGTAAAAGGAGCTTCCTTCAACAGCTGCCTGCACATAGTTCCAATGTTCGTCTGCTTCGAAGTAAGAGTCCTCAAACGTATGCTGTACATAAAACAACCATACACCGATAGATCCTGAGATCAGGAAGATCGGACCTTGAACAAGAAGGAACTCCTGCCAGCCAAATAGAAAGCATGTTGCGGCTGCTAACGCAAGAATGGTCACGTTTGTGAAATGTGTGTTCCAGCGCTCTTTTTTGCGGGCACTTTTTACATTGAACCGGTTTTGAATGAGAAATACAAAGATCGGACCTAAAATAAACATCACAAAAGGATTACGATAAAATCTGTAGCGAAATTTCGTCCATACTGATGCTTCTTGATATTCTTTGACTGTCAGGAGCCAAATGTCGCCAGTACCTCGTTTGTCTAAATTACTACTTGTGGCATGGTGAATGGAATGATCTCTTTGCCATTGAAGATAAGGGAAAAGGGTGAGTACACCCGTTAAAAAACCGAACAGGTGATTCAGCGGCTTTTGCTTGAAAAAGGATTGGTGGCAGCAGTCGTGAAAAATAATAAAGACACGTACTAAGAAACCAGCTGCAATAACCGCAAAGAAGAGGGTTAAAAGGTAGGAGATATTTAGACTATAATAGGCAAGAAACCAAAGTCCAAAAAATGGAACAAATGTATTGAATAGCTGAATGATACTTTTTTTCGAATTAGCACCAGAGAACTGGCCAACTTGTTTTCTTAAAGTGGCTTGCTGCTGTGTGTTTGTTGAAGTCGTCATGAACGTTCAAGTCCTTTCCGTTTCTTTCTACTTCAAAGTATAGAAGGAAAAGTGTCATGCTCATAGTAGCACCCATCATGTATTCGATATGACATTTGTCATGTTGAACGTAGAAAGGGCTGACGGTATAAGGGTTTGAGAGCTTATTTTATAACTTAAATAAAAAAGTAAAGGCGCATGGCCTTTACTTTTTATGAACGAGCTTCATGTACTTTTAACTGCTTGCCTTTAATGGTTGTGTGGCGCATGGCATTCAGCACAAGAGGGCCTTTTCCGTTTAAAATATCTACGTACGTTTTCGTGTCTTGAATTGTAATAATCCCAATGTCATCAAATGCAACGCCTTCTATTTTGGCAATGGTCCCAACGAAATCAACAGCACGCAGCTTCTTTTTCTTCCCGCCGTTAAAATAAAGCTTCATAATATCCTTCTCAACGTCTGCCTGTTTATTTTCCTTTTGAATAGGCGTTTCAATCTTTTCTTCAAAACTTTCTACATGCTGCTCGGCTTCTTCCTTCGTTGGATAAGGCTGAGTCTGAAAATCAATGCCGGCATCCTGCTTTAATTCTTCAATAAGCGGCTTTGCATTCTTTGTCATAAAGGCAATCGTTTTTCCGCTTTTTCCTGCTCTGCCTGTTCTTCCAGTCCGGTGAATATAGCGCTCTTTTTCATAGGGAAGATCATAATGAATGACATGTGTCATATCGCTGACATCAATTCCCCGGGCTGCTATATCTGTTGCGATTAGATAACGGAACTCACCGCTTTTAAATTCATCCATGACAGCAAAGCGGTCTTCCTGTCTCATGCCGCCATGAATTTTGTCACAGGGCACATCCCATTCGTCCAGCTTCATCGTAAGTTCATTCACCCTGTCTTGAGTATTACAGAAAATAATGCAGCTATCTGGATTTTCAATGACGATCGTCCGCTGAAGTAGGGAGAATTTCGCTTCTTCTTCCGTTTCAATCACAGTGTGGGTGATTTGCTGTACAGACGTTTCTTCACGTGCGATTTCAATGACTTTTGGTGATTGTAAAAACTGTTCGCTCAATTTCTTCATGTCATCAGACATTGTCGCTGAAAACAGCATCGACATGCGTTTTGGCGGCAGATGCTGAATAATAGAAGAGACTTGATCGATAAATCCCATGTTCAGCATTTCATCTGCTTCATCTAACACGAAAAATTTGAGATTTTCTAAAGAAAGAGTACCTTTCTCAAGGTGATCTAAAATTCGGCCTGGTGTCCCGCATACAATATGATTTTTCTGTGAAAGCTCTACTTTTTGCGCTTGAAAAGAGGCTTTTCCATAAATGGCTGCGGCTTTGATTCGTTTCAATCGCCCAAGGCTTGTGATGTCTTGTTTGACCTGCATGGCGAGTTCTCGTGTTGGAACGAGGATGAGGGCTTGCGGTTTATTTTCAGCCCAATCGACCATTTCACAAATTGGCAGGCCATAGGCTGCGGTCTTGCCGCTCCCAGTCTGAGATTTGACGATTAGGTCCTGCTTTGAAAAAGCAACGGATAATGTCTCGTGCTGAACGGGTGTAGGTGTATGGAAGTGAAGCGCTTCTAACGCTTGTTTCAATTCATCACTTAATGGATATTGATCAAAATGGTGTAATGTCATCGTGTTCTCCTTTTCGTACATTCATACTTGTGACATCATACCATAACTATGACCGTGAATGAAAAGACATAAAAAAAAGCCCCATAAAGGAGCTTTTTGATTAAAGGAATCTGCGTTTTACTTTTTCCCAGTAAGAGTTGTCTTTTAATTTCACCGTTTTAATTACTTTTCCTGAAAGGCCAATGTCAATTTGTTTGACGTGCTTTGTACCGAGCGCTTCATTATCAAGCCCGATAATTGGATGATCGTTTCCATCCTGCACCACCTTCAGCGTCAGCTTGCGGTCACTGCTTAAGATGAAAGGAGCGCCCAGTGTACGATATGAGTTGTTGTTCAGCGATGCAAGCTCTGTTACTTGCATACAAGGAAGCATCGGATCAACCACGGCGCCGCTCACGGATTTATTGTAAGCCGTTGAACCAGTCGGAGTGGAGATAATCATGCCATCGCCTCTAAATGTTTCAAAGTGGAAATCATCTATATACACATCGATCACAAATGTTTTAATAATGCTGGAGCGGATCGACAGTTCATTTAAGCAATGGAACTGGTTTGTACTGTCAATGCTTACATCGATGATCGGATATTTCCTCACTTCAATCTGTTCGGTGTTCATAGCATCAATCATTTTATCAAAATGCTCTAACGAAAAATCGCAGTATAGGTGCGTATTCTCTGATTTTGATACCCCTACATACAAGCAGTCATCCCGGAAGTTCGTTTTGCGGACTGCTTGAAGAAATGTGCCATCCCCGCCTATTGAAGCAATAATATGGGCATCCTCTGCACGCTTGACGACTCGAAAGCCTTGATCGGTAGCGACCTTCTCGAGAGAAGAAATGTGTCCATCCAATTCATGATCTTTTTTGTAAAAGAAAAATACGTTGCGGCGATTGTCTGTCATTGACGTTCTCCCCTTTGTTGTCAAAAATAAATTTCCAATAATAAAGGGCTTACATGAAAACCCTTGCTCACATTTTACACTTTTTTCATATGAAAGTAAAAATATTAGAAAGACCCGCTGGTGACCTCATTTCCTTTTTGAGAAATGAGTCGATGTAAGTGATTCGAAATGGCTGAGTCATGAGCATAATTGAATAGCTATTTTCTCATGAAAGAATGGTTTAGGTGTTTCGTTGTGGTGAATATCTAGACTATTAGATGGAGGGAGAGGATAAAAAAACCAATTTTTCGTCATGCACATGTCATCGTAGGCAATGGAAAGTTGAACGGTATTTAAGAGAGGTGCTATCATATGCCTACATGAAATGTAAAAAAACCACAATTCCTGTGAAACATTTCATGTGGGTATTCGTATGACTGAAGTGAGACAAAAAAGGAGGAGAAGAAGATGAATGCGAAAAGATGGGTAGCGTTGATCATTGCACTAGGTGTTTTCGGATTTTCTATTGTGATTAGTGTCACGATGGCCTTGTTCGAAAGCTTCAATGATAATAAAATGAGCTATCAATTCGGGGATGAGATAGAAGAGAAGGTACTAGAGGATGGCAGCGGGGCAGGTAAAATTGCTGTTCTTGAGATTAATGGAACGATTCAAGATAACGGCGGTGCATCAAGCCTATTAGGCGGAGAGGGTTATGATCATCGTACATTCCTCAAGGAGCTGGATAAAGCGAAAGAGGATGCTTCTGTAAAGGGTGTACTCTTGCGTGTAAACTCTCCTGGCGGCGGTGTCTATGAAAGTGCTGAAATACATAAAAAATTAGAAGAAGTGAAAAAAGCGAAGAAGCCGATTTACGTATCCATGGGTTCAATGGCAGCTTCTGGCGGCTACTATGTGTCAACCCCAGCGAAGAAAATCTTTGCTTCACCTGAAACATTAACAGGATCGTTAGGTGTCATTATGCAAAGTTTGAATTATTCAAAGCTCGCAGATAACTTGGGAATTAAATATGAAACGATTAAGAGCGGAAAATACAAAGACATCATGTCTCCAGACCGTGATATGACAAAAGAGGAGCGTGACATCATGCAAAGCATGGTCAATAACTCTTATGAAGGATTTGTCAAAGTCATCTCTGAAGGACGCGGTATGTCAAAACAGGACGTCAAGAAAATCGCTGACGGCCGAGTATATGATGGAACACAGGCGAAATCGAACGGATTAGTCGATGAGCTTGGCTATTATGAAGATGCATTAAAAGCGATGAAGAAAAATGAAAAAGGCTTAAAAGGAGCAACAGTGATCAGCTATTCTCAAAGCTTTGGCTGGAATTCTCTCTTCAACATGAGTGCAAGCAAACTCTTTAAAAGCGAAATTGATTTTCTGAATTTAAAAGAAACACTGGCTGGCTCAAATGGGTCTAAACCGATGTATCTCTATTCAAAATAAAGGAGGGATCATAGATGGATTCTACATTCGATGAAGTAAGAGAAAGCCGCAGCCAAGAGGAAGAATCGAAGCCGGCCTTTGTGAAGCGTGCTTCAATTGAAGCACAGGCGTTTGCAGGTTTTTGGATTAGATTTTGGGCGTTTATTCTTGATTGGCTTGTCGTCTGGGGTGTCAACCATTTGACGGTTTCTCCAATCTTTAGTCTGTTTGGCTGGTCCAAGGGAGGGGGATGGTTTTCTCCATTTTCCATCACAACAACGATTGTGTTCCTCCTTTATTTCGCCATCATGACGAAAGTCTTTCAACAAACACTCGGCAAGATGGTGTTTGGGATTAAAGTGGTCTCACTTCAGCCTGAGAAGAAGCTGGCTTGGGATGTCATTTTCTTTAGAGAGATTGTCGGACGCTACATTAATACGATTTTTGTTCTCTATGCTGTCGTTGGGTTCTCACCGAAAAAGCAGGGAATTCATGATTATTTCGCCGATACGGTGGTCGTTCATGAACATTTATATGAAAAAACAGAATCAAACGTATAATCAGAGGAGTTTGGCCGGGGACCGGTCGAACTCTTTTTTTATGATTGGGTATAAAATCCAGAATGAGAGCCATAATCGTAGGGGAAGCATCATTTGTTATGGAGGAAGTGAGCACAGTGCTTTACGTTTGGATCGCAGCGTTTTTGTTTCTTGTGATCTTGTTGATTTTCATGAAAGTAACCATTTCACTGGACTTTTCGCATACAAACGACGATGACCATATTGCACTGAAGGTCATCACCTTATATGGAATGGTCAGACTCAAAAAAGAGATCCCAATGGTGAGGGTCAATGCGGAAGATCAAACGATTGATATTCGTGAAAAGAAGATGGAAAGCGCCAAAACGCCAAGTCACGAAAAGGAATCCATGCATAAAAAAGTGGGAAAACGTGATGTGAAGCAAATCCTTCATCAAATGGAGCGCATCACAAAAGAGATTGTTGATTTAAACCGGATCATGCGCAAGTTCTTCATTCACATGAGAATCGTATCATTTCACTGGTCGACATGGATTGGCTTTCATGACGCCGCTTTAACAGGTGTAGCAGCTGGTGGTGTGTGGTCAGTGAAAGGAGCACTCCTTGCCTTTATGCAGGAGCATCTCACCTTTAAGCATAAACCGGTATATGAAGTGATTCCTGCCTTTCAGCACAATGTGTCACAGACTCAGTTTACATGTATAGCTTATTTTCGTATTGGACATGCTATGCTTGCAGCCATTCGTTTACTTGTCCATTGGTTAAAAGGGAGAAAGGCGAGAAAAAGTGCCTCTCTTCAAGCAACGAAGAATGAATCATCTGTTTAAGGAGGAACCCGAAAATGGCAGATCATCCAATCCAAGGTCTCATGAAGACAGCGATGGAAAACTTAAAAGAAATGATAGATGTGAATACAATCATCGGCGATCCAGTCGAAACCCCTGACGGCAGTGTCATTCTCACTGTGTCAAAGGTTGGTTTTGGATTTGCAGCTGGCGGCAGTGAATTTAACGGGAACCAAAAGAAAGAAAAACGTTCTGATGAACAGGAACGAAAAGAACCGAGACTTCCATTTGGCGGCGGAAGCGGTGGCGGTGTGTCCATTACACCAATCGCCTTCTTAATTGTCGGAACAAACGGAGTTCGAATGCTTCATTTGGATGAACATACACATCTGCTTGATAAAATATTGGATTCTGCTCCTCAAGCAATTGAACGTCTTCAGCACATGTTTAAGAAGGATGAGCGGGAGCACCGTCATAAAGAACGAAAACTAGATGATATAGACCTTTAAAAAGTTAGCTGCGCTGCAGTTAACTTTTTTTCAAAATGGACGATTAAGCTTTGCAGTTTTTTGCTTTCTCTACTATGATAGAACCATACATTTGATAAGGGAGGAATTGTTTTGGCATCGATCACATTTAAAGGGAGTTCTGTAACGCTTGTAGGAAATGAAGTGAAAGTAGGCGAGCAGGCTCCAGATTTCACGGTATTAACGAACTCACTAGGGGAAGTTTCACTTTCGGATTTAACAGGAAAAGTGACGATCATCTCAGTGATTCCTTCTATTGATACAGGTGTGTGTGACGCACAAACAAGACGTTTCAATGAAGAGGCAGCGGGTTTAGGTCCGGTCAATATTTATACGATTAGTGCAGACCTTCCATTTGCACAAGCACGCTGGTGTGGAGCAAACGGAATTGAAAATGTTGAAACATTATCTGATCACAGAGATATGTCATTTGGTGAAGCATTCGGAGTATATATGAAAGAATTGCGTTTATTGGCGCGCGCAGTCTTCGTACTAGATCCTAACGGAAAAGTGGTTTACACTGAATACGTAAGTGAAGCAACGAATCACCCAAATTATGAAAAAGCCATTGAAGTTGCAAAATCACTGTTATAAAAGCAGCATCGACAAGAGCTCCGGCTTCATCCTGGGGCTCTTTTCAATGAAAACATATAGCTTTTAACAAAGCGAGGAGAGAAAAGCATTGCAGAAAGATCAAGTAAGTACTATTTTTGAACTGCTCGATACAGCTTCTATTCGATTGAAAAAGGAACAGAACATTTCCTACATTGAAGCACTGGCAGAAGCAGGAGAAGCCTTTTTCCAAGTAAATGATCGAAACGGTTTATTAAAGGATTTAATAGAGAAAGCAGATTTCCCTTCTTATGATCATGAGCAGATTCGTAAAGCATTTCAGCTCGCCGTATTGAAAGGACAAAAGGATATTTCCCATCCAAATCGCCAGATGACGCCAGATACGATTGGACTGTTTGTCAGCTATTTAGTCAATAAATTTTTAGAAGGACAAAAGGAGCTTGTTGTCTTTGATCCGGCCGCAGGAACAGGAAACTTACTGCTTGCTGTTTTAAATAACCTCACGGCAGAAACAAAGCGCGGCTTTGCGTCTGAAATTGATGATGTGCTCATTAAAATTGCTTGGGCTCAGGCGAATTTAGAAAAGAAAGAAGTCGAGCTTTTCCATCAGGACAGCCTTGAGCCGCTTCTTATCTCACCGACAGATGTCACTGTATGTAGCCTGCCAGTCGGCTATTACCCAAATGATGAGCGTGCAGCGGACTTTGACTTAAAGGCAAAAGAAGGACATGCCTTTGCCCATTATTTATTCATTGAACAAAGCCTTCGATACACAAAAGAAGGCGGCTTCTTATTCTTCATCATTCCAAACGACTTGTTTGAAGGAAAAGAGAGCGTACAATTAAAGGATTTCATCAAAGATCATGCGTATATGAATGCGTTAATTCAGCTCCCGGTCTCCATGTTTAAGGACAAAAAACACGCCAAAAGCTTATTTGTGATGCAAAAGAAAAAAGAAGGTTTGGAAGCACCAAAACGGATGCTGTTTGCCAATCTACCGTCTTTCTCACAGAAAGAAGCAATGGTGGGTGTGATGAGAAAATTAGACCAGTGGTTTATAGAAGAAAAAGAAACGAAAGAATAGCCAGAATCATTTCTGGCTATTTTACTATTCAGAAAATAACGACTTATTGATGTAAGCGATAACAGTTCGAAGGTGCACTTGAAATGCAAAGTTTTCAATGTTTAAATGAAAAAGTCAGATATTTTTCGGACTTATCGTTAAACTATAAAAGACCCGTCAAACAGGTTGAATATAGCACCGGAAAAAACGTGAAACCTTATATAACAACTGAGTAAAAGGAGCGACAGTAATGTCCAAAATTATTGCAATCAACGCAGGAAGCTCATCTCTTAAATTCCAATTGTTCGACATGCCAGAAGAAACTGTTTTAACAAAAGGGCTTGTTGAAAGAATTGGAATGGATAACAGTATCTTCACGATTTCTGTAGACGGAGAAAAGAAAACAGAAGTCACAGATATTCCAGATCACGCAGTAGCGGTCAAAATGCTGCTTGAAAAACTAACTGAATTTAACATCATCAAAGACTTTAATGAAATTGATGGCGTAGGACACCGCGTCGTTCACGGCGGAGAGAAATTCAGCGATTCTGTTGTTTTAACAGATGAAGTCATCAATGACATTGATCAGCTTTCAGAGCTTGCACCACTTCACAACCCTGCAAACGTTGTAGGAATCAAAGCATTCAAACAAATTCTGCCTGACGTACCAGCGATTGCTGTGTTCGATACAGCGTTCCACCAAACAATGCCAGAGCAGTCTTACTTATACAGCCTTCCATATGACTACTATAAAAACTTTGGTATTCGTAAATACGGATTCCACGGGACAAGCCACAAGTTCGTTACAGAGCGTGCTTCAGAGCTATTAGGTCGTCCTCTAGAAGAGCTTCGTTTGATTTCTTGCCACCTTGGAAATGGTGCGAGTATCGCAGCAGTTGAAGGCGGAAAATCAATCGATACATCTATGGGCTTCACACCACTTGCGGGTGTTGCAATGGGTACACGTTCAGGTAACATTGACCCTGCCCTTATTCCATTTATCATGGAAAAAACAGGACATACTGCTGAAGAAGTACTTTCTACTTTGAATAAGAAGAGTGGTCTTTTAGGTGTGTCAGGTCTGTCAAGTGACCTTCGTGATATTGAAGAAGCAACAGAAGAAGGAAACGACCGTGCAGAAGTAGCCCTTGATATTTTTGCGAGCCGTATTCATAAATATATCGGTTCTTATGCAGCGAGAATGAATGGCGTAGATGCGATTATCTTCACAGCAGGAATTGGTGAAAACAGTTCTGAAGTAAGAGCACGTGTACTTCGTGGTCTAGAATTCATGGGCGTTTACTGGGATCCTTCCCTTAACAACATGAGAGGCGAAGAAGCATTCATCAGCTACCCGCACTCTCCTGTAAAAGTCATCGTTATCCCGACGAACGAAGAAGTAATGATTGCAAGAGACGTTATGCGTTTAGCGTAATCAAGATTGAGAAGCTCTTTTCCAATAAGGAAAAGAGCTTTTTTCTGTTAAAAGCAGCATGCTATAATGTTGTCCAATACAAAGCAAAAGGGAGTGGTGCAAAAGATGAGCGTGACAGAACATAAACGTGAGGCGAAAGAGAGGCTTTATGTAAAAGTCATTACGGTCAGTGATACAAGAACGAAAGAAACAGACAAAAGCGGCCGTCTGATGATTGATTTGCTCAAAGAACAGGGACATCTTGTTCTTGCATACGATATAGTAAAAGATCAAATTGGAGCCATTCAAGACGCTGTGCTGGAAGGAACAAGCGAAGCGAAAATAGATGCGGTCTTGTTAAATGGCGGGACAGGAATTGCGGCAAGGGATGTCACCATTGAAGCCATCACCCCTCTTTTCTCCAAGGAATTGCCTGGCTTTGGCGAAATCTTCCGCATGCTGAGCTATACAGAAGACATCGGTTCAGCTGCTATTCTCTCTCGGGCAACGGCTGGGGTCATCAATCAAAAAGCGGTCTTTGTCACACCAGGGTCTACAGGAGCCGTTCGTTTAGCCATGACAAAACTCATCATTCCAGAGCTTCCACACGTTTTACGAGAGCTTGAAAAGGATCAAAAATAGCCCGAAATGACTCTGCCAAGAAAATTTGGCAGAGTTTTTTTCATAAAGGGGTTGAAAAAACAATTTTTCCTTGTTACAGTGTATACATACTAAATGCATGTTTATAAATTAAAACTTATTTTTATGCAAAAAAACATTCACTGAATCAAAACAAGCGAGAGGAGCTTTTCAATCATGTCACAAAATAAAAAAGTCGTATTAGCATATTCCGGAGGTCTTGATACCTCTGTTGCAGTTAAATGGTTACAAGAGCAAGGATACGAAGTCGTTGCTTGCTGCCTGGACGTAGGTGAAGGAAAAGATTTAGCATTCGTTCAACAAAAAGCACTTCAAGTTGGAGCAGTTCAATCATACATGATCGATGCAAAAGAAGAATTTGCTGAAGAGTTCGCACTCACTGCATTACAAGCACACACCATGTATGAAGGAAAATATCCACTAGTATCTGCCTTATCTCGCCCGCTTATTGCAAAAAAATTAGTGGAAGTGGCAGAGAAAGAAAATGCAGTAGCAGTAGCTCATGGATGTACTGGAAAAGGGAACGACCAAGTACGTTTTGAAGTATCTATTAAAGCATTGAATCCAGACTTAGAAGTTCTTGCACCAGTGCGTGAATGGAAATGGTCTCGTGATGAAGAAATCGATTATGCACAAAAACACGGTATTCCAATTCCGATTAACTTAGACAGCCCATATTCAATCGACCAAAACCTTTGGGGCAGAAGTAACGAATGTGGCATTTTAGAAGATCCTTGGGCAGCGCCACCAGAAGGTGCATATGATCTGACAAATCCACTTGAAAAAACACCTGACACACCAGAAATCATTGAAATCACGTTTGAAAAAGGAAAACCAACAGCGATTGACGGTATCCAGTATTCATTATCTGATCTCATCCTTCATTTAAATGAAGTTGCTGGTCAGCATGGCGTGGGCAGAATCGATCACGTTGAAAACCGTCTTGTTGGAATCAAATCTCGTGAAGTGTACGAATGCCCAGGTGCTGTCACACTTCTAAATGCGCATAAAGAGCTTGAAGACTTAACGCTTGTCAAAGAAGTCGCGCATTTTAAGCCAATCATTGAACAAAAAATGGCTGAATTAATATACAACGGTTTATGGTTCTCACCACTTAAACAAGCACTAGATGCATTCTTACAAGAAACACAACAGAACGTAACAGGTGTTGTACGTGTGAAACTATTTAAAGGTCATGCGATTGTAGAAGGACGTAAATCACCATATTCACTTTATGATGAAAATCTAGCAACTTACACAAAAGCAGATGAATTCGATCATGATGCAGCTGTAGGATTTATTAACCTTTGGGGCCTACCAACAAAAGTAAACAGCATCGTGAACAAAAAGGAGCAGGTTAAGGCATGAAAAAGCTTTGGGGAGGCCGATTTCAAAAAACACCAGAAAAATGGGTCGATGAGTTTGGCGCGTCCATTCATTTCGACAAACAATTAGTCAAAGAAGATTTGACCGGCTCCCTTGCTCATGCAAGTATGCTGAATAAATGCGGTATCCTAGGCGATGAGGAGGCCGCTGCCATCAAAGACGGACTGAATACGCTCATGAAAAAGGCAGAGGCGGATGAACTAGATTTCTCAGTAGATTACGAGGATATTCATTTAAACCTTGAAAAAATGCTCATTGATGAGATTGGTCCGCTTGGCGGCAAATTGCACACAGCGAGAAGCCGGAATGATCAGGTTGCAACCGATATGCATTTATATTTGAATAACCAAGTAGAGCATATCATTGAACTGATCTCTTCCTTTCAAACAGTACTTGTAGAAAAGGCAGAACAGCACGTTGAAACGATTTTCCCGGGATATACGCACTTACAGCGTGCACAGCCTATTTCCTTTGCCCATCATATGCTGGCCTATTTCTGGATGCTTGAGCGTGACAAAGCGCGTTTCCAAGATTCATTAAAGCGGATTAACGTGTCTCCACTTGGATGCGGGGCGTTAGCAGGAACGACATTCCCGATTGATCGTGAATATACAGCAGAGCTGCTTGGCTTTGACCATATTTACGAAAACAGCCTTGATGGTGTGAGTGATCGTGATTTCATTTTAGAGTTCTTGTCTAATAGCAGCCTTGTGATGATGCATCTCTCACGTCTTTGTGAGGAAATCATCTTATGGTGCTCTCAAGAATTTAAATTCATTGAGCTTGATGACACATACGCAACAGGCAGCAGCATGATGCCGCAAAAGAAAAACCCGGATATGGCTGAATTAATCCGCGGAAAAACAGGCCGTGTGTACGGCAACCTAATGGGGCTTCTCACGATTATGAAAGGCTTGCCGCTTACGTATAACAAAGACCTGCAAGAAGATAAGGAAGGCATGTTTGATACAGTCAAAACCATCGCTGGTAGCCTGCAAATCTTCACAGGTATGATTCAAACGATGACAGTGAACGAAGATGTCATGAAAAAGGCAACAAAAGAAGATTTCTCAAATGCGACAGAAGTGGCAGACTACCTTGCGAAAAAAGGCATGCCATTCCGTGAAGCACACGAAATCGTTGGGAAACTTGTGTATACGTGCATTCAAAAAGGGGTCTACTTAACTGATCTTCCTTTTGAAACATTCACAGAATCAAGTGATCTTTTTGAACAAGACATTTACACCGTTCTTGATCCGTATGTTGCTGTTGAAAAAAGAACAAGTGCAGGCGGAACTGGATTCAAACAAATCCAGCTCGCTTTAGAAAAAGCAAAAGCCTGCCTAGCATAACTGACCAAAACCATTCGTTTATACGGATGGTTTTTTTGTAGTCAGAAAGGAGATTCAGCCTCCCTGGAGAACAAGAATAGCAGAAAGGGTTCATAAGTGCGCCGGATGTCGGTTTATAGTAAAGTAAAGATAACAAAAGAAACACATGAACTTGCAACCTTTGCTTTAGGAGGAGATTGTGTGCGACACGCATTAATAACAGCGGGTTCTAAAGGACTTGGCAGGAAAGTCACCGAGTCTTTACTGAATATGGGGTATTCTGTGACAGTGAATTATCGAAGTGATGATGAAGCTGTAAGGAAGATGAAAGAAGAATTGCAGGAATACGAAGAAAAGCTTCAATTTGTCCAAGGAGATGTGACAAACAAAGCAGATTTAAAAAACATGGTAGAGCTGGCAGCAGAACGATTTGGGCGGATTGATGCCTTGATTAACAATGCTGGTCCTTATATTTTTGAACGAAAGAAACTGGCGGATTACTCTGAAGAAGAATGGTATCAAATGATGGAAGGCAACCTATCAGCTGTATTCCACTTGTTCCGGATGGTCATCCCCATGATGAGAAAGCAAGGCTTTGGCCGCATTATCACATACGGCTTTCAAGGTGCAGACCATGCACCAGGCTGGATGCACAGATCAGCCTTTGGAGCGGCAAAAGTGGGACTGGCATCACTGACGAAAACCATTGCGATTGAAGAAGCCGAAAACGGCATTACAGCCAATATGATTTGTCCAGGCAAAATCGTTGGAGACATGAAAGAGTCGACAATAGAAGAAGCACGCCAGATCAAAGACGATGAAACGCCGATTGGCAGGTCTGGTACTGGAGAGGATATCGGGCGTATCATCTCATTTTTATGCGATGACCGTTCAGACCTCATTACAGGGACCGTCATTGAAGCAACAGGCGGCCTTAACGTGATTCACCGGCATTAAGTTTTTCAACTTTTTATAGAGGGAATAATAATATGAGATCAAAATTGAAAGGTGGACATACTACATGAAAGCTACATATCACGGACATTCAGCCGTACACATTGAAACAAACGGATACCATATTTGGATTGATCCATTTTTAAATGGAAATAAGTTCACGGATATCAAACCACAAGATGTCAAAGCGGATGTCATTTTACTGACACACGGGCATAGAGATCACATCGGTGACACGGTTGAAATTGCTAAAAATAATGATGCGCTTATTGTCGCGCCTTTTGAACTTGCCACGTATTTAAGCTGGCAAGGGGTGAAAACGCACCCTCTTTCTATTGGAGGTGGACGTGAGTTTGAATTTGGTAAAGTGAAGCTCACGCAAGCATTCCACGGTTCAGCCGTCATTGATGATGAGGCACAGACGATTACGTATACAGGCATGCCATCAGGTATTTTATTTACCGCAGAGGGCAAAACGATTTATCATGCTGGAGACACTGCACTCTTTTCAGATATGAAGATGATCGGTGAGATGAACCATATTGACCTTGCTTTCCTTCCAATTGGTGATAACTTCACCATGGGGCCGGACGATGCAAGAATTGCAGCAGAATGGCTTCGTGCTAAGCAGGTCGTTCCGATTCACTACAGCACATTCCCGCCGATTGAACAGGACCCGCATGCATTTGCAGACAGCCTGCACGGCGGTGTTGGTCATGTGTTAAACAGCGGAGAATCCGTCGAGATTTAATCATTAAAGAAAGAAGCTGGCACACACATGCCGGCTTTTTTCTTTGCCCTCATTTTGCTGAAAGAAAAGACAAATTGCTATTAAAAGCCTCCTGCCCTTATAATGAAACATAGATGAAAACGCTGAAAACAAAAAGGGTGAACGGGATTGGCGACAAAGCATGAGCAAATTTTATCGTATATTGATTCATTAGATGTCGGGGAGAAAATTTCTGTCCGGCGCATAGCAAAAGAAATGAAAGTGAGTGAAGGCACCGCTTACCGGGCCATCAAAGATGCAGAAAATAAAGGATTCGTCAGCACCATTGAACGGGTCGGCACCATTCGAATTGAACAGAAGAAAAAAGAAAATATTGAAAAACTGACATATGCAGAAGTGGTCAATGTCATTGATGGACAGGTGCTTGGAGGACGAGCAGGCTTACATAAAACGTTAAATAAATTTGTCATCGGAGCGATGGAGCTGGATGCGATGATGCGCTATACGGCAGCTGGCAACCTGCTGATCGTCGGAAACCGGATCAATGCCCATAAGCAGGCATTAGAGGCAGGGGCGGCTGTGCTGGTCACAGGCGGATTCTCAACCGATGATGAGATCATTCAGCTTGCAGATGAGCTTGAGCTGCCGATTTTATCAACAAGCTACGATACTTTTACCGTAGCAGCTCTCATTAACAGAGCCATTTATGACCAATTAATTAAAAAAGAGATTGTGCTTGTGGAAGATATTTTAACACCGATAGAACGGACGGTGTATTTATCACCAGAGGATAAGCTTGAGAAATGGTATGAAAAGAATTATGAAACTGGCCACGGCCGTTTCCCGGTGGCAGACAATCAAATGAAAATTCACGGGATCCTCACCTCAAAGGATATAGCAGGCCATGACCGCTCCACACCGATTGAAAAGGTGATGACAAAAAATCCACTGACGGTCATTGGCAAAACCTCTGTCGCCTCAGCTGCTCAAATGATGGTATGGGAAGGCATTGAGGTGCTGCCAGTTGTAGATGATCATGCGAAGCTGATTGGAATGATCAGCCGCCAGGATGTGCTCAAGGCGCTGCAAATGATTCAAAAGCAGCCACAGGTCGGAGAAAAGCTGGATGATGTTGTCTCAAGAGGGTTTAAAGAGGCCGATACAGAAAAACCAAAAGCAGATGCGGTTTATCAATACGAGGTCACACCACAAATGACGAATCAGCTTGGAAATATTTCATATGGGGTGTTTACACAAATTTTAATCGAATCAGCGAACCGCTTCTTAAAATCTCATAAGAAGGGAGAGCTGATCGTCGAGAGTCTCTCGGTCTACTTCTTAAAACCGGTTCAAATGGAGTCCACCATACAGATCAAGCCGAATATTTTAGAAGTAGGACGTAAGTTTGGAAAGCTAGAAGTCGAGGTGTACCACCAATCGAATATTGTAGGGAAAGCAATGCTGATGGTGCAGCTGATGGAGAGAGGATAATCATAAAAAGGGCGAACTCGTGTCGCCCCTTTCCTTATTACGCGTGGTCTTTTTCGCCTTCCTTTAAAAAGAGCGGAAGGTAATGCTTGTAGGCTTTATACCCAGCCCACGTACTGCCGATACCGACGGCAACAAAAATAAATCCAATGACAAATGCGAGTGACGAGCGGTTTAAAAATAATTGATTCACACCGAAGAGCAGGACAAAGCAGCCAAGGGCCATACTGGATTTCGCCGACCAGAATTTTTTTTCGACTGGCCGGTTCGTACGGACATTTTTTGCTTTGTAGTATAAATAAAACATGGCAGAACAAATAATAAACACAATCAAAACAAGCATGTGCCAAGCCTCCATTGTAAGTGATTACAACCCTATTTTAAACGTAAATAGGCTTGCTTACTAGAATAAATTGTCTATTCCTCACTTTTCCGTCACGATAGATTATGATTTAATAATAAAAAGAGTATCGCATGAGAAGGAGTTTTTATGAAAAAAGAACTGATTAGAACCATATCATTATATGACACCATCATCATCCATAGACATGTAAGACCAGATCCAGACGCGTATGGATCGCAGTGCGGCCTTACGGAAATCTTGCGTGCCACCTATCCAGAAAAAAATATTTATGCGACAGGAACCCCGGAGCCATCCCTTTCATTTTTATATGAACTAGATGAGGTACCGGATGACGTGTATAAAGGAGCCCTTGTCATTGTCTGTGATACGGCCAATCAAGCAAGAATCGATGATCAGCGCTATTCAATGGGCGATAAGCTGATGAAAATTGACCATCACCCGAATGAAGATCCTTATGGCGATTTGCTTTGGGTGGATACAGAGGCAAGCTCTGTGAGCGAGATGATTTATGAATTGTATTTAGAGGGGAAAGAAGAAGGATATCAGCTGAATACAAAGGCGGCTGAATTAATCTATGCCGGCATTGTAGGAGACACAGGCCGCTTCCTTTTCCCAAACACAACGAAAAAGACGCTCAAATATGCAGGGGAACTTATCGAATATCCGTTCTCATCTTCAGATCTTTTCAATCAATTGTATGAGACAGATTTGAATGTCGTGAAACTAAACGGCTATATTTTTCAACATATTTCTTTATCAAAGAATGGGGTCGCATCTGTTTTCATTAAGCGTGAAATTTTGGAGTCGTTCCAAACAACAGCGCAGCAAGCCTCACAGCTTGTTGGGACATTAGGAAATATTGCAGGGATTAAAGCTTGGGTCTTTTTTGTGGAAGAAAACGATCAGATTCGTGTCAGATTCCGCTCTAAAGGCGTCGTTATTAACACCATAGCTAAAAAATATCATGGCGGCGGCCACCCGCTTGCAGCTGGTGCGTCCATTTATGATTGGGCAGTAGCAGATGAGATTTTGCGTGATTTAGAAGAAGTATGTAAATCATCATCGTAAGAGAGGAGGGATTTCAAGTCCCTTCTCTCTTTTTTCATGGAGAAAAGGGTTACTTGCATACAGGGATAAACCAGCAGCCGATGTCTGTTGAATCTTCATAGGCTTGGAGATTTTGATGCTTTAATTCTTTTTTAATTAAATGAGCCATCATTTCTGTCTCAGCATAAGCACACATGCCGTCTTTGATCCGGCTTGCTTTGTCTCGTGCCATTTGACGATAGCTGTAAACCTCCATTGTCCTCACCTCTTTCTATTTAAGATGTCGTTCTACTTTTAGTGTATAAAAATGAAGAGTGAAAAGCGATCGTTGAGGGCAGAAATTCATAAAAAATCCACATCATCATTTATTCAGCAAATGAAATACGCACTTCAAGTGAAAGCTTCGTATAAATTGTCAGCTCTGTCACTTTCGCGCGGTAGGCCTTTTCCCGAATCGTATATTCTTTGTTTTCCACAGTCCGCTTTAGTAATTCCTTTGTTTTATAGACACTTTCAATATCCTTTGTAATGACTTCTGATATATCCTCCTTGACCTGATCTTCAAACTTTAGCGTATCTGGCTCTGGGATTTTATATTGCTCACGATTTACGAGATGAACATCTACGCTTTGGATCAGCAGCCGCTGCTTATTATCCTCATTTAACTTATGCAAATCTTCCCGGTAAAGTGTGATCTGTTCTTTCAGACTGTCCATATGATGCTGCTGGCTTCTCAGCAGTGTCACTTGTTTTTCCTGAAAGGTTCCGTATGTGAAGAGGAAAATGAGCCAGCTTACAATCGCACCAAACATCATTCCCGCAAAAAAACGCTGCCAGCCTGGGCGTTTATACAGCTCCGGCACTCTCATGATGACACATGCTCCTGGGTGAGCCACGTAATAATGAGATACCCCGTTTGTGCACCGCCCATGGCAGAGATGATTAATAAAATTTGCTTGAAAATATCTCGTGTGTTTCCTTCGAAAATGCCTCGTTCAAAGCTATAAACGGCATCAAAGGTTCCACCGATAGCGGCGACAAGCGCCCAAATCTTCAAACGGTTGGCAAGACTAGTAATAATGGATAAGGGCGGCTGACCAGATAAATATGCACCAACACCACCTATGATAGCACCACCCAAAATAACCCCAAGTGCGATAAAATAACAGCTAATAAAATTCGGAATAAAAGCTTCCTTCACATCCATTTTGTCCACCTCACTCTATTCAATATATGGTGTGTGCTGGACAAGTATGAACGGACGGAAAAGAAAGAACATTTGTTTCTCACCGCATCGCGTTTTATAATGAAAGAATGACTTTAGACGAAAGGAGTGGATTTAGCATGTCTTATGTTCATCTTCAGGTCCACAGTGGATACAGCTTGTTAAGCAGTGCAGCTAAAGTAAAGGAGCTTGTGCAAAAAGCGAAAGAACTTGGCTGCAAGGCGCTCGCTCTTACCGATGACCATGTGATGTATGGAACGGTTGAATTTTATAAGGAATGTAAAAAACATGGCATCAAGCCGGTCATCGGTTTAACAGCTTCTGTCTTCATAGATGAACAAGAGACAGAGGCTTATCCCTTGGTACTCCTTGCAAAAAATAATGAAGGCTATCAAAATCTGATTAAAATCAGCAGTGTACTGAAATCAAAATCAAAAGCCGGACTGAAAGAAAAATGGCTTAAAAGCTATCACCGAGGGCTCATTGCCATCACGCCAGGCGCATCTGGCTATATTGAAACGCTTTTACAGCATGATCAGATAGAAGAAGCGCGTGAAGCGGCAAAGCAATTGAAGCGTATATTCGGCGAGGGACATGTGTACATCGCACTTCAGCCATTTCAGCAAGACGAATCGCTTGCCAGCAAACTGCGAGATGTCTCACAAAGTGCGGATATTCCCCTTGTTGCGACGGGAGATGTTCATTACATCAGTCGAGAAGATAAAACGGCTTATACATGTTTAAAGGCTATTAAAGCGGGTCAGCAGCTTTCAGAGATAGAGGAAGAACGAGGAGAAAAGCATTTCAGATCCTTTGAAGAAATGCTGGAATGGTATGCGGATGATCGAGAGCTGCTGACAAGAACGGCGGAGATCGCAGACAGGTGCGAGGTCGATTTAAATCTTGGGCAGACGAAACTCCCATCCTATCCAACTCCTGATCAATCAACAGCAGATCAGTTTTTACGCACAGTGTGCGCAGAAGGGATGAAGCAAAGAAAGATTGCTTCAAATGAAATGTATGTCAAAAGGCTTGAGTACGAACTGAGCATTATCCAAAAAATGAATTTCAGTGATTATTTTCTCATTGTGTGGGATTTTATGAAGTATGCGCATGATCAAGGTATTGTCACAGGCCCTGGACGGGGATCAGCAGCAGGCTCACTTGTTGCTTATGTTTTGTTTATTACAGATGTTGATCCGATCCGTCACGGACTTTTATTTGAGCGTTTCTTAAATCCAGAGCGAATCAGTATGCCTGATATTGACATTGATTTCCCCGACACGAGAAGAGATGAAATCATTTCTTATGTAAAAGACAAATACGGAGACATGCATGTGGCGCAAATTGTTACGTTTGGAACACTTGCGGCAAAGGCTGCTTTAAGGGATGTCGGACGTGTCATGGGGATTGATTCAAAGGCAGCGGACCGTCTTGCAAAGCTCATTCCATCAAAGCCAGGAACGACGCTGAAAGAAGCGGTGACTGCATCTCCTGAATTAAAAACGCTGCTTCAGCAATCCGAAGAGCTTCGAAAGGTCTTCCAAACCGCTTTAAAGGTAGAAGGTCTGCCAAGACACACCTCGACACATGCAGCTGGTGTTGTGCTGAGCGAGGAGCCGCTGACAGAGATCGTTCCAATTCAAGACGGCCATGATGGTGTGTATTTAACGCAGTATGCTATGAATTATTTAGAAGATCTAGGACTTTTAAAGATGGATTTCTTAGGACTTAGAAATTTAACATTAATTGAATCCATTAAAAACCAGATTGAAAGACAGGAAAACGTCCACATTAACTTTAGTGACATTTCATATGAAGATCAGAAAACGTTTGAATTGTTATCGGCGGGAGATACAACTGGGATTTTCCAGCTTGAATCACAAGGAATGCGTCAGGTGCTGAGACGTCTGAAACCGTCTAGTTTAGAAGACATTGTGGCGGTCAATGCCCTCTATCGTCCAGGTCCAATGGAGAATATCCCGCTTTTTATCGATCGAAAGCACGGCATAGTCAACGTTTCCTACCCGCATCCTGATCTGTATGACATATTAAAGGATACATATGGAGTCATCGTCTATCAGGAGCAAATCATGCTGATTGCAGCGAAGATGGCAGGCTTTAAGCTGGGCGAGGCAGATCTATTAAGAAGAGCTGTTTCGAAGAAGGATAAAAAGGTCCTTGATGAAGAGCGGAGCCATTTTGTTGAAGGATGCCTAAAAAAGGAGTATCCTGTTAACATTGCAAATGACGTTTATGACTTAATCGTCAAATTTGCAAACTATGGTTTTAATAGAAGCCATGCTGTTGCATATAGCATGATTGGCTTTCAGCTTGCTTATTTAAAAGCGCATTATCCGTTATATTTTATGTGCGGTCTTTTAACGAGTGTAATTGGAAATGAAGACAAAGTCGCTCAATATTTCTATGAGGCAAAGGAAAAAGGGATATCTGTGTTGAAGCCTTCTATTAATAAGAGTGAGTTTCCATTTACGGTTGAAAAAGGGGAAATCCGCTACAGCTTAAGAGCGATCAAAAATGTCGGAGTGTCAGCTGTAAAGGATATATACAGAGCAAGACAGGAAAAGCCGTTTGAAGATTTATTTGATTTTTGCGCAAGAGTATCACCAAAGAGCGTTAACCGAAAAACGATTGAAGCGCTCATTTTTTCAGGAGCGATGGATGAGCTTTATCCCAATCGTGCTTCGTTATTAGCATCAATAGATATTGCGTTAGACCACGTGTCATTTTTAAATCCAGAGGATCAGCTTGACTTTCTTGGGGATACAACCTTCTCCATTAAGCCAAAATATGCAGAGATTGAAGAACTGCCGCTTGTTGATCTCTTGCAATTTGAAAAAGAGGCACTCGGGTTATATTTATCAAATCACCCTGTACAAGCGTACCGAGACCGCTTAAGAGAGAATGGTGCAGTGGAATTAATCAGACTTTCTTCCTATATAAAGCGAAAAATCTCAATGGGTGGTCTTTTGACAAAAGTGAAATCGATCCGGACAAAAAATGGACAATCGATGGCATTTGTTACATTTGGGGATGAAACGGGAGAAATGGAAGGCGTCGTCTTTCCAGAGCAATTTAGAAAGCTGTCCCCCTTACTTGAGGAGGGCACCATGCTTTATGTTGAAGGCAGAGTAGATGTCAGAAATGACAGCAGTCAAATCATCGTGCAAGAAGCTGCTTTGCTTGAAGAGATGGGCACAAAAAGAAAAGAGTCTATCTACATTCGGGTGAAGGAAGAGAAGCATACGCAGGAGCTACTAGAGCAAGTAAAACGAGTGATCTCGATGCACAGCGGAGAAGCAGATGTCTATTTGTATTATGAGAAGCAAAAAAAGACGATGAGACTTCCAGATGCTTACAAAGTTCATGCAGATCATGCTGTGATTTTCCAGTTGAAAGAACTGCTCGGTGAACAAAATGTTGTGATTAAATGATGACAAATCGTCTGAATATGTTTTACAAATTCACCTATTGTGTTATCATTTTAAAGATTCTGTGTATTTAAAACTGCCAGTATGTGCTTATCAACTTAGCAAATCATTAAATCATTTTCCACTTGAAGGAGTGTTCATCACATGTCATTAAGAGAAGAAGCATTACATATGCACAAAGAGAATCAAGGCAAACTTGAATCAAAATCAAAAGTACAAGTGAAAAATGCGAAAGACTTGAGCTTGGCTTATTCACCTGGTGTTGCAGAACCATGTAAAGATATTTATGACGACACAAGCAAAGTGTATGATTATACAATGAAAGGTAATATGGTCGCTGTTGTCACAGACGGAAGCGCTGTTTTAGGGCTTGGAAATATTGGTGCAGAAGCATCTCTTCCAGTAATGGAAGGGAAAGCTGTATTATTCAAAAGCTTTGCAGGCGTAGATGCCTTCCCAATCGCGCTTGCAACGAACGATGTAGATAAAATCGTCGAAACAGTGAAGCTTCTTGAGCCAACTTTTGGCGGTGTGAACCTTGAAGATATTGCAGCTCCTAACTGCTTTATCATCGAAGAACGCTTAAAAAAAGAAACCAACATTCCAGTTTTCCACGATGATCAGCACGGAACAGCGATTGTGACAGTAGCAGGACTTGTGAATGCACTGAAACTATCTGGAAAATCAATATCTTCAATCAAAGTGGTAGCAAACGGCGCTGGAGCAGCGGGAATTGCAATCATCAAGCTTCTGTATCATTTCGGTGTACGTGATATTATTATGTGTGATACAAAAGGCGCCATTTACGAAGGCCGTCCGAACGGTATGAATGCAGTGAAAAACGAAGTAGCTAAATTCACGAACCAAGACCGCAAAGAAGGTTCATTAGAAGAAGTGATTGAAGGCGCAGACGTCTTTATCGGGGTTTCAGCAGCAGGCGCTTTAACAAAAGAAATGGTTGAAAAAATGGCAAAAGATCCTGTCATCTTCGCTATGGCTAATCCAAATCCAGAGATCATGCCAGAGGATGCACATGCAGCAGGTGCAAGTGTTGTAGGAACTGGCCGTTCTGACTTCCCGAACCAAGTGAACAACGTACTGGCATTCCCAGGAATTTTCCGCGGAGCATTAGATGTACGTGCAACACACATTAACGAAGAAATGAAAATCGCCGCTGTTGAAGCGATTGCTTCTCTTGTTTCAGATGAAGAGTTGACAGCTGAATACGTCATCCCTGGACCATTTGATGCACGTGTAGCACCAGCGGTAGCAAAAGCGGTGGCAAAAGCAGCAATGGAAACTGGCGTTGCAAGAATCAAAGTCGACCCAGAAGCTGTCGCTGAAAAAACAAGAAAATTAACGATTATTGGCGAATAATCAACTGGATAAGCGTGCACGTTCTTTCTCAAATTGGAGGAAGAACGTGCACCATTTCCTCTATTACGCGAAAATTTTTTCATCCGGAATGAGATTTTTTTGTAGACGTTCACAATTCAAACACATCAACTGCTCAGCGCCCCAAACACATACTCATTTCTCATCAATTCCCCACTGAAAAAATTGAATGAAGGATGACAGCGTTTGACAAAAAAAGTACAATAGTTTCGGTACAGTAATGACATGTCCTATAATAGTGGATGTGCGTGTAAAGAAAAAACCCTTCAAAAAGGGAGGTAGTCATTTGTCAATCAAGAATATTTTCAGTAAAAAGAAAAAATATGCATCTGTACCCTCTGAACAGGCAAGTCAGGATGTGCCTGAAGGCATCATGACCAAATGTCCGCAATGTAAAAAAATAATGCTCACCAAAGAACTAGATAAAAATTTACGTGTTTGTATGAATTGCGGCAGACATTTGCAAATGAATGCAAAACAGCGTATCGAAAGCCTTGTAGATGAAGGTACATTTGAAGAATTTAACGGGCACCTCATTTCAGAAAACCCGCTCGGTTTCCCAGGCTACGAAGAAAAGCTTGAGAAAGACAGAGAAAAAACATCTTTGAATGAAGCCATTGTCACAGGTAAAGGTCAGATTGAAGGCAAGCAAGCTGTGATTGCTGTCATGGATGCCACGTTCCGTATGGGCAGCATGGGATCGGTTGTTGGTGAAAAAATTACACTGGCGATTGAGAAAGCAAAAGCGGACAAGGTGCCGTTTATTATCTTTACTGCATCTGGCGGAGCGAGAATGCAAGAGGGAATTCTCAGTCTCATGCAGATGGCAAAAACAAGTTCAGCATTAAAGCTGTTCAGCGAGGATCAAGGTTTGATTATCTCTGTGATGACGAACCCAACAACTGGTGGTGTATCAGCTAGTTTTGCGTCTCTCGGTGATTACAACTTTGCAGAACCTGGTGCTTTAATTGGGTTTGCAGGACGCAGAATCATTGAACAAACGATTCGTGAAGACCTTCCAGAGGACTTCCAAACGTCAGAATTTTTATTAAAGCATGGACAGCTTGATGCTGTGATCCATCGTGCAGAAATGAAAGAAACGCTAGGCCGAATCTTAGCATTACACAGCACAGGAGGTGAACGAGAGTGGCTGGAGAACTAGAATTTGAAAAACCTGTCATTGAACTTCGAGCGAAAATTGATGAACTGAAAAAGTTCACACAAAACTCAGAAATGGATTTAAGTGCAGAAATTGAGCGCCTTGAAACACGTCTGAGCAAGCTTGAAGCGGACATTTATACAAATTTAAAGCCGTGGGATAGAGTGCAGATTGCTCGGCATGCGATGCGCCCAACAACTCTCGATTACATTCAAGAGCTGTTTGACAACTTTTTCGAATGTCACGGTGACCGTTTTTATGGTGATGATGAAGCGATCGTTGGAGGAATTGCCACGTTTAAAGGGCTTCCTGTTACTGTTATTGGCCATCAGCGCGGTAAAGATACAAAAGAAAACCTGCGCCGTAATTTCGGAATGCCCCATCCAGAAGGCTACCGTAAAGCGCTGCGTTTGATGAAACAAGCTGATAAATTTAATCGCCCCATCATTTGCTTTATTGATACAAAAGGAGCTTATCCTGGTAAAGCAGCTGAAGAACGTGGGCAAAGTGAAGCAATTGCGAAAAACCTATTCGAAATGGCAGGACTTCGTGTACCAGTTGTCTGTATTGTCATTGGAGAAGGCGGAAGCGGCGGCGCTCTAGGCTTAGGCGTAGGAAACCACTTATTCATGCTGGAAAACTCAACGTATTCAGTGATTTCACCTGAAGGTGCAGCAGCACTGCTCTGGAAGGACTCATCACTTGCGAAAAAAGCTGCAGAATCAATGAAAATTACCGCTCCAGACCTAAAAGAATTAGATATTATAGATGATGTTATTAAAGAAGTGCAAGGTGGAGCACACCGAGACGTGAAACAACAAGCAGCCTACATGGAAAAAGTATTAAAACAGTCACTTACATCTTTGCTCAAACTAACGCCTGAAGAACTAGTCGAACAAAGATATCAAAAATACAAAGCAATCGGGAAAGTATCGATTGAAAATCAATATATTGGGGTAAACTAAATAAACGTACAGCCTTTTTGGCTGGCGTTTATTTTTTTTATCTTTTTTCACGAAAACCTTCGTCATGTAAGCGCTATCTGAAAATAATTTTCTTATATTTTCATAAAATTTGAAACGTCTGAAAACCTTGATATGATAAGGTTTATAGCACTTACCTATGCAAGTTATAGAGAGATTTGCTTTCATGACGTTCTTAACTTTTGTTTAAAAACGGTTTATTTAATTGTATAATAAGTACGGTTTTAGAAATACGTATTGAAAACATCCAGATTTGCTCAGGATTGTTTTCAAGCAGTGGAAATGGTATGTTTAATTCATATATGGTCTCTGAGGTGAAAAAGATGAAGCGTATAGGAGTTTTAACAAGCGGTGGGGATTCCCCAGGAATGAATGCAGCTGTGCGCGCAGTTGTTAGGAAAGCAATTTACCATAATGTTGAAGTTTACGGTATTTATAATGGATATTCAGGTCTAATTAACGGTAAAATTGAGAAACTCGAAATAGGTTCAGTAGGCGATATCATTCATCGTGGAGGAACAAAACTTTACACGGCAAGATGTCCTGAATTCAAGACAGTTGAAGGTCGTGAAAAAGGGATTGAAAACTTAAAAAAATTCGGTATTGAAGGACTTGTTGTGATTGGTGGAGACGGGTCATTTATGGGAGCGAAGAAATTAACAGAGCTCGGTTTTCCATGTGTAGGTGTCCCTGGCACGATTGACAACGATATTCCAGGTACTGATTTCACTATTGGCTTTGATACAGCACTGAATACTGTCATTGACGCCATTGATAAAATTCGTGATACAGCCACATCTCATGAACGTACATACGTAGTGGAAGTAATGGGTAGACATGCTGGTGATATCGCTCTTTGGTCAGGTCTTGCGGGCGGAGCTGAATCTATTTTGATTCCTGAAGCAGACTATGACATGGACGAAATTATTGCTAGGTTAAGAAGAGGACACGAACGTGGCAAGAAGCATAGTATCATCATCGTTGCAGAAGGCGTAGGCAGCGGGGTTGAATTTGGTAAGCGTATTGAAGAGGAGACAAACCTTGATACGCGTGTATCTGTCTTAGGGCATATTCAGCGCGGAGGTTCTCCGAGTGCGTTTGACCGTGTGCTGGCAAGCCGTTTAGGAGCATACGCAGTCGAACTTCTTCTTGAAGGAAAAGGCGGACGCTGTGTAGGCATTCTAAGCAATGAACTCGTCCATCACGATATTTTAGAAATCTTAGATAAAAAACATACAGTCGATAAAAATATGTACCGACTTTCACAAGAGCTCTCTATATAAAACGAGAAGACCTTAGGAGGAACAGTGATGAGAAAGACAAAAATCGTTTGTACAATCGGTCCAGCAAGTGAAAGCATTGAAAAGCTGACTGAATTGATTGAAGCAGGAATGAATGTAGCCAGACTAAACTTCTCTCATGGAGATTTTGAAGAGCATGGTGCACGCATTGAAAACATACGTAAAGCAGGTAAAACATTAGGCAAGGATATTGCGATCCTTCTAGATACAAAAGGTCCTGAGATCCGTACACGTACAGTTGAAAATGGCTCGATTGAGCTAGTTGCTGGTGCTGATCTTATCGTGAGTATGGAAGACATTGTTGGAAATACGGAGAAAATTAGTGTGACGTATGAAGATTTAATTCATGATGTAGAAGTAGGCTCAACGATTCTACTAGATGATGGTCTGATTGGTTTAGAAGTAAAAGAAATTAACAAGGACCGCAAAGAACTCGTCACAAAAGTCATGAATACAGGCACGCTCAAAAACAAAAAAGGTGTCAACATACCTGGCGTCAGTGTGAACCTGCCAGGTATTACAGAAAAGGATGCCAATGATATTCTGTTTGGAATTGAACAAGGCGTCGATTTCATTGCAGCTTCTTTTGTGAGACGAGCTTCTGATGTTCTTGAAATTCGTGAGCTTCTAGAAAAGAATAACGCTACAGATATTCAAATCATTCCTAAGATTGAAAACCAAGAGGGTGTTGATAACATCGATGAGATCCTTGAGGTATCAGACGGCTTAATGGTTGCGCGTGGAGATCTTGGTGTAGAGATCCCAGCAGAAGAGGTACCGCTTGTTCAAAAAATGCTGATCAAAAAATGCAATCGCTTAGGCAAGCCTGTCATCACAGCGACTCAAATGCTGGACAGCATGCAGCGAAACCCTCGTCCAACTCGCGCAGAAGCAAGTGACGTGGCAAATGCTATTTTTGACGGCACAGATGCAATTATGCTTTCTGGTGAAACAGCAGCAGGAACATATCCAGTGGAAGCTGTACAAACGATGCATAACATTGCATCACGTTCAGAAGATGCTCTAAACTATAAAGCCATTCTTTCTCGCAGAAGCGAAGAAGTAGAAGTTAGCATTACAGACGCTATCGGTCAATCTGTTGCCCATACAGCGATGAAGCTTGATGTGGCAGCAATTGTGACACCTACGGAAAGTGGACATACAGCGAGAATGATTTCAAAATATAGACCAAAAGCACCAATCGTAGCAGTCACAGCAAACGAATCAGTGGCGAGAAAGCTCTCACTTGTATTCGGTGTATTTGCAAAGAGCGGTTCAAAAACGACGTCTACTGATGAAATGCTTGAGAATGCAGTAGAAAAGTCAATTGAAACAGGTTATGTAAGACACGGTGATTTAATTGTGATTACAGCAGGTGTGCCAGTTGGTGAAACAGGGACAACGAACTTAATGAAAGTATATGTTGTCGGTGACATCATTGCGAAAGGTCAAGGTATTGGCCGTAAATCTGCATTTGGACCGGTTGTCATTGCACAAAGCGGAAAAGAAGCAGACGAAAAAATGTACGATGGTGCCATCCTAGTTGCAAACTGCACAGACCGTGATATGATGGGGGCTTTAGAAAAAGCATCTGCTCTTATCACAGAAGAAGGCGGCTTAACAAGCCATGCAGCAGTCGTTGGCCTTAGCCTTGGCATCCCAGTGATTGTAGGTCTTAACAGCGCAACAACGCTACTAAAAGAAGGCGAAGAAATTACGGTAGATCCAGCACGCGGAGCGATCTACAAAGGCCGTGCAAGCGTCCTTTAAATCATACAAGAGGGGAGTTGTCTGACTCCTCTCTTTTTTTATGTTACACTAAAAAAAGTAAACAGCTTTCGATGAAAGATACCCCATGAGGTGATGTGGTTGAAGAAATATTTTCTACTATTATTAATTCTGTTCCCTGCGGTGGAAATTAGTTTATTCTTAATATCAAGTAAAATCATTGGCATTTTGCCAACAATGCTGGTCATCGTGCTGACGAGTGCATTAGGGGCTTATTTTGCAAGAAAGCAAGGGATGGAAGCCTTCCAAAAAGTGCAGCGAGATTTACAATATGGCAAGATGCCAGGGGGAGCGATTGTCGATGGTTTTTGTATTCTGATTGGCGGTCTGCTGCTGCTCATTCCAGGCTTCTTATCGGATCTCATTGGGGCCTTGCTGCTCATTCCGATGACGAGAAAGAGAATCAAACCGCTCTTTGAACGCTGGCTTAGAAACATGTCTAATCGCAATCGCTATACGATTATTCGTTAAGAGACCTTCAGCCGAGGTCTCTTTTATTTTTGCATGCCATACCGAATGTATTGATAAATATCTCTGAAAACTCCTGCATTACGGAACGCTTGCCACACGACAAGGGAAGCAGGGCCAATAACAAGTCCGAGAAAACCAAACCATTTTAAGCCGACAAATAGTGCCACAAGCGTTGCTAAAGGGTTAAGCCCGATCGATTTGCTTAAGACTTTTGGCTCTGATATTTGTCTTTGAATGAGCACGACAATATACAAAACACCTAGCCCAATGGCAAGTGAAAGGTTTCCTGTCATAGCAGAATAAATAATCCACGGTAGAAAAACGGTGCCGCTACCTATATATGGAAGTAGATCGACAAGCCCGATACATAAAGCAATCACAAGGGCATGCTCGACCTTTAAAATGATCAATCCAATCAACACAATACCAATGGTCATGGCCACAAGCAAAAGCTGAGCCTTCATAAAACCGGTAATGGCTTTTTTCATTTCAGATAAAATAGCGCGTGTATGCTCCATCCATTTTGCGGGAAAGATACGTGAGCCATATGTTTTTAACGTAAACCAATCTTTCGTGATAAAAAAAGTCGCCAGGGCAGAAAATAATAGTGTTGCTGCTGCATCAGGCAAAAGACCTAAAAAAGCCGGAATGAGCTCGAGTGTTTTTGAAAGAAAAGTCCCGATTTTTGCGGCAGCTTCATCACCGAGTGCTTGAATTTGTCCCAAAATAGATTCCTTTTGACCTGCTTGAAGGGTATTAAATTGGGCCGTTACATCATGATATAAAGGCAGAATCTTATCTATGAAAAATCGTTCCACAATACCCATCATTTGATCAAGATGGCCAGGCAGCACCTTTGCTAAATAAGCACTTCCTGAAATCATCTCTGCTACTAAAAGCGTAATAAAGCCGGCGGCTGCGACTAAAAAGAGTAATAGAACAATGACCACAACAAACCCTCTCGGCATCCCGGTGATCTCTTCAATTTTGCATACGGCAGGATGAATCAAACAGGATACAATAAGGGCGAGCCAAAAAGGATATAAAAACGGAAAAGACTGATATAAAAAGACAACCGCAAAAATGGCAATGCTGATCATCATCAAACTTCGCAGAAAAATGGCCACATAGGTGTGATTCACACAATCCCCTCCAAAAAAACAAGCATGTCCGATACTTCATTTTATTCAAAAAGATTAGTAATATGAAAAGGTCGCAATAAAAAGAAAGGAAGGGGCGGCGTATGTTTACTCAAGCAAATTTATTTTTGGTTCTTTTACTCGTTATTGCACTTATTGCAAAGAACAATTCGTTAATATTAGCGGTTTCTGTGCTAATTGCGATAAAGCTGATTGGTCTGGATCAAAAAATTTTCCCGGTTCTCCAATCTAAAGGCATCAATTGGGGGGTAACCGTCATTACAATTGCTGTGCTCGTTCCAATTGCAACAGGTGACATTGGATTTAAGCAGCTTGGAGAAGCGATGAAATCTTCCTATGCTTGGATAGCACTTGGAGCGGGTATATTAGTAGCACTCATTGCTAAAAACGGCATTGTGCTACTCGAAAATGATCCGCATATTACGGCAGCGCTTGTGTTCGGTACGATTTTGGCAGTCAGCTTATTTAAAGGTGTGGCTGTCGGCCCGCTCATCGGGGCAGGAATTGCTTATTTGGCGATGCAGGCAGTGAAATTTTTCAGCGGATGAAAAGAGAGTGGCTATATGTCACTTTCTTTTTTATTTTTTCTGTGTGAGTTTTTGCAAAAAAACATAATTAAATATATTAAAAGAAGCAAAATCCCTTTATTCCATGCCTTATATGGGAGACTGGAAAAAAAAATATCAAAAAAAATTATAGTTAAACATTTAACAAATGTCTGATTATTGTTTATAATGGGAATAGGCTTAATTTTGAACTCATTGATCACACAAGAGATATGAGGCTAAAAGCGCTCTAACCGTATAGGTAAATGTAAGCATTTTCTTTTCTGAAACTGCCATCCTATTCGGATTGGATAGCGCTTTCAAAAGTGAGAATTCTGCAACGAAGGGGAATCTTTTTAAAAAGGGGAGATTGAACATGACAGCAACTAGAGGTCTTGAAGGTATCGTGGCAACAACTTCATCCGTAAGCTCAATTATTGATGATACTCTTACTTATGTAGGGTACAATATCGATGATTTAACTGAAAAAGCTACATTCGAAGAAATTGTCTACCTGTTATGGCACTTAAAGCTGCCGAATGAGAAGGAGCTGAGTGAATTAAAACAGCAGCTCAATGAAAATGCTCAGATTCCGCAAGAAATCATTGAGCATTTTAAATCTTATTCGCTTAATGGGGTTCATCCAATGTCTGCGATTCGTACAGCGGTATCCTTACTAGGTTTACTTGATGACGAATCAGAGATTATGGACAAAGAAGCAAATTACAGAAAGGCGATTCGCTTACAGGCGAAAATTTCTGGACTAGTTGCTGCGTTTTCACGCATTCGCAAAGGACTTGAGCCTGTACAGCCAAAAGAAGAATACAGTTATGCTGCGAACTTCTTATATATGCTAAATGGCGAAGAGCCGTCACCAGTAGAAATTGAGGCGATTGATAAGGCACTCATTCTACATGCGGATCATGAATTAAACGCATCGACATTTACAGCACGTGTATGTGTTGCTACACTATCAGATATCTACTCTGGTGTAACAGCGGCTATCGGTGCGCTAAAAGGGCCACTTCATGGCGGCGCGAATGAAGGCGTGATGAAAATGCTTTCTGAAATTGGCGAAGTTGAAAACGTAGATTCCTATATTCATGGTAAGCTAGAGAAGAAAGAAAAAATTATGGGCTTTGGCCACCGCGTTTACCGTCAAGGTGACCCGCGTGCAAAGCATCTAAAAGAAATGAGCCAGCGTTTAACAAACCTCACTGGCGAGCCGAAATGGTATGAAATGTCTGTTCGCGCAGAGGAAATCGTGACATCAGAGAAAAATCTTCCACCAAATGTTGATTTTTATTCAGCATCTGTATATCACAGTCTTGGTATTGATCATGACTTGTTTACACCAATTTTCGTGATCAGCCGATTCTCTGGATGGATTGCTCACATTCTAGAGCAATATGACAACAACCGTCTCATCCGTCCAAGAGCTGACTACATTGGGCCTGATCTTCAAAGCTTTGTTCCGATCAGTGAAAGAGACTAATGGTTAAAGAATAAGCGGGGGCTGATCTCAATCAATTAATCAGCCTCCATATCAACAAAAAACGAATCACGTGAAAAACTTCTTTGCTTGCAGACATCAAGCTGAGAAGTTTCAAATATTCACTACATAACCTGGGAGGTAATATCATTGTCACAAGGCGAAAAAATTACAGTTACTGGCGGCGTATTGAATGTACCAAATAATCCAATTATCCCGTTTATCGAAGGGGACGGAATCGGTCCTGACATTTGGAAAGCAGCATCAAGAGTACTTGAAGCAGCAGTAGAAAAAGCATATAAAGGTGAAAAGCAAATCACTTGGAAAGAAGTATATGCAGGTGAGAAAGCTTACAATAAAACTGGAGAGTGGCTTCCTGAGCAAACGCTTGAAGACATTCGTGAATACTTAATTGCGATTAAAGGACCACTGACAACACCAATTGGCGGAGGAATCCGTTCATTAAACGTGGCACTTAGACAAGAGCTAGATTTATTCACATGCTTACGTCCAGTTCGCTGGTTCCAAGGTGTTCCATCTCCTGTGAAACGTCCAGAAGACACAGATATGGTGATCTTCCGTGAGAACACAGAGGATATCTATGCTGGAATCGAGTATGCAAAAGGATCAGACGAAGTGAAGAAGTTAATCGACTTCTTGAAAAACGAATTAGGTGTGAACAAAATCCGTTTCCCAGAAACGTCAGGTATCGGAATCAAGCCAGTTTCTGAAGAGGGAACATCTCGCCTTGTCAGAGCGGCTATCCAATATGCAATTGACCAAGGCCGTAAATCTGTGACGCTTGTTCACAAAGGAAACATCATGAAATTTACAGAAGGTGCTTTCAAAAACTGGGGCTACGAAGTGGCTGAAAAAGAGTTTGGCGACAAGGTCTTTACATGGGCACAATATGATCGTATTGTAGAACAAGATGGAAAAGATGCGGCAAACAAAGCGCAAAGTGAAGCAGAAGCTGCTGGCAAAATCATTGTCAAAGACAGCATTGCAGATATTTTCCTTCAACAAATCCTAACTCGTCCAGCTGAGTTCGATGTTGTAGCTACAATGAACTTAAATGGAGATTACATCTCTGATGCACTTGCAGCACAGGTTGGTGGAATTGGTATCGCACCAGGTGCGAACATCAACTACGAAACAGGACACGCTATTTTTGAAGCGACTCACGGAACAGCACCAAAATATGCTGGTCTTGATAAAGTGAATCCATCTTCTGTTCTTCTATCAGGCGTGCTTTTACTTGAGCACCTAGGCTGGCAGGAAGCAGCTGATCTAGTGATTCAATCTGTTGAAAAAACAATTGAATCTAAAGTCGTCACATACGATTTTGCTAGATTAATGGATGGCGCAACAGAAGTGAAATGTTCTGAGTTTGCTGACGAGCTCATCAAAAACTTGTCTTGATTCTTAAACTTTAAAGTTAAAGGGGAAAAAGGAAATGGCAAATAAGCGTAAAAAAGTATCTGTCATCGGAGCAGGTTTTACCGGAGCAACTACAGCATTTCTAACAGCTCAAAAAGAATTAGCGGATGTCGTATTAGTCGATATCCCGCAGCTTGAGAACCCAACAAAAGGGAAAGCTCTTGATATGCTGGAAGCAAGCCCTGTTCAAGGCTTTGATGCGAACATTACAGGCACTTCTAACTACGAAGATACAGCCGGTTCTGATGTCGTGGTCATTACGGCAGGAATTGCAAGAAAGCCGGGAATGAGCCGTGATGATCTCGTGTCAACAAATGAGAAAATCATGCGCAGCGTGACACGCGAAATCGTTAAATATTCTCCAGAAGCAATCATTGTTGTGTTAACAAACCCTGTTGATGCAATGACATATGCGGTTTATAAAGAATCAGGATTACCAAAAGAAAAAGTCATTGGACAATCGGGCATTCTTGATACAGCACGTTTCCGTACGTTCGTTGCTCAAGAATTAAACCTCTCTGTTAAAGATGTGACGGGCTTTGTGCTTGGTGGACATGGCGATGACATGGTTCCGCTTGTTCGTTACTCTTATGCAGGCGGTATCCCGCTTGAAACATTGATTCCAAAAGATCGAATTGATGCGATTGTTGAAAGAACAAGAAAAGGCGGCGGCGAAATCGTGAACCTATTAGGTAACGGTAGTGCCTATTATGCACCTGCTGCTTCACTAGTAGAAATGGTTGAGGCGATTCTAAAAGATCAGCGCCGTGTCATGCCAACGATTGCATACCTCGAAGGTGAATATGGCTACGAAGGCATTTACCTTGGTGTACCAACAATCGTAGGTGGAAACGGCCTTGAGCAAATCATTGAGCTTGAACTGACAGAAGAAGAAAGAAGTCAGCTTGACCGTTCTGTTGAATCTGTTAAGAACGTCATGAAAGTATTGTCTTAATATGAATAAAAAAGAAGGCTTCTCTTATGAGAGGTCTTCTTTTTGTTTACAAAACAAACCTTGTCGAAATTTTAAATTGTCCTCTTGTTAAGCTTTCGTTAAAATGAAAGAGAAAGCATGACTTCTCGCTTTTCACATAAGATACAAAAAAACCGGATGCAGGGGAAATCAATAATTGGAGGCACAACATGAATAAAAAAATATTAGTTGTGGATGATGAAGAATCGATTGTAACACTTCTAAGCTATAACCTTGAAAGGGCGGGCTATGATGTCGTCACAGCAAGAGACGGGGAAGAAGCGCTTGAAAAAGCAGCAAGTGAACAGCCTGATCTTATCGTATTAGATTTAATGCTTCCAAAGATGGACGGCATTGAAGTGTGCAAACAACTGAGAATTCAAAAAATGATGTTCCCTATTTTAATGCTGACAGCAAAGGACGATGAATTTGATAAGGTGCTCGGCCTTGAACTTGGAGCCGATGATTACATGACAAAGCCATTCAGTCCTAGAGAAGTGGGTGCTCGGGTAAAAGCCATATTGAGAAGAGCGCAGCAATCTCAGCCTGTTCCCACGCAAGAGGAGAAAGACGAGATCATTGCAGACCAAATCAAAATTGGTGAACTTCGCATTTTACCAGAACACTACGAAGTCTATTTCCAAGAAGAACGTCTAGAGCTTACGCCAAAGGAATTTGAACTGCTGCTTTATTTGGCGAAACATAAAGGGCGTGTCCTCACGCGTGATCTACTGCTAAGTGCCGTTTGGAATTATGACTTTGCAGGTGACACTCGTATTGTGGATGTACATATCAGCCACTTACGGGACAAAATTGAAAAAAATACGAAAAAACCAATATACATTAAAACCATTCGCGGCTTAGGCTACAAATTGGAGGAGCCTAAGCCAAATGAGTAAAATGAGAACCCGCCTGTTTTCGGGACTTATTTTTCTCCTTTTTATTGTGTTTGCTGCACTCGGCCTTTTTTTGGATCACATGTTCCATGTTTTCTATGAAACAAAATTAACGGAACGAATGGAAAATGAATCGAGCTTTCTTCTTTCTTCCATGGATGCTGATGATCTGCAGGCGAAGCAAAACAAAGAGATCCTTAATCAGGCAAAGCAGCATTTCGATATGAATGCGTCGATTGTGGACCTGAAGGGGAATATGATACATACAACGGGTCAAGCAGAGCAAAAGGCCATTATTCAAAACACGCTGAACAATGAACGTCTTCAAACAAAAGGAGTCGTCATTGAGGATGAGAAGGACGCGCTGTTTCATTACGCAGTTCCTATCCTGAAACAAAACGAACCGGCGGGCTATTTATTTCTCCATGCGCCATTCCAGCCTTTAAACGAAATTGACGGCCAGCTATGGCTCGCATTAGCCGTTTGCCTTGGCTCTGCGATTATTATGATCGTTTTCTTTGGATACCGCATGTCGATGAAATATGTAAAACCGATAGATTATGCCACAAAGGTAGCCAAACAGCTGGAACGCGGGAACTATGATACGAATCATTATGAAGAGCTGATGATTGAAACAAGTGAGCTTAATACATCCATGAAGCGACTGGCAGAAAGCCTTCAAGAAATGACAAGCACTGGTGAAATGCAGCGAGACCGACTGCAAACAGTCATTGAAAACATCGGAGCAGGAATTATTTTGATTGATAAAATGGGTTATATCAACCTAGTCAATCGAACCTTTCGTAAGCAGTTTAAGGTACAAAAGCATATTTACATGCACAAGCTGTATCATGAAGCGTTTACACATGAAGAAATTATTGAGCTGATTGACGAAATTTTTATGACGGAAACGAAGGTGCGAAAGTTTTTAAGGCTAGCTGTGGAGATTGAACGCCGCTATTTCCAAGTGGATGGTGTCCCCATTTTAAGTACAGACGATGAATGGAAAGGAATTGTCCTTGTATTTCATGATGTGACAGAAACAAAGCAGCTGGAGCAGATGCGAAAAGACTTTGTCGCTAATGTATCTCACGAATTAAAGACACCGATTACATCAATTAAAGGGTTCTCCGAAACTCTTCTTGATGGAGCGATTGATGATAAAGAAGCGCTGACGCAATTCCTTTCAATTATTCTAAAAGAGAGTGTCCGATTAGAAACTCTCATACAAGATTTACTCGATCTTTCTAAAATTGAACAGCAGCATTTCAAACTGAACATTCAAGACGCCAATGCAACAGAAATCATTCAAGAGATTGAAGTGCTATTAAAACAAAAGGCCGCCGAAAAAGGGATTCAATTACAAGTGCGTGTCCCGAAAGAGCCGGTCTATGTGATGGCAGACCCGCTGAGATTAAAGCAAATCTTCCTCAATCTCGTGAATAATGCTCTTACCTATACCCCAGAGGGAGGGAGTGTCACCATCTCGGCAAGGCCGCGGAAAGGCGCCTATGAATTTGATATAGCAGATACCGGAATCGGTATGAAGAAAAGTGAGATTCCAAGAATATTTGAGAGATTTTATCGAATTGATAAAGATAGAAGTAGAAATTCAGGCGGTACAGGGCTCGGTCTTGCCATTGTCAAACACCTTGTGGAGGCGCATGAAGGGACGATTTCAGTCCATAGCAAACAGGGCAAAGGAACGACTTTTACAGTGAGCCTGAAATCAAAATAGAGAAAAAAGGAAAGTCACGTTAAAATTTACATGATCTTTACAATGAATTCATGTTTAGTTAAACAATCATTGGTAGGATGAATAGGAACCCCTTCATCCAAGGAGCCAATTTTGGAAGGACGAAAACACTTGTTGTTTTCGTCCCTTTTTTTATGCGGGTTCGACTATTTTCTTTTCAAAATAAACTTTGATAAAATGATGATACAATGTGTGAAAGAGACGGCTGGAATGGCTCAGCCGATGGAGGATTAAAACATGACAGACAAAAAGAAATTAGTACTAGTGGATGGAAACAGTCTCGCTTATCGAGCCTTTTTTGCTTTGCCGCTATTATCAAATGATAAAGGCGTACATACAAATGCCATTTATGGCTTTGCGATGATTCTGATGAAGATGCTGGAGGACGAGAAGCCAACCCATATGCTCGTCGCATTTGATGCGGGAAAAACAACATTCCGCCACGAGACATTTAAAGAATATAAAGGCGGAAGACAAAAAACACCGCCAGAGCTGTCAGAACAAATGCCGTTCATTCGTGAACTATTAGATGCCTATCAGGTGAAAAGGTACGAGCTTCCTCAATATGAGGCAGATGATATTATCGGTACATTGGCTGTGGAGGCAGAAAAAGACGGCTTTGAAGTCAAAATTTTCTCAGGAGATAAGGACTTAACGCAACTCTCAACAGATCATACGACGGTGGCTATTACGAAAAAAGGCATCACAGAAGTCGAATATTACACACCGGCTCATATTGAAGAGAAATATGGCCTTCGTCCAGATCAAATCATCGATATGAAAGGCTTGATGGGAGATTCCTCTGATAATATCCCAGGAGTGCCAGGTGTAGGTGAAAAAACAGCGATTAAATTGTTAAAGCAGTTTGAAACAGTTGAAAACCTGCTTGAACATATTGACGAAGTCAGCGGAAAAAAACTTAAGGAGAAGCTTGAAGAACATCAAGAGCAAGCGTTAATGAGTAAGGAATTGGCGACGATTCTCATAGAAGCGCCGCTTGATGTATCAAGTAAGGATCTCGCATATGAAGGCCCTCACATGGAGCAAGTGATCTCTCTTTATAAAGAGCTGGGCTTTCAAACGCTGCTAGAGCGTCTAGGAGAAGCACCAGATACAGGTGAACAGGTCGAAGTAGAAGCATTAGAAGTGAAAAAAATGACAGATGTAACAGATGAGATGCTGACAGATCATGCCGCCCTTGTGGTAGAGCAGCTTGGAGATAATTATCATGAAGCGGATTTGATCGGTTTTGCGATCCATAATGAAAACGGTGCGTTTTTTATCACAAAAGAAGATGCACTTCAATCAGACGCGTTCAAACAATGGGCACAGGATGAAACGAAGAAGAAATGGGTCTTTGATTCAAAAAGAGCAGTTGTCGCCCTTAGATGGCATGATGTCGATCTAAAAGGTGTCGATAATGATGTCCTGCTCGCCTCTTATGTCGTCAACCCTCAGAAATCCTATGAGGATATTGCAAGTGTAGCGAAGGAATATGGCCTCAATATCGCTCTTTCTGATGAAAAAGTGTACGGAAAAGGGGCAAAGCAGGCGATTCCACCTGAAGATGAACTGAAGGAACATCTTGGACGGAAAGCTGCGGCAATCTCTGCTCTGCATGATTTAACACTTGAAGCGTTAGAAAAAAATGATCAGCATGAACTGTATGAAGACTTAGAGCTCCCGCTTGCCCTCATCTTAGGTGAAATGGAATCCCTTGGAGTAAAGGTAGATATTGAGCGTCTAGAGAAGATGGGTGAAGAATTAACGAAGAAGCTCAAAGAATATGAAGAAACCATTCACCGCTTAGCAGGAGAAACGTTTAACATCAATTCGCCTAAACAGCTCGGTGTGATTCTTTTTGAAAAATTAGGTCTTCCGATTATCAAAAAGACAAAAACAGGCTACTCCACATCTGCGGATGTTCTTGAAAAGCTTGAAGATAAACACGAAATCATTCGGTCCATTCTGCATTACCGCCAAATTGGAAAGCTGCAATCGACCTATGTAGAAGGTTTAATGAAAGTAACGCGTAAGGATACCCATAGAGTTCATACAAGATTTAATCAAGCGCTCACGCAAACAGGAAGACTAAGCTCAACAGATCCAAACCTTCAAAACATTCCGATTCGTTTAGAGGAAGGACGAAAGATTCGTCAAGCATTCGTTCCATCAAAAGAAGGCTGGCTCATGTTTGCTGCCGACTATTCACAAATTGAGCTTCGTGTGCTCGCTCATATTTCTCAGGATGAGAACTTGATCGAAGCGTTTACGCAAGATATGGACATTCACACGAAGACGGCAATGGATGTGTTCCATGTTTCAGAAGAAGAAGTGACTTCCTCTATGAGAAGACAAGCCAAGGCTGTAAACTTTGGTATTGTATATGGAATCAGTGACTATGGATTATCTCAAAACCTTGGGATCACAAGAAAAGAAGCAGCTGCCTTTATCGAGCGCTATTTAACAAGCTTTAAAGGCGTGAAAACCTATATGGAAGAGATCGTGCAGGAAGCAAAACAAAAAGGCTATGTCACGACGCTTCTCAAACGCAGACGGTATATTCCGGATATCACAAGCCGCAATTTTAATATCAAAAGCTTTGCCGAACGAACAGCCATGAACACACCGATCCAAGGCAGTGCTGCTGATATTATTAAAAAAGCCATGATTGATATGGCGAGAAAATTAAAAGAAGAAAACTTGCAGGCAAATCTTTTATTACAGGTGCACGATGAACTGATCTTCGAAGCGCCAAAAGAAGAAATAGCCATACTCGAAAAAATTGTTCCTGAAGTCATGGAAAATGCCCTTCAGCTGGATGTGCCGCTAAAAGTTGATTATGCTTCAGGCCCATCTTGGTACGACGCAAAATAATAGAGAGAAAAAAGGAGCGAGGAGCATGCCGGAATTACCAGAAGTTGAAACCGTCCGGCGCACTCTCAAGCGGTTAGTCGAAGGAAAAACGATTGAAACGGTCGACATCAAATGGCCAAATATCATCAAACGTCCTGGGGAGCCGGAAGAGTTCGCAAGAAGGATGGTAGGAGAAACGATACAAACCATTGAAAGAAGAGGGAAGTTCTTACTCTTTCATTTAGACCACTATGTGATGGTCTCTCATTTAAGGATGGAAGGGAAATACCGTGTACATGAAGCACATGAGCCATATGATAAACATGTCCATGTCGTCTTTACGTTTACAGATGGTACGGAGCTTCGGTATCATGATGTGCGCAAATTTGGCACGATGCATTTATTTCAGCCAGGTGAAGAGGAAAAGGAACTTCCGCTTTCACAGCTGGGTTATGAGCCATTTGCTGAACAATTCACTCCGGAATATTTATGGGAGCAGCTGAAAAAAACAGCACGCGTCGTCAAAACAGCGCTGCTTGATCAAAAGATTGTCGTGGGACTTGGTAATATTTATGTGGATGAGGTCCTATTTAAATCAGGCATTCATCCAGAAACAAAAGCGAATCAGCTCAGCCTTGAGTCCTGCAAAGTGCTTCATAGGCAAATTGTAGATACGCTTCAAGTAGCGGTAGATGCAGGAGGAAGTACGATTCGTTCATATATCAATTCACAAGGCGATATTGGAACATTTCAACTGCAGCTTCTTGTGTATGACCGGCGGGGAGAGCCTTGCCAAACATGCGGAAGCATCATTGAGAAAACAGTAGTCGGAGGGCGCGGGACTCATTTTTGTGTGACCTGCCAAAAACGTCCTTAATAAAAATCAGCCATCCGCATGCTTCCTTTTTGCAATGCATACGATAAAAAACATTCATTTTTCAGCAAGGTGTAGACTGACACACAGCCCACCTGCTCTTCATATAGTGAAGAAGAGTCTAAGGACGCCTAGGGACTCTTGATCATCGTTGCATGAACAGAAAGGAAGAGTTCAGGTATGATTTCGATTTCGCTCCTGTTTTTAGCTATTGCAGTCAGCATTGACAGCTTTTCTGTCGGCTTTACGTATGGGCTTCGTAAAATGAGAATTCCATTTAAAGCTATTGTCATTATTGCATGCTGTTCAGGGATTGTGCTGCTCATTTCCATGCTGATTGGCAGCCTGCTGACGACTTTCCTCCCTGTCTCAGTGACCGATAAACTTGGTGGAGGCATTTTGATCGCCATTGGACTTTGGGTTCTTTATCAATTTTACAGACCAGCGAAAGAACGTGATTTGCTTCTTCATGAAAAGACATTGCTCAATGTGGAAGTGCAATCGCTTGGTCTTGTCATTCAAATTTTGCGAAAGCCGACAAGTGCAGATATTGACCGTTCTGGGACGATTAATGGAATAGAAGCGGTATTTCTTGGGATTGCTTTATCCATTGATGCATTTGGCGCAGGAATTGGCGCTGCGATTCTAGGCTTTTCTCCAATTGTCATGAGTATCACGGTGGCCGTGATGAGCTCACTCTTTGTATGTATCGGGCTCCGTGCCGGTCATTACTTGGCAAATTGGCGCTGGATCGATAAACTTGCATGCTTACCAGGGCTTCTGCTCATAGTAATTGGGGTGTGGAAGCTGTAAAGGAGGAAATCAATTGACGCTTGTCATTGGATTAACAGGCGGGATTGCTAGCGGAAAAAGCACCGTCTCGCAAATGATTAAAGAGCAGGGCATCCGGGTTGTAGACGCAGATGTCATTGCAAAAGAAGCGGTTGCCAAAGGAACACCAGCTCTTCATCAGATCGTTCAAACCTTTGGTGAGGAAGTCCTCCTGCCAAATGGGGAGCTGAACCGGCAGCGGCTTGGAGCCATTATTTTTTCTGATGAAGAGAAAAGAAAGCAGCTGAATGCGATTGTTCATCCAGAAGTGAGAAAGGAAATGCTCAAACAGCGAGATGAAGGGATTGAGCAGCAAGAAACCTTCGTCGTTCTTGATATCCCGCTTTTATTTGAAAGTCAGCTGGAAAGTCTTGTCGACCGCATCATTGTGGTCTATACTACGCCTGCATTGCAGCTATCGCGGCTCATGAAACGAAATGATCTCAGCGAGGAAGAAGCGCTGAATCGTATTCACTCTCAGCAGCCTCTTGAGGAGAAATGCAAAAAAGCAGACCGCGTGATAGAGAACACACAAGATATCGCTTTTATCAGAAAGCAATTGCAGAACATATTAAATGAATGGGAACATACAGATAAGTAAGAGTACATACACGTACTCTTCTTTTTTTATGTTTTTTTCTTATTTCCTTTGAAAAGAACAGCCCTTTTTAGAAAATATACGTTTATATACTGGCAATTACTTTCTAATGTGATATACTAATTTCATAAATGAATTTATTGAGTATAACACATAATAGAGGAGTGACCTGTTCATGAAGGTAAAAGCAGCGATCAATGGGTTTGGCAGAATTGGACGCATGGTCTTCAGAAAAGCAATGCTTGATGATCAAATTCAAATTGTAGCGGTGAACGCAAGCTATCCTGCCGAAACGTTAGCTCATTTAATTAAATATGACACAAATCATGGACGTTACGAATGTGATGTGACAGCAGAAGATGACGCGTTGATTGTGAATGGCAAAAGAGTGCTTTTGCTCAATAATAGAGACCCAAAGCAGCTTCCATGGGGAGAGCTTGGGATTGATATCGTGATCGAAGCAACAGGTAAATTTAATTCAAAAGATCAAGCGATGGGCCATATAGATGCCGGAGCGAAAAAGGTCGTCTTAACCGCTCCAGGTAAAAATGAAGACATTACGATTGTAATGGGTGTCAATGAGGATGATCTTGATCCTGAAAAGCACGTCATTATTTCAAATGCATCTTGTACAACAAACTGTTTAGCGCCAGTTGTGAAACTGTTAGATGATGAATTTGGCATCGAAAACGGTTTAATGACAACGGTACATGCTTATACAAATGATCAAAAAAATATCGACAACCCGCATAAGGATCTGCGCCGAGCAAGAGCATGTGCTCAATCCATTATTCCAACAACGACAGGTGCGGCTAAAGCGCTTTCTTTAGTGCTTCCGCACATGAAAGGGAAATTGCATGGGCTTGCACTACGTGTGCCAGTTTCCAATGTGTCGATGGTGGATCTTGTTGTTGACTTGAAAAAAGATGTGACAGCAGAAGAAGTAAATGCAGCCTTCTCGAATGCTTCACAAACATCTCTTGCTGGTATTTTAGATTACACAGATGAGCCGCTTGTCTCTACAGACTTTAACACGAACCCTTATTCAGCAGTCGTTGATGGACTGACAACGATGGTGATGGAAGATAGAAAGGTGAAGGTTCTGGCATGGTATGACAACGAATGGGGTTATTCATGCAGGGTGGTTGATCTTGTGAAGTTTGTCGGCTCACAGATGAAAGAGCTTTCTGCTGTTTGAAATGAAGAAGACGAACGTCCCTTTTCAAGAAATGAGAGAAAATCCCACTAAAAACACAGCTTGCAAAATGGGTCTAAACAAAGTATACTATTTTTCGTGAACTTCTTGTTCGCAGACTCATTCGGGTATACTTAAAGGGTTAGGACCTCTTAGGACTAACTTTCCCCCGTGGTATATGACCGGTCCGGCTGCTTAGAACTTCACTCTTTCATTCTTGTTTAAGGGGGGTCCATGATGGAAACAATCGGACGTCACGTTATCTCCGAGCTATGGGGATGCGACTGTGATAAACTGAACGACATGGATTTTATTGAAAAAACGTTTGTAAATGCAGCTTTGAAATCAGGAGCTGAGGTAAGAGAGGTTGCTTTTCACAAATTTGCACCTCAAGGAGTAAGTGGAGTTGTCATTATTTCTGAATCTCATCTGACAATTCACAGCTTTCCTGAACATGGTTATGCGAGCATAGATGTTTATACTTGCGGTGACCTAGATCCGAATATCGCAGCAGATCATATCGGAGATGAATTAGGTGCTGAAACAAGAGAAAACATCGAAATTCCTCGAGGCATGGGACCTGTACAAGTGAAACAGGCACAAGCCAAAGCACTGTAAACATAAAAAAGATTGCAATGGGAGCTGGCCAAAAGCATTGAATGCCTTTGTGTTATGCTCCTTTTTATATTGATTTGACAAACACAATCCAACATTCCCTAGCTTGTCTATACTTTTGTTCTAGGAAAACAAAGGTTTTTTTTATAAAATAAAGATGAGGCATTATGCAAAGGGGATACGTATATGACTTTAGGACAAAAGTTCAAACGGATCATGTCAAACCATACAGAAACATCTGAAGAGCATCCAGTGTCAGAGCTGAAAAGCCATTACGACAAATCGACGAATGAAAAAGTTTTTCAAGCGGTTGAAGCCATTCTTACCCGAAACGATTCCTATCAAGTGACATCTGTTTCAGCAGAACGAGGTGAAATCAGCGCAAACATACGATTGCCGAAAAAAGCCTTTCTCGTGGCGACTGTCATTTCAATTCGTCCTTTTGAAACAGCTGTCGATTTTAATATGACAACAGAAACGGCCCTGCCAACAGATTTCGGCTATAGTCAGAAGACCGTTCTGTCCCTTTATGATGAACTAGACAAACAACTTCCAAGAATAGATCGGAGCTGATGAAATGAAATGTCCCACATGTCAGCACCTTGGCACAAGGGTGCTTGATTCAAGACCAGTAGATGAAGGGAAATCCATCCGTCGCAGAAGAGAGTGCGAAAGCTGCCAATATCGCTTTACGACGTTTGAAAAATTAGAAGAACTACCGCTAATTGTTGTGAAAAAAGAAGGGATTCGAGAAGAATTCAGCCGGGAAAAGATGCTGAGAGGACTCATCAAAGCGTGTGAAAAGCGTCCGGTCGCTTTAAAGCAGCTGGAGGATGTCTGCTTTAATATTGAAAAAGAGCTACGTAATCAAGGCATGTCAGAAGTGAAAAGTGAGCTTGTAGGTGAAATGGTGATGGACGAGCTGGCGAAAATTGATGAAGTATCTTACGTCAGGTTTGCCTCGGTTTATCGGCAGTTTAAAGACATCAATGTCTTTATTGATGAATTGAAAGACTTATTAAAGAAAGAACGCTAAAAAGAGCTGAAGATTCTTCATGCTCTTTTTCCTGCGTAAAGCGTAAAATGCAAAAAGAGTGTACAATGGAAACAATCGCAATTCATGGGGAGGATCAGCATATGACAGAGCATTGGAAGGAAGTGCTAGCCGTCGATCCGTATGTCGTCAAAAGCGCTTCATTGCTCGGTGACATCGATAGACAGCTCATCACTCTTTTATATCAGCCACTTATCGGCATGTCCGCTTTCAGCTTATACATGACGCTATGGGGAGAGCTGGAACAAAATCGTATGTGGGGTAAACCTGCACCTCATCGGCAGCTCATGGTCATGCTGCAGACAAATTTAAATGATATTTTTGAGGAACGCTTAAAGCTTGAAGCGATCGGCTTACTCCGCACATATGAACAGGAAACGGAAGAGGGCAGACTGTTTACATATGAGCTTGTGCCGCCGCTAAGGCCGAATGAGTTCTTCCAAGATGGTATGCTGAATGTCCTGCTATACCATCGTGTAGAAAAAGCAAAATACATGCAGCTTCGTGATTATTTCTCTTATCCTGGTGTTCCTGTAGAAGCAAAGAACATTTCACGGTCATTTGAAGAAGTCTTTCACGTTTTGCAGCCAGGCGAACGCAAGATGACAGAAGAAATTCATCAGGCGACATCGCTTGATCAAGGCTATGAATATGTGACCATTGGATCGAGTCAGCCGGCACTGCTTTCAGACGAATCCTTTGATTTTGATCTATTGTTAGCGGGTATGTCTGACATGATGATTCCAAGAAAGGCTTTGACCAAGCAAGTAAAAGAAACGATTAAGAAGTTAGCTGTTGTATACGGCATCACCCCGCTTCAAATGCAAAATATTGTAGCAGGTGCCTGCGGTTCGGATCAAATGATCTCAACAGAAGAGCTGAGAAAAGCAGCAAGAGACTGGTATCAAATTGAATACAGAGGCGAACAGCCGAAGCTGATTGATCAAAAACAGCCAAGACACTTGCGTCAAGATGCATCCAAGACGCCTGCGGCAGATACTCCAGATGCAAAATTGATTGAAAAGCTTGATCATATTTCGCCTAGAGAGCTGCTAAAAGATATGGCAGACGGCATTGAGCCAACATATGCCGACTTAAGAATTGTCGAAGATATCATGATCGAGCAGCAGCTGGAGCCAGGTGTTATGAATGTTCTGATCTACTATACATTACTGAAAACAGATATGAAGCTGTCGAAAACTTATATGCAAAAAATCGCCGCTCATTGGGTGAGAAAGAAAATCAAGACTGTAGCTGCGGCCATGAAAATTGCCAAAGAAGAGAACAGACAAATGACAGAGTGGGCGCAGCAGAAAAAGCAGCGCAGCACATATGGATCAGGAAAAGTCGTCCGCGAAGAAAAACTGCCTGACTGGATGAAAGAAAACGAAACGAAAGAACAGCCGGCAAAAGAACAAACGGACAGTCTGTCTACAGAAGACCTCGAACGAGAAAAAGAAAAACTGTTAGATCAGTTTAAAAATATGAAAAAGTACAATGCACATTAAGATGAGGTGAGATGGGATGAAACCGATCGGTCGTTCATTTGAACAGCTAAAAGGACGAGTAGATTTTCGTGTGAGATACAATCAGATTAAAGAGAGTGTGTTATCTGATGAAAATGTGAAGGCCTTTTTACAGAAGCATCAAGAAGAGATACATGAAGACATGATCAATCGCAGCTTGAACCGGCTCTTTGAATATGTGCAGCAGTCGAAGGGCTGCTCTTATTGCTTAGATGACGAGAACATTAATGCCATTTTAGATGGGTATCACCCGAAGCTTGTGATCAAAGGTCATAATATTGATATTGAATACTCCCCATGTCCAGTCAAGCTACGGCTCGATAGACAGAAAAAACAGCAAGAGCTGATGAAAAGCATGTATATTCCGCAAAATGTCCTTCAAGCGACGTTCGCTGATTTGAACGTTGTGGGAAGACAAGAGGTTATTCAAAAAGTAGGTCAATTCTTGCAAAGCTATGATGAGACTGGAAAAGGAAAAGGCTTGTATTTACACGGAAAGTTTGGAGTAGGAAAAACGTATATACTGGCAGCTATTGCGCAGCAGCTAGCGGAGAAAGAATATCCATCTCTCCTTGTTTACGTGCCTGAATTTGTGAGAGAGTTAAAAAATTCGTTAGCCGATCATACATTAGAAGACAAGCTGAATATGGTCAAATCCACCCCTATTCTAATGCTAGATGATATTGGGGCAGAATCGATGACAAGCTGGGTGCGGGATGAACTGCTTGGAACGATCTTGCAATACCGTATGGCAGAGCAGCTGCCGACTTTCTTCTCTTCTAATTTCTCACCAAGTGAGCTGAAGCATCACTTTACGTACTCACAGCGCGGGGAAAAAGAAGAGGTCAAAGCTGCTCGTTTAATGGAACGGATTCTTTATTTAGCAGAGTCAGTCTTGCTTGAAGGAGAAAACCGCCGTCATTTATAAAAGCGTATGTCACCAGAAGGAGGAGCAAATGAAATGAACAAAAGAAAATGGCTTCTTATTCTCGGGATTGGCGTTCTTGCTGCTACGCTGTGGTGGTTGAATAAACAGCATCTTCAGCTGGCGCCGAAAGATGTGAAGAATTGGGTGCTTCAATTTGGGATGCTGGCTCCCTTTGTTTTTCTATTCTTATCTCTTTTTCGCCCGTTTGTTCTCGTCCCTATTACGGTCTTTTCACTGGCTGCAGGTTTGGCCTTCGGCAGTGTCCTTGGGACGATTTATGCCCTTGTGGGTGCTACAGCTGGGGCAACAGGCTCCTTCCTGATTGCTTCAACCTTACGTGCAAAAAAGAAGGAAATGGAATCAAACAGCCGGAAGCTGAAAGCGGTGACGTCCCGCATTCAGGAGCATGGATTTCTTTATATTTTATTATTGCGTATTGCACCGATTCATTTTGATTTTGTCAGCTATGCGGCAGCCGCTTCACGTGCAAACTACCGTGCATTTGTGGCAGCCACCTTTTTAGGCTTAATACCGGGTACAGTTGCGTTAAATGTTCTCGGCTCAAGCTTTGTCAGCGGCAATTATGCTGCCTTAGCGGTTGTTTGTTTGATTTATCTGATCTTTATTTCCGTTCCACTCATTTTAAAAAGAAAGATGCCTGATTTATTTTAGGCGTCTATTTTTTATGTTCTCCCCATATATATGTAACAGATGTCGTTAGGGGGGACAAACATGCTTGAAATAATCTTTGAAGATGAATATGATACCGCCGCTTTTTTACATCTTGCTGAACACTTGGACAGTCGGCATCACATGTCAATTCAACAAGGGAAAGACCGGCTTCTCATAGAGGCGAAGGAATCAGAAGAAGCACTTGAGCACATTGTGCGGCCATTACTGGTTCACTTTTTTTTGGAATGCAAAGAAAATGAGCGAATGCGCAGCATCCTTGAAAACACCTATTTATTTAAAGATCCTGAAGAACAGCACCAAATTCTTTCAATTGCCCACAGCATTATGAACGGGGACTTAGATGATATTCCCGGCATTCATCAAGACCCGTCAAGAGAAGCCCTGTTAAAAAAGGAGCTTGAGACAATTTCTTTACAGCAAGGGATATTCTCAATTGGTTCGTTTATGACATTTAGGCTGTCAGAGTATGACCGAAGGCTGAAGAACTATGTTGAAGTGTCCATTGAAGAATACAAAATGGAACAAGAATATCAAAACTTCATTCAATCCCTTCGAGACTATGTGATGGCAAGAGAGGCTAAGCTTGAAAAAGTACATGTTGTGCATCAGGACCGCCTGGTGATTTGGGAATTTCGCTACGCTTCTGAGCGTGATCAAAAACAATACATAGACAGACAGTTTGTAAGAGAGCATCCAATGTATATTGATTCGCAGCTGATTGCACCGCTTGTATCCATTGCACCGCAAAAGATTGACCTATTTACAAATGATACGGGTCACTCGATGGTGCAAACCATTCAAAATATTTTTCAAGAAAGAGTCGAGGTGTTTCCGCCTCATTCTTTCCAAGAGCAGAATGTTCAATTTGTACATGACCATTTCGACAAGAAAAGTGAAAAGCTTTCTTGATTTTCATGAAAAAACGTTTTATAATACGGTGTAACTGCATACAAAGACCGTATTGATAAGGACATGAACGAATGAACACCCGCTTAAAGAGAGGGAAGCCGCGGCTGAAAGCTTCCTAGCAGAGGACCATTTGCTTTACCACCTTTGAACATCAGCTGTGAACTTTTTAGTAATGGCTGACGGGAATTCCCGTTATCGAAACACAAGCCGTATTTGCTTATGAAAAAGCAAGGTGCAAATACGGGAAAAAGGGTGGAACCACGATTCCGTTTATTCAACCTCGTCCCTTTCCAGGGGGCGGGGTTTTTATATTGCCAAAAAAAGGAGTGACCAGAGATGTCAGAACAAATTCAACTTACATTTCCAGATGGAGCAGTCAAGGAGTTTGACAAAACAGCAACAACAGAAGACATCGCGGCATCAATTAGCCCGGGCCTAAAGAAAAAAGCACTTGCCGGTAAATTGAACGGCAAAGAAATAGATCTGCGTACGCCGCTATTAGAAAGTGGAACAATCGAGATCATCACAGATAAAAGTGAAGAAGCACTCGACATTATGCGCCACAGCACAGCCCATTTACTAGCACAGGCGATCAAACGCCTGTATGGAAAAGAGCATCACGTCCAATTTGGGGTAGGTCCTGTGATTGAAAATGGCTTTTATTACGATGTGGACATCGATGTTGCCATCACACCTGAAGACTTACCAAAGATTGAAAAAGAAATGAAAAAAATCATTAACAGCAATTTGCCGATTGAGCGCATTGAAGTATCAAGAGAAGAAGCGAAAAAGCGCTTTGAAGCCATTGGTGATGAATTGAAGCTTGAGCTGTTAGAGGCGATCCCAGAAGGTGAAGCTGTCACCATTTATGAGCAGGGTGAATTCTTTGACCTCTGCCGCGGAATTCACTTGCCGTCTACAGGAAAAATCAAAGAGTTTAAACTGTTAAGCCTTGCAGGTGCATATTGGAGAGGCGACAGTAACAACCAAATGCTTCAGCGTATTTACGGAACAGCTTTCTTCAACAAAGAAGATTTAAATGAGCATTTACGTCTGCTCGAAGAAGCGAAAGAACGCGATCACCGTAAACTAGGAAAAGAGCTGAAGCTGTTTGCGAATTCTCAAAAGGTAGGTCAAGGTCTTCCGCTTTGGCTGCCAAAAGGCGCAACGATCCGCCGCGTCATTGAGCGTTACATTGTCGATAAAGAAGTGCGTCTTGGCTATGAGCATGTGTACACACCAGTTCTTGCGAATGTCGAATTGTATAAAACATCAGGACACTGGGCGCATTATCAGGAAGACATGTTCCCAGTGATGGAAATGGACAACGAAGATCTTGTTCTTCGTCCGATGAACTGTCCGCACCATATGATGATTTACAAAAACGAGCCGCATAGCTATCGTGAATTGCCAATTCGTATTGCAGAGCTTGGTACAATGCACCGCTATGAAATGTCAGGTGCCTTATCCGGTCTTCAGCGTGTTCGCGGTATGACATTAAACGATGCACACATCTTTGTTCGTCCAGATCAAATCAAGGACGAGTTCATTCGTACAGTTCGTTTAATTGAAGAAGTGTATCAAGACTTTGGCTTGAATGACTACACATTCCGCTTATCTTACCGTGATCCGGAAGATACGGAGAAGTATTTCGATGACGATGCGATGTGGAATAAAGCACAATCAATGCTGAAGGACGCAATGGACGAGCTTGGTCATGACTATTATGAAGCAGAAGGCGAAGCGGCATTTTATGGTCCGAAGCTTGATGTGCAAGTGAAGACAGCTCTTGGAAAAGAAGAGACATTATCTACTGTGCAGCTTGATTTCTTACTTCCAGAGCGCTTCGATCTCACATATATCGGAGAAGATGGAAAGCATCATCGTCCAGTCGTGATTCATAGAGGTGTTGTTTCTACAATGGAACGCTTCGTTGCCTTCTTAATTGAAGAATACAAAGGAGCTCTTCCAACATGGCTGGCACCTGTACAATTCCAGGTCATCCCGGTTTCACCGTCTGTTCATTTAGACTATGCGAAAAAAGTGCAAGAACGTTTACAGCTTGAAGGTCTTCGTGTAGAGCTTGACAGCCGTGATGAAAAGATCGGATACAAAATTAGAGAAGCGCAAATGCAAAAGATTCCGTACATGCTTGTCGTCGGAGATCAAGAAGCAGAAAATGGCGCTGTCAATGTAAGAAAATACGGGGAACAAGATTCAGAAACAATGGATCTCGAAGCCTTTGTGAAACATGCAGTAGCAGAAGCGAAAAAATAATTAGCGGCCAGTGATTCTCTTTAGATCACTGGCTTTTTTCTTTTTTGGGAAACGAACTTCCTCTACTAATGATCCAATTCTTTAAAAGGTACGTTTGGATAGTACAAAAGTATGGGTAAGTATGTACTGTTGGTTCGAGACAAATTGGGGGAATGAAAGCGATGAAGCAAACAACAAATACTCTCTCGTCACAAGTATTGGAGCAATCAGCTGTTCTTCGTGCATTAGAGCACTCACTGGCAATGATTGAATTTAATGTGACGGGCGAAGTTCTATGGGTGAACGATATTTTTGCAAAAGCCATGGGATATTCTAAAGAAGAGATGATCGGTCTTAAACATAGACAGTTCTGTCCTCCGCATATTGCAGAACACACAAGCTATCCTTTGTTTTGGAAGCGTTTGAAAGAAGGCCAAGTCTTTCAGGAAAAAGTGCAGCGGATCACAAAGAACGGCGACAGTTTATGGCTTGAAGCGACATATACACCTGTTCGAGGCGAAGAAGGAAACGTAGTGGGTGTTGTGAAAGTGGCGACAAATATTACGGAGAGAGAAAACACAATGAAACAGGTCGTAGAAGACTTAAAAGAGATGTCTGCGAAATTAATGGAGCGCGCAGAAGTTGGCATCCAGCATAGTCAAAGCGTCAACGCCTCCTTTGATCATATAGCAAACGAAACCGATCAAAATATGAGCCTGCTAGAAGGATTAACGGCGCAGGTAGAGTCCATCAGCTCCATTGCTGCCACCATTAACAGCATTTCCTCACAAACCCAGCTGCTCGCCTTAAATGCGGCGATAGAAGCGGCACATGCAGGTTCCTATGGAAATGGCTTTAGTGTGGTGGCAGCAGAAATTCGAAAGCTTGCGACAGATTCAAAAGAAGCGATCGTCAAGGTAGATCGATATGTGAAGGCGATTCATACAGAAGTAGAGAAGGTCAGCAGCGGAACAAGCCGTGCAAAGACAACCGTGTTTACAAACCGGGATCTTGTGAAGCAGGCAAGTGAGGAATTCATCAATGTAGGAGAAGCAGCCCGCGGCTTAGATCGGCAAGCGCAAAGTCTAGCGGCGATTGTTTAGACTGAGAAGACAAAAACACCCAAGCTCGTCAGGAGAAGGGTGTTTTTTGTTCTATTTTAATATATCAAACAATTCATGTAGGTCTTTGATTTCATAATCAGGCGTCACATCTGTTTCATTTTTCTTGCCATGGCGATTGATCCAAACGGTTTGGATGCCAACGCGAGATGCGCCGAGAATATCTGTTTTTGGATTATCACCAACCATGATAACCTCATCTTTTGTTAAGTTTAACAGCTGAAGGCAGTGTTCAAAGATACCAGGATCAGGTTTGCCTTTCCCGTAATCACCTGAAATCACAATTTCGTTAAAATAAGGTGCAAGCTCAGGGACACCAGCAAGTTTTTCCTTTTGAAGACTAGGATCTCCGTTTGTTAAAAGGAGCAATTCGTAGCTGCCTTTCAGACGGTCTAAAACAGGATACGTTTCTTCATAAACATATGGGCGTTTTCTGCGCTCTGCTGCAAAGAAATCAGCTAAATATTGTCCAAATGCCTCATCGTCAATTCCCGCTGTCTTTAAGCCATTGGTCCAAGCGTTTTTGCGATACTCTGGTGCAAGGGCGTTCAGCTTTTGAAAGCCTTCGCTAATCGGTTCACTAAAATTGGACCACAGTCCTTCGAAAGGATTAATGCCAATCATAATCGTATAATCATATGTTTCATAGGAAGAGTACAGCTTTCTTGCTTCTTCACGTACAATCTGTTCAAACGATTCTGGATCAAGTCCATATTTCTTTTCCGCTTCCCGGCAAGTTTCCTGAAAAGTTGTGTGAATGCTTTTTTCATCCCAAAGCAAAGTATCATCTAAATCGAAAAATACGGCTTTCATGATCTTCTCCCTTGTTATGTATGTGTTACCTTCAATTGCAAGTGACAGGCTCATGTTCATTTTACAATAGAAGGAGAGGGCAATAAAGAAAAGATTTGAGAGATCTTTGATCATTGACCGTACATGATAGAATAGAAAGACAGTAGAGAATACATACATCAATTGAGGTGACCGGTTTGCTTCATTTAATTATTATGATGATCGAGCGTGTAGGGATCATCGTTATTTTAGGATTTGTGCTTGCCCATGTGAAGGGCTTTCGCAATCTCTTGCTTCATAATCAAGGATTTCGAAAAAAAGCAATTCTTGTCTTTATTTTTGCTTCTTTTAGTATTATCAGCAATTACACAGGAATTGAAATCCAGCAGCAAATCATCATGAACCATGAGTTTTCTTATCATCTTGGTTCGTCAAGCTCTATCGCCAATACGAGAATTATGGGGATTGAAATGGGCGGTTTGATCGGTGGACCGTTTGTTGGGATTGGTGCAGGGCTTTTAGCTGGGCTTCATCGCTATTCACTAGGAGGGAGTACGGCGCTCAGCTGTGCCATTTCTTCGATTTTAGCGGGTGTCATTGCAGGCTATGTCGGCAGCCGGTTTAAGCGGAAGAATCGAATGGTGACGCCCCGTCAAGCAGCTCTTTTTGGTGTGGCGATGGAATCATTACAGATGATTATTATTCTTCTGTTTGCAAGGCCATTTGCTGATGCATGGGGGCTTGTCAGTATTATTGCCCTGCCGATGATTTTGGTGAATGGGATCGGCAGCTTTATCTTTTTATCAATTTTACAGTCAGTCATTCGGCAAGAAGAGCAGGCAAAGGCGATGCAGACACATCGTGTATTTTCGATCGCCGATCAAACGCTGCCTTTTTTCCGTCAAGGGTTAAATGAACAGTCGTGTAAAAGTGTAGCTGAGATCATTCATCGGTTAACGGAAACAGATGCGGTCTCCTTAACAGATACAGAAAAGATTTTAGCGCATGTCGGAGACGGAACGGACCATCATATTCCATCTAAAAGCCTGATTACAGGGCTGTCGAAACAAGTATTGATGAGCGGCAAGATTATGAAGGCGCATTCGAAAGACGAAATCAACTGTTCAGTTGCACATTGTCCTCTTGAAGCGGCGATCGTGCTACCGCTCACCTCTAATGGTCAAACGATTGGAACGTTAAAAATGTATTTTAATTCTCCGGTCGGATTAAGCAGGGTGGAAGAGGAGCTTGCAGAAGGTTTGGCGATGCTATTTTCAACACAGCTTGAGCTTGGAGAGGCAGAAACCCAGAGCCGTCTGTTAAAAGATGCAGAGATCAAAGCACTTCAAGCACAAGTGAATCCGCACTTTTTATTTAACGCCATTAATACCATCTCTGTTTTGTGCAGAACGAATGTGGAGATGGCAAGGAAGCTGCTGCTGCAGCTGAGTATTTATTTCCGCTCAAATTTGCAAGGTGCCCGTCAGCTGCTGATCCCAATGCATAAAGAAATTCAGCATGTAGAGGCATATTTGTCACTCGAACAAGCGAGGTTTCCAAATAAATATCATGTGGCCTTTCAAATTGAAAAGGAGCTGGAGCAGGTGATGATTCCGCCCTTTGTGCTTCAGGTGCTTGTTGAAAACGCAGTGAGACATGCTTTCCCTAAACATCAAACCAATTGTGAAGTCATCGTATCCGCTTTGATGAGAGATGGGCATGTCTATATGAAAGTGGCAGATAATGGACAGGGGATCGAAGAGGATAAGAAGGAGCAGCTATTAAAAGCGCCTGTCGAATCACTAGAAGGAACGGGTACGGCCCTTTATAATTTGGATCAGCGGTTAAGAGGAATTTTTGGCAGACAAGCCGCTCTATCCATTCATAGTGACCAAGGCACTGACATCTCATTTCGTATTCCAATGGACTATGTAAAAAAGGATGATTCTCATTGATGAAGGTATTAATCGTAGATGATGAAGTGTTAGCAAGAGATGAATTAAAATACTTATTACGAAGAACGAAAGAGGATGTTCAAATAGAGGAAGCAGAAAATATAGAATCTGCTTTTGACCGGATGGTCGACCATAAGCCGGATCTGCTCTTTTTAGACATTGATTTATCTGGTGAAAACGGATTTGATATTGCCAAAAGGCTCAACCGGATGTCTGATCCGCCAGCGATTGTATTTGCGACAGCTTTTGATCAATATGCGCTGAAGGCGTTTGAGGTAAGTGCGCTTGATTATTTAACAAAACCATTTGATGAAGAACGGCTGCTCCAGACCATCCAAAAGTTTAAAAAGTGGAAATCCGTTGAAACGCAAGAGCATCAACTGTCAGATGAGAAAATGCCCCACCAGCAAAAATTAGCGATCTCAGTCGATGACTCAATTGTCATTCTGCAAGTGGAAGAGATCATGTATGTTGGGCTCAGTGAAGGAAAAAAGGCCGTGAAAACAAAGGATCATATGTATGAGGTCACAGAACCACTTGTGGTCATTGAAAAGAAATTGCCTGAGGCTTACTTTATGAGGGTTCATCGAAGCTATATCGTGAATACCTCTCATATGAAAGAAGTACAGCCATGGTTTAATTCGACGTATAATCTGCATATGACAGATGGATCAATCATTCCAGTCAGTCGCACATATGCGAAAGAATTAAAGAAGTCGCTCCTGCTAGAGTAGGACGGCTTTTTTGTATTTCAATACTCGTTTTTTGCATTTCAGTCATTGAATCCGGTGAGTTTTATTGTAAACGCTTTATTCGTTTATTTCATGCCGTATACTGAGGGCAGTCGAAGAAAGAGGTGAAGGGGCATGAGTGCCACGAAAGTATATGGATTTCTATCTCAAGCATTTATTTTTGCAACTGTAATGTTCATTTCTAATCTCATTTCAATGTATTTACCGATCCCGATGCCCGCATCCGTGATTGGTTTGGTTCTATTATTTGTTCTGTTAACAACGAAAATCGTCAAACTGGAGCAGGTGGAGCAATTAGGTACATCATTGACAGGACTCATTAGCTTTCTATTTGTTCCCTCTGGAATCTCGGTCATTCAATCGCTAGGTGTCATGCAAGAAGTAGGTGTGCAAGTAGTCGGTGTCATTATCATTGCGACCATTATGTTACTTGCAGCGACAGGTCTGTTCACGCAGCTTCTTATGCAATTATCAGAAAGACCGCAGAAACGTAAAGAGACAAAGGAGAGTCAATCTGCTCCTTCTCATTCAAATAAACCAGCTTCAAGTACGCATTAAAGGAGAGATGCAAAATGGGTACAAGTACGATGAGTCCTTATTTTGGCATTGTTGTCTCATTAGTCGCCTTTGGGATAGGGACGTTCTTATTTAAAAAATCAAAAGGTTTCTTCCTGTTCACCCCGCTGTTTGTGGCGATGGTGCTGGGCATTTTATTTTTGAAAGTCGGCGGTTTTTCCTATGCAGATTACAATGAGGGTGGCAAGATTATCAAGTTTTTCTTAGAGCCTGCTACCATTGCTTTTGCCATACCGCTTTATAAGCAGCGAGCCTTGCTGAAGAAATATTGGTGGCAAATTTTATCCGCTATATTTGTAGGTTCACTTTGTTCCATTACGATCGTGTATGTCGTAGCAAAAGGGATTCATCTTGATGCAGCTGTGATGAAAAGCATGCTTCCACAAGCAGCGACGACAGCAATTGCTCTTCCGATTGCAAAGGATATTGGCGGAATCGCCGATATCACAGCGTTTGCGGTTATATTTAACGCAGTCATTGTCTATGCACTAGGTGCTTTCTTCTTAAAATTATTTCGTATTAAAAACCCAGTGGCAAAGGGTCTTGCACTTGGTACATCAGGACATGCGCTTGGCGTTTCTGTTGGAATTGAGATGGGGGAAGTAGAAGCAGCTATGGCAAGCATCGCCGTTGTGGTTGTAGGAGTTGTGACCGTCATTGTTATCCCGATCTTTATGCAATTGATTCTTTAATGACGTCATTGTTTGAAAAAGACTTGCCCAATTCATTTTATCGTGATAAGATGAAAAAGTTGTTTCAAGAGTTCGGTTACTTGACGGACAAATGAAAATTGTGTAGAATAATTAACGAATTGAATAGATATCACAAGCAGAAGCACCCGCTTCTCACCTGATTGACACATGTTTGTAGTTGACAGGTTGACCGTACATTTATTTTTTCATGCAAATGTTCGCAGTGTGGGTGTTTTATATGCCCACACTTTTTGTTTGCCTGTAAAACATACAACGAAATGGTCAAAATGAATTGTGAACTCAATTCAAAATCTCATGGAGGTGGCTCACTATTAGCAAAGATCAATTAGTTAATGAAGGTATTCGTGCGCGTGAAGTTCGTTTGATCGGACAAAATGGCGATCAGCTGGGGATTAAAACCCGCCAGGAAGCACTGGAGATAGCTGCTAAAGCCAATCTTGACCTTGTGTTAGTTGCTGCAAATGCAAAACCACCTGTTTGCCGAATCATGGACTACGGTAAGTTCCGATTCGAACAGCAGAAGAAGGATAAAGAGGCACGTAAGAATCAAAAAATCATTAGCTTAAAAGAAGTTCGGTTGAGCCCGACAATCGATGAACATGATTTTAACACGAAGCTCCGTAATGCAATCAAATTTCTTGAAAAGGGAGATAAAGTGAAAGCTTCTATCCGCTTTAAAGGCCGTGCGATTACGCATAAAGAAATCGGACAGCGCGTGTTAGACCGTTTCTCTGAAGCTTGCGCTGAAGTAGCAACAGTAGAAACAAAACCTAAGATGGACGGACGCAGCATGTTCCTCATGCTCGCACCAAAAGTCGAAAAGTAAAGTAACAGAGGGAGGAAACATCCAATGCCAAAAATGAAAACTCACCGCGGATCTGCTAAACGTTTCAAAAAAACAGGTTCTGGTAAACTTAAACGTTCTCATGCGTACACAAGTCACTTGTTCGCTAACAAATCTACAAAGCAAAAACGTAAATTGCGTAAGAGCGCAATCGTAAGTGCTGGAGATTTCAAACGTATTAAACAACAACTTGCAAACATCAAGTAATTTGGAATAGGAATCATAGGAGGGAATTACAATGCCAAGAGTAAAAGGCGGAACTGTGTCGCGTCAGCGTCGTAAAAAGGTTCTTAAATTAGCAAAAGGTTATTTCGGTTCAAAACATAGATTATACAAAGTAGCAAACCAACAGGTGATGAAATCTGGAAACTACGCTTTCCGTGACCGTCGTCAGAAAAAACGTGACTTCCGTAAACTATGGATCACTCGTATCAATGCTGCAGCTCGTATGAACGGTCTTTCTTACAGCCGTTTAATGCATGGCTTAAAGCTTTCTGGTATCGAAGTAAACCGCAAAATGCTTGCTGACCTTGCTGTGAATGACCTAAATGCATTCAATCAGCTTGCTGATGCTGCAAAAGCACAACTAGACAAGTAAGCTCTATAAAAGATCATTCCTTCGAGGGGTGATCTTTTTTTCTCATCATGTGAGGTGAAATGAATGAATATGGCTTTGATCCTGCTACTTATTTTGGTGAATGGCTACGGTTTTTTTCTCATGGGAGAGGACAAACGCCGGGCCAAAGCACATAAATGGAGAATTTCAGAGGCGCACTTATGGAGTGCTGCGGTGTTGTTTGGCGCTGCTGGATCGTATCTGGGGATGCAGTATTTTCGGCATAAAACGAAGCATCCTGCTTTTCAAATCGGTATGCCTCTGTTAATTATTTTGCAGTTGATCCTATTAGGGTATATCCAATTGATCTGAAAAAGGAGCAGACGCCATCAGGACGGCGTGTCTGCTCCTTTTTTTTGTTTGATTTTTTTAATAGGCTGATCCCAATCGATTTTTGTTTGAGGATAACGTTCGATAATGTTTTCCTCCAGTTTTTCAAAGTCTTCTAATGTAAATTCACTTAGCTTTTCAGGTGACTCCGTCCAAACGTAAATGGAGTGGACAAACAGAGGATGATCCTTAGAAGGAACGTGCTTCTCCCCTTCAAACAAGACACCTTTATAGACGAAATTAAAATTTTTGCGCGCATTTTGCTGTTCGTCCATAAAATAAAAACCTTCTTTTAATTGTGCTTGTTTCAGCTTTCTTCTCGGATTTGAGAAGAATTTTACCGCCATGTAGAAGATGTAGACAAGCAGTGCAACAAGAGCAAGTCTCATGAGGATTACAAACATGACAGGATGCACCTCCAATACCGTTATCTGATGTACTACGAATGAAAACACCAAAAGGTTTCAACTTTTTTTAAAAAAATATTTCGTTAAACGAAAAAATATTCATAAAAAGATCGTATTGAACGAAAAAGGTTTTGTATAATAAGAATGCACCATGAAGATAAAGGAGGATAAATGGAATGACAAACCTAGATCAAACATTAACTATGCTGAAAGACCTAACGGATGCAAAAGGGATTCCAGGAAATGAACGTGATGTCAAAAAAGTCATGCAGACATACATAGAATCATATGCAGATGAAGTCTCTACAGACCGCCTTGGCAGCTTAATCGCTAAGAAGGAAGGAAACGCAAACGGACCTAAAATTATGCTTGCTGGTCACTTAGATGAAGTAGGATTCATGGTGACAAAAATTGATGACAAAGGCTATATTCGTTTTCAAACAGTCGGTGGCTGGTGGTCACAGGTCATGCTCGCGCAGCGTGTCACCATTGTGACGAAAAAGGGAGACATCACAGGTGTGATTGGCTCAAAGCCACCACACATCTTGCCACCTGAAGCTAGAAAAAAATCAATTGAGATTACAGATATGTTTATTGATATTGGGGCTTCAAGCAAGGAACAGGTAATGGAGTGGGGCGTGCTGCCTGGAGATCAAATCGTTCCTTACTTTGAATTTACAGTGATGAATGATGAAAAAATGCTCCTTGCAAAAGCATGGGACAACCGTATTGGCTGTGCAGTGGCAATTGATGTCATGAAAAACTTACACAATGCTCCGCATGAGAATATTGCTTACAGCGTAGCAACTGTCCAAGAGGAAGTAGGCCTGCGCGGAGCCAAAACAGCAGCAGCTACGATACAGCCTGATATTGGATTTGCCATTGATGTGGGTGTAGCAGGCGATACACCGGGTATCACTGAGAAAGAAGCAACAAGCAAGCTTGGCAAAGGACCAACAATTGTTGTTTTTGATGCTTCAATGGTATCTCATAAAGGGCTTCGTGATTTTGTTGTCCAAACAGCGGATGAATTGAACATTCCATATCAATATGACTCAATGCCTGGGGGCGGGACAGATGCTGGTGGTATCCATTTAACAGGTCATGGTGTTCCATCACTATCTATCGGGATTCCGAGCAGATATATTCATACCCATGCTGCGATGATTCATCGAGATGATTATGAAAATGCAGTGAAGCTTCTAACAGAAGTCATCAAAAGACTTGATCAAAAAACCGTCGAGCAAATTACGTACGGTTCTTAATAGGGAAGCCTTTCCTCAGATAGAGGAAAGGCTTTTTTTGTTCCATTGAATTTCCCAGGAAATGAACGTCGTTTTTAAAATCGCGTCCAAAGAACTGTTTTTTACAAAAGATGAGAGCATTTTCTGGTGAATAAGGCACATGTAATCCGGCTTTTATTTTTGTAAGATGAAAGCAATAAAAAGGACAGAGCCTCCGAGGATGCCCTGTCAAAAGAGAGTTTATGGAAATAGGTGAAGCTTAGTTAAGAATAAACTTATTATTCTTATTTGTCAACTTGGTTTTAAAAGAAAGAAAAATCAGTCAATTTATGCTATATTTGTAACAAATTGTTTATAAGAAGGGGATGGTTAAATGAATGCGGTTACAATTGTCATAGGGTCTATGTGTATTTTAGCGATTGCCTATCGTCTTTATGGCACATTTATGATGGTCAAGGTATTAAAGGTCACAGATGATCATCCTACACCGGCTCACCTGCTAGAGGACGGGAAAGATTATGTGCCGACAAACAAATGGGTTACATTTGGGCATCACTTTGCTGCAATTGCAGCTGCTGGCCCGTTGGTAGGTCCGATTTTAGCCGCGCAATTTGGGTATTTGCCTGGTCTCCTTTGGCTTCTAATTGGTGCAGTCATAGGCGGAGCTGTACATGATCTTGTCGTCTTATTTGCGTCGATGCGGAAAAAAGGGAAGTCATTATCAGAGGTAGCAAAGGAAGAGCTGGGACCTGTTGCTGGGTTTTGTACAGGGCTTGCGATGCTGTTTATTATTACAATCACAATGGCAGGTTTGTCTATGGTTGTGCTTCATGCTTTAGAACGTAATCCTTGGGGAACATTTGCAGTCGGAATTACGATTCCGATTGCGATGGGGGTCGGTCTGTATTATAGAAAAACAGGCAATTTAAAGCTGGCGACATCTGCGGGATTTGTTTTGCTGATGCTGGGTGTATTCCTTGGGCCGAATATTCAAGGGACGGCACTAGGTGATTTTTTAACATTTGATACAAAAACGCTTGCTCTTGCCCTGCCGATCTATGCCTTTTTTGCTGCTGCTCTGCCAGTTTGGCTACTGCTCGCACCGAGGGACTATTTAAGTAGTTTTATGAAAATTGGTGTATTCATTGCGCTGATTGCCGGAATCTTTGTCGTGAATCCAACGATTCAATTCCCGGCGTTTACTGAGTTTGTAAATGGAGGAGGGCCTGTTTTAGCTGGTCCAGTCTGGCCATTTATTTCGATTACGATTGCTTGCGGTGCCATCTCTGGTTTTCATGCATTTGTTGGTTCAGGGACAACACCTAAAATGCTGGATCGCTGGAGTGATATGAAGCCTGTTGCGTTTGGTGCAATGCTAGTAGAATGCTTAGTTGGGATTATGGCTTTAATTGCCGCTACGGCTCTGCATCCAGGAGATTATTTTGCGATTAACAGTACGCCAGAAGTGTTTCGAACACTTGGTATGAGCGTCGAGAACCTTCCGCAGCTGAGTAAGGAAATCGGCCTTGATTTAGAAGGAAGAACCGGTGGTGCCGTGACATTAGCTGTCGGAATGGCGTACATCTTTACGGGAATTCCATTCTTTAGTCATTTGGCTTCTTATTTCTTTCAATTCGTTATTATGTTTGAAGCTGTCTTTATTTTAACCGCTATTGATGCGGGAACACGTGTGGCGCGTTATTTAATACAAGACTTCTTTGGCGAAGCATATAAACCGCTTAAACGAAATGACTGGATACCTGGATCGGTATTTGCAAGTGCGCTTGCTTGTTTTATGTGGGGATACTTACTTTACTCAGGTGACATCGGATCTATTTGGGCGCTGTTTGGGGTTTCAAACCAGTTAATGGCCTCAGTCGGGTTAATTATTGGGGCAACTGTTGTATTAAAAATTGCAGATAAAAGACGATATATGCTCACTTGTTTAATTCCGCTTGCTTACTTATATGTGACAGTAAATTATGCAGGCTATTGGATGGTAGCGAATGTATATCTCAATCCTGAAGCGTCCGGCTACAGCGTGCTGAATGCGGTGCTGTCGATCATTATGCTGATCTTAGGATTTGTCATTATTGTGTTTGCGATTAAAAAATGGGTCGAAATCTGGCGTGATCCAGCGCTTCGGATGGAAACACCTATCACTGGCTAAATAAAAAAGGCCGGCTTGCTGTCATAAGCAAACCGGCTTCTTTTATTGCTGCTGCTGAGGCTTTAAGCCCTGTTCTAATGTTTCAAGAATCTCATTTTTTTCGTTTTCTGATGCTTCTTGCCATAGCACCTCGAACAACACACCAAGACCTGGCAGCATTTTTTCCTCGCCGCTTTGAATGGCATCTAAAATCGTATGTTCAAGCTGCTCTTGATTATGGCCAGTAATGTTTTGAATGACTGCACCTCTTAAATTAAAATCCATTGCCCACACTCCTTTTTTGATGGTAATAGCCCTATTCTGTCTCAAAGACAGGTTTATTATGTAGTGTGCATGAGATATAATAAATTCATGATATTTAAAGGAGTTAAAGTCGCTTGAAATATATAGAATCAGCTAAAAACACAAACATTAAACAGTGGAAAAAGCTCCATACGAAAAAAGAACGAACGAAAACGGGTCTGTTTCTCGTTGAGGGAATACATTTAGTCGAAGAAGCATTAAAGAGCGGGATTGTGAAGGAATTACTGGTCACATCTCCTGACATGCTGCCTTCTCATATCGAGACTGACATTGAGCTTTACGAACTGAGTGAAGAAGCCTTTTCTGCCATGACAGAAACGGAAACGCCTCAGCATATTGCCGCAGTATGTACAGTTCCTGTATTTAAAGAAAAGAAGTTTGAACGAATCCTCCTTTTAGATGCAGTTCAGGACCCGGGTAATTTAGGTACACTCATTCGGACAGCAGATGCCGCTGGTCTTGATGCAGTCATTTTAGGAGAAGGAACAGTCGATGCGTTTAACGGAAAAACGCTTCGTTCGGCACAAGGATCTCATTTTCACCTGCCTATATTAAAGCAAACCCTTCAACATGCGATCACGGAACTGAAAGAACGAGGCATACCTGTATACGGAAGTGCCTTAAAGGATGCGAAAGAGTTTAGAAGCGTAACGGCAAAAAGTCCCTTTGCATTAATTGTTGGAAATGAAGGAGCAGGTATTGATCCAGAAATTCTGCAAATGACAGACCAGAATTTATATGTGCCAATGTATGGTCAGGCAGAATCATTAAATGTGGCAGTAGCAGCAGCTGTTCTTGTCTATCATTTGCGCGGATAGTGTTGCATCATGTGCTCATTTTCACTATAATAAAACTAATATTTTAAAAACCATGATAGAGGAAGATTGTTTCAAGGAGCGGCCTTATAGGGAGAATGCATCGTAGACTGAAAGTGCGTTCAAGGAATGCTGAAACAAGAATTCACCTCTGGAGTTGTCACCGGGACCGCAAGCTTTGCGTAAAGGTGAACCGGATTCGTTTGATTCCGTTATGTCAATGAAGCTTATTCGCACATGCATTTGTGCTTAACAAGGGTGGTACCGCGACCACAACTCGTCCCTTCTTTTATGGAGGGACGGGTTTTTTTATTGTCTTCAAACGATCAAACAGCCGTTTATCCGAGCGGTTTTGTATATCAAAAGGAGGATCACACTCATGCAAGAAACGTTAAAACAGCTTGAAATAGAGGCGATAGCGAAGGTTGAAGCAGCTAGCTCACTCAAAGAGGTCAATGACATTCGTGTTCAATATTTAGGGAAAAAAGGGCCGATTACAGAAGTACTTCGCGGAATGGGCAAGCTCTCCGCAGAAGAAAGACCGAAAATGGGTGCACTTGCAAACGAAGTAAGAGAGCAGATTGCAAGTGCCATTGCTGAAAAAAATGAACAGCTGGAAGCAGAAGAAGTGAAGAAGAAACTTGCTTCTCAAACGATCGATGTTACTTTGCCAGCAAGTCCAATCAAAATAGGGGCAAGGCATCCATTAACGATTGTTGTCGAAGATATTGAAGATTTATTTATCGGAATGGGTTATACCGTTGAGGAAGGTCCTGAGGTGGAAACGGATTACTATAACTTTGAAGCATTGAATCTTCCAAAGGAGCATCCGGCACGTGATATGCAGGACAGTTTCTATATTACCGAAGATACACTGATGAGAACACAAACGTCACCAGTTCAAGCACGTACTCTTGAAAAATATAAAGGACAAGGTCCTGTGAAGATCATCTGTCCTGGGAAAGTCTATAGACGTGACAGTGATGATGCGACTCATTCACATCAATTCATGCAGATTGAAGGGCTTGTTGTCGATCACAATATTAGCATGAGTGATCTAAAAGGAACACTGGAGACAGTTGCAAGAAAAATGTTTGGTGAAGATCGTGAAATTAGACTGCGTCCAAGCTTTTTCCCATTCACAGAACCATCTGTCGAAGTCGATGTGTCTTGCTTTAAATGCGGCGGGAAAGGCTGTTCTGTATGTAAAGGAACAGGCTGGATTGAAATTTTAGGTGCAGGGATGGTTCATCCGAATGTCCTGAGAATGAGCGGATTTGATCCAGAAACTTACCAAGGCTTTGCTTTTGGAATGGGTGTTGAACGGATTGCGATGCTGAAATACGGCATTGATGATATTCGCCATTTCTACACAAATGACATTAGATTCACAAAGCAATTCAAGCAGGACTAAGAGGAGGAAATCAACATGTTTGTTTCATATAAATGGTTAGAAGACTATGTCGATTTAGAAGGCATTCAGCCGGATGAATTAGCAGAAAAAATCACTAGAAGCGGTATTGAAGTGGAAGCCGTTGAGTATAAAGGTGAAGGCATCAAAGGGGTTGTCGTTGGACACGTTATTGAGCGTGAACAGCATCCGAATGCGGATAAATTAAACAAATGTCTTGTTGATATCGGCGAAGACGCACCGGTGCAAATTATTTGCGGAGCTCCGAATGTGGATAAAGGACAGCATGTGGCCGTCGCAACGGTTGGCGCAGTTCTTCCAGGCAACTTTAAAATTAAAAAAGCAAAGCTGCGCGGCGAGGAGTCTCATGGCATGATTTGTTCTTTGCAAGAATTAGGCGTAGAGAGCAAACTCGTACCAAAGGAATATGCAGAAGGCATTTTTGTTTTCCCGAATGACGTGAAACCAGGGGCTGACGCTCTTCAAGCACTTCAATTAGATGATGCGGTACTTGAGCTTGGCTTAACACCAAACCGTGCTGATGCCCTTAATATGCTTGGTGTCGCTTATGAGGTTGCAGCCATTCTAGGAAGAGACATCAAGCTTCCTGATACAGCACATGACACTTCTTCCGAGAAAGCAGCAGACTATATTTCTGTTAAAATTGAGGATCAAGAAGCGAACCCTCTTTATGCAGCGAAGATCATTAAAAATGTAAAGATTGGTCCAGCACCGCTTTGGATGCAAACAAGACTGATGAATGCAGGTATCCGCCCAATTAACAACGTCGTGGATATTACAAACTTTGTACTGCTTGAATACGGTCAGCCGCTTCATGCTTTTGATTATGACCGCTTTGGTTCAAAGCAGGTGGTCGTACGTAAAGCGTCTGACAGCGAAATCATCCAAACACTGGATGAGCAAGAGCGTACATTGTCATCAAAGCATCTTGTTATCACTAATGGGACGAAAGCGCACGCTGTAGCAGGAGTCATGGGCGGTCTTGAATCAGAGGTCCGTGATGAGACGACAACGATACTTTTAGAAGCGGCATATTTCAACGGTCAAACAGTCCGTCAAGCATCTAGAGACTTAGGGCTTCGCAGTGAATCAAGCACACGATTCGAAAAAGGACTCGATCCGCAGCGTACGAAATCGGCAGCTGAAAGAGCCGCCCAATTGATCAGCATCTATGCAGGTGGTGAAGTGTTAAGCGGTACAGTTGAGGAAAATCACCTTGAAGCAAATATGAATGTCATTCACGTATCCACTGAGCGTGTGAATAAGGTACTTGGAATGAGCATTTCAAAAGAAGATATGATTCAGATTTTCAACAAACTAGGCTTTACAGTAGGTGAATCGAATGATGTTCTTGTCGTAACGGTTCCTTCTCGTAGAATGGATATTACGATTGAAGAAGACCTCATTGAGGAAGTTGCTAGATTATACGGCTACGATAATATTCCGTCTACACTTCCTGCGACAGCTGGTACAGTTGGCGGTCTCACGCCATACCAAGTGAAGCGCAGAAAGGTGAGACGTTTCTTAGAGGGCGCAGGACTTTCTCAAGCGATCACATATTCATTGACGAATCAGCATAAGTCTACAGCTTTTGCACTGCATCCAGCTTATAAAACGAGACTTTCCCTGCCAATGAGTGAGGAACGCAGTGTGCTAAGACAAAGTCTTCTGCCAAATTTACTTGATTCTGTTGCATATAACTTGGCAAGACAAGCTGATTCATTTGGATTTTATGAAACGGGATCTGTTTTCTTAGCAGAAGCTGAAGGAGCAAAACCAGTGGAAAAAGAGCATGTCGCTGGTGCGCTGACAGGCTTATGGCATAAAAATCTTTGGCAGGGTGAGAAAAAAGCCGTAGATTTTTATGTAGCGAAAGGGATTGCGGAAGGTTTGTTTGAAAAGCTTGGTGTGTCAGACCAAATCACTTATGTTCAAGCGGAGCGTGAGGGTCTTCACCCAGGACGTACAGCAGATGTTCACTTAAATGGGAAAGTGATTGGCTTTGTTGCCGCACTGCATCCAGTCATTGAAAAGGAATTGGATTTAAAAGAAACGTATGTCTTTGAGTTTGATTTAACAGATGTGATGACGTCTGAAACGAAGGATATGAAATATACAGCGATTCCGAGATTCCCTGCTGTGACAAGAGATATTGCACTTGTTGTCGATCAGCATATTTCAAGCGGACAGCTGGAGCGAGTAATCTATGAAGCAGGCGGTCATTTACTTACTGACCTATCCGTCTTTGATGTGTATGAAGGGGAACATATGGAAGAAGGCAAGAAGTCTGTTGCATTCTCTCTCCAGTATTTAAACCCAGAGCAAACGTTGACAGAGGAAGAAGTCACGGCTGTTCATACAAAAGTATTGAAAGCACTAGAAGATACGTATCAAGCCGTCTTGCGCGGATAAAGAAAAAAGCTGGGGCCACATAAGCCCTAGCTTTTTTTATAACATTTTTTTCGCTTTTTGTGTGTTGGCAAAATGCAGCTTTGTAAATTGACGTAATGCATCTTCGCCGTGCAGCTTGATGAGCTTTGCGGCCGCTTTGTCCACATGAGCGCCGGCTCCTTTTGGAATGTCAAAGCCTGCTGCTTTTGATAATTTATCCATCTCAATTAAAAAGGCGTATCTTGCGATAATGGAAGCCGCAGCCACTGACAAATGGATGCCTTCTGCTTTTGTACTAAAGTACGTCCGCTCCCGAATGATTTTTTTTCCAGCAAGATGCTTGAAATAAATGCCTGGTTCAGCAAATTGGTCAATTAAAATAGCTTCAGGCTGCTTTCCGTCAAGTTTTTCTAGCACAGAGGTGATGACTTGGTTATGAAGCAGTGCCTTCATTTTCCCTTGACTCATGCCCTTTTCCTGCATCGTATTGTATTTTTCATTTCGGAGAACGAGAAGGCTGAACGGAATGGTTTTGATGAGATCTTTGGCAATGCTGATAATTTGCGGGTCCTTTAGTCCTTTTGAATCTTTCACGCCAAGCTCTTTCAATAGAGCAAGCTGGCTGGCATCAACATAGGCTGCACAGACCGTCATCGGTCCAAAATAATCACCTGTACCTACTTCATCTGAACCAATGACCGACATGGAAGCAATGCCAGGTGGCGGACTGTATTTTGTAACAGCAGGTGCTTTTTGACTTTTCGTATCAGCTGCTTGTAAATGGCTGAACTGACTGGCTTCAGTTTCGGCCTTTTGCCCTTGAAACAGCACTTTTCCAGATCGATAAGCTGTAATCGTACAGCCAGGGACCTTTGCTTGAAAGAGGGCGCCTGGCGGCAGAGTGTCAGTTAAATGGTGCGCATATGCGCTCTTCATCTTTTTAAGGTCTTCTGATGTTGCTTTTAAAACGGATTGGGGCACAGTGGATAACTCCTTTTTACCTTGATATCATTGATTTCTAAAGTGTACCATAACAGGTAAGGGCTCGTCTTTCCATTCAATGTCTAAACATGTTATGATAGAGACTAGGATTCTCGTGGAATGGAGGAGAAACGTTGTCTGACGGCGGTAAAACGAAAACAACAGTTGAGATTTACGGACAGTCCTATACGATCATCGGTCAAGAAACGAAGATGCATATGCGGCATGTTGCGTCAATTGTTGATGATAAAATGAGAGAAATAAATGAAAAAAATCCATACCTTGATATAAACAAATTAGCTGTACTGACAGCAGTCAATGTCGTCCACGACTACTTGAAATTAAAAGAGCAATACGAAAAACTAGAGATTCAACTTAAAGAAAAGGAATGAAATTACCGTGATCGATATCATCATTTTGTTTTTGCTTCTTATGGGAACGCTTGTCGGTCTAAAACGCGGGTTTATTCTTCAATTTATTAAATTGATCAGCTTTGTTGTTTCTATCTTAGTGGCTTCCATGTTTTATCAGTCACTTGCACCACAGCTTACGTGGATTCCAGCACCTAATTTTAGCGGCGGTCAAGCGCAGCTCGCTTTCTTTAGTGGAAATCTAGAAACAGCTTATTATAATACCATTGCGTTTATCATTCTGTTTATCTTGACCAAAATCCTGCTCGCCATCATTGGCGGATTGCTCACAACCATTGCAAGTATACCTGTGATTAAACAGGTGAACAAACTGCTTGGCGGTGTTTTAGGATTTATTGAAACCTATCTATTTGTGTTTATTCTATTGTTTGTCGCTGCATTACTTCCAGTGGATGCGCTGCAATCAATGATGAGCAAATCAATGTTAGCAGATGTGATCGTAGGCAACACCCCTTACCTGTCCAGTCTTGTCAAAGACCTATGGTCGACGTATGGAGTTTAAAAACTTCTCCTTTCCTGGAGAAGTTTTTTCTCATTCCATGACAGAAAGTTGTAGGATGAAGGGAAAGTTTGTATATTTATATAGGAAGATGCCAAAGCGGCTGGAGGATGAGAGATGAATAAAAAAGATATTATCAAACTTCTTGAAACAATTGCAGTATATATGGAGCTAAAAGGAGATAATCCTTTTAAAATTTCTGCCTTTCGTAAAGCAGCAGCGGCACTAGAACAAGATGACCGCAGCCTTTCTCAAATAGATGATCTATTGGCATTACCGGGCATTGGAAAAGGAACCTTCGCCGTGATCACAGAGTATATCGAAAAAGGACAGTCTGAAACACTCGAACAATTAAAAAAAGAAGTGCCTGAAGGACTTGTTCCGCTTTTAAAATTGCAGGGACTCGGCGGGAAGAAGATTGCTAAGCTTTACAAAGAGCTTGGTGTGCACGATGCACAGTCGTTAAAAGAAGCATGTGAAGCGGAAAAAGTACAAGCGCTTGCTGGCTTTGGCAAAAAAACAGAAGAAAAAATTCTCGCAGCTCTGGAGGAGGCAGGAAAGCAGCCAGAACGACTGCCAATTGGCTTTGCATTAGATGTGGCAGAGCGGATTGATCATGCACTTGAACAGATGAAGGGCATCATCCGTTTTTCAAGAGCTGGAAGTTTAAGACGTGCACGGGAAACTGTCAAAGATTTAGATTATATCATTGCGACAGACGATCCTGAACAAGTGAGAGAACAGCTTGTTGCTCTTGATGACGTCAAAGATGTTATCGCAAGCGGTGATACGAAGGTATCGGTTATTCTTGCCCTTGATTTTGAGATCAGCGTAGATTTTCGGCTTGTGACAACAGACCAATTTGCCACAACGCTGCACCATTTCACTGGCTCAAAAGATCACAACATTCGAATGCGTCAGCTTGCGAAGGAACGCGGGGAGCGTATTAGTGAATATGGTGTGGAAACAATTGAAACTGGAGAAGTAAAAACGTTCGAAGACGAAGCCGCTTTTTATGCGCATTTTCAACTTCCGCTCATTCCGCCAGAAATTCGTGAAACCGGAGCGGAGATTGATACGTATAAAGAAAGTATGCAATTTGTCGAGCTAAAAGATATCAAAGGCGACCTTCATATGCACTCGACATGGAGTGACGGCGCTTTTTCTATTCGCGAAATGGCAGAGGCATGTATCGCAAAGGGCTATGAATACATGGCCATTACAGACCACTCGCAATATTTAAAAGTAGCAAACGGTTTAACAAAAGAACGTTTACGTTTGCAAGCAAAAGAAATTGACAAGCTGAATCAAGAATTCGAGCATTTCCACATTTTCAAAGGGGTCGAAATGGATATTCTCCCGGATGGATCATTAGATTATGATGATGACTTCTTATCAGAGATGGATTTTGTGATTGCATCGATCCATTCTAGTTTCTCTCAGCCGGAGGAAATGATTATGGAGCGCCTTGAAAATGCCCTGCGGAATCAACATGTGGATTTAATTGCACATCCAACAGGCCGCTTGATCGGCAGACGGGACGGCTATGCCTTAAATATAGATCAGCTCATCGAGCTTGCGAAGAAAACGGGCACTGCACTAGAGCTCAACAGCAACCCGTCAAGACTTGATTTGAAAGCAGAGCATTTAATGAAAGCAAACGAAGCAGGTGTGAACATCATGATCAATACAGATGCGCACAACATCACCATGCTGGATCATATGGAAGTCGGTGTAACAGCCGCAAGAAAAGGCTGGACACCAAAAGCAAACGTCGTGAATACTTTTTCTCTAAACGAGATGAAAAAGTTTATAACGCGTGACAGGTAGTCGTTAGGAGGCTGGACCATGCTGCAACAAAAAGTGTTAGCATCATTAGAATTTCATAAAGTAAAAGAAAAAGTCATGTCCTATACCGCATCCACATTAGGAAAAGAAAAAACACAGGATTTAACGCCGCTGACGGATATCGAAACCATTCAGCATTTGCTGGAAGAGGTAGCAGAAGCACAGGATGTGATCCGCTTAAAAGGCTCTGCGCCGTTTGGCGGGTTAACGGATATTAGACGCGGGGTCAAACGAGCAGAAATCGGCAGTACATTAAGCCCTTCTGAGCTCATGGAAATTTCAGCGCTATTATACACTGCGAAAAATATGAAGAACTTTCTCACATCCATGTATGAAGATGGTGTAGACATACCGCGCCTCCATACATATACAGAGACGCTGATTTTACTGCCTGAAGTCAGAAAAGAAATCGAAAGCTGTATCGGTGATAATGGAGAAGTGCTTGATCACGCAACACCAGCGCTTCGCACAATACGTACGCAATTACGTTCATTAGAATCAAAGGTTCGTGATAAATTAGAATCTATGATTCGTTCGCAATCTGCTTCAAAAATGCTGTCAGACACGATTGTCACCATTCGTAATGACCGGTTTGTTATTCCGGTAAAACAGGAATACCGCTCAAATTACGGCGGGATTGTTCACGATCAATCATCATCTGGGGCAACCCTTTTTATCGAGCCGCAAGTGGTTGTGAATTTAAATAACACCTTGCAGCAAACCCGCTTAAAAGAAAAGCAAGAGGTCGAAAAGATTCTGCAAATGCTGACAGAGAGTGTGTCAGAGCATATTGAGGAACTGCTTCACAATGTAAAGGAACTTCAGACGCTAGATTTTATTTTTGCTAAAGCCAAATATGCAAAGGCAGAAAAAGCCACAAAGCCTGCTGTGAACGATCAAGGGGAGATTTATTTAAAACGAGCAAGACATCCTCTATTGCCTCGTGATCAGGTAGTACCAAACGACATTGAACTTGGTAAAGATTTTTCAACAATTGTCATTACTGGACCAAATACAGGGGGCAAGACCGTTACTTTAAAAACGCTCGGTCTTCTGACGCTTATGACACAGGCGGGCCTTCATATCCCAGTTGAAGAAGGCTCGGAAGTGGCTGTATTTGACCAAGTGTTTGCTGATATTGGAGACGAGCAGTCCATTGAACAAAGCTTGAGTACGTTCTCGTCTCATATGGTCAATATTGTGGATATCTTAAAGCAATTGACACCTAACTCACTCGTGTTATTTGATGAATTAGGGGCAGGAACAGATCCTGCTGAAGGTGCGGCACTTGCCATGAGCATCTTAGATGAAGTGCATCAAACAAATGCACGAATCATCGCAACGACGCATTATCCTGAGCTGAAGGCATACGGGTATAACCGAGAAGGCGTCACAAATGCGAGTGTGGAGTTTGATATAGAAACTTTATCGCCAACATACCGATTGCTTATCGGTGTGCCTGGACGAAGTAATGCATTTGAAATTTCTAAACGTCTTGGTTTGCCTGATCACCTCATTGACCGGGCAAAAGCGGATATGCATGCTGAGCATAATGAAGTAGACCAAATGATTGCTTCATTAGAAGACAGCAAGAAACAAGCAGAAGAAGAGCTGCATGAGACAGAGGTCTATAGAAAACAAGCCGAAAAGCTTCATAAAGAATTGCAAAGACAAATTCTTGAATGGAACGAGCAAAAGGACAAACTGCTTGAAGAAGCTGAACAAAAAGCGAAAGAAAAAATTGAACAAGCCTCAAAAGAAGCAGAAGACATCATTCAAGAGCTGCGGTCAATAAAAAGTGAGCATCGTTCGTTCAAAGAGCATGAACTCATTGATGCGAGAAAGCGTCTTGAAGAAGCGGTCCCTGAGTTTGATCGGAAGAAAAAACCAGAGCCAGCGAAAAAAGCAGCAAAACAGCTAAAGTCAGGTGACGAAGTCAAAGTACTTACCTTCGGGCAAAAAGGAACCCTTATTGAACAAATGGGTGACAAAGAATGGAGTGTCCAAATGGGCATTCTGAAAATGAAAGTAAAAGAAAAAGACATGGAATTTATCAAATCAGCACCTGAATTTAAGCAGGAGAAAGCCATGACGGCAGTCAAAGGGAAAGACTATCATGTATCGCTTGAGCTCGATTTAAGAGGAGAGCGTTATGAAAATGCCTTAAGCAGAGTCGAGAAATATTTAGATGATGCTGTCTTAGCTGGTTATCCGCGTGTGTCGATTATTCACGGAAAAGGAACTGGCGCCCTCAGAAAAGGGGTTCAGGAATTACTGAAACAGCATCGAAGTGTGAAAAATGCTCGTTTTGGTGAGCAAGGCGAGGGAGGATCAGGCGTTACCATCGTCGAATTAAAGTAAAAAGGAGAAAACGCATGAAAGCCTTTTGGGAAAATGAACTTGTGGAAATTGCCGCCTATTACAGCGTGGCCGTCCTATGTCTTGTCTTATTTCTATCCATCTTTGAACTCGTCACCTCCTATAAAAACTGGGAGGAGATCCAGCGGGGGAATTTAGCTGTTGCCATGGCAACAGGCGGAAAGATCTTTGGGATTGCGAATGTGTTTCAGCATTCCATTGCGCAGCACAATTCCCTTCTTCAAATGATTGGATGGGGCGTATACGGCTTTGTGATGCTGCTTGTCAGCTATTTCATTTTTGAATTTTTAACACCACGATTTAAAGTAGACAAAGAGATTGAAAATGATAATAGAGCGGTCGGGTTTATTTCACTCATTATTTCAGTTGGGCTGTCTTACGTAGTAGCAGCCGGCATTTAAGGAGACGACATGGAAAAGCTAGCAAAAGTATTAATCGTAGTTGCCTGCACTTTTGCGGTCATTGGTGCCGTTTACATGTTCCTGTAAAATGAAGAAGACAAAGTTAGAAAGCTGTCAGGTGTCCCTTGACAGCTTTTATCTCACCTGAAGGCGGCGAATCATATGAAGCAAATCCTGCAAAAAGACGAATTAATCAAGTGCATTGATTCTTGTCTCCAAATGACATCCCTTCCTAGAGACATATATGAACCGTATATTGCACGCCCATTTCAAACCACTGGTTTTTTTTATGATTTGAGTCCATACGTTCAGATCGATCAAAATGGCTATATACTCAATCAATACGAACGAGGAATCAAAATGCTGCACAAAAGTACAAAAGTAGCGGACGAAGTCATTTACTGGATCTTAGAAGATACGATTTTTCTCACTGTCCATATAGACATGATGAGACAGTATCAAGTCGACAACATCCAGACGCATTTACCTAATGACCCAAGCATCCATCAACAGATCGTGGAGAGAGTAAATGAGTCATTCCGTGCAATCGGTGGATTATATGAACAGTGGCACCATGAAGGAAAAAGAGCATCGATCGAAACACCAGCGAAGAAGTAAAGGTGTAATTTGACCAAGCCCTATTTGAAAAAAGCAAACTGCCTTAAGGAAAAGTTTGCTATAATAAAATAGTACGAAAGTTCAGGAAGGAGGGTTTTTATGCAGTCAGATAAACGTTGGCTTCTGCATTACCCGAATCAAATTCCCCACGAACTCACCATCCCAAATGAAACGTTACAATCTTACTTATTCAGCTCCGTAGAGGCTGCACCTGAGGATACAGCCATTCATTTTCTAGGAAAAAACATCACCTATGAACAGCTGCAAGAAGACGTATTAAAGCTAGCCAGACATCTGCTGGAAATTGGCGTGAAAAAAGGCGACAGAGTAGCGATTATGCTGCCAAACTGCCCTCAATCGGTCATTTCTTATTATGCTGTTTTAATAGCAGGCGGCATTGTTGTTCAAACGAACCCGCTTTATACGGAGAAAGAGCTGGAATATCAAATGGAGGACAGCGGCTCCAAGGTGCTGATCACATTGGATCTTTTGTATCCAAAGGCCTATAAAATGAAAGCGCTGACAAGCGTGGAGCACTTGATCATCACCAAACTACAGGATTATTTACCATTCCCGAAAAACATTCTATTTCCTATTGTCCAAAAAAGAAAAAACAACTTGGTCATTCAAGTCGAGAAAAGTGATACCATTCATCACTTCTCACACATTATGAAAGAATCGTCAGCAGAACAGATCCCGCCGCTTGCCTTTGAACCTAAAGAGGATGTCGCTGTTTTGCAATATACAGGCGGAACGACCGGATTACCAAAAGGGGTCATGCTCACGCATGAAAATATTTTAGCGAATACTGAAATGTGCGCTTCCTGGATGTATAAAACGACGAGAGGAAAAGAACGTATCCTTGGCATCATTCCTTTTTTTCATGTATACGGGATGACGACTGTATTAAACCTTGCTGTCAAAGAAGGGCATCAAATGATTTTACTTCCACGCTTTGACGTAGCGGATACCCTCAAAACAATTGAAAAACAGAAACCGACACTTTTTCCAGGCGCACCAACGATGTATATCGCCTTGTTGCATCATCCAACCATCGAAAAGTATGACCTGTCGTCCATCACTGCATGTTTAAGCGGCTCGGCGGCTCTTCCTGTTGAAGTCAAACAAAGCTTTGAAAAATTAACTGGAGGACGTTTAGTAGAGGGATATGGTCTTTCAGAAACTTCACCAGTCACACATGCTAACTTTTTATGGGGTGCGAACAAAATAGGCAGCATTGGCTGTCCATGGCCTGGTACAGACGCAGGCGTTTATTGTGAGGAAACGGGTGGCCTCAAAGAGCCATATGAGCACGGAGAAATCATCGTTAAAGGACCGCAGATCATGAAAGGATACTGGAATCAGCCAGACGAGACAGCGGCTGTATTAAGAGATGGGTGGTTTTTCACTGGAGATATTGGGTATATGGATGAGGACGGTTTTTTCTATATAGTGGATCGGAAAAAAGATGTCATCATCGCGAGCGGCTATAATATTTATCCAAGAGAGGTCGAAGAAGCCCTTTATGAGCATGAGCTTATCCAAGAAGTTGTCGTTGCAGGTATTCCTGATCCTTACAGAGGAGAGACGGTGAAAGCGTTTGTTGTGCCAAAAAAGGATGCCTATATTACAGAGGATGAACTCGATCGCTTTGTCAGAACGAGAATTGCTTCATTTAAGGTACCGCGCGTGTATGAATTTAAAGAATCACTGCCCAAAACGGCCGTCGGAAAAATTTTGCGGAGAGTATTAATTGAAGAAGAAAAAAGAAAGCATGCTTCTTCTGAAGAAACGCCTGTTGATCAACCTAAGAAATAACGATCTTCATCATCCGGTCATCGGCCGGATGATTTGAATAATAACTGTCTGCTTTGGTACGATAAAGGTTGAAAAGAATGAAGAAGATCTCTTGACAAATCACCCGTTTCTTTTTAACATAAAGTTATGAATGAATACTCATTCAATTCAGAAAGGGACGAAGCACATTGAAGCAGAAAAGACCGAAGTACATGCAAATTATTGATGCAGCAGTTGTGGTGATTGCAGAGAACGGCTATCATCAATCACAAGTTTCAAAGATTGCAAAACAAGCAGGGGTCGCAGACGGAACCATTTACCTCTATTTTAAAAACAAAGAGGATATTCTCATCTCATTGTTCAAAGAAAAAATGGGACAATTCATCGAACGGATGGAAACAGATATTCAAAAGAAGCCGTCTGCCAAAGAAAAGCTTCTACTGTTGATTGAGGAGCATTTTCGCATGCTGGCGCAAAATCATCATTTGGCCCTTGTGACACAGCTTGAACTTAGGCAGTCAAACTTAGAGCTGCGGCAAAAAATCAATGAGGTGCTAAAAGGGTATTTAAATATGCTCGATTCAATTTTAACAGAAGGAAAGAAAACAGGGGAATTTAGACAAAATTTAGATGTCCGTTTAGCGAGACAAATGGTATTTGGGACGATTGATGAAACTGCGACAACATGGGTCATGAATGATCAAAAGTATGATCTGCCTGCACTCGCAGAAAACGTACATGATCTCCTGTTAAATGGGATACATCAATCTTAAAACAATGTGAAAAAGGATGATTGACATGGAAAAAATACTCTGCTTACATCATGAAGAACTGACAGCGCTCATCACGATTCAGAATCCACCTGCAAACGCCTTATCCTCTCAGCTGATCACTGAGCTGAATGACATGTTTGACCAGCTCGAACAGAATGAAGAAGTAAGAGCCATTGTGATCCACGGAGAAGGTAGATTCTTCTCAGCAGGTGCTGATATTAAAGAATTTACGACGTTACAGAAAGAGTCTGATTATGCAAGCCTTGCAGACAGAGGACAGCAAGTCTTTGAACGGATTGAGCAGTGTCCAAAACCAGTCATTGCCTCGATTCACGGAGCAGCATTGGGCGGAGGCCTTGAGCTTGCAATGTCTTGTGATATTCGAATCGCAACAAAAGATGCGAAGCTTGGACTGCCAGAACTAAACCTTGGCATTATTCCAGGATTCGGCGGCACGCAGCGGCTGCCACGCTACGTTGGTTCTGCTAAAGCACTTGAAATGATGGGGACAGCTGAACCGATTACAGGCGAGGAAGCATTTGCCTGCGGACTTGTTTCAAAGCTCACAGAAACAGAGGAAGAAGCACTCGAAGCAGCCAAAACACTTGCGGCAAAATTTGCAGCGAAAAGCCCAAAATCACTTGAATATGTGCTTGATTTATTGAACGCAACCAAATTTTATTCATATGACGGCGGAATGAAGCTGGAAGCCAAAAAGTTTGGTGAGGTTTTCCAATCGAATGACGCAAAAGAAGGCATCCAGGCTTTTATTGAAAAGCGTAAACCGAACTTTAAAGGGGAATAAGGGATAAGGACGACACAAGGGGGAGAAATAAATGAATATTTTTGTTTTGATGAAGCGTACGTTTGACACGGAAGAGAAGATTTCCATTCAGTCTGGTGCAATTCAAGAAGATGGAGCAGAGTTCATTATTAATCCTTATGACGAGTATGCCATTGAAGAAGCCATACAGCTTCGCGATGAGCACGGGGGAGAAGTGACCGTTGTGACCGTTGGCGGTGAGGATGCGGAGAAACAGTTGAGAACAGCGCTTGCAATGGGCTGTGACCAAGCCGTTTTATTAAATGTGGAAGATGATTTAGAAGAGTGGGATCAATATTCAGCCTCTACCATTCTTTATCACTATTTAAAAGACAAAGAAGCTTCCTTGATTTTAGCAGGGAATGTAGCGATTGACGGTGGCTCTGGACAGGTAGCCCCGCGTCTTGCTGAATTACTTGGCTTTTCATATGTGACAACAATTACACGTATTCAAATTGACGGCAGCTCTGCTTCAATTGAACGAGATGCAGAGGGTGATGTGGAAGTGATTTCTGCCGAGCTCCCGCTTGTCGTCACAGCGCAGCAAGGTCTCAATGAGCCTCGCTATCCATCATTACCAGGCATTATGAAGGCAAAGAAAAAGCCTTTAGAAGAATTGGAACTTGATGATTTAGATCTGGATGAAGACGATGTACCATATAAAATCAAAACAATTGAACGTTTCTTACCGGAGAAAAAAGAGGGTGGCAAGGTGCTGAACGGCGAGCTTCAGGATCAAGTCAAAGAACTGACAGATCTACTAAGAAATGAAGCAAAGGTCATCTAAACATCCACTTTACGATATCACGAGAACAAGGGGGAGCTTGAAGATGAGTAAAAAAGTTGTTGTACTTGGAGAAAGTCGTGACGGTAAATTAAGAAATGTGACCTTTGAAGCCATTGCTGCTGCTCATAAAGTGGCAGATGGCGGTGAGGTCATTGGCGTGTTAATAGGGGATAACGTCAAAGACCAAGCAGATGAACTGCTTTACTATGGAGCGGATCATGTCATGATTGTGGAGCATCCGCACCTTTCATATTATACGTCAGATGGTTTTACGCAGGCGCTTCAAGCCATATTAGATCAGGTCGATCCGGATGCTGTGCTCTTTGGACATACGTCTATCGGAAAAGACTTGTCGCCGAAAATAGCCGCACGACTGCAGACTGGCTTGATTTCAGATGCGATCGATGTAAGCGTTACCGGCGAACATCTCGTTTTCACTAGACCGATATACTCCGGAAAAGCCTTCGAAAAAGTGATCTCGACAGATCGTCTGCTTCTAGCGACCATCCGGCCAAACAACGTGGCACCTCTTGAGCGTGATGCGTCACGAGGCGGAGAAGTCACACCGGTTTCTGTCGATATTCAGAACCTGCGGACGATCGTGAAGGAAGTCATTAAAAAAACGTCAGAAGGTGTAGATTTATCTGAAGCAAAGGTCATTGTCGCCGGAGGGCGCGGGGTCAAAAGCAAGGAAGGCTTTGAACCGCTGAATGAACTTGCCCAAACGCTGGGTGCGGCAGTTGGGGCCTCGCGTGGCGCCTGTGATGCTGACTATTGTGATTATGCCTTGCAAATCGGTCAAACGGGTAAGGTCGTCACACCTGATCTGTATATTGCATGCGGAATATCTGGAGCCATTCAGCATTTAGCGGGAATGTCTAACAGTAAAGTCATTGTGGCCATTAACAAAGATCCAGAAGCGGAGATTTTCAAAATTGCTGATTACGGAATTGTTGGTGACTTGTTTGAAGTGGTGCCGCTTTTGAATGAAGAGCTAAAAAAGATGAATATCCACTCGTAACGCTCATACACTCAGAATGCCTAGGTATTCTGGGTTTTTTTGTATGTGATCAAGAAACAAAGGAGCGGTTGTCAAGTGAAGGGGACAGTAAAAGTTAATGACGTGATCGGACGTATTTCTAAACACATCTATGGACACTTTCAGGAGCATTTAGGAAGAGGGATTTATGACGGGATTTGGGTAGGAAAAGACTCAGAGATTGATCATATCGAAGGGATTCGTACCGATGTACTAAAGGCCCTTCAAGCCTTACATATCCCGGTGCTTAGGTGGCCGGGCGGCTGCTTTGCAGACGAGTATCACTGGGCTAATGGTGTAGGTGATCTCAGTGAACGAAAGCCGATGGTAAACACTCATTGGGGTGGTACGGTTGAATCTAATGCATTTGGCACGCACGAATTTATGAAATTGTGTGAGCTTCTTGAATGTGAGCCTTACATTTGTGGCAATGTGGGAAGTGGTACTGTTCAAGAATTAGCCGATTGGGTCGAATACATCACATTTCCAAATGGGACACCTATGTCCGACTGGCGCATTCAAAATGGAAAACAAGAACCTTGGCAGCTGACTTATGTTGGTGTAGGCAATGAAAGCTGGGGCTGCGGCGGGAATATGACGCCTGAATACTATGCCGATTTATATAAACGCTATCAAACGTACGTAAGAGAGTTTGCAGGTCAGCGTATATACAAAATCGCTTGCGGCGCGAATTCCAATGACTTGAATTGGACCAAAGTATTAATGGAACGGGCTGCACCTTGGATGGATGGGCTCAGCTTACATTATTACACCGTACCGGGTACATGGGAGAAGAAAGGATCAGCAACTGAATTTGATGAGGATGAATGGTTTATCACGCTGAAAAAAACCTATGAGATGGAACGGCTTGTCGAAGATCATGGGGAAATCATGGATCGTTATGATCCAGACAAGCGGATCGGAATGATTATTGATGAGTGGGGGACATGGTATGACCCAGAACCAGGAACAAATCCAGGGTTTTTGTATCAGCAAAGCACACTAAGAGACGCTCTTGTTTCTGCCCTCCATTTTCATATCTTTCATCGTCATTGTCAGCGGATTCACATGGCGAATATTGCTCAGACAGTCAATGTTTTGCAAGCGATGGTATTAACAAAGGACGAAAAAATGATCCTGACGCCTACGTATCATGTATTTCACATGTTTCAAGTGCATCAAGAGGAAGAGGCACTTGAAGTGGAGTTCGTTTCACCGCCGTATGAACGCGGAGGTGAAAAAATTCCTCAGGTCAGTGTGTCAGCCTCGCGTTCATCAGGCAAGATACACATTAGCTACTGTCACCTGAATCCGCATGAACAAAGAGAGGTATCCCTTGCCATAGAAGGGATTGATGTACAAACAAAAGTGACTGGACGTGTGCTGACAGCTGATCGTATGAATGCACATAATACATTCGATGATCCTCAAGTTGTTCAGCCAAGTGACTTTCAGCAAATGACTGTAAATCCCGGAGAATTAACGGTAAAGCTGCCGCCAATGTCAGTTGTTATGATCACTGTCGATCTGGCTTGATTGCATATTTAGATGTTTGATGAGAAGAATGTTGGGGCATCATACATTGTAAACGAAGCGGAAAGGGAGTTATTTATATGCTTAGAACTATTCTCATGATCATCGGAGCGATTGTTGTCATTGGTGCGATTATACGGTTTGTTTTTTAATTCATTTCCTAAAAAATGATTCGTAAGCATTTCATTCGCAAGTCACATTGGGAGATGCTATACTAAAAAGCATAATTTACATTGGAGGAATGAATAATGGCAATCGTAAAAGCTACTGACGCAACATTTTCACAAGAAACTGCAGAAGGTGTTGTTATTGCGGACTTTTGGGCACCATGGTGCGGACCTTGTAAAATGATCGCTCCAGTTCTTGAAGAACTTGATCAAGAAATGGGCGACAAAATGAAAATTGTCAAAATTGATGTAGACGATAACCAAGAAACTGCTGGTAAATATGGCGTCATGAGTATCCCAACACTTCTTGTTTTAAAAGACGGTGAAGTTGTCGAAACTTCTGTTGGTTTCAAGCCAAAAGAAGCACTTGCTGAGCTTGTCAACAAACATCTATAAACCGATCTATGCCAAAGCGGCATAATCATGAAAGCGGTTCTCGTAAAGACGAGAGCCGCTTTTCTTTCAATATGGTATAAAACAAATGTTCGTGATACACTAGGAGGAGTGAAAGAGGAAAACAAGGACGGATGAAAATATGAACAAACTAATCAAGGAAAAGCTGTCAGTCCTGCCGGATCAACCAGGCTGTTACTTAATGAAAGATAGACAAAATACGATCATTTATGTGGGAAAGGCAAAGGTTTTAAAAAATAGGGTGCGCTCTTATTTCACTGGATCACATGACGCCAAAACGCAGCGGCTTGTCAGTGAAATTGAGGATTTTGAATATATTGTTACCTCTTCTAATATCGAAGCGCTCATTTTAGAGCTGAATTTAATCAAAAAATATGACCCTAAATACAATGTCATGCTCAAGGATGACAAAACGTATCCTTTTATTAAAATTACGAATGAACGGCATCCTAAGCTGATCGTCACCCGCAATGTAAAAAAGGACAAAGGGAAATATTTCGGTCCATACCCAAACGTACAAGCAGCAAGAGAAACGAAAAAGCTGCTCGACCGGTTATATCCACTGAGAAAATGTGCAACCCTTCCTGATCGCGTCTGTTTATATTATCACCTTGGACAATGTCTTGCGCCGTGTGTGTATGACATTTCCGAGGAAACGAATAAGCAGCTCGTGGACGAAATCACAAGGTTTCTAAACGGAGGACATCAGCAGATCAAAAAAGAACTAACCGAAAAGATGCAGGGAGCCGCCGAAAATTTAGAGTTTGAACGGGCAAAAGAATTGAGAGACCAAATCGCTTATATCGACTCAACGATGGAAAAGCAGAAAATGACGATGAGTGATTTATCGGATCGAGATGTCTTTGCGTATGCCTATGATAAGGGCTGGATGTGTGTTCAAGTTTTCTTCATCAGACAGGGGAAATTAATTGAACGTGATGTCAGTCTGTTCCCTATGTATCAGGACCCTGAGGAAGAGTTTCTCACGTTTATGGGGCAATTTTATGAAAAGAACAACCATTTTCTGCCGAAGGAAATTTTGGTGCCAGGCAGCGTCGATCAAGAGATGATTGAGCAATTGCTTGAAACAAACGTTCACCAGCCGAAAAAAGGAAAGAAAAAGGATTTGCTTTTACTTGCACATCAAAACGCCAAAATCGCCTTAAAAGAAAAATTCTCGCTCATTGAGCGTGATGAAGAGCGGACAATTGGTGCGGTGAAGCAGCTTGGGGATGCGCTCAATATTTATATGCCGTATCGAATCGAGGCGTTTGATAACTCAAATATTCAAGGAGCAGATCCGGTTTCTGCCATGGTCGTCTTTCAGGATGGGAAGCCCTATAAAAAGGAATACCGAAAATACAAAATTAAAACCGTCGAAGGGCCAGATGATTATGCATCCATGCGTGAAGTCATTAGAAGACGATATACCCGCGTATTAAAGGATGAGCTGCCGCTACCGGATTTAATTTTAATTGACGGAGGAAAAGGACAGATCAACGCAGCCATAGATGTGCTTGAAAATGAATTGAACCTATCTGTCCCGGTGGCAGGACTTGTAAAAGATGAAAAACACAGGACATCGAATCTCATGATGGGAGATACACTTGAAATGGTTGCGCTGGAACGGAATAGCCAGGCCTTTTATTTATTGCAGCGAATTCAAGATGAAGTGCACCGGTTCGCCATTAGCTTTCACCGGCAACTGCGCGGGAAAAATGCATTCCAGTCTATGTTGGACGATGTGCCAGGTATCGGAGAAAAACGTAAAAAACAGCTCCTTAAACATTTTGGCTCTGTGAAAAAGATGAAAGAAGCCTCTATCCAAGACTTTCAGGAGGCGGGCATTCCAAAACAAACGGCCGAACTTTTAATGGAGGCATTAAAAAAATAGATTGTACTTTTCCAAAAAGTCTGTTAAGATGTGACTAATTTAATAAATGAACGTGTTGTTTGTTGAAGATAGAGGTGCGAACTTCAAGAGTAGGCCTTCAGAGATCGATGGGATCTAGGAAGAGGGCTGAAAGGGGAGCGTCGCCGAAGTGAATGAAATCCACTCATTTTATTCGCTGGCTGTACATTGAAGAAATGTAGGGCTGTCAAGAATTCATTTCTTGGAGGGCTATCTCATTGTTTGCATCGTTTGATGATGATTTTAAAGCAATGGGAGACTTGTTCTCTCATTGCTTTTTTATTTGCAGTGAGCAGGCAGTCTCCAAAGCCGCTTCTCTCACACGTGATCTTTTGAAAAAGGGTGGTAGACATGGGACTAATTGTACAAAAATTTGGCGGAACTTCCGTTGGAACGACAGAAAAAATTCGCAATGCTGCAGAGAGAGTGATCGCTGAACGCGAGGCAGGACATGATGTGGTGGTCGTTGTGTCGGCGATGGGAAAATCAACAGATGTTTTAGTCGACCTAGCGAAAGAACTCACAGATGATCCAAGTAAAAGAGAGATGGATATGCTGCTCACAACTGGCGAGCAAGTGACCATTTCATTACTAGCGATGGCGCTGCAAGCAAAAGGCTATGATGCCATTTCATTTACAGGCTGGCAGGCTGGTATGAAAACAGAGAATGTACATGGAAATGCAAGAATCGTGGACATTGATGAATCAAGAATAAAAGAGGAATTAAGTAGGGGGAAAGTCGTGGTTGTGGCAGGCTTCCAAGGTATTGCAGATGACTTACATATCACAACACTTGGACGTGGTGGATCTGATACGACAGCTGTGGCACTGGCTGCCGCACTAAAAGCTGATAAATGTGATATTTACACAGATGTACCAGGAGTATTTACAACAGATCCGCGTTATGTGCCATCTGCGCGGAAACTTGCAGGTATTTCATACGATGAGATGCTTGAGCTGGCGAATTTAGGAGCTGGGGTTCTGCATCCAAGAGCTGTTGAATTTGCGAAAAATTATCAAGTCCCGCTAGAAGTCCGTTCTAGTATTGAAAATGAATCGGGTACGTTAATTGAGGAGGAATCATCCATGGAACAAAATTTAGTCGTCAGAGGCATTGCATTTGAAGATCAGATTACACGAGTGACGGTGTGCGGGCTTTCAAGTGGTTTAACCACATTATCGACCATTTTTACGACGCTTGCGAAACAGAATATCAATGTTGATATCATCATTCAGTCTGTCACAAGTACCAATCAAACTTCCATCTCTTTCTCTGTCAAAACGGATGATTTGTCCAAAACAGTTGAAGTATTAGAAGAATATAAAGGAGCGCTTGGCTATGAGCAGATTGAGACAGAAAGCAAATTAGCGAAAGTCTCTATCGTGGGATCTGGAATGGTTTCAAACCCAGGCGTTGCTGCTGAAATGTTCGCCGTTTTAGCTCAAAAAGACATTCAAGTGAAAATGGTCAGTACGTCTGAAATCAAAGTCTCAACAGTGATCGGCCGTGATGATATGGTCAAAGCGGTTGAAGCACTGCATGATGCGTTTGATTTATCGAAAGTAGGTGCAGCTGCACACTCTTAAAAAGGTAAAGAGGTGATCTCATCGAGGGGGGGACGCCTCTTTTTTTTCTATTGGAATTTGCTTTTAAAACGAGCGTAAACCCATTCACTAAGTGTGCTATGATAGAAGAAGACATACAAAAAAGGCGTGACCTGAAGTCTGCGCCTTTTTAAAACGAGTGTTAGCTAGGGTCTCTTAAATCCCATTTAACGGTTAAAATGACTTTCTCAGCACGCTTTTTCACTTGTTCATAGGATTCAGCCACGTGCTCATTTAGAAGCTGAATTTGTTCAGCAATAAAACCCGCTTCCATCTGAAAGCATGGCTCCTTTTGATAGGTGAGTCGATTTGATACAAGTGGACCTTCGAGCTCAAACTCAATTTCCTGTTTTTTCGAATGGATCATCGTGAGAGTCCCCCATCCGGCTTCATGGAAAAATTCGGGGATCTTTTCCCATGACTCTTGAGGAAATTTACGAGCAAGCAGTTTACCCGCAAAATACATCATAGATGAATGGTCCTGACCAAGAATATCAGGCAGCAGAACTTCGCGTATCAGCTCGTAGGCAAATCCATTGACTTCAATTTCTTTAAGCTGTTCTAAGTTAGATTCGAATTTATTCATTGTACGGCTCCCCTCTTTCAACAATTTATTATAGCTTATGTGGGGATATGATGACAGAGTTTTCCCTGAAGTCTAAGAAATTCTTATTGTAGTAAAACGAATTTTGATTTAAAACTTTAAAATTTCGGAAAATTTTAATTTATGTACGCGGTTTCTTGACGCTTTTTTGACATAGGAGTAAAATGAAATTGTCAATAAATTTGAATAAAGTGCTTACATTTGAAAGAAGCGGGGGTAAGACAATTTTCAAGCAATTGCACTTTTTTACTAGGGGGTAAAGTAATGTCGGGGAACAAAGAATTTTTATATCGGAGATTGCATTCTTTGCTTGGCGTCATTCCGGTCGGTCTATTTTTAGTACAGCACTTAGTGATTAACCACTTTGCGACGGATGGACCAGAGGCGTTTAACAAAGCTGCACACTTTATGGAACAGTTGCCATTCAGATACGCACTTGAGCTGTTCGTGATTTTCTTACCACTGATCTATCATGCTGTTTATGGGGTGTACATAGCCTTTACGGCACAAAACAACACGTCTCGCTTCAGTTACTTAAGAAACTGGTTGTTCAGACTGCAAAGGGTTTCAGGAATCATCACATTGATTTTTATCACTTGGCACGTATGGGAAACACGCATTCAAGCTCAGCTTGGAGCTGAAGTCAACTATGACATGATGGCGAATATTTTAAGCTCTCCATTTATGCTAGGCTTCTATATTGTCGGCGTTTTATCTACTATTTTCCACTTTGCTAATGGCTTGTGGTCATTTGCTGTCAGCTGGGGAATTACCGTTTCACCACGCTCACAAAGAATCTCCACATATGTGACATTAGGTATATTTATAGCGCTTTCATATGTGGGGCTAAGAGCAATTTTCGCTTTTGTTTAAGAGGAAATAGATTAGTAGAAGAGGGAGAGGGGCTACAATGAGTAATTCTAGCATCATCGTTGTCGGAGGCGGCTTAGCTGGTCTTATGGCAACTATTAAAGCAGCAGAATCGGGAACAGCTGTTAAACTATTTTCAATCGTACCTGTGAAACGTTCGCATTCTGTATGTGCACAGGGCGGAATCAACGGAGCGGTCAATACTAAAGGTGAAGGGGATTCACCTTATGAACATTTTGATGACACGGTATACGGCGGAGATTTCTTAGCCAACCAGCCGCCAGTAAAGGCAATGTGTGAAGCAGCGCCGTCCATTATCCACTTACTTGATCGTATGGGTGTTATGTTTAACAGAACACCAGAGGGATTACTGGACTTCCGCCGCTTCGGGGGAACACAGCACCACCGTACAGCGTTTGCTGGAGCCACAACAGGCCAGCAGCTATTATACGCACTGGATGAGCAGGTTCGCCGCTATGAAGTAGCAGGACTTGTCACGAAATATGAAGGCTGGGAATTCCTTGGCGCTGTGTTAGATGACGAGGAAGTATGCCGAGGGATTGTCGCGCAAAACTTGACGACAATGGAAATTGAATCCTTCCGCTCGGATGCGGTTATCATGGCAACAGGTGGTCCTGGAATCGTGTTCGGTAAATCAACGAATTCCATGATTAATACTGGATCTGCTGCATCTATCGTCTATCAGCAAGGTGCTCATTATGCAAATGGAGAATTCATTCAAATTCATCCAACAGCGATCCCAGGAGATGACAAGCTTCGTCTCATGAGTGAATCAGCTCGTGGTGAAGGTGGACGTGTTTGGACATATAAAGACGGGAAACCTTGGTACTTCCTTGAAGAAAAATACCCAGCATACGGAAACCTTGTACCGCGTGACATTGCAACGCGTGAAATCTTTGACGTATGTGTCGAGCAAAAGCTTGGCATCAACGGAGAGAACATGGTCTATCTTGATCTTTCTCACAAAGATCCGAAAGAGCTTGATATTAAGCTTGGCGGCATCATTGAAATCTATGAAAAATTCATGGGTGATGACCCGCGTAAGCTTCCAATGAAAATTTTCCCTGCTGTTCATTACTCCATGGGCGGATTATGGGTCGATTATGATCAAATGACGAATATCAAAGGTCTGTTCGCTGCTGGAGAATGTGATTACTCTATGCACGGTGGAAACAGACTTGGTGCCAACTCACTGCTTTCTGCCATTTACGGCGGAATGGTCGCTGGACCAAATGCGGTGAAGTACATTAGCGGTCTTGAGAAATCTGCCGAAGACCTTTCTTCTGCAACATTTGACAGCGCCGTAAAGAAAGAACAAGAGAAATGGGACAACATTCTCAGCATGGATGGCACAGAAAATGCGTACGTGCTTCATAAAGAGCTTGGAGAATGGATGACGGATAACGTCACAGTGGTTCGTTACAATGACAAACTCTTAAAAACAGATCAGAAGATCGAAGAACTAATGGAGCGCTATAAGCATATCAACATCAACGATACTGCATCATGGAGCAACCAAGGCGCGGCCTTCACGCGTCAGCTTGACAACATGCTTCAACTGGCAAGAGTCATTACAATCGGGGCATACAACCGGAATGAAAGCCGAGGCGCACACTACAAACCGGAATTCCCAGACAGAAACGATGAAGAATTCCTTAAAACAACGATGGCTGCGTTCAAAGGGAAAAATCAAAAGCCTGCATTCCACTATGAGGACGTCGATGTATCGTTAATTGCACCTCGTAAACGAGATTACTCGAAGAAAAAGGTGGAGAAATAAGATGAGTGAAAAAAACACGATTCAATTGATAATCACACGTCAAGATACAGCAGATGGAAAGTCTTATGATGAGGAATTCGAAATCCCTTACCGTCCGAATATGAACGTCATTTCCGCACTTATGGAAATTAGACGGAACCCTGTTAATAAACAAGGTGAAACAACAACGGCGATCAACTGGGATATGAACTGTCTTGAAGAGGTGTGTGGCGCTTGTTCTATGGTTATTAATGGAAAACCACGCCAGTCATGTACAGCTTTGATTGACAAGTTAGAGCAGCCGATTCGTCTCCAGCCGATGAAGACATTCCCGGTTGTGAGAGACTTGCAGGTTGATAGAAGCCGCATGTTTAACTCCTTGAAAAAAGTAAAAGCATGGGTGCCGATTGATGGCACATATGATCTTGGACCTGGACCAAGAATGCCTGAGAAAAAACGTCAATGGGCGTATGAGCTATCTAAATGTATGACATGTGGTGTCTGCCTTGAAGCTTGTCCAAACGTGAATGACAAGTCTTCCTTTATGGGACCAGCACCGCTTTCTCAAGTTCGTCTATTTAACGCACATCCGACAGGTGCGATGAATAAGTCTGACCGTCTAGAAGAAATTATGGGTGACGGCGGTCTTGCGAACTGTGGAAACTCTCAAAACTGTGTACAGGCGTGTCCGAAAGGAATCCCGCTAACAACATCAATTGCAGCACTTAACCGAGATACAACATTACAAGCTTTCCGTAATTTCTTCGGAAGCGATCACGCAGAATAACATCACATTCAGTCCTCTTTGCCAATCATGATGAGTGTTTACGGAGAGGCTGGATGTCAGACAAAATAAACGCCTCTTCCGATATGGGAGAGGCGTTTTTAATGAATAAGGAGATGATGAAGTGAGATTGCCGTCATATATTGAAGAACCGTTTGGACAATGGAGGGCATCCTTTCGATTTTATGTCGAAACCACTGTTCGTTTTTCAGAAACGGATATGTTTGGCCATATGAACAATGTCACCCCTTTTGTGTATTTCGAAGAAGCACGGATTGCTTTTTTTCAAAAAACGGGAATAGTTGATAAACGAATGAAACGCGAGAAAAAGACGATGACAGTCGTGGCAAACCTGCAATGTGATTACATCAAACAGGTGGAGATTGGAGAGAGACTTCGTGTGTATGTAAAACCGGAAAAAGTTGGATCAAGCTCACTCATTCTACATTACTTAGGAGAAAACGAACAGCAGGAACCATGCTTTACAGGCTCAGTCACGATGGTGCAAATTAGTAAAGACACAGGTACTTCAGTCCCGTTTACAGAGGAAGAAAAAGAGATATTTCAAGATCAGCGAAATAAGTAACATAGCGCCCTTATCAACGTGTAAGCTTCATTTTGTTATAATAAAAGGATATTAAGAGAAACAAAAGGAGAACACATGAAGATTTTTCAATATGACACCATTGATAGTACAAATAATGAAGCAAAAAGACTGATGCAGCAAGGAGAAAAACCCTCATTTGCTGTCTATGCACATCAGCAGACAGCAGGAAGAGGCAGGCTTGGCAGGCCGTGGGAAACACCTGCAGGGAATGTTGCTGTGACCATGACGGTCTTGCCGCCAGAAGAGCTCTCCACTCAGTCAACGATTGCTCCGCTAACGGCACTTGCGATCTATGACGTGCTCAAACCTCTCATGAGGGCTGAAGATCAGCTGGCGATCAAATGGCCTAATGATATTCTCATTAATGAAGCAAAGGTATCAGGCACATTGATTGAAGCGGACCGTACCGCTATTTATATCGGAGTTGGCATCAATGTGAAGACAAAACCCGAGCATGTTCCGTACAAAACCATTTGCCTCTCGGAGCTTTCAGAGGTGAAAGCCGATCAGCTTGTAAAGGAACTTGCGGCAGCGTTTGAAAAATATCATACACGCTGGAAGAATGAAGGGTTTGAAGCGCTCACTGCCCTCTATAACAAACGGTTATATCGTCTTCATAAGCCGCTCCGAATCTCGTTAGATCGTGAAAAACAAATGTGGGAAGAAGGCATTTGCTGCGGGGTCAATCGCTACGGTCATCTCCAGTTAAAAGATGAGAAAGGACAGATAAAAGTTCATTCTGCTGGAGATATTGATGCACCGCTTGAGCATTAAAAAAGCAGACGATGTTCTCGTCTACTTTAAGCTTCTCTTTTAATTTGAGGCTGAATGATATAGTCTTGTTTCGTGAAGACAACTCCGTCTAGAATTTCTCTTGCGGTTCGAATGACTTTGACTCTGTTTTGAGAGATGTCAATTTCAGTTTGCATCACACCAGCAGGATGCCCAATACGAAGTGTGTCATCTTTTCCTTGAAACAGCTGAGCTGGAAGCGTTTCATCCAAGAAACAGCTGGCTGTTACGCAGACAGAGCCAGTAATGGCAAGTGCTTGGTGCGGTCTTTGCATCGATAGCATACGAACGATGATGTCCATATTTGCTGCTCTTCTCAAGATGCCATTTGTATCTACATAGTCAGCAGGCTCGCTAATGAGTGCAAGCTTTGGAACAGCTGGAGACTGTAATGTAGCCATTTCTTTTGGTGCAAAGTGGCACATTTCAGCAGCGATAGAACGAATTTCTTCTAAATCATCCAGTAATTCGTCTGTAAACTCTTCAGGCAATTCAGTTCCTTTTAATTGAATATCTTTGGCACGAATAAAGGCAATTGGATTTGCAATGTCAACGATCGAGATTGGAATCTCTCCAAACTTTGTTTGAATCGTATCAATTTTGTTTCCAGTCGGAAAAGTTTTGCCAGTGACAGCGCCTTCAGGATTTTCAAAAGATAAATAAATGGGAGAACCTGTCCCTTTTACTCCTGGAATTTCTGCCTGTCCTTCAAATTTCACTTCTCCATTTTCGACTTCGACCTCTGCTGTAATGACTTTATTTGTGTTTGTATTGAGGATACGTACAGTCGTAATGGGCTCAACTGCTTGAACAAGTCCTTTAATGATGGCATATGGCCCAACGGCTGATGAGATGTTCCCGCAGTTTCCTTTAAAGTCGACGAATTTCTCATTAATGCTGACTTGTGCAAATGTATAGTTCACATCCACATCCGGGCGGGTGGCTTTATCGATAATGGCCACTTTGCTTGTTAAAGAATTACCGCCGCCGATTCCATCGACCTGTAGCCGGTCAGGGCTGCCCATAATGTCTAATAGAAATGCCTCGAGTTCATCGTGTTCAAATGGTGCATTGTTTGCTTGAATGAATACCCCTTTGCTTGTACCGCCTCGCATGATTGTGATTGGAACTTTTCTCATTACTCTCACCCTCAATTTTTAATTAACTGTTTATCTAACCAAAATGGTAAAGTATAATAAGAAATAAGTTAAATACATTATTTTAAGAATAATCGATAAAAATATTTTATAATTAGTAAAAAAGGAGGGCAAAAAAATGGATGAAAAAGATTGGCGGTTTCTAAAGGTGCTCTATGAAGAAAAGAACATCACAAAAGCGGCAGAAAAATTATTTGTCTCTCAGCCTGCCTTAAGTTACCGCTTGAAACAGCTTGAAGAGGAGTTTGATATGAAGCTTTTCTTTAAAAGAAAACGAGGCATCGAATTTACGTCAGAGGGCGAGTACTTGGCTAAATACGCAAATGACATGCTTAAACAGCTCCAGCAAACGAAAGATGGTATGCTCAATATGCAAAAAAAGGTCAAAGGAACGATCCGGTTAGGGGTTTCAAGTAACTTTGCCCAGTATAAACTGCCAGAAATTTTAAAAGGGTTTTCTAAGCAGTATCCACATGTTCAATTTATGGTCAACACAGGCTGGAGCACAAAAGTCATGGATTTATTAGGGACATCAAGTGTACATTTAGGCATTTTAAGAGGGGATTACGACTGGAATGGAGAACGGTTTTTGCTCGATAAAGAGCGGCTTTGTATCATTTCAAAATCAGAAATACAGCTAAAGGATCTCCCGTCGCTGCCGCTCATTGACTATCATACAGACAGTTCATTGAAACGGTTGATTAACAGATGGTGGCAGGAAACATTCACAATGCCCCCGCTTGTCACGATGGAGACTGACCGGCAGGATACTTCAAAAGAGATGGTGAAGCATGGTTTAGGCTATGCCATTGTCCCGGAAATTTGCCTCAGACCAAGTGATGAGTTATTTGTAAAAGGTCTTTCGTATAAAGATGGACAGCCTGTTTTAAGAGATACATGGCTCATGTACCAGCCAGATTCACTTCATTTGTCTGTTGTAAAAGCATTCATTGAGTTTTTAAGAAATCAACAAGGTTAATTATAAAAGAAATTTATTGAATATACGAAAAAATCGATATTTTCATTATAAAAAAAGCTATTATATCCTTGAAATAGAAAGCGCTAACATGTAGGTCGCAAGTGTAAAGGGGCGCTTGCAGATCATGTGAAGAAGAGGATGGAGGGATATAAAGTGCTAGCTATTTTAGGGATCTTGATGGTCTTGACATTTACATTTCTTATTATGACGAAACGTATGCATCCGGTGGTGGCTTTAACCATTGTACCTATCGTATTTGCATTGATCGGCGGCTTTAACAAAGGTTTAGGGGACATGATGCTTGATGGATTGAAAACTGTTGCACCATCAGCTGCTTTACTGTTATTTGCAATTTTATTCTTTGGTGTCATGCTGGATGCTGGATTATTTGATCCTCTAATTAAACTCATTTTACGTATTGTAAAAGGTGATCCTGTCAAAATTGCCTTTGGGGTAGCGATTTTGTCTATGCTTGTTGCTTTAGATGGAGATGGAACAACAACGTATATGATTACCGTATCAGCAATGCTGCCACTTTTCTTAAGAATTGGGATGAACCCATTAATTTTAGGAACCATTTCATTATTATCTTTAGGAATTATGAGCGGAATGACGCCTTGGGGCGGCCCGGCTACTCGTGCCATCGCGGCGCTTGGATTAGATGCAGGTGAATTTTTTATTCCATTACTTCCAACGATGATTGGAGGCGGTCTTTTTATCCTTTTTACTGCGTATGTACTCGGGAAAAAAGAAAGAAAACGGATTGGGATTGCAGAGATACAGCACAAAGAAGAGGTGTCCATTTCTCCTGAATTGGCTGCGTCAATCGAGGATGGAGTCGCTGATATCAAGAGACCGAATCTGATTTGGATTAACTTTTTCCTAACAATTGCTGTCATGGTCACACTAGTTCTAGATATCATACCGATTCCTGTACTTTTCTTAATTGGATTTGTCATTGCTCTTACGATCAACTATCCAAAAATTGAAGATCAGCGCGAGAGAATTTTATCACATGCAGGAAACGCATTAACGGTTATCACACTTGTATTTGCAGCAGGGATTTTCACTGGGATCTTTTCGGGAACAAAAATGGTTGAGGCCATTGCCAATTTGGTGATTTACATGATTCCGGATTCCTACAGCTCATTTTTCCCGCTGATTGTTGCTTTGACGAGTATGCCATTTACATTTGTTCTTTCAAATGATGCTTACTATTTCGGGGTGTTGCCAATCTTGGCTGAAGCCGGAGCAGCTTACGGGATTGATCCGGTGGAGATTGCACGCGCCTCTATCATCGGACAGCCTGTTCACTTACTGAGCCCGCTTGTGGCTTCCACACTGCTTCTTGTCAGTATGCTGAACAAAGATATTGGCGATTTGCAAAAATACGCACTGCTATGGACCGTGTTAACAGCCCTTTTTACAACACTTATTGCTTTGTTAACAGGCGCCATTTCAATCTTTTAAATATTGCACAAAAAAGGACGTTGTCTCGGGTAGGAGACTCGTCCTTTTTTGCGTGGATGAAAGCGCAGTAAATTGGACGCTGATATGCGGGATTTCTTGATTTTAACGTCACCTACCTCTGGCACCCGGCATATGATATCTCGACTATACAGAATCCCATTCTATAGAGACTAGAGCTCTCACCTTAGCAAGGAGGGTTACAATACTTGAAGGAGAAAGAGTTTCAATCCAAGCCGCTATTAACCAAAAGAGAAAGAGAAGTATTCGAATTGCTCGTCCAAGATAAAACAACAAAAGAAATTGCAAGCGAGCTTTTTATTAGCGAAAAGACTGTTCGAAATCATATTTCGAATGTTAAGCATATCTTTTGCAAACGAAAATAATATTGAGCAAAATAGCTTCAAAAGTCATATGTAAACACATAACATAAATGGATTATAATACATTTATTGGTTTCGAAAACTCTTATTCAAAATTCATACTTATTCGACAATTTGTGACAATTTTTTCGGCTTTAGTGTGCTAAATTGATTTTGAAAGGTGATCATATGAGTGTAATTGCAAAAAAAGAAATAGGGGAAATTCTCAAAGACAGTTTAATTTCATCAGGAATGACTCAGTTAGATATCGCAAAAAAAATCGGCATTACTAAGGGCTATATGAGCAAATTCTTATCCGGAAAAGAGATAGCTTTCTGGATGGTGATAGAGGCTGTTAATTACATACTTCCAGAAAAAGAAAAACAGTTGATGGGGGATTACTGCAAAAGCGGCATTGATAAAAAGTATTTGTTTTGCACTTTGGAGTATTGTTACACCCAAAAAATGTTTGATGTTATGAGATACTTGATTGTAGAATACTCAGCGGTTGCACCTGAACCTTGTTCACTTTACAAATGGATGCTAAATTATAGAGGAAATTTTGACATGCAACATATCAGTAAGTTACGTAATAATAACTTTAAATCTCTAGAGGCAAAAACTTTATTATTAATCCTTGAAACTTACGGTTACTATAATTTAGGGAAATACGATATGGCTCACTTTTATATTAGCAAAGCAGAATCGTACATTACCAAAATCAAAGATCCATTTATTAGGAAAAGTTTCAGCGCAAGAATAGATGAGGTATTAGCGAATGTTTATTTGAAGCAAGAAAACAATGTTGAACTTGCAAGGCTCGCAGCTGAATCACTTCTTACAAATAAAGTGAGTGAAAGCCATGAGATAACCGCTAACCACTTGTTGGCACTCTCATATTTTTTAACGTCATATGAAAAATCATTTGCATATTACAATATATTTTTAAATCTCATGGAGCAGCATCCAGAAAGAGCAGATGAGATTATTCAAAATAAAGAGGAAATTGCAATTCTACAGTATTATTGGAAAGCTAGTGTAGATACAAGATATAATATTTCTGATTTCACCAAAAAATTAAAGATGCACAGTATATTATCTGATTATTATAGTGATGAGCGCCTTAAGCCATATGCGTACTTATTCGATGGAATTAAAGAAGTCAGAGCAGATAAAATTCTTTTGTCACTTCACTATTTCTCAGAAAAACGTGAGTATTTCAGAGCTAACATTCCTAAATTAGAGTTGAAAAAAATGGAACTAGACTATAAACTCTAATAGTCAGGAGGTGAATTTATGAAAAAATTAACTAAAGTGTTGATTTTAGCCATAGCAATTCTGTTAGTATCAGGCTACCAAACCACTGTGTCAGCAAAAGAAACGGTTTATCAAACTAAAGATGTAAAAGTAGGAATGTAAAAAGACGCTACCAGAAATGGTAACGTCTTTCGTGTTTTTAAGAGAAGTTTCCTGTTTTGTAAAATTTTAAAAACAGGAAACCTTTTAAAGAAATACATTATGAATTATTCAGGGGGATATTATGTCAATCATTTATGAAGAATTACTTAAAAAGGTATCAAAACCAACAAAAAAAGAAGAACCATCTCATTCTTCTTCTACGGAAGCACTTCCTAAAAACTTCGCTTTAGATTCTCGATAATTTTCAAGTGCATTAAGCATAAATTCTCTTTCATCTTTTGTTATTTTATTACCATGTTTATCTATAATATCTGCCTTCTCAATAAGATCTAGGCTTAACTTTCTTGAGAAGACGAGTTCTCTTTCTTCATCACTCATTTTATTAAGTTCTTCTTTATCGGTTACGAAATAGGAGAGATCCACATTAAAATATTTTGCAATTGTATTTAAATTTTCAAATGACGGCTTTTTTATTTTTCCAGATTCCAGTTTCGATAAGTAACTATGAGTAACCCCTATTTCTTCTGATATTTGCGCGAGTGTTAAACTCCTGCTTTTTCTTAAATCGGCTAGATTTTGCCCTATGACTTTATTAATATCGTCCATAAACAGCAATCACCTTTCTGTAGTGCTTGTTATACACATTATTATAACATGTTTTTTCCTTTGGGAAAAAATTAGAAAAACAACTTTACAATGTGTTAGAAAGGATGTTATATTTGTCTTGTTAGTTCCTACAGGAACATTAGAGGTGGTGTATTTAGGTGGATTTTAAGATTGTTTTCGGTAACAAAATTAAGCAAATTCGTTCAGAAAAAAGAATGTCTATTATTGAATTCGCTGAGTTAACTGGCTTTACGAGCTCTTATATCTCTAAAATAGAGAACTATAAGATTAACCCGACTATAAAAAGTGTCCTGCAATTCTGCAATAAATTGAATTTAAATATCGGCTATTTTTTTTAATGTTTAAGTTCCTGTAGGAACAATATTGTAGGGAGATACAACTCATGATGAATTCGATATTGAGATGGGAAATGTCTTATATCAAAAATATTCCAATGTGTTTTTGGTGGGTAGTCCTACTGTCCACATTGCATATTATGTGTCGAGGTGATCTTTATGGCTAAGAAAAAGCAAAAGAGGAAAAGCAACCTGTTTCTCGGTGAAGTTTTCTTTGGAACAGAAGACAGAGAAAAACTTTTTACTGAGGCTGTGGCGCCTTATTACACACCAGTAAAAAAAGAAAAAGACAAAAAAACTAAAGAGGCTTGAAACTTTTGTTTCACCTTTTTTTAAAGGACAAGCTAAACACAAAAAGAGGTGATTAAAACATGGCTAAATATAGACATGTTCACACGACTTTTTGGCAAGATCCAAAAGTCACAGAAGAGCTGACACCAGAAGATAGATACTTTTATTTGTATCTTATTACAAACCCAAACACCACTCAAATAGGAATATACCCAATTACCAAGAAGCAAATGGCTTTTGATTTAGGGTACTCCATTGAGTCGATCAATAGCTTGATGGATCGCTTCGTAAATCATCACAAATTGATACTTTACAACAATGACACAAGGGAAATGGCAATAAAGAATTGGCCTAAATATAACTTGAATAAAGGTGGAAAGCCAATATTAGATTGTGTCACTAAAGAGTTAAAAGAGGTTAAAGATAAATCTCTCATGAGTGTACTTTCTCCAAAAGTCGAGAATACCAACATTAGGGAATTGTTCGAACGATACGCCGACGATACGTTGCACGACACGCCGACGACAAGTGGACAAAAAGAAAAAGAAAAAGAAAAAGAAAAAGAAAAGAAAGATATATTGTCGGGAAACCCGACTGATGATCTTAAAATTCAAGAATCTGAAATTCCATTCAAGCTGATTATTGATCTTTTGAACAAAGTGACAGGGAAGTCATTCAGACATACATCTGCTGCTACTCAAAGATTAATTAAAGCACGCTGGAATGACGGATTTAGATTTGAAGACTTTAAAACAGTGATCCTTACAAAGTCACATCAATGGCTTAAAGACGACAAGATGAATAAATACTTGCAGCCAACGACATTATTTGGAACCAAGTTTGAAGGATACCTGAATGAAGGTGCGGGGGTGATGAAGCGTGCAGAAGCAAGAGCAAAAGAAACAACACCGTATGACAACCTTTTCTAGTGTAGGTGCTCAATTATCACATCTTGCACCGCAGCTGATTGGTGAAAGGCAATGTCCTAACTGTAATGAAATGGTGCCTATCTATTTACAAAGAGACAAAGAGATCAGTATTTGTCTTTCGTGTGACAACAAAAACATTCAAGAAAGCATGGAACAGTTTCGGATAAGAACTGAGGCCGACAGGTTTTTCAAGTCTTACAGTCTCGTTCCTGATGAAACAAGAAAAGCGACATTTGACAATTTCTATCCCAATGGACTTGACCAATCTCAAGCAGATGCTCAACACACGTTACAAAGATATGTGAAAGAATTTGATAATTTGAAAGAAACAAAGTCTTTCCTGCTGCAAGGTTTATACGGATTAGGGAAGAGCCATCTAGCTCACAGTGTTGCTATTGCGTTGAAGGACCAATATAAAAAAGTCATTTTTGTAAACTCAAAACTTTTGTTGAAACGGATTCAATCGACTTACGGTTCATCAGAAATGAGTGAATCTCAAATTTTACAGCAAATAAATGATTGTGACCTATTCATTCTGGATGATATTGGTGCAGAGTATGTCAAAAAAGAAGCGAATGATGCAGAGTCTTGGGGAATTGATTTGATGCTGACCATTGTTGAATCAAGAGAAAACAAAGCTAACATTTACACCACGAATTACAACGCAAAAGACTTGGCAGAAAAGTACGGGCGGCATGGGGGACGTATTTTGTCACGAATGGCACATGGCTGCCGGACCCTCAAATTAACAGGACAAGACCGGAGAATCGCTGGAATCTTGTAGCCAATATGTTTCAACACTATTCAAGGTCGAGAGTTTATTAGCTCAATCGGAAACCAGTTTAAAAGACTATGAAAAACACAAGGAGGAACGATCATGAAAAAAGGCGGTAGAAAGCCCACGAGAGCCGAAAGAAAGATTTTAGTAGTAAATGGGTTGAACCCGATTTATTGGCTCGTAGAAAAGAATCTGACGTCATCTGTACACGTTGTGCATAAAGAGGTCGGTCGCAGAAAGGAAATTGCAAAGTGAGTGCTACTAGAATCATTTTAGAAGATTTCAATTTCGAATGGACCATTGTTGGCCTCAAGAGGTTTTTGGATTACTGGTACGAAGGCAGGTCTTTGAGTGAAATGGCCGAGCTGTTTCGCAGGCCAGAAGAAGAAGTGTTAATGCTGATGATTGATTTCAGCAAGCGTGGAAAGATCAAGGAGCGACCGAACGGTGTCGGCGCAAACGAGCCTATGTATATCAAAAAATGCACAATGAGCTACAAAAAAAGAGATTTGCGAAAGCTGTTTGAACAACAACCGGTTTACTATGCTTGCACGTCCAGCGACTTCATATGGTGCGAGAGGGATATCATATCTTTTCGGAAGATGTGGCAGGATTATGAACCGATTAGACACATCGCAAATCGTTTAGCACGCAATGTTGATGAAATTCTGCTGTTGATTATAGATCAAGCCGAGTTAGGCAAGATCGAACCACGTAAAGGTGGAGTTTTTGGAAAGGAAGACAAGCAGCATGAAGAAAAAGAGCATCTTGTTGCCATTTGACAAAGCGACAGCACGGCAGTTGGAAGTCATTGCGAGATATGAAGATTGTCCTAAACGGCTAAAGACAGCAGCCGTGCGCCACCTCAAGAAGAGGGGAGGAATCAAGTGATGACAACATCAGAAAGAGAATTTTTGATTGAGTGGTTGAGTCTTAAAAATGGGGCTTATGGGCGGGAGCATTGCGAGAAACTGACTGACGAAGAACTCGAAAGAATCTTTAATCTCAACGTTCCGCAGCGTGACGAATAAAAGGAGGTGAGCATATTGGAGACAGTAGTGAATCCATACAAAGCAGGCCCTGTGAAAGAGTGGGTTATGTCAAAGGATGAACTAGTAGCATATAGGCAGAAGCACCCACCAAAACCATATAAAAAGAGACTCAAACGTAAAGACTGGCGTTGGCAGCGCACAGATCAATCCGTCGAGTCTCAGCGGTAAGAATTCACATCAGTTCAATGTGAGTAATTAAACTTAGGAACCTTAATTATATCACATGGAGTGATCAAAGTGAATGAACCACAACGAATCACATTAGAAAAAAACGACCTTTTTACAGCTGATGTTGAACCGGGGAAAATTCAAGTGATTGTCCTAGACGGGATTAATAACACAGCTCATATAACAGAAGCACCAGAGCACGGACACACGATAATCGAAACCATTAAAGGCAAATTAGATCGAATACGTTTTGACTACGGATTCAAATTCAATAAATAAGCAGGGGTTCATCCCCTGCGGGGGAGGAACAAATATGAGTAACAAACTCAAAAAAGGCGACATGGTAGTCATGCATACATGTGTGGAAGCGGTGTTAAACAAAGGAAGAGTATGGAAGTGTAAAGGTGATGAATTTAATCCAAGCGCACCTGCTGTTTTCCTAGAAGGTTTTTCAGGACACTTCGCCACTGAATTTCTGCAAAAAGTAGACGTGCCTGTCATTGAGTCAGAAATGGACCTATACAACGAGATACAGCGTCTAAAGCAAGAATTGAGAATCTCAAACAAAAAGAACGAACAGTTTTTGAACGATTGGAAAAAAGCCGAAACACAGGCAAACAGAGCTACGGAGCAACTAGCCGATGTCACCATTGAACTGAAAAACTTACAGCGATCTTTACCACTGGAGGTTGAGAGATTATGAGTCTACCAAAGGAGCAAGAATGTCCATATTGCAATTTAACGGAAGACGATGCTTATGCCAATTGGAACGGAGAAGATAACGATGGCTGGGTTGAGTGTTCTTCTTGTGAAAAGAAATATTATGCAATGCCTCAATATCATTTCTTGGGCTTTGAAGTCGAAAAGAAATGCGAATCGTGCGGGGAACGTGAAAATGAATGTTTTTGTGATGATAAGGAGGATGCTGACCTATGAGTCTACCTAAACATGTCGAGCTTTCACAGGCTGTCAAGGCCTGCAAAAACAAAGCGATGACGATTGATGATGCAGCTGCCCATCTTAAAGTGCCGGAAAACGTTGTACCAATGCTGGTGCGTGAAAATGATGACCTTGTTATAGAGGGCAATGTCATCTTGGCAAAGCGTGAGTCAAACGGCCCTGTCATCTTCATGCTGCTTGGTTTCATGGGGATTATAACGATCGCTGGGTTGATGCAATGATTAAGCAGCAATACGATGACGGAAAAGATCATGTCCATGTCTTATCTTATGGCGGCGGCACTCAATCAACTGCATTACTTTTGATGGCTCTAAAGGGTGAGATTAACGGAGTAATACCAGACTACATCATCTTTTCGGACACAGGTTGGGAACCGAAGCACGTTTACAACTGGATCGAGAAAATAAACAAATATATCAAGGCTACTTACGGCAGGGAAATCATCTTCTGTGATAACGGAAATATCCGTGATGACATTGTAGAAGGTTCCGAGACAGGAAATAGATTCGCAAGCATTCCTTTTTTCACAAAAGATAAGAATGGAGAAATCGGCATCGCCCGCCGCCAGTGTACAAATGAATACAAGATATTACCCGTTAATCGAAAAATCCGTTCTTTGCTCGGGTACAAGCCGAGGCAACGTATCAAAGAGGTTGTCCATCTATGGAAAGGCATAAGCACCGATGAAATACAAAGGGTTAAGCCAAGTCGGGAAAGCTGGCAAGTGGCAGAGCATCCTTTGGTCGATGTGGCTTTTATAGATCGGTCACGCTGCATTACATATGTTGAGCGTGAAGGACTCGGAACACCTGATTCGCTCGATTATGGTGATTCTTTCTTGGTCTTTGAATCAGATCATGATATAGAATGCTGGCTTGAAAGTGATGCATGGGATGATTGGGCTTTATGGGAACTCAACGATATTGAAGGATCGTTGAATGAAGATGTAATGGTATGGAAGTTTCATAGGAATATTTGCAAGGAGAAGTGGGAGATATCTTACAGAGATTCAAAACCATTTATAAATGGTTGGTCCAGACAACGTAAGAAAATTGGATTTGAAGCAGTTCCATCATTCTCATTAAATTAAAAGGAGGAAGCACAATGAACGAAAACAACCCAATCATTTCAACAGTCAGAGAAAAACTTCAAAATGTTTTAGATGAAACGCTTGATAATGTTGCATACATCGAAGAAGCTATTCAAAAATTAGCGGAACAAGAACAGATTTTGCAGGATTGGTATGACCGTCATATAGCTCTCAAAAACGAATGTATAGGACATGAATACGATGATCATGAAAATCGTGATACGGATATATTAATCCATTCGAAAAGTGCTAGTGCTGTTTATCAAATAGCGGCATCATTAGGCTTTAAATTGAAAACGGAGGGTGAATGAAGATGAAATTTTACGAGGTAAACGAGCCATATTACGCATTGGTCAAAGCGAAAAACGATGAAAATGCTATGACAATCTATACTGATGTTGTCGCTGATGATGATGGCGGATTATCAGAAGAAATAACCGAAGTTACAGAAGCATATGCAGCAATCATATACAGCCGAGTAAATGGAGAGGACAACAATGTGATCCCGGTCAAAGAAGTGCTTGAGCATTTAACAAACGAAGAAGAAATGGTGCTGATTATTGACGGCAGCTTGGTATAAATAAAAAAGAGGGAAGATTCCCTCTTATAAAAGTAGTACTCACGTCAATGTTGTGTACCAGCAACGTTCATATGCACCATACCAAATACCTGAATAAGTTTTCGCACCTTTTAAGTACCAATTATAGGTTCCGTCGTTATAAATAGCCGGTATTGCATTTCTTGAAGAGTATGGGCCAAATACTTCTGAAGTGCAAAGCTTCCATGTTTCATTAGGGCTAGCAGCTTCTGCTTGAGCAGTAAAAACAGCAGATGAAGAAACTAGCAAAGCGAGTGATAGAACTGAACTTGCAATTACTTTTTTGATTCTCATAGTTTGATGCTCCTTTTAGTTTGGGATATTAGTAATGCAAGTTTAATAATACTATATATTCAAAAATAATACATTTGAAAATTTATTTAACTTATATGGGAATAAATATTGGAGGTTTCTTTATGAAAAAACTACTAATCACACTAACTATTATTATTGCGGCGGTGCTTTATGCGCCTTCTGCTGCGGCAGTAACGAGCGGATATAAAACAATTGGAGGGCATACAGTCAGCGTATCAACGGATGCCAATTCTTACACGCCGAGAGCTAAATCAATCGACGTGACAGCACGTAAAACGGGCAATGAAACAGTATACTACCGCTTCACGCTTCAAAAGAAGGTGAGCGGCAAATGGAAAGATCAACGGTTTAGTCTTGTTGGATCGTTCAAGACCGCCACACCTTCAAAAGAGTTTTACATCGTCAACCATACAGCTGGCACGCACCGGATCAAGATGACAATTTACAGAAACAGCAATTGGACAGGCGTAAAAGGCCATATCTACACGCCGGCTTTTGAGGTGAAGAAATGAAAAATCAAATCATTAAAATATAGCTGAAATTTTTTTATATTGTATAATTGAAATAAAAAAGGTTGATTATAATGGATTTTTTGTCAAATTCTTGGGTTATTAGCTTTGTTACAACGGTAATAAGCTCATTTTTTATTAATTCAGTTGTTTACTTTTTCAAAAGAAAATACTATAAGAAAAGAATTGCAAATGCAAACATGGAATTAATTAGAACAGTTAAAAATTTTGTATCAGAGGGGCAAATTCCATCTGTCTTACTTATAGAATCTCTAAGTCAAGCTTATTCAGAATCTAACAGCGTAAAGAGATCAGAAATGAATAATGTAGATCAAGTAATAAATCATCTGTTAAAAGATATTTTTGAGACAAATTTCATATCAGTTCAACAAAAATCTGATATATCAAAAGAGTTAATGGATCTGAAAGAACATTCACTAGATAAAGAAGTTGAAAACAATGAAGAAGCAAGTGGAGATTCAAATAAATTCAGATGGTATATCAATGCGCTTATCATTATGTATATCTGCACATTGTCATTATATTCTTTGAATGAACTTTGGAATATATTTGATTTTATACCTATTGAAACCATTATGATCTTATTGTTAGTGATTACAACTATTACTAAATTGATAGAATATTGGATGGTTATTAATAAACCATTCCAAAAGAAATCAACATAAGTCCAAGACGGAGAGCCTGCGGACACTGATCAACACCTTTTAAGGGTGCTGGTTGGTGTCCGTTTTCTTTTTGTCGGAAAGGAGCAACCATCAGAGGTTAAAACGAGCCAAAGGCGGGGCAATGCGCAGGAAATAAAGGGGGAATTATCATGAATCAAACAAGTTTAGACATTCCGCAGATCGACGAGGAAAAAACAAGATTCAAAATGGAAAAGATGATGGAAAAATATAAAATGCTTAGACTGCAAACGCCAGAAGACTTTCTTCCAAAGATCACAACAACATACACCATTAAGCCGCCGAGTTTTTCAAATCAGTTCCACTCAACCACAGAAGAAGCAGCGCTTAAAAAAATGGATTGGGAAATCGAGCGTGATCAATTCATGAAACGGATTCAGCGTGCAATTAATCGCCTTACACAAAAAGAACGCCGCATCTTAGTAATGCTCTATATGCAAGACGAAGAAATGTTTGATTACGAGATTTACGCGGAAATGGGTCTGAGCCAGCGGAACTATTACCGATTCAAAAATAAAGCCTTTTACCGTTTAGCCTTCGCACTTAGAGAAGAAGTGTATAAGGGGGGCAAGCCATGAATTTTGTTCAGCCGATCAGGGATCTTGATCAGATCCATTATATAAAAAAATATCTTGGAGAGCGGAACAAACGAAACCTGCTGCTTTTTGTGGCCGGAATCAATTTAGGCTTGAGAATATCTGATCTGTTGCAATTGAGAGTGAAAGATGTAAGAAAGCAATATGTGTCGCTAAGAGAACAAAAAACAGGTAAAGAGAAAAGAATCAAAATAAACAAGACGCTTCGAAAAGCGATAGATCAATATATTAAAGACAAAGATGATCAAGAGTATCTTTTTAAAAGTAGAGAAGGACTCAACAAACCTATCAGCCGCAGCAGTGCATACAATATTTTGAGAGAAGCGGCGGAGTATGTGGGCCTTGATAGTATAGGGACGCATACACTTCGAAAAACGTTTGGCTACTGGCATTATAAAAAATTTAAAGACGTGGCTCTGCTACAGGAATTATTAAATCACTCAACACCTGATGTTACATTGCGATATATAGGGATCACACAAGATACAATGGATAAAACTATGGACAGTTTTGGCCTATAATATTTAGACTTCTTAAAAGGTTAAAATTAATACAATATTCGTCGATATAAAATATAAAAATTCAGGAGTGTTTTTGTTGGACGAATGGAAATATCATTTATATCAACCTGAACCAGTTTCAGAATGGCTAAACGAAGCAATAATAGTGATAGATACTAATGTTTTGTTAGCAGCTTATCAATGGAGAGAAATCACAGTTAATGAAGTACTTCAAGTGTTAGAAGGAATTAAAAAAGAGGGAAGGCTTAGAATCCCTTTACAAGTAATAAAGGAATTTTCAGAAAATAGACCAAGACAAATTAAACAAAGAATGAATGATATTGATTTAATAATTTCCAAACACCAAGCTGATACAAAACCAATTATGGAACGTCTGCCTATGTTACAGACCAAAGATAATTCAACGTTAGCGGTCGAAACTCTTAGAAAAAATTATAACGAGGCTCTGAAAAAATATAAAGATGAACTTGGAGCGCTTAGGGATCAATTAAAAAGGCTATTTATAAAAGATCCATTTTTGGATAAAGTAATCAAAATAAGTGAGGAGTCAGTTATTTCATCTGATAAAAAAATAGATGACTTGTTACAAGAAGCGAATCAACGTTTCAAGGATAAGATACCTCCTGGTTATAAAGATAGCACTAAAGAGTCTAATAGTGCAGGTGATTTTTTAATATGGTCAGCGATTTTAGAAATAGACAATGACGTTGTTTTTGTAAGCGGGGATATAAAAGAAGATTGGGTTTACTCGGAGAAGAATGGTAGATCTATTGTGGCGAGACGTGAACTAACCCAAGAATTTTTCAAGAAAAATGGAAAGAGATTTGCTCATATCACACCAAGGGAATTAGTAGATTATATTAACCCTTCTGTAAGTGACACAATTAAAGAGGATTTAGAGAAATATAAAGTTTCAGTAAGAAATTCAACTTATAGTGAATTTTGCGAATTGTTTAGTAGGATACAAGAGAAATTAGTTCAACTTTGTGAAGGATATGATATTGGTTATGATAGAAATTTTGAATTTGAATATATACAACAGAAACTGTTTAGGCATAAAATAATTTCTCAAGAGGTTTGTGAGAAGATAGATATGATAACGAAAATAATAGAGACTGAATATCAACTTCACGATTCAAGTGTTTATGAGGTTGCGCATAAACTCGCAAGAGAAGCTAGTGATGATCTCGATTTTGGACTTGAATTATTAAAAATAATAACACAGGAAAAATGAACATTATAAAAGAATAATCAAAATGATACTCACCTGTTTGATTGAAGGTGGGTAATTTTTTCATTCTTTTAATCAGTTTGACAAAATGAGAAAATGTCCAACTCATTTTAAGGAAATAGCTGTAAAGCAAGAGGGGCAAAGGATTCAGCGATTCCCTGAGTTAGACACAATAATAGATATGGTGAATTGGTGGATTGTGTGGATAAATGACTAATCTAGTTATATAATGTCTTTAAAAAAGATTGGAGATTTATGGTGGGAAATAATATCGAAGATAAGGTTAAACATAAACAAATAAGTGTTTTACATGTAGTATACGGTTGTATTATTGCACTTATAATTATTACGTGTATATTGACAATAGCATTTGGTGGGAATAAAGATGCTGGGAACCAGATGAACGTTATGGCTACTGGTATTTCTGTAGTTCTAGCTGTAATAGCAATTTTAATGACTTTAGTAGATGTTGCCGGTCAAAGGCAGTCAATTACTGAAATCAAAGAAACTGCCGAGAAATTAATGGAATTTCAAGAATTAGCGCAAGACAAAATAACGGAATTGTTAAGAGCTATGAGTGAACTTGACGAAATCAAAAGTATTATGAAAAATAATACAGTTGAATTACAAAACTATACAGAGAGGCTAATAAAAGAAAGTTCCGAAACACAGGGCACAATGACTCAAGAAAAATTAAAAGAAGTTAACTTAAAATTAAATGAGAAATTAAAAGAACTTAACAGTCAGTTGATAGACTTAGATACTAAAAGTTTAATAGAAGGTAGTAGTAATGAAAAAAAGAAGGCTATTTATGAATTTAGGGAGTGGGTTAAAAGAACATTTCCAAAGAATGCTAGAATAGAATTTAGTATCTTTCTCGATAATGTTTACGATTCTTTCAATATGAATGAAATAAAGTATATTTTATCTTATTTAAGAGAAAGTGGAGCTACTATTACAGATAATGAAGTAAAATTAGTCGACGTAAACTATATTAAGGGAGTTCCACCACAATATTTTTAATTTGGCACACTTTTGGCACGATCTTGGCAAAGCATTTTGTCTGAGAGCGGTTATGATGATATTAGGTGATAAATTGAGAGCGGCTTCCATTGCTGAGGCCGTTTTTTCGTTCGACAAAATTTGCAAACTCTTAAAATTAACCATTCTAGTTCGATATAAAATATGAACTTATGTATTGGGGGAATTTAATATGAGAGAGAAGTTTCGAGAGTTTTATTTTGATAAAGATGATAATAAAATTTGGGAAGAATCCACTATTGTTTTAGATACAAATGTTTTACTTAATTTATACAGGTATACTAAGGAAACATCTGATCAAATCATTGGATTGTTACATAAATATAGAAATAACTTATGGATGCCTCACCAAGTAGCACTGGAATATCATTATAATAGAAAATCCGTAATTATAGAACAAAATGGATCTTATAAGAAAGTGTGTAGTGCTTTCAAGGATGTACCAAATAAAGTAAGAGATTTGCTAAATAAAGATTTGAGTAATTATAAGAAAAGACATAAAGATGATGTAGAAAACTTCATAGAGGTTATTAAATCTGTAACTGATGAACAAATAAAACATCTAAATGAAAAAAATGTTACAGAATACGATTTAACAAAAGAAGATTTTATAAAATTAAAAATAACTGAACTTTATAATAAAAAAGTAGGTGAAGCATACCCCGAAGATGAAATGAAAAAATTAGAAAAAGAAGCAGATGAGCGTTTAAAAAAGGAAATTCCTCCAGGGTATAAAGATTATAATAAAAAAACGGGAAATAAATTTTATGATGGTGTCGTAATACAAAACAGATATGGTGATTTAATCCTTTGGAAGCAGTTGTTAGATTTTGCTAAAAAAGAGAATACAAGCATTATATTTCTTACTGATGAACAGAAAGAAGATTGGTGGTACGATATAAAAAGTGAAATTATAGGCCCTAAAATAGAATTGTTGAATGAATTTACTAGTACTACCAAAAAAGAATTTCATATGTTTAGTTCATTGGGTTTTGTTGAAAGACATAAGGGAGATGTTAATCCTAAGACAGTTTCTGAAGTAAGAGAAGTAAGTAAAGATTATCAAACAGCTAAGAAATATGAAAAGAAGAACAGAGATGAATTAAACGGTGAATATGAAAAATTTCCTTCTAGGAGATTAAAAATAAAGCCTGAATATAAAACGGATTCATTTAAACCGGATTTTCTAGATTCAAATACCCTTATGTTGTTTTGTAGCTGGTTTTATGACAATTCTTCAATGTTTATAAGGGATAATTATAAATTTACTAAGTTTTTTGAAATACTTGAGAATGAGTTTGATCAATCTACTGCTAATAAAATCATGAAATTTTTATATAGTGAAAATCTAGTTAAGGAAGATAAAGAAAAAGACGTAATGGTTATAAAAATGGATCAATTAAAAACTAGGGTTTACATGACAATAGTGGATTATACGCTTTTAGATTAAAAATATCATACTCATAACAAGGCATCCTTTAGGGATGCTTTTTTATATGGAGGTGAAAAAATGAAAAAGCCATTGAAACCATGCAATGAGCCTGGATGTCCTCAACTAACGCGCGCAGGATATTGCCAGCACCATAAGACATCGAAGCCTTCATATGATCTGTTCCGTGATTCATCGTCACGCCGTGGGTATAACAGCCGATGGCGTAAAGCGCGTGAAGGCTATTTAAGAAAGCATCCTTTGTGTCAGTCTTGCATGCTACAAGGCAAACGGATTGCTGCTACAGTAGTGGACCATATCAAACCGCATAAGGGAGATAAAAAACTATTTTGGGATTCTTCTAATTGGCAGCCGTTGTGTGCGTCCTGCCATAACAGAAAGACCGCCAAAGAAGATGGAGGGTTTGGGAATGGATAATCAAACATGCGTGTGTGATCAATGTGGAACAACATTCATTATTAAAAGTTGTTCTAGGATTAGAAAGATTGGCGAAGGGATTAAACAACATCTTCTAGTTTGTCCGAGGTGTAAAGCTGAGTACACATCTTACTATACAAACGAAGTGATCAGACGTAAGCAAAGCAAAATTAGAAAGCTATTCGTTGTCCTTCGGAGTGCGAGATCAGAGAAGTTACTCGAAATGTATAAAAAGAAAATCAAAGAAGCGCAAATGGATTGTCAAAAAGACATGGATCAACTAAGGCGGGAAATGGAAGCCCCCCTACCTTAAATCCCTAGAAACGATTTGCCGTAGACCGCGTATCCCTCAACATCGCGAGAAATTCCCTAAATGAAAATTCGGAAGGAGGTGAGGGGATGGCAAGGCCGAGACAACCAGTTGACTTGTTGCTAGTGAAAGGGAAGAAAAACCTTACCAAGAAAGAGATTGCAGAAAGAAGAGAGCAGGAAATTAAGGCACCAGATGACAAAGTGAAAGCTCCTTCTTATTTACCAAAAGACTTAAAAAGAGAATTCAAAAAGATAGCGGACGAGCTCAAAAACATCGGAATTATGACAAATTTAGATGTAGATGCGCTTGCCCGTTTTTTGTTTGCAAGAAAACAATATTTACAAATAACAGAAATCATACTTCGAACACCTGTTATAACTGATGTTGAAGATGAGGACGGTAATCTGATTGAAGTAGCGAGCCAAAAGTATAGTGATCTTCTAATAAATCAAGACAAACTGTTTAAACAATGCAGACAAGCATCAAGTGATTTAGGATTAACCATTTCCTCACGCTGCAAACTCGTTATCCCAAAGAAAGATGACAAGCCTAAGACAAAAGAAGAAGAACGCTTTGGAGGGCGCATGTAATGCTAACGCAAGAAATGACCGCGGAGCTTTTAATTGAGCGAGTTTGGTCATATTGCGAAAAGATCCAAGCGGGCGAAATAAAAGCAGGAAAGAAGCACAAGTGGGCTGTTCAGAGGTTCATTAAAGACGTAGAGCGGTTAGCAGATGAAGACTGTCCGTATTATTTTGACGCGGAAGCAGTCCTTGATTTCTATGAATGGGCCAAGCAATTTAATCATGTCGAAGGGATATTAGCAGGTAAGCCAATTGAACTTACAGACTTTCAATTATTCATTGCTGCTAATATCTACGGCTTTTACAGAAAAGAGAATGACGCTAGACGATTCAGAAAAGTATATATTCAGTTAGCTAGGAAAAATGCAAAATCGCAACTACTGGCTATAATGGCTTCGTATGAGATCTTCCCAACTCAAGAAAAACATCGTGTGTTTATTGCAGGTTGGTCGCGAGATCAATCAGATGAAGTCTATCAAGCAATTCTTGAACAACTAAATCACGCGCCAATTTTAGAGGGGAAATATACGGATGCCAACGGAAAGATTAAGAAACACAAAACAAATTCCATTATTCAACCTCTTTCAAGGGAAGCCCGAAAGGTAGGAGACGGGAAAAACCCATCTTTAGGAATTGTAGACGAATATCACGCACATGAAACAAGTGAGATTTATGACGTGCTCAATAGTGGAATGGTAGCGAGACGAAGCCCGCTTATGGTAATTATTACAACTGCTGGGTATAACTTAAACGGCCCCTGTTTTAAAGAGTATCAATATACAAGTAAAATACTTGACCCTGATGTAGATACAAAAAAAGATGATTATTTTGCTTTGATTTGTGAGCTTGATCCTAGCGATGATGTTAAAGATGAATCTAACTGGATTAAAGCAAACCCAATCGTTGCAACTTATGAAGAAGGCATGACGTCTCTAAGATCAGATTTAGAAACGGCTCTCGAAGTCCCTGAAAAAATGCGAAGTTTTCTTACAAAAAATATGGATCGCTGGGTCGACCAAAAAGACAATGGCTACATGAAAATGTCTAAATGGCGGGCCTGTCATGGTGAAATACCTGATCTAAAAGAAATGGCGATCTATCTTGGTTTAGATTTATCTATGACAACGGATTTGACTTCTGTCGGGTGGGTTGGTGTTCTTGATGGTTTTTATTATGTCGGCCAGCATTCCTTCATTCCAGAGGAAAAGGCAAAAGAGAAAATGGCTACTGATAAAGTACCTTATGATTTATGGCGCGATCAAGGTTGGATGACATTCACACCAGGGGAGGCAGTTGACTATCAATTTGTCGAAAGATGGATCATTGAATTTGCACACGTCAACAAATTGAGGGTCATTGAAGCAGCTTACGACAAATGGAATGCGATGCACCTTGCACAACGGCTTGAGAGTAAGGGATTTAATATGGTTGAGCTGCCGCAAAGGATTCAACATCTTTCTTTACCAACAAAGGACTACAGACAAAAGGTATATGAGGGCAAGGTCATTCATGGGAACGATCCTCTTTTAACTTTTGCGTATAACAATGCAATCATTAAACAAGACGCGCAAGAAAATATCATGTTAGACAAAGCGAAATCACCGCAAAGAATAGATCCAGCTGCAGCAGTGATGAATGCTTTTGCTAGGGCCATGTATCACAATATGGGCGCGAGTGTTAACTTAAACGAACACTTTTCAGGAAATTTCAGTTTTTAGGATGTGAGAGAGTGAAAAAATTTATTGTTCATCTGAAATTATTATTAAACGACTTGCTGTTTATCGGAGGGTGCACCTTTATTCTGCTGGCAGCGTATCGGGTAAATACAAACATCGGTCTATTTCTGACGGGTGTATTTTTTATGTTTTATGCCTACTTGCTGTCAAGTCATGCGCGGCAGAAAGAGAGGTGAAATAAATGTTTATAGACAAGTTTTTTGAAAAACGATCCGGCTCAACAACATTAGACGGTTTTAGTCAGCTGATTAATCTATTCGGAGGACGAGAAACGGCAAGCGGTGAAAGAGTCAGTGAAAGAAATTCACTTGTGCAGCCGGACATTTTCGCGTGTGTCAACGTACTTTCTGATGACATCGCGAAGCTACCGATACACACATTTAAAAAAGAGGGTCAAGGAGTCAACAGAAACCCTAATCATCCATCGGCCTATGCAATCTATGCAAGGCCAAATCCGTACATGACTGCTTATGTGTGGAAGAAGCTGATGATGACGCATGTCCTCACATGGGGAAATGCCTATTCGATGATTGAATTTGGGGCACATGGGTTCCCTGAAAACCTTTACCCGTTGCGACCGGATGCGACAAACGCATACATCCATCCCGAATCAGGAATGATTTGGTATCAAACCACTGTTAACGGAAGAATGAAGGAACTATACGAACACCAAGTGCTGCACTTTAAAGGGTTATCTACGGACGGCATACACGGCAAGTCGCCTATTGGTGTAGTACGAGAGCATATAGGCGCTCAAGCAGCTGCAACGAAATACAACGCCAAGCTGTATAAAAATGAAGCCACGCCGCGAGGTATTCTAAAGGTTCCTTCTTTCTTGGATGAAAAGCCCAAGGAAAACGTCAGAAAAGAATGGAAGCGGGTCAACCAAGGTGAAAACATAGCCATTATTGATAATGGACTAGAATATCAATCCATTGCGATGCCGTTGCAAGAGGCTCAATTTGTCGAGTCCATGAAGTTTAACAAAGCGCAGATAGCAATGATTTACAAAGTTCCTTTGCATAAACTCAATGAACTTGATAAAGCCACATTTTCAAACATTGAGCATCAATCCTTGGAATACGTAAAAAATACACTGCAACCGTGGATCGTGAATTTTGAACAGGAATTAAATATTAAGCTGTTTACTGACAATGATCAAAAAGCGGGCCATTATGTAAAATTCAATGTTGATAGTGAGCTGCGCGGCGACAGTAAAACTCAAGCAGAGTATTTTAAGACCATGAGCGAAGCGGGTCTTTTAAATAAAAATGAGATTCGCGACTTGATTGAAAGAAACCCTATTGAACATGGCGAAAAATATCTATCTAGCTTGAATTATGTGTTCCTTGACTTTATGGAAGAATATCAGCGGCTTAAAGCTGGTTCAGCCATGAAGGGAGGTGACAGCAAGAATGAGTAAAGAAAAAGAAGTGCGGCTGCTCACAACGCCAATTGAGATACGTTCCGAAGGTGAAGGACAAGCCGAATATGTGGAAGGCTATGCTTTGAAATTTGAAAAATGGTCCGAGCGTTTGGGATGGTTCAAAGAAATTATCAGCAGGAACGCTTTAGAATCTACCGATCTATCAAACGTCATTGCACTTTTTAACCACCGAGAGGATTTTCCCCTAGCGCGAAATACCGTTTCAGGGGAGTCAGGGCGGCTTGAACTCGAAATAGATGGCATAGGGCTTAAATTCAGATTTAAGCCGTCAGACACGTCATATGCGCGCGATCTCATGGAGAATATACGCAGCGGCGTTATTAATCAATGTTCTTTTGCCTTTTCGTTGGATTATAACGGCGAAGAGCCTGACGAGTGGCGCATAAATGAAGATGAAGACATATACGAACGAAGAATAAACAACATTCACCGCATTTATGACATATCTCTTGTAACGACACCAGCGTATAGCGATACCGAAGCTGTAGTAGGTGCCCGCAGCTTAGAGAAAGTAGAAGAAATGAAAGAACAACGAAGCGCACCAGCAGATGAAACTTTAAAAATTGAATTGGAACTTTTAAGCCTTGATCTTCCAGAGTAAGGCTTTTTTGCGTTCTATGAGGAGGAAAAATAAAGATGACAAAAAAAGAAATTGAACTGCGTCAGCGGTTTACGCAAAAGAAAGAAGATGCTGACAAAGCACTTGCAGAAGGAAAAACAGAGGAGGCGCGCCAGCTTCTCGATGAAGTGAAAGAGCTTAAGAATCAAATTGAATTGATGATAGAAGGTCGCTCACTGAACGTGCCTGATTTACCTGGCGGTGAAAATTTTGTGCCGGAGCTAGAACGTAACCCGGAGGGACGAAAAGGAGCCGAAGAGGATAAGGAAGAACGTCAAAAGAAATTTACCAAGTTGTTCATGAAGTCTCTACGAGGTAAATCCTTAACCCATGAAGAGCGTGAATTCCTAGAAAATCCTGAATTCAGAGCGATGTCAGGAAAAAACGAAGAAGATGGCGGAATCTTGATCCCCGAAGATATTTCAAGAACTATTAAAGAGTTAAAGCGGGAGCAATTACATCAACTTGAGCAATATGTCACGGTCGAGCCGGTTGCAACAAGATCAGGTAGCCGTATGCTTGAAAAAAACGGAGACATGACACCATTCCAAGACATAGAGGAAATGGGGAACATTCCAGAAACAGACCAGCCTAAGTTTACAAAACTATCATATACCATCACTGACTATGCGGGGCTTTTACCACTTTCAAATACATTGCTGCAGGATACAGATCAAGCGATCATGACATATGTCGCGAAATGGTTCGTTAAAAAATCAGTCGCAACTAGAAATGCACTTATTCTGAAAATCCTTGACGATTTGAAAAAGGTTGAATTTAAAGGGCTGGATGACATTAAAAAGACTTTAAACGTTACGCTAGATACCGCGATTTCAGCTGGTGCAATCATCATGACAAACCAAGACGGGTTTAACTATCTTGATCAATTGAAAGATGCGGACGGTAAATATCTACTCAAGGATATTCCTTCCGAACCGACAAACAAAATGCTGTATGGTCGTCGCGTGGTGGTGATCTCAAACAAAGTCTTGAAAACAAAAGCAGGGAAAGCTCCTGTAATCGTTGGGGATTTAAAAGAGGCAGTTGTCCTATTTGATCGTCAGCAACAATCTATCGACTATACGAATCTTGCTGCAGGATCATTTGAAACGAACACAACAAAAGTACGTGCAATTGAACGAGAAGACGTCCGAAAGTGGGACGAAGATGCCGTAGTGTACGGCCAACTATCAATAAAAGATGAAGAGGTGAAAAAGTCATGAGAGTGACGAAAAACTACACCACTGATGGCGGGGATCGAACTGTCATTGGTGGTGTATTAGAGTTTGCAGGCGGAAAAATCGTCAAAGACGGCGAGGAAGTGAGTGTAGGAGGCGTCGGATCAGCTGCACCAGGAAGCGTGACACATGAAATGCTTGCTGAAAAAGCTGTCCGGTCAGTAAACATCGGGACGGGAAGCGTCATGCCGGAGCACCTTAATTCGTCTATTGAAACTAGACTCAAGGGAATGGAAGACGAAATAAAAGAGCTGAAAAGCAAACTGAGCAAAGAATAAACATTGGAAAGGAATTGATCTAACATGGCAAAAGATTTTCTGAATGAAAGTAATGGAGTATTAACATCTGCAGAGGCTGACGCTGACGGAAAACCTATCACGGCTGTTTACGTAAAGGGAAACAGCAAAGAAAAACCTCTTTTCATTCAAGGGATGCAAGGTGAACAAGGGCCTAAAGGTGATACTGGCCCTCAAGGTCCAAAAGGCGACAAGGGAGATCCTGCAGTAATTGAAACGGGAGCCATTAAGAACGATCATTTAGGCGATGGATCTGTGAACTCACGGACAATCGGTAAAGGTAGCGTTAAATGGGACAACATCAATTCAGAAGTACAAAAAATGATTACAGATTTACAGACGCGAGTTGAAGGGCTTGAGGGTAAAGAAAATACTGAATAAGTAGGCGGTCTTCTATGGATTTAAAAATGCTGAAAGATGAATATTTAAAAATTGATACAGATCAAGATGACGCCTTGCTTAAAACCTTAATTGCTACAGCAAAGGAATATATCAAAAATGGAATAGGGCGGTATGTAGAAGGTAATGCTCAATTTGAACTTGTAGTAGGGATGTTAGTTGAGCATTGGTACGAAAACAGGGGGATGTATGAGTCAGGTGCTTCTGGCTCAAACATTCCTTTTACCGTTCAAGCTTTGCTGACTCAACTTCGATATGTGGATGTGAAAGGTAATGAAGAAGATAAGCAAATTGAATCGTCGATTAACTTTTCAAGTAAAGAAAAGGGTACAGGATGAGGAGCTGAAATGGAATGAATCCTACGAAAATGCTTTTGAGACATGGGGTTCAATTGAAGGATTTTCTGGCTCAAAATCAGACACGCTTGTGGCCGGAGCTTTAGGGGTCAAGTCACCGAAGAAAATTACAATAAGATATCGGGAAGACGTTAAGCAAGACATGCGAATCCTTCATCAAAGGGGAACCGATGACGCAGGAGAACCAATATACCGCACTTTCGAAGTAATGGATTTTAACGACGTTGATAATAAAAAGAAGCGGCTTGAAGTCACATGCAATGAGGTTGGCATAAATGGCTGATATGGATATTGATGGATTTGATGATCTAACGAGATTTTTCAACAAGATAGGTGACGACGTCGAAAAAGCCGAAAAGATTGCCCTTAAAGCTGGCGGAGAAGTAATAACAGAGCACCAAAAACGTAACGTGAATAAGAGTTCAAAAAAACAGCCTCACATGGTTGAAAACATTACCGTTTCTGCGGCAAGAGAATCAAAAGACGGTGAGCTGTTTGTTTCGGTTGGACCGAATAGAAAAGTCGCTTACAGAGGGCGATTTTTAGAGTGGGGCACGTCTAAAATGCCACCGCATCCGTTCATCGAGAAAGGCGGAATCGAAGGGGAGGGACAAGCTGTGAAGATCATGGAAAGAATTATCACAGCGCCTATTAAATGAGTCTTGATGCAAAGAAAGAATTGAGTGCAGCGTTAATAAAAAACAATGAATTAAAGCAGCTTGTCACGGGTGGTTTCCATAATCTTGTGGCCGATGATGTGGCCGCATTCCCCAGGGTTGTGTTTTCAGAGATTACAAATAGGGACCAGGAATACAGAGACAACCATTCCGCAGCAAGTGAGGTTCGATTCCAGTTAAGCATATTTTCAAAAGCAGACACACGGAAAAACGAAACAGAAATAGCGAAACAAATAGATCGTCTTATGAAAGATTTAGGTTACGGAAGATATGATTCAGTCGTTCTTTACGAAACAGATACAAAAATCTTTCACAGAGGCATGAGGTACGTCAAAACATTTTTCTAGGAGGAAAACAGATGGGGAAAACAATCTATGGACTAGACATGTTCCATTTTGCTGAGCTCATTCAAGATGATGAAAAAGGACTTGAATACGCAAAGCCTAATAGAATAACAGGAGCTGTAAACGTAAAAGTCGATCCTAAATCAGAGCAATCTAAATTTTGGGCTGATAATGGAGTCTTTGATTCTTTTAACAATATGGGCGATATCGATTTAGAGGCTGAAATAGCAGATCTGCCAATTGAGGTGCAGAACAAAATTTACGGTCACAAGGTAGAGAATGGGATTTCTTTTGCCAGTTCTGATGATAGGGCTATTCACTTAGCTTTCGGGTTTAGAGCGAAAACATCCACAGGCGGGCATAGATATTATTGGTTCTTGAAGGGTCTTCCTGAATTGCTGGGTAATGAACACAAAACTACCGAAGGGAAAGCCGAACCTGAAACACCAAAATTCAAAGCAGGTTTCATGACTTTACAAAATAAGAAGGGGAAAAATCGTTGGAAGGCTCAAGCTGAGTTTGGTGAAGGATTTGACCCGAATGAATGGTTTAAGCAAGTAGTCTATAACGGAGAGGCATTTGCAAAAGGAAAAGAAACAGAGGATTCCACAAGTTCAGTAGATCTTGGAAAGGGCGTTTAATAACGCTCTTTTTTATTTTGTAATTAGGAGGAAATAACACATGGAAGCATTGACAATCACCTTGCAATTAAACGGCAAGAAAAAGAAATTTTCCACACCTAGCTTTATCACTGGCGCTTTGTTTAGAACGGCAGTAGAAGTAACAGAAGACTTAGAATCAAATGATCCTGAAAGAATTTATACAAGCGCACAATCAGAGTTTATCTGTGAAGTGTTCGGAAACAAATTCACTGCAGAAGAATTTGAACAAGGTATTGATGCACGCCTTTTAAGTAGAACAATCTACGCAACCGCAAACTATGTTATCGGAAATATCGTCGAGGCGAGCAATATCCTGAATCCTGAAACTGCAGAGGAAGCAGAGCCGGGGGAGTAAGTTTGTCCGATGCTGTCCTTGATATGTATAACGCATTAGAGGACATTGGCTTTACTCAAAATCAGATAGACGAAATGGACATTGTCTATCATTTAAAACGCCTTGCACGCAGGAAAGAAGCGAGCAAGGAAAAGCCAAGTAAGAACACTACAGCATCGGATAAACCTTTGTACATTGATCAAATACCTGGACTGTAAAAAGGTGGTGAGGGATTGAGCAAAGACATTAAAGTAAAGCTGTATTCTAATTCGTCCCAATTTAACGGGGAAATGAAAGCAATTGCAGTTCAAATGAAAAACATAAAGTCCGAGTTTGAGAAAAATAGGACTGCCGTTGGTGTGTGGGGCAATGAACTGAAAACGTCGCAGGCGAAAGTCAGAACCCTTTCACAGCAATTAGATCAGCATAAAATGAAGGTCAAAGCACTTGAAAGAGCATATGCGGATTCAGCCATCAAGAAGGGAAAGGACGCGCGAGAGACACAAAACCTTGCCCGTCGGCTGAACTATGCAACAGCTGAAATGAATAAGACGCAAAATGCGTTAACACAAACGACCAACAAAATTCAGAAGATGGAAGCTGAGATAAAACGAACTTCCTCATCACTATATAAGATGGGCCAAAGAATGAATACAGTTGGCAATAGAATGAGAAGCACAGGTGCTTCGGTAGCAATGACTACAGGTGTTGCTTTTGCTGGCTTGGCCCTCCCACTGAAAGATGCTGTAGAAGTTGGTATGTCATTTGAAACGCAAATGAGCAAAGTTAAAGCTATTTCAGGGGGAACAGCTGCAGAAGTCGAAAAGCTGAAAAATCAGGCTAAAGAGTTGGGGGCAACAACTGTTTTCACTGCCAGTCAAGCAGCAGACGCACAAAGCTTCCTGGCGATGGCCGGATTTAAAGCGAATGATATTTATGCAGCTATGCCAGGTATGCTGAATTTAGCAGCTGCAGGTCAACTAGATTTAGCTGCCGCCGCCGACATCTCATCTAACATGATGCAGGCATTTGCTATGAAAGCATCGGAAGCAGGGCACGCATCAGACGTAATCGCATACGGTGCGGCTAACGCAAACACCAACGTTGAACAGATGGGAGAGGCCATGAAGTTCCTTGCACCTAATGCCAATTCATTAGGCTGGGGACTTGAAGAATCAGCGGCCGCAGTCATGGCGTTTGGTGACGCAGGTTTGCAAGGATCAATCGCAGGTCAGGCGTTTGGTACGTCTTTGATCAGGTTAGCGACGCCAGCTAGAAAGGCCCAAAAAGAAATTGATAGATTAGGTTTTGCTTTCTTTGATGCAGCGGGAGACATGAAGAGTATGCCGGAAGTTGTTGCAGAAATGGAAAAGGGCATGAAGGGCATGACGAAGGAACAGCAAGCTGCAACCTTAAAAACCATTGTCGGAGCTGAATCATATAAACATTGGGCCGTTCTTCTCCAAAAGGGCAGCAAGGCATTGAAAGAAAATACTAAAGCGCTAGAAGAATCAGACGGCGCAGCTAAAAAAATGGCTGACACAATGCTTGATAATGCGCGGGGCAGTATCATTGCTTTCCAGTCTGCAGTTGAAGGGGCAAAGATTAAGCTCACTGAAAGTCTACTTCCTGCACTTGGTAACCTAGCTGAAAAAGGTGCAGACATCGTTTCCATGTTTAACAAAATGGATTCTGCCACAGCTCAAACGGTTGCTAAAACTGCGCTGTTTGCTACGGGTGTCCTGGGCGCCACAACAGCAGTCGCAACGCTGACGATGGGTATTGGTGCGCTTTTAGCATTTACGGGTCCAGTGGGGCTTGCCATAGTTGGCGGAACGGCTTTACTAGGAGGCATTGCCGTTGCGACATACGCTTATAATGAACAACTAAAAAATCAAAAGAAACGCCAGGAAGAAGCAAAAGAATCAGCGCTTCTATACGGCGAAGGAGTTTCTAAGGCAACTCAAAAAGCGGCCGGATCATACGTGAATCTACGTGAAAAAGCCACATCACAGCTTTTCCAGTTGACGCAGGTTTCAGGAAAAGAAGCAAATAAGATGGCTAGTAATCTATTGTCTACGTATCAAGAAATGTCTTCTTCTTTGATTAAAGAGCTAGAAGGATTTAAAACAGACGCAATCGCAGTTCTCAAAGGATTATTTGAAGATCAGGATAAAGAGACAAAGAAAATCGGAGAAGATGTGACAGATCAACTAGTCGGGAACATTGATAAAGATGTTCAAAATGTTCGAGAGAAGATGCGTCAACTCAAAAAATTGAAGGATGAAACAGATTTATTATCATCAAACATGAATGCTTCTCAAAAGAAACGATTTGAAAGCATTGTTTCATTCTATCAAGAGGCAACGAGTAAATTTGCGGCCAATCAAAAGGATGCTTTAGCTATCCAACAGAGAGTTTCCGAGAGTCAAAATAAACTCTCTTTTAAAAATGCTAAAAGTTACAATGATCAAATCACAGAAATATACAAAGAAGGACAGAAGGCAGCAAAAGAAGATCGAGACTATAGAAATAAGATCTTAGATGAAGCAATGGTGAAAGATGCGGAAAACGCTGAAAGTTATAAAGCCTTCAAAGAAAAATCAAATGCCGATTACCAAGAGGCTCTTGCTAAGAACCTAGAAGCGTATAAAAACAATTCAAAAGCGTTATTTGATCAAATGGCAAAAGACGGGAAACTGCTGGATTTAGAAACAGGAAAAGCACTGGAAAAACAAATAGAATACTCAAGTAATTCAATGGGTATCTTCACCAACCAAGAGGAACAAGAAGAAAAATACCAAGCGCGATGGGCTGAAAGACAAGTAGCGTTCTTACAAAAACTTGGAGACAGCAAAGAAGAAGCCTTAGAAAAAACGAAACAAGCTCTCATTGAGTTTAACGAGGGTCTAGGCTTTTCTGCAGAAGAATCGGCGAGCAAAGCAAACGAAGCAATCATAAATGCTGAAAATGAATTCAACCGTGCAACATCTGCCCGTGAATCAGGAAAGAAAATGGGCGATGAATTTGCGGACGGCTTAACAGCTGCCACGCCTAACACGTTAGCAAGTGGGTCGATCCTTAAACAAACACTGGATCAAAAACTGCGAGAAGAAAACGGCATCCCTAGAATTGCAGGACGTGAAAAAGGTCAATCATTTAGCGATGGTATTAGTTCGACAAAAGTTAACGTATCTAACAGTGGTACAGTTCTGCAGCAAGCACTAAAACAAAAGCTGAGCGAAGGCAATGCAGGTGCTAAAACATTCGGCTCACAAAAAGGCCAATCATTTAGCGCGGGTATAAGCTCAACAAAAGGCAGCGCAAGCACTGCAGCAAGCAGCGTAAACCAAACAGCGTTATCAAACCTAAACAAAAATACCGCTCAAGCTACTCAAGCAGGAGTGATAAAAGGGAAAAGCCACAGTGCGGGCATAACAAGCACAAAGGGAGCCAATACGTCTGCAGCCTCTTCCGTTAGTGCGTCAGCAACAGCCCAGCTTGCCAAAACAACCGATGGCGGGGGCGGACAAAAAGCAGGGGTGCAATTTGCATCGGGAATCCGTAGCCAAGTCGGAAACGCTAGTAATTCAGGTAGCACCGTTGCACAATCAGGAAAACAGGGCTTATCAAGTGTGAAAACAACTAGCACAGGGGCTGACTTTTCTAAAGGATTTGCTAATGGTATTCGCAGCATGGGTGGCACCGGCGGGACGATATGGAAAGCCGCCTGGACTATCGGTAAAGTCGCCATCCAATCTCTTAAAAAATCAATAGATTCTAAGTCTCCTGCAAAGAAGACCATCGCAGAAGGTGTGAACTTTGGAGACGGCTTCATAATTGGTCTTGGTGAAAAGGCGCAGGACGTGAAAAAAAGCACTGCAGCTATGGCGCAAGGTGCTATGACGTCCTTTAAATCTGAAATTAATAGAATGGCGTTTAACATCCAGGGGGCAGCAGATGAAATAAATACGATGCGCGCTGAACTGACTGTGAGAAACGAGATTGATACGCCTATTTTAAATCAGAAGCTAGATGCCCTTATTAGTCTTCTATCTAACAATTTACAAACGAACAATGAAAGCGTAAGTGCTGTAGGACAAACAATCAGAATCCATCCTTCGCCTGTCATTATTGGCGGCCGGCATTTAGCAGACATCGTTTTTGAACAAGGTGACACATCCATACTGGATAAAAAGAGCGCTCAAAAATATGAGCAGAATGCCTATAAAGGAGGGCTGAAAAGATAAATGGATCTGTATTTTGATTTCAGAGATGGTTTAGGGGAGCAACCTTTGTCGGGGTTACTGCCCTATTTTAAGTTACTTAGTTTTGCTCCTGACGCGCCGAGCACTGACAGGGAGCTTGTACAGTTAACCAGGTTTAACGGACTTGTACCGACGCAGCATCCGCGCGACATTGTGTACAAAGAAAGGTCTATCAAGGTTGAGATATTGTTAGATGCTAAAATCGCCGCAAACTTTTATCAGTACAGACATGAGTTTTATGATCTCGTTGTTCAGCCTTCCCGGTATTACATTTCATGTGATCTTCTTCCTGGGAGGCGTTTTGCGGTTACGTGTGACGGAGGCTTTCAGATCCCTAAAGACAAGCAAAAAAACCAGGTGTCCTTCCAAGTGGATTTTAACAATATCACAGGGCTGGCAGAGTCAAAGGGCACGTCTTTAAGCGCGCAGAACTTTTCTAATGAAAGATGGTTTTCAGGAATGGGAATTCAAAGGCGCGACGATCTGCAGTACCGATTCAAAAACAAAAAACGGTTTAGTGTTTTCAATCCTGGCTTACCGATTAACCCACTGCAGCATGATTACAACGTGCTGCTAAACGCAAAGGGAAAAAACATAACGATTATCAATCACACGAACAATGAGAGGTTGAAAATAGAAGCCGAACTGAAAAAGTCACAGCAGGTCAGAAACCTGAAACAGTATACCGTTGTTGGTAATAAAAGATTGAAAACATCCGGTAGGCTGCCGTCCTTAGATAAAGGCATGAATGAGTTTGAAATACAGAACACCAATGATTTTGAGATTGTATTCGATACAAGATTTTATTTTCCGTAAAGGGGGTTGTCATGGCTGCAGCGGATTTTATAAAAAAACTAGCACCAGGGGCGCAGAAAGTCTATAAAAAATATAATGTCCTTGCGAGCCTAGTCATCGCTCAGGGGTGCCTAGAAAGTGGTTTCGGATCCAGTGGTCTTTCTCAACAAGCCAACAACCTATTTGGAATCAAAGGAACTTATAACGGCAAATACGTATTAATGTGGACTAGTGAGCAGGACAAAAAGGGAAACGTTACTAGGATACAAGCGAAATTTAGAAAGTATCCATCATATGCTGAGAGTCTCGCGGATTTAGGGAGTTTGTACACTCGTTTGAGTCGATATAAAGATGTGGTAGGTGAAAAAGATTATAAAAAGGCTACTGCAGCAGTTTCAAAAGCCGGATATGCTACCGACATAAACTATGCAACAAAATTAAACAGCATCATCTTTACTTATAAGCTCACACAATATGACACCTTTGAAGATGTGCCAGATGAACCCAGTGAACCTGAAACACCAACTAAACCGACATATCCAAGCAAGGAATATCAGGGAAAGGACGTAGAGTTAAACGACGGACTACCTTCTGATATTGATTTTAGGCAGCTGCATGTCTCAACCAAGGACGGCAAAGAGCTTGTGGAAATCGTTGGTGCTGTGTTGGAGCTGCAAGACGACACAACAGGTAAAAAGAGTTTTACTTTTACGTTAATGCGAACAGAGGATAACGGAACGGAATTTGATTTATTAATACCTGGAAACATACTGTACTTGGATGAAAAAGTTTACAACCATCAAAAATATTACATTACGGATATTGAGCTTGATCAGAGCAGAAAAAACGTGCTGCAGAAAAAGGTAACGGCCAATCATGTGTATACTGTTCTTCTTGTAAATGACAGAGTCGAAGAAAAAACGTCAAAGAAACTGAATATTAAAGAAGCCTTAGACATTGCACTTGCTGACACACCTTTTCAATATGTCTTGAAAGAAAAAGAATCAGCATTTGATACCGTTGATCAAGACGGCTTCGGCGAAAAGAATTGTATTGAGTTAATGGATCAAATTGTTGAGGATTATGAAATAGAGCTTGATGTAAACAACTATGTCATCTATGTATATAAAAAGATGGGGAAAGTAGTAGATTACACTTTTGACAGCCGATACAATATGCCGGGCTTTAAATTAAAGATCAATGACCAAAACACTTCCACAAGAGCATGGGGTTACGGCGCAGAAAAGAAAGTTAAGAAAAGTGATACTAAATCAACTGATACAAAAACGAACGAGGATGAAGAGGAAAAAGAGCCTGAATACGAATTCGAGCCTATCCTTTATATCCATTCTGATGAAGATAAGTTTCTCATTGAAGGAAAGCCGCGCTGGGGTGAGCCGATAAGAGATGACACAGTAAAAAAAGCAAGCAATATGGTATCTGCTTTGAAAAAGCACGTAAACCCATATCCTGACGTGGTCGTTGAGGCAGAGTATCAGTATATCTATGAGCCAGCATTACTAGGGATAGAAGATGAATTTTGGAAGGGTGACACCATACATGTCATTGCTGATACAGCAAACGGGATTACGTTTGAGGATGATGTAAGGTTAGTGTCTGTTACTTATAATCCCCTCAACCCGTATGACAGCCCTAAAATGACTTTCGCTAACTTTAGGAAAGACATCCAGGACTATCAAGTAAGCCAGGCGCGGCAGATTAAGCAACAAAAAAGATACATTGATCAATTAATGAGAACGCTCAATTAAGAGCGTTTTTTTCTTTTGGAATTGAAAGGAGTGAATAAATTGGTCCGGCTTAAAAAAGATTATGACACAACCCGAAACTCAGTCTATGAATCCCAATTGCGCGGCGACATGCAAGCGGTTGAGAACGAGCTTAATAAAAACGTAACTGAATTACAGTCTCACAAGGACAGCAAAAAAGCTCACTTGTCTAGTCAGATTATGCACGGTCTGTTCACCGTTGCCAACAGGATTGACAACATGTGGGCTAGATTGACAAACCTTGTACTGAATCATGATGGGAACGATGTCAAAGAAGTTGTAGACACCCGTGTTGCCCTTGACGCAAGCATTCACAAAACTGTAAAAGACAGATTAGATTATGATTTTGGTTTGATCATAAGTCGCTTAGATCGTCAACCTGACATTAATGTACTTGATTTAGGAGCCGATCCCACAGGTAAATACGAATCTTCATTCGCCATTCAAGCAGCGTTAGACAGAGCAAAAAAAGGTAAAAGTATCAGAGTGGTTGTCCCCCCGGGTGCTTACCGTTTAGGAGCGACGTTAGTCAATTGGGGTAATACCTGGTTTGATGCTAAGGGTGCCTATTTACTAAATTATCACGGCAAGACGATGATGACTAATGGAGATGGATCAGTTGATTACTTTGGTTATGAGGGAAACGGAAATATGTATTTTGACGGTGGCACGTGGGACTGTAGGGGCGCCGAATTTACAACAAAAAACAACTGCTTTTCTTTCGGACATGCTAAGAACATTTATATTAGAAACACTAATTTTATAGATGTCAGCGGATATCATGCGATAGAATTTAACGCTTGTCAACGCTTCAAAGTGCTTGATTCTAATTTTTACGGGTTTGTTGATCATGATGGAACAAGATACTTCTCCGAGGCAATTCAAATAGATTTAGCGCAAAGAAAAGAAGTGTTCGGCGCTTTTGGTGCCTATGACTTCACGACTTGCAAAGACGGACTAATTCAAGGCTGTAACTTTGGCAAATCTAATACACCAGGTACGCAGGCGTGGCCGAGAGGTGTCGGTTCTCATTCTTCCACCATAGGCTACTGGCATGAAAACATAAGAGTTAAAGATTGCTTATTTGAGGATATGGAAGGTTGGGCCATTCGCGGCTACAACTGGAACGTCACAGATATAAAAGATAATACGCTGCGAAACTGTAGATTTGGTATAACAGTCAGTGCCATTGATCCAGCAAATAAACACCATACGTTGAACAACAAATTTGAGCAAATGTCCCGTTCACAAACCTTTAGACATGTTCACGTCTCAGGTAACATGATATTAGACACAAGGGAAAACGAAGCGATTTATATTCGTGGTATCAACGACGAATCAGGATTTGCGAGAAATGTTAATATACAAAACAACATTATTGATGGTGTTGGTGGTGCAAACGAAGCCGGCATAAGATTGGATGCTGTCAGAAACGGTATCGTGTCAGCAAATCAAATATCCAATACGTCAGGTGACGGTGTTTGGATGAACGATTGTGTCGGCGTGACGGTATCTGGAAGCAATCAAATTAGTTTTATCGGTCGGGATGGTATTGCAGCTTTCGGTGATTCTTCTGATTTAAGTATTACTTCTAATATTGTTAGGAGACCTAAACGATATGGAATAGAAATTTCAGGAGTGCTTTTTGGTGAAGTATCAGACAACACTATTACAGGTGCGGGACACGGCCAACATGGAAAGTATGAAGCCATTAGAATTGCAAACGGAGCAAGAGATATACTTCTTGCAGATAACAAGTGTAGATCCATTTCTACACTTACTAATTTAGCTAGGGCTGGCATCTACATTACGTCTTCTGTCAAAGGAGTTGTCAGACATGGGAATGTATGTAAAGGGAATTGGACAATAAGTGGGGTTGTAGATAATGCGCCTGATACAGTAACCGAAGCAAAGGATGTGGCATGATGCTTTATTTAGTCATGGGTATTGAAAGGTTAGAAGTGGCTTCTGCTTTTGTTTACGGGGAGGATGTCACTGCTTATGACTTTGAAGGGAATCGAGTGATCCAGCTTGAGGGAGTCAACTTTAGCAACGTGTATTTAGAAGACGGGGACGGCCAAAGAGTTGAATTTTCACAAATCGCACCAGTAAGTCAGAGTGAAATAGAAGAAATGAGAAGCCTTATTAAAACGTTGAATGATAAGGTTCTGCAGCTAGAAAAGGAGGGAGGGCATGGCAAATAAAATATACAAAAATGGTTCGCTATCCTTTGTCATAGATGCTTACAATCAAAGCGTCTATGATTCTAAAATCATTTTTTCAACTCAAGATGTAGGCACAGCTAGATTAATATTCAAGCTGCGTAAAGATGGTATGCCTCTCCCCTTATCAGCTGTAGAGGGTAAGTTAGTATTGTTATTCTCCAATGGGTCAAAGCACATTAGAAACATCTTGGTGTCTGACAAAGTGGAAGGGATAGCCGAATACATTTTAAACAACGATGAAATCAAGATATACGGCAGAGTGCAAGCGTCTTTGAATCTCTTCTATAAAAATGGGCAATCAATGTCTGTGCATGAATTCATTTTTGATATAAAGAAGAACCTAATTGATGAAAATATTGTTCCAGCTGCAGAATATTACATCGACCATTTTGACTCGTTGAAATCAAAAATAGAGCAAAAAGCAGCAGAACTTGAAACCGATATAAAAAAGCGCACCGATGTGATGCAAGAAAACATTGACGAGACTACAAAAGAGCTTCAACAGCAGCTTGAACACTTAAAAGAAAAACTAGATGACCTTGAAGCATTAGAAACAAAAGAAGGCTCAAAAAGAAAAGCTGATGCAGCGCTTGCAGCAGCTAAAAAATATACAGATGAACATGCAGCAGACCAAAAAACACATGTGACTGAAGTGGAAAAAGATCGCTGGAATGCGGCTCAGTTGGCGAAACTCACGTTAGATAATGGAAGAGTGTATTACAGAGGCAGTGCAGAAGTTACCGACTATAACACAATAACTCAAACGGGCATGTACTTGATATACAACGCTGGAGTTAATGGCCCACCGTCTTTTAATCTCGTGTTTTTGCTTGTTATGAGCTATGGCAATACTCTTGCCCAAATAGCATACGAATCATCGAAGGGGAAACAGGCGTATTTCAGATTCCGAAAAAGCGATTCGGAGACTTGGACGGCTTGGGAACGGCAACTAACGGCCACCGATCTTGATGTAACATGGCAAAAGCCGACACTGCAACCGTCGTGGAAGCAATATGTGCCAGCAGATGGCAGTATTCATACGGTTAGATTCAGTAAGGATGCTGCGGGAGTTGTCGAGATAAAAGGCGCTGTTTACGGCGGTGTTCTAGGGCTTGAAACGCCAGTCTTTACCTTGCCCGCAGGTTATCGTCCAATGCAGTCCGAATATTTTGTTGGTATTGCATCCAGTGTAGGAACACCAGGAGTACCACAAATACACAGAACCTTTATCGGCACTGATGGCAGAGTATGTATACAGTCCAGTTCAAACACATCAAACCCCGTTGAATTTTTATCGTTTGGGTTTCGATTTAGAACTAAGTAAGGAGAGAGAAAAATGTGGGTCTATAAATTTAATGATGATTTCATTTGGCAGCCGGGCGAAGAAATTGAAGTTGACGTTGAAAATGGCGAGCAAATACCCGAAGGCTATACAGATAAACAGCCACCAGATGGGCTGTTTATTGCAAAGTATGATCCCAAAAAAGAAGAATGGTTCGAGGCGGCATCTAAAGAATATATTGATAGTTTGCAGCCTGATCCACTTCCGCCAGATGATGTGACTTTTCTAAAAAAACAAGTTGCCATGCTTACGCTGCAAGTAGCACAGCTACAGCGAGGGGGATCATCATGATATATCCTACAGCAGAAGATTTAAAAGTGTTTTGGGCTTGGGAAGTTTATACACCTGAGATTATGCGTGATTATGTAGCAATGGAAGTCATTACAAAAGAAGAATTTGAAGAGATAACAGGTTTGAAGTTTGACAAGCCTGCTGTCTCAGTGGATTTAGGTTCAACAGCATCTTAACAGGTGCTTTTTATTTTGCCTTCTTAAAGGAGGTGATTAACGAAATGGAGGAAACGATAGTGTTTATTAACTTTGAAACTTTGGATTTAGCGAAGACTTATTTATTTGGCGGAGTGAAATTTCTGGACTTGCTCTTGCTGCTAAGCGTCATTGACGTTTTAACAGGAATCATTAAAGCATGGAAGGTCGGTAAGCTGCGAAGCCGCACGGCATGGTTCGGTTACGTTCGTAAAATGCTTAGTTTTGTTGTTGTAATTGTTGCTAACATCATTGATCAGATCATGGGACTAAACGGAGTGCTAACCTTTGGTACAGTGCTTTTTTACATCGCCAATGAGGGGTTGTCTATCGTAGAGAACCTTGCACAGATCGGCGTGAAAATTCCAACTTCCATCACTGACAGGCTTCATGTGATTGAAAATGACAGCCAAAAAGAAGAAGAGGAAAAGAAAGCTGCTGAGTAATCTGCGGCTTTTTTCTATATAAAAACAAATTAAGGAGTAGATGAACATGACAAAGAAAATTATGATTGATCCGGGACACGGCGGGCACGATCCGGGCGCAGCAGCAAACGGATTAAAAGAAAAAGACCTTGTACTAACTATCGCAAAGAAAACAAAAGCGATTCTTGAAAAGGTATATGGAGCAACGGTCAAACTCACGCGTTCAACTGACATTTATATTGATCTGTCTCAAAGAGCAAGACTTGCAAATAATTGGGGCGCTGATTATTTTGCATCCATCCATATCAATGCAGCTGGCGGCACAGGCTTTGAGTCGTTTCGCTACGTCGAATTATCTGCATTATCCGGGACTGGCAAGCAGCAAAAAATCGTACATGATGCGATCTATAGAAAAATTAAAGGTAAAGCAGGGGACCGCGGAACCAAGTCTAAGGATCTTGCAGTATTGCGAGAGACAAAAATGCCAGCAGTCCTAACAGAGAACCTTTTCATCGACCGTAAAGAAGATGCTGCGCTGCTCAAACAAGATTCGTTCCTCAATTTGTTGGCCGAGGGACACGCGGAAGGAATTGCTGCAGCCGTCGGTTTAAAAAAGGTGTCATCATCATCTAAACCAAGCCCTAAAAAAGAAGCCACACCAAAGGGCGTTAAAATGGCCGTGGTGAAGCCGAATGCGGACGGGTGGCTATGGGTCTATGATAAGCCTAGCTGGTCAGCAAAGCACAAAAAAGTAAAGCCGGGTGAAGCATTTACGATTGATAAGACTGTGACGGTTAACGGATCGAAAATGTATAAACTTAAATCAGGATTATACATCACGGCTGCATCTAAATATGTTCAGGTAAAACAAAAGTAAAATGGAAAAGCCCTTCCTAATTGGAGGGGCTTTTTTTGTTTGTCTTTATTCGGTTCGATGTCTCATTTTATTAATCGTTCTAAAAGACGCTTCAACGCCAATGAATACGACAAAGAATATTACTATCCAACTGACTAAATCTGCCCAAATATTTGACATATTAATCACGCCGAATTTACTTAATCCCGATTGAATTACAAAGGAGATTAAAGCAGTTATAAACACAGACAGAAACCAATTTGTTTTTCTCAATTAAACCACTTCCTTTCAAAAATTAAAGGAATTTGCAAACATACTTAGTTGTTTTATTTTCGTTTTTGTAACGCTTGCAAAATTCATGGCCGCCCATATCTAAAAGCTTTTTACCTAACCATGCTAGACCTGCGCCAGCCAATACTTTTGCTGCCCATATCACTAGCGGAGCAACCATAGTTGTAACTTCACCTTTTTGCTGTGCAGATAATTGATCTTGATACACTTTTTCAGCATCAGTTCCAGCCAATGATTCTAAATAATTTTTGATCTCTAATGAAATATCCTTTGGTAAACCAGCATTGATCACTTTGGATTCATCAAAGGAAAAAGTTTTATCTACTTCATTGTATGTAGCAGCTTCGAAAATAGCCTGTGCAATTCTTTGCTGTTTTTGAGGGTCCCATTGTTCTTTGGCTGATGCCTGACCAAAAGCAGAAGTGATTCCAAGAGTCACAATAAGTGTTAATACAAGTGTAAGTTTTACATTTAGCTTGCGCAATAAACCGTTCATACTAAACATCCTCCCCCTAAAAGTATTGTCCCACACCCGTATGGTAACAATTAACAGGCTTAATTTTCCATACTTTTTATAAAAATGGTAAAAATATACTAAATGAAAATCCCGCCGTTTGTGACGAGATTGTGAAATGTTCTTATTTAAACCGCCATTCCTTCTTGTCCTTATCCCATTCAAGCTCTTTTCGGGACATTAGATTCTTAATCGCAATACGGATTGCTGGCTCATCTTTGCCTGTTTTCCTTTTAAGGTCATCCATCGAGGGGTTCTTTCTGAATCTGCTCATGTTATAGATGATTCTGTATAACTTCCTTTCAAGATCCGTCATGGCGTATCCTCCTACAATAAGAATGTACGTTCGATTATAAATGTTAATAAAAAACCCTTCAACTTGAAGGGTCATTTTAAAGAAGATACTTTATCGGTAATTTTCATTTGTTTTCCTGTACGTTCATACGAGAATTTAGCCACTGTTTCATCTTCATCTATATAAGGAACTTTCCAAAATACAGCTATCTGATTGACTGTATCATTATCTTTGCCAATGTTTGCAGCTAAGTCATCACTATACATTTCAACCATGTTATAAGCTGTCTTACTTGTGTTCAATGCATCAAAAGATAAGTAAACAAGAGCAATCAACTTATTCTTCTCACTCGAACCCATATCTTCGTTAATTTCAATTTTTTCAATCGATGTGGTTTTATAGTTCTCTTCGATAATTGTTTCGATTTCTATTTCCGCATCATCTTTTAACATATCTAACTCATCTTCTTCACTGTTATCTTCAAATTCTTCTGAGGTATAAACTTCATTTTTCTCTTCCTCTGCATCTTTATCTTTAGGCAAAGTTTCCTCCTCAGTTATAACTTCAGAATTGTTTATTTTTAAATCTATTTCAGCAGTTGCTTTTAGTTCTGAGTCACCGCTAATCTGTGGTCCAGTGAGGTTAGATCCATTATCTCCAAAAATTTCTTGAATAAATTCAGCTTGTTCAAGAACCGGTAATGTTTCAACATATATAAAATATTTCCCATCATCAAATACTGTGTCATCTTCATTAAAGAATTTATACTCGAAAGATCCATCCTTTTGAACAGCTGTATTAACTATTGAGTTTTTATGGGAATTTTTTTGTTCAAGACGAATCCTTAGTTTCGTATCTTTAGGTAAGTTGCTTTTCCCGCTAAGGATAATAATTTTATTGTTTGTGATTTCTTTATCCAAAGTGATCTTTACGTTTAATTTTTTTTTAGTTTCAATGCTTTCTTCTTTTTTACTGGAGTTACTTGTGGATGTGTTTTCTGCTTTTCCACAAGCAGTTATGAATAAGGTACATAAAATTAAAAGGAGAAAAGTTTTAATAAGATTCAATATAGACCCTCCAAAACAAATATTTTCCAAATAAGTCTATCATATTATTGAATTAAAAAGAGGATAAAATAATGTTTTTTCCAAATTAAGAATATTACGGAATTGATGGTCGGGATGTTATAATTTAGTAAGAACAATTCACAATTGGGGTGTGTTATATGCATTTCCGCAAAGAATCAGTTGAAGAAATCATCAAATATGACGATTACCCTTATAAAGTCTATACAAGGGTTTCGACAGACCGCGACGAGCAAATAAGTTCTAAGGAAAACCAAATTGACGTTTGTCGATATTGGATTGAGCAACACAACTATGAATGGGATGACCGTTCTGTTTTGTTAGATGATGGTATCAGCGGAACCGTTCTTGAAGATAGAGCAGCAATGAAATACATTTTTTCATTGGCTGAAAAGAAAGAAATAAAAATGGTTATTTTCAAATCGATTACACGTCTTGCCAGGGATTTGAAAGATGCCCTCTATATTAGAGAGATTTTAGTATCTAACGGTGTTCGTGTAGTGACGCTTGAAGAAGATTATGATAGCCTGTACGAAAGCAAAGCTTCAATGAAATTTGAAATGTCGGCCCTTTTCGCAGAGCAGTTACCTAAATCTATGTCCGTAAACATAAGTGGGGTACTTGCAGCAAAGGCCAGACGAGGAGAGCATTCTGGAAGAATACCGTATGGTTATATGAAAGAGGGGAAATACCTCGTTATTAATGAAAATGAAGCAGAGGTCATAAGGTTAATCTTCCATTTATATAACAACGAGGGATTAGGCCAGAAAAGAGTTACATACGCTTTGCAGGAGAAGTGTAAAGCTGGTGAAATACCTCCGCCTAGAAAAAGAAGTAACTGGCAGCTCACAACTGTCCAGACTATTTTAAAAAACCCTATTTATTGTGGAGTTCACATTGCTAATAGACATACGACGATAAAGGTAGATGGACGAAAGAAATTCATTAGAAATCCACCTGAAAAATGGACTGTTTATGAAGATTTCTGCCCGCCAATTGTTTCTAGAGAAGATTGGGAAAAAGCTAACAATAAAAAAACTGTCAATAAAAAGAGAAAATTTACGCCTTGGAATGAGTTGAGAAAGTTAATTATTTGTGGGAAATGTGGATCTAAAATGGTGATCATTCAAACTCATCGAGACAAGAAAAATGGAGAGCGAACTTATTGGAAATACCTAAAATGTAGTAATTTCAGAAGATCAGGGAAAGATGGATGTGTGAATCATGTTCCGATCAAATATGAAGAACTTCGAGATTTTGTGGTTGAAAATCTCATTACATTTTCAGAGGGTATTTCACACGATTTCAAGAAAAATGCTCTTGAACAAAAGGAAAAGCAAATTAAAGCCATTAAGGCAGAATTGAAATCTTTAGAGACACAAAACAAAAGATTGTTAGAACTGTACTTAGAAGATCAAATGATTACAAAAGCCGAATTTCAAAGTAAACGGAACGACATTCAGGCCAAAATAACAAATCTTGAACAGAGTTTATTTTCATTACAACATGTACAAAATGAAAAGAATTCAATCATTGAAATGAAAGCAGTCATTCAAGAACTTGAGGATAGAGAAAAAGACTTAAAGCATGTATTTGAAAAGCTGATTGATCGTATCGTTATTGATCCAAATGGGAAAATAAACATCTATTACAGATTCAAATGACAGCACGGATAAAGATTTGCAAAAGGTACGCTTAGCAAATGCCATGCAAAAGCTAGGAGTCAAAGGCCGTTCACAGGCCGTAGTCGAGCTTCTGCGTATGGGTGAGCTAGAGCTCTAACATCAGCCGGTTTTCCTTCCATATTGGGAAGGAGCCGGTTATTTCTATATAGTTTCCATGAGTCTCTTCTTGCATTTTCTTTGAAAAACAAGGAAAATAGAAATATACGTTTTAATCAAAGTGAGATGCTATAGTGAGGTATCAATGAAATGGAAACGAATAAGTCAGGCCATGTTGCAGAGATTGAAAAATCATTGCGCCATATTGCCGCAATTATTAAGCAAAAAGGCAGAGAAATCCTGAATCAATATACGATTACACCTCCACAATTCGTAGGGCTTCAGTGGCTTTATGAATTTGGAGATATGACAATAGGTGAGCTGTCACAAAAGATGTATTTGGCTTGCAGTACAACCACTGATTTAATTGATAGAATGGAAAAAAGTGAACTTGTCGAACGGGTGAAGGATCCATCTGACCGCCGCGTGGTTCGCATTCATTTATTGCCTGAAGGCGAGCGGATCATTCAAGAAGTGATTGTCAAACGCCAAGAATACGTCAGTGAACTTCTAGGGGCTTTCTCAGAAGAAGAAGCCATCGTTTTCAACCAATCCTTAACGAAACTACAGCAGCAAATGAAAAGAAAATGAGGCGATTTTGTTGGATCAACCAATCGGCGTCATTGATTCCGGCGTCGGCGGTTTAACCGTTGCGAAGGAAATCATGAGACAACTGCCAAAAGAAAAAATCATCTACGTAGGCGATACGAAACGATGTCCGTATGGCCCGCGGAAAGAAGAAGAGGTTCTTCAATATACATGGGAAATGGCGCACTACTTATTAAGACATCACCATATTAAAATGCTTGTCATTGCATGTAACACAGCCACGGCGATCGCACTTGATGAAATCAAAGCAACGCTTGATATTCCGGTTATTGGTGTGATTCAGCCCGGATCCCGGACAGCGATCAAGGTGACAAACAATCAGCACATTGGCGTCATAGGCACAGTCAATACGATCAAGAGCGAGGCATATAAAGAAGCACTGCTATCACTAAAAGCAGGGCTGACGGTTCAAAGCCTGGCGTGTCCGCTGCTAGTTCCATTTGTGGAAAGCGGTACGTTTTTAGATCAGACAGCAGATGAAGTGGTGAAAGCTTCCCTTGAACCGTTGAAAGAAACAGGAATTGATACACTCATTCTTGGCTGCACGCACTATCCGATTTTAAAAGAGCCGATTCAGCGCTTTATGGGCAGTGAAGTGAGCATCATTTCATCAGGGGATGAGACAGCTAGAGAAGCAAGTACCATTCTTTCATACAAAGGTCTGCTAAATACGTCCAAAGAAGAGCCTGTCCATACATTTTACACAACAGGGCAGCAGCAAAATTTTCAAAACATTGCACGTGACTGGTTTGGCTATCTGCCAGGGAAGGTCGAAACCGTGTCGCTTGAACACGTTTATCAGCAATAACCCGCTTCTACTTGAAGTGGGTTATTTTTTTATGAAAAGGGTCTAATCCTCTGGAGGAGCTCGTATACATAGTAGTACAAACTACTAGAGGAGGGTGAAGTATGCTGAAAAAAGGATCTACAGCAGCTGTTACGTGTATCGCGTCAGCCATGCTTTTGTCAGGATGCGGATTGTTTCAAACAGACCAAGCGAAAACAGAGATTGATCCACCACAAAATGTCACATATGTGAAAGAAAATAAAGAAGACAAACAAACAGCCAAAGAAGGAAAAGAAGAGAAGCAGGCTGATACAGTCATGAGAGAATTATATTTAATTGATAAAAATGGGTATGTCGTTTCCCAATCCATTCCACTGCCGAAAAATGAAGGAAGTGCCAAACAAACTCTTGAATATCTCGTGGATGGAGGGCCTATTTCTAACTTAATGCCAAATGGATTCAGAGCGGTTTTACCAGCTGACACGAGCGTATCTGTCGATATTAAAGACGGCACGGCCGTTGTTGATTTCTCAAATGAATTCAAAAACTATAAAAAAGAAGACGAACAGCGCATTTTGCAATCTGTTACTTGGACGTTAACACAGTTTGATTCCATCGCCAAAGTCAAATTGAAAATGAACGGACATGAATTAAAAGAAATGCCTGTGAATGGTACGCCAATTTCAGATGATTTAAGCAGAGAAGACGGTATTAATATTCAGCACGAGGCTGCCGCTGATATGACATCGACAAAGCCTGTAACGGTCTACTATTTAGCTGAATCTGATGAACAGACCTACTACGTTCCGGTCACCACAAGAGCACCAAAAGACGAGGATGATCCAATTACAGCAGCGATTGATGAGCTCGTCTCTGGACCAAGTAAAACAAGCCATTTGCTCACAGACTTTGATCAAGATGTGAAGCTGAATGATGTACCAAAAGTAAAAGACGGACATGTGACACTTGATTTCAACGAATCCATTTTTGGCAGTGCAGATGAAAAGAAAAAGGTTATTTCACAAAAAGTTCTTAATAGCATTGTGCTCACATTAACAGAGCTGCCAGACGTCAAAAGCGTATCCGTCAAGGTAAACGGCAAGGCAGAGCTTGTGAACGAAAAAGGAGCTGAACTCACAAAGCCAGTTTCAAGGCCAGAACAAGTGAATACAGGTAGTTTTTAACGTCACACATTGATATAATGGAGAAAAAGAGGCATGCATATTCGCTGCCTCTTTTTTATTCCGAGCGGTTAGAACAAGCCGAGGTTGTCAAAGTTAGTAGGAGAACCCCGCTGATACCCGCGCGGAATGTATATTGTAACGGAGGTAAAACATGAGATTAGATGAAAGACAATATGACGAATTAAGAAAAATTGAAATAGAGGCAGGCTACATCAAGCACCCTGAAGGCTCTGTCTTAATCTCAGCGGGAAATACGAAGGTGATTTGTAACGCATCTATTGAAGACCGCGTACCTCCTTTTTTAAGAGGAGAAGGAAAAGGCTGGATTACAGCAGAATATAGCATGCTTCCAAGAGCAACCGCACAAAGAACGATAAGAGAATCATCTAAAGGAAAAGTCACAGGACGTACAATGGAAATTCAGCGCTTAATTGGACGAGCACTCCGCGCAGTCGTTGATTTAGAAAAGCTTGGCGAACGCACGATTTGGATTGATTGTGATGTCATTCAAGCAGACGGCGGCACACGCACAGCGTCCATTACAGGTGCTTTTGTCGCCATGACACTTGCGATTCAAAAGCTTCGAGCAGAAGGCGCTATCAAAGAAAACCCGATCACTGATTATTTAGCGGCGATATCCGTCGGAATTGATTCTCAACAAGGTCTTCTGTTAGATTTAAACTATGAAGAAGATTCTTCAGCAGAAGTAGATATGAATGTCATCATGACAGGCGCTGGACGCTTTGTTGAGCTTCAAGGCACAGGCGAAGAAGCGACATTTTCAAGAGAACAGCTAAACGGACTGCTTGATTTAGCCGAAAAGGGCATCAAAGAATTAATCGAAAAGCAAAAAGCAGTAACAGGAGAAGTCATCGAATAAAGAGAAGGGTTTGATCAGGATGAAAACAGCCATCATTGCAACGCACAATGCGGGCAAAGCGAAAGAATTCAAAGCCATTCTTGAGCCAAAAGGATTCACGGTCAAAACACTCGCAGACATCGGATTTACTGAAGAGATTGAAGAAACAGGACAAACCTTCGAAGAAAATGCCATCATCAAAGCCGAAGCGATTCAAGCCAAAGCAGGTGAAATGGTGATTGCAGACGATTCTGGTCTGTCCATTGATTATCTGGGCGGGAAACCTGGCGTGTATTCAGCGAGATATGCTGGTGAGCATAAAGACGATGCTGAGAATGTGGAAAAAGTGTTGAGCGAGCTTCAAGGCATTGAAAAAGAAGACCGCACAGCCAGATTCAGATGTGCCCTTGCTGTCAGCCTACCGGGCAAAGAAACAAAGACGGTAGAAGGATCAGTAGAAGGCTTCATCGCAGAAGAACCAATCGGCGAAAACGGCTTCGGATACGACCCCATTTTCATCGTCAAAGACAAAGACCAGACGATGGCCGAGTTATCACCAGAGGAGAAAAACAAGATCAGCCATCGAGCGGTCGCGCTTCAAAAGCTTTCATCACTGCTAGACGCAAATGAATAAGGGGGAATGAAGCCATGAAGATACTCATCATTAGTGACAGTCATGGACTCACAGACGAACTTCAAACCATTGCCAAACGGCATGCAGCTGAAGTCGACATGATGATTCACTGCGGAGATTCAGAACTCGAAACGAACCACCCAGCACTCGAAGGATACAAAGTCGTCAAAGGAAATTGTGACTTTATGGGCGATTTTGAAGAAGAGCTCCTGCTCCCACTTGATGGAGGCAGAAAACTATTTCTCACTCACGGACATCTGCATGGCATCAAACAATCCTTGCTACAAGTCTACTACCGTGCAGAAGAGCTAGGCGCAGACATTATCTGCTTTGGCCACTCGCACATCCCAGGCAGTGAGCTACTAAGAGGAAAACTGCTCATTAACCCAGGCAGCGTGCACCTGCCAAGAGTGCGAAAAGAGCGCAGCTATGCTATATTGACACTAGATGGAAGCGAAGCAAACGTACAATTTTACACGGACGAAGGTCTTGCCATACAAGACCTCGAAAACACTGTCACATTGGAAGGTATTTCATAAGGGTGCAGCATTTGCCCCTTATGAAAAAAACTTTCGAAAAACCGTTGACTTTAAAGAACAATAGTAATATAATAAATCTTGTCGATGAGGTATTCACCACAACGGCACACTACATAACAACATGTCCCAGTAGCTCAGCTGGATAGAGCAACGCCCTTCTAAGGCGTCGGTCGGGAGTTCGAATCTCTCCTGGGACGTATTAAATCGGGTGCTAAAGCCCGTCAAATCAACCTTCTATATCGTATAGTGAAACGGTCAGTATAACGGTCACGTAAGAAATTACACCTGTTATTGGCTTATATCACTTTCGATATAGGAGGTTTTTTGTTGTGACCAAAATAAAAGGATTATTAGATGTTGATGTAAATGGATTATTAAATGGATTATTAAATGGATTAACCATTAGGAATTAATAAGGTGTTCTGTCGGTCTTTCTAGTGTAATTGGTGAGGTATGACAGTGGGAGAAGGAGGGCATTCCCGGCCCTTTTAGCCCCTAAACCCCCCCCAGCCTCTCCACTCCTCAATTAGGAAAGGAAAACCATTAATCACGCAACAATCCATTAGGAGTGATGGATTACCCATGCGTTAGACGTTCCTGAACAGGGTCAAAGAACGTTGTCTTTTTTGGCGCTGGTTTATCCATATTGAGCAATTTCATGCATAAAATACGGTGCCCTAAGGGCTCTTTCTCATTCTGATAAGTCTGGGTTTGTATCCAATTGCATTTGAAACTTTTCAACAATTTGCTTCCAATCTGTCATGTTTAATCATCCTTTTATCCAGTTTTGAGAGATTATTTTAACTTCTCCACCAAGGGCAGAGCGAGCGTTCATTTTGCTTCCTTGAATGGCTTGTGCGGCAGCTTGACGCATTGTTAAGGCTCTTTGTGTATCTTGATAGCTGCCGCCTACCATTCCTTGTAAATGTTGTTGATTCCACCATTGTTCTTGTTTCTTGTAAGAGGAATATAAGGAACCAGCCGCCATTGGTATAGTAGTTGCTGCAGTATAAGCACCCATAACCCAAGGAGCTGAAGCCCATAGAGCGCAGAAATCATCACCAGCAGCCATATTCATACCAGCATCATAGACAGCAAAAGCAGTGTTAGTTTTCATGGATTGAATACCAGCACTATCATGGATGGCAGACGAGGAACGGGAACGGATAAGAAAAAGGCAGCGTTAAGGAATAGACGTAGCTTTAAAGAATGGTACACTGTTTGGCAGACCGAAAGCAGTACCTACAGACGAGTTTTACCAAGCATATGGAAAGTAGGAGAAATTACCGCTACGGCTGCCATTGAAGAAGCAGGAATGAAGCGGACAACCTTTTATAAGCTGGTGGAGGAAATTGAAGCAGAGGAGCAAGGAACATGAGGTCATTAAGCCAAATAAACAAATCATATGAGAAAATCTCATTCACGGAACAGCAAAAGAGCCGTTCGAGAGCCACAGATTAGCAGAATTAATGTATGAAATGGAAAGGACATATAAAATGTAACTATGATAGCGAATGAAGCCTGGGAAAGCCAAAATAAAACAGTTATAGCCCATACAGGAAAATAAGTATGCGAAGGGATTTATAAGAGATATTTTTCATGTTTTGCCGCTACTAACACCAATCTAATAGAAAATAGATAAGCCTTTTAACCATCAATGTATTGATACCAATGGTTGAAGGGCTTATTTTAATTTGTTGGCACTTTATTTACAAAGGTAATCCACTGTCCCATCTGGGATGGATAAGCTATTTTTTAAGAACAGATAATATAATTAATATCATGAGAACATAAAAAATTAGTTGTTTTAACTATTTATGTCGAAACACCCCTCCAAATCTAGTAAAATGGAATTTGAAGATTATATTTTACTAGAGAAGGTGTACTAATAAAAATGAGCACTAATTTGGCGAAACAAAAAAGGGAAGAACTAAATGAGAAACTCAATGAACTGAAATCGTTTGTTGAAGAAAACTCAAAAGACGAAAATGCCAGAAAGCTGTTAAGTTACATTAGCGAACTTGGAAAAGATATAAATAGTAAAAAGTACGGTCTTGTGTTTGAGGAACATAAAGAGGGCATAGATGAAAAATTAGAAACTCATATTCCAGTTCTTGCTGAGGAGAGGGACTTTTTTATTAATAACGGCGGAGATATGAATTTTCTAATCGAAGGAGATAATCTTGCTGCATTGGAATTACTAACAAAAACACATAAGGAGAGTATTGATTTAATATATATTGACCCTCCATATAACACATTAAAAGATGGATTTACTTATTCGGACAATAAGGTTGACGGAAATGATTCATTTAGACATTCTAAATGGTTATCGTTTATGGAAAAAAGATTAGTTCTAGCAAAGACAGTGTTATCTGAAAAAGGTGTCATTTTTATTAGTGTCGATGAAAATGAATTTGCCCAGTTAAAAATACTATGCGACCAAACATTTGGTGAACGGAATTTTGTAGAATGTTTGATATGGAATAAAAGGGTTCCTAAAAACGATAAAGGAATAGGGAGCATCCATGAATATATTTTTCTTTATGCAAAAGATAGCGACTACAAGTATAAATTCATGATGCAAAAAGATGGATTAGACGAGATTAATAATTTAGTGGCTGATTGTAAGAAGAAAGAACTCTCAATTAAGGAAACAGAGACCAAGCTAAAACAATTGTACAAAAAGAACTCATATGATAGGGGAATTACCTTATATAATGCGGTAAATGAAGATTATGATGTATGGGGAAAGATTAATTTAAGTTGGCCAAATGCGAATACTTTCGGACCGAGATACACAGTTCTTCACCCAATTACCAATAAGCCAGTTAAAATACCAGAACGGGGTTGGCGGTGGAGTGAGGACACCTTTAAAAACAAGGTTGATTACGATAATGTAATTGAAAGACATGACGGCAGTTATATCTGCGGAGAAATATGGTTTTCCAAAGACGAAAACATGCAGCCCAGTGCGATTAAATTACTAAAAGACGTTGATAGAATGTTATTACGCTCAATTATTAGCACAAAAAGCGACGGTGGAATTGAGTTAGAAAAATATTTTGGGAAGAAAAGTGTTTTTGCTTATCCAAAATCAAATTCCCTAATGAAAATACTAATTGACTCCATTACTTATGATAACAATGATTGTACCATTTTAGACTTTTTTGCTGGGTCTGGAACCACAGCACAAGCAGTAATTGAATTAAATGCAGAGGATAATGGTAATCGGAAATTTATTCTCACTACAAACAATGAAAACAACATTTGTAGAGAGATAACTTATGAAAGAGTTAAGAGGGTTATTGAAACTGGTGAACAAAGTAATCAGACCAGTCTAAAATATTTCAAAGTAGACTACGTTCCTATAAGCAATAGGCTTTATTACGAATACGCAGAAGAACTTCTTAAAGGTATTAGGGAGCTTGTTGAGCTGGAAAATGCTATAAATCTCCAAGACAATAAAGAAATTGCAATTATTTTGACTGATGAAGATTTAGAGGCATTTATTAATAGTATCGAACAAAGACAACAATGTAGGGTAATTTACCTAGGACATGACGTACTAGCAAACAGCGAGCAAGAAGAAATTCTTAAAATAAACAGTATTGCTGTACATGTTATTCCAGATTACTATTTTACAGAGTCTAGGGGGAAATGAAGTTGTTTCAATTAGCAGAGTTCCAGCTTAAAGCTATCGGAAGTTTAATAGAAAGTATTGATAACAGTAACAATGAAGTTATTCTTAAAAGTCCGACTGGTTCGGGGAAAACAATAATTCTCACACATTTTATGGACGAGTACGGGAAAGGTCACATTGGAAATGTTTTTGTATGGCTTACTCCTGGAAAGGGAGACTTAGAAGAACAAAGTAAAGAGAAAATGGACAAGTATATCCATAACAGTTCAACAAAGCTCTTATCCGCTGTTATGACAGACGGTTTTAAAGAGAACGACGCTTGTTTCATAAATTGGGAAATGCTGACCAAAAAAGGTAATAATGCTTTGAAAGAAAGTGAGAAGGCTAACTTCCAAGAGCATATTACAAATGCTCATAAGAATGGACTGGAATTTATCATTATCGTTGATGAAGCTCACCAAAATGACACTGTTAAAGCTGATGATATAATTTCTCTCTTTAACCCTAAAAAAATTATTAGGACTTCTGCAACACCAAAAAATCTTACGAATGCTGCATTAATTGAAGTGAAAGAAGAAGATGTAATTGCCGAGGGTCTCATAAAAAAAATGCTGGTCATAAATGAGAATTTTGGACACTCTGTTGAAGTGGACAGTCAAGTTAGTTACTTACTGGAAAAAGCATTAAATAAGCACCGAGAATTAAAAATAGGTTTTAAAGAAAAAGACTCAAAGGTAAACCCTTTGATAATTGTACAACTTCCTAACAACAGCGAACTATTACAGGACGAGGTAGAACGTTATTTAGCTACTAGGGACGTAACTTATGAAAATGGTTTGTTGGCTGTTTGGTTAAGTGAGCGAAAACAGAACCTTGAAGAAATCGAAAGAATTGATGCAAAACCAATAGTTATAATTATCAAACAGGCTATTGCAACTGGCTGGGACTGTCCAAGAGCACAGATTCTCGTTAAGCTGCGAGAAAACACAAGTGAAACATTTGAAATCCAAACAATTGGGCGAATAAGACGTATGCCAGAAGCCAAGCATTATGAAAAGGATTTACTAGATTGTTGTTATTTATATACCTTCGACGAAAAGTTTACAGAAGGTGTTAAATTACATTTAAAAAAAGGTGCACTAGATGCAGTAAAATTATTCTTAAAACAAGAACACAGGGAAGTCACTCTAACAAGTGAGCAAAAATCCGTTCTTGGCTTATCTCATGACGCAACACATTCATTAAAAGCAATGGTCCTTTATTACGAAAGCCAGTATGGAACCAGCATTAAAACCGATGAAAACAAAACTCGTCTTCAAACAAAAGGGTATATTTTTTCAGATAATATTATTAAGAATACCTATACAGGTCAAGTTCATACTTTGACACTTGAAGAATTTGAAAGTCTTTCTAGTGTGAATATGATTGAACCATTAAATACTCATAAGCATGGTCGAGAGTATCATAACCGAGTAAGCACTTTAGGCTTAAAATTAAGCCTACCATATGAAAAAATGAACACAATTATTCGTCGGTTGTTTGATAAAAATGTTCGGTATGAAAACAAAGTATTACGACTAGAGACTAGAGAAGTTTATGCTTTTGTCATTAATAATTTCCAAAAGTTAAAAGAAGACTTTCGTTTGGCAATAGCAAGCCCGACATACCAAACTTCACTTGCTCTGCCAGTAGTAGTCGAAAAAGAATTTCGGATTCCTCAAGAAGTGTTGTTTACTTATAACGGAAAGAATAGAGTCCAAAGAGAGTATTCAACGAATGTATATAAAGGTTATCTATCTTCTGCCGAGATTCGTTCCGATTCAGAAAAGTCTTTTGAAAAGTATTGCAATGAGTCCGATAACATTGATTGGTTATACAAAAATGGAGATAAGGGTAACGAATACCTATCAATTGTTTATTTGGATAATGCAGGAACCCAAAGGTCTTTCTATCCAGACTATATTGTTTCAAAAGATGGGGAAATTTGGATTATTGAAACAAAGGGCGGTTTTAATAGAACTGGAGAGTCCGAAGATATTGATAAGTTCTCACCTAAGAAATTTGAAGTACTAAAGCGATATTTGCATAAACATAACATAAAAGGCGGCTTTGTAAGAAAAGATAAAAGCAACAATGAGCTGTTTATTTGCACGAATGAGTACAATGACGATATTTTAAGTGAAGAGTGGCAATTACTAGAGGAAATTTTATAGAATTTTGAGAGTCATTATTGGCTCTCTTTTTTTGTCACTTTTGGGGCAAGCCCAAATTCAGTTTATGTACACACCTTTGATTTTTCAAATGTATCAATACTGAAATGGGATTATTATTAACAAGTATATTATTGAATTACAAAGTATGAGGAATTATAATAGGAAATAAGTCAATCGGTCTAAGTTCGAAAAGTGACCGTTATACATGAAACTGAATGAATAGCGATGTATAAGGTAGCTCAGCAGGATAGAGCAACGCCCTTCTAAGGCGTCGGTCGGGAGTTCGAATCTCTCCTGGGACGTACAGTTTTACAATATCAATCCTTGATATGTCAGGGTTGGGCGGATAAGGGATGCTAATACATTTTATAATACTGTGTTAGCATCCTATTTTTATAGCTAATTTAGTGATGATTCGGAAGAAAGCTCTATCCTAAAACGGATAGAGCTTCTTTTACTTGAAAATAGCTGCTTTTTAAAGATGTTTTTCGTTTATGTTTGTTTAGAACATAAGCTTTCACCATATATTCACCGATCTCATGAAAAGTTACTAATGTTTCTCTTGAGTCTTCGTACATTTTTCTCTCTATAATTTCTCCATCTTTGTATATATACCACGCATATATATCACCATCTTGGTCCTTGTTGACTCGAAATAGGTAAGAGTCTCCCTTGGTCATATCTGAATTTGTTTGTTCCTCAAAGATAACATACGGACTATTAAGTATCCGAGCTATATTTTTTCTTAAGAATTCAGGAAAAAATTTTGCCACGTCTGAATGAGAGTTATAAGGCCCTAAGTCCAGTTCATATTGTCTGTTGGAATTTTTAAGATCTTCAATCATTGGTTTAACATGATGAGTGTAGTGGATTTCTCCCTCCCCTAAATGAATATAAAGCTCAGGTGTGTGAGCGGAATTCACTATGATATCTCGAAGAATACTGTTTAAATAAAGTTTATCATCTTGAAAACAACCACCGGCCATGAATTCCCCAACTTCATTCATATTCTTGTTTTTTGTACTAATAAGATAGTCCCCTAAATAATATTGAGGAGACCAGCATATCGCTGCATCGAATCCGTATTTAAGGGAGTAATAAAGGGATGCATACCCACCTTTGCTAGATCCGCAAGAAATGATTTTTTTGACACTGTGTTCCTTTGCTATGGTATGGATTAGAGAAATAACAGATCGTTCTATAGAGAAGTCTCTCTGTTTGCACAAATAGTAACTCCCACGACAGCCAAAATCATCTAAAATGAAAAGGGTATTGCAAGTAAACCCCTCAAGTGTTCTTATGTAGTTGTATAGAGGTGGTTTTCCTTCTGTACTAAATCCAGAGAAAACAACGGTTAGAACATCCGTATCCTCACCTTTTTTAAATAGATATTTTACATCTACTTCCCCTTTAAAAACGGCCTCTCCTTTAATCATCGCTTTTCCTCCTTGTTTTGAACCGGAAATAATTCGTTCGTATCAGTAATTTTAAACTTATCAATAATCTTTTCAAGAGTTGTCTTTGGGTATCTCTTTGTTTGATAGAACATAACTAATCACAGGGTTGGGTGATTCTCCTTTCATATCATACTGTGTATCGGTAGTGTACGTTAAAATTTTAATTAGTAAAACGCAATTGATGATTCTGTTTAGTATAATAAGTTAAACGTAAATTGCATAATTGCCGATTGCAATGCATTACTTAACTGCATTCCTAAATTAATTCACTCAAAATGAAGCAAGATATAAATCTAAGTTTTTGAAATGTACATTATGTTATTTGAAGCAGAAACGACAGGAAAAAGAGGAGAAGTAGAGAAATAACTAAGAAAGGCATGCATGATCTAAAACACCCATGTAAAACACTGAAAGGAATGATCACTTGTACAACATCAATCCAAACCACCTACTATATGAAAATGGAGAGACAATAAGCAACCAAGAAGGTGATCAATTATTTGCTAACCAGATCGGGAATATCGAGATCACGAGCGGTCATATCGTTGCCTGTGATCCTTTTGTTTCTGAAGGTGACCAATCGTTTACGAGGAAGGTTGCTCAAGGAAAATATCCTATTCTACTTTTGGTTAAGCGGTTGGAAGGCGGGGACGAGCGTGTTGCCTATGCGATGATCAAGTTTACAAACGAGCAAGCAATAGAATGGTAGCTTGCCACAAGAGCAGGGCAGGAATTCAAACATTTGAAAGAAGACGAGTTCTTCGGTTACGATGTAAATACGGGGATGGGCTGCTTTATGGATACGGAGGCAGCTCTATATTTACAAACTTATGAGGATAAGCGATATAAAGAGGACAATGATTTTTATCTTTATGAGGAATTTGAAGAAGCGCTTGCGCAAAACTACAAGCACACATGGGACTGGCTCGTCACCCGTTTTCATGACAAGATGGACATTGCCATGTTTACAACAGGCTTCGGCGACGGGATGTACCCAAGCTTTTGGGGGCTGGATGAAAACGGAGAACCGGCTTGCCTTGTGACGGATTTTCTTATAATGGATTGATGAGAAACCCATGAAACCATGGGTTTTTTGTTATTCACTGTTGAAGCTGAAAAACATGGTATGAAGGTACATTTCCCTAAATGGTTACATAAACCTATTAAACTTGAAAACATTCCAATAAATTCGAATTTGTACAGAAGAGATTTTGTTTGAACCTAGCTTGTTTATGGCAAATAGGTAAGTAGAGGGATTCTATATGGTGAATAATAAAATAAAAGAAAAGATCATATTTGATAAATGATTATAAAAAGAAATGAAAATATATCAAATTATACCGATATTTATTAAGTATAAAATATTGAAAGGATGGATTTGATTTGAAGAAGTATTATTATTTATTGATTGCGATTATCATTGGAATAGGTTTTTTTTCATTAAAACAAGATATTAAAGCAGAAACAATCAATGACAGTTGGGTAGAGAAGGCTCATTTACCAGAGGAAAGGGTATTTTCTAGTTCAGCTGTTGTAGATGGGAAAATTTATATTTTTGGTGGAGGAGATGTGGCGGGGAGACCTCAGGCGCAAACATATGCTTATAACCCAGACAAAGATTCTTGGGAAGTTAAGTCTGATATGCCAACACCGAGACTTGGAGCTTCTGTAGCAGTAATTGATAAAAAGGTTTATATTATTGCAGGAAGAAGTACATCTGGAACTGTTAAAAAAGTGGAAGTGTATGATACTGAAAAAGATACGTGGGAAGAAACAACTGATTTTCCTAAAAAAGAAAATTGGGAGAATACGACTTCTGCCAATGTAATCAACAACAAGATATATGTAGTTAGTTACTCTGAAAATAAAAAGCAAAACTTTTATGAATATGATCCTGATACAAAAAAATGGGAAGAAAAAAACCATTTTCCAAAAGCTATGCACGGTGTAACTTCTGGTGTTATTGGTGAGAAAATTTATATCGCTGGAGGATATTATTATAGTAATTACTACAAAGAAGTCTATGAATACGATATTAAAACATCAGCGTGGTCTGAAATAACTAAATTGCAATATGCTGTAAGAAACCCAGCTTCAATTGTCTTTCAAGATAAATTACTTTTAATTGGGGGAGAAACTTCTAATAGTACGATCACAAACAAAATGCAAGTAGTCGATCCTAAAAAACAAACAGTTAGTTCAGTATCTCAATTATTACCTAGTAAACTTATTGGAGCTAATACTGTAGTAGTTAACAACATACTTTATGTAATAGGAGGGACTAATAATCCAAATAGAACAAACAGAGCGAGTAAAGACTTTAAGCCAACCTATGCAATTTCACTTAAAAGTTTAAAAGAACTAAACGAAGATTCATCATCGACTGACATTGAACAAGGTAATAAAGATGATGATGTTGCTAATGAAGACGGAGATGCCCTTCTCATCATCACAATGGTCAACGGCTTACAGAAAGAGTATGACCTTTCAATGAAAGAAGTCAATGCCTTCCTATCCTGGTACAAAAAGCGTGATGCGGGAGAAGGCCCAGGGTTTTATGAGATTGACGAGCATGACAACAATAAAGGTCCCTTTGAAAGTAAGAAGGATTATGTCGTCTTCAATAACATTCTCATGTTCGAAGTCAATAAATATAAGAAGTAATTGAGATCAAAGCCATCTAGGTACACTAGGTGGCTTTTTCGTTTGTTCGACAGCTTTCACCAATTTTAAGGCAAATTTAAGCTCGGATTTCATTTCAAATATATTAAATCTTTGTTACAATAAGACAGCTTTGCGCAAAAGTGGCGTTCAAAGGTTAGACGGTTTTTTATCATTTCTTAAAATTTTTATGTTTTGATATGAAACTCTTTTAATGATCCATGCGTCTCTATAAGTGTCAAAAGAAAAGAGGTTTTCAATATGCTATTCAAAAGGCTATCAGAAAATAAGTCTGTAAAATGGGTAGGATATACAAGTTTTTACTTACTTATTTTGCTATTATTGTTCTTTATTTACGGATTCCACACAGCAAATACGGGATCATTCATTTACAACGATTTTTAATTGGAGATTAAACTATGAAACTATTACACACGATTCATGAATACCAGCAAACGAAACCGACACAGCCAGCATTTGTTTCTCAACATGCTTCGATCACATATGATGAGCTTTGGCATTTATCAGACCAAATGGCTGGTGCGATTGATGCAGTCGCAGCAGGCAGTGCACCTGTCATTGTATACGGTCATATGGAGCCAGAGATGCTGATTTCTTTCTTAGGCAGTGTGAAATCAGGCAGACCGTATATTCCGGTCGACATCTCAATTCCTGCCGAGCGTATCGTCTCAATCATTGAAAGCTCAAAAGCCAGTCTATTGATTTGTGCAAACGAGCAGAATTTATTAGCTGTAGAAGAACACATTGAAGTGAAGAGTGCGGCATCGCTTTTAGCTCTTGAAAAAGAAGCACCGCCATCCACGCAGTGGGTTCAACAGGATGATGTCTTTTACATCATTTATACGTCTGGTAGTACCGGGAAACCTAAAGGCGTCCAGGTAACAGCTAATAATTTAGAAAGCTTTACAGAATGGATGTGCCGGGACTTTCCAATTGGTGAGGGGCGCACGTTCTTAAATCAAGCACCATTTTCTTTTGACTTATCAGTGATGGATCTTTATCCAGCGCTTCAATCAGGCGGCACGCTTTACTGTTTAGTAAAAGATCTCGTCAACAAGCCAAAGGATATGTTTGCAGCACTCGGTCAATCTGACGTTGAAGTGTGGACATCCACACCTTCCTTTGTGCAGATGTGCTTAATGGACCCTTCGTTTACAGGAGAGCTTTTACCAGAGCTGAAAGTTTTCTTATTCTGCGGCGAGGCGCTTCCTGTATCTGTAGCAAGTGCACTCCTTGAGCGTTTTCCAAAGGCGCAGGTCTTTAACACGTATGGTCCGACTGAAGCAACCGTTGCGATCACATCCATTGAAGTCACGCAGGAGATTCTTGATCAGCACGATTCTTTACCAGTAGGCTATGCCAAACCTGATACAGATATTGTCATTTTAGATGAAGAAGGCAAGACACTTCCTGAAGGTAAAAAAGGGGAAATTGTCATTGTGGGGCCAAGCGTCAGCAAGGGATACTTAGGTGAACAAGCTTTAACGGATAAAGTGTTCTTTGAATACGAAGGGCGCCCTGCTTACCGCACAGGTGACGCAGGTGTAAAGCAGGATGGTTTGATCACGTGCCAAGGCCGTATGGACTATCAAATTAAGCTTCATGGATACCGGATGGAGCTAGAAGAAATTGAATATCATGTGAGCGAGACAACCTATGTCAATGCTTGTATGATTGTGCCGTTTCAGCCAAACGGTCATGTGGAGTACTTAGTTGCGGCGATTGTCCCAGCAGCGCATTCGTTTGAAAAAGAATATCAGCTGACAAGTGCGATTAAGAAAGAAATGGCGGATTCACTGCCAGCGTACATGATTCCAAGAAAGTTTGTCTATCTTGAGCAGCTGTACATGACGCCAAACGGGAAGGTTGACCGTAAGAGAATCGCGAAAGAGGTTCTTCTATGATTCCGTTTAGTTCATTCTTTTTCTTCATTCTAATTGGTATTCTTCTTTTACCGACGATCATTCTTGGTCTTCGCGGTAAAAGAATGCAGGGCTACAACATGTTTGCAACGGTTGTGGCACTCGCGCTTATTTTCTCAAAGGATGCACATGGCGCGCTGCTGCTCTTCTTGTTCACAGTGTGGCAAGTGTTCATCATCCGCTTGTACATTGCGTACCGGTTAAAGGCGAATCAGGCATCTGTTTTCTATGCAGCAGTGGTGGCATCTATTCTGCCGCTTGTGCTATCAAAAGTATTACCGTTCTTTTTAACTCATCAGCCGCACCAGCCGGCGCCAATAAACTGGCTGAGCTTTTTAGGGATCTCGTACTTAACATTTAAAGGTGTTCAGTTAATTATCGAGACAAGAGACGGCTTGATTAAGAAGAAAATTCCGATTCATCGTTTGGTCTATTTCATCGTCTTTTTCCCAACGATTTCATCAGGTCCGATTGATCGTTACCGCCGGTTTGAAAAGGATATGGATACACCTCCTGAAAAGGAAGCGTACAGTGACCTTCTATATGCCGGTATTCATAAAATTTTTATCGGCTTCTTATATAAGTTCATTATTGGATATTTGATTCACACGTATATTCTAATGCATATTCATCACATTAGCAGCAGTCACTTTGTTCAGCAATTAACGTATATGTATGGGTACAGTATGTACTTGTTCTTTGACTTTGCTGGTTATACAGCATTTGCTGTTGGTGTGAGTTATATCATGGGCATAAAATCACCAGAAAACTTTAATAAACCGTTTATCAGCCGGAACATTAAAGACTTTTGGAATCGCTGGCACATGTCGCTGTCCTTCTGGTTTAGAGACTACGTGTTCATGAGATTTGTGTTCTTTATGACAAAAAAGAAGTGGATCAAAAACCGTATGGCCGTATCAAATATTGGGTACTTTGTCCTTTTCCTTTTGATGGGTGCTTGGCACGGACTTGCACTTCAATATATTATTTACGGACTATATCATGCAGTTGTCATGTCCGGTTACAATTTATTTGAGAAATGGAATAAAAAGCACAAGTGGTGGCCAGACAATAAGGTCACAATGGTTGTGTCGATCATTATTACATTCCATGTGATTTGTTTCGGATTTTATATTTTTTCAGGAAAACCATTTCATTAATCATTAAGGGAGTAGAAAATTATGGAATTTAAAAATCAAGTATACGGTATTATTGCAGAAGTTTGTCAGGACGACGTTGTGAAAGAAAATCCAGAAATTGCGATTTTTGAAGAAGGTCTTCTTGATTCATTTGGTACAGTAGAATTGCTAATGGCAATTGAAAGTCAGCTTGGCATCACTGTTCCAATTACAGAATTCGATCGTGATGTGTGGGATACGCCGAATCACATTGCTGAGCAGCTGGCAGAGATGAAGTAATGAAAAAGCGTTTTTTTGGGCCGCTTATTTTAGCGGCTGTTCTATTCATTGGTGTTCTTCTTGTACCAAATACATGGCTCTCACATCTGATCCCAAAAGACAAATTACAAAAGTCAGCCACAGAATTAGATCCAGAGATGTTTCAAGGGCTTTATTTACAAGATGAAATGCTAAAAGATCCAACTTATTTGCCGATCTATGGATCCTCTGAACTATCACGTTTTGATCCATATCACCCTTCGAATTTCTTTCATGAAAATCCTCAAGGGTTTACACCTTATCTTGTTGGAAAAGGTGGATCACAATCATTAATTCATGCGATGAATTTCGCTGCACATATGGATGAGTTAAAAGGGAAGAAGCTTGTATTTATCGTGTCTCCTCAGTGGTTTGTGAAATGGGGGTCTGACGAGAGTCACTTTGCACCTAACTATTCAGCTCTTCAAGCGCTTGATCTCGCCTATAATAAAGAAATTGATCCGGCTGTGAAAAAAGAGCTGATCAAGAGAATCATGAAGTTTAAAGCAGTCAAGAACGACATGGTCATCACAGAGCTTTTTAAAGCAGAGCTATCTGGGAACAAATTCGCTTATGGCGCGATTTCTCCTATCGCAAAAATGTATTATGGCATGCTTCAAAAGAAAGATATGTACTATACAATTGGATCGGGGCATGAGCGTAAGCATCATATGTCACCTTCCGTCAAAGGAAAAACATGGTCAGAGCTTGAAAAAGAAGCGAGTGTTTTAGGTGCGGAAAAAGCAGGAGACAATCCGTTTTATATCAATCAAAAACTATTTGATCGCAAGCTGAAACCAATCATGAAAAAGATGAAGGATTCCCGTGAAGGCAGCTCGTATGCGGAATCACCCGAATACGAAGATTTTCAAATCATGCTTGATATTTTAAAACAGGCGGGGGCGAAGCCTTTGTTTGTGACGATTCCTGTTAACGGGAAATGGTATGATTACACCGGTTTCCCAAAAGAGGGACGTACAGAGTATTATGAAAAAATCAATCGTCAAATTCGAGATAATGGGTATGAAGTCGCGGATTTGACTAAGCATGAGTACGATCCTTATTTCTTTAAAGATACGATTCATGTGTCTTATAAAGGATGGGTGTACATCGATAAGGCGATCGAAAAGTTTTATAATGAGCAGTAGAATGCAGCAGCTTTCTGCTGCTTTTTGTTTGTCGAATGGGCGGATATCTTGTATAAGTAAAGGGAAAAGGCTATGCTGAAGTTGGAGGCGATATGATGAATCGTTCTGAGAAAAAAGAACTATTAAAGCGTTCGAAAAAGCATTTTAATGATCATGCCTTTTGGAAAAAGCTAAAAAAGACGGCGCAAAAAGCTGGTGTCTCTCTTGTCTATGCTGTGCTGCTACTTTACTATACATTACAAAAACCCGAAGTACCGGTTAAAGCAAAGACCCTTATTATTGGTGCACTCGGATACTTTATCCTTCCAATTGACCTCATTCCTGATACATTGATTGGTGCCGGTTATACAGATGATTTAGGAGCCATCACATTTGCTCTCTTTCAAGTAGCGATGTATATTGATGCTGATGTGAAAGGGAAAGCAAAAGACAGGCTGTCAAAATGGTTCGGCGAAAAAACCGATACATCTTTGATTGATCAAAAGCTTGAGGATGGCGGTATGCCGTCTGCATAAAGAAAAGCCCCCACAGTTGGAGGCTTTTTTCGTTATCCTAAAAATTTTACGCAAACTGGATGTGGGACGGTGATGTCTGATTGTAGGACAGTGAGTCGTCCTGTTTCTTTGTCGCGTTTGTATAGCACAAGATTGCTAGATTCTTGGTTTGAACCGACGAGAAATTCTTCTGTTGGGTCAAGTACAAAGTCTCTAGGCCAGTTTCCTTCAGAAGAAGCAATTTCGACAAGGCTTAGTTTGCCGTCATCATTTGCTTTAAAAATCGCAATGCTGTCATGTCCGCGATTTCCTGCATAAACGAATTGGCCGTCTGAAGAGACATGAATGGCACTGCCTTGATTGTTCTCTGTAAAATCGCTTGGAATGGTCGCAATTGTTTGGATCTCTTCAAAATGACCATCTTCAAAATAACGAAGCACAATCACCTCTGAGCTAATCTCTGTCATCACATATGCCACAGGTTTCGTTGGATGGAATGTGATATGACGAGGGCCGCTACCTGGCTTTGTTTCAAATGTATGAGCAAGCTCGAGTTTGCCGTCTTCTTTCTTATACGTATAAATTCCATCTGTTCCAAGGTCAACAGCCACCGCAAATTGTTCATCAGGTGTCAGACCCATAAAGTGAGTGTGCGGTTTTTCCTGACGGTCTTCGTTAGGGCCAGTTCCTTCATGTTGCGCCTGTGACAGCGTACGGATCACTGAGCCATTTTCAGCATCGATTTCATACATCTCTGCTGTCCCTTTATGATAGTTCGCTGTATAAGCCGTTTTCGTTTGACTGTCCACGCTGACGTGGCAAGGAGAAGCTCCATCGGCAAGCTCTTGGTTGATGAAACGAAGTCTGCCCGTTGTTGAATCAATTTGATAAGCAGCAAGACCGCCCTGTGATTCTTTTTTCACAACAGCATAAACAAACTTTTGATCCTCTGACACGGTTAAATATGTAGGGTTTTCGAGTTCAGCAGCGACTTCTACTTGCTCAATCTGCTGCTTGTCCGTATTTAATGTAAACGTGTAAACGCCTTTACTGTCTCCTTTTGTATAAGTTCCGATATAACCTCTGATGTTAGCCATGTATTGCCCTCCTTCTATTAGATGCTCTTATTCTATCATATTTTCATAGGAAAACGCTTTAGAAAGGCATTCCAAAGGAAAAAACAAATCATCGAAATCTCACAATATCTATCAAAAACCATGTGAAAAAATATCACAAAAGTTTTCTCAAAAGAAAACCGTTCATGTAAAGTAAATCAATTGAAGAAAAAATACAAAAAATTTTAAGTTTTTTCATTCCTTGTCTAGCAAAGGTGTAAGCGTATACATTTAATTTTGATTAGTCTAAATTGTCTAATAATTTTAAAAATGCTGTTGACACTGTATGGAAAGCGGCGTAAGATGGGTTCAACAAAAGCTAAACAAACACGCAGTGTAAGCGTGAGACGCTTTAATATAAAGTGTCTGAAAATTCAACTACTTTTTGTTTGAAAGAGAGGGTGCTCACTGAAAATGGAAGACCAAAAGGAACAGTGGATCTTTTTAAACGATGAACTCGTGAAAAAAGAGGATGCGAAAATTTCAGTTTACGATCATGGCTTCTTATATGGCGACGGTGTGTTCGAAGGGATTCGTGTATATAACGGAAATATCTTTCGAATGAAAGAACATTTAGACCGCCTGTATGATTCCGCCAGATCCATCATGCTGAACATTCCATATTCACTTGAGGAACTCACGGAGAAAATGATTCATACAGTTGAAAGGAACGGCCTAAAGGATGCCTATATCCGCCTTGTTGTCTCAAGAGGAGCGGGTGATCTTGGTTTAGATCCAAACAACTGCGGGAGAGCCAACACAGTGATCATTGTAGAGCCGCTGGCCATTTTTCCAAAGCACCTATATGAAACGGGTATTGATATTGTGACGGTCCCAACAAGACGAAATCGTCCAGATGTCCTTAGCCCAAAAGTAAAATCATTAAACTATTTGAATAACATTCTTGTCCGAATTGAAGCCCATATGGCCGGTGTGAGTGAAGCGCTGATGCTGAACGATCAAGGGTACGTGGCGGAAGGTTCTGCAGACAACGTGTTTATTTATAAAAAAGGGAAGCTTTATACACCACCTGGTTATATCGGCGCTCTTGAAGGTATTACAAGAAATGCCATCATGGAGATTGCAGAAGACTTAGGCTACGAAGTGAAAGAAGAACCATTCACAAGACATGATGTGTATACAGCAGAAGAAGTATTTCTAACAGGAACCGCAGCCGAAGTCATCGCCGTTGTCAAAGTTGATGGCCGCACAATCGGTGAAGGGAAGCCTGGTTTCCACACAAACAAACTTCTTGAACAATTCCGCAAGCGAGTGGTTGAAGAAGGAGAAAAAGTCGTTTTTGCAGATGAAAACATTCATGCAAGCTAAATAGATATCGATAAACGTTGAAGAGGACTAGTAGTTTTAGAGTCAGTATCTACAGAGAGCCGGTGCTAGCTGGAAACCGGTGTTACTTTCTAAAGTGAACTCACCTCCGAGTGTCTGCTTGAAATGATAGTAGGGCAGACCGAGTGACATTGTTTCACTCGTTACCAAAATGGACGAAAGATGTCCATGAGACGGCAGCAGGATTTGCCGTGAACAAGGGTGGTACCGCGAAAAAACAAAGCTTTTTCGCCCCTTTGACCTAATGAAAAGTAGTGTCATTGTGGGGTGAGAAGGCTTTTTTATATGGTCTCATATCTCTATCTTGAATAGAAAAGGGTGAAAGGACTTGACTGAAGCAAGACAAAGAGGAGGAAATCAAATGGGGACAAATGTACAAATGGAGACGGAAAAATCAAAAGCACCACAAACGATGAACGGTGCACTCATGTTAATTGAGGCACTCAAAAGAGAAAAAGTAGAAGTCATTTTCGGATATCCAGGCGGAGCGGTTTTGCCGATCTACGATAAAATTTATGATTCTGGTTTATTTCATGTCCTGCCAAGACATGAGCAGGGAGCGATTCATGCAGCAGAAGGATATGCGAGAGTATCTGGGAAACCAGGTGTTGTCATTGCAACCTCAGGGCCTGGAGCGACAAACCTTGTCACAGGAATTGCAGATGCAATGATTGATTCACTTCCACTTGTTGTATTCACAGGACAGGTGGCAACCTCAGTCATTGGATCAGATGCTTTCCAAGAAGCAGACGTACTCGGCATCACAATGCCAATCACAAAGCACAGCTACCAGGTAAGAAATCCAGAGGAATTACCGGGTGTCATTAAAGAAGCATTCCATATCGCAACAACAGGTAGACCTGGCCCAGTCTTGATTGATATTCCAAAAGATGTTGCAAGCATTGAAGGAACATTTGATTATGATCAGCCAATTGATTTACCCGGTTATCAGCCAAAAGTAGAGCCGAACTATTTGCAAATTCGCAAATTAGTAGAAGCTGTTAGCAGAGCAAAAAAACCAGTCATTCTAGCAGGAGCTGGCGTTCTTCATGGCAAAGCATCTGAAGAACTAAGACAGTATGTAGAGCAGCAGCAAATCCCAGTTGCTCATACACTGCTCGGACTTGGCGGATTCCCGGCAAATCATCCTCTTTTCCTAGGGATGGCTGGTATGCATGGCACGTATGCAGCGAACATGGCGCTTCATCAATGTGATCTGCTCATTTCAATCGGAGCGAGATTTGATGACAGGGTGACAGGCAATCTCAATCATTTTGCCAAACTTGCGAAGGTGGCTCATATTGACATCGACCCAGCGGAAATCGGCAAGAACATTCATACCCATATCCCAGTTGTTGGAGACAGTAAGCTCGTACTTGAAGAGCTGATCAAGCAAGACGGGAAGCAAGGGGAATCAGACGAATGGAAAAACCAATTAAATCAGTGGAAGGAAGAATATCCACTCTGGTACGTTGAAAACGAAGCTGAAGGCTTTAAGCCTCAAAAGCTGATTGAATACATTCATCAATTCACAAAAGGTAAAGCCATTGTGGCAACCGATGTCGGGCAGCATCAAATGTGGGCGGCACAGTTCTATCCATTTGAAAATGCAGATAAGTGGGTAACATCTGGAGGCCTTGGCACAATGGGCTTCGGATTACCAGCAGCCATCGGAGCTCAGCTAGCTGATCAAGAGGCAACCGTTGTAGCGATTTTAGGAGACGGAGGTTTCCAAATGACCCTGCAAGAACTTGCCGTTATCCGTGAGCTGAACCTTCCAGTCAAAGTGATTGTTCTTAATAATCACAGCCTTGGAATGGTAAGACAATGGCAAGAAATTTTCTACGAAGAACGCTACTCACATTCGAAATTTTCAGAGCAGCCAGACTTCGTCAAATTATCTGAAGCTTATGGCATTAAAGGAATCAGAATCTCATCAGACGAAGAGGCGAAAGAAAAGCTAGAAGAAGCCTTGACCTCTAGAGAGCCTGTTTTCATCGATGTCAATGTAGCGAGAGATGAAAAAGTATTCCCGATGGTAGCACCGGGGAAAGGACTTCATGAGATGGTGGGGGTGAAACCTTGAAAAGAATTATTGTGTTGACTGTATTAAATCGATCAGGCGTACTGAACAGAATCACTGGCCTTTTTACCAAAAGACACTACAACATTGAAAGCATTACGGTCGGCCATTCTGAGATTCAAGATGTATCACGCATCACGTTCGTCGTCCATGTAGACCAAGAGAAAGACATCGAACAGCTGACAAAACAGCTGAACAAACAAATCGATGTTCTGAAAGTAACAGACATTACAAACCAATCAATCGTTCAGCGAGAGCTGGCTTTGATAAAAGTCGTATCTGCACCAGCATCTAGAATGGAGATCACAGGGGTCATTGAACCGTTTAGAGCTTCTATTGTAGATGTGAGCAGAGAGAGTGTCGTCATTCAGGTGACAGGTGAGTCTTCAAAAATTGAAGCACTCATTGAATTGCTTAAGCCATACGGCATTAAAGAAGTCGCCAGAACTGGCACTACGGCCTTTGCGAGAGATAATCAGCAAAAGCCGCAAACAAATAAAACAATTTCAATTGTCTAAACAAAAGGAGAGAGTCAAATGGTAAAAGTATATTATAACGGTGATATTCAAGAAAACGTATTAAATGGTCAAAAGGTAGCCATCATTGGTTATGGATCACAAGGTCATGCACATGCATTGAACTTAAAAGAAAGCGGCGTAGATGTTATCGTCGGTGTAAGAAAAGGCGGATCTTATACAAAAGCACAAGAAGACGGCCATCAAGTATTCACAGTAAAAGAAGCAGCAGCACAAGCAGATGTAGTGATGGTACTACTTCCAGATGAGCAGCAAAAGAAAGTATATGATGAAGAAATCAAAGATCAATTAGAAGCTGGCAACTCACTTGTTTTCGCACATGGATTCAACGTTCACTTCCATCAAATTGTTCCTCCAAGTGACGTAGATGTGTACCTTGTAGCTCCAAAAGGTCCAGGACATCTTGTGAGAAGAACATATGAGCAAGGCGCTGGTGTACCTGCCCTATTTGCTATCTATCAAGATGTATCTGGCCAAGCGAAAGACAAAGCACTTGCTTATGCAAAAGCAATCGGCGGAGCAAGAGCGGGCGTTCTTGAAACAACATTTAAAGAAGAAACGGAAACGGATCTATTCGGTGAGCAGGCAGTTCTTTGTGGAGGTCTTACTTCACTAGTGAAAGCAGGGTTCGAAACGTTAACAGAAGCTGGTTATCAGCCAGAGCTTGCATACTTCGAGTGTCTGCATGAACTGAAATTGATCGTTGACCTTATGTATGAAGAAGGGTTAGAAGGTATGAGATATTCAATTTCTGATACAGCACAATGGGGTGATTTCGTATCAGGACCACGTGTTGTGGATGCAAAAGTAAAAGAATCCATGAAAGCCGTATTGACTGATATCCAAAACGGAACATTTGCAAAAGAATGGATTGTTGAAAACCAAGTAAATCGTCCACGCTTCAATGCAATCAATGAAAATGAAAATGAGCATCAAATTGAAATCGTTGGTAGAAAGCTTCGTGAAATGATGCCTTTCGTTAAACAAGGAAAGAAAAAGGAAGCGGTGAGCGTCGGTGCGAAAAATTAATTTTTTTGACACAACACTTCGAGATGGAGAACAATCACCAGGAGTGAACTTAAACGCACAAGAAAAGCTAATCATTGCAAAGCAGCTTGAGCGCCTTGGGGTTAATATCATTGAAGCGGGTTTTCCCGCTTCATCCCGAGGGGATTTCTTAGGCGTACAAGAAATTGCAAGAACGATTAAAAACTGTTCTGTTGCTGGTCTTGCACGATGTGTGAAAGGTGACATTGATGCTGCGTGGGAAGCATTAAAAGATGGAGTGGAACCAAGAATTCACGTCTTTATTGCCACTTCTGACATTCACCTGAAGCATAAACTAAAGAAAACACGTGAAGAGGTCGTAGAACAGGCTGTCTCAATGGTTAAATACGCGAAAGAACGTTTTCCGGTTGTCCAGTGGTCAGCAGAAGATGCGTGCCGTACAGATCTTGCTTTTTTAGCAGAAATCGTAGAAAAGGTTATTGACGCTGGAGCGAGTGTTATTAACTTGCCAGATACAGTTGGATATCTAGCGCCAGAAGAGTACGGAAATATCTTTAGATATATGAAGGAACACGTTCCGAATATCGACCGTGTCAACTTGTCCGCTCACTGTCATGATGACCTAGGAATGGCTGTAGCAAACTCACTTGCTGCCATTGAAAATGGAGCAAATCAAATTGAAACGGCTGTCAACGGAATTGGCGAGCGCGCTGGAAATGCCGCTTTAGAAGAAATTGCAGTAGCTCTTCATATTCGAAAAGACTTTTACCAGGTCGAATCCACCATTCAATTGAATGAAATTAAGCGTACAAGTGATGTAGTGAGCAAATACTCAGGAATGATTGTACCGCGCAATAAAGCAGTCGTTGGAAACAACGCGTTTGCACATGAATCAGGTATTCATCAAGATGGTTTCCTCAAAGAAAAAACAACCTATGAAATTATTTCTCCAGAGCTTGTCGGTGTGACAACAGATGTGCTTGTTCTTGGAAAACACTCCGGAAGACACGCGTTTAAAGACCGCATGAAAACACTAGGCTTTAAGCTAACGGAGGACGAAATCAATAAATTTTTCGAGACCTTCAAGAATTTGACAGAGAAGAAGAAAGAAATTACAGATGATGATTTGATCTCTATAATATTAGAAGAAAAAGTAGCAGACCGAAAAATCGGCTACGAATTTGAAAGTCTTCAAGTGCACTATGGAACAGAACAAATGCCAACAGCAACGGTTTCTCTTAAAAATCAAGAAACGCAGGAAGTCATTCAAGAAGCAGCTACAGGTGCAGGCAGTGTAGAAGCTGTGTACAACACGCTTGAGCGCTGTATGGAGGAAAGAATTCATTTGCTGGACTATCGCATTCAATCAAATGGAAAAGGCAGAGATGCACTAGCGGAAGTATATGTCACTGTTTCAATAGAAGGAAAAGAAACAGCGGGTCGCGGTGTAGCGCAAGATGTGCTGGAAGCATCGGCGAAAGCTTATGTCAATGCAGTGAACAGGCATCTAATCTTTAAATCAAATCTGATTGAAATTGAGAAACATCACGCGATCTCATAGGAAAGGAGGAAGGTTCTCATGAAAAAGAAAATTGCACTTTTGCCCGGCGATGGAATCGGACCGGAAGTCGTGACATCAGCAGTCGCTGTCCTTCAAGAGACAGCGGCTCAATTTAGGCACGAATTCGAATTCGAAACTGCACTCATTGGCGGGATCGCAATAGATGAAAAAAACAACCCGCTCCCAAAGGAAACAGTAGATGTATGCAAAAGCGCTGATGCGATATTATTAGGAGCAGTCGGCGGACCAAAGTGGGATCAAAACCCGCCAGAGCTTCGCCCGGAAAAAGGCTTGCTCGCCATTCGTAAACAGCTGGACTTATTTGCAAACATCCGGCCTGTAAAGGTGTTCGATAGTTTAAGCGAGGCGTCACCGTTAAAACAGGATCACATTAGCGGAGTCGATTTCGTCATCGTTCGTGAATTAACAGGCGGTCTCTATTTTGGTGAACCAAGCGAACGCTATACAGATGATGAAGGAAAAGAAGCTGCGGTTGATACGCTCCTTTATACGAAAGAAGAAATTGTCCGCGTATTAAAAGAAGCATTCGACATGGCCTTAACGAGACGGAAAAAAGTGACATCTGTGGATAAAGCGAATGTCCTTGCTTCTAGTAAACTATGGCGTGATGCGGTAGAAGAAGTTGCTTCTCAATATCCAGAAGTTGAATTTGAGCATATGCTCGTCGATAATGCCGCCATGCAGCTGATTTATAAGCCAGCTCAATTTGATGTCATTGTGACTGAGAATATGTTCGGTGATATTTTAAGTGACGAAGCTTCTATGATTACTGGATCACTCGGTATGCTGCCATCTGCTAGTTTATCAAGCACAGGCCTTCATCTATATGAGCCTATTCATGGTTCAGCACCCGATATTGCGGGGCAAAACGTTGCAAACCCTCTGGCAACCATTTTATCAGCGGCAAGCTTGCTTAGAACATCCTTTGCATTAGAAGAAGAAGCGGCTGCAATAGAAGAAGCTGTGGAAGTTGTTCTTGCCTCTGGCAAACGAACAAAGGATTTAGTAGCAAAAGAGGGAACGTATCAAACGACTGACGATATCACGACAGCAGTAGTAGACGCACTTAAGCAGCGCGTTCAAACAATTGTATAAATAGAATCTTGTGGAATTAGGTAGAGGGAGGAAAAGGGTTATGCCTCGAACAATCATCGAAAAAATATGGGATCAGCATGTTGTCAAAAGCGGCGAGGGGAAACCAGACCTTTTATATATTGATCTGCACTTGGTGCATGAAGTGACATCACCTCAAGCATTTGAAGGATTAAGACAAAAAGGGCGCAAGGTGAGAAGACCTCAAAACACGTTTGCGACGATGGATCACAACATCCCAACTGTGAATCGATTTGTGATCAAAGATGAGATTGCTAAAAAACAAGTGAGTGCTCTAGAGCGCAACTGTGCAGAATTTGGTGTCCGTCTAGCTGACCTTCACAGTGTTGATCAGGGGATTGTCCATGTCGTTGGACCGGAGCTTGGTTTGACACTTCCGGGGAAAACAATCGTTTGTGGAGATAGTCATACATCAACTCACGGCGCGTTTGGCGCGCTTGCCTTTGGGATCGGTACAAGTGAAGTTGAACATGTACTCTCCACTCAAACACTTTGGCAGCAGCGTCCGAAAACGCTAGAAATTAGAGTAGACGGTAAGCTTCAAAAAGGGGTAACCGCCAAAGATGTGATATTAGCCGTCATTGGTGCGCACGGCGTCAAATTCGGTTCAGGTTATGTCATTGAATACACTGGGGAAGTATTCAGAAACATGACAATGGATGAGCGGATGACCGTTTGTAATATGTCGATTGAAGCAGGTGCAAGAGCAGGATTGATTGCACCTGATGAAGTCACCTTCGAATACTGCCGCGGCCGCAAATATGCACCGCAGGGTGAAGACTTCGAAGCAGCTATTAAAGAATGGGAAGCTCTTAGAACAGATCCGGGTGCAACCTATGATAAAACCATTGTGTTAGATGGAAATGAAATTTCACCAATGGTTACTTGGGGGATTAATCCTGGAATGGTCTTGCCTGTGGATGCATCAATCCCAGGCCCTGAGGACTTTGCACAAGAAGATGATCAAAAAGAAGCGATTCGTGCTTACGAATACATGGGTGTCCATCCGCATCAGCGTATAGAAGATATTACGATTGAGCATGTCTTTATCGGCTCATGTACGAACTCAAGAATGACTGATTTACGCCAAGCCGCTTCTATGATTATAGGACAAAAAGTAGCAGATCATGTCAGAGCGATTGTGGTGCCTGGCTCTCAAAGTATCAAATTGCAAGCAGAAGAAGAAGGGCTTCATGAAATTTTCCTTGAAGCAGGATTTGAATGGAGAGAATCTGGCTGCAGTATGTGTCTTAGTATGAATAACGATGTGGTGCCGGAGGGCGAACGCTGCGCTTCTACATCAAACCGTAACTTTGAGGGGCGTCAAGGGAAGGGTGCGAGAACGCATCTTGTCAGCCCGGCAATGGCTGCAATGGCTGCGATTCATGGCCGATTTGTCGATGTCAGGAAGTTTAATCAAGAGAAAACAGTCGTGTAAGGAGTTGTCATAGATGGAGCCTTTAGTCACTCATAAAGGGAAAGCCGCTGTGCTTAACCGGATTAACGTAGATACAGATCAAATTATTCCGAAGCAATTTTTAAAAAGAATCGAACGAACAGGATATGGCCGATTTGCCTTTTTCGACTGGCGGTATTTAGCCGATGGCAGTCCAAATCCCGATTTCGAACTGAATCAGCCAATCTATGAAGGAGTATCCATTTTGATTGCAGGAGAAAACTTCGGATGCGGATCTTCAAGGGAACATGCTCCTTGGGCACTTGATGATTATGGCTTTAAAATCGTCATCGCGCCATCATTCGCTGATATTTTTCATCAAAACTGCTTTAAAAATGGGATGCTTCCGATTCGTCTTGATTATGATGTGTGGAAAACCTTCGCTGCATCATATGAGAATAAAGGGTTTGAGATGACGGTTGATCTTGAAAAACAGCAGATAGAAGATCATGAAGGGAATATCACCCCCTTTCATGTAGACCCTCACTGGAGAGAAATGCTTCTAAATGGTTATGATGAGATTTCATTAACATTATTACTAGAAGATGATATTCAAGCATTTGAAGAAAAGCGCAGCAGCTGGCTGCGTGCCTAAACAACGAGAAGCTGTCCGCCCCGGGTGTGATGGCTTCTTTTCTGCATGAAAACCTCTCGTTACTTGTGTTTACTAACCTTCGTTGGTAAACTGATAAAAAATATGCGCCCGAAAGGAACGTAAGTATGAAACATGACAAGAAGAAAGATAATGTCATTTTGTTTCCTGGTCTGAGAGAAAGACTGATTGAAAAAGGAATGGCAGCATTAAAAGATAAACAGTATCAAGAGGCGCTTCACTTGTTTTCAGAAGCAAAATCCTATGATGACGATGAAGAATCCGATATTCACCTGGGCATGGCGATTTGTTTTCTGGAGCTGGGTGAGCTGCAGGATGCAAAGCGAGTTTGTGAAAAGATGCTGCATGAGGGGTATGGCCACTATTTCACCGTGCTTCAAGTGTATATGACGATCCTCATTCAGCTGAAAGAATATGAAGAAGTCAAACAAACGATTGAGGCTGTACTTGAGGAAAACCACCTTCCAGCAGAAAGCGCGGAGCATTTTTACAAGCTGCTTGAATTTAGCAGAAAAATGATCGAATCACCTGAAGAGATCTTAGGCGAAGATGAGGAAGGAAACGGTGAAATCAATCTAGATGATATGCTCAAGCGGCCGGAAGAGCAGGTCCAGTTCATTCATTCATTGAAAGACCGGAACATTACACCGCACATGGGTCTATTAAATACGATCTTACAAAATCCTGATGGAAACCCTTTGGTCAAATCATTGATCCTGCAGCTTCTGTCAGATCATGATGTGGCAAAGCCGGTTCATGTGACGAAATTCGGTGATTCTTTAACACTTATTCCTTCTGAGGCTGTAAAGCCAGAGCAGATGCCGCTTCTTCAGCAAGTCCTTCGTATGCTTGATGAGACGCTTGGCAATGAGAACCCAACCCTTTACCAAGGTGTGGAAGAGTTATGGCGTCGCCACTTATTTGTGCTTTATCCATTTCTTCCTAAATACACAGATCCGAATCTCTGGGCAGCAGCACTTCATAAAGTCGGCTATGAAATGCATGGGATCGAGATTGAACTCGAAGAATTGCATCTATTGTATGAATTTAACGAACGAGAGCTGAGAGAAGCTTGCACAATGCTAAAAGATATTGAAGAAATTTCTTATTTGTAATTTGTCGATTTAGTTGAAAGACGGACTTGTTATGTTATAATATAATGGTTGTATTTGTGCATATATAGTGCAGTTGTAAGATTCCAACGGTTGAAAGACGATATGTATAATCAAGTCAAAAGTTGTATACATAATACCGCTTCTTTAGCGGAGTGCGTGGTTTTTGATTGGACGAAGTCTTTATGATGCTTTAGAATGTAACAACGCACAATCTGAATAGATTTTTGGAGGGAAACACACATGTCAGTAAAATGGGAAAAACAAGAAGGTAACGAAGGCGTTCTAACTGTAGAAGTTGACGCTGAAACATTTAACAAAGCACTTGATGATGCATTTAAGAAAGTTGTCAAGCAAGTATCGATCCCTGGATTCCGTAAAGGGAAAGTACCACGTGGTCTTTTCGAGCAACGTTTTGGTGTAGAATCTCTTTATCAAGATGCATTAGATATTCTTCTTCCAGTTGAATATCCAAAAGCAATTGACGAAGCTGGTATCGAGCCAGTTGACCGCCCTGAAATCGATGTTGAGAAAATCGAAAAAGGCGAAAGCTTAATCTTCACTGCAAAAGTAACAGTGAAGCCTGAAGTGAAACTTGGTGACTACAAAGGTCTTAACGTAGAAAAAGACGACACAGCTGTTACTGATGAAGATGTACAAGAAGAGTTAAAAGGAATGCAAAACCGTCAAGCTGAGCTTGTTGTCAAAGAAGAAGGCGCAATCGAAAACGACGATACAGTTGTTCTTGATTTCGAAGGATTCGTTGATGGAGAAGCATTCGAAGGTGGAAAAGCTGAGAACTACTCTCTTGAAGTAGGTTCTGGTTCATTCATCCCTGGTTTCGAAGAGCAACTAGTTGGTCTTGAAACTGGCGCTGAAAAAGACGTAGAAGTCACTTTCCCAGAAGAATACCATGCTGAAGACCTTGCAGGTAAACCAGCGGTATTCAAAGTGAAAATTCATGAAATCAAAGCAAAAGAACTTCCAGCACTTGACGATGAGTTCGCTAAAGATGTTGATGAAGAAGTAGAAACTCTTGCTGAGTTAACTGAAAAAACGAAGAAACGTCTTGAAGAAGCAAAAGAAAACGAAGCAGAAGGAAAACTTCGTGAAGAGCTAGTTGCGAAAGCTTCTGAAAATGCGGAAGTTGACGTTCCACAAGCGATGGTTGACACAGAGCTAGACCGCATGATGAAAGAATTCGAACAACGCCTTCAAATGCAGGGAATGAACCTTGAGCTTTACTTCCAATTCTCTGGACAAGATGAAGATGCGCTTAAAGAGCAAATGAAAGAAGATGCTGCTAAACGAGTGAAATCTAATCTAACACTTGAAGCAATTGCTGCTGCAGAAGACTTACAAGTGTCTGACGAAGAAGTGGAAGAAGAACTTTCAAAAATGGCTGAAGCATACAACATGCCAATTGAAAATATCAAACAAGCGATCGGATCTACTGAAGCAATGAAAGAAGATCTAAAAGTTCGCAAAGCAATTGATTTTCTTGTAGAAAACCGTTAATATGGTGCATAATAATAAAACAGGGCGCGAGTGACTCGTGCCTTGTTTTGTACAATTTTTGACTTATCATCGCTTCTTTTGGAAACGATAGTGTAAGTCGTATCTTTCTGTCATACATATATCTCAATGTGCATTGTTAGAAACACATCGTTACCGTCTTTTAGGAAAGTATGGTAAAATGCATACATACTGGACCCAGAAAGGTAGCTGACTGTTAGCTACAGGCAAGTGAAGAAGAATAAGGGGTGAAAGAATGTTTAAATTCAACGAGGAAAAAGGTCAATTAAAATGCTCGTTTTGCGGAAAAACGCAAGATCAAGTGCGTAAACTGGTCGCAGGACCTGGCGTATATATATGTGATGAATGTATCGAGCTTTGCACGGAAATAGTTGAAGAAGAGCTCGGCACTGAGGAAGAAGTTGAATTCAAGGATGTTCCGAAACCTCATGAAATTCGGGAGATTCTTGATGAATATGTCATCGGACAAGACAATGCGAAAAAATCCTTAGCTGTAGCGGTCTATAACCATTACAAACGGATCAATTCTAACAGCAAGATTGATGATGTTGAGCTTTCGAAAAGTAATATTTCTATGATTGGACCAACAGGAAGCGGTAAAACATTACTTGCTCAAACGCTTGCTCGCATTTTAAATGTTCCATTTGCGATTGCAGATGCAACATCATTAACTGAAGCAGGTTATGTTGGTGAAGACGTAGAGAATATTTTACTAAAGCTGATCCAAGCAGCGGATTATGATGTAGAAAAAGCAGAAAAAGGCATTATCTACATTGATGAGATCGATAAAGTAGCAAGAAAATCAGAAAACCCTTCTATCACTCGTGATGTATCTGGGGAAGGTGTCCAGCAAGCCCTTTTGAAAATTCTTGAAGGAACCGTCGCTAGTGTGCCACCTCAAGGTGGACGTAAGCACCCTCATCAGGAATTCATTCAAATTGATACGACGAATATCCTCTTCATTTGTGGTGGAGCCTTTGACGGTATTGAGCAAATTATCAAACGCCGTTTAGGTCAAAAAGTGATTGGATTCGGTGCGGAAAATAAAGTCGAAGATCTTGAAAAAGAAGTTCTTCTATCAAAAGTACTTCCAGAAGACTTACTTCGCTTCGGTTTAATTCCAGAATTCATCGGTCGTCTTCCGGTTATTGCAAGCTTAGAGCCGTTAGATGAAAAAGCACTTGTAGAAATCTTGACGAAGCCTAAAAATGCGCTCGTTAAGCAATATACAAAAATGCTTGAACTTGACGATGTCGAGCTTGAGTTTGAAGAAGATGCTCTAAGCGAAATTGCGAAAAAAGCAATTGAGCGCAAAACAGGAGCACGTGGTCTTCGCTCAATCATTGAAGGCATTATGCTTGATGTGATGTTTGACCTTCCATCTCGTGATGATATTGAAAAATGTGTGATCACTGGTGCAACGGTTGCTGATGGTGAGCCGCCCCGTCTTGTGTTAAAGGACGGTACAGTCGTCAATAAAGATACAAAAACATCTGCATAAGAGAAGTTATCACTCCTGAATCATTTTGATTCAGGAGTTTTTTATTTATCGTGGAAGACGTGTTTATTCCGTCCAGCTCTAGGAAATACTAGCAGACAGAAACCAATACATACGATAGATGAAGGAGGGAGCACCGATTGAGCTGGACAGGAATCGTATTATTCATACAGTTGTTCTTTGGTATCGTCATCGGGCTGTACTTTTGGAACTTACTGCGAAATCAGCGTACACAAAAGGTGACGATTGACAAAGAATCAAAGAAAGAAATGGAAGCACTCAGAAAGATGCGGTCAATCAAGCTGAGTGAGCCTTTATCAGAGAGAGTCCGGCCAAAGGGGTTTCAAGATATTGTAGGGCAGGAAGACGGCATTCGTGCTCTAAAAGCGGCACTATGCGGACCGAACCCTCAGCATGTCATTGTCTACGGACCGCCGGGGGTTGGAAAAACAGCCGCTGCTCGTCTTGTCATGGAAGAAGCGAAACGTCATGCTGACTCACCATTTAAGAAAGATGCGGTATTTGTAGAGCTCGATGCCACAACCGCAAGATTCGATGAACGGGGCATCGCAGACCCATTGATAGGTTCCGTGCATGACCCGATTTATCAAGGGGCAGGAGCGATGGGACAGGCGGGCATTCCGCAGCCGAAACAAGGAGCTGTCACACATGCTCATGGCGGGGTTCTGTTTATCGATGAAATTGGCGAACTGCATCCGATTCAAATGAACAAAATGCTGAAAGTACTTGAAGATCGGAAAGTATTTTTAGACAGTGCCTACTATAGTGAGGAAAACACCCAAATTCCGAATCACATTCATGATATTTTTCAAAATGGGCTTCCGGCTGATTTTCGATTGATTGGTGCCACGACAAGAACACCTGAAGAAATTCCACCAGCGATTCGCTCAAGGTGTTTGGAAATTTTCTTTAAAGATCTTGACCAGCATGAACTGAAAATCGTTGCTGCTAAAGCTGTCCAAAAAATTCAAAAGGAATTAAGTGATGAAGGGCTGAACTTGTTAACCTCCTATGTGAAAAATGGACGTGAAGCCGTTAATATGGTGCAGATCGCAGCTGGAATGGCCGTCACGGAAAATCGAAAAGACATCACTATTGCTGATGTAGAGTGGGTCATTCATTCAAGCCAGCTGACACCAAGATATGAACAAAAAGTACCAGAAAAGCCAAAGGTGGGGGTGGTGAATGGTCTGGCTGTCTACGGACCAAATAGCGGTGCCCTGCTCGAGATTGAAGTGAACATATGTAAGGCGCTTGAAAAAGGCAGTATCAACATTACAGGCATTGCAGAAGAAGAAAGCATTGGCAGTCAGTCTAAATCCATTAGACGAAAAAGTATGGCCAAAGGGTCTGTTGAAAATGTATTAACAGTGCTGAGAAACATAGGCATACGGACAAATGAATATGACATCCATATTAATTTCCCAGGCGGTGCCCCTATTGATGGGCCGTCTGCTGGGATTGCAATGGCGACGGCGATTTTCTCTGCCATTCATCAAATCCCGATTGATCACCTGACAGCGATGACAGGTGAAATCGGGTTGCAGGGTCAGGTGAAGCCGATCGGTGGTGTGATACCGAAAATTAAGGCGGCGAAACAAGCTGGTGCCACAACAGTCATTATTCCTTATGACAACCAGCAGTCGATCTTAAAAGAGATTGAAGGCGTCACGATTGTGCCTGTGAAGCACTTCCAAGAGGTGCTGGATCAGTGTTTGGTCAATCCGCCAGACGAGAAGAAAGATGGACTAGAAGACGAAATGAAGAGAAAATCTGTTTAATCCCCATCACATATGGGGATTTTTTAGTGAAATAGATCTTTTTTTCTTTTTCAAGATAAAAAGAAAGGGTATACTACGGTAAGATCATCATTTCTCAAGTCTTTTACATTGTACAAGACTGAAACAGGTATATTATAATGATTCATACTAGTGACGGAGGTGTCAATCAACATGGCAGATGAAATCAAAAAGAATGTTCCGCTCCTTCCATTGCGAGGTTTGCTTGTCTATCCAACAATGGTCTTGCATTTGGACGTTGGACGCGAAAAGTCTGTTCGAGCATTAGAACAGGCCATGATGAACGATCATATGATTTTTCTAGCAACACAGCGGGAAATTTCAATAGATGAACCAGGTGAAGAGGAAATTTTCAAAGTCGGCACCTACACAAAAATCAAACAAATGCTAAAGCTGCCAAATGGAACGATTCGTGTACTCGTTGAAGGCTTAAATAGAGCGCAGATCGAATCATACGTAGAGCTGGAGGACTATACGTCCGTCGATATTAAAGAATTGGCAGAAGAAGAATTAAAGGACGCAGAGTCAGAAGCACTCATGCGCACTTTGTTAGATCACTTTGATCAGTACATAAAAATTTCTAAAAAAATCTCAGCTGAAACATATGCAACGGTGACAGATATTGAGGAACCGGGGAGAATGGCAGATATCGTCGCTTCTCACCTGCCGCTCAAATTAAAGGACAAGCAAGAAGTACTGGAAACAGTGGATGTCAAAAAACGGCTGAATCGAGTTATCAGCTTAATCCACAATGAAAAAGAAGTGCTGGAAATTGAAAAGAAAATTGGACAGCGCGTCAAACGTTCAATGGAACGAACGCAAAAAGAATATTATTTGCGTGAACAAATGAAAGCCATTCAAAAGGAGCTGGGAGACAAGGAAGGGAAAACAGGCGAAGTCAGTTCATTAATGTCTAAAATCGAAGAGTCCAGCATGCCGGATTCTGTTCGTGAAACGGCGCTAAAAGAATTGAATCGTTATGAAAAAATTCCTTCAAGCTCTGCGGAGAGCTCTGTCATTCGAAATTATATTGATTGGCTGATCAATCTTCCGTGGGGCATTTATACAGAAGATCGTCTAGATTTAAAGCTTGCAAGTGAAATTTTAGATGATGAGCATCATGGGCTGGAAAAAGTAAAAGAACGTGTGCTTGAATACCTTGCTGTACAGAAGCTGACCAATTCATTAAAAGGCCCGATTCTTTGCTTAGCGGGACCTCCTGGAGTAGGGAAAACGTCACTTGCCAAGTCTATTGCTAAATCACTTGACCGAAAGTTTATCCGTATCTCTCTTGGCGGTGTACGTGATGAATCTGAGATTCGTGGCCATAGAAGAACATATGTAGGCGCGATGCCAGGCCGTATCATTCGCGGGATGAGCAAGGCAGGCACGATGAATCCAGTGTTTCTTTTAGATGAAATCGATAAGATGTCCTCTGATTTTAGAGGTGATCCATCTTCTGCAATGCTTGAAGTGCTGGATCCTGAGCAAAATCATAATTTTAGCGATCATTATATTGAAGAGACATTTGATTTGTCTCAGGTGTTATTTATTGCCACTGCCAACAATTTAGCAACCATTCCAGGTCCACTTCGTGATAGAATGGAGATTATCACGATTGCAGGGTATACAGAGGTTGAAAAAGCAGAAATTGTGAAAGATCATCTTCTGCCGAAGCAGCTAAAGGAGCACGGATTAAAGAAAGGGAACTTACAGCTTCGTGAAGCAGCGATTTATGATCTGATTCGCTATTACACAAGAGAAGCAGGAGTTCGTGGATTAGAGCGTCAGCTTGCGGCGATTTGCCGAAAAGCGGCAAGAGCGATTGTGGCTGAAGACCGCAAACGCATCACGGTAACGGAAAAGAACTTATCTGAATTTCTCGGAAAAAGACTTTACCGTTATGGTCAAGCCGAAACGACAGACCAAGTGGGGGTTGTCACAGGACTTGCGTATACGACAGTTGGCGGAGACACCTTATCTATTGAGGTATCCCTCTCGCCGGGTAAAGGCAAACTCTTGTTAACAGGTAAGCTTGGTGATGTCATGAGAGAATCTGCACAGGCGGCATTCAGTTATATTCGTTCAAAAGCAGATGAACTGAACATTGATCCTAATTTTAATGAAAAGCATGATATTCATATCCATGTTCCAGAGGGTGCGGTTCCAAAGGACGGTCCATCAGCTGGTATTACCATTGCGACGGCTCTTGTATCAGCACTCACAGGACGTCCTGTGTCTAAAGAGGTTGGTATGACAGGTGAGATTACGTTAAGAGGAAGAGTGCTTCCAATTGGCGGACTAAAAGAAAAAGCATTAGGCGCACATCGCGCAGGATTGAAAACCATTATTCTTCCAAAGGACAATGAGAAGGATATTGATGATATTCCTGAAAGTGTGAGAGAAGGACTGACCTTTATTCCAGTCTCACATTTAGATGAGGTGCTTGAGAAAGCGTTGGTAGGAGAGGGAAGATGAAAGTAACAAAATCAGATATCGTCATTAGTGCGGTGAAACCAGAGCAGTACCCGAGCGGCGGACTGCCTGAAATCGCTCTTGCTGGACGATCAAATGTTGGAAAGTCCTCGTTCATCAACTCATTGATTAATCGTAAAAATTTAGCGCGTACATCTTCTAAACCAGGTAAGACACAGACGCTTAATTTCTACATTATTAATGATATGCTCCATTTTGTGGACGTTCCAGGCTATGGCTTTGCAAAGGTATCAAAAACAGAGCGCGAGGCCTGGGGTAGAATGATCGAAACGTATATTACAATGCGTGAAGAATTAAAAGCAGTCGTCCAAATTGTGGATCTGCGTCATAAACCATCAGTAGATGATGTGAACATGTATGAATTCCTTAAATATTACGGAGTGCCCGTGATCGTCATCGCAACAAAAGCGGATAAAATTCCAAAAGGGAAATGGGAAAAACATGCAAAAGTCGTCAAACAGACGCTCGACATTGTCCCATCAGATGAACTTATCTTATTCTCTTCTGAAACGAAAAAGGGAAAAGATGAGGCTTGGAATGCCATTCTTGCGAAGATTAATAACTAAAAGAAAAGGCATCTGTCATGAGCAAATGCCTCAGCGTGTAGACAAACCCTCGCATTCGGTGACAGGCCTTGCGCGCCGGTACTCACGAATGTTAAATTCGCTCTGTTCCGGTGCTCGTCCTTCCTAGACTGCAAAGGTTTTCTATCACGTTGTCAACAATAAAAAGGCATCTGTCATAAGCAGATGCCTTTTTATTGTATAAGTTATTTCCTTTTTAAAAATAATAAGAGGAGACTGACAGCAATCAGTACATAGGGCCAGTACAATTCAAAGCCGGAAGTAGGGATTGAAAGTGAACTCAGCTGTTTTGTAATTTGTTGAAAGAAATAAAGGAATAGACCGAGTGCGATCAGCACAACACTTTCAATACGATATTCTTTTTTCTGAGATGATTTCACAAAGAGTGCAAGCCCTACGATGAACACAATCATCGTAAATGTGTCTGGCCAGTGGTCCAATTTTGGCTGAAGAATAAAGTGTAGCGAAAGGCCTGTCATGAGCATACCGATAAACACATGAGCGCTTTCTTGTTCCTTTTTTCCTTGATATAAAAAAGCGAGGCCAAAAAGCAATACAAGTGTATACCATTTCTCTTGGTCCTTCCAAATGTCAAATTGACCTCCTGAGAGAATGGCATATAGCGCTACAGCCAGCAAAGTGAGCGGTAGCAAAATGGATTTCTTCTTCAAAGATGTCACCTTCTTTTAAGCAGATCATTTGTCCGCACGCGCCAAATCTGGTAAATTACTTGAAGTGATGATATGGCATCATTGGGTGTCGAACATTTTTCTACTATATCACAACATTTTTGAAATCTGTTCACAATTTTTATCTAGATAAAAATGAATATATGTTATAATCATTATAAATAATAAATTCTATATTGTAATTATTATAAATTAGTTAGGGCGTTGGGGGTGCAAGCTGAAGTTATGCATATTCTTGTTGTGGGTTTAGATTATAAAACAGCCCCTGTTGAGATACGGGAACAGCTGAGCTTTGAACCGAGTGAGCTCGGAACAGCGATGTCCAAGCTTAAAGAAGAAAAAAGCATTCTAGAGAATATCGTTATCTCAACATGTAATCGAACAGAGATCTACGCAGTGGTAGATCAGCTTCATACTGGACGGTTTTATATAAAAAGATTTTTAGCCGATTGGTTCGGTTTAGAAAAGGAAGATGTTTCTCCATATTTGAAGTTCTACGAAAACGATGGAGCGGTTGAGCATTTATTCCGTGTGGCCTGTGGACTTGATTCCATGGTGATTGGTGAAACACAAATACTCGGTCAGGTGCGATCCAGCTTTAAAGTAGCTCAAGAGGAGAAAACCATTGGTACCGTTTTCAATTATTTGTTTAAACAGGCGGTAACTGTTGCAAAACGCTCCCATGCGGAAACAGATATTGCGTCTAATGCTGTGTCTGTCAGCTATGCGGCAGTTGAGCTTGCTAAAAAAATCTTTGGACGTCTTTCTGATAAGCATGTCCTGATTCTTGGTGCGGGTAAAATGGGCGAGCTGGCGGCTCAAAACCTTCAAGGTCAAGGAATTGGCCAAGTAACGGTCATCAATCGAACATATGAGAAGGCTAAGGAATTGGCCGGCCGTTTTTCAGGAGAGCCTAAGAGCTTAAATCAATTGGAAAAAACTTTATCCGAAGCGGATATTTTAATTAGTTCAACGGGTGCTAAACAATTTGTCATTACAAAAGAAATGGTCGAAAGTGCGAATAAAAAGCGGAAGGGCAGACCTCTATTTATGGTGGATATTGCCGTACCCCGTGATTTAGATCCAGCCATTTCTGAAGTAGAAGGTGCTTTTTTGTATGACATTGATGACCTTGAAGGCATCGTGGCAGCCAATCTAAAAGAGCGCCGTGCAGTCGCTGAGCAGGTTGAACTCCTGATTGAAGCAGAAATTGTGGAATTTAAGCAATGGCTGAATACGCTTGGTGTTGTTCCAGTCATTTCTGCACTTAGAGAAAAGGCACTCACAATTCAAGCCGATACGATGCAAAGCATTGAACGAAAGCTTCCAAACCTCACACACCGTGAAATGAAGCTGTTAAATAAACATACGAAAAGTATCATCAATCAAATGCTGAAAGATCCTATCTTAAAGGCAAAAGAAATTGCCGCGGAGCCGAATGCAGAGGAAAAACTTTTACTCTTTAAAGAAATCTTTGATTTACAGGTTGAAGATGAAGAGCAAAAGGTGGAGCCTGTGGAACAAGGGTCATTTCAGCTGTTCAAACCAAATATGGCACAAGGCTTTGCTACAGTTGCCAGTGAGTGATTAAGCGATGTTGGAATCCATTGTAGCGAGACTCAACGAAGCGACGATCTTAATTTATGCACTAAGTGTCTTGTTCTATTTCATAGATTTTCTTCAACACAACCGGAAGGCTGGAAAAATGGCTTTCTGGTTGCTTTCTATTGTCTGGCTGCTGCAAACAGTCTACATGTTCTATATTATGATGGAAACAGACCGGTTCCCTGTGTTGAATGTAGCAGAGGGGTTATATTTTTATACGTGGGTGCTTGTGACACTTTCACTTGTTCTCACAAAAGTATTGCGCGTTGAATTTATTGTCTTTTTTACAAATGTGATCGGCTTTTCCATGATGGCGATTCATACCTTTACACCATCTGATCTCCACTCAGCAGAACTTACGGGGAAACTGACGAGTGAACTGCTCGTGATTCATATAACGATGGCGATTTTATCCTATGGTGCTTTTTCACTGTCATTTGCTTTTTCGCTGCTCTATCTTTTTCAATATCGTTTGTTGAAAAAGAAAAAATGGGGGAAATGGCTTCTGAGAATTGAAGACTTATCCAAGCTTGATCATATGGCGTACGTATTAAACATTATTGGGGTGCCAATGCTCTTGCTTAGTTTAATTCTTGGCATCATTTGGGCATATATTTCGTATGATACGTTGTACTGGATAGATGCAAAGGTGCTTGGTTCGTTAATTATGCTGTTTTTATACGGCTTTTACTTATATATCAGATTGGTGAGAAATATGCAGGGCAAAGTCGTGGCACTGTGGAATGTCGCTTCATTTCTTGTGCTGATGATCAATTATTTTCTGCTTGGTAGCTTATCAACCTTTCATTGGTTTCAATAATGATGAGTCTTAAGGGCATTGTCGGGAGGAAGACGTATTGCGTACAATTAAAGTAGGTTCTAGACGAAGTAAGCTGGCAATTACACAAACAAAATGGGTCATTCAAAAGCTGTCTGAACTAAACCCTTCTTATTCTTTTGAAATAAAAGAGATTGTGACAAAGGGTGACCAAATTTTAGATGTGACCTTATCTAAGGTTGGCGGAAAAGGACTGTTTGTCAAAGAGATTGAACAGGCGATGCTGAATCATGACATTGATATGGCGGTGCACAGCATGAAGGATATGCCGGCCGCTCTTCCGGAAGGTTTAGTCATTGGCTGTATTCCTGAGCGGGAAGATGTGCGGGACGCACTGATTTCAAAGGATCATCTGAGTCTTAGCGAACTGCCTAAGGGCGCAATTGTGGGAACGAGCAGCTTACGGCGCAGTGCCCAGCTTCTTCAGGAAAGACCAGATCTTGAGATTAAATGGATTCGAGGCAATATTGATACGAGATTGGAAAAGCTGAAAAATGAAGAGTATGATGCCATTATTCTAGCGGCTGCCGGTCTGTCCAGAATGGGATGGAGCAAAGAGGTCGTGTCGGAATTTTTATCTCCTGAGACTTGTCTGCCTGCTGTTGGACAAGGCGCGCTGTCGATTGAGTGCCGTGGGGATGATGAAGAGCTGTTGCAGCTTCTTGCTCAATTTACGAATGAATATACAGAGAAAACGGTCCTCGCTGAAAGAGCCTTTCTCAAACAAATGGATGGAAGCTGTCAAGTGCCGATTGCTGGCTATGCAACGATGAATGAGCATGATGAAATTGAACTGACGGGTCTTGTAGCATCTGCTGATGGACACACAATTATTCGAGAAACCGTAACAGGCACTGACCCTAAGGCAATTGGAACAGCGTGTGCGAAGCAGATGGCTGATAAGGGAGCAAAGGATTTGATCGACAAGGTGAAAAAGGATCTGTCCTCCCAATGACCATAGGCAAATCGCTTCACGGACAGACGGTGCTTGTCACTCGAAATGAACGTCAAGCGGGCGTGTTTCAGCAAAAGATTGAAGCGCTGAATGGCCATGCTGTTTTAACCTCTCTTATTCGGTTTGAGCCTACGCTCACAAAAGAAAAAGCGCAAGTCTTTTTAAAGGACTTAGAAAATAGCCACTGGCTTGTTTTCACGAGTGTGAATGGTGCGTCTTTTTTTCTGAACTACATAAAAGAGCATCATTTACATAAGAGCTTATCCCATTTGAAAGTGGCTGCTGTAGGGGAGAAAACCTCTGCTTATCTTGAGCAGCATGGCTTAAAGGTGGATGTAGTACCAGAACGATTTATAGCGGAAGAGCTGGCAGATGCGTTACTTGACCATGTCAGCCCAGGAGAGCGTGTGTTTGTAGCGAAAGGGCACCTATCACGAGATGTGGTAAAGAAAACCCTCATTCCGCTTGGCATAGAAGTAAAAGAATGGATTTTATATAAAACAGTCAAGGATGAGGACGGAATTACCGCTCTCAAATCGGCAATGACGAAGCAATCATTTGATTTTATTACATTTACGAGTTCATCCACTGTTCATTCATTTATGCATGCCATGGAAGCAGATGCAGCAATGCTGGCTCGATCTGCCACCTGTTTTGTGACGATCGGTCCTCTGACAAAAGAGGCACTGCTTCAATACGGGATTTCTTCTGAAACCCCAGATACTTATACGATAGACGGAATGCTTGATTTGATGTGCCGTTTATCTGAAAGGAAGTTGAACCAATGATGAAATTTAACAGACACCGCAGATTGCGGACAAGCGCAGGTATGAGAGAGCTAGTTAGAGAAACCTTTTTAAGAACATCTGATTTCATTTATCCGATCTTTTTTGTAGAGGGAGAAAATGTTCGGAAAGAAGTCGCTTCAATGCCGGGTGTATATCACATTTCTGTGGATCTTGTAAAAGAAGAAGTCCAAGAGCTTGTTGACCTTGGCATCAAATCGATCATTGTATTTGGTGTGCCAGATCATAAAGATCATGTGGGCAGTGAGGCGTATCATGATCATGGCATTGTTCAAAGAGCAACGCTAGAGATCAAAAAACATTTCCCAGAGCTTGTGGTCATTGCAGACACTTGCTTATGCCAATATACAGATCATGGACATTGCGGAATCGTTGAAGATGGTGAAATTTTAAATGATGAATCTCTTCAGCTACTAGCGAAAGCTGCTGTTAGCCAAGCGCGCGCGGGTGCAGATATCATTGCTCCTTCAAATATGATGGATGGATTTGTTTTGGCCATTCGTGAGGCACTTGATGAAGCAGGCTTTATTCATGTACCTGTCATGTCATATGCCGTCAAATATGCAAGTGCTTTTTACGGTCCGTTCCGTGATGCGGCGCATAGTACACCGCAGTTTGGAGATCGTAAAACATATCAAATGGACCCTGCAAATCGTTTAGAGGCACTAAGAGAAGCTCAGTCTGATGTAGAAGAGGGAGCAGACTTCTTAATCGTCAAACCATCCCTTTCTTACTTAGACATTATGCGTGATGTGAAAAATGAATTCACACTCCCTGTTGTTGCCTACAATGTGAGCGGAGAGTATGCAATGGTTAAAGCCGCTGCTCAAAATGGCTGGATTTCTGAAAAAGAGCTTGTTCTTGAAATGCTGACAAGCATGAAACGTGCAGGTGCAGAACTTATCATTACGTATCATGCAAAAGATGCAGCAAAATGGCTCTCAGAATAAAGAACGGATAGACAGGAGGACGTTGAAATGGGACGTAGCTATGAAAAATCAAAGCAAGCATTTGAAGAAGCGCAGCAGTTAATGCCTGGTGGTGTCAACAGCCCTGTGCGTGCATTTAAATCAGTCAACACAGACCCGATTTTTATGGAACGAGGCAAAGGCGCCAAAATTTATGATATTGATGGGAATGAATACATCGATTATGTCTTATCATGGGGACCGCTTATTTTAGGACATACGAATGACCGTGTAGTTGAAAGCATTCAGCAAGTAGCGGAATATGGGACAAGCTTCGGTGCTTCTACGTTAGTTGAAAATGAATTAGCTAAGCTTGTATCGGAACGAGTTCCTTCCATCGAGGTCATTCGTATGGTCAGCTCTGGTACAGAGGCAACCATGAGTGCACTTCGTCTAGCGCGTGGTTTTACAGGCAGAAATAAAATTGTGAAATTTGAAGGCTGCTATCATGGCCACGGTGATTCTTTACTCATTAAAGCAGGTTCTGGAGTGGCAACGCTTGGACTGCCAGATAGTCCTGGTGTTCCTGAGGGGGTTGCCAGCAACACGATCACAGTGCCTTACAATGACTTAGAAAGCATTCGAGTCGCTTTTCAAGAATTTGGAGACGATATCGCAGGTGTCATTGTAGAGCCGGTTGCAGGAAATATGGGGGTAGTTCCTCCGCAAGAAGGTTTCCTGCAAGGACTGAGAGACATCACAGAGCAAAACGGATCACTACTCATTTTTGATGAGGTCATGACAGGCTTCCGTGTGGATTACCACTGCGCGCAAGGCTATTTTGGCATCACACCTGATCTGACGTGCCTTGGTAAAGTGATTGGTGGCGGTCTTCCGGTCGGTGCTTATGGCGGAAGAGCGGATATTATGAGACAAATTGCGCCAAGTGGTCCCATTTATCAAGCAGGAACGTTATCTGGTAACCCACTTGCGATGACAGCGGGCTTAGAAACGTTAAAACAGTTGACACCTGAGTCTTATGTAGAGTTTAGACGAAAAGGTGACAGGCTGGAAGAAGGCATTTCGAAAGCGGCGAAAGCATACGGAATTCCATTAACGTTTAACCGAGCGGGTTCCATGATCGGATTCTTCTTTACAAATGAAGACGTGATCAATTATGACAAAGCGAAAACAGCTGATCTTGCTTTATTCGCTGAATTTTACAAGGAAATGGCCGATCACGGCATCTTCCTTCCACCTTCTCAATTTGAAGGACTGTTCCTGTCAACAGCTCATACAGATGAAGACATCGAATATACAATTGAGACAGTGGAAAAGGTTTTTCAAAAACTACGTCGATAAACAAAAGCCGATATGGAGACATATCGGCTTTTTTGTATTGGAGAAAACCAATCATATTTTGACTCTCTCCCACATACAACTGTATTGACATCTAATTTTATTTTTTAAGGATTAGATGAAAGGAGGACACCGACTTGTCTCAAAACAATCGATTACAGTTTTCGGTAGAAGAATCCATTTATTTCAAAAGCGGACAGGAAGTCAGTGAGCTGCTGTCAATTTCTCTCGATCCTGACATTCTCGTTCAAGAAGTGAATGATTATGTTTCCATTAGAGGTTCACTCGAGCTAACAGGAGAATACAACATAAATCAAGAGGAGCTATTGGGTGAATTGAGTTCCTATCCATCATACAGGGAAGCTGATGAGGTAAAGGTAAGAGAAGACGGAACGGCGGAGCTTTTGCATCAATTTCCAGTCGATATCACCATCCCGAAGAACAAAATTAGTCATTTAAATGATGTGTTTGTGTTTATTGATGCGTTTGATTATGAGCTGACAGAGAATCGTTTGCTCACCATTCAGGCTGATCTAGCAATTGAAGGTTTATTAGACGAGGAAACGCCTCAAGTGCCTGTTGTGGAGCCGTATGAATTTGTCCATCGTCCTGAAGAGGAATATGGCGATGTGACCTATGAATATGAGGCGCTGCCGGAACATGAGGAACAAGAAAAGCTGCAAGGCGAAGAATGTGAGGATGATGAGGAACAGCCTGTATTACAACATGACACACGCGCCGAGCAAGAAGAACAGGAAGAAGAAATGGATATAGAGCTGGTGAGTAGGGAAGAGGAGGAGCCCGAAGAGCTGGAAGAACCGGAAGAACCGGAAGAACTAGAGGGCCAGGAAGAAGCAGTGGCGCTTGGTTATCGATCCTTCCCTGAAGCTCAGGTGCAGGAACCGCCATTTTTTGAACCGCCTAAGCTCTTAGAAGAAGAGGGACGGGATGATACGTTCTTTGAAGTGGAAGTGAGAAAAGATCCGGAAGCTGCCGAAGAGCAGGAAGAAACGGTGCAGTCGTATCCGGCATTTGAATCACCTGCTTATCAAGTGGAGCCTGAGCAAGAGGTGCAGGAGGATGAATATCAGCTCGGACGGTTATATGAACGAGAAGCACCTAAAATATATGAGTCAGCTCAAGAAGAGGAGCCAGAAGAGGACGTGAGAGAAACGTCTGGCAGTGAGAACTCTCTTTATTTAACAAAGCTGTTCGCTAAGCAGGAGGAGGAAGATTTTTCTCGCATGAAAATATGTATAGTTCAGCAAGAAGATACGGTCGATCGTATTTGTGAGAGATATCAGTTAAATGTGCAGCAGCTTCTTCGCACAAACTCATTATCGATTGATGCGGAGCTTGAGGAAGGACAGATTCTTTATATTCCTGAATATCAAAAAAGCAATGCATAGCAAGCGATGACTGACCGAGAAAATGTGGTGAGTGAACGTGGATGAAATCCAATCTGTCTTATACGAATACGGGCTTGAGGCTGAATATATTGAACCTGTCAGTCCTGCTGTCGTCAAGGTCTATACAAAGCAGGGTGTATTTGCCCTAAAGCGAGTCAAAGCCAACCGGCATATGCAATTTACAGAGCAAATGCTTGAGCTAGAATCAAAGGGCTATCGCTCCTTTGTGCCGATTTATCGGACGAAGAGCGGTTCCTTTTTCTCAAGTCATCGGGAAAGCCAGTATGCATACTATCTTATGCCATGGCTGACGAATGAAAAGAGAGAAGAGCAGGACGATAAGCATGAATATTTATTTCAAGAGATTGCAAGACTTCATAAGCGGACTGAAGTCATGATGGATATCACAGAGCAAGAGATAGAAGCGCACTACACACAAATCAAGACCAAATGGGAAGCGGAGAAAGACATGTATGAACGATTCATAGAGCGGGCAGAACAAACATGGTATATGTCGCCATTTGAGCTGGCCGCCGCTATGTATTTTTCAGAGGCGATGTCTGCCAGTGAGTTTGCGCTTGAACGTTTAGAGGATTGGCATGAAGAAATGAAAGATCAAGAAACAACGCGTGTTGTGCTAAATCATGGGCAGCTATCGATCCATCACTTTTTGTATAATGATGTCGGGACAGGACATTTCACCAATTTTGAGCAGTCTAAAAAAGCCGCTCCCATTTATGATCTTCTAACCTTTTACTTTCGTACATTCAAAACCTATCCCACATCTTGTCCTGAATGCACTTCTTTGTTTTATACGTATCAAAAAGGAAATCCGCTTAGAGAGGAAGAACTGCATTTATTCCTAAGCTACCTTGCTTATCCGCAAGGTCTGTTTGATACAGTAAAAGCCTATGAAGCAGGCGGGCAGGATGAAATGGAAAGCTGTCAGCAGCTGTTAAGAGCGTATTGGCAGATGAAAAATTCAGAGCCGACCGTCATGAAGATTCACGAGATTGAGCAGGCTAGACGGCTTGAAGAAGAACAAAGTGCCTCGTCATCAGCGGAATGACGAGGTTATGTTGCGTTGGCTTTAGATGAGCAGGTACATAAGCATGAGTTTTTAAAACCAATCAAGATGAAAGGCACAGGCGAGAAAAATCAGAATACCTAGAATGAGGACGTCAAATGTCGTAGGGAAAATGATCGTACGAAACCCTTGAAATATAGCAATCGGGAGAACGACTTGGGAGGCAACTGCCCGAATTTGTCTCAGCCAGGGGGGAAGTGTATAAGGATTGATCTTCTTCAAATCAAACGCCCTCCTTCTTCATTTTGTTATTATCATATGGGCAAAAAGGCAAAGGGTGCCTGCCCAATTTGTATAAAGAAGAAGAAAAGCGGAAAAGATGATTGACGAAAACAAAAGGCATTTAGTAATATTAATAAAAGATGAGTATGTGCTGATGAACGTGATATATCGTAAGCGTAGATCAGGAAGAGTACGAGCAAGACCCTAAAGAGAGGGAAGCCAAGAGCTGAAAGGCTTCCTAGGATATACTTGTTTGGAAGGTCGCCTGTGAGCTTAATTTCTTGAATGAACAAGTAGAGAAATTCGGGAGAACCCCGTTATCCTTTAGAGTGTATGGGACACGTGTATGTGTCTCGTGAAAAAAGGTGGTACCGCGAAAAAGCTTTTTCGTCCTTTTATAAGGATGGAAAGGCTTTTTTTATGTTTCATCAGCCGAAAAAATGTGGAGGTTACACAAATGGGAACAAATAATCAAGAAATGCCAACAAAGTACGATCCAAATGCGATTGAAAAAGACCGCTATACGTACTGGCTTAAAGGAAAATTCTTCGAAGCACAAAATGACAAAACGAAAGATCCATATACAGTCGTTATTCCTCCACCAAACGTGACAGGAAAACTGCACCTTGGGCATGCATGGGATTCAACCCTTCAAGACATCGTGACACGTATGAAACGGATGCAGGGTTATGATGTTCTGTGGCTTCCAGGTATGGATCATGCTGGAATTGCTACTCAAGCAAAAGTAGAGGCAAAGCTTCGCGAGGAAGGCGTAAGCCGGTATGACCTTGGCCGTGAGAAATTTGTAGAAGAAACGTGGAAGTGGAAAGAAGAATATGCAGATTTTATTCGTAGCCAGTGGGCAAAAATGGGCCTTGGCCTCGATTACTCTCGTGAACGTTTTACATTAGATGAAGGACTGAATAAAGCCGTTCGCCAAGTGTTTGTTCAATTGTATGAAAAAGGGCTTATCTATCGCGGAGAGTACATCATTAACTGGGATCCAGCAACGAAAACGGCACTTTCTGATATTGAAGTGATTTATAAGGATGTTCAAGGTGCGTTTTATCACTTGAGATATCCGCTTTCAGATGGAACGGGTTCAATTGAAATTGCGACGACAAGACCTGAAACAATGCTAGGTGATACAGCCGTTGCCGTTCACCCTGAAGACGAACGCTATCAGCATTTGATTGGAAAAACAGTGGTTTTACCAATTACAGGCCGCGAGATCCCAATTGTCGGTGATGACTATGTTGATATGGAGTTTGGTTCAGGAGCTGTGAAAATTACACCTGCTCATGACCCGAATGACTTTGAGCTTGGAAACCGTCATGAGTTAGAGCGTATCCTTGTCATGAATGAAGATGGCACAATGAATGAAAATGCATTGCAATACAAAGGAATGGACCGCTTCGAATGCCGCAAGCAGCTTGTGAAGGATTTACAAGAGGAAGGCATTTTGTTCAAAATTGAGGATCATATGCATTCAGTTGGTCATAGTGAGCGAAGCGGAGCTGTCGTTGAACCCTATTTATCTACACAGTGGTTTGTGAAAATGCAGCCACTGGCAGACGAAGCCATTCATCTGCAAAAAGGGGACGATCAAGTTCAATTTGTTCCAGACCGATTTGAAAAGACATATTTACACTGGATGGAAAATATCCGTGACTGGTGTATTTCTCGTCAGCTATGGTGGGGACACCGTATCCCTGCTTGGTATCATAAAGAAACGAAAGAAGTATACGTTGGGCTTGAAGCACCAGAAGATATTGAGAACTGGGAACAGGATAATGATGTGCTTGATACATGGTTTAGTTCAGCACTTTGGCCATTCTCTACAATGGGCTGGCCGGATGCAGACAGTGAAGACTTCAAGCGCTACTATCCAACAAATCTGCTTGTTACAGGCTATGACATCATTTTCTTCTGGGTATCTCGCATGATCTTCCAAGGTCTTGAATTCACAGGAGAAAAACCGTTCAAAGATGTCCTTATTCATGGGCTCATCCGTGACGAACAAGGACGTAAAATGAGTAAGTCGCTCGGCAACGGAATTGATCCAATGGAGGTCATCGATAAGTACGGTGCGGATTCATTAAGATATTTCTTAGCGACTGGAAGCTCACCAGGTCAGGATCTTCGCTTTAGCTTTGAAAAGGTTGAATCCACTTGGAACTTTGCGAATAAAATTTGGAACGCATCCCGTTTTGCTTTAATGAATATGGATGGTTTAACGTATGATGAGCTTGATTTGACAGGAGAAAAATCAGTTGCTGACCAATGGATTTTAACTCGCTTAAATGAAACAATTGAAAGTGTCACACAGCTTGCTGATAAGTATGAATTCGGTGAAGTGGGCAGACATTTATACAATTTCATTTGGGATGATTTCTGTGATTGGTATATTGAAATGGCGAAGCTTCCGCTTTATGGAGAAGATGAAGCAGCGAAGAAAACAACTCGTTCGATCCTTGCGTATGTATTAGATCAAACGATGAGACTTCTTCATCCGTTTATGCCGTTCTTAACAGAAGAAATTTGGCAGCATCTACCGCATGAAGGTGAGTCGATTACTGTAGCGGCATGGCCTGAAGTGAAGCCAGAGCTTTCAAACGAACAAGCTTCTGCTGATATGAAGCTGCTTGTTGAACTCATTCGTTCTGTTCGTAACATTCGCAGTGAAGTGAACACGCCAATGAGCAAACAAGTCGAGCTTTACATTAAAGCTTCTACAGCTGATGTGCAGGAACGTTTAGAGAAAAATCGTTCATACATTGAGCGTTTTACGAACCCAAGTGTTCTTGAAATCGGCACAGATGTCCCAGCCAGTGATAAAGCAATGACAGCTGTCATTTCTGGAGCAGAACTCATTCTGCCGCTCGAAGGCTTAATCAACTTAGATGAAGAAATTGCCCGTCTGCAAAAAGAGCTTGATAAGCTGACAAAAGAAGTAGAACGAGTACAGAAAAAGCTTGGAAACGAAGGCTTTATGAAAAAAGCACCTGAAAGTGTCGTAGAAGAAGAGCGTGCGAAAGAACGTGATTATGTCGCAAAACGCGAAGCTGTTCAAAAGCGTATTGAAGAGCTGAAAGCATAAGGTTGAAAAGACGGCTCCTAATGAAAGGGAGTCGTCTTTTTTGAAAATTTCCTATGAAATGAGAGATGACATTGTTTACAACCTATCATGAAGCCATTGATTGGATTCACAGCAGACTGGCCTTTGGCGTAAAACCGGGCCTTGAAAGAATGAAATGGCTGATGAATAGACTAGGAAATCCTGAACAAAGCATAAAAGCAGTACATGTTGCTGGTACAAATGGTAAAGGATCAACCATTGCATTTACGCGTTCCGTTTTAGAGGCAGCCGGCTATTCGGTCGGAACCTTCACCTCTCCGTTTATATTAACGTTCAATGAGCGAATCAGCGTAAACGGAGTGCCTATACAGGATGAAGAATGGTTGAGTTTGGTGAATGAAATCAAGCCCTTTGTTGATGAATTAGATCAAACAGAGCTTGGTGCAGCAACAGAATTTGAAATTATTACAGCGTGTGCGTTTGCTTATTTTGCTCATGTGCGCCAAGTAGACTTCGTCCTCTTGGAAACAGGACTTGGCGGAAGGCTTGATTCTACAAATATTGCTGTGCCTATCTTAACAGCGATTACGTCGATTGGTCATGATCATATGGCCATTTTAGGTGACACACTTGAACAGATTGCCGCTGAAAAAGCGGGCATTATCAAAGAGGGGATTCCGGTGATCACGGCAGTTCACCAACCGGAAGCTCTTGCTGTCATTCAAAACACAGCAAAAGAAAAGAATGCCGAATGTATCTCATTACATGATACTTGTATCTTTGATGAGCAGCAGCCAACCGAAACAGGTGAACGCTTCACGTTACGCACATCAAAAAGGCAGTATCCACAGCTCGAAACAGGGTTGATTGGAACGCATCAAAGGCAAAATGCTTCCCTTGCTGTAATGCTCATTGAATGGCTGGAGCAAAAAGGCTGTATTAGCGTGACAAGAGAGCAAATTTATAAAGGCATTCGGCAGGCAGTGTGGGCTGGAAGATTTGAAAAGGTCAAAGATCATCCACCAGTGTATTTAGACGGCGCTCATAATGAAGAAGGGATCGACCGTTTAATTGAAACCGTACAAGCTCATTTTTCTAGTAAACAGGTGCATGTATGTTTTAGTGCTTTAAAAGACAAGCCGTACAAGCAAATGATTCAAAAGCTTGAAGCCGTTAGTTCTTCGATCCATTTTGTTTCATTTAATTTTCCAAGAGCGGAATCAGCTGAAAAGCTTTATGGGTGCAGTCAGCTAGATGTAAAGTCGTATGATGATGACCCTTCTTCAGTGCTTGAGTTCATTCAGAAAAAAAGTGATGATCCTTCAGCAGTGATCCTTGTGACAGGCTCCCTTTATTTTATTTCAGATATACGAAATCGTATGATCAGGTAACAAAAAAACGCAAATGGCTTCGATGCCTCTTGCGTTTTTTTCTTTTCATGTGTAGAAGAGAAGTAAAATCATATTTTCACTATGTGCTCTATGAATCGGGTCATGGTAAAATCCAGTCTATCTTATTCTCGGAAGGAGCCGCGATAAATGATTGGCATTTTTGTGTTTCTTGCAGGCATCACCATGGGGTCGTTCTTTCATCTAGTCGGTGAAAGGTTGCCAGTGAAGCGGTCCATTCTTTTTCCTCGTTCTCACTGCACAGCCTGTAAACAGCCGCTTTCCCTACCTAAGATGATCCCGCTACTTTCATATGCCATGCTGAAGGGGGTTTGTAAACATTGCGGCACTCGTTTGTCGTTACTCTATCCAATGGTTGAGCTGCTGTCAGGCAGTCTTTTTTTGCTCATGTATAAAATTGCTGGTGTTTCGTTTGAAGGTCTTTTTCTTGTGATTCTTTGTAGTTTATTCATGATTGCTGTCGTGAGTGATCTTCTTTATATGAGGGTGCCAAACGAGCTGTTTCTCTTCTTTTTCCCTCTTTTCGTCATATACCGCACGCTTGAACCTCTCCTTATTTGGTGGGAAGGAGCGGCTTCGCTTCTTTTTTGCTTTCTCATGTTTTATAGTTTAGAACGTTTCAAGCCAAATAGCATGGGCGGAGCTGATATGAAGCTGTTTGGTGTGCTTGCATTTTGCTTTGGCTTCAAGCCATTCCTTCTCATTCTTTTCCTTTCTTGTATCTCTGGAATGGTCTATGCGAAGGTTTTTTCCTTTCGCTTAGATGAGCCATTTCCCTTTGTTCCTGCGATCTCTTTTTCTTTTTGGCTGTATCTTTGTGGAGCTTATATCATACTCCCGTTCACCGGGTCGACCGGTTGAAAAAATTGGCGAACACTTTTTTTTCTTGCCGACAAAAGTCTTGTTCTTTTTTTTAACCGCTATGTTAAAGTGTGAAACAGAAAGAAGGACGGGTTACATTCGCGCTGATTCATTGGACAAAAAGGTCTTTCTTACAAACAATGTCAGAAAGCGGGGAATGACAGTGAAAAAAAGGCAGGCAAAAAAACAAGGGCTAAAGGTCAATATTAATGGCAAAGAAGAAATGCTTCATGAAGAAGAACAAAAGCCGCCAAAACAGCAAGAAGATCAAGTGACGTTTTCGAATTGGGAGGAAAAAAGGCAGTCGGAACAGGAGACAGCTGCTTCTCAGGAGGATTCGTCTAAACCGAAAGAAGAAGATTTTCAGTGGGATGATGCAGCGGACCATATTTATCATTCTGATCCAAAGGTCGTTACACCTTATCAAAAGAAAAAAGGCTCCTTTGATCAGAAGTTCGGTAAAAACCGCGGCCCCTTTAAGAGAGTGATGACAACAATTGTGTTTGCGGTAGTTCTTGGGACAGGCCTTGGTGTGTTTGCACTTAGTTTAAGTCAAGATGGTACACAGAATCCATCAGGGGGAGATATCAGTGTTTCAGCCTCCGGAAACCAATCGCCTGTGAAAGCGGGCGGGGATGCGTCATCAGCTGGTACTACTGATGAATCAAAAGAGAACAAAGATGAAAAAAGCACCTCTGGCAGCTTTTCAACCTTTGTCGTACAGGCTGGAAAGTTTTCCTCTGAAAAAGGAGCAGATGAATTAGTTGGCAGTTTAAAAGAAGCAGGCTATGCGGGTAAAAAGGTCTCAATGGATGATGGCTATTATGTTATTGCAGGGCTTGCAACAGAGCAGGGAATGACAAGTGCTGTTGGGAAGAAGCTGATTGATCAGCACTTTGAGGCGTGGGGAGGCAAGGAACTCTCATTTCAAGCACCGGATGAGCTGACTAGTTTAATAGAAAAGGCATCTGTATTATCCTCTAAAGTCATTACAGGGGATGATGTGGATCAAAAGGATGTCACGCAGCTGATTTCTGAGCTTGAAAGTGCCAAAACAATGGACGCATCTGCTAAAAGCAGTTTGCTGAAAGCTGTGCAGCTGCTAAATGAACCTACTGCTGAAAACGGGTGGAAATCTCAGCAAGCACTGCTTGATCAATTAAATACGTAAAATCATTTTTTAGGAAACCAAACTAGTCAAAAAATGACTAGTTTTTTTCTTTTGCATCAAACATAATGATGAAGGAACATAAAAAATGAATTTTCGTAAATTGTCGGTAAGATGTACATTTGATAGGATGAATGGGTATCTTACTTCTTAGGCAAAACCCTGAAAGGATGAACACACATGAACCAATTGATACTCGCATCTCAATCACCTAGAAGAAAAGAATTGCTTGATCTAGCAGGGTTTTCTTATAACATTCAAGCAAGTCAATTAAAAGAAGAAATAAATCGAAACCTTTCACCTGCAGAGAACGTCCAATGGTTGGCAGAACAAAAAGCAACTGATATTCAAACATTACATCCCGAAGCTGTGATCCTTGGTGCAGATACAATTGTTGCAATTGACGGCAAATGTCTTGGAAAACCAAAAGACAAGGAAGAAGCTGCCTCAATGCTTCAATTATTGTCAGGAAAGACACATCAAGTCTTGACGGGTGTCACGATTCAGTCAGAGAATAGAAAAGAAACATTTTATGATCAGACAGAAGTGACATTTTGGACACTTACGCAAAATGAAATCGACCGCTATATCGAAACGGGAGAACCGCTTGATAAAGCGGGGAGCTATGGCATTCAAGGGAAAGGCGCACTGTTTGTTCAAAAAATAGACGGTGATTATTTTTCCGTTGTAGGTCTCCCTATTGCGAAAACAGTTAGAGTGCTCGAAACATTTGGAATCACCCCTTTTTGATGACAGGAAGGAATTCTAAAAGGAGTGGGCATCATGAACGATTTCCCTATGCTGTTAAAGCATTTTCCTCAGGATGAAAAGCCGAGAGAACGATTGATTAAATATGGTCCCGGCAGTATGTCAAACCATGACCTTGTTGCCATTATTTTAAGGACAGGCACAAAAAAGGAATCCGTTCTCCAAATTTCCGCAAGACTTCTGCAAACTTTTGGCGGTCTTCGCTCTTTAAGAGAAGCATCAGTTGAAGAAATGTCGAAGATTCGAGGAGTTGGCAAGGCGAAGGCGGTCTCTCTTTTAGCTGCTTTAGAGCTCGGCACTAGATTACACCATCAAACGACGGACAACCGCTATGTGATCCGCACACCAGAGGACGGCGCAAACTTTGTGATGGAAGATATGAGATTTTTGACACAGGAAAATTTCGTTTGTCTATATCTCAATACAAAAAATCAAGTTCTTCATAAACATACTGTGTTTATTGGAAGTCTGAACTCATCCATTGTTCACCCGCGTGAAATTTTCAAAGAGGCCTTTAAACGTTCGGCTGCTTCATTTATATGTGTGCACAACCATCCATCTGGAGATCCGACGCCCAGCAGGGAAGATATTGAAGTCACACAGAGACTATTTGAATGTGGAAAGCTGATTGGAATACAGCTGCTTGATCATCTTGTCATAGGTGATCAAAAATTTGTGAGTTTGAAGGAAAAAGGGTATTTGTAACACTTTTTTTTTCAATGTTTTACGATATAATAGAGTTTATGAGTTTTTCCCTAAAGGGAATTTTGGTTTAAGAAAGGAAGATACATACATATGTTTGGAATTGGTACAAAAGACCTTGGAATAGATCTTGGAACAGCGAATACGCTTGTTTTTATTAAAGGAAAAGGCATTGTTGTGAGAGAACCTTCGGTCGTAGCCTTGGAAACTGATACGAAGTCTATAGTGGCGGTCGGAAATGATGCTAGAAACATGATTGGCCGTACACCTGGTAATGTTGTGGCACTGCGCCCAATGAAAGACGGAGTCATTGCAGATTACGAAACGACAGCAACAATGATGAAATATTACATTAATCAAGCATTAAAAGGCAAAGGGCTTTTTGCTCGTAAACCTTACGTGATGGTATGTGTACCATCTGGTATTACAGCTGTAGAAGAGCGTGCGGTCATTGATGCAACAAGACAAGCTGGTGCACGTGATGCATACCCTATTGAAGAGCCATTTGCTGCGGCAATCGGTGCTAACCTGCCTGTATGGGAGCCAACAGGAAGTATGGTTGTGGACATTGGTGGCGGTACAACAGAGGTAGCGATTATTTCTCTTGGCGGCATTGTGACATCACAATCGATCCGCGTTGCAGGAGATGAAATGGACGATGCGATCAGCAGCTACATCCGTAAAACGTATAACCTGATGATCGGTGATCGTACGTCAGAAGCGATTAAAATGGAAATCGGTTCTGCGCAGTCTGATGTACATGATGAGATGGACATTCGCGGACGTGACCTTTTAACTGGTTTGCCAAAAACGATCTCTATTACGGCAGAAGAGATTGCAAAAGCGCTTCGTGATACGGTGGAAACAATTGTCGATGCGGTGAAAATGACACTTGAAAAAACCCCGCCTGAGCTGGCAGCAGATATTATGGACCGCGGAATCGTTTTAACAGGCGGCGGTGCATTGCTTCGTAATCTTGACAAAGTCATTAGTGATGAAACGAAAATGCCAGTCATTATTGCTGAAGACCCACTTGACTGTGTGGCAATTGGAACAGGGAAAGCACTAGAACATATTCATTTGTTCAAAGGAAAGTCAAAAGATAATCGATAATCGGGCGTAATTAAAGAGGTGTAAGACATGCCGCAGTTTTTTATGAATAAAAGATTAATGTTGCTCCTTGTCTGTGTCATCGTACTGGTGGCCATGATTGGTTTTTCAGTGAAAAGCGGCAGAGGTGCTTCATGGCCGGAAAAATTAGTGGGGGATACGACAGGCTTTTTTCAAGGTGTCTTTCATAAACCATCACAATTTATTGCCGGTATTTATGGGAACGTACAAGATTTAAAGAACACATATGATGAAAACGAGCGCCTTCGAAAAAAACTTGATGGACAAACTCAATATGAGGCGAAACTTCAAGAACTAGAAGATGAGAATAAAAAGCTTCGCAAGCAGCTCGGATATGTGGACTCTATTCGTGACTATACGCCAATTCTATCAACTGTTATCGCAAGAAACCCGTCTCTTTGGGATAGCTTTGTGATGATTGATAAAGGGAAAAAGCAAGGCGTTGACAAAGATATGGCGGTCACAAATGAGAGTGGTGCGTTAATTGGGAAAATTGAAAGTGATAAGCTCAACAATTTTACTTCGACTGTAAGGTTGCTAAGCTCTACTGACCAAAATAATAGAATTTCAACGAAAATTTTTGCGAAAAAGGGCAAAGAAGAACTCAATGGAATCATTAACGGTTATGACAGCAAGAAAAAAATGCTGACCATGAATATTTTGAAATCCGATGCAGATGGGGATGTCAAAAAAGGAGATCTTGTTGAAACATCTGGAGCAGGGGGCGTATTCCCACAAGGTTTAACGATTGGTAAGGTGAGTGAAATCGAGCCAGACCATTACGGCCTGACAAAAATCATTTATGTAGAACCAGCGGCTGAACTTAACAATTTAGACCGCGTGATTGTGGTGAAACGTAGCACAAGTACGGCAGATGCATCTGAATTGACGAAGGAGGAAGGCTCGTGAAACGTGTCCTTCTAGCTTTCGTCATGTTGTTTATCTTCGTATTTGACAGCATTTTTGTCGATTTAGTGAAGCTCCCATTTGTTTCAGAGAATCAAATTTTAGCTCCTCATTTCATTTTACTCGCACTTGTATTTATGACTGCTTTTGTGAATCAAAAATATGGTGTGATTTACGGATTTATCTTTGGACTTTTATATGATATTTCATATACAGGCATACTTGGTGTTCATATGTTTGGCTTTGGGGCGCTTTGCTATTTGCTAGCAAAAGCCTTTAAGGTTCTGCAAACGAATATTTTAGTCGTTGTCTTTCTGTCGATTATTGCTGTTTCCGTGATGGAGTTTTATGTATACGGCATTCAAGCGACCATTCAACCAGGGATTATGCCGTTTAATACGTATGTCATCGAACGCTTTATTCCAACGATTCTTTTAAATACTGCTGCGTCTCTCATACTTGTTGTGCCGCTTAGGCTCTTTTTCATCCAGGTGAAACAAGATCTGATCGACGAATAAAAGCAGGAGTTTGTCCAATTACGGCGAAATGAGTATGTTGTTGAGGTGAGCATCTTGAAAACTCAAAAACAGCAATATGTGACGATAAAAGGTACAAAAAACGGATTAACATTACAGTTAAATGATGACTGTTCGTTTGATGACCTTCTTTCTGGATTGCGAGAGGTTCTTTTACTTGAGCAATATACAGATGGAAGAGAAGGACATAAGGTCAATGTGCATATTAAGCTTGGTTTTCGGTACTTAACAGAGGATCAGGAACTGCGCTTGACCGAAGCTGTGTCTGAAAATGAACATCTCGTCATCCACTCTATTGAAAGTGACGTCATGTCAATTGAAGAGGCGAGACGATTAAAAGCAGAGGCGGAAATTACCTCTGTAGCAAAAATAGTACGCTCTGGACAGGTGCTGTATGTCGAAGGAGATCTCTTATTAATAGGAGATGTCAATCCTGGCGGAACGATTCGTGCAGGGGGAAATATTTTTGTGCTCGGCGCATTAAAAGGTGTGGCGCATGCTGGATGTAATGGCAACAAACAAGCTGTCATTGCGGCATCTCATATGATTCCAACACAACTTCGCATCGCGCAAGTTTTTAACCGTGCACCAGACCAAAAAGAAGATGGAAATGAAATGGAATGTGCTTATTTAGATATAGATGGCAATATGATCATTGAACGCCTGCAGCAATTGGCTCATATAAGACCTAATCTGACAAGGCTTGAGGGAGGAATGTGAAATTGGGCGAGGCTATTGTGATTACCTCAGGAAAAGGCGGCGTTGGCAAAACAACAACATCTGCAAACTTAGGCACAGCACTAGCAATTCAAGGGAAAAAAGTGTGTCTAGTTGATACCGATATCGGCCTTCGGAATCTGGATGTCGTGATGGGGCTGGAAAACCGCATTATTTATGATCTAGTTGATGTAGTAGAAGGAAGATGCAAAATTCATCAAGCGCTTGTAAAAGATAAGCGTTTTGAAGACCTTTTGTATCTTTTACCTGCTGCTCAAACAAGCGATAAAACGGCTGTAGAGCCGGAACAGATCAAAGAATTAATTCAATCATTGAAACAAGACTTTGATTATGTTGTCATTGACTGCCCTGCTGGAATTGAGCAAGGCTTTAAAAATGCCGTATCCGGAGCAGATAAGGCCATTGTCGTGACGACGCCCGAGATTTCAGCTGTGAGAGATGCGGACCGAATCATCGGTTTGTTGGAACAAGAAGATATCGAACCGCCTCGTTTGATTGTTAACCGTATTCGTACACACATGGCGAAAAATGGCGATTCAATGGATGTGGATGAAGTTGTACATCACTTATCAATTGATCTACTGGGCATAGTAGCAGATGATGATGATGTGATTAAGGCTTCAAACAATGGTGAACCAATTGTCATGGATGCTAAAAACAAAGTGTCGATTGCGTATCGCAATATTGCCCGCCGCGTACTAGGCGAATCTGTACCGCTTCAATCATTTGAAGATGAAAATAAGGGAATGTTTGCAAAACTAAAAGCATTTTTTGGTGTAAGAGCATAAACACTTCTGCGTGATAGGAAACCTTTTCAGTTTAGGAAAGATGAGCACCGGAGCTGACCTTACACCGAATGCGAGTATTTGTCTACACGCTGAGACCGATTCGATGAGAATCGGTCTTTTTGTTGCATATCAGATGAGGTTGTCACATAAAATGTACAAACTGTTTGTATGTAAAGGGTGATCTCATGAAAAGAGTGGACGAGTACCGAAAGAAAATCGCGCAGCGCCGCAAAACGATGCAGTCAGCTGCTCCCCCTAAGAAGATGGCTTTCAAGAAAAAAGAAGATATTCCGCCATGGGTTATGCTGACCGAGGAAGAAAAGCATTCTGGCTCAACCTCCTATGAATCAGCGTCTCACCAGCCAAAGCAATACCGTCATCCCTTATTTAATCCCAATACTTTTGTGCTTAAATGCTTATTATCTGCTTCTCTTGTGTTGATTACAGCCATTTCATTTAAAGGTCAGGCAGGTCCGTTCGAGCAGCTGAAGCCGATGATTACTCAGACCTTTGAGCAAGATTTTCAATTTGCTGCTGCCAACCGCTGGTTTGAGAAAACAATTGGACATCCGCTAGCCTTTTTAACCGAGAAAAAGGATGGCCAAAAGGACGTACAAGCAAATCAAGAACTGGCTGTACCCGCTTCTGGAAAAGTGCAGGAATCCTTTACGCAAAATGGAGCAGGTGTTAAAGTCGAAACATCGGCTGAAGCCATTGATAGTATGAAGGAAGGCTACGTGGTCGAGGTGAAAAAGAAAGGCGATACAGGGCTTACCGTGGTGGTGCAGCATGCGGATAACAGCTATAGCTGGTATGGCCAATTAAAGGAAGCCGATGTGGCCTTATACGATTTTGTCGATAAGGGTGAAAAAATCGGCCGGATTTCGCTTGATGATCAAGGGAAGGGCACCTATTACTTTGCTATTAAGCAAAATGAACAGTTTATCGATCCTATTCAGGTGATGACCTTTGAATAGATGGCTGCTCATGCTGACGAAAATTCACGTTCATCCGCTGCTGTGGATTGTAATGGCGTTTGCGATTTTGTCAGGTCAAATCAAGCCGCTGCTTTGTCTGCTCGTGATCGTCTGTGTCCATGAACTTGGACATGCAGCGGCTGCCTGCTATTATCATTGGCGCATTCGGCGGATTTTCTTACTGCCATTTGGCGGAACGGTAGAAGTAGAGGAACATGGAAACCGTCCGCTAAAAGAAGAGCTGGCGGTCATTTTGTTCGGGCCGCTTCAGCATGTCCCGCTTCAGCTCATGGCATGGTTTTTTATGGAGGCTTCTCTTATCTCGCACGATGTCTTTACGATGTTCACTTTTTATAATATGGCGATTTTCCTTGTGAATCTTCTGCCCATTTGGCCGCTTGATGGCGGAAAATTATTCTTTTTGCTCTTATCAGCATTTTACTCTTTCCAACGTGCACATGCCCTTACCATAAAAGGTTCATTTGTCTTTTTCGGTCTATTGACAGCAGGGCTGCTTTTGTTTGCGCCGCTGCAATTTAATGGCTGGGTGCTGCTCACTTTTTTAGCCTATTCACTCTTGATGGAGCACAGGCAGCGGCATTACGTCAGGGTCCGCTTTTTACTAGAACGGTATTACGGTAAAAAAGAGCAAAAGGTAGAAAAACTCATTCCGCTGAAAGCAAATGCTGAGGAAAAAGTATACGAGGTGATGGCACGATTCCAAAGGGGCTGCAAGCATCCAATTATTATTGAAAGAGATGGCGTGAAGATGAGTCTGCTTGATGAAAATGAGCTGCTTCATGCGTATTTTTCAGATCGCAGAACCACCTCCTCAATGGAAGAGATTCTTTTACCGTACTAATGGTGAAAATACATTGACATTCTGCGTCTAGTTTGATATATTTTTTAATGTTATGGATATGTAGCACCCGTGCTACAACCGCGCGGAGCAGGTGTAAAGAGCCTATGGCCCCCTGTATTCGGCGAGTCTGAGTTTATTAGGAGGTGCAGAGATGTACGCAATTATCGAAACTGGTGGTAAACAAGTAAAAGTTGAAGAAGGTCAAACTGTTTATGTTGAAAAACTAGCTGCTGAAGCAGGTGAAACAGTAACTTTCGAAAACGTATTGTTTGTCGGCGGAGACACTGTCAAAGTGGGTAACCCTTCAGTTGCTGGAGCAACAGTAACGGCTAAAGTTGAAAAACAAGGTCGCGGTAAGAAAATTACTGTGTTCAAGTACAAAGCGAAGAAAAACAACCACAAGAAACAAGGTCATCGTCAACCTTACACTAAAGTTGTTATCGAAAAAATCAACGCTTAAGGCGTGTGAGTGATATGATCAAAGCAACCATTACTCGGTCATCAGCAGATGAAAGCATTATGTCTTTTCAGATGACTGGACATGCCGAGTTTGCTGAAAAAGGTCAGGATCTCGTTTGTGCAGGTGTATCTGCTGTTGTTTTCGGCTCAGTCAATTCAATTATTGCACTGACAGGATTGGACCCACTGCTCGATATTGGTGAAGAAGGCGGCTATTTCTCTTTTGAATTGCCGGCTGATACAGATCCAGTATCCTTTGAAAAAGCCCAGCTGCTTTTAGAAGGCATGGTCGTTTCCTTAGAGACAATCGAACGAGATTATCACGATTATGTGAGAATATCAACAAAAAAATAGGAGGTGAACTTCATGCTTAGATTAGATCTTCAATTTTTCGCATCTAAAAAAGGGGTAGGTTCTACAAAGAACGGACGTGACTCTGAGTCTAAACGTTTAGGCGCTAAACGTGCTGATGGTCAATTCGTAACTGGTGGTTCTATCCTTTATCGTCAACGTGGAACGAAAATCTATCCAGGTGAAAACGTTGGACGCGGAGGCGACGACACTCTTTTCGCTAAAATCGACGGAACAGTTAAATTCGAACGTTTCGGTCGTGACCGTAAAAAAGTGAGCGTATATCCTGCGGCACAATAATTGTTAAAAACTCCGGTCATTGACTGGAGTTTTTTTCACTTTTTACAAGTAGTACCGAAGATGATAAAAGAAGATGCACTCCATAAATATCAAAGAACGTTTGCTGACTTTGCCTCATTTTCTCCTATACGATCAGAAAAAACAACCTTTCCTCACATAACTAGTGTTTTTCTATGCTGTCTTCTCTGTTATAATTCAGGGAGACATATTGATGATAAGACTCCTAAAAGAGAGACCAAACGATTGGGAGTGCGATAATGGAAGAGATACCAAGTAAAGAAAATGAAAAATTAACTCACGTTGCATTAACAAATGAATTGATTGATCTGCTCAGTCGTTCAAGACACGACTGGATGAATAAATTGCAGCTAATCAAAGGCAACTTGACATTAGAAAAATATGACCGCGTGTTTGAAATTATAGAAGAAATGGTCATTGAAGCACAGCATGAATCCAAACTCTCAAATTTAAAAATTCCCCAATTGGCCTATTACTTTCTAACATTTAATTGGGAGTCGCATTTTATCACCCTAGAATATGAAGTGCTTGGTGAAACCCGAGACTTATCAGCATATGAATCGCAGCTGCTAACGGTATCACAGGAGTTGTTTTCGATATTCGATCAATCAGTTTGCCAAAAAACTGAAAATCATTTAACGGTCACGTTCCAAACAGATCATGAAGAGAATGATGTGATCTTATATTTTGATTTCAAAGGAAAATTAACAAGTTTGGATGCGTTAAATGCGTTTCATGACGCAAACTATCCATGTATGAGTGTAACGCAATTTCATGTGACGACTCATGAGTCCATGATTGAGCTTTGTTTGAGGCAAGAACGAGATATGTGATGCAGAGAAACGGAGGAAGTTATGTTTGTAGATCAGGTTAAAGTGTATGTTAAAGGCGGTGACGGCGGAAACGGTATGGTGGCGTTTCGTCGTGAAAAATATGTACCAAAGGGCGGCCCAGCAGGCGGCGACGGCGGAAATGGTGCAGATGTTGTATTTGAAGTAGACGAAGGACTTAGAACGTTAATGGACTTTCGTTATAAACGCCATTTCAAGGCTGATCGCGGCGAGCACGGAATGAGTAAAAACCAGCATGGCCGAAATGCGGAAGAAATGATTGTCAAAGTTCCGCCGGGTACGGTTGTGACAGATGCAGAGACGGAACAAGTACTAGCTGACTTAACTGAGCATGGGCAGCGGGCAGTCATTGCCAAAGGCGGACGAGGCGGACGTGGAAATTCACGCTTCGCAACACCGGCAAATCCTGCACCACAGCTGTCTGAAAACGGTGAGCCAGGTAAAGAGCGTGACGTTATCTTAGAATTAAAAGTACTTGCAGATGTTGGACTTGTTGGTTTCCCTAGTGTCGGGAAGTCGACGCTGCTTTCGATTGTCTCTTCTGCGAAACCGAAAATCGCAGATTATCATTTTACAACGCTTGTACCAAACCTCGGAGTCGTCGAAACAGACGATAACCGAAGCTTTGTCATGGCAGACCTGCCAGGGCTCATCGAAGGAGCGCACGAAGGCGTTGGTTTAGGTCATCAATTTTTACGTCATATTGAGCGTACACGTGTCATTGTCCATGTCATTGATATGTCTGCACTTGAAGGGCGTGACCCATACGAAGACTACGTGACGATTAATGAGGAGCTTGAGCAATACAATATGAGATTGACAGAGCGTCCGCAAATCATCGTAGCGAACAAAATGGACATGCCAGATGCAGCTGACAATCTAGCGGCATTTAAAGAAAAATTAACGGATGACTATAAAGTGTTCCCAATTAGTGCGATCACAAGAGAAGGGCTTCGTGAGCTTTTATTTGAAATCGCCAATCAACTTGAGACAACACCAGAATTCCCGCTCTATAATGAAGAAGAGCTGTCTGATAACCGTGTGATGTACAGATTTGATGAGGGAGATGCACCATTTGAAATCTCAAGAGATCCTGATGGCACGTTTGTCTTAACGGGTAAAGCACTTGAGCGACTGTTCAAGATGACAGATTTCTCAAGAGATGAGTCCGTTAAACGATTCTCTCGACAACTGCGCGGAATGGGTGTCGATGATGCCTTACGTGAGCGTGGTGCAAAGGATGGCGACATCATTCGTCTGCTTGAATTTGAATTCGAATTTATTGATTGATCAAAAGGAGGGTCCAGTCCATGGGCTCTCCCGTTTTTAAAAGGGGAGAAAACAGGTGAAAGAAGAAACGTTCTATTTAGTAAGAGAGGATGTACTTCCAGATGCGATGAGAAAAACGCTTGAAGTTAAAAAGCTTCTCGATCGTAAAAAAGCGGATTCAGTTGCCGATGCTGTTCAAAAAGCGGATTTAAGCCGCAGTGCTTTTTATAAATACAGAGATGCTGTTTTCCCATTTTATACAATGGTGAAAGAGCAGATTATCACATTGTTTTTCCATCTTGAGGACCGGTCTGGAGCTCTGTCAAGGCTGCTTCAAATTGTAGCTGACTCTGGCTGTAATGTGTTATCCATTCACCAAACGATTCCGCTGCAAGGAAGAGCAAATGTCACCCTATCAATTAGTACGGCTGGTATGGCAGATGATATCAATACCGTCATGAATCAATTAAGAAAGCTTGAATTTGTCGAAAAAGTTGAAATTTTAGGTTCTGGGGCGTAAAAGGAGAGATCATAGCAGATGAAGCAATTAACTGTAGGTTATTTTGGACCAGAGGCAACATTTACTCATTTGGCCGTATGCTCTTGCTTTCCAAAAGATGCAGTGCAGAAGGCATATGCAACGATTCCGCAATGTATGGATGCTGTGTCAAAGGGCGAAGTAGATTTGGCGGTCGTGCCACTTGAAAATGCACTCGAAGGATCTGTGAACTTAACGATTGATTATTTAATTCATGAAGAAGAGCTGTCCATTGTTGGTGAAATGACAGCACCGATTCGGCAGCATTTGCTTGTCCATCCGTCAAGAGCGGAGAGCTGGGAGACGTTAGATGTCATTCAATCACATCCTCATGCGATTGCCCAGTGTCATCAATATTTAAAAAAGCATTACCCCCTTATTCCGCACCGGCCAGTGGAATCAACAGGCTATGCAGCGAAATATATTAGTGAGCATCCGGATGAAGCGGTTGGGGCGATTGCCAATGAGATTGCCGCAAAAACGTATGGTTTGACCATTGCGAAAAAAGACATTCATGATTATCCGCACAACCATACACGCTTTGTGATTCTACATAAAGATCCTAAGGCGTCGTACCCAATGAACTCTGGTTTTTCATCAAAGCCAAAAACGACCATTGTGGTCAGTCTGCCAAAGGATGACCAATCAGGCGCATTACACCGCGTGCTATCTGCTTTTTCTTGGCGGAATCTCAACTTGTCAAAAATTGAATCTCGTCCGACAAAAACAGGTCTTGGACACTATTTATTTATTATTGATATTGAAAAAGAAATGGATGATGTCCTAGTCCCTGGTGCGATTCAAGAATTAGAAGCAATTGGCTGTGAGGTTAAGCTGCTCGGCAGCTACCAAACATATGAATTAACGAATGAAAAATAGTGTCCCAGTGAGGACACTATTTTTTTAGTCTTTAATTAAAAACCCGGCGTCATCCAGCGCTTGAATGGCTTGGTCAAGCTGCTTTTGGCTGTATGAAGTGAGGGTATGTAAGTGTACGCCGTCGGTTAGTTCTGACAAGTAGGACGCGCCAGTGTGAGAAATATGATGAACAAAATCAGCGACTTGTTTCCGTGTGCTGACACGAATAGAGGCTGTGAGTTCACCGTAAACAGGGTGCTCAATGATCACATCTTTCACCGTCACGCCAAAGTCTACAATCAAGGTCAGTTCTTCTTCTGTCCGAACAGGATCATGCTTGCAGGCAATGATTTGTTCAATTTCTCTTTCTGGCGCATGCTGTGCTGCCATATACACATAGCCTTGGCTTGTGGCAATAATGGGTTCGTTTTTTGCTTTTAATAATGAAATATCTTGTACAATGACTTGCCGAGAGACAGCCGCTTTTTTAGCTAAAAAGCTTCCGGTAAGCGGTGTGTCTGTTTCTTTCAGCCACTCTAAAATGGCGGTTCTTCTTTCTTCGCCAATGAGTTTCCTCTCTTGCTCCACGTCCTATGCTCCCTTCTTCTCCTTTTGCAAATGCTCAAATGTATGCAAAAGCTGATCGATGTCATCTTTTGATGACTGCCACCCAAATGATAGTCGAATAAATTGAAGAGCATCACGATCTGATACACGCAATGCCTTCACAGCAGGGGAAGGATGATGATAACCAGAAGCACATGCGCTTCCAGTTGATACACAAATCCCATGCCGGTTACATGCTAACATTACATATTGTCCTTCAAACCCTTCAAAAAAACAACCAATAATATGAGGCAGCATGTTGCGATTGTCATTGTCCTGAAGTGTCCGAACAGGAAGCTGTCTTATTTTTACCTGCTGAAGAAAATAATCACGAAGCTGCTCATCTAATGTATGCTGCTCATCTAGCTTAAGCATCGTTTGTTCACTCGCGGCAGCAAAAGCGCCAATGCATGGAACATTCACTGTTCCAGGACGTAACCCATTTTCCTGAACTGCACCTGCATATAAAGGCTTCCAAGGAACATGTGCACTCATATAAACAGCGCCAGCACCCTTAGGAGCATACACTTTATGACTAGAAATGGACATGGCATCGACCCCAAGCTCCTTAATCGACACACGAATCTTTCCAAATGTTTGCACAGCATCTGTATGAAAGAAAATGTTCCTTTCTTTTAAAAGAGGCGCTAATTCAGCTAGTGGCTGGATAATCCCTGTTTCTGAGTTTGCATGCTGAATAGACACGAGTCCTGTTTCAGGCAATAATGCTTCCTTGAGAATGTCCTCTGTAATGATTCCATCCTGATTCGGTTCAATGATCGTGACCTTCACGCCAAGACGCTCTAAGCTATTAACCGCATGATGAACAGAAGGGTGCTCTACGGAAGTTGTGATGACGTGCTGTTTATGTGCTGGCAGTCCATTTGTGATTGATTGAATCGCAAGGAGATTGGATTCAGTTCCGCCGCTTGTAAAGTAGACTTCGTTTGGTTCGCCCTCAATCATGGCAGCAAGTGATTTTCTGCTGTAAGTCAATATGTCATGTGCTTTGCCCCCAGCATCATGAAGACTGCTTGCATTCCCGTAGCAATCTTTACTTAGCTGCTGAAAAACATGCAATGCCTCCTCTGAAACAGGTGTAGAAGCAGCGTAATCTAAATAAACCAACTCATCCATCTCCTATGTAAAAATTTTTTCTTGTATTTATTGTAGTGTTATGTAATGATATGTGTCAAGACATGTGTAAATGACAGGAGGGGCAATGGTGTCATCAATCAAAAAAGTCATTGTGGTGGGATCAGGCATTGCAGCACTTTCCTTTGCAAAAACCATTTCGGAAAACTGCCAAGTCATTATGATGACAAAAAAACAATTTTCCTCTAGTAATTCCATGCTGGCACAAGGAGGAATCGCTGCTGCCTTTTCAGCACATGATTCGGTTGAGCAGCATGTGGAAGATACACTAGCTGCCGGCTGTGATCACAATGATGAAAGAAGCGTACAGGAAATTGTGCGTCTTGGAAAACATCTTGTGGAGCAGCTCGTAGCAGAAGGCTGTCCATTTGATCAGCATGAGGCGGGAATGCCGCAATTAGGTAAAGAGGGCGCACACAGCACTCACCGTATTTTGCATGCAGGAGGAGATCAAACAGGCAAAACTCTTGTGCAGTTTCTGAAAAGTCAGCTTGGCTCACATATTCATTTATACGAAAATCATCATGTGATGGATCTATTGATTCATGAAGGGACATGTAGGGGTGTTGTATGGAAAGATGAGAAAGGACACGTACATACGATGACTGCAGATGCAGTGGTTTTATCAACTGGCGGCTGCGGCTCCCTGTATGAGACAAACACAAATGATCCTTCTGTAACAGGAGACGGATTAATGATGGCTTATCGGGCCGGGGCGCAATTAGTGGATCTTGAATTTGTTCAATTCCATCCCACCCTTTTGACCATCTCTGGAAAAGCAGTTGGTCTCGTTTCAGAGGCAGTGAGGGGTGAGGGAGCCTTTATAGAAGATGAAACAGGCAGGCGGATCATGAAAGGCATTCACCCACAAGCTGATTTAGCGCCTAGAGATGTGGTTGCTAGAGCTATTTTTCATGAGCAGCAATTAGGTCATCATCTGTATCTCAACATCCATGATATCCCGCATTTTTCAGCTCGTTTTCCAGCGATTGCTGCGATGTGTCAGCGCGCAGGCGTCGATATGGCAAGCGGCAGGCTGCCAATTTCCCCCGGTATGCACTTTTTAATGGGCGGAATCAGCGTCAACGAATATGGAGAAACGACTGTTCCATCGCTATTTGCAATTGGAGAAGCGGCCTGTACAGGCTTACACGGTGCGAATCGATTAGCAAGTAATTCTCTTCTAGAAGGTCTCGTTTTAGGTAGCAAAGCGGCACAGAGAATGAAGCAGCTGCCTAAACAGAAAGAAACCAGCCCAGCTTTTTCTATTCCAGAAGTATGGTCTGTCCCCATGATGTCAAAGGCTCAGCTGAGTCAATGGATGACGGAATATGCTGCCATTGTGAGAGATGAAAAAAGCTTACAGACCTTGCTTCATACATTACAACAAGTCTCTTTTCAGCAAATGAATGTGAAGAATATCACAAATGAACAAATTGAATTAAGCAATCAATGGGCATTAGCGGTTTGCCTTGTAAAATCTGCATTACTCCGAACAGAAAGCAGGGGAGGCCATTATCGAATGGATTATCCAAAGCGGAACGATGCTTTGTGGCGGGGCAAGCAGATTGTTCATGAAAAAGGTCACATTCACATCATGAAAAATGAAAGGATCGGTGCCAAATGGAACGTTTACAGTTAAAACAAATGCTCACTCATTTTTTCACAGAAGATATTGCCTTTGGAGATGTATCAGCTGATGCCATCTTTGGAGACAAGAAAGGAACAGCTCTTATCATTGCGAAACAATCTGGTATTGTGGCAGGATCACAAGTGATTGATATAGGATACCGCCTGCTGAATGATCAAATTCAAACTGAGCTGTTTTTTCAAGAAGGTGATTGGATTCATTCAGGTGCGGTACTGGCGAAAATCAAGGGCCCAGTGAACGACTTATTAAAAGGTGAACGGGTCATTTTGAATGTATTGCAGCGTATGACAGGTATCGCCACCTTAACGCATGAAGCGGTGCAGCGATTAGCGGACCCGTCTATTACAATTTGTGATACGAGAAAAACGACTCCTGGCTTGCGTATGTTAGAGAAATACGCAGTGAAAACAGGCGGAGGAAAGAATCATCGCTTTGGGTTATCAGATGGGGTGATGATTAAAGATAATCATATTGCCGCATGCGGCTCTATTCGTGAAGCTGTAGAGAAAGCAAGAGCATATGCCGGTCATATGGTGAAAATTGAAGTGGAAATTGAATCAGAAACGCAGCTAATGGAAGCCATTGATGCAAAAGCGGATGTCATCATGTTTGATAACTGCTCTCCGGATGAAGTAAAACGTTTGAAACAAATGACGCCAGAGTCCATTTTGACAGAGGCTTCAGGGGGTATCACGTTAGAGACATTGCCAAGTTACAGGGGGACAGGGGTCGACCTTATTTCACTTGGTTTTCTGACGCATTCTGCTCCAGCATTTGATTTTAGTATGAATATGGAATTCAGCCATAAAGGGGGAACGACTCATGTCCATGCTTGATGTATTAACCAATCAACAGGCAGTCATGATGCCAGATGAATATAAATACCGCTCTGATGATGAGATGAAGCGGCGAGTGTTAGACATTAAGCGGGCTTTTGGCTCAAGGCTTTTTATACCAGGCCATCATTATCAAAAGGATGAGGTCATCGAATTTGCGGATGCAACAGGAGATTCATTGCAGCTGGCGCAAATAGCTGCTGACAATCACGAGGCTGAGTACATTGTGTTCTGCGGTGTTCACTTTATGGCAGAAACGGCAGATATGCTGTCAAACAAAAATCAAAGCGTTCTACTGCCAGATATGAGGGCCGGCTGTTCAATGGCAGATATGGCGAACATGAAACAAACGGACAGAGCATGGGAGCAGCTCACTAATCTGTTTGGGGATACCATACTTCCGCTGACGTATGTCAACTCAACGGCGGATATTAAAGCATTTGTCGGCAAGCATGGAGGGGCAACCGTTACATCATCAAACGCTAAAAAGGTACTTGAGTGGGCCCTTACACAAAAAGAGCGGATTCTGTTTCTCCCTGATCAGCATCTAGGGCGTAATACAGCCTTTGATTTAGGCATTCCGTTAGAGGAAATGGCTGTTTGGGATCAGATAGAAGAAAAGCTCATCACCGACCAGCCCCTTTCCCGCATCAAGATGATTTTATGGAAAGGCCATTGTTCTGTACACGAGAAGTTTACCGTGCAGAATATTGAAGAAACGAGAAAAAAAGACCGTGACATTCAAATCCTTGTCCATCCAGAATGCACGCATGAGGTCGTAATGGCTTCTGATCTAGCTGGATCAACGAAATTTATTATTGATACGATCAAGCAGGCGCCAGCAGGAAGCAAGTGGGCGATTGGGACAGAGATGAATTTAGTCAAACGGATCATAGCGCAGCACCCAGATAAACAAATTGAATCCCTCAACCCAGATATGTGTCCATGCTTGACCATGAATCGGATTGATCTGCCTCATTTGCTCTGGTCGCTTGAAAGCATTGAGAAGGGGAATCCGGCCGGATTGATACAGGTCGATGAAACCATTACAAAAGACGCTTTGCTTGCATTAAAGAAAATGCTCGCCATTAAATAATGAATCAGCCCCTCCTATCAGAAAACAAGTTTTTATCATATCGGCTTGTAATTAGGCATAAATTTATGTTGAAACATATTGTACTTCTGACATAACCGTTACGTTCACGTTTTGCATAGGAGGGGAAAACGTTGAAAATTCATATTGTGCAAAAGGGAGACTCCCTTTGGAAAATTTCAAAGAAATACGGAGTCGACTTTCAAGAATTGAAAAAACTAAATTCACAGCTCAGTAACCCAGATTTGATCATGCCGGGTATGAAGATTAAGATTCCATCTAGTGGTGTTCCTGTGAAAACAGATCATCACAAAGCAAAAGAAATGCCAAAAACGAAAGAACATCCGTATGTGAAAGAAAAGCCAAAAGATGTTGTGCAAGTGCAAGATACGAAGCCGAAGGAAAAACCAAATGAACCGGTACCTTATGTACCGCCAGTGCCAAAGATTGAGCAGCCAGTTTTTCCGCAAGTCGATGTGAACTATTATCAGACGAATCTCTACCAGCCATTCACGCCTCCTCCCAAAAAAGAACATCACGAGAAAAAAGATCACGTTCATGAGAAGAAAGATCATGTTCATGACAAAAAGGATCACAAGGATCATTTTCATCATGAAAATAAAGACCATTTAAAAGATGAAGTGGCAAAGGGATATGACCCGTTTATTCATATTCCGCATCAAAAAGAGGAGGGAAAAGACATGGAGCATGGTAATTACCCAAATCTTCCTAACTTCCCGCAAATGCCGAATGTGGGAGGAGCAGCAGTAGGGGGAGTGGCTGAAAATAAAGAGCATCATCACCAGCACCATCATCATGAACCGTATGATCCTTATTATGGTTATGGTCATTACATGCCAGCGATGTATCCATATCCACAGCAAATGGTACCGGCATCGCCAATTTTACCAGGATCAGGCCTATGTTATCCTGTTCAGCCATATTATCACCATCACATGATGCCATATCCATACCCGGCCCAGCCGTATTATCCTACGTATCAAGCGCCTGCTTACTACGGAGAAAATTATGAGCATCATGCAAACGACGGACATCACTGGCATCATCATACGCATCCAAACGCCAATGCAAATGCTAACGCAAATCAAGGCTTTTATCCAAACGTTTCAAATGCAGCATACGGCAAGGAAGACTGCGGATGTGATGATGGCGTGAAGCATCATCAGCCTTGGCCAGGACATTATCCGAGTCCTGTTCCTTATGGCCAGATGGGGGCTTATCCAGCTCAGCCTTATATGCAGCCATATCCAGGTCAATCCGTTTTTGCAAGGCCGGAAGAAGACGAAGAAGATTAATGACAGAAGGAACGATCTCAATCGTTCCTTTCAGCGTGTAGACAAACCCTCGCATTCGGTGTCAGGTCTCTGCTCCGGTGCCCGTCCTTCCTGACTGCAAAGGTTTTCTATCTCGCTGAAAAGAAGAAAAAGGGCTAAAATAAACTTCATTTTAGCCCTTTTTTTGTTTATAACTGACAGCTTGATTTTCTTTCGAACTGTACATGCTAAAACAGAGCCTGTTTTGCGCTCATGAGATTGAATTTGTACAGGAGGTTTTTCGTTTGAGACAAAAATGGCAAAAAACAATTGCATTAGTGCTTCTACCAATTGGGTTAACGGCATGTGGTACAAATGACAATGCAGGTGTAGATACACGCCATAATCAATCAGGCCAGCCGGTTGGTTATCATTCGAATCAACGAGCGGAAGACAATAATCAAGATCATCAAGGACCAGTTTCTGAACTCATGGAGGGAATGAACGGTAGAAATACAACAAATGTTGATTACCGTACACGTCCTCAAACGGGTGATCGAATGCCTCTTACAGGCGGGGATGGACGCTACAGTCATGGAGATATGAACTATCATAACCAAATGTCGTTCTCTGGCTACGATAAACAAGAGAACATCCAGCGATCAAGAAAAATTGCCAACCGCGTCAATAAAATGAACCACGTGGCAGACTCTCAAGTCATGGTGACGGATGAAAATGTGTATATTGCCATTAAATCAGATGGAGGCCTGACGTCAGAAGGCATAACACAAGTAGAAGAAGCAGCGACTCGTTATGCGGATGGAAGAGCAGTCCAAGTCATAAAAGACGAAGGAGCTTTCACACGCTTTAGAGATATGAGAAGAACACAATTTGAATCAGGCCAATCAGGTATGACCCGATAGTTTGACATCAAAAAGGCTAAAGTTCATCACGAACTTTAGCCTTTTTTTAAAAATAAACCTTGATGCCTATATAAAATTCGTAAAAGAAATAACAGCCAAACCCTAGTAATAAAATACCAGCAATAATGGAAGTCCATTTGATCATCGTCCGATTCATCACTTTTCTTGTTAGAGATACAAGCGTGAGAAGACCGATGTCATGTAGAAGAATCCCTGCCAAAATACCGCCGGCAGCCAGCATAAATTCAGACGAATCTGTTTTTGTATAAGCATCTGCCAGTACAGCACCAAACACAGAAACCCAGAACACGAGATTTCCAGGAGATACCGCCACGAGCAAGCCGTTTCGATATGTTTTTGCGAATGATTTATTGACCTTTTCTCCTGCTAAATGGATATCTTGATCGGCATTTTTAATGGAATCGTATGCAAGAATCATTAAGAATACGGCTCCGATTAGCCAGAGCGGGATTTGAACAAACGGCAAAGATAAAAACTGAGCAAATCCAGCATATAAAGCCAAGATGAGTAACAGGTCTATAGTCATGCCGCCTGCTCCTACAGTTAAACCATGAAAGAATCCGTTTTTTAACCCCTGTTTTGTCATTTCAACCGTGATCGCTCCAACAGGTAGAGCAATTGAGAATCCTATAGCGATAAATGTTAGAAATGTTTGCAATCGACTAGAACTTCCTTTGAATAAATAGTTGTATAAAAATTCTCCGTTTAGATTAATTATACATAATAGGAGGAAAGGATCAATGATTATTTCAGATTTAATGGAAATAAGAAAGGTAAATCGTGTATAGAAGTTTGTATATCGACATGCTCTGTGAAGCTTATAGGGGAAAGGAACTATTTTCCTGAATCTTCTTTTTTTCATGATGTCTCTATGCTACACTGATGTGGAAATGAATAAAAGTGACTAGGGGTGCCCGCAAAATGGGCTGAGAGAGAAGCCTAAGCTTCTTAACCCTTTGGACCTGATCTGGCTCGTACCAGCGTGGGGAAGTTGAAGATGATGCATGTATCATATCAATGATATACATGTTTTTTCTGACGACGAAACCAGGTTCTTCACATAGAGCCTGGTTTTTTGCTGGTGCTGATTCCATCCTGTCCTGTGACAAGAAGAAAAGGAGAGAACAGCAAATGAAAGAAATGAAAAGCGTCCCATCCAACCAATCATTATTATCTAGCTTTGACGGCAGCCGAAAGGTGTATGAGAAAGGATCAAGACCCGATATCTTAGTGCCCAAAAGAGAGATTACGCTCTCACATACTGTGACAGAGGCGGGTGACATTCAAAATGAACCAGTCCGTGTGTACGATACGAGTGGACCGTATACCGATGAGAACGTTCAGATTGATGTTACAAGGGGATTAAAGCGTCTTAGGGCAGCGTGGATCGAAGAAAGAGGAGATACAGAAAGCTATGAAGGTCGTCACGTAAAACCGGAAGATAACGGATATCGTTCAAAGGGGAATGAATCCATTCATTCTATACAGACTGATTTTCATCATATGCCACTCCGCGCGAAACAAGGCGCCTGTGTAACGCAAATGCATTATGCAAAAAAAGGCATCATTACGCCTGAAATGGAGTTCATCGCACGAAGAGAAGAGCTAAGCCCTGAGTTCGTTAGAGGGGAAGTGGCTAGCGGAAGAGCGGTCATTCCAGCGAATATTAACCATCCTGAAAGTGAACCAATGATTATCGGAAGGAATTTTCATGTCAAAATCAATGCGAACATCGGCAATTCAGCTGTAACATCATCCATTGATGAAGAGGTTGAAAAAATGACATGGGCGATCAGGTGGGGGGCAGACACAATGATGGATCTGTCTACTGGAAAGGATATTCATACAACGAGAGAATGGATTATTCGAAATTGCCCAGTCCCAGTAGGAACCGTTCCCATTTATCAGGCACTTGAAAAAGTGAATGGAGTGGCAGAAGATTTGACGTGGGACGTGTACAGGGACACATTAATTGAACAAGCGGAGCAAGGTGTAGACTACTTTACGATTCATGCGGGTGTGCTATTAAGATATATTCCGCTGACAGTTGATCGTGTGACCGGAATTGTTTCAAGAGGCGGTGCAATTATGGCAAGATGGTGTCTTGCTCATCATCAGGAGAATTTCCTCTATACGCACTTTGAAGACATTTGTGAGATTATGAAAACGTATGATATCGCCTTTTCACTTGGAGATGGACTTAGACCCGGGTCGATTGCGGATGCAAATGATGAAGCGCAGTTTGCAGAGCTGGAAACGTTAGGTGAATTAACAGAAATCGCTTGGAAGCATGATGTGCAGGTAATGATTGAAGGGCCCGGACATGTCCCAATGAATAAAATCAAAGAGAATGTGGACAAGCAAATGGATATTTGCAAGGAAGCACCATTCTATACGTTAGGGCCTCTTACAACAGATATCGCGCCTGGATATGATCACATTACATCCGCTATCGGTGCTGCCATGATCGGCTGGTATGGAACAGCGATGCTATGCTATGTCACGCCTAAAGAGCATTTAGGTCTGCCGAACAAAGAAGATGTGAGAGAAGGTGTGATTGCCTATAAAATTGCCGCACATGCCGCTGATCTAGCAAAGGGACATCCTGCTGCTCAAAAGCGTGATGATGCATTATCAAAAGCGAGGTTTGAATTTAGATGGCGGGATCAATTCCACCTGTCACTCGATCCAGAAAGAGCCTTGGCGTTCCATGATGAAACATTGCCTGCCGAAGGTGCTAAGACCGCTCACTTTTGCTCGATGTGCGGACCGAAGTTTTGCAGTATGAAAATTTCCCATGATATCCGCAATCAATCAGAAGAAGTGAAAAGAGAGATGGAAAAGAAGGCGAAGGAGTTTATCAGTCAAGGAAGTCAAATTTATCAGCCCTAAAAAAAGAACCTCGCACGATGTTGTGCGGGGTTTTAAGAAACGGCTGAAAAGGCTTTTCTTAAAAGGTGAAAAAATGCCTTTGCTGCAATTTCCATCGTCTCTACACTTGGAATGAGGGCATCTGTTACATGAAAAAAGACTGTTTGTCTTTCTGGAGATGTTCGTTTCTTTTTCTGTTTCATCAAGACAGCCTCCTTTTTAATTAATATACCTCTTTGCAGATGAGCGTGATTGATATGTTGTGTGAATTTAAACAAAATTTAAACTTCTTGGGTTTGAATGGAAACAAGGAGGGGAAACGAGTTGAATAGAGAATGAATGAAAAGAGCTGATCTTTTTGATTAGCGAACAAGAAAGAGCGGAAGGTGATCTTATGATGAAAGTATTTAAGGTAACATTTCATATGAACAACGGAGAAGTGCTTGATTTCGAGCTAAAACGTCCAGCTACCTATGATGTGTATAAGAAAATTGAAGAAGCCAATCATTGGTTTAAGCTGAATAATGAAATCATTAACCTATTAAATGTTAATAGTATCCATGTAGAAACAGAATAAAACAAAAGCCGCTCAGAGAGAGCGGCTTTCCTTATGCAGAGAAATCATTTCGATTATTAAGCTGACCGCGGGACAGCCAGTTCTTTTTATACAAATAAGCAATCACTTCAAGCCACAGACGCGGTGCTTTCTTAGGGAAAAAAGGCTTTTGATAATAAGCATAGGCTGCTTTTAAATCATCCCATTGGTGGCATTCTTTCGTTTGCGTGAAACGGGCAACGTCAATGACCCTGATTCGGCCTTCCTTTGTTAAGATCAGATTGCGCAGATGGATATCAGAAGGATTCAATCCTTTCTCACGCGCTTCTTTCAGCGCATCATCGACTTGTTCAATCATTTGTTTTTTAATAGGAATTCCTTTTGTAAGACATTCATAGAATGTGTAGCCTTTAATATATTCCATTAAAATATACTGATCCCCAGACTCATAAATCTCAGGGTAGTAAGACGAACCAGAAAGTTTTTCGTAAATGGCAGCCTCTTTGCGCGCAATATGCTGATAAGAAGGGAAAAAGACTTTTAGTGCCATTTTCTTGCCGTCTTTTTTATATGAAAAGACGTAGGCACTTCTTCCTTTGCCGCACAGCTCAAGCTCTGCCGGTTTAAAGGCAAGCTTATGAAAGCGTTTATCTTCATGATATTGAATCGATTCGGCTAATCTTTTAACATCTGACATTGACTTCACCTTCTTTGGTTTCAGTTTATGCGGCTGAAAAACGAATGATGAAAAAACCGTGTCATTCGATAAAGCAATGGATTGTATAAAACATAACATTTACGAAAGAAGGATACAACGAAAGACTCTTAAAAGATATTTGAGTCGTCGATTTGGTTAATGTATAGAAAAATGGGTCAAACTACATATGTCATGCATCGATCTCATGTTCTAAAGAGGTGTAAATAGTGAAAGTGAAGATGAAATGTTTCGTTACAGGACTTATCATGACAAGTGTGCTTTTTTTCGCTGCAGATATGGAAGGAAAAGAACACTTGCAAAAGCAGTCAAACTCTATCACCGTCCAGCTTGAAAAAGTCTATCTAGACGGCGATGTGAGTATTGAAAGACACCGGGCATCATTAGAAGACAAGGACACATTCTGGGCGCAGTATAAAGGCTGGACGCTGGTAGAACAGAAAGAGGATTTTGCCCTTTTTAGAAAGCAAATTGATGATATCTCTCCATTGAGTAAAGCAAATGGATATATCGGATTATCAGAGGACGGTGTGATTTCTACGTTTCATGGAAGGCCTGACGGCTGGGCGGAGCCTGTTCATCTCTTTTTTCAAATTGATACGTCCCGTTTAGAAAGTCATGTGGAGGAGCAGCTTGAGCAAGGCATTCCTTTTCGAACAAAGGATGAATTTGAGCATGTGCTTGAAGTCATGAAGCCTTACCGAAATGAAATATCGTTTTAAAGCGTGTGAACAGCTTGCTGGTGTGAAAGCCGCAAGCTGTTTTTCGTGGTGCATCATAAAAATCCACTGAGCGAACGTATGTTAACTTTTATTGCGGTTTTCTCTTCGATTTATGTTACAATGAAGAACAGTCAAAGAGGTGAAAACGGTGATAGAGTTTGTAAAAGGGACCATTGATTATGTGTGCCCGCAATATGTTGTCATTGAAAACGGCGGAGTGGGATATCAAGTCTATACCCCAAACCCGTTTATCTACCGAGTCAATAAACAAGAAACGATTTATACGTATCATTACATAAAGGAAGACGCATTTTCGTTATACGGATTTCAAACACGAGAAGAAAAAGCGCTGTTCACAAAACTGTTAAATGTCACAGGGATTGGGCCAAAGGGGGCACTCGCCATTCTTGCTTCCGGTGATCCTGGTGCTGTCATTTCAGCGATAGAACGCGAAGATGAAGCGTTCCTAATTAAATTCCCTGGTGTCGGCAAAAAAACAGCACGTCAAATCATTCTGGATCTAAAAGGCAAGCTTGCAGATGTGGTGCCAGAAATGATCGGCAACTTATTTAATCACGAGGATCACATTCAGGTCGAAACCCAGCAAACTGCATTAGATGAAGCGCTTGAAGCCTTAAGCGTCCTCGGATACGGTGATCGTGAAATCAAAAAGGTTCTTCCATTATTAAAAGAAGAAAAGAATCTCACAACCGATCAATATGTGAAAAAAGCTTTACAAAAAATGTTGAAATAGGGTGATGTCTCATGGATGAACGGATCGTCTCAACTGAAGCAGACAACCATGAATCAGCCATTGAGCAAAGTCTGCGGCCACAGACACTTAGCCAATATATCGGTCAGCAAAAAGTAAAGGATAATCTGAGCGTATTTATTGAAGCTGCCCGCATGAGGCAGGAAACGCTTGATCACGTCCTTTTATATGGACCGCCTGGACTTGGGAAAACAACGCTTGCATCGATCATTGCCAATGAAATGAATGTTCAGCTGCGTACAACGTCAGGACCAGCGATTGAACGTCCTGGCGATTTGGCGGCTATCTTAACATCTCTTGAGCCAGGTGATGTATTGTTTATTGATGAAATTCATCGCTTGCAGCGCTCAATTGAGGAAGTACTGTATCCAGCCATGGAGGATTTTTGTTTAGATATCGTCATTGGAAAAGGAGATACAGCACGCTCTGTCCGGCTTGATTTACCGCCATTTACACTTGTAGGTGCAACGACCCGTGTCGGGCTTTTAACTGCGCCGCTTCGTGACAGGTTTGGGGTGCATGCAAGATTGGAATACTATGAGCAAAGAGATTTGGCTCATATTGTGGCGAGAACAGCCGAACTGTTTGAGATTGGCATCGATATTCGCTCAGCTGAAGAGATCGCGAGACGTTCCAGAGGAACGCCGAGGGTTGCCAATCGTTTGCTCAGAAGAGTAAGAGATTTTGCGCAGGTGGTTGGAAATCATGCCATTACCGAGGACATTGCGGAAAATGCCCTTGAGCGTCTTCAAGTCGACAAGCTCGGCCTCGATCATATAGATCATAAGCTGCTTTTAAGTATGATTGAAAAATTTAGAGGCGGTCCTGTTGGGCTTGATACGATCTCAGCGACAATTGGAGAAGAATCACATACGATTGAAGATGTGTACGAACCGTATTTACTGCAAATTGGTTTCCTGCAAAGGACACCAAGAGGACGCGTCGTCACAAGAGAAGCGTATGAACATTTTCAAATGGAGGTTCCGATTCGTGACTGAATTCCCTAAAATATTGATGATTTTAGGTGGTGTCCTTTTTGCCGCAGGGTTATTGTTTCAATTGGTTGGTAAGCTTCCAGGTGATATTTTTGTAAAAAAAGGAAATGTAACATTCTTTTTTCCTGTCATTACATGCATTGTCATTAGCATCGTGCTAACCATATTACTTAATATCTTTGGACGGATGAAATAACGTTAACTAGTTAACTATAGAATAGGTGAAGGAAATGAAGCTAGAACTATTTGATTTTGATTTACCAGAAAGATTGATTGCACAAGTGCCGCTTGAAAAACGAGATGCATCAAGACTGATGGTCTTAAATAAACAAACGGGTGCGATAACACATGATACATTCTCACAAATCACTGATTATTTTCAAAAGGGTGATTGTCTCGTTCTAAACAATACGCGCGTTCTGCCTGCACGTTTGTTTGGTATGAAAGAGGATACAGGTGCAAAAGTTGAACTACTTTTATTGAAACAAGAAGAAGGCGATCACTGGGAAACACTTGTAAAACCAGCCAAACGAGTAAAAAAAGGTACGGTTATCACATTTGGTGATGGGCGGCTTCAAGCGGTATGTACAGAGGAAATGGAACATGGCGGAAGAAAAGTCGAGTTTCAATATACAGGCATTTTTTACGAAGTGCTTGAATCTCTTGGTGAAATGCCGCTGCCTCCATATATTAAAGAGCAGCTCGACGACCGTGAACGTTATCAAACCGTGTATTCGAAAGAAGTAGGCTCCGCTGCTGCGCCAACTGCTGGTCTGCACTTTACAACTGAGCTGCTGGATGCACTGAAAGCGAAGGGTGTACACATTGCTTTTATTACGTTACACGTAGGGCTTGGTACGTTTCGTCCGGTGAGTGCAGAACGAATTGAAGAACATGAAATGCACGCAGAGTTCTATGAAATGAATGAAGAAACAGCTGAAGAGCTCAATTGTGTTCGCAAAGAAGGCGGGCGGATCATTTCAGTTGGCACAACGTCAACAAGAACGCTTGAAACCATTGCAAGTGCACATGATGGTGAATTCAAAGCGTCAAGCGGCTGGACGTCAATCTTTATTTACCCCGGCTACACATTCAAGGCAATTGATGGCATGATCACAAATTTCCATCTGCCAAAGTCTTCGTTAATTATGCTTGTCAGTGCATTAGCTGGACGAGAGCACGTACTAAAAGCGTACAATGAGGCAGTAAAAGAGGAATACCGTTTCTTCAGCTTTGGCGATGCCATGCTGATTCAATAACATCATACAACAAAGACAGGAGGGCTCATTTTGTCGCAATTACCGATACGTTATGAGTTCATTAAATCATGCAAACAAACAGGTGCACGTCTTGGCCGTGTTCATACACCGCACGGCTCCTTTGAAACACCTGTATTTATGCCAGTAGGTACTCTGGCTACAGTGAAAACAATGGCGCCTGAAGAATTAAAGGCAATGGATGCAGGCATCATCTTAAGCAATACGTACCACCTATGGCTCCGTCCGGGTCACGATATTGTAAAAGAAGCAGGTGGTCTGCACAAATTTATGAACTGGGATCGAGCGATTCTAACTGATTCAGGCGGATTCCAAGTATTTTCATTGAGTGAATTTAGAAAAATTGAAGAAGAAGGCGTTCACTTCCGTAATCACTTAAACGGAGACAAGCTGTTCCTATCTCCTGAAAAAGCCATGGACATCCAAAATGCACTTGGCTCTGATATTATGATGGCATTTGATGAATGCCCGCCGTATCCAGCAGAGTACGATTACATGAAACGGTCTGTAGAGCGGACAAGCAGATGGGCAGAGCGCTGTCTAACAGCGCACCAGCGTCCAGAAGATCAAGGGCTGTTTGGGATTGTCCAAGGCGGAGAATACGAAGAGCTTCGAAAACAGAGTGCAAAAGACCTTGTTTCACTTGATTTCCCAGGCTACGCCATCGGAGGCTTATCTGTTGGGGAGCCAAAAGATGTAATGAATCGTGTGCTTGAGTTCACAACACCACTTTTACCGACAGACAAGCCAAGGTACTTAATGGGTGTCGGCTCACCAGACTCCTTAATTGACGGCGCCATTCGTGGTGTAGATATGTTTGACTGCGTACTGCCAACGCGAATTGCAAGAAACGGTACCTTAATGACGAGTGAAGGTCGTCTTGTTGTGAAAAATGCAAAATATGAGCGTGACTTTAGACCAATCGATGAAAACTGTGACTGCTATACGTGTAAAAACTACACACGCGCCTATATTAGACATTTAATCCGAACAAATGAAACGTTCGGAATTCGATTAACAACTTATCATAATCTTCATTTTCTGTTAAAATTAATGGAGCAAGTGAGAGAAGCTATCCGTGAGGATCGTTTAGGTGATTTTAAAGAAGAGTTTTTTGAGCGTTATGGCTTTAACAAACCGAATGCGAAAAACTTTTAACGCATAAACGAAAGGCTTTACATTGCTTTAGAAAGGGGTGAAATAGAATGGATGGTGGTATGGGTTCAATCATTATGATTGTTGTCATGTTTGCTGTGCTTTACTTCTTGTTAATCCGTCCACAGCAAAAGCAACAGAAAGCTGTGCGTCAGATGCAGCAATCTTTATCAAAAGGCGATAAAATCGTCACAATCGGTGGTTTACATGGTGAAATCGACTACATTGATGAATCAAAAGTGATCATCAAAACAAGCGAAAACAACCGTTTAACTTTCGATCGTCGTGCTATTAGAGAATTAGCTGACAAAGGCTAATCCTCCGATACATAGCTATAAAAAAAGAGCGAAATGATTCGCTCTTTTTTTATTTGCCTCGAAGATTGACACCAATCATTCCTCCCAGCATACAAATCCCTAAGAATGCCGCATGATAGATGAACTGCTCTGGTGAAAAGGTTTCTCCAAACCCTAAATATTGAAATGAGAATACAGTAAGAGAAAAGATCATAGAAGTGATCGCACCAATAAGCCAGCCGCGCTCCTTTGCCTTTCCTCCAGAAATAATCCCTCCTAATAAAAGTGCAATAAAGGAAAAAATCATGATCATCCATTTAAACGATGATTCCTGCATACTTGTGAATGTCAGCATGAGCGACACAAGTAAACTTGTGACAATCATCACGACAAAAATGGCAATTAAGCCGGATAAAACGCCTTTTCCAATTTGTTTTGTTTCTTGCATGTGATTTGTCTCCTCTCCAATTGACCGAAGCTTGTCTTTTACTAAAATGTATTCACGTTGAAGAGAAAATAGACATGTTTCAGACGTTTCTTTTCTACATAAATCAAGCGTTTTAACACAAGCTATGTTGGAGAAGGAGGGTTTACATCACATGCAGGACATCTTCATCATCTCCATGAGAACCATCATTTTATATTTTCTCATTTGGTTTATTTTTCGATTAATGGGAAAAAGGGAAATTGGCGAGCTGAGCATTTTAGATCTAGTCATTTTTATGATGATTGCAGAAATTGCGGTTCTCGCCATAGAAGAAGTAGAGGATCACATGTTACATACGGTGTGGCCAATCCTGCTGTTAACCTTCATTCAAATTACACTTGCCTACCTCTCATTGAAATTTCAAGGTGTCCGACGCTTTCTTGACGGCAAACCGGCCCTGCTCATCATCAATGGGAAAATAGACGAGGGTGCGATGAGGAAACAGCGATACAATTTTGATGACCTGCTCATTCAATTAAGAGAAAATAACATCGATAGCATTCAGGATGTCTCTTATGCTATTTTAGAGCCGTCTGGAAAGCTTGCTGTTGTCGAAAAAGAAAGCAAGCGCAAACATGCAGCGCTTGAGCTTCCCCTTATTGCAGACGGTGTTGTGCAGCATGACCACCTAAAGCAAATCAATCAAAATGAACAGTGGCTGATAGATGAACTTGCTAAAAGAGGCTATCATGATATTGATGAAATCTCCTACTGCAGCTTTAATGAAAAAACGTTTTATATTGATTTGAAGGATGAAGTGATCAAAAAGAGTTGAGCTAAAGCAGTTTTCCAATAATCGGGATGCGGCGTAGCTCTTCTCGTTTCACTAGTCCAAGGCAGATTAATAGAATGATATACAAGGTGCACGTAACAAAAATCAGCAGTACAAGTTCGATAGGAGCAGAAAAGAGTCCGTTTACTTGAGATTTTAGCCAAAGGCTGACAGCTCCCGTACCGATGATCACAAAAACGCATATCCCATATTCCTTTAACGGTAAATGAATTGGCAGCACCTTTCCAACAGTTGCCGCATGGAGCAGCGTGACAAGAACGATGCCGATTAATATGGCAAGTGCTGCGCCCATAATGCCAAAGCCTGGCTGTGAAGCAAGGATAAAAATCATCCCTGTTTTGACAACAGCACCTATCAAGCTGTTGGTCATCGCCGCACCAGCTAAGTTTAATGCTTGAAGAACGGCTTGAAGGGGTCCTTGAAAATAATAGAGAAGAAAAAATGGCGCCATGAACTTCACATAGATGGCCGCATGCGACGAACCATACATAAAGAGCGTTAAATCTTCTGCATAAACGAAAAGAATGATACAAGAAATGCCTCCGCTGAGTAAACAAAGGCGCATCGCCTGCTTCAGCCGGTATTCGACCGTTTTGCGTTTGTTCTGCTCCATTCCTTCACTAATCGCCGGAACTAATGCAGTGGAGAGTGAATACGTAATAAAACTAGGCAGTGTTAACAGGGTCAGCGCTAGACCGGTCAACTCCCCGTACTGCCTTGTCGCCTCTACAGCTGCATATCCAGCAATGGCAAGACTTTGCGCGACAACAATCGGCTCTAAAAACCACGAAATATTTCCGATGAAACGGCTGCCTGTTGTTGGCAGGGCAATACTCATCAGCTGCTTAAACGTGTCCTTCCCGTCATGAATCGCCTTAAAAAATCGTTTTCGAATACGAATGGTCTTTTTATAGCGAAAAGCGATCAGTAAGTAAGCAAGTGAAATCATCTCTCCAATCACAGATGAAACCATCGCACCTGCGGCCGCATATTCAATCCCGTAAGGAAGGAAAGCCGTTGTACATACCGCCACCAGAGAAATTCTTGCGACCTGTTCCAGTACTTGAGAGATCGCAAGCGGACTCATTTGCTGTCTTCCTTGGAAATAGCCTCTTAACACACTGGAAATGGCGATGACTGGTACGACAGGTGTAATGGCAAGCAGTGGATAGACCGTTCTAGGATCTGTCAGCATATTTTCTGCCATAATGGGTGCAAACCATAAAAAGAGCGGCGTGAAAATCAGGCTGAGTGTTCCTGTTATGGCAAGGGACATGACCAGAATACGTTTTGTTTTCTGTTTATCACCCCGAGCTTCTGCTTCTGCGACAAGCTTACTAATAGCGACAGGCAGTCCGAATTGTGTGAGCGTCACAGCGAGAAAAAAGGTAGGTGCCGCCATCATATAAAGCCCAACCCCTTCTTCGCCAATGAACCTCGCAATGACAATTCGATTGACAAAACCCAATATTCTCGTGATAAAACCTGCTAAAATTAAAATAATGGTCCCCTTTAAAAACGTTTGCTTCGTCAAATCACAGATCACCTGCCTTCTCAAACGACATAGAATCATATACAATAAGATATGCGCGTATATCGTCCAAGCATGACAAGTCTCTCGATAAAAAACTGAAAAGGGGGAGCTCGCAATGACACAACACCCTGCTGCTATTTACAAAGACCATTTAAAGCCTTTTCTGTTCAGTAAGCTTGAAGAATTCATCGTTTTGGGCTATAAAGATGTTGATTTAGAGGAATTATGGTCATACTTAGAGAATAAGAAGTGGAAGAAAAAACAAGAGTATCCGATTCATGAAATGGTTGCAGATATTTTATCTGTGAAAATAGGCGAATTTATGAACTATGCAACCGTTCAGTCGTTTAAAACGTCTGCTTTTTTGGACAGTGAAGATGGCAGGAATATGCTAGATGAACTGTTGAAATAAGCCATCTTAATGGATTCAGGTGTTTAAGGAGGAAATACATAATGAAAAAAGGACGCATTCTTGCGTTTTTCTTAGTGGTTCTGTTAATCGGAACTGGCGTGGGCTTACTGACAAAGCCTGTTGCGAAAGATATGACGCTGGGGCTGGATTTGCAGGGTGGATTTGAAGTCCTGTATGATGTACATCCAGTGAAAAAAGAGGACAAGATCACAAATAGTGTTCTCGTCAGTACAGTGGAAGCTCTTAACCGAAGAGCCAACGTGCTTGGTGTAAGTGAGCCAAACATCTCGATTGAAGGCAACAACCGTATCCGCGTGCAGCTTGCGGGGGTAAAAGATCAAAACAGAGCAAGAGAAATTCTTTCCACTGAAGCGCAGCTATCCTTCAGAGATACGAATGATAAAGAGCTCCTTAACGGGTCTGATCTTGTTGAAAACGGTGCAAAACAAACATTCAATCAAACGAATGAACCAATTGTCACGGTTAAACTAAAAGATGCGAAAAAATTTGGTGACGTCACAAGAAAAGTAGCAGCTATGGCGCCAAATAATCAGCTTGTCATTTGGCTTGATTACCATAAAGGGGATTCCTTCAAAAAAGAAGTTTCAAAATCAAACCCCAAGTATGTATCTGCACCTAATGTAAATCAAGAGATTAACAGCAGTGACGTACAAATTGAAGGGAAGTTTACTGTACAAGAGGCAAAAGACCTTGCAAGTATTTTAAATGCCGGGGCACTGCCAGTAAAATTAACTGAAAAATATTCCACATCTGTGAGTGCACAGTTTGGTGAGCAAGCATTGAACGAAACAGTGTTCGCAGGAATTGTAGGAATCGCATTTATCTTCTTATTCATGCTGTTTTATTACAGATTACCTGGTGTTATTGCTGTCATCACACTCTCAGCTTATATCTACATTACGCTGCAAGTGTTTGACTGGATGGGCGCGGTGATGACACTGCCTGGAATTGCCGCACTGATTCTAGGGGTAGGGATGGCTGTCGATGCCAACATTATTACTTATGAGCGGATCAAAGAAGAGCTCAAGCTCGGCAAATCTGTGCGTTCTGCTTTCAGATCAGGGAACCGCAGATCATTTGCAACCATCTTTGATGCAAACTTAACAAGTATTATTGCCGGAGGCGTGCTGTTCTTCTTCGGGACAAGTTCTGTAAAAGGATTTGCAACGATGCTCATCCTCTCGATTTTAACAAGCTTTATCACAGCTGTTTTCCTATCAAGATTCCTTCTTGGACTTCTTGTTGAAAGCCGCTCGCTTGACCGCAAAAAAGGCTGGTTTGGTGTTCGGAAAAAAGACATCATGAATATTCATGAAACAACAGAAATTACCGAGCCGAAAACGCCATTTGATAAATGGGATTTCGTCAGCAAACGTAAAGGCTTTATGATTTTCTCAATAGCTATTACCATTGCTGGAATCATTGTTCTTTCCATCTTCAAGCTGAATGCAGGTATTGACTTTGCAAGTGGAACGAGAATTGATATCCAAAGCGATCACAAATTGTCAACTGCACAAGTAGAGCAAGACTTTAAAAAGCTGGGTCTTGAAACGGACAGTGTAGTGTTGTCGGGTCAAAAAGAAAACCAGGCAGCCGCACGATTTGTCGGTGTGCCAAACAAAGAAAAGATTGCTGAAGTAAAAGATTACTTCAATGATAAATACGGCACTGAGCCGAACGTAAGTACAGTGTCTCCGACTGTCGGTAAAGAGCTTGCCCGCAATGCACTGTATGCTGTCATCATTGCTTCCATCGGGATTATTTTATATGTATCCGTTCGTTTTGAATATAAGATGGCGATTGCCGCGATTATTTCACTACTATACGACGCATTCTTTATTGTGGCTTTCTTTAGTATTACGCGTTTAGAGGTGGATGTCACCTTCATTGCCGCGATTCTCACGGTCATCGGTTACTCGATCAACGATACGATCGTCACCTTTGACAGGGTTCGTGAACAAATGAAGAAACGCAAACCGAAAACCATTGAAGATCTATCGTACATTGTGAACTTAAGCTTGCAGCAAACCTTTACGCGATCTGTCAACACGGTACTGACTGTCCTTGTCGTTGTTGTCGCACTGCTTATCTTCGGATCAGCGTCGATTACAAACTTCTCCATTGCCTTACTTGTCGGCTTATTAACAGGGGTGTACTCATCTCTTTATATCGCGGCACAAATTTGGCTCATGTGGAAAGGCCGTGAACTGAAAAAACCGGCTAAAATAGATACAGAAAAAGATATTTAATTTAGCGAGACTGCCTAATCAGCAGTCTTTTTTCTATAGTTTTTCCAATAAATAAGCTGATTTGAAAAAACATTTCGGGTTTCATTGATCTTGAAATGGTCTTTTGCTATAATGACATACGTTTAGATCAGTATAGAAAGCAAGTGTCTGTTAGGGCATTTGGCTTTATTCAATGAAGCTGTTATGAAGGTTCGGGAAACTGAACTGCCAGGTATCGGTCATAAAGCCGAAATGATCACAAGGAATAATGAGAAGCTTGCCAACATTACACATGATGACGGCAGAAGAGAAATGTATCATTTTCAAGAGGACGACCATGAGGAAACGATTTCTGGCATCCTGCTAAACGATGAAGAAGCAAGACAAATCGCGGCTATTTTAGGCGGCATGGTCTATAAGCCGAAAGCGCTTGAAACTGTAGAGGTAGCAATTGATGAACTGGTAATTGAGTGGTTTAAGATTGAAAGAAATGCACCGGCTGTTCAGCGGACAATCGGTGACCTTGATGTTCGCCAAAACTACCAAGTAACAGTCATCGTCATTGTGAGAAAATGTTAAATCCAGGACCAGATACGGTCATCGAAGAAGGGGATACCCTTGTCATTTCTGGAGAAAGAAAAGAATGAAAGAGCCTGATTCAAGAAAAACTCAGCAGCTACTCATGCCCATGCTGATAGGGTTTCTTCCCCTGCTTTTCTGCCTGTGTTTAAAAAGGACAGGGAAAAGGGAAGAATAAAAGAAAAAGCTTGGGGGATATGTAGATGAACAAACAACAATGGACCATCATACTCGCATTTATTTTCGTATTAATTGTTTCAGTATTTGCCGTGATTAATGTGAGGCCTGTTGCGGTAGATTACTTATTTGGAACGGCTGAATGGCCGCTGATCCTTGTTATTATCGGCTCTGTTCTAATGGGCGGACTGATCGTGGCATTTGCAGGGATTTTCCAAATTGTGAAACTGAAACGTGAACTAAAGGCTTTAAAGGCTGAGCGTGCAGCCGCTTCACCTGCTGCTTCGACTAAAAAGGCAGACAAAGACGTTCAAAAAAAATCGCATGTCACGCCTTTAAAAGAACAGTCAGCATCATTTGATCGGAAGGAAAAATAATCTTCCAGCACAATTTCATAAAATAAAAATTGAAACCCCTCAGTCTACTCTAGTATAATAGTGTGGTTGAGGGGTGAATTTATGTTATTATCCAAAATGCGCTGGGAATATGAACATCCAAGCGAAGAAAAATTGAAATCACTCTCTGAAAATCTGAATATTTCAGCGCTGACTGCATCGCTTCTCGTAAAAAGAGGACTCGAAGAAGTAGAAGAAGCGAGGTCTTTTTTATTTGATCAAAAAGCCGAATTTCATGATCCATTCTTATTAAAAGGAATGAAGGAAGCAGTAGAGCGCATCAACAAAGCGATCGAAGAGCAGGAATCGATTGTGATCTTCGGAGACTATGATGCAGATGGTGTGACAAGTACGTCTGTGCTTTTACATACATTAAAAGAATTGTCTGCGAAAGTAGACTTTTATATTCCAGATCGATTTAAAGAAGGCTATGGGCCCAATGAACAGGCTTTTCGATATATTAAGGAGCAAGGAGCATCGCTTGTCATCACGGTCGATACAGGCATTGCTGCTGTAAATGAAGCACGTATTGCAAAAGAAATAGGGTTAGACCTGATTATCACAGATCACCATGAACCAAGTGAGGAGCTGCCGGAGGCACTTGCGATTGTCCATCCTAAGCAGCCGGGCTGTGAGTATCCATTTAAAGAACTCGCTGGTGTAGGTGTAGCGTTTAAAGTGGCGCATGCACTTCTTGGGAAGGTGCCAGTTCAGCTGTTAGATCTTGCGGCAATCGGGACAATCGCGGATCTTGTCCCGCTTCATAATGAAAATAGATGGCTCGCCAAAAAAGGGCTTATGCAGCTTCGACAGTCGAAAAGACCGGGGCTGAAGGCGTTGTTGAAAGAAGCGGGAGCCACTCTTGAGGAAGCAAACGAGGAAACGGTCGGCTTTCAAATCGCGCCAAGGCTGAACGCTGTTGGACGAATTGAACAGGCAGATCCAGCTGTTCATCTTCTGATGACTGAGGATAAGATTGAAGCCGAAGAGCTTGCTCGTTTTGTACAGGAATTGAATAAAGAGCGGCAAAAAATCGTCAGTACAATCACAGAAGAAGCCATTCAAATGGTGGAAGAGACAGGCGATGACCAGTCTGCGATCGTTGTAGCGAAAGCTGGCTGGAATCCTGGCGTTGTCGGAATTGTTGCCTCTAAATTGACGGATACTTTTTCTCGTCCGGCAATTGTGCTTGGAATAGATGAAGAGACGCAAATGGCAAAAGGATCAGCCCGGAGTATTGCTGGCTTCGATCTATTTTTCCACTTAAGCAAATGCCGCGACATCCTGCCGCATTTCGGCGGGCATCCGATGGCAGCAGGTATGACACTTCGAGCGGATGATGTCGCTTTACTAAGGGAAAGATTAAATCAATATGCAAATGAAACATTAACAGAAGAAGATTTTATACCGATTCAGCGGGTCGATGCAGTGTGCAAGGTAGATGAATTGACGGTCGAAGCGATTGAAGAAGCGGGGATGCTGTCACCATTCGGTATGTCAAACCCAAAACCGTTCGTTATGATTGAAGATGCGCGGCTTGAAGATATCCGAACGATTGGGGCAAACCACAATCATATTAAAATGTCTCTGAAAGACGAAGACAAGCTGCTTGACTGTGTCGGCTTTCACCAAGGAAAACTAAAAGAAGAAGTTGTCCCGGGAAGCCGCATTTCCGTGATTGGCGAAATGTCTATAAATGAATGGAATAACCGGAAGAAACCTCAGCTCATGCTAAAAGATGCTCGAGTTGATGAATGGCAGCTGTTTGATCTGCGCGGGAAAAAGGATTGGGAGAAGAAAGCCTTGGCGCTTGATTCAGAAAAATCTTTGGTTGTCTGTTTTGATGAAGCAACAAAACAGGACGTCAATATCCCAATTCATCATGTTCATGCAGAAAATGTGTCAACGTTCGATGTACAGGGCAAGTATGTGGTCTTTGCGGATGTTCCCGCAGATGAGCACTTGCTGAAGCAGCTTTTAGAAAATCAAACCCCTGCCAGAATTTATACAGTTTTTCAAAGAAAAGAAGATCATTTTATGTCCTCTTTTCCAAGCCGTGACCAATTCAAATGGTTTTATGGGTTCTTGTTGAAACGTGGAAGTTTTCCTATCAAAGAACAAGGAATGGAGCTTGCCAAACATAAAGGCTGGTCAAAAGATACAATCATTTTTATGACAAAGGTGTTTTTTGAACTCGGTTTTGTTAAAATAGAGAATGGTGTGCTGTCAATAGTACTTGATGCCCCTAAAAAAGATTTAACGGCATCAGCGTCCTATACAGCAAAACAACGATTGATGGAACTCGATCAAACACTAACATATTCCTCAGCCAAAGAGCTGAAGGAATGGCTGAATAGCATGATGAGCGAAGTCTCACCTGTGCTTTGACGTACGAGGAGGAAAAGAAAAAGATGGATTTAAAACAATATGTGACAGTTGTACCTGACTACCCAAAGGAAGGTGTACAATTTAAAGATATTACAACGTTAATGGATAAAGGCGAAGTGTACCGTTATGCAACGGACCAAATCGTTGAATACGCGAAGGAAAGAGATATTGATCTCATTGTTGGACCTGAAGCGCGTGGATTCATTATTGGCTGCCCTGTAGCATACGCACTTGGTGTGGGCTTTGCACCGGTTCGTAAAGAAGGAAAGCTTCCTCGTGAAGTCATTAAAGTCGATTACGGCTTGGAATACGGTAAAGATGTATTAACGATTCATAAAGATGCAATTCGTCCTGGGCAGCGTGTCCTGATTACAGATGACTTACTTGCGACTGGTGGAACAATTGAAGCATCCATCAAGCTTGTAGAGGAATTGGGCGGCGTTGTGGCAGGGATTGCATTTTTGATTGAACTGACGTATCTGGATGGCAGAAAGAAGCTTGACGGCTACGATATCATGACGTTAATGCAATACTAATGGAGTTATTCGTAAAAAGCACTCAGTAAGAAGGGTGCTTTTTTCCTATCAAAAATCTTTTAGCGGACTTCTTCTCTTTACAACTATCGAATTTTTCTTGATAATAAACTACAATACAGTTTTCATTTAAAAAGGTGATTCCATGGCGAACGAACAAGTTTTAACGGCGCAGCAGGTCATAGACAAGGCAAGAGAATACCTGTCCGCTGAACATATTCAATTTATAGAGCGAGCATATGAATATGCTGAGAATGCACACAAGGAGCAATACCGGAAATCTGGTGAGCCCTATATTATCCATCCAATTCAAGTGGCGGGCATTCTTGTTGACCTTGAAATGGACCCATCGACCATTGCGGGTGGTTTCCTGCACGATGTAGTCGAGGATACAGATGTGACATTGCAGGATTTAAAAGAGCATTTTAACGAAGAAGTGGCAATGCTTGTTGATGGTGTCACAAAGCTCGGAAAGATTAAATACAAATCACAGGAAGAACAACAGGCCGAAAACCATCGAAAAATGTTTGTTGCAATGGCACAGGATATTCGTGTGATCTTGATTAAGCTGGCAGACCGTCTTCATAATATGAGAACGCTCAAACATCTTCCGCAGGAAAAGCAGCGAAGAATTTCAAATGAAACACTTGAAATCTTCGCACCGCTTGCGCACAGATTAGGGATTTCAAAGATTAAGTGGGAGCTTGAAGATACAGCACTCCGCTATTTAAATCCGCAGCAATACTACCGAATTGTAAATCTGATGAAACGCAAACGAGCGGAACGTGAGGAATACTTGGACGAGGTTGTCAATGAAGTGAAAGACCGCGTGTCTGAGGTGAACATCAAGGCTGAATTTTCCGGCAGACCAAAACATATTTATAGCATTTATCGTAAAATGGTCTTGCAAAATAAGCAGTTTAATGAAATTTATGATCTGCTTGCCGTTCGTATTTTGGTCGACAGCATTAAAGACTGCTATGCCGTGCTCGGAATTATCCATACATGCTGGAAGCCGATGCCAGGCAGGTTTAAGGATTATATTGCGATGCCAAAGCCGAACATGTACCAGTCCCTTCATACTACGGTGATTGGGCCGAAAGGTGACCCGCTTGAAGTTCAGATCCGTACAGTGGAAATGCATGAAATTGCAGAATACGGGATTGCGGCACACTGGGCATACAAAGAAGGCAAGGAGTCAGCAGAACCAACGGAAGAAGCAGTCTTCCAGAAGAAGCTCTCTTGGTTTAGGGAAATTCTAGAGTTCCAAAACGAATCCACAGATGCAGAAGAATTTATGGAATCGCTAAAGATCGACCTCTTCTCTGATATGGTGTTTGTATTTACACCAAAAGGAGACGTGATTGAACTGCCATCGGGTTCAGTTCCGATTGACTTCTCCTACCGGATTCACTCGGAAATTGGGAATAAAACGATTGGTGCCAAGGTCAACGGTAAGATGGTCACGCTTGATCATAAACTAAAAACAGGTGACATTATTGAAATTCTGACATCAAAGCACAGCTACGGGCCAAGTCAGGATTGGGTCAAACTGGCCCAAACCTCCCAAGCGAAGCACAAGATTAGACAGTTTTTCAAAAAACAGCGCCGTGAAGAAAATGTCGAAAAAGGCCGAGAACTCGTGGAGAAAGAAATCAAAAACCTTGAGTTTGATGTCAAAGACATTCTGACAGCTGAAAACCTGCAAAAAGTGGCTGACAAATTTAATTTTTCAAACGAAGAGGACATGTATGCGGCCGTTGGATATAACGGCATTACGGCACTCCAAGTAGCCAATCGTTTAACAGAAAAAGAAAGAAAACAAAGAGATCAAGAAGAACAAGAGAAAACCGTCCAAGAAGTGACAGTAGAATCAAAGCCGTATCACGGGAAGAAACGAGAAGCTGGCGTAAGGGTCAAAGGAATTGATAACCTGCTTGTCCGCTTATCTAAATGCTGTAATCCTGTTCCTGGCGACAGCATTGTTGGCTTTATTACAAAAGGCCGAGGTGTATCTGTTCACCGTGAGGACTGTCCGAACGTGAAGACAGGAGAAGCGCAGGAACGATTAATTCCGGTTGAGTGGGAGCATGAGCAGCCTGCTCAAAATCGTAAAGAATACAATGTGGAAATTGAAATATTAGGATATGATCGACGCGGCTTACTCAATGAGGTGCTTCAAGCAGTCAACGAAACCAAAACGAACATCTCCTCTGTTTCTGGGAAGTCTGATCGTAACAAAGTGGCGACGATCCATATGGCGATCTTTATCCAAAATATTAACCATTTGCACAAAGTGGTAGAACGCATCAAACAAATCAAAGACATTTACTCTGTTCGCCGATTCATTAATTAGAAAGGAAGTATATCGTCTATGAGGCTTGTTGTGCAGCGTGTGACAAGTGCATCTGTAAAGGTAGAAGAAGAGATCACAGGTGCCATTAACGAAGGATATATGGTGCTCGTTGGTGTCACGCATGAAGATACAGAAGAAGATGTGCTTTACTTAGCTGAAAAGCTTGCACATTTACGTATTTTTGAAGATGAAAACGGAAAAATGAATCATTCATTATTGGACATAAAAGGAAGCGTCCTGTCTGTGTCGCAATTTACCCTTTGCGGTGATACGAGAAAGGGCAGACGGCCTAATTTTATGAAAGCCGCGAAGCCAGATGCAGCCAACTCGCTTTACGAATGTTTCAATAAAACCCTTAGAGAAAAAGGCATTCATGTAGAAACTGGCCGTTTTGGCGCGATGATGGATGTGTCATTGACCAATTCAGGGCCAGTCACTATTTTGATGGACAGCAAAGAATAGATTCGCTCTAGACTGTAGATGAACTCATGCGGGAGTTTGTTTAGAGTCTTTTTCTTTTGCAATCATACAAAAAAGAGGCGCAGAGGCCTCTTTCTTCTTAACGGAAATAGTGCTTTAAACCTTCAGTCATTCCTTCTGTGACTCGTTCTTGGTAAGAGGCGCTATAAATGATCGCTTCCTCCTGAGGATTGCTTAAATACCCGAGTTCATATAAAAGGGAAGGGCGTTTGTTTTCTCTTAAAACAAAATAATCTCCGAATTTAACACCCTTATCAGGGATTTGAGAGCGTTTTGCGACTTCAGTATGAACGCTTGACGCTAATTGCTGATCTTTTGCTGCTTGATAATAATACGCTGTACTGCCTCTCACGCTTTGGTCCATAAAACTATCATAATGAATACTGATGAAAGCATCTGCATTTCGGTAATGAGATGTTGCCACCCTTGATTGAAGGCTAATAAAGGTATCGTCACTTCTTGTTAAATAAACATTTGCACCAGAAGCCCTTAATTTGCCTGCCAGTAAATGAGCGGTTTTGATGGTGATATTCTTTTCAAATGCACCGTCTGCGCCAATCGTGCCGCTGTCTTTTCCGCCATGACCAGGATCAAGAACAATCGTTTTTCCTTTTAAAGAACCAGTTCCAGACGATGAATCGTGCTGAGGTCTTGGCGCTTCACTGCTATTTTTCTTCGTTTGAACGACCCAGCTCGCCACATAGCCAGTCCCGCCGTTTGATAGTGTCACCTCGTACCAGTCACCTTGCGTCCGAACAATATGATAGGCAGCTCCTTTTGTTGCTCTTTCTGCAATCCCAGCAGAGGTAGAAGCGCTTCTTCGAATGTTGGTGCCGTCATAGACAATGTACGCTTTTTGCTTAGAAGCCGAAGTGGATGAACTCTTTTCAGGTGCAGAGCCTGCGTCTTTGCCTGTGACGATGTAATAGCTTGCCACCCAACCTTTTACGCCTTTCCCCTCAATTTCATACCAGCCGTTCTGCTCTCGCAAAATGGTGATCTGTGTGTTGCGGGCAAGTGAAGCGATGACTTGTGCATTTGGTGCCGCTGATTGCCGTACATTTAAGCTCGATACGCCAACTGTGCCTGTCTGTTTAGAGCGAGAGGATTCACCTGCACTTGATTGAGAAGCTTTTTGCCCGCCTGAAACATAATCAGAGTGGACCCATCCTTCTGCTTGTTTATACGAAATTTTTGTCCATTTGCCGCTTGTCTCCAGTCTTTTAGCGGAAGCGCCTTGCGGGAAAGTCCCGATCACTTGATAGGAAGTCCCAGGGCCTGTCCGAATGCGAAGGTCGGAAGCTGTCGATGTAATTGTACTGCCTCCTGTCGTGCTTTGACCTTGCGCTTTTGGCTTAGCGGACTTTTGAGTGCTGGATGATGTGGTAATCAGCCATGAAACGACCCAGCCTTTTTGTCCGTTCGACAATTGAATCTGCACCCATTCTCCTTGTTCTGTAAGAATCGAATAGCTTTCTCCACGTTTCACAACAGCTGCGATTCCATAGCTTAAACCAGGGCCCGTTCTCACATTGATTTCATCTGTTGCGACCACAGCTTGATCTGTTTGTGCTGTAGCGTGTGTCATAGGCAAAGAACTTGCGATGAGGACAAAACAAGTAAGCAGCATCATCATTTGATTGTGTTTTTTCAGATTCAAAACGGTGTTTTCCCCTCCTTTGTAAAACCGATGAATGTTAATTCGTTATGTAATGGACTAATTCCTTGCAGTTTCCCTAATAAAAATGAATCAATCTGTTTATACTAAATAAAAATGTGATAAAAGGATGTACAAACATGAGATTAAGCAGAAAATTAGGACGAGTGCAATATAATGGACATCGTGATATCGACCGCTGGCAGCACGACGAAATGGATCAGCCAGGCTTCCTTGAAGAAACCGCATCTGAATACGGATGTACGTCAAAAGAAGAGCTGGAAAAGAAAAAGAGGCACGGCAAGGGTTGACAGAGTAGCAGCACCGACCTTATTATAATATAAATCAACACACTTGAAAATTTAAAATGTGGAACTGATGATAGAGAATAGTAGGGTAAATTGCGTGAGCAGAGAGGAATCGCCTTAGGCTGAAAGCGAATCCGCATGGCATTTATCACGAAAGAACACTCTGTAGGTTTCCTGCTGAACACTCTAAAAATGAGTCAATAGGCGGAGAACGTGAATCTGCGTTAAGGATTTGAGCGGGAACATGGCTGGATCATGTTCCAACTAGGGTGGCACCACGGGTATAACTCTCGTCCCTACTATACACATAGTAGAGGCGGGGGTTTTTTATATGTCCACATAAAAAATGAATGATGGTCGTAGGAGGACGAAAAATGAGTTTTAATATTCCAAGAGGCACACAGGATATTTTACCTGGAGAGTCAGAACGCTGGCAGTATGTTGAACAAATTGCGAGAGATACATGTGCAGCCTTTCAATACAAAGAAATCCGCACACCAATTTTCGAGCATACAGAGCTGTTTGCACGGGGAGTAGGCGAATCAACTGATATCGTTCAAAAAGAGATGTACACATTTGAAGATAAAAAAGGACGTAGCATTACACTTCGCCCGGAGGGAACGGCTTCAACCGTACGCTCTTATGTTGAAAATAAATTATTTGCACAACCGGCGCAGCCAACCAAGCTGTATTACATCGGACCTATGTTCCGCTATGAACGTCCGCAAACAGGAAGATATCGTCAATTTTATCAATTTGGGATTGAAGCGATTGGTTCAAAAGATCCTGCCATTGATGCAGAAGTCATTTCACTTGCGATGAGTGTCTATGAGAAAGCAGGCCTTTCCAACTTAAAGCTCGTCATTAACAGCCTTGGTGACAAAGAGAGCCGTGCAGACTACCGCAAAGCACTTGTCGAGCACTTTGAGCCAAGAATTGATGAATTCTGTCATGACTGTCAAACTCGTTTACATCAAAATCCGCTGCGTATTCTTGATTGTAAAAAGGATCGTGACCACGAACTGATGGCAACGGCTCCATCCATTCAAGATTACTTAAATGAGGAATCACGAACGTATTTTGAAAAGGTCACACAATACTTAACAGATATAGGCATTGAATATGTCGTCGATCCAAACTTAGTGCGCGGTCTTGATTATTACAATCACACAGCATTTGAGATCATGAGTAATGCAGAAGGCTTTGGTGCGATTACAACATTAGCCGGCGGCGGCCGTTATGATGGACTTGTTGAAGGAATTGGTGGTCCTGAATCACCAGGGATCGGTTTTGCGATGAGTATTGAGCGTTTCCTATCGGCAATCGATGCAGAAGGGATTGAGCTTCCTGTGCAGGATGGTATTGATCTATACATTGCTGCACTCGGAGATGAAGCGAAGGATTATTCTGTTACCTTATTAAATCGTCTAAGAAAAAAAGGCATCTCAAGTGAAATGGACTATACAGGGAAGAAACTAAAAGGACAATTTAAAGCAGCTGATCGATTGAAAGCCAAATTTATTGCGGTACTTGGTGAAGATGAGCTCGCGCAGCAAATTGTGAATGTGAAAGATACAACAACGGGTGAACAAATTGAAGTGAAGCTTGATGAGCTGATTCAAATGATGAAGGCCCACCAGAAAGCGTAAAGAAGGAGTGGAATGTTTGTGTTTGGTAGAACTTTTTATTGTGGAGAAGTAACAGAAGACCAAATTGGTCAGTCAGTTGTATTAAAAGGATGGGTTCAAAAAAGGCGTGACCTAGGCGGATTAATCTTTATTGATTTGCGCGATCGTACAGGAATTGTACAAGTTGTCTTCAATCCAGACCTATCAAAAGAGGCGCTTGAGACAGCGGAATCAATTCGTAATGAGTATGTCCTTGATATTAAAGGAACAGTTGTCGCAAGAGAAGAAGCAACGATCAATCCAAATTTAAAAACGGGCAAAATTGAAATTCAAGTTGAAACGGTTACCGTTTTAAATGAAGCGAAGACTCCTCCATTTGTGATTTCAGATCAAGCAGACGAGGTATCAGAAGATGTACGCTTAAAATATCGTTACCTAGATCTTCGCCGTCCTGCCATGTTTGAAACAATGAAAATGAGACATGAAGTCACAAAAGCATTCCGCCATTTCTTAGATGACAACGGCTTTCTAGACATTGAAACACCGATTTTAACGAAAAGTACGCCAGAAGGTGCGCGTGACTATCTTGTTCCAAGCCGTGTACATGAAGGAGAATTCTATGCCTTGCCTCAGTCTCCGCAATTATTTAAACAATTGCTGATGGTGTCAGGGATGGATCGTTACTATCAAATTGCCCGCTGCTTTAGAGATGAAGACTTGCGTGCTGATCGTCAGCCGGAATTCACACAAGTCGATATTGAAATGTCCTTTATGAGCCAAGAGGATATCATGACGCTTGCTGAACAGATGATGGCGAAGGTGATGAAAGAGGTCAAAGGCGTAGACCTAACGTTGCCATTACCACGTATGACGTATGATGAAGCGATGAATTCTTATGGATCTGATAAACCGGATACACGCTTTGAGATGAAGCTTGTCAACATTTCAGACACGGTAAAAGACTCTGATTTCAAAGTGTTTAGTGGAGCTGTGAAAAATGGTGGAGCTGTCAAAGCCATCATTGTAAAAGGTGCTGCAGCGAACTACTCAAGAAAAGACATTGATGCACTAGGTGCATTTGCAGCGAACTACGGTGCAAAAGGTCTTGCTTGGCTAAAAGCTGAAGGAACAGAATTAAAAGGACCAATCGCTAAATTCTTTGATGAAGCAAAGCAAGCAGAATTAAAAGAGCAACTTCAAGTGGAAGAAGGCGACCTTTTACTCTTTGTTGCAGATAAGACGTCTGTTGTCCATGATGCGCTTGGTGCACTTCGCCTAAAACTCGGTAAAGAGCTTGAACTGATCGATGAATCTGTCTTCAATTTCTTATGGGTTGTCGATTGGCCGCTGCTTGAAAAGGATGAAGAAGAAGGCCGCTTCTATGCTGCCCATCATCCATTCACAATGCCAGTTCGTGATGATCTAGAATTAATTGAAACAAGCCCAGAAGACATGAAGGCACAGGCATATGATCTTGTACTGAATGGCTACGAGCTTGGCGGAGGGTCTATTCGTATTTTCGAAAAGGACATTCAAGAAAAAATGTTAGGCTTACTCGGTTTTTCAAAAGAAGAGGCCTACGAACAATTCGGCTTCCTTCTGGATGCGTTTGAGCATGGGGTTCCTCCGCATGGCGGAATCGCACTTGGGCTTGACCGTTTAGTGATGCTGCTTGCAGGCCGCTCTAATCTTAGAGATACGATTGCGTTCCCGAAAACAGCAAGTGCGAGCTGCGTTCTTACAGATGCTCCTGGCCATGTGAGCGAGGCGCAGCTTGATGAGCTGAGTTTAGCCATTAAAACAAAAGTAAAACAGTAAAATAGGCGCATGTTTATAGGCATGTAACCGCTTGAAAAAGGGACATGCCTATGATATGCTTTCAACAATCAATAAATAAAGTCCTGATACGTACGGTGGTTACCTAGTTTTGACCGAACATTTTTTAATACGGGAGCTTGCCTTTCCTTTCTGCATAAATGCCTCTTTAGAGGACTTATAAAGTCAGGAAGAAAGCACCCACCTGCTTGGTGCGGGGTTCAAAACGAAGGAAAAGCTGGCGGCGTCATCGGGACTTTTTTGTGTTTTTTTCTTTTAGAGAAGGATGACGGAGAAGTCTGAATATGATATGATTCTTTCGATTCATTTTAAATAAAGGTGGAGTGAGGCACTTGTTACATCAGTTTTCAAGAAACGAGCTTGCCATTGGCAAGGAAGGCTTAAATATATTAAAAAACAGTACAGTTGCAGTGCTTGGTGTGGGCGGCGTTGGTTCATTTGCAGTAGAGGCACTTGCGCGTTCAGGCGTTGGCCGTATTGTACTTGTTGATAAAGATGATATTGATATTACAAATGTGAACCGTCAGCTGCCAGCATTGCTATCAACAGTTGGCCAGCCAAAGGTTGACTTAATGCAAGCGAGAATCGCTGATATTAATCCAGAATGTGAAGTTGTTGCGCTCAAGATGTTTTATACAGAGGAAACATACGAGCAATTTTTTGAGTATCCGCTTGATTATGTCATTGATGCGTCAGATACGATTCACTATAAAATTCATTTAATGAAAGAGTGTCTGAAACGAGGTGTGAACATCATTTCAAGTATGGGTGCTGCCAACAAAACAGATCCGACACGCTTCAAAATTGATGATATTTCAAAAACACATACCGATCCTATTGCAAAAGTCGTGAGAACACGTCTGCGAAAGGAAGGCATTCGTAAAGGAATTGAAGTCATTTTCTCTGACGAAAGCCCAATCGTGATTCGTGAAGATGTCAGAAAAGAAGTTGGAAATGATGAAGCGAAGATTCGCAAAGCGCAGATGCCGCCATCATCTAATGCATTCGTTCCGTCTGTTGCCGGACTGATCATGGGTGGTCATGTCATTATGAAGCTTTTAAAAGATATTCCGATTACACGTGTGAAGGATAAATAAACAGCCCGCCTGCTAACATGCAGGGGGCTTTTTTTACTTTTGGCGTTTCAAATTCTCATAGACCTGTTTCAATGCACCTTCAAATTTTCCTGTTTGCTTTGGTACATAGTATTGCTTGTTTTTCAGCGGATCAGGTAAATACTGCTGCTTGACCCAGCCATTTTCATAATCGTGCGGGTATAAGTAATCAATGCCTCTACCGAGTGCTGTTGCGCCTTTGTAATGAGCATCCTTTAAATGAGCTGGAACTTCACCGATTTTTCCTGTACGAATGTCACCAATCGCCGCATCAATCGCCTTATATGCCGAATTGGATTTAGGAGAAAGGCACAGCTCAATCACTGCGTTAGCGAGCGGAATTCGTGCTTCTGGGAAACCGACTCTTTCTGCTGTTTGTACAGCACTTAATACGCGGGGGCCTGCCTGCGGACTCGCTAAGCCAATATCCTCGTATGCCATCACGAGTAATCTTCTTGAAATGCTTTCAAGGTCTCCTGCTTCGATCAGTCTGGCAAGATAATGCAGCGCCGCATCTGTATCAGATCCTCTAATGGATTTTTGAAAAGCCGAGAGGACATCATAATGTGCATCACCATTTTTATCATGTGAGAAGCTCTTTTTTTGTAAACATTCTTCTGCTGCGGCAAGAGTGATTTTGATATGTCCAGTTTCATCAGCTTTTGTCGATAAGACGGCGAGTTCTAGCGCATTTAAAGCGGAACGGACGTCGCCTCCGCATCCATTGGCAAAATGGTGCATCGCTTCATCATCCACAGTCACCTCATAGCCGCCAAGCCCGCGATGCTCATCCTGTAATGCCCTAGATAAAGCAGCTTTGATTTGCTCTGTTTCAAGCGGTTTTAGTTCAAATATTTGTGTCCGGCTTCGGATGGCGGGATTGATCGCATGATAGGGATTAGCCGTCGTAGCGCCAATTAAAATGATCATGCCATTTTCTAAATAAGGTAGAAGAAAATCCTGCTTTCCTTTATCAAGCCGATGGACTTCGTCTAAAATAAGGATCACCTGACCGCTCATTTTCGCTTCAGCGGCGACTGCTTCCATATCCTTTTTATTATGAATGACTGCATTCAACGTACGAAAAGCAATGCTTGTACTGCCAGCGATTGCCGTCGCAATTGATGTCTTACCGATGCCCGGCGGTCCGTATAAAATCATCGAGGATAAATGTTTCGCCTCGACCATTCGTCTTATAATTTGACCTTCTCCAACAAGATGCTCCTGCCCAATAATGTCTTCAATATGACTTGGGCGCATCCGGTACGCTAAAGGTTTCATATTTATCTCTCCTAAAGCAATGTCTTGTTTGTATAGAGTACCGAAATTTCTTCAAATAGAAAAGAGATGCGTCCTCCTGATATGCTCGGAACCCGTAAATGAAAGTTGGCTGAAAGTATGATATAATTGCTTTTGGTCTATATATCAGCGTATATGAAATCAGAAAAATAATTGATGGCATAGAATAGAAAACGCAGAGGTGTTTAACTTGAAAATTTCAACTAAAGGCAGATACGGTCTGACGATCATGATCGAATTAGCCAAAAAACATGGCGAAGGCCCTACATCATTAAAATCAATCGCTCAAAACAACGATTTGTCTGAGCATTATTTAGAGCAGCTTGTATCACCACTCCGCAATGCCCGTCTTGTAAAAAGTATTCGCGGGGCGTATGGCGGCTATGTTCTTGCACATGAACCAAACGAGATTACAGCCGGTGATATTATTCGTGTATTAGAAGGACCGATTAGTCCTGTCGAAGTCATCGAAAACGAAGAACCAGCAAAGCGTGAACTTTGGATTCGTATTCGTGATGCAGTAAAAGACGTACTAGACAATACAACTCTTGAAGACTTGGCAAGCTATACAGATGACGGGGATCAAGACTCGTATATGTTCTATATTTAGATCAGAGGTGTACCGGAAATGGAACGAATCTATTTAGATCATGCGGCCACAACGCCGATGGATCAGCGTATTGTGGACAAGATGATGCCTTACTTTACAGAGATATTTGGCAATCCCTCTAGTATTCATTCATATGGGCGAGAGGCAAGAAAGTGGCTCGATGAAGCAAGAGAAGTCATTGCAGGAGAATTACACTGTAAACCGCAGGAGATCATCCTCACAAGTGGAGGAACCGAGGCGGACAACCTGGCGATCACAGGTGTTGCCATGGCAAGACAGCATGAAGGTAAACATATCATCACAGTCAAAACAGAGCATCATGCGGTGCTGCATACATGTGAGCGCCTAGAGAAGCTAGGATTTGAAGTGACATATTTAGATGTAGATGAAGCGGGATTGATTCATCTTGATCAATTAAAACAAGCACTAAGAAATGATACGATTCTTGTGACCATCATGTACGGGAATAATGAAACAGGTGTGATTCAGCCAATCAAAGCCATTGGCGAACTTTTAAAGGGACATACTGCGCATTTTCATACAGACGCAGTGCAGGCGTTTGGCACAATGCCCATTGATGTAGCAGACCTTCATCTTGATCTTTTATCTGCTTCTGGTCATAAGCTGAATGGTCCGATGGGAACAGGCTTTTTATATGTAAACGAAGGCGTGAAACTCTCTCCGCAAATATTCGGAGGGGAACAAGAAAGAAAGCGTCGTGCTGGCACTGAAAATGTGGCAGGGATTGTGGGGCTTGCAGAAGCTGTTCAATTAACAAAGCAAAATAGAAGAGAAAAAGCGATGCATTATGGTAAGCTCAAAGAAACCATGCTGCAAGTATTCGAAGAGGAATCACTCAATTTCTCTATCAATGGACATCCGAAAGAAACATTGCCGCACATTTTAAATGTTCATTTCCCGGGCGTCTCCATTGAATCGCTGCTTGTGAATTTAGATATGGAAGGAATTGCTGTTTCAAGCGGATCGGCATGTACGGCTGGATCTGTCCTTCCTTCGCACGTGTTAAGTGCCATGTTTGGCGAAGAAGCAAAAGAGCTGACGTCCTCAGTTAGAATGAGCTTCGGTCTTGGGAACGAAGAGGATCATGTGAAGCAGGCGGCAAGCAAGATAGCGGCTGTTGTCAAACGCCTAGCCAAATAATGCTTCCTTTTGTTCGTGTGTGAAAAATGAAACAGCTAAGCACCTGAAGAACGAAACGCGCATGTTGTTTCATTGAAATTGGAGTTGATGAAGATGACAAAAAGACCAGAAGATACAAGAGTTGTGGTCGGTATGTCCGGAGGAGTCGATTCATCAGTTGCCGCTCTTATGCTAAAGGAGCAAGGCTATGATGTCATCGGCATATTTATGAAAAACTGGGATGACACTGATGAAAATGGTGTTTGCACAGCAACGGAGGACTATGAGGATGTCATCCGCGTATGTAACCAAATTGGAATCCCTTATTATGCAGTGAATTTCGAGAAGCAATATTGGGACAAAGTGTTTCAATATTTCCTTGATGAATATAAAGCGGGCAGAACGCCAAACCCAGATGTCATGTGTAACAAAGAAATTAAGTTCAAGGCGTTCCTAGAGCATGCATTGTCACTCGGTGCGGATTATTTGGCAACAGGCCACTATGCTCGTGTTGATCGAACTGGCGATGAAGTCAAAATGCTGCGAGGTCTTGATGCAAACAAAGACCAAACGTATTTCTTAAATCAGCTGACTCAGGAACAACTTGATAAAGTCATGTTCCCAATCGGTGACTTAGAGAAAAAAAGGGTTCGTGAATTGGCAAAAGAAGCAGAGCTCGCAACAGCAACGAAAAAAGATTCAACAGGTATTTGCTTTATTGGAGAAAGAAACTTTAAAACGTTCCTTAGTCAATATTTGCCTGCACAGCCTGGTATGATGCAGACAATGGACGGAGAAGTAAAAGGGGAGCACGATGGACTGATGTATTACACGATTGGTCAGCGCCAAGGACTTGGCATTGGCGGCAGCGGTGATCCTTGGTTTGTCGTTGGGAAAGACTTGGAGCAAAATATCTTGTTTGTTGAACAAGGTTTCCATAATCCGCTTTTATACTCTGAAAGCATTTCAGCCGTCAATATCAGCTGGACTCGTCCCCATATTGTTGGTGAAAATGGTGAATTAACATGCACAGCAAAATTTAGATACCGTCAAGAAGATCACCGTGTGAAGATCAGAATGACAGGTGAGCAAGAAGCGATGGTCATCTTTGATGAACCTGTTCGTGCTGTTACCCCAGGACAAGCGGTTGTTTTTTATGATGGCGATGAATGTCTTGGCGGCGGTACAATTGACGATGTCTTTAAGGACGGTCAAAAACTGTCTTATGTGTAAATGTTTTTAAAACCTCAACGTCGCTGTTGAGGTTTTTTAATGAAAGGATGAGAGGGCAAATGAATCATAACGAAATCGGCATAGAAGCCTTAAATCAAGGGAACATCGAAAAAGCAGCAGAAGCTTTTACAAAAGCGATCGAAGAAAGCCCGAAGGACCCGGTTCCTTATATTAACTTTGCGAACTTACTTTCAAGTATCAATGAATTTGAACGTGCGTTAAACTTCTTTCAAAAAGCAATTGAACTTGATCATGCCGCAGCTGCAGCCTATTATGGAGCAGGAAATGTGTATACATTAAAAGAAGACTTTATGAAAGCGAAAGACTATTTTGAACAAGCAATAAAAGCGGGCATGGAAAATAGTGATTTGTTTTATATGCTGGGGCAGACGCTCATCAAATTAGAGCAGCCAAAGCTTGCGATGCCATATCTTCAGCGTGCCATTGAGCTAAACGAAGAAGATAATGAAGCAAGATTCCAATTTGGCATGTGCTTAGCCAATGAACACATGCTGGAAGAAGCGGTGACAACCTTTACTGAAGTGGTCACGCGTGATCCGCAGCATGCAGATGCCTTTTATAATTTAGGGGTTGCATATGCGTATTTAGAGAAAAAAGACGAAGCACTTGAGATGCTAGGAAAAGCTATCGACGTGCAGCCTGATCATATGCTGGCACTACATGCGCAAAAGCTGATTCAAGACGCAGAATAGATGGAAGTAGGGAAGACCTGTGCAGGAACATCCAGATCAAATGAAACTTGATGAAGAGCCATTTTTAAAAGGGACCATTCAAGCCGTTATTTTCCATAATGAAAGTAACTTATACTCTGTGTTAAAGGTGAAAGTCATTGAAACATCGGAAAACTTAGAGGAAAAAACAGCATCTGTCACAGGCTACTTCCCAGCACTTCATGAGGAGGAAACCTACACCTTTTATGGCAAAGTCACAAGCCATCCGAAATTTGGTGAACAGTTTCAAGCCACTCATTTTCAAAAGGAAGTACCAACAACAAAGCAGGGAATCATCCATTATCTTTCAAGTGACTTATTTGAGGGGATAGGGAAAAAGACGGCAGAAGAAATCGTGGGGCAGCTTGGCAATCAGACGCTTCATAAAATTATGCGTGACCCAGCTGTTTTGTATGACGTTCCCCGTTTATCAAAAAAGAAGGCAGATAAGCTGGCTGCAGCGCTTCAGGAGCATCAAGGGCTGGAACAAATCATGATTAGCCTCAATCAATATGGCTTTGGTCCGCAACTTAGCATGAAGATTTACCAAGTGTACGAGAGTGAAACGCTGCAGAAGATCGAGGAAAATCCCTATCAGCTCGTCAAGGATGTCGAGGGGATTGGATTTATTAAGGCGGATGAGCTTGGCGCTAGAACAGGCATTTCAGGAAATGACCCAGAGCGGATTCGCGCAGCCTTGCTATATACAGTTGAGACAGCCAGTCTTCAGGACGGTCATACGTACATACAAACAAAAGATTTGATCGTCGAAACCCGCAAGCTGCTCAATCAAACAGGCAATGATTACAAAGTGACTGAAATGGATGTTGCCAATCAGATCATTGCACTTGGCGAAGGGAAAGAGATGATCATTGAAGATGAACGCTGCTATCATCCGTCCTTATTTTATGCGGAGCAAAGTGTCGCCAAACGCATTCAAAAAATTGTCTCCCAAACAGAATATGCAGATCAATTCCCTGAATCAGAATTCCTGCTTGCACTTGGTGAGCTGGAGGAACGGTTAGGCGTTCAATATGCGCCGACTCAAAAGGAAGCGATTCAAAAGGCACTCATGTCCCCGATGCTGCTTTTAACAGGCGGACCTGGTACAGGGAAAACGACGGTCATTAAAGGGATTGTTGAGCTTTACAGCGATCTTCACGGTGTATCTCTTGATCCGAGTGATTATAAAAAAGATGAATCCTTTCCATTTGTGCTTGCAGCACCAACTGGACGGGCGGCTAAACGCATGACAGAATCAACAGGGCTTCCAGCTGTCACCATTCACCGGCTATTAGGCTGGAACGGATCAGAGGGCTTCTCGCATGATGAGGAACAGCCGATTGAAGGAAAGCTTGTCATCATTGATGAATCAAGTATGCTGGATATTTGGCTGGCAAATCATTTGTTTAAAGCGATTCCTGATCATATCCAAGTGATTATGGTAGGGGATGAACATCAACTTCCATCTGTCGGACCAGGCCAGGTTTTAAGGGATTTGCTTGCCTCAAAAGCCGTGCCAGCTGTTACCCTGACAGATATTTACCGGCAGGCAGACGGTTCAACTATTGTTGAACTAGCACATGATATGAAAAATGGCGTGCTGCCAAAAGATATTACCGCACGTTCAAAGGATCGGTCCTTCATTAAGTGTTCAGCTGATCAAATGAAAGAGGTCATTGAGAAAGTCGTCAGCAACGCTGCCCAAAAAGGTTTTTCTGCAAAGGACATTCAAGTGCTCGCACCCATGTATAAAGGAAAAGCAGGCATCAATGAGCTCAACAAAATGCTGCAACACATTTTAAATCCTAAAAAACCAAAGGGCAGAGAAATACCGTTTGGTGATGTGGTGTACCGGACAGGTGATAAGGTGCTTCAGCTTGTGAATCAGCCAGAGAACAACATTTTTAACGGGGATATCGGTGAAATTGTTTCGATTTTTTATGCGAAAGAAAATACAGAAAAAGAAGACATGGCCGTGATCTCCTTTGATGGAAATGAAATTACCTTTACAAAAAAGGATTTTCATCAATTTACACATGCCTATTGTTGCTCTATTCACAAATCACAAGGCAGTGAATTTCCAATTGTTGTGCTGCCAGTCGTGAGAAGCTATTATCGAATGCTTCGGCGAAATCTGCTGTACACAGCCATTACACGAAGCAAAAAGTTTTTAATTTTGTGCGGCGAAGAATCAGCACTGGAGTGGGGCGTGAAAAACAATGAGGATTCCCTTAGACAAACGTCCTTAACGATGCGGCTGGTGCAAACTGAAGAAATCATGGATGCAGAACTCGAAGCACTTCAAAAAGAGCTTCCGTTTAGTGTGCATGACGCAAATATTGGGATGGAGGGAATCACTCCGTTTGATTTTATGCATGAGTAGAAGGCTTCCATATGGAAGCCTTTTAGCGTGAAACAAATTCTTTGCTTTTCGTTCATGGAAGCCATTTCTTCGTATGAGTCTTGAAGCAAACGCACACGATAAGACTGTTCCGCAAAAGGTGGTTGAGCACATTTTGAGAACATGTCGAGAGCTTGAAGGAATGTTAATCTATACAGGTGAGCAGTCTCATTCACTTGGTTCCATAAAAGATATTTGCTTATTAGCCGGAGGCAGCTGCGGAGGATATGTGTTAGAGGGAAAAAAGAAAGACTGTGCACTCATTCCTTTCTCTGCTGGAGATCAGCTGACAGACAAAGGTTTATTTGTGAGCTGTCAGGAAGGAGTCGGCATGGATTTCTCTGTTCCGTCCTTCTTATTTTCGAAATTGAAAAAGAAAATGATGCAGTCGCCTGAGGGTGAAAATTTAGGCATTTTGGAAGATGTATACTTTTGCATAAATTCGGGCACAATCGTAGCATATGAACTCTCGGACGGCTTCTTTACAGAGCTATCAGGGATTCGAAAGCAGCTGCAGGCTGCCGGAACCCTGATGAACGTTCAAAAGGAAGCACTTGTTCTAAACCGAACGTAAAGAGGTGCTGAATATGCTCATTTGCCCAAATTGCAAATGTAAAGACATCGGAAAAATTGGGGTCAATCAATATTATTGCTGGGGCTGTTTTATTGAATTGACACTGTCAAAAGGCAAAATATCTACACACCAAGTGGAGGAAGACGGGACACTAAGCAGTTTAGATGATCTGTTTAGTGACGATGAACGTTCAATTCAACTATAAGTGTTAAGGGGGAATTACGAATGGGCAAAATGACTTCTTCACTATTAACGCTTGGTGCAGGCGCACTAGCATATCACTTTGCAAGTCGATATGATATGCCATCAAAGCGGGATATGAAAAAGCTAAGAAAACGTGTTATGAGAATGATGTAAACAAAAGGGACATCCGTCAAGCGGATGTCCAGCGTGTAGACAAACCCTCGCATTCGTTGTCAGGTCTGCGCGCCGGTACTCACGAATGTCAAATTCGCTCCGTTCCGGTGCTCGTCCTTCCTAGACTGCAAAGGCTTTCTATCACGCTGAAAAGAAGACAAAGGGCTAAAATCAAGATCATTTTAGCCCTTTGTCAACAACCTGAGACATCCGTCAAGCGGATGTCTTTTTTATGTCTGCCGGTATTCTAATCGGCGTGCAAGCAAAGATAAGCTGAAATTGACGACAAAATACATCATGGCGGCCAAAAGGAAAATAGGAAGTAAATAAGATTGGCTTTGACCGTTTAATATTTGTGCGTGATGTAATAATTCTGGGAGCGCAATGACCACGGCAAGCGATGTATCTTTTAAAAGAGATATGAATTGACTCACAATTGGCGGCACCATTCGGCGCAGGGCCTGCGGCATAATAATCGTTTTCAAGGTTTGAATATAGGTTAAACCAGAAGACCTGGCTGCTTCAACCTGACCCTTATCGATGGATTTAAGACCGCTTCGAATGATTTCTGACAGCATCGCTGATTCAAACACAGTTAAAGCTGCAATGGCTGAAGCTGTAATGCTCAGCTTGATTCCGATTTCAGGCAATGCAAAATACGTGAAAAAAATGATCAGCAAAAGCGGCAGGTTCCGAATGGTTTCTACAGCAACCGCAAGCACTTTTGATAAAACCGGAATTTGAGCGAACCGCAATGTGCCAACGACTAATCCAATGATAAAGCTCAAAATGATGGAGATAAAAGCCACTTTTAAGGTGACAGCAAATCCTTCAAGTAAAAAGGCGAGATGATCAGGCTGGTAGGCACCTATAAAATCCATGATGTTTCCTCCTTTCTAGTGGCTTCTTGCTAATCTTCTTTCTAAATAACCAACACCTAGACTGAGCGGAATGGTTAACAGCAGATAGAACATGGCAACAAAGATGTAGACATCAAACGTCACAAATGTCCTAGACGCAATGAGATCCCCTTGATACATGAGATCAAATCCGGCAATGACTCCTAAAATAGAGGAGTTTTTGACAAGGTTAATAAATTGATTTCCAAGAGGGGGGATGACAATTTTAATCGCCTGCGGCAAAATGATATACCGCATTGTCCCGCCATATGACAGACCTGAAGCGCGGGCTGCTTCCATTTGGCCAAGCGGTACAGCTTGTATCCCTGCACGAATGGCTTCGGCAATAAAGGCAGACGTATAAATGGCAAGGGCGATCGTTCCGGCGGTAAAACCATCTGCGACTATGCCTAGCACTGGTAAGCCAAAGAAGAAAACAAATGTGATCAATAATAACGGAATATTCCGAATAAATTCCACGTAAGCCGTTCCTAACCAGTTGAGCGGCCTGAGCGGCGCAATTCTCATAATGGCAATGAGTGTACCGATTAAAAAGCTTCCAATCAAAGCAATGACACTTGCACCAATGGTATATTTAAATCCTTCTAAATAAAGATTGAAGTTTTCAGTGAGAATGGAAAACCGCAGCAATCAGTTCACTTCCTTCCTGATCAACAGGGGAGCCAATGAGCGGCTCACCTGAGGGCATTGATTTGTACGAGTCAAACCGTTATTCTTTGATCCATTTTTGATGTATCTTGTCATACTCTCCATTGTCTTTTAATGTTTTTAATGCTTTATTGATCGCATCCGTTAATTCTTGATCGCCTTTTTTCACGGCAATGCCATAAGGCTCATCCGTAAAGGTGCCGCCGACCACTTCGTAATTTGAATCCTCGTCTGCCATACCAAATAAGATCGCATTATCTGTTGTCAGCACTTGCCCTTGGTTTGATTTTAAGGCTGTAAAAGCTTCCTGATAGTTCTCGAATTCTAATACGGATGCTTCAGGTGCTTTCTCGCGAATATTTTGAGAAGAAGTAGATCCTTTCACGGCAAGCACCTTCGTCCCTTTTTTAAGATCATCAATGGATTGAATATCGCTTCCTTTTTTCACAAGCAGTGATTGTCCTGCTTCAAAATAAACATCTGAGAAATTGACTTCTTTTTTACGCTCTTCTGTAATCGTCATGGTCGCAACAATCGCATGGATATCCCCCTTTTGAAGCAAAGGAATTCTCGTTTTAGATGTGACTTCTTTGAATTCTGCTTTTCCTTTATCGCCGAGTATTTCTTTTGTGATGGCTTTTGCAATATCAATATCAAACCCTTCAATATCGCCGCTGCTAGGATTTTTTAAACCGAATAGACGTGTGTCATTTTTTACTCCGAAAATCATCTTTTTGTCTTTTTTAATGGCTTCTAATGAGCTTCCTTGTTTCGCATCAGTTGAACCTTTTTCAGCAGAACCACAAGCAGCTAAAGCGGCAATACAGCAAGTCATAAAGAGCAGTAGGCCAAAGCGTTTCATTTTTTTCATCAAACCATTCCCCCTTAGTGATTTAAAATCCGGCTTAAAAATAATTGGGCACGTTTCTCTTGCGGTTTTTCATAAAAGGCAGCCGGTGTTGATTCTTCAAGAATTCTGCCTTCATCAATAAAAACAATACGGTCAGCCACTTCTCGGGCAAAGCCCATCTCATGTGTGACGACAACCATGGTCATCCCTTCGCGGGCCAACTGCTTCATCACATCTAATACCTCGCCGATCATCTCTGGGTCAAGTGCGGATGTCGGTTCGTCGAAAAGCATCACCTCTGGCTTCATCGCAAGCCCTCGTGCAATGGCAACGCGCTGTTGCTGTCCGCCCGAAAGTCTTGAAGGATAGGCGTCAGCCTTATCAGGAATGCCGACTTTATGTAAATAAAATTCAGCTGTTTCCTTCGCTTCTTCCTTGCTTACTTTTTTGACCTTCATCGGCGCAAGCATAATGTTTTCAAGCACCGTCTTATGCGGATAGAGGTGAAAATGCTGAAACACCATGCCGATATTTTGTCTGACAAGATTGATGTTGGTCTTCGGATGCTGAACAGACACTTGATTGACGAGGACTTTTCCCTCATCAATGCTTTCAAGACGATTAATGCACCTGAGCATCGTGCTTTTACCAGATCCTGAAGGACCGATGATCACAACAACCTCACCTTTTTGAATATGTAGGTTAATGTCCTTAAGTACATGGAACTGGCCATAATGCTTGTTGACTTCTTCGAATGTGATCATGAAGAACCTCCTCTTGTGTTTCATTGGCTAAAGCTAAAGTGGATTCTAACACACCTTGTGTAAAAAGAAGTAAATAATGGAATATTTTCTGACGAGATTTTACAGCAAACAGTGACTTTGGATGGAGCTGTATGTTTCATGTGTATTCATTTTTAACAAAGTTAGGACAAATTTTATTTACGTGGATAATTGCAGAAGATGGTTAAACAATAAGAAAAGAGGTGAAAAAGGTGAAGAAACGTCCGATCCAATTTCTGATATATGCTGCAGGGATCCTGCTTGTCCTTGCATCCTTGCTCATTTTATTGCAGCTCGACGAGTTATGGATGCCTATTTTTTTATTGCTGAAGGCGGTTCTGATTCCGCTTATCATTGCCATTTTTATTTCTTATTTGCTTTATCCTATTGTGGAAAGACTGCACGCGCGTGGGTTACCGAGAACTGTCAGTCTTTTATTCATTTATGTACTGTTTTTTGGCGGGATTGGTTTTGCGGTGTATAAAGGGGCACCTGTGATGATCGCACAGTTAAATGAGCTGTCAGAACAAATTCCTGTGCTTGCTGAAACATACAATGGCGCTTTATCACATATTCATCGTCATACAAGCCATTGGCCTGATGGGCTTCACGACCGCTTGGATCGCTTCATTGTTCAATCGGAGACATATGCAGCGAGCGGCGCAGAGCGGATGATTTTAAGCTGTAAAGTTTTACTTGATTACGCATTAGTCGCTGCACTCATACCTTTTCTTGTTTTTTATATGGTGAAAGACATGAATACGATGAAGCGGGCTGCATGGTATTTGACGCCGCCATCATTTAGGAAGAGGGGGCATGCTTTTGTAAAAGCAGTGGATGAATCGCTTGGTGACTATATTAGAGGCCAGCTGCTTGTCTGTTCTTTAATCGGGGGTGCAGCAGCCATTGTGCTCTGGCTGTTTCATATCCCGTATCCGCTCGTCCTTGGCATGCTGATAGGAGCAACGAACGTGATTCCGTATTTTGGACCGATTATTGGTGCGATTCCTGCTATCTTTATTGCGTTTACGATCTCGGTCAAATCGGTCATCATTGTGCTGATTACAGTAGCCGTGCTGCAATTTTTAGAGAGCAATGTCCTCAGCCCGATTATTGTAGGGAGAAGTCTTCATATGCATCCAGTCGTCATTATGCTTGTCTTGCTCGCAGGGGGAGAGCTGTTTGGCTTAATTGGGATGATTTTAGCTGTACCAGCAGCTGCGATTATCAGGGTGATGATTGTGCAATATATCCTGATGAGACGAAGCGTTCATTGACAAGACGAGCCGAGTTGTCTATAATAATTTCGATTCATACATATTGAATTCAATGACGGACCCGAGTACGTTAAAAAGCTGTTGCAGAGAGAGGCTTTATTTGCTGAGAAAAGCCTTATCAGACCTTTAACGGAAGCTAGTCCCGAGTGCAGATAAACACTGCCGCTCTCTTCCGGCGTTATCGGATGTGAAGGTGATAGACGAATAGGTCTATAATCAGGGTGGTACCGCGAGAACATCTCGTCCCTGTGTAAGTCGTTTTGTGCTTGCATAGGGCGGGATGTTTTTGTGTTTGTGTGGAAATTGATGAATGATAAGGGAGGATATTTGAATGAAAACTTTAACTTCAGCTCAAGTACGTCAAATGTTTTTAGACTTTTTTAAAGAAAAAGGACATGCTGTCGAACCGAGTGCATCACTCGTACCGCATGACGATCCGACACTTTTGTGGATCAACAGCGGTGTGGCAACATTAAAGAAATACTTTGATGGCCGCGTTGTACCTGACAATCCGCGTATTTGTAACGCACAAAAATCAATTCGTACAAATGATATTGAAAATGTAGGGAAAACAGCACGCCATCACACGTTCTTTGAAATGCTTGGCAACTTCTCTATTGGTGACTATTTTAAAGACGAGGCCGTCGAATGGGCGTGGGAATTCCTCACAAGTGACGAGTGGATTGGCTTTGATCCGAATTTGTTATCTGTGACAGTCCACCCAGAGGACGAAGAAGCGTATATTCTTTGGAGAGATAAAATTGGTGTGCCTGAAGAACGTATCATTCGTCTTGAAGGAAACTTCTGGGATATTGGTGAGGGCCCAAGTGGACCGAATACGGAAATTTTTTATGACCGCGGCGAATCTTACGGTGACGACATGAACGATCCAGAATTATATCCAGGCGGGGAAAATGAGCGTTATTTAGAAGTGTGGAACCTTGTGTTCTCTGAATTTAACCATAATCCAGATGGTACATACACACCACTTCCTAAGAAAAACATTGATACAGGAATGGGTCTTGAACGAATGGTATCAGTCATTCAAAATGTGCCGACGAACTTTGATACAGATCTATTCATGCCAATTATTCGTGCAGTCGAAACCATTTCTGGAGAAAGCTACGGTTTGTCGAAGGAAAAGGATACAGCCTTTAAAGTCATTGCTGACCACATCCGGACCGTTGCCTTTGCTGTAAGTGACGGAGCGCTTCCTTCCAATGAAGGCCGCGGATATGTATTAAGACGTTTGCTGCGCCGTGCTGTGCGTTATGCAAAAACGATCCATATCCACCGTCCATTTATGTATGATTTAGTGCCAGTTGTGGCTGAGATCATGAAGGATTTCTATCCAGATGTTCAAGAAAAAGAAGAATTTATTGCGAAAGTCATCAAAAATGAAGAAGAACGTTTCCATGAAACACTGAACGAAGGGTTAGCCATTTTGTCAGAAGTGATCAAAAAAGAAAGAGACAAAGGCAGCTCACAAATTTCAGGTGAAGATGTATTTAAACTGTATGACACGTATGGATTCCCTGTCGAGCTGACAGAAGAATACGCAGAAGACGAGAACATGACAGTTGATCGAGAAGGCTTCCAGGCAGAGATGGAGAAGCAGCGTGAACGTGCAAGAAATGCAAGACAAGATGTCGGCAGTATGCAGGTTCAAGGCGGCGCTCTAGGGGATATTAAAGTAGAAAGCACCTTCGTTGGCTACAAAAATCTAGCAGCAGATGCCCGTATTATTGAATTGCTTCAAAATGGTGAAATTGTCTCGGAAGCACATGAAGGCAATACAGTGCAAATCTTGTTAGATGAAACACCTTTCTATGCGGAAAGCGGCGGACAAGTGGCTGATAAAGGGACATTAAAAAGCGCAGAAGTCATCATTGATATCAAAGATGTGAAAAAAGCGCCAAACGGTCAGCATGTCCATGAAGGAGTCGTCGTAAGCGGTACGGCCAAAAAAGGGCTTGAAGTCACAGCAGAAGTGGAATCAGCTCTACGAAAAGGCATTGTGAAAAACCATACAGCAACGCATCTGTTGCATCAGGCGCTAAAAGATGTATTGGGCAACCACGTGAATCAAGCAGGGTCACTTGTGAACGAAAACAGACTTCGCTTTGATTTCTCTCATTTTGGACAAGTAACGAAAGAAGAATTGTCTCAAATTGAAAAAATCGTGAACGAAAAGATCTGGGAAGGCATCTCTGTTGCGATTGACCTGAAGCCAATTGCTGAAGCAAAAGACATGGGTGCAATGGCGCTCTTTGGCGAGAAGTATGGCGATATTGTCCGCGTTGTCCAAGTGGGTGATTACAGCATCGAGCTATGCGGCGGCTGTCACGTGCAAAACACTGCGGAAATCGGTTTGTTTAAAATTGCGTCTGAATCGGGTATTGGTGCTGGAACACGCCGGATTGAGGCAGTAACTGGTCAAGGTGCCTACAAAGAATTAAATGACCAGCTGGCGATTTTAGAGCAGGCAGCAAGTGAGCTGAAGTCTAATACGAAGGACGTACCAAAACGTATTGCTTCATTACAGGCAGATTTAAAAGAGGTTCAAAGAGAAAACGAATCTCTACTTGCGAAATTAAGCCAGGCAGAAGCAGGGTCTATTTTAGAAAAAGTGATAGAAGTTGGCGGAGTGAACGTCTTAACACAAAAAGTAAACGCCAAAGACATGAACCATTTAAGAACAATGGTTGACGACTTGAAAGCTAAATTAGGATCAGCTGTTATCGTGCTTGGTGCTGTTCAAAACGGAAAAGTAAACATTTCAGCAGGAGTGACAAAAGACGTGATCGAAAAAGGTCTACATGCAGGGAAGCTTGTGAAGCAGGCAGCTGAAATCTGCGGCGGAGGCGGAGGCGGACGTCCAGACATGGCACAAGCAGGCGGAAAACAACCAGAAAAGCTTGAAGAAGCACTGGCAATTGTCGAAGAATCTGTCAAATCCGTTTTATAATCAGGCGATGTAGTGTAGAATAATGGTATTAGATGAGCGGTTAGAAAAAGCTTGCTAGTAGAATGTTGGAAGAGAGGTGCAAGAAGCAGTGAGTTCATTTGATAAGACAATGAAGTTTAACTTCTCTGATGATTCAGCTGAAACCAATGTGAACGAAGTGCTCATTACAGTTTATGACGCACTCCAAGAAAAAGGATACAACCCGATCAATCAAATTGTCGGATACTTGCTGTCAGGCGACCCTGCTTATATTCCAAGACATCAGGATGCACGCAACCTAATTCGTAAACTAGAACGAGACGAATTAATTGAGGAATTGGTTAAATCGTACTTAGAGACACATAAAGAGGCGTAAAACATGAGAATTTTAGGCTTAGACTTGGGCACGAAAACCCTTGGAGTTGCGATCAGTGATGAAATGGGATGGACAGCGCAAGGGATTGAAACCATTAAAATTGATGAAGCAGGCGGAGACTTTGGTCTCAGCCGCCTGTCTGAGATCATCGCGGAATACGGAGCGGATAAAATTGTACTTGGCTTTCCAAAGAATATGAACGGTACGGTCGGTCCTAGAGGCGAAGCCAGCCAATCATTTGCGAAAGTGTTAGAAAACACGTACAATGTTCCTGTTGTGCTTTGGGACGAGCGTCTGTCGACAATGGCAGCGGAAAAAATGCTCATCTCTGCAGATGTGAGCAGACAAAAGCGTAAAAAAGTCATTGATAAAATGGCGGCTGTCATGATTCTTCAAGGATATTTAGACAGCTTAAATTAAAATGAGGTGAATCAAATGGAACACGGAGAAAAGCAAATTACAATCGTTGATGATAATGGAAATGAACAGCTTTGCGAAGTACTATTTACTTTTGAAAGCGACCATTTTAACAAATCATATGTTCTTTACTACCCAATTTCTGAACAAGATAACGAAGAAATTGAAATTCATGCATCAAGCTTCACACCGAACGAAGACGGTGAAGATGGCGAGCTAGAGCCAATTGAAACGGATGAAGAGTGGGACATGATTGAAGAAACGTTGAACACGTTCTTAGATCAAGAAGAAGAAGACGAAGAATAGAACGAATAAAAGGCCTGTGAACGGATCTTCTTGATCTTTCTTCACAGGTCTTTTTATATTTATGGAAGCTTTGAAGTGATGGTCAGTTTTTGATTATTTCGTTGTGCATTTTGAAAGTTAAGTAAATAAAGACCGTGGTTAAATGTTAAATAAAAATAACCTTCTTTCTGTAGAGAACCGACTTTTTGGATTGAACCGTTCATCTCTTGAAGTATCGTGTAACCACTCTTTTTAGGTTCATCTGTTTCGACGAAAAATCGATTATGATCATCAACCACGAACGATCCGACCCCCGAGTCAGTGTTCTTGATTATTTTCGATTGTTTTGTATTTATGTCATAAAAGATTAATTGGCTTCTATTGATTGCTCCTTCGGTGTCAGTAAAAGACTTTTCGTAAACAAATTGATGGTCGTTAATGAGCTGACCATTACTGACTAAATTATGATTCAATGGAATTTTTTTGAGCGACTCAGTAGTGAAATTGTAAATATATGCTTGTTGTTTTCCATTGTCATTATTAAAAAAGAGAAGCTTATTGTTGTGAACAGAGAGAGAGGCGTTATTCATTTCGTCTAGTTTAAAGAGCTTTTTCGTCTGCTTTTTTTTGAGATCTTTCATATAAATATGAGTCGCATCTTTTTCTTCATCATGCGATACCCATACTGCACGATAATCAGTTAATTCAAGAGTGTCACTTAATGTCTCCGAAGTGCTATTCTTTTTGATCGACTCTACTTCTTGGGTACTCATATTCATCGCGTAATAATTCATCTGTCCGCCTAATTCATCACTGTCAACCCAAATGACCCAGTCTTTATTAGCTTTTAAACCTTGAATGGAAGAACGCTCAAAAGTTGTTGTAAATAGTACTTTGCTTTTTTGTGTCTTCCTATTAAATTCAACCACTTTATTTGCCATTTTTGAAGGGCTATGATCATCTAAACTCAAGAATAAAAGATCCCCAATAGCTGAAACAGAGTTTGTCACAATATAATTGAGCTTAGTTGTATGACCTAATACTTTATCTTCAATTTTAAAATCTATTTTATGATCTTCTGAAGCTGTCTTTTTTTGACTACATCCGCCTATAGATAAAATAGTTACTGTACCAATTAGTATCATAAAAATATAATAGATTTTACGCAAAATGTGTTTCCTCCAGTGTGTACTTTCTCTCATTTGTATCTCCTACTCAGATATAGGTATTAATGGAATATACCGTCATCAAGTAAATAATAGCATCTAGTTAATCAAGATATAAATAGATCTACAGTTAATTTAAGTTTAATTTAAAGATATGATGTTATCATTTAAAATAAGTGATATTCATCTTCTAGCCTAGAGGGATTAAAATTTTATAATAAGGTCTATTTTGACAACTAATATGTTAACTAAAATTTATTTTAAGTTGACATATAAAGCTGTACCTTTTACTCTATTTTTAGAAATGAATTGAGTGAGGGGTATGAAGATTGAAAATTCAAGATATGATGCAAATGGCGTTCATGACAGCAGTTATCGGCATGTTAGGATTGATCCCGCCGATTTTACTTCTATTTACACCTGTACCGATTACATTGCAAACCACAGGTCTTTTGCTTGCCGGAGGACTGTTAAAGCCAAAAAAAGCATTGATCAGTTTACTTCTTTTTCTCTTGATTGTGGCAGCGGGTGCACCCCTTTTATCTGGGGGTAGAGGCGGAATTGGGGTCTTTTTTGGGCCAAGCGGTGGTTTTTTACTTGCTTATCCTGTGGCCGCTTTCATGATTAGCCTGTGGCTAAACCGGCTGAAAAAAGTGACTGCTCTGCGTCTTTTTATGATTTATACAATATGCAGCATCGGGATTTTGTATATAAGCGGCATTCCTTTTCAAGCGATGATAATGCATATAAAGCTCTCGCAGGCTGCTTTTTTTAGTTTGATTTATATTCCAGGTGATCTCATCAAAGCGGGAATGTGTGCTGGCTTAACGGTGAAAATCATTCAGGCCATGTCCTATCGAAAAAGGGACCTGCTTAAAGGGAGGCGTGCGGTTTGATCAGAATAACGGAAAGCTATGCAGTACATGCAAAAATGAAACGAAATCAAATGGCGATCATAGATGAGCAAGAAAGCATTACTTATCAAGATTGGTATGAGCGTGTTCAGAGAGCGGCACAGTGGTTACAAGAAACGGATCATCAGCAAAAAAGAATCGCTTTTTTATTATCAAATGGCGCTTCTTTCTTGCAAATATTTGCTGGCGCTGCTTGTGCAGGATGTACAGCTGTTCCGCTTGATCCGAGGTGGAGTCACAAGGAATGTGTGAAAAAGCTCATGTTAAGTGAGGCAGATCTCGTCATTATAGAGGATCGATATATCAAAAGATTTGAACAACATAGTGTGAACATACCGGTTCTTTCTTTATCTGAATGGAAGGAAAGAATGAGCCTTCTCGCACACAGTCCTTGTAACAAATGCGATACCGAGAGTGACCCTGTCTTTTATATGGGATTTACGTCAGGGTCAACAGGCTCACCAAAAGCCTTTATTAGACGTCAGCAGTCATGGATCGAAAGCTTTCGAATGACAGCCGATGCATTCGGGATCAATCATCAAGATCATGTTCTCATCTTAGGCACACTTTTATCCTCTCACTTCTTATACGGTGCCATCAGTACATTATACTTTGGCGGGACGGTGACGCTGTTAGAAAAATTTACGCCCGTAAAAGCAAAGAAAGCCCTAGAGACAAGTGATATCACAGTTGTGTATACTGTCCCCACAATGACAGAAGCGTTACTGCAAATCGATGCTTTTAAAGGAGACAGTCCGCTTCTTGTCATGTCATCGGGAGCGGATTGGAGCATCTCTTCAAAAGAAGCACTTGTCATCAACTATCCACATGTCACTTTTTTTGATTTTTACGGCACATCAGAGTTAAGCTTTGTCTCCTATTTGTCTTCACATGACTTTCGGGAAAAGCCTTCTTCTGTTGGACGGCCCTTCTCCTCTATTCAAGTCGAAGTGAGGCGGTCTGATCAATCTGTCTGTCAGCCAAATGAAACAGGGAGAATTTATGTGAAGAGCCCGATGTCTTTTTCAGGCTACTTACATGAGGAGAAACCACCGCAGGAGTGGCTGACCGTTTACGATATGGGGTGGCTGGATGAAGACGGCTATCTTTACATGAGCGGCCGTGAGAATGGCATGATTGTCTATGGAGGGCTGAATATTTTCCCGGAGGAAATTGAGCGCGTACTAAATGAACAGCTTGAGGTGAAGCGGTCGATTGTGGTTGGCCTTCCTGATCCATATTGGGGTGAAATCCCTGTTGCCATTATAGAGCAAGTGCAGCAATTAAAGGCTGTTCGGCAAGCCGTAAAAGAAAAGCTGGCGGCCTACAAGGTACCGAAAAAATGGCTGGTCATTGATCATATGATTGAAACATCTGGCGGAAAAATAGCCCGTGCCAGTATGAAAAAGTGGGCGGAGGAACAATTGTCATGCAAGCAGTGATCGTACAAGCAAAACGGACACCCTTCGGTGATAAAAATGGGATGCTGAAGGATTATCGCCCAGAGCAATTAGCCGCACCTCTTATTCGACATTTGTCTCAAATGATGACGCCGGATGACGTCATATTAGGCAATGTTGTAGGAGGTGGTGGAAATATGGCCCGTCTGTCCGTATTAGAAGCAGGGCTTTCCTTACACGTTCCCGGTACGACGATTGATCGGCAGTGTGCCTCTGGTCTTGAAGCCATCAGAACAGCTTGCGTCATGATTCAATCCGGGGAGGGATCGATGTATATCGCTGGCGGAACTGAGAGCATATCCAGATCACCAATGAAAGAGAAAGCCCGTTTTTCACCTGAGTGGATAGGAGATCCGCATATGGGAGAATCAGCAGAGCTGACGGCATCGAGGTTTTGTGTTACGAGAAAAGAACAAGATGACTATGCGCTTTTAAGCTGGGAAAGAAGTATAGACGCTATGAAACATGGTACATACTCAGAAGAAATCGTTTCGATTGGCGGGCTGAGCATAGATGAAGCGGCCGCCAAAATAAGGCCGATGGCGAGGCTGATCGAGCGGGCAAAGCCTGTATTTTTACCGGGAAAAGGAACTGTGACTGCCGCCAATAGCTGCAAGGAAGCAGACGGAGCAGCCGCCGTCGCTGTGATGGAAAGATCGTTAGCAGAAGCGAATGGATGTCAACTTATGCTGCGGTATGTAGGAAGTGCTGTGACAGCAATGCATCCCCATTTTCCAGCCGCTGCGCCGATTGATGCCATCAAGAAACTTTTACATAAGGAGAAAATAGGGGTAGAGGATGTAGCGCTATTTGAAATCAATGAAGCGTTTGCGCTGAAAGTAGCGCTGGTTGCCCGTACGCTGGGTATACCATATGACCGGATCAATAGAAGAGGAGGTGCGCTTTGCCTTGGGCATCCATACAGCGCATCAGGAGCTGCTATGATGGTGAGGTTATTTTATGAAGCGCACGCCTTACCAAATGGAAGCTATGTGATGGCGGCCATTGGAAGCGGTGGCGGCGTTGGTTTAGCTGTTTTGTATCAAGTTCTGTCATGACATGCATAAGCAAGGAATTGCCGAACTCCGTCGAATCATGTACTATAAAAGCTAGATGTGAGGAGGGCCATGCATGTTTTCAGAACAAAAGAAACGACCATTCTTCAAAAGAAAAATGGGGATCGTCCTGTTATCAGTCCTTGCTGTCATCATCATTGCAGCATTATCAGGCTTTTTATATGTTAAATCAGCACTCGGACCGGTCGATCAAAAAAGCAAACAAACGATTAATATTCATATTCCAAATGGGACATCTGTCCGCGACATTGCGGGCATTTTAAAAGAAAATGGGCTCATTTCGAATGACACGATTTTCACTTATTATGCAAAATACAAAAATGCGTCCGGCTTTAAAGCAGGATACTTTCATTTAAAACAAACAATGGATGCAGATACGCTGATTCACAAGCTGACATCCGGCGGGACAGATTACGCCTTTCAGCTTGTGATTCCAGAGGGAAGACAGCTGTCTGATATTGCAGCCATTATTGCAAACCAGACGAATTTTTCAGCAAAGGAAGTTGAAGCGAAGCTGGATGACCCTGCTTTTATTCAAACGTTAATGAAAAAATATCCGAAAACTGTGACTTCACAGGTGGATGCAAAACAGGTGAAACATCCGTTAGAGGGTTATTTATTCCCTGCTACGTATCCATTTTATCGTGAGGATGAATCACTCGAAACAATCATTGAAACGATGATCAAACAAACAGATCAATACGTGAAAACGTATGAAAAAGACATGAAAAAAAGAAGCATGTCCATACATGATGTGTTAACGATGGCATCACTCATTGAAATGGAAGCAACGGAAAAGACGGATCGGGCAAAAATCTCAAGTGTGTTTTATAACCGGTTGAAAAAGGACATGCCGCTTCAAACCGACCCAACCGTTCTTTATGCACTCGGTGAGCATAAATCCCGCGTTTATTACAAAGACCTAAAGGTGAAATCACCTTATAATACGTATAACAATAAAGGATTGCCGCCTGGACCTATTGCAAATGCTGGTGAATCCTCCTGGAAAGCCGCACTGCATCCAGAGAAAACGGATTACGTTTACTTCCTTGCAAAGAAAAATGGAGAAGTCGTATTTACGAAAACGTTAAATGAACACAACAAAGCGAAAGCGAAATACATCACAGGCAGCACCAATTGACGTACAAGTGAATCGAAAAAGACTGTAGACAATAAGAGATTGCCTGCAGTTTTTTTCGTTGGAATATCCATTTTATAGGTTCGCAATTACCACTTCTTTGTGGTAAAATATATCGGGTTGTTTTTACTTAGATGAACGAAAGATTGACGAAAAAGAGAGCTGCCATAAGCAGGACTCTTCTTTTTCAGGTCATGAAGGAGCTAGACAGATAATGACTATCGAAGACGATCGAATAAATGATTATATTGAACATTTAATTCACCCAAGTCCTGATGCAATCGCTCAATTAGAGGAATATGCAAAAGAGCATCATGTGCCAATCATGGAAAAGGTAAGCATCGAACTTTTACTGCAGCTGCTTTCGATGAAAAAGCCGAAGAAAATCCTTGAGGTTGGGACAGCAATTGGCTATTCTGCCATTCGAATGGCGACAGCTTTGCCAGATGCTGAAATTTATACGATTGAGCGAAATGCGAAACGCTATGAAGAAGCAACACGGAACATTGAGGAATTAAAGTTAAAAGAAAGAATACACGTGTTTTTTGGTGATGCCATGGAATCGGCTAAAACGGTCCAAACGATGGCGCCCTATGATGTGATCTTTATTGATGCCGCAAAAGGGCAGTACAAGCGTTTTTTTGAACTGTTTGAACCGATGCTCGCTCATGACGGAATGATTATTACAGACAATGTATTATTCAAAGGCTTAGTGGCGACGAATTATGAAGAAGAGATTGAAGATAAACGAAAAAAACAATTAATAGGAAAAATTGATCGATACAATCAATGGCTCATGTCAAACCCTGATTTCCAAACGTGCATTATTCCAGTGGGAGACGGCATCGCCATTAGTACAAAAAGAGGTGACCAATCATGAAGAAACCAGAATTGCTTGTGACGCCAAGCAGCGTGTCAGACGTACTGCCATTAATCGAGGCAGGAGCTGATGCATTCTTAATAGGCGAACAAACATACGGTATTCGTCTTGCAGGTGAGTTTTCAAGAGCAGATGTGAAACAAACAGTTGAGCTTGCACATGCCCATCACAAAAAAGTGTATGTGGCAATGAATGCGATCTTTCATAATGACCGTGTGCAGCTGCTTGGAGATTATTTAGCCTTTCTCGATTCATTAAACGTGGATGGTGTTGTCTTTGGAGACCCAGCCGTGATCATGGCCGCAAAGGAAACAGGGGTCAGCCTGAATCTGCACTGGAGTACAGAAACGACTGGGACAAACTATTACACTTGTAACTACTGGGGCAGAAAAGGCGCATCGCGTGCTGTTCTTGCCAAAGAGCTGAACATGGACAGTGTGATCGACATCAAAGAAAATGCTGAGGTGGAAATCGAAATTCAAGTTCATGGCATGACATGTATGTTTCAATCGAAACGTACGCTCATCGGGAACTATTTTGAATACCAGGGCAAACAAATGGACGTTGAAGGTAGAAATATGAAGGAAGGCCTATTCTTGCATGATCAAGAGCGTCAAAACAAATACCCTATTTTTGAGGATGCAAACGGCACCCATATTATGAGTCCAAACGATGTGTGCATGATTGACGAATTAGAAGAGTTTGTTGACGCAGGCATTGACTCATTTAAAATTGACGGAATTTTAAAGTCACTTTCTTATATGACAGAAGTGACATCACTCTATAGAAAAGCAATTGATTTACTAACGACTGACAAAGACGCGTATGAAGATCAGAAAGAGGACTGGGTGAAACGGATTGAAGAGATTCAGCCAGTGAATCGTTCGATTGATACAGGATTCTTCTTTAAAGAAACGGTTTATTAATATAAGAGGAGGCAGAAGAAATGGCATTATTGAAAGATGGTATTTCTGAAATGATTGATGGGAAACGTGTCATTACAAAAAAACCAGAACTGCTTGCACCCGCAGGAAACTTGGAAAAGCTGAAAGTTGCTGTACATTACGGAGCAGATGCGGTCTTTATTGGCGGAAAAGAATTCGGACTTCGCTCAAATGCAGATAACTTTTCAATTGAAGAAATGGCTGATGGCGTCGCATTTGCAAACAAATATGGCGCCCGAATTTATGTGACAACAAATATCTTTGCACACAATGAGAACATGGACGGGCTGGAGGAATACCTTCAAGGGATTGAAGGCGCTGGAGTAGCAGGCATTATCGTGGCTGATCCACTGATCATTGAAACATGTAAACGTGTCGCACCAAAGCTTGAAGTTCATTTAAGCACACAGCAATCTCTTTCAAATTGGAAAGCAGTTCAATTTTGGAAGGAAGAAGGGCTTGAGCGTGTAGTACTTGCTCGCGAGACAAGTGCGCTAGAAATTAGAGAAATGAAAGAAAAGGTCGATATTGAAATCGAAACGTTCATTCACGGTGCGATGTGTATTGCATACTCTGGCCGCTGCGTGCTCAGTAACCATATGACGGCAAGAGATTCTAACCGTGGAGGCTGCTGCCAGTCTTGCCGCTGGGATTATGATCTTTATAAACTAGAAGGTTCTGAGGAAGCGCCATTATTTGGTGAAGACGATGCATCATTTGCGATGAGTCCAAAAGACTTGAAGCTTGTTGAATCCATTCCTCAAATGATCGAAATGGGAATTGACAGCTTAAAAATCGAAGGACGGATGAAATCCATTCATTATGTAGCGACTGTTGTGAGTGTGTACCGCAAAGTTATCGATGCCTATTGTGCTGATCCAGACAATTTTGTCATTCAGCAGGAATGGTTAGATGAATTAGATAAATGTGCAAACCGTGACACAGCGCCAGCCTTTTTCGAAGGCGTACCAGGAACGGATGAACAAATGTTTGGCATTCATGGAAAGAAAACGACATTTGACTTCGCAGGTCTTGTTCTCCATTATGATGAAAAAGAACAAATCGTCACATTGCAGCAGCGTAACTTCTTTAAAGCTGGGGATGAAGTTGAATTCTTCGGACCAGAAATTGAGAATTTCACATGTAAAATTGAGACGATTTGGGATGAAAAAGGAAATGAACTAGATGCCGCTCGTCATCCGCTGCAAATCGTGAAATTCAAGCTTAATCAAAAAGTATACCCTAGCAACATGATGAGAAAGGGGAAATAACAGTCACATGAGGAGTAAACCAGTAGTCATTGGAATTGCTGGCGGCTCGGGTTCAGGTAAAACGAGCGTCACCAATTCAATCTATGAAAAATTTAAAGGACATTCCATCCTCATGCTTCAGCAAGATTTATATTACAAAAATCAAAGTCATATGCCATTTGAAGAGCGCCTGCTCACGAACTATGATCATCCGCTTGCATTCGACAATGACCTGATGTTTGAGCATTTGGAACAGCTCCTAAGGTACGAATCCATTGAAAAACCAATATATGATTTTAAACTAAACACACGTTCAGAAGAGACTGTTCATGTTGAGCCAAAGGATGTCATCATCGTGGAAGGCATCTTTGCACTCGAAGATGAACGCTTAAGAGATCTAATGGACATTAAACTGTATGTCGATACAGATGCAGACCTTCGCATCATTCGCCGCATTTTACGCGATACGAAGGAAAGAGGCCGTTCGATCGACTCTGTGATTGAACAATACGTATCTGTTGTCAGACCCATGCATAATCAATTCATTGAACCGACAAAGCGATACGCCGATATCATCATCCCAGAAGGCGGACAAAACCATGTGGCAATCGACTTAATGGTGACAAAAATTCAAACGATTCTTCAAGATCGAGCAGAGTAAATGGTGGAGAAGAAAAAGACCTTTACAGTGTAAAGGTCTTTTCGGCATCGTGATGCAGAGAATCTACCAACATTTCACTTGTTTCTATTGATAGATGATTCTTATGTATTTTGAACAAATCACAGCTTAAATGGTAGATTAGGTATGATAGGAAAACAATGATGTGAAAAAGATGTAGAAAAATGCTGTTTTTAAGCTGAATATCAAAGTTGTTTTGAATTTGTAAAACTATATTAAAAAAACGACAAACAAATCATCACAAATTTTCAAACAATTCTTGATCAAAAAGCAATTTTGTAATAATATAGCATAGACATATCGTACACTGACCATATTATGTATTGGAAGATGGAGAATGGGTAAGCTATTCTTCTACATATGATCGAAATGGCCGAACGAGGTACAGGAGCTTCCTGTGCCTTTCCACAGTTTGTGCGATTTTAGACCGCTGCGGAGTGGTCCTGTCTAATAAAAGGCATAATAGTTGCATCTAAAAGGGACGCCATGTAAGATGGACTTTTACGAATATGGGACAGAAGGAATGAGGGCCTGAACATGTCCTCATTCTTGTATATTTCAGTCGTCACTCACGTGCAGAAAGTTTGTATGATGAGGATTAATAGAAGGAGTGAATGATTCATGGCACAAGAGAAAGTATTTCCAATGACAGAAGAAGGAAAGCGTAAATTAGAAGAAGAACTTGAACATTTGAAAACGGTTAAACGTAAAGAGGTTGTAGAGCGTATTAAAATTGCTAGAAGCTTTGGAGACCTCTCTGAAAACTCGGAATATGATTCAGCGAAAGAAGAGCAAGCGTTTGTAGAAGGTCGTATTACAACGCTTGATAATATGATTCGTAATGCAAAAATTATCGAAGATGAAGGAAATTCAAATGTTGTTTCACTTGGTAAAACGGTGACATTCGTTGAATTACCAGACGGCGAAGAAGAGTCTTACACCATTGTCGGAAGTGCAGAAGCTGATCCGTTTGAAGGCAAGATTTCAAACGATTCACCGATTGCAAAAAGCCTGTTAGGCAAACAAGTAGACGACAAAGTAACCGTTCAAACACCTGGCGGAGAAATGTTCGTTCAAATTGTAAAAATTTCATAATCACGTTTATACGATAAACACCTCGTCCACAATAGGGACGAGGTGTTTTTATGCGCAAAAAAAGAAGAATTCAATGGACAGGTGCCATTATTTTTATGCTATTGCTTGGTCTTCTCGTTAGACTGGCAGAAATTCAGCTGTTTTTCACAGAATCGTTTTCAAAGCTTGATATCAATTTAATACAAGAAAGTGTCAAACAGCGAACAGAAGAAGTCGTCATTTCAGATGGGCGCGGTGAGTTTTTAGATCGAAACGGCCAAGCGCTTCTAACAAAAGAACAGCCCGCTGTTATCTTATTTCCCTTCCTGCAATATGATCTTCCACACTTAAAGCAAACCGCCTCTATTCTTGGGATGGAAGAAGATGAACTCAAAAAACAGCTGACAGAATCGAAAAAACCTCTCATTTTCAAAGACGATATCACGAAAAAAAAGCTGAAAGACATCAATGATATGAAATATTCAGGTGTGTACGGCGTATATATGAAAGAGAAGGACAAAAAAAGACTTGCCCTCCACACGCTAGGCTTCACAAGCGAGAATCCAGAATTACTCAGAAAGCGTTATCCTGATAAAAAAGAGCTTTCCATTCGAACAGAAATTGGCACATTTGGGCTGGAAAGTACCTTTGACGAATTTCTATTACCCGAGCAAGACACAAAATTGTTATATCATGTGGACGGAAGGGGAAACCCTTTGTTCGGAATGGACGTCAAATATACAGCAGAAGCTCATTCCTTTTATCCGCTTCAGGTACAGACAACAATAGATGAAGACATGCAAGCTGAAATGGAGACGGTGCTCAAAGAACAAGGCGTTGAAAAAGGAGGTGCCGTTCTACTCGACATTGAAAGCAGCAGTGTGCTAGCGATGGCGAGTACTCCGAATGTCACAAGCGAAAACCGGCATGAGGCAAGAAATTATATGCTGACAGCCATCGCACCAGGCTCTGTCTTTAAAACGACTGTGCTTGCCGCAGCAATCGAAAAAAATCTTGACCAGCCACAAACGATGTATGACTGTCGAAAGAATTTATATGGAGAGCCTGAAGGAAAACAGGACGTGCTAAATCTGGCTGACAGCTTCTCGCAAAGCTGTAATTATACCTTTGCGACACTTGCCGGCAAGCTGATCCAAACAGATAAGCAAATCATCGAAAAGACGGCTGCAAAGCTTGGACTCATAAATCGAGCTGGCTGGGAAGGAGATGTCTATCATAAGCGGCACTTCAAACAATTTGATCGTGAAGAAACAGGCAGTGTGTGGGGAGATAAAAGAGACAAGCATGTCAAAAAAGCCATTGCCCAAACCGCAATAGGACAAAAAAATGTCAAAACGACTCCTTTGCAAATCGCCAATATGATGGCATCAATTGCGAGAGGAGGAGAACGAAAAGAAGTAAAAATCGCAGAAAAAGTGCTGTATCAAAACGGAACAACGATGCTGGCCTTTCAAAACAAACGGCCTGAAGGGGGCAGCATAGACCGCTATACAGCTCAAAAGCTGCAAAAATACTTGAGACAGGTGGTGACCTCTGACAAGGGGACCGGAAGAAGGTTTCAAGATTTGCCATACGATGTGGCAGGGAAATCAGGCACTGCCCAAACTGGCAGTCAAGACAAAAACGGGAATCCGCTTTATCATAAGTGGTTTGCTGGCTACTTTCCGGTTGAAAAACCAAAATACGCCCTTGTCGTTGTTCACCTTGATGAGACAAGTGGCCAGGCTAAGACAAATGATGCGTTTTATGATATTGTAAAAATGGTCAATGAAATTGAAAAGAAACAGACATAGAACATCCCTTCATGACATGTTAGAATAGTAACGACTTAGGGAACAGAGGCAAAGGAGTGCAGAGATTTTGAGTAGAAATTCTCGATTTGAACATCGTGATAAGCGCAGAAAGGCGAATATGGTGCTTAACGTATTAATTGGTATCGTTGTGGTGCTTATTTTGGTTGTTGCATCGAGTTTGTTAATTTTTAATAGACCACCAAAAGATGTAGCAGACGAACCATCAAAAACGGCACCTGCAACAAGTGAAAATAAACAAAACTCGAAAGAAGATGTGAAGGATCCAAAGAAAGACACATCCGATGATTCAGATGCAAAAAAAGATGATTCATCTGATCAAGACGACAATACGAAAAAGACAGATGATGAAGAAAAGCCTAATAAAGATGCGTTGAAGGACGCCAAAGAAACAGACGGCGGCAAAACGAGTGACGTAGACAAAACATACGAAAACGATGACTGGAAGCCTGTAGGAACAGAGCAATCCGGTTCACATACAGCGACCTATGACTCTAACTCAAAAGACTGGAAAGAAATGATCAATGCCATGTCTTATGCGACGGGAATTTCAGAAGATCAAATGACGGTTCTTTGGTTAGGTAATAACGGAGGCCCTCAAGATGCAAAGGGAACCGTCCGTGATAAATCAACAGGTGAACGCTACCGCGTGGAAATTACGTGGGTAGATGAAAAAGGCTGGAAACCTGTGAAGGTTGAAAAATTAAGGTAAACAAAAAAAGATAGCAGAAATGCTATCTTTCAGAATGTTGACAAAGGGCTAAAATGATCTTTATTTTAGCCCTTTGTCTTCTTTTCAGTGTGATAGAAAACCTTTGAAGTCTAGGAAGATCGAGCACCAAAGCGGAGCGAATTTGAGATTCGTGAGCACTGGAGCGCAGCCCTGACAAAGAATGCGAGGGTTTGTCTACACGCTGAAAGATAGCAGAAATGCTATCTTTTTTATTTAGATATTTGCTTTAAAATGAACAACCGCTGTATACAAAATCCGGTCATCGATCACAGTCGTTTGATGACTGACAGAATGAACGGCCAGCAGAATCGCCTGATTATGTTCAATTTGTTTTTGGATCTTTTGTTCAAGTTCTTTTAAAGATGCTGCTTCAAAAAATTCAATTTTATCCTTTAAAAAATCCAGCTGAAAACCCATTTGATTCACCTCTCTATACTCTCCATTCATCTTAATCTCTCTCCTTCAGAAGGGCAAATATTTTTCTGCCCCTCCCAGTATTTTTTAGTAGGAAAGAAACAGAAGATGTGGTAGGATAGGAACTGTTCGACGGAATAAAGCATACTATACGCATAGGAATAAATAGATAAAGTGGAGGGAAAGAAAATGGGACGTGAGTTTCTTTCTTTATTTGATCATTGGGCTGACTCTTATGATGACACGGTAAGTGGTCATGACGAGCAATATGAAGAAGTATTTCGCCGGTATCCGGCTATTTTAAAAGAGATTGCCCGCCGCTCAGGCCAATATGTTCTTGAGTTTGGAAGCGGTACGGGGAATTTAACAGCGCTACTACTTGCGGCTGATAAGAACGTGTTTGGTGTTGAACCATCAGATGCGATGAAGAAAGCGGCTCTTCAAAAAGGAGTACCAGATGTGTTTCATGATGGGGATTTTTTATCATTTCCAGCGCCGCCTTTTGAGCTAGATACGATCGTCAGCTCATATGCTTTCCACCATTTAACGGACGAAGAAAAAAAACAAGCCATTCACACCTATAGCAACATCCTTCACTCAGATGGTAAAATAGTCTTTGCTGATACAATGTTTCAAACTCAAGCAGCACATCAAGCTGAAATAGGTAAAGCAAAAGCCGCAGGATTCGATCAGCTTGCAGAGGATTTAGAAACGGAATATTATCCAACGATTGATGTGCTAAAGAAAATCTTTGAAGAAGAAGGTTTTAGCACGTCCTTTCATCAAATGAATGATTTTGTTTGGATCGTAGAAGCGAAGAAAAGGGAATGAAAGGATGTTTTTGTTTTGAAAATCGCAGTTATAGGTGCAATGGAAGAAGAAGTAACGATTTTAAGAGATCAACTAAAGAATGCTACACAAGAAAACATCGCTGGGTGTGAATTTACAACAGGTGTTTATGAAGATAAAGAAGTGATTTTATTAAAATCAGGGATTGGAAAAGTAAATGCAGCGGTCAGCACAACCTTACTGCTTGACCGCTTTCAGCCAGATTATGTGATCAATACAGGATCTGCTGGCGGTTTCCATCACTCATTAAATGTAGGGGATATTGTCATCTCTACTGATGTGAGACATCATGATGTGGATGTGACCATCTTTGATTACGAATATGGACAAGTGCCAGGACTTCCAGCTGCTTTCGTTGCGGATGAAAAGCTTGTGAAGCTGGCAGAGGAATCTGCTTTAGAGATTGATCATATTCAAGTGGCAAAAGGAACGATTGCAACAGGTGATTCATTTATGAATGATCCGGCTCGTGTGGCGTTTGTGAGAGAGAAGTTTCCAGAGCTATATGCGGTGGAAATGGAAGCCGCAGCCGTTGCGCAAGTCTGCCAGCTCTTTGGAACACCATTTGTTGTCGTTCGTGCCCTTTCGGATATTGCAGGGAAAGAATCCAATATCTCCTTTGATCAATTCCTTGAGCAAGCAGCGATTCACTCAACCGACCTTGTCCTGCGTATGATAAAGCAAACACAATAAAAGAAGGGGTTTTCCCCTTCTTTTCCATGCAAAGGAAGGGAATTATATGGCTGTCATAAAGGACATTACAGAATTAATTGGCCGCACACCGCTTTTAAAGTTGTCAGGGATTGGCATCCCGGAAGGCGTTGAGGTGTACGCGAAGCTTGAGATGATGAATCCAGGTGGAAGTATTAAGGATCGTTTAGGTGATATGCTCATAAGAGAAGCATTAGCATCTGGCAAACTGCGTCCAGGCGGAACCATTATTGAAGCGACCGCTGGAAACACAGGAATTGGGCTTGCTCTAAGTGCAAGGAAGCATCAATTGCAGACCATTTTTTGTGTACCAGAACATTTTAGTCAAGAAAAACAACAGCTCATGAAGGCACTCGGTGCAGAGATTATTCACACGCCAAGAAATGAGGGCATGAAGGGTGCAATTAATCGAGCCCTTGAACTAGAGGCAAGCCTTGATAATGCCTATTGCGTTTTACAATTTAAAAACCAAGTAAATCCATTGACTTACTACAAAACGCTCGGTCCTGAAATATGGTCCGATTTAAAAGGGAACATCGACGTATTCGTGGCAGGAGCAGGATCAGGCGGAACTTTTCAAGGATGTGCCGCCTATTTAAAGGAGCAGCATCCATCGTTAAAAACGGTTGTTGTGGAGCCAGAAGGATCAATTTTAAATGGAGGAGACCCAGGCCCGCATAGAACGGAAGGAATTGGCCTTGAATTTATCCCAGAGTATATGGAGCCGGCTTTATTCGATGACATTTACACTGTCAGTGACGATGATGCTTTCCAAATGGTGAAAGAAGCCGCTGAAAAAGAGGGTGTTCTCATTGGAAGCTCTTCTGGAGCCGCGTTATTTGCTGCTTTAGAGGAAGCGAAAAAGGCAGCACCTGGGACAGTCATTGTGACCATCTTTCCTGACAGCAGCGAGCGATATTTAAGTAAAGGAATTTATGAGGGAGGAAAATAGAATGAAACCAAAAACAATGATGATTCACGGTGGAACAACGGGCGATGAAAAAACAGGCGCCGTATCGGTTCCAATTTACCAAGTGAGCACTTATAAGCAGCCGAAAGCAGGCGAACATACAGGGTATGAATACTCTAGAACAGCAAATCCAACAAGAACAGCACTTGAAACAGTCATTCGTGATCTTGAAGGAGGGGCAAACGGCTACGCATTTGGTTCAGGGATGGCAGCCATTACAGCTGTCATGATGCTGTTTAACAGTGGGGATCATATTGTCTTGACAGATGATGTATATGGCGGAACCTACCGCGTCATCACGAAAGTGCTAAACCGTATTGGTATTCAAGCGACATTTGTAGATACAAGTGATCCTGAAGCGGTGAAAAAAGCGATTTTACCTGAAACAAAAGCCGTTTACATTGAATCACCAACCAATCCTTTACTCAAAATGACGGATCTAAAAGCCATCGGCCAATTGACAAAAGAAGCCAACATCTTGATGATTGTCGATAATACATTTTTCACACCGTATTTCCAAAAGCCGATTGAATATGGTGCGGACATCGTCTTGCACAGCGCGACTAAATATTTAGGCGGCCATAGTGATGTCGTAGGTGGGCTTGTCGTAACCGCGACAAAAGAGCTTGGAGAAGAACTGCACTTTGTTCAAAACTCGACAGGCGGAATTCTTGGACCGCAGGATTCATGGCTTCTCATGAGAGGGATGAAAACGCTTGGACTTAGAATGGAAGCACATCAGCAAAATGCACAGAAAATCGCTGAGTTTTTAGAACAACATTCAGCGGTCACACGTGTTTATTACCCAGGCCTTAGTGCACACCCTGGACATGAACTTGCGAAAACACAAGCAACCGGCTTCGGCGGCATGATCTCTTTTGATATTGGAAAAGAAGAACATGTGGATGTATTTTTAAGCCATCTTAAGCTGTTTACGATCGCAGAAAGTCTTGGAGCGGTTGAAAGCTTAATTTCTGTCCCTGCCCGGATGACCCATGCGTCCATTCCAAAAGACCGCCGGGAGGAGCTTGGCATCACAGATGGTTTAATTCGTATTTCCGTTGGTATTGAAGATATTGATGATTTACTAAATGATATCAAGCAAGGACTAAGCGCACTAGCGAATGGATAGATTTACATGCTCCTCGCTTTCTCTCACTATGTTAAGCTATGAATAGACATTGATAACTGGAAGGTGAAACAAGTGAAGAAAAAGTGGAGTGGTTTAGTGACAGATTACAAGCAGTACGCTTTTATTTTGCTTGCTGTCAGCACCTTTTTATATATTGGTACGATTTTACCGAATCAGCACATCGAAGCATCTCCAAAAATGCTGATGATGGGAATAGATTGTGTTTTCTTATTAGCAGCTTTTCTTTGTGTCAAACGTGCGATCTTTTTTCAAAAAAAACTGCAAGAATTAGATGAAGATTAATCCGAAAAGTCTCCTCATGTATTTGAGGGGGCTTTTTTTAATTGTATTGGACAATAGGACAAGAATAACTGTAGAATTTTAGTCAAAAGCACAAAAATCATCTAAATTACTAAAAACAGGTTTACAAAATGATGCCTGCTGGATATACTTACAAAGTAATTAAAAAAACGTAAAGGAGGCTGAAGAATATGTTATTCGTATCTACTTGGAATCAATTCAACAACAATTTCATCATGTCATCAGCCTGTGGAAGAGCTCGTGTCCTTCCTTTGCCTTATACGGTGCACGCTTCAAAACTGTTTAAGTAAACGAGGATTTCACACGTATCATCCATTGCAGGTTAGAAGACACTGTCTTTTGATCTGCATTTTTGTGTGCCCGCAGGTCAACTGATAAAGAAGATCTGCGGGCTATTTCGCGTGCTGCGAACTGAAGGGAGGTGAGCGTATATGACAATCCATTTATTTTTTATTACATTGACGATCCAGCGTAAATACAAGGATATTGAAACCGTTCTTTACGAACAAGAAGTCGAAACATTTTATGAAGAAATGAAACAGAAACAACTAAAGTACATGAACTAAAACAGGAAATGAAAAATGTGAAAAGGAGGAGATTGACATGTTTATGATGCTTGCAATGCTTGATTGTTATACAAGGGAGAAGGACCAGGTTTAGACACGCTCATCATTGATCACCTGCACATATGATAACCGTAAAAGGAGATTGTGAGGTGATCAAAGAATGTCGATGTCACCATATATGAGGTTCCCGTCTGTGGGGCACGGGTATGCATCTATTCCGCATTCCTTAAAGCACGGGTACGGGAATCCTTACCGAATGCAAAGAGAGCAGCAAGAAATGCTCAGACGTTATATGTATCAGTACCGGACTTATTGGTATTAAAGAAAAGGAGCAGGAAACCATGACGTTTCCTGCTCCTTTTACATTAGCAAATCCAGCTTGCACCGATGATGATCAACAAAATGAACAGTACAACAAGCAATGCGAATCCGCCTGCAAAACCGCCACCGTAGCCACCGCAGTAGCCTCCAGAATAACCGCCAAAGCCCATAATCTAGCACCACCTTTATCTAATCAAGATACATTTATAAATTATGCAGCTCATGCAGAAAACGAAATCAATCTGAGTACAAATAATGAAAACGCCTATTCAGATCAAAATTTTTTCACTTTCTGCGAAACATTTTCTGAAAAGGTGCCGTCTTATAAAAGACAAATGAATTAGGACTAGGTCTTAAAATTTGTTCTATGAGAGCCGATATGAAAAGTAAGAAAATTCGTAAATAGTTTTATTTACTGGTGTAAAGCAGGTGTTAACATTGATTCAAAGCTGGATTGGAAAACAAATGAGGGAACCAAAAGGCTTGTTTTCAAAATGGGTTGCCCGCTATATGGAAAAAAATCATCATAATATCAATGAATGGACGATTCAACTCTTAAATATACAAGAAAATGACCGAATTTTAGAAATCGGAACAGGAAGAGGCACCACCTTAGCGAAGGTAGCAGAAAAGCTTGATCGCGGAAAAATATATGGAGTGGATGCCTCTTGTCATATGGTTAAATATGCAAAAAGAAAACATAAGAAGCTTGCCGAACAGGACAAAGCCGTCATCACACTTGGTAAGGCAGAGCATTTACCTTTTGAAGACAGATCATTCAATAAATTATTTACAGTGCAGACGATCTATTATTTGAAGGATATTGAGCAAGTCATGAAGGAAGTGTACCGCGTCCTTCAAGTGGATGGAGAAGTATTCTTATCTTTCCAAAAGCAGGAGCTGGTGAAGGAAAAAAAACGATCACAATCTTTTTCTTCGTACAGTGAACAGGAGATCAGCGGCCTTTTTTCAGCGTATCACTTTAGAGACGTTTCAGTTTATCACTATGATACATACATTTGTATCAAAGCATTAAAATGATGAAAATATTTCCCAGGTAATGAACAAGCAATCAAAAAAGAGGCTCTTCGTTAGAGGAGCCTCTTTGCTTGCAATCAAATTAAAAATAATAAAGGCTCTTCAGCAGAAGAGCCTTTCGTATGTGATGTAGGCGCCAGCCAGGTGTGTAAGGAATGATAGTATATATAAGGAATTTGTTTGTCGATTAAGGATACCTGTCTGGCTTACTTCTTATATCGACACCATTCTGCAAAAGTTTAGCTTTTTTTTCAATATTTTCTTTTTTATTTAACTGGAAGGCACATTTTTCTCTCCCTGATAGACAATCATCGCTTTTTTTTCATCAATTGTGCCAATTGAAGCAGGTAATGATGAAAGAAATAGAGAAAATTGTAGAGACTTCATTTTTAAACAAAAAGGGAGGAATGAAATCATGTCGGGAAACAAAGGTGTCGTTTATAAAGGAGCAGGAAATGTAGCAGTTGAGGATATTGGATACCCTGATTTGGTCTTAAAGGATGGCCCGGGTGTACCTAAAGCCAATGTGGGGCGCAAATGTGAGCATGGTGTTATTTTAAAAGTAGTGACGACAAACATTTGCGGAAGTGATCAGCACATGGTGAGAGGGCGTACAACTGCGCCTGAGGGACTTGTCCTTGGTCATGAAATTACAGGTGAAGTCATTGAGGTTGGACGAGATGTGGAGTTTATTCAAAAAGGAGACCTCGTGTCCGTTCCGTTTAATATTGCTTGTGGACGCTGCGTCATGTGTAAGGAACAAAAAACCCATGTGTGTTTAAATGTAAACCCGGAACGTCCAGGCTCTGCCTATGGATATGTAGATATGGGCGGATGGGTTGGCGGCCAATCCGAGTATGTCATGGTTCCATATGCAGATTTCCAGCTACTTAAATTTCCAGACAAAGAACAAGCGATGGAAAAAATACTTGATCTGACGATGCTTTCTGATATTTTCCCGACTGGTTTTCACGGTGCTTATTCGGCTGGAGTCAAGCCTGGTTCCACCGTATATATTGCGGGTGCTGGGCCAGTAGGCCTTGCCGCAGCACATTCTGCTCAGCTCCTTGGCGCATCTGCTGTGATTGTTGGAGATCTGAATGAGCAAAGGCTGGAGCAGGCAAGAAGCTTTGGCTGTGAGACGATCAATTTACGGAAACATGATCGAATCGGCGAACAAATGGCAAATATTTTAGGGGAGCCAGAAGTCGATTGTGCCGTCGATTGTGTTGGTTTTGAAGCTTCGGGTCATGGAGATCAGGGGGAAGCCCCTGCGACCGTGTTAAATACGATTATGGATATTACCAAAGTTGGCGGTAAGCTCGGAATTCCAGGACTTTACGTTACAGAAGATCCAGGTGCAGTGGATGCAGATGCAAAAGTTGGTTCGCTTAAAGTGCGAATTGGATTAGGGTGGGCGAAAGCTCATACCTTTGTGACAGGGCAGACCCCTGTCATGCAGTATCACCGCAGTCTAATGAAATCCATTTTAAGCGGAAGAGCACAAATCGCCAAAGCCGTCAATGCGACCGTCATTGACCTTGATCAAGCCCCTAAAGGATATAGTGATTTTGATTCGGGTGTAGCGAAGAAATTTGTGATTGACCCGCATGGGATGCTTTCTCGATAATTTTTAACATGAAAGGGGCCGCTCAATAAAATGGGGCGGCTCTTTATTTTGATAAAATATACAGCATCATTAAAAGGAGATGAATCAGATGAATTCAGATCAGGCAAAAAGAAGAGTTGTAGAACAATTTGGGAGAAATGCAGAAAAGTATGTGACAAGTCAAACTCATGCAAAGGGAGCAGATCTAGATGTAATCGTTGAATGGACAGCTCCAAAAGAAAGCTGGGTCGTGCTTGATATCGCAACTGGCGGCGGTCATACTGCAAAAGCCCTAGCTCCATATGTGAATCAAGTGTTTGCAACGGATTTAACGAGAGAGATGCTTTCTAATACAGCACTTCATTTAAAAGGATATCCACAAATTTTTTATGTACTAGCGGATGCGGAAAGCCTCCCTTTTTTAGATGGAACCTTTGATATAGTCACATGCCGAATTGCTGCACACCATTTCCCGCACCCTGAACAGTTTGCCAAAGAGGCCGCTCGTGTATTAAAGTCAAATGGTCTGTTTTTCTTGATTGATAATATTTCGCCAAATGATGAAGAGTTGGCTCTTTTTATCAATCAGCTAGAACGATTGAGAGACCCAAGTCATGTGTCCTGTCTATCTACAGACCAATGGAGGGAATTGTTTTTAAAAGAGGGATTAAAAGAAGTGAGATCAATGGAACGAAAAAAGCGTTATCCTTTTCAAGAATGGGTAAAGCGAACAACGAAATCGTTAAAGGAAGAAGAGATCGTTACAGACTACATGTTAAATGCTAACGAGAAAATAAAGCAATATTATAGATTAAACATGACAGAGGATCAAATAGAATCAATAGAGGTCGATGACTGGATCGCACTTTTCAGGAAAGAATAAAAGGCTTCATTCATACCAATTATAGAAAGGAATCAATCATATGCTACATGTTAAAGGGAAAACCGTCATCATCACAGGCGCAGCCAATGGTATTGGTGAATCAATCGCCTCTGGCTATGCAAAAGAAGGGGCACGTGTGGTGCTTGCGGATATAGATGAAGAGAAGGGCAAACGTTTGGAGAAGCAGCTGAGAAAAGAGTCCTTTGAAGTTTATTTTATCAAGACGGATGTGAAACAAGAGAAGGAGATCCAGCGCTTGATGACATTTGCGGCAGAGCGCTTTAAAACGATTGATATCCTCATTAATAATGCGGGCGTCATGTGCACAGCATCGCCTTATGAGTTATCAGTCGATGAGTGGGATCATGTGCTGCAAACAAACCTGAGAGGAACTTTTTTATGTGCAAGAGAGGCAGCACGTTATATGAAAGAGAATCCAAAAGGCGGTTCCATTGTGAACATTTCATCTACCCGAGCGACTATGTCAGAGCCTCATACGGAAGCATATGCCGCATCAAAAGGCGGGATTTCCGCACTGACTCATGCATTGGCGGCTTCTTTTAGCCAAGATCACATTACGGTGAATAGCATTTCTCCTGGATGGATTGAAACGATGGATGAGAAAAGTCTTCGAGAGATTGACCATCAGCAGCATTTTTCTAATCGAGTCGGCACGCCAAAGGATATTGTGAAAGCTTGTTTTTATTTAACAGATGAAGACAATCAATTTGTCACGGGCACAGATTTAGTCGTTGATGGCGGCATGACCAGAAAAATGATTTATGCGGATTAACATGAAAAATATTGACGCTTTGATTGAGGCGCAGTACAATATGTAACAATTCAGCTGAAGATCGTGATGAAAAAAGACACAGCTTAAATAGAGAAAAGTACATCATAGCTGCCTCACACAGAGAACTCCGTGAAGCTGAGAAGGAGCTGGGGAGCATGATGGAACCAAGCCTCTTAGCTCTGCACCGGATTCCATCGGATGGTGGTGCAGCGAATTTCTCCCGTTATAGAGAAGGGTTAAATGATGACCTGCTAAGGTTCATCTGGGAACAGATGAATGAACTGAGGTGGCAACACGGAGTAAATCCCGTCCTCAAGACAGAAATGTCTTGGGGGCGGGATTTTTTTATGACAAAAAAATAGGGGGCAACCATGAAAACACATTGGCGTGATATGAGTATTTTACTTGGAGCCATCGGGATTGCAAACATAGGAGAATGGATTTATATGATCGCCCTCCATTTGCTCATTTTTCAAGAAACGGGCTCTGTGCTTGCTGTAACAGCTGTCTATATGCTCAGACCGGCTGCTGCACTTTTGACCAATAGCTGGTCTGGTAGTTTGATTGACAGACTGAATCAACGGCATGTGATGATTAGTTTAGATATCATCCGAGCTATTTTCATTACATGTATCCCATTTGCTTTATTTTCAGGACATCTGCTGATCCTGTATGTCATGGTATTTTTCATTCAGATGGCACAAGCGATGTTTCATCCAGCATCGATGGTGTATATGACAGGGCTGATCCCGTCGGATAACCGAAAACGGTTTAATGCCATTAGGTCCTTATTGCAATCGGGTGGATTTTTACTTGGACCCGCAGTAGCAGGCTTGCTCTTTCTAATTGGGACGCCTATTCTTTCAATTTATGTGAATGCAATCTGCCTTTTAATATCTGCTCTTTTAACGATGTGTTTACCGAATTTGCTGAAAATAGCTGCTGGCCAAAAGGGGTTTGCTCTTTCAGTGTTAAAAGAGGATGCAAAGCTTGTTCTTCGATTTAGTCTGACATCACGCCAGATCATGGCGGTGTATTTATTATTTAGTGCGGCGATATCGGTACTTCCTACTGCCATTGACTCACTTGAAACAGCCTTTGCAAAAGAAGTGCTGATGCTGACTGATACAGAATATGGCCTTCTTGTCAGTGTGGCTGGAGCAGGTATCATCGCAGGGGCAAGTCTTAATTCGGTCATTGTCGAGAGACTGTCAGTTTCACTGATGCTTGGGATCGGCAGTTTGTTTGTGGTGTTTGGCTATCTCTTTTACGCTTTTTCCAGCACACTATTTGCTGCTGCTGTTGGATTTTTTGTTTTAGCCTTCTTTTTAGCATTTGCGAACACAGGCTTTATGACGTTCTATCAAACAAATATCCCGGTAGAGGTGATGGGGAGGGTAGCCAGCTTTTATGCCTTAATTGAAGCCATTTTGACAATAGCCACGACAGGGATATTTGGCGGACTCGCTCATGTTTTATCAATCAGAACCTCCGTCATCATTGGGTGTATATGTATGCTTCTTGTCTGTTTATTGCTATGTTTTGTCATCTTTCGTCCATTGACTATAAAAAAAATAGTGCATCCTACTTAGAAAATTAAAAAAATTATGTTATCATTATTTAAGTAAGTTAATTAAATTGATGAGAAAAGGAGTCTTACAAATGAAAGCACTACGCTGGCACGATCAAAAGGACATTCGACTAGAGGAAATTGACGAACCAACAGTTGCTCCAGGAAAAGTGAAACTGAAAGTAAAATGGTGCGGCATTTGTGGTAGTGATTTACATGAATATTTAGGCGGGCCGATCTTCATTCCAGTGAATGAACCTCATCCACTTACAAAAGAAAAAGCACCAGTTACACTGGGACACGAGTTCTCTGGTGAGGTTGTTGAAGTAGGAGAAGGCGTGAGCAATTACAAAGTAGGCGATCGAGTGGTTGTTGAGCCTATTTTTGCAACTCACGGACATCAAGGTGCTTATAACTTAGATGAAAACATGGGCTTTTTAGGACTTGCCGGAGGCGGCGGTGGATTCTCTGAATATGTATCAGTCGATGAAGAATTACTTCATTTATTACCAGACGAAATCTCATATGAGCAAGGCGCGCTTGTTGAGCCTTCTGCAGTTGCTTTATATGCTGTTCGTTCTAGTAAAGTACAAGCTGGGGATACAGCGGCTGTGTTTGGCTGTGGACCAATTGGTTTGCTTGTCATTGAAGCATTAAAAGCAGCTGGTGCTACTGATATTTATGCAGTTGAATTATCAAAAGAACGCCAAGAGAAAGCAAAAGAGCTCGGGGCTATCATTGTAGATCCTTCTCAATATGAAGATGTTGTTCAAGAAATTGCACGCCGTACAAACGGTGGCGTCGATGTTTCTTTTGAAGTGACAGGTGTACCTGTTGTATTGAAGCAAGCAATCCAATCAACTAAAATTGCAGGCGAAACGGTCATTGTAAGCATTTGGGAAAAAGGCGCAGAAATTATGCCGAACGACATTGTCATTAAAGAACGTACAGTGAAAGGAATTATCGGCTACAGAGATGTATTCCCATCTGTATTAAACTTAATGAGAAAAGGTTATTTCTCTGCAGATACGCTCGTCACGAAAAAAATCAAGCTGGACGATGTGATCGAGGATGGCTTCCATGCATTAATCAATGAAAAAGATCAAGTGAAAATTTTAGTTAGTGCTGAATAAGTAGGATAAAAAAGAGAGTGGCTTAAGCCATTCTCTTTTTTATGTAATCAGGTCATTTTTATAAAGAGAGACGCGGTTGAATAGTGATAAGTGAAAAGATGTATATAGGATAAGGGAGAAGGCAGCGTGTTTTATCACATCAAAGAATTGCAATATGAAGCAAAGCCCTCTAAGCATGATCCGGTTTTTACAAAGAAACTAAAACCCAACCAAAGGAACTGTTTAACGTCCGAGAGATCTTCCGTACACGCTGACTCGCTTCTCTAACAAGGCAAAAGCTAATTCAAAGAAAATGCTCAGCATCCAATAGATCAAAGCAGAGACGAGGTAAGTTTCTAAAAACTGATACCCATCATTTGCGATGATTCGGGAAATACCCATGATTTCGAGTACCCCAATTGTAAACGCAAGAGATGTCGCTTTTAATAGCTGAACAAGCTGATTGCCTAGGTTCGGCAAGGCGACAACAAATGCCTGCGGCAAAATAATGCGCAGCATCGCCTGCCTTGTGTTCATACCTACAATTTTTGCCGCTTCAAGCTGCCCTTTGTCTACCGCAAGAAGCGCACTCCGAACCACCTCTGTTAAATGGGCGGCTGAATGGAGGCTGAAGGTAATAAGGGCAACAGCTAACGGGGAGACCATATCTGGATGAAAGGTCAGACCGAATGTGCCGCTCATGCTCGTTAAGAGAAAAGGAAGCCCATAAAAGAAAGCGAACAGCTGAACAATAAGAGGCGTTCCTCTAAAAAAGGAGACATAGAGCGTGACGAACTGTCTAAGGACAGGGATGCGAAAGAGACGAATGAAAGCAAAAACAGATCCAATTAAAAGGCTCACAGCCATGGAAACAAGTGCAATCAATAAGGTAAAAGGAACGCCCTTTAGAATATGAGGTACTTGGTCAATCGCAAATGGAATATCAATGGTTTGCATCAAATCGCCTCCTTAGCGTGACAGGCTGGTGCGGCCTTTCACAAATTTCTTTTCAAGCAGCATGGTAACAAGTTCAATCCCCATACAAATGAGCCAGTACACAATCGCAATGATCACATACACTTCAAACATGCCGATTCCATAATTATTGCCTAAGATGATCTTCACCTGTCCCATAATATCAATAAGTCCGATCGTAAACGCAATCGCCGTATCTTTCACGAGATCAATGGTGTAATTTCCGAGGTTTGGCAGTGCAATGAGAAAGGCCTGGGGAATAATGATCCTGATCAAGGCCTGTGTATCTGTCATCCCAACAATGTAGGCCGCTTCAAGCTGATCTTTCCCAACAGATGAATACGCACTTCGAAAGACTTCAGACAAATAAGCGCCCGTATGTAAAGAAAAAGTCATCATCACAAATAACACACGATCCCAATGATTGATTTGAATCCCTGCCATAAGTAAAAGCTGAGGCAGTCCAAAATAAATCAAGAATAACTGAACAATTAAAGGCGTACTTCTTGTGAAAGATAAATAAACGACAGCCAATTGCTTCAGCACTGGGATCTGTTTAATACGAATGCATGCAAATAAGAGTCCTATGATGATAGCGAATAGCAATGACACCACAATAATAAGAAAAGTGATTGGCAGGCGTTCAAGCACCTGTAAAAAGATTCGCAGCCAATCTCCAGCTGTAAACGTCATGACGCTTCCTTCCTTTCTTCATATTTGTAGCCTTGCTCTGAGATGTAGTCAATATCTTGAAAGAAATCAACCCCAAACCACTTTTTCGCAAGCTTAGGCAGTGTTCCATCATCAATCATCTCTTGTGTGACCCGGTCCAAATCTGCTGCAAGCTGCTTCTCACTTGGTTGCAAGACGAGATAAATGGGTTCCTTTGACACAATGCCGCCAACCTTGATCTTCAGGTTCAGCTGCTTTTGAATGGTATCAAAGGTAGAAATGTTCATAAATGCCGCATCGGACCGACCGCTTTCAACGCGTTTTAAGTTGAGTTCATTTGATGGGCTTTCAATGGTTGTCAGCGGAATATCCGGATCATGTTCTTCATTATATTGATTTAAAATCGAACGTAAGCCCCCGCTAGGGCTGACAGGAGCGAGTTTTTTGGATGTCATATCGTCAAGTGATTGAATATGCTCCTCTGATTGATTGACAATTAAACCTGTCATCGAATATCCGTACGGCACTTTAGGATAAAGGAAACGTTTTTCACGTTCAGGGTTACTAAAAAACCAATTAGCCGCCATTTCAAACTTCCCAGCGCCTACACCAATTAAATTGGATTCTTCCTCGCCGAAGATGTAATCAAAATGTATGTGCGGGAGTCTTTTTTCGACTTCATTTAAATAATCAATGTTATAGCCGATCGGTTCATTTCGGTCATTTGTGGCTAAAAATGGCGGATTGACCTCTGCACTCAATGCGACTTTCACAATTTGTTTCCCGTCATCTGTTGTTGTTTTTACACTGCTGCAGCCAATAAGAGAGAGGAGAAACAGAAGGACACCAGATGTCATGAATGCTGTCTTTTGCTTCATATGTCTTCCTCCGATCCTTGCCACATTCCGCGATGAATTCTGGATAAAAATTGTTTCGTTCGTTCATGCTGAGGCTTCATGAGGACGTCTTCTGGTGAGCCTTTTTCGACAATTTCCCCATCTGCCATAAAGATCACCGTATCCGCTACATCCTTTGCAAAAGAAATTTCATGCGTCACAATGACCATCGTCATCCCTTGGCTCGCAATATCCTTGATCATTTCAAGGATTTCTCCTACCATCTCTGGGTCCAGTGCGGACGTAGGTTCATCAAACAAAAGCACAGCAGGGTTCATTGCAAGAGCACGGGCAATGCCAATGCGCTGCTGCTGACCGCCAGATAATTCACTCGGAAATGCATCTTTTTTATGTAGCAGCCCAATCCGCGCTAAAAATTGCTCTCCAACTTTTTCAGCATCTTTCTTAGACATGTTTTGAGACACAATCAATCCTTCTGTAATATTTTCAAGTGCTCGTTTATTTTGAAACAAGTGATAATGCTGAAATACCATGGAAGATTGCTGTCTTAATTTTAAAAGATTTTTTTTATGATATCGTTCAAATTGAATCGTGGCTTCTCCAACAGTCAGCTCTCCTTTATCTGGAATATCGAGGCTGTTTAAACTGCGAAGAAGTGTTGTTTTTCCTGATCCGCTTGGCCCAATAATTGCGACCACTTCACCTTCTTGTACGGTGAAATCAATGCCTTTTAACACATGGGTCTGCCCATAAGATTTATGTAGATTAGTAGCTGAGATCATAAAAGCATCACGTTCCTTTGACATATGTACTTAATATTGATAAAATTTAACACATTAAATCCTATAAGTAAAGTGTGTTTTATTCATTTCCAATTGGAAAAATAAGATATCATAGATTGTGAGAAACAGAGGAGTTGGATACGTTTTGTCTAAAGCATTATTTGTCGATACCGATTTTCAAAAAACATGGCTCAATCAACTAGAATCTCTTCGTGAAACGATCGAACAAACCGCAAAAGAACATGATGAAGGTGCTTATTTTCCTAAAAAGAATATCGAATCATTAGTAGACATGGGATATACAACCTTGTCTCTCCCTAGTGAATATGGAGGCGGAGGTCAATCTGTCAAGGATATGGTTCTGTTTCAAGAAACGCTCGGCAGCATGGATGGAGCGACTGCCTTATCGATCGGCTGGCATCAAGGGGTAGTAGGTGAAATTTATGAAAAGAAACAATGGAGTGAAAAGCAGCTGCAATTTCTTGCGGAAGAAGTGAAGAAGGGCGCTCTTGTCAACCGTGCTGTGAGTGAGGCGCAGACAGGCAGTCCAACAAGAGGTGGCAAGCCTGGGACAACAGCGGTTAGATCAGGTGATCAATGGGTGATCAATGGACGTAAAATTTTCACAACGATGTCACCAGCGCTCACATACTTTTTAGTTGGCGTGTGGATTGAAGAAAAAGAGGCGATGGGATTTTTCTTGATTCACCGTGACACAGAAGGTATATCTATAGAAGAAACATGGGATGTTGTGGGCATGAGAGGAACAGAAAGCCATGATTTAATCTTAGATCAGGTAAAGGTCTCAGATGACATGCTTGTTGAAGTGCATAAAGGGCCTCGGGGCGGTATGCTAAATCCTTGGATCGCTCATATTCCTTCCTGCTATTTAGGGATTGCGCAAGCGGCAAGAGACTATGCTGTTCAGTATGCCATCACACATTCACCGAACAGTATCAGCGGAACGATTAGTGATCTGCCAAATGTCCAAACACTGATTGGTGAAATCGACTTACTGCTAAAGCAAGCACGTCACGTCATCTATTCAGCGGCAGCGTTGTATGAGCATCCAGAGAAAAGAGAACTGTTAAACAATGAATTTGGTGTTGTGAAACATACAGTCGTCAATCATAGTCTGCAAGTTGTCGATAAAGCCATGCGTTTAGTTGGCGCGAAAAGCTTAAGTCTCGGCTGTCCGCTACAGCGTTACTATCGCGATATTCGTGCTGGACTTCATAACCCGCCAATGGATGATATGACGATTTCAAAAATCGCAAAGCAGGCCATTGAAGAGAAAAAAGAAAGCTAATATGATCAGAAAGCCGGATGAAACCGGCTTTTTTTATTTGGTAGAAAAGAGGACAAGCGTACCTTATGTCTCATCGCTCAGGCATGCTACAATCGATAGCAATCAGGGGAAAAGGAGCGATTGTTTTGAAAAAAAAGCATATGAAATGGCTGGTTTCAGGCATCATGCTGATGACACTTTGTATGAGCCAGCCCTCATCAAGTGAGGGGACATCTTCAGCATGGTCAGTCGATGAATTCATGAAAGACCGGGAAGGCACATTTGTGATTCAAGAAGTAAAAGAAAAGTCACCGTGGGTGTATAACAAAAAAAGAGCGAACAAGCGCTTTGCACCACAATCAACTTTTAAAATAGCAAATGCCTTAATCGGACTTCAAACAGGTGCAGTGAAAGATGGATAAGACATCGAATATTGGGACGGAGTAAAAAGAGAAATTGATAACTGGAATAAGGATCATACACTGGGCTCTGGCATGAGAGATTCAGTCGTCTGGTACTATCAAGCCATGGCGCATGACATCGGGGAAGAACGCATGAGTCATTGGGTGAAAGCCCTTCACTATGGCAATGAAGACATATCTGGCGGAATCGATCAATTTTGGTTAAGCAGTTCGTTGCGCATTTCACCAATAGAACAAGTCCATTTCCTCAAACAGCTATATGAAGAAAGTCTCCCTTTTGACCTATCTGTCATGAGAACGGTTAAACGAATGATGATACAAGAAGAAGAGGAACATGCCACTCTATACGGAAAAACAGGCTCCGGCTCAGGCATCGGCTGGTACGTAGGCTTCATCAAGCATGAAAACAAAACCTACATCTTCACCACAAATATCGAAGGCACCGGAATAGAAGCAAAAGAAATTACTTATCGTATTTTGAAGAAATATCATTTGATAGAAGCATCCGTTTAGGATGCTTTTTTATATGGAAAAAAGAAGAAGTATTGATAAAATGATGATATACGGATTTATTTTAGAGAAAGAGCGTAAAATCACATGAACGGTGTAGAAAGGGGGCATTGGCTTGAAGCAGCTTGAGCGCTTATTTGTTCGTTCAGAAAAAGAATTTAGGTTCTATCAGAACTTAGTGGATCGTGTATTTGATCAAGATAAAAAACTGCCACAACAAGTTTTTCGTCAGACTATGGATTGTTTTTTGTTTCAAGAGTTTGATTGGGCATTGAGTGATGATATTTTACCAACAATTAAGAAGTTATCAAATTCAACACAAGATAGACAATTTTTGACCGCAGTCCTTAAACCAGACCCAGTTGAATACTATTTGAAGGAATTTGGCTATTATCATTGGCTGAAAGCGAGTGTAAACATTTCAGGTGAGGATTATGTAAATGCACTCTGGATGCACCCAAATGGTTCCATAGCTGATAATATCATCACGAATTCGAATATAGTGATCTGGTTATCTCATTCTTTGCAGTGGGCGATTTGGGCAGATAGAGATATGGAAATTTGTATAATAGGTATGGTATCAACAAAAGATTCTGCAAAAAATATGTTATTAGAAGAAGGATGGAAACCATTGAATCACCCTGTTTTAGCAAATTGGTTAGAGCTGTTATTGAAGGATGAAAAAACATTCAATGAATATTTCACTCTAATGCTATCTAATTATTCGTAATGTAACATGCGGTTTGAATAGAGGAGTTCAAATTACTGATGATAGACAAGAAATGATCATCGATTTCAACATTATCCATCTAAAGCAAATCAATGAATTTCACTACTTTAAAGAGTATAATGAACATGACGACTTGATCAATTATATTGCCCTGCGCATCCCATATAGAATCTGCGACTCAACAAGCAGAAAACCATCTGGAATTCGCCCATATATCGTCTGTACTTAAACATTTATCCTTCCCCATCCCAACACAGAAAGGTGCAATGACATTGAATCGAATCATGAAATGGCTCTTATTTGCGGCGGTCATCGCTGGCTTATTGGTTTGCGCATTCTTTGTGTTCCGTTTCAACCAACCTAAGCCGACGACGAACATCCATTATGCAGAGACACAAAACAAACAGCAAACACTCGATATGTATATGCCGAAGGGCAAAAATGAAGTCAAGAAGAAGCATCCAGTCATGATCTATCTCCATGGCGGCGGCTGGACAGGCGGCGATAAGAATAGAGTTGCTTCGAAGGCTGACTATTTTACTCGTCAGGGATATGTCTTTGTCTCAATGAATTACCGTCTTCACCCAGATGCCAATTATGAGCAGATGGCAGATGATACGGCAAACGCCATTAAATGGGTCAAGGATCATGCGGATGAGTATCAAATCGATCCATCAAAAATCAATGTCATGGGTCACTCGGCGGGCGGTCATTTGACGGCATTGATTGCCACAGATTCGACCTACTTAAAACGTGTAGGGCTGTCACCAAAAACGATCAATTCCATCGTTATTTTAGATGGACCGCTAAACATCAATCAATTTATACAAGCCATACCATCGTATAAAAAAGTGTTTGGCAAACAAGAAAAAAATTGGACAAAGGCATCACCTGTCACTTATATGAATCAAGCGAATTTACCGCCTGTCTATTTGGTTACGGGCTGGGAAAATCCTGAAGTGTACCGGTTTGCTGAAAAACTGAATCATGACAAAGGCTCTCGGTTTGTTTTTCGGGTGCATACGCTGAGCCACAGCGATCTGAATAAATGGTTTGGATCAGACAGAGCGCCAAAAGAAGCACAAAAAATGACGGAGGCTGTGATGGCTTTTGTCAAAAAACAAAATCAATAACGAAGACCGTATGTTCGACAATCTATTTTGTTGCAGTTATGATAAAACCTAAGTGGTTTGTTATTAAAGGAGTGTATGTTGTTGTCATCACGAATGGAAAATAAAGTGTTCAATTGCGAAAAAGAGCTGACGCTGAATATTATCGGCGGTAAGTGGAAAATGCTGATTTTATGGCACCTTGGCAAAGAAGGGACAAAACGTTTTGGTGAGTTAAAGTCGTTAATGCCAGGGATTACGCAAAGAATGCTTGTCAATCAACTAAGAGAATTAGAGGAAGATCACATTGTGCATCGGGAGGTTTATCCTGTCGTCCCGCCAAAGGTTGAGTATTCTCTCACGGAATTAGGAGAAAGCTTAATGCCGATTTTAGAGGCGATGTATGATTGGGGAAAACAGTATCTCGACAGCAATTTTTTAAAGGACGATAAATAGTCATACCACCGATTGTAGACAAAGGGCGAAAATAACTTTATTTCCGCCCTTTGTCTTCTTTTCAATCACACTGAGATACTGGCCAAAAGACAGTATCTTTTTTGTAACCATATGCGAAAAAGTATAGTATGTAAAAAAAAAGTGCGTACTTGGATTGCTTCATTTCTGTTGTTATACTCGTTCCATGCAAGAAAGATTCAAGATGCATCATCCGCGGAGCTCTTGAAGACGAGATAAAAAAACGGGAGTGACAGTTGATGAAATTACAATTAGCATTAGATTTAGTGAATATACCAGAAGCAATTGAACTGATTAAAGAAGTAGAAGCATTCATTGATGTGGTTGAAATTGGGACACCTGTTGTGATCAACGAAGGGCTTCGTGCTGTAAAAGAAGTCAAACAGGCTTTTCCGAATTTACGTGTGCTCGCTGATCTGAAAATTATGGATGCTGCCGGTTATGAAGTGCAGCAGGCATCCGAAGCTGGAGCAGATATCGTCACCATTCTTGCAGCGGCAGAAGATATGTCCATTCAAGGAGCGGTGAAAGAAGCGAAAGCAAGAGGAAAACAGATTTTAGTTGATATGATTGGTATTAAAGATATTGCAGGCCGTGCAAAAGAGCTGGATGAGCTGGGTGTCGATTATATTTGTGTACACACAGGCTACGACCTTCAAGCGGTGGGTCAAAACTCATTTGCTGACCTTATGACGATTAAACAAGTGGTCAAGCAGGCAAAAACAGCCATTGCAGGCGGAATTAAGCTTGATACGTTACCTGAAGTTGTGAAATTAAATCCTGATCTAATTATTGTCGGCGGCGGTATCGCAAGCCAGGACAATAAAGCAGAAGTGGCTGCACAAATGAAGCAGCTGATCGCACAATCATGAAGACTAGTGACTATGTGAAGGCCATTTTGAATGAGCTTTCTGAGCACTCGCCCGCTGTTCAAGACGAACAAGCGGAGCGGCTTGTCTCAAGTATTTTATCTGCAAGAAAGGTCTTTGTAGCAGGTGCAGGCAGGTCTGGCTTGATGGGGAAATCGTTTGCGATGAGACTTACGCATATTGGCATCGAGGCTTACGTCATCAGTGAAACGAATACACCTTCCTTTACAGAAGAGGATCTCTTGATTGTAGGGAGCGGCTCTGGTCGAACAGAGACGTTGCTTGTGCTCACAAAAAAGGCAAAAGCAATTGGCGGAAAAGTGGCAGCTTTCACGCTTTCAGCTGAGTCACCTATAGCTGATCTGTCGGATGAAGTCATCTTACTGTCAGGTGCGCCAAAGGATCAACAGGGAGGAAGTCATCATACCATTCAACCGATGGGTTCACTATTTGAACAATCGCTTCTTCTCATGTACGATGCGGTCATTTTACGGTTAATGGAAATGAAAGAGCTTGACACACATACAATGTACGGTCACCATGCAAATTTAGAATAGATATCTTCAAAGCCTTTCCTTACTAAGAAGGAAAGGCTTTTTTCGTCTAAATCAAGAGAAGAATCTTGACATAAATGATTTGATGTAACTATAATTGTTACATCGTTAAAGAAAAAGTGCAGCACGGAAGGAAGAGATGAAGATGAAAGTACAAATTTGGTCAGATATCGCCTGTCCTTTTTGTTATATAGGAAAAAAACAGCTGGAAACAGCACTTGAACAATTCCCAGAGAAGGAACAGGTAGAGATAGAGTTTAAAAGCTTTGAGCTTGATCCGCATGCCCCTCTTGATGTCGATCATGACGTTCACGATATGCTTGTCAAAAAATATGGCATGAGCCGCAGCCGGGCAATAGCGATGAATGAGCAGGTGAAGCAGGCCGGCAAAGAGAAAGGAATCGATTTTCAATTCGATCCGCTCGTGTTGACCAACACCTTTGATGCCCATCGATTAGCACAATATGCTGGTCAAATGGGGAAAGGCGATTTCATCATGGGAGAGCTGTTTCAAGCGTATTTTACAGATGGAAAGCATGTTGGTGATCGTCAAACCCTTTTAGATATTGCAGAAAAAGCTGGTCTTGATTTGAAGGAAGTGCAGCAAGTTTTGGGTGGCGAAGAATTTGCAGATCATGTAAGAAAAGACGAAAAAGAAGCGAGACAGCTTGGCATTTCTGCTGTTCCGTTTTTCTTGATTAATAACAAATACTCAGTTGCGGGTGCACAGCCAGCTGAGACCTTCCTGCGTGCACTTGAAACGGCTTGGACAGAAGAAGCGGCTCAAGCTGAGAAAAAGGCTGCCAATGCATTTGAAGCGGCCTGTGCAGATGGTGTTTGCGCAGTACCTACCCCTAAAGAAGAGGCATAATAGACATTTTCCCTATCTTTCTATAAGATGGGGATTTTTTTTGATGAATAATGGATGAGGGGTGATGACGCTTAAACAAGAAGTTCAGCGAGTTGCTTTTTCTTAAACGGAGAAAAAAACAAACATTGCTTGTGATTGGTCTCATTCATTAAGGGGAAACACTTGTCTTTCATTTTGGGCATCTTCCCACTCAATAACAGGGGAGTGTCTTATGCTGGAATCTAAAACAAAATGAGCCCCCGGTAAAAGGGCTCATTTTTTTCGTGCATTCAGCTGTTTAATCGTTTCACCTGGAATCAATTCAGGCTCGTAAAATGTTTGATCAGGTAGATTCTTTTTTCCTTGAACTTTTTTAATCATCCAGTCTGCTGCATCCCGGCCCATTTTCTCCTGAGGATGGGTCAGTGTTGTCAGCTTTACATGGGCATTTTTCTGGGCAATATACGAATTATCCTGTCCAATAATCGAGAGATCATTTGGAACGGACAGTCCGATTTTGCTGCATACATTGGCGACTTCTAATCCAACCTCATCGTTATAGCAAACAAGGGCCGTCAGCTCATGCTGGTGCGTCATTAAGAATGTTTTGATATCATCCCCCAAATGCTGCTTCGATTCTGTATCGAAAAAAAGCACATGCTCAGGCAGGAAATTAAGCTTAGCTTCACCTAACGCTTGAATATAGCCCTTCATCCGATATTTCCCCTGTAAATCATCTGTTTTTGAAATCAGTCCGATTTGCTGATGCCCAGAGGTGATCAGCTCTTTTGTGGCTAAATAGCTGGACTTCACATCATCCAAACAAAGAAAAGGAACCTCTAACTGCTCATAATAAGCATTGATCATAATAAGCGGTACGTCCTGTTCCTTAAAGGATAGATAGTAGGAAATGTTCGGATTATATAAATTGCTTTTCGTCGGCTCGACAATGAGTCCATCCACACCAAAGGACAGCATCATTTCCAGCGCTTTTTTCTCCTGCTCGACATCGTTATTTGTACTTGCCAGTAACAAAGAATAGTTCTCTTCGTTTAATCGGCTTTCAATGCCTCGAATGATGGAAGGGAAAATGTAATCGGATATGTATGTTGTAATAACCCCAATCGTCTTCATATGTGCATGTCCAGCCGGTTTTGTTTGATATTGATTGGTCACAAATGTACCCGAACCTTTTTCACTTCGCAAAAATCCTTCGCTGGACAATTCTAAAATGGCTTTTCGAACGGTATGCCGGCTTACTTGATACATGTCTTGCAGGCTTGATTCGGTTGGAATACGCTCTCCGATTGGATAATCCCCTGTGAGTATTTTGCTTTTTATATCATCGATAATGATCTGGTACTTCTTTTTCATCGTTTCACTTCTTTCTCAGTTGATCATCTACTCGGATTGAGAAGAAATTGTATGGACATATTTTAACATGGTTGTCGAACCAAAAACAGGCGCCTTCAGTTTCTGTTATGTCACTTCATAAAAAATGAAGGTTTTTGTCACGTTTTGTATGTACAACTATATTAATTATTGACATATGTACGTACAAATATTATATTGTGATTGTGCACATAGAATCAATGAATCTAGAAAAAGAAAATGAAACCGCTATCAATCATGGGGGTGAACGCAGATTGAATCACGAAGAGACGACCAAAGCCTTGAAGGAAGGACGGACATCTTTAGGCATTGAATTTGGTTCAACACGAATTAAAGCCATTTTAATAGATGAGGCGTTTCAGCCAATTGCACAAGGGGCATTTGAATGGGAAAGTTCTCTCCAGGATGGAATATGGACGTACAACTTAATCGAGATCATTACAGGTTTGCAAGTGGCGTATCGAGAGATGAAGGAACAAGCAAAGCAAAAGTATGGTGTGACCATCCAGACCATTGGTTCAATCGGGGTATCAGCGATGATGCATGGCTATGTCGCATGTGACCATACAGGAGAGGTCCTCGTTCCGTTCCGGACATGGCGGAACGCAACGACAATCGAGGCGAGTCAGAAGCTGACAGATGTATTTCAGTTTCATATTCCAGAAAGATGGAGCATTGCCCATTTGTATCAAGCGATATTAGGAGAAGAAAAACATCTTTCCCGATTAGAATATATGACCACCCTGTCAGGCTACATTCACTGGCTGTTAACCGGAAAGCAGGCCATTGGTATTGGTGATGCGTCAGGAATGTTTCCAATTGACGAACAAACGAAGGACTACAATGAGGTGATGCTCCAGCAATTTGAAGCATTGATTGTAGAAAAAGGCTATCCGTGGAAGCTTCGTCACCTTTTGCCGCGTGTCTATTTAGCAGGCGAGGAGGCTGGCGTCTTAACGGCAGCAGGAGCAGCCATTTTAGATCAAGGAAAACATTTGCAGCCAGGCATTCCATTTTGCCCGCCGGAAGGTGATGCTGGAACTGGGATGGTGGCGACAAACAGTGTAGAAAGGCGGACCGGGAATATTTCTGTTGGGACATCTGTTTTTGCCATGGTTGTGCTAGAGCAGGATCTAAAAGGCGTGTATCCAGAAGTGGATCTTGTCACGACGCCGGATGGACTTCCAGTCGCTATGGTTCATGCAAATAACTGTACAAGTGACCTAAACGCTTGGATGAATATCTTCAAAGAAGCATTTGAAGCACTAGGCATGCAAGTCGCATCAGAAAGGTTATACGCAGCTTTATTGCAGCAAGCTTTAGAAGCAGATCATGATGCCGGCGGACTGTTAAGCTATGGCTATTATTCTGGTGAAAATATTACAAGATTGCCAGAAGGGAGACCTCTTTTTGTCAGATCTGCTGAAAGCCGCTTTACCCTCGCTAATTTTATGCGAACTCATCTATTCTCTGCTTTTGGTGCAATGAAAATAGGCATGGATCGCTTAAAGGAACAGGAACATGTCGTGATTGACCGCTTACTAGGGCATGGAGGATTATTTAAAACACCGCTCGTTGGACAAAAAATGGTTGCCGTAGCGCTTAATACACCTGTATCAGTCGTTTCAACAGCGGGAGAAGGCGGTGCGTTTGGGATGGCGGTCCTTGCTTCATATATGGCCCATCATCATCAGCAAACATTGGCTGAATTTCTAGACGAGCAAGTGTTTGCACATACAGCAGAAGAATTGATGGAGCCCGATCCACTCGATGTCAAAGGCTTTGACGAATTTTTAAAGCGCTATCAAGAAGGGCTTCCGATTGAAGAAGCGGCAGTAGCGCATCTAATGCCAAAGAAAGGAGTGACAACCGTATGCTAGAGCGCTTAAAAGAAGAAGTATTTCAAGCGAATTTAGATTTGCCAAAATACGGGCTTGTGAAATTTACATGGGGCAATGTCAGTGCATGTGATCGTGACAGTGGTTTGTTTGTGATTAAACCGAGCGGTATCGCATATGACCAATTATCAGCAAAAGAAATGGTCGTTGTCGACTTTGACGGCAAAGTGGTCGAAGGAGAACTCAGCCCTTCATCAGATACCGCTACACATGCAGTTCTATACAAACATTTTGAGGAAATTGGCGGCATTTCACATAGCCATTCCATGTGGGCAACGGTTTGGGCGCAGGCAGGTCTCGATTTACAAGCAATGGGCACAACACATGCCGATACATTTTACGGCGCTGTTCCGTGCGCTCGATTTCTGACAGAAGAAGAGGTCAATCGCGGTTATGAGGTAGAAACGGGCCGGCTGATCATTGAAACGTTTGAGAAAAGAAACCTAGATGTGATGGCGGTACCGGGTGTATTGCTTCAAGGCCACGGTCCATTTACATGGGGGAAAGACGCAAAAAGTGCAGTCACAAACAGTGTCATTTTAGAGGAAGTAGCCAAAATGAATCTTTTTGCCAAGCAATTGAACGAATATGCGGAGCCTCTGCCGCAGCGAATTTTAGATAAGCATTACTTAAGAAAACATGGCAAACATGCGTATTATGGACAAAAACCTTCAAGATAAAGAAAAGAGGGATTTCTATGTTAATAAGTCAGAGAAAAGAGTTTTGGTTTATCGTCGGGTCACAGCATTTATATGGTGATGAAGCATTGCAGGAGGTAAAAGCAAATGCACAAAAGATGACAGATGCTTTAAATGAGAGCGGCTTACTTCCTTATCCAGTGATTTTGCAGGAGCTGGCTGTCAGCGCCGATCAAATCACAAAGCTGATGAAAGAGGTCAATTATCGCGATGAAGTCATTGGCGTGATGACGTGGATGCATACATTTTCACCTGCAAAAATGTGGATACGCGGGACCAATCTTTTGCAAAAGCCTCTTTTGCATCTTGTCACACAATATTATGAAAAGATCCCTTGGGACACGATTGATATGGACTATATGAATCTCCATCAATCCGCACATGGCGACAGAGAATATGGCTATATCAATGCACGCTTAAATAAACAAAACCAAATTGTAGCCGGTCATTGGTCTAAGCCGGAAGTGCAGCAGCAAATTGCTGATTGGATGGATGTTGCGGCTGCCTATCATGAAAGCTTTCACATCAAAGTAGCCCGGTTTGGAGATAACATGCGCCATGTGGCGGTAACAGAAGGCGATAAAATTGAAGCACAGATTCAATTAGGGTGGACCGTTGATTACTTTGGAATAGGTGATCTCGTTGACTATGTAAATGCAGTAGAAGAAGCAGAGGTAGATGCATTATTTGCTGAGTATTTAACGCAATATGATGTGAATTATGGAACGTATTCCGTTGAAGATTTTGAAAAAAGCGTCAAGGTACAGGCACGATATGAAATTGCCATTAAACGTTTCTTAGATGAAGGCGGCTATCATGCCTTTACAACAAACTTTGAAGATTTACATGGGATGAAACAGCTGCCTGGCCTTGCGGTACAGCGGCTGATGGCAAAGGGATACGGTTTTGCTGGGGAAGGCGATTGGAAAACGGCCGCACTGGACCGCTTATTAAAGGTGATGAGTCATCATCAATCCACTGGATTTATGGAGGACTACACGTATGAAATGACCTCCGGGCAAGAAGCGGTGCTGCAATCTCATATGCTAGAAGTAGACCCAGCGCTCGCCCATACGAAACCTGTCATAGTCGTGTCTCCACTTGGAATAGGAAACCGGGAAGATCCAGCTCGCCTTGTGTTCGATGGCAAAGCAGGAGAGGGCGTAGTTGTCTCTATAGCCGATTTTGGAACTCATTTCAAATGGCTTATACAAGAAGTCGAAGCCTTTGAGCCGGAGGAAGCAGCACCTCATTTACCAGTTGCGCGTGTGCTGTGGAAAATCAAACCGAATTTTCAGGATGGCGTCAAAGCATGGATTAAGCAAGGCGGGGGCCATCATACCGTCGTGTCTCTTCATTTAACGGTTGATCAAATTGTTCAATTTGCAAAGCTTGTCCATGCAGAATATGTGGTTTTATAGAAGAAGGGTAAAAGGTCTTCTACTGTTTACAGTGGAAGCACAGGGGAAAATGAAAGCGGTTAATTAAGTAAGGGGGTCATCCACTTGGAGAAAAAAGTGTCAAGCAAATTTATCTTCTTTTTCGGGTCCTTTGCAGGCATCCTATTCGGGTATGATATTGGTATTATTGCAGGGGCAGAAGGCCATATTCAGGAAGAATTTCAGCTCAGCCCATTATGGCTTGGAATCGTTGTCTCTTCATTAATGGGCGGAGCCATCATCGGTTCAATTTTAAGCGGACTTTTAGGGGATAAATTTGGCCGCAGAAAGCTCATTTTGGTCTCATCCGTTATCTTTTTTGTCGGAGCTATCGGATCAGCTATCGCACCAGAAGAGATTTCACTAACGATTGCTCGTATCTTTTTAGGAACAGCAGTAGGAACAGCCTCATCTTTGGTGCCGGCTTACATGTCTGAAATCGCTCCTGCTAAAATCCGCGGAAAATTATCTGGACTCAATCAGCTCATGATCGTGAGCGGACTATTACTGAGTTATATTGTTGCGTTTGTGTTTGAACCTATCCCAGACAGCTGGCGCTGGATGCTGGGAAGTGCCGCTTTATTTGCGATCGTGCTTTATATTGGCATGCTGAGGCTCCCTGAATCTCCGAGATATTTAATTAAACACGGAATGGCTCATAAAGCACGGGAAGTATTAGGATCACTGCGTTCTTCCCGCGAAGAAATCGAATCAGAAATGCAGGAAATTTTAGAAGTCGCCAAAGAAGAACGCTCGGGTATTCGTGAATTGTTTCAAAAGAAATTTAGAATGGCTCTTTTCATCGGGGTTGGGATGGCTACCCTTCAGCAAATTCAAGGCGCGAACTCCATTGTCTACTATGCAACAAGTATTGCTCGGAATGTAGGACTTGCGCCGCAGGTCGCAGCAGGATTTACAGTCATTGTCGGTGTCATTTTTGTCGTCACGACCGTCATCTTTTTACAATTTGTCGACCGCTTCGACCGCCGAACGATTCTCACTGTAGGGGGAACGGGAATGGCCCTTTCTTTCTTTGCTCCAGCCGCATTAGGTGCACTTGGCGTCAGTGAAGGCATATTAAACTGGGTGACCTTGATCTCACTTTGCTGCTTTATTTTGTGCTACGCCTTCTCATGGGCACCGATTACCTGGATCATCATCGGGGAAATCTTCCCGCTTTCTGTCAGAGGCATCGGAGCAGGGATTTCTTCTGCTTTTAACTGGACGGGATCGTTAGCAGTTGGACTCGTTTTCCCTATACTGGCAGACAAATTCAGCTTTGGGGTCATTTTCTCCTCATTTGGAGTTATCTGCTTAATCGGACTATTGTTCACCCGCTTTGTACTAGTCGAAACAAAAGGGCGAAGCTTAGAGCAAATCGAAACCGATATGGCTGCACGTGTATAAAGAAAACCATCTATCCCATGTGTTATCTAGGGTGAAATATTTATAATCAAACTATTAAAAGGTATTACATTTTAATGATGTAGTACCTTTTTTATTATAGTTATACATAAACATATATAGTATTATATGTAATATTATAATCAAACTATAGGTATAGGAGGATATAGATGAGATATGTTCAAGTATCTTCAAAAACATATAGGGATAATATAGGCAGGTTCTTGTTTATTAAATCAACCTAATTAATAGTGTAAGTGTAAACCTTCGCAATATTCACTTTGCTTTAAATTGTTATTAAACAATATGGCCCTGAAATGAAAACAGACGCATTTCTTAGAGAAACGCGCCCGATTGCTGAATATCGTTATTGAAGTAAATAAGACAGATAGTTTAAGTGCAATATTTCACAATATCATTTTCCTAGATTATCCTATCACTGGATAGCCTTCCAATCATTGCGCAAGACTCCCATAACAATAACATCGTATCTTTTTCCGTCCCGATATACTACCGATCTTTTTCTACCTTCCTTTTGAAAACCAACCTTTTCGTACGCTCTTATTCCACCTTTGTTATACTCAATAACTTCCAAACCAACTCGATCCAAATTTAATTCATGGAAAGCATAACGAAGTATCAGCTTCAAGGCATCTGATCCGTAACCTTTATTTCGATTAGAAGATTCCCCAATTCCTATGGACAAGAGCCCCGTACGATTGTTCCATTCAATACTATGAATAGCAACAAATCCAATTAAACGATCTTTATCAATTGTTCTTAGTCGGAAATACACTTCATTTAAGTCCGTTTTTTCTTCTGAAACCAATTGTTCTTTAGTTTTAGGAAGGGCTATTTCTGTATCTACATTACGAAGATATTCAGAATCTTCTCCCCACTTCAGCATAATTTCAACGTCTTCTTCTCTAGGTAATGAAAGTTTTACACTATTCCCGTAAAAAAGATTAGAATGAATAGTTGCCATGTGAATCTCCTTAATAGTAGTTAGTTTTATACACCTCACCGTTATGTGATAAATTTCTATTCGTACGCAATACCTCAGCCCCTTAATTTTTTGATAATTTAATCTTAATGATTTATTAAATTTTTAGCAATAAAATTTCTAAAAATAGGTTTACAATCCTTCTTCTACTAAACTGCCACGTTAGTTAAAGTGAAAATCTTACAATTTTCCATACTTGTTATGCAACAATATGGCCCGATTGTGGAATAAGAAAACTGCTAAATGATCGAACTAAATTATAAATGATCAATCTTTATTAAAAGACCACAATAAAAAATACATCCATTATCTCAATAAAGATTTAATGGATGTATTTTTAAATACAAATAAAAGGTCGGATTTTATTTTATTATACTATTTACCTTATATTATAGCTAAGATAGATGGTTTTTTTACTCAAGCGTTTGCTTTAGCTCATCTGGCAATAAATCAATCAATTGATCATAGGAAGATAAATCCAGCACTTCAAGCAGCGCGTAATATTTCGCGTAAATTTCACTTAGCTGATCAGGATGATTCGTTTCATATTGATTCAAATGCAATTGAGTCAATTCAAGTGCGATGTCTAGCTTATTTCGTTCGAATGGCTGTGTCGTGTTGATCATATTGTTCACCTCTATTTGATGATGAGTAGAAGGTTATGGTGCAGTCCCGCAGCTCACCTTATATTCGTTTTCCTCTACCTTTTTTGTATAGCAGACAGAAGGTGTCATCCCTGTTTCACTTTTCCAAGCCTGCCAATACACATCATAAAGCTGGCCAGATTCAGGATCTACATGCTTCGTTTTTTTCAAAATAGCAAAATAGCTTTGATAAGGATACCCTTCTTGATAGATGGCCTGCCGGATGGCGCCTTTTTCAGTTGCATTTGTAAAGATCATAGGTGACAGCAGTGGAAGAGCCATGAGAATGACGATGAATGTAATGAATAAAAAGAACTTATGTTTGGTTTTCATGAGTGTCCTTTCTGCGCAATATGTCATTTGTATAATATGTTAAAATTGTCCTTTTGTAAAGTAAGAGAAAACAAGAGAGATAGTGGATTTTTTAGAAAATAGACAGGCATCTAATCACAATATAAGCCTCTTACATACGATAGAGTGTAAGTGAAAGACAACTTGAAGGGGTGTTGAGATGAGCCGGAATCGATTAGATGATTTTTTCTTTGGGCCTCGCAGAGGAAACCAAGGAGGAGATGAAACGGTTGTTTTCCCCACACGTCAAATTGTCAACACAAGAACGAATGAACATACGATCAGAAAAATTCATCCAACTCATATCACAAACGTTAATAAAAACATCAAAAGAATTGAAAACTACTATCCTGTCACTGAATCGACTCATAATGAGTATATTGTGGAAGAATACGATTGCGGCAGAGATATCAAAAACCCTTGCTGCCGCCCGGTGAAGCGCTGTAAGTGGTAATGAAGGGGGCATCCTGATATGGGATGCCTTTTTATGTTTAAGCGTAAAATTTTGATCAAAATCTTATTTCAAGATAAAATTGGAAGTATCCATTATACGTTTGGAGGCGGTTTTCTGAATATTCGATTGTTAACACAAGATGATGCCGAAGAATATGCAACACTCAGACTAGAAGCACTGCGATTAAATCCAGAGGGGTTTGCGATGAGCTATGAGGAAGAGCAAATGAATACAAAGGAAAAATACAGAGCGCGCTTTGCTTCGGCACAGTCTGTGTGGACGTTTGGCGCATTTCATCAAGGGCAGCTTGTGGGGGCGGTCACGCTCATTCAAGAAACCTTGCAGAAGTTAAAGCACCGAGCGAATTTGACAGCGATGTATGTAACAGCTGATGCCCGCGAAATGGGAGCAGGCAAGGCCTTAATGACGAAAGCTCTTTCCTTTGCGCGAGAACGGCAGGACATTGAACAAATTTATTTGTCGGTGGTGACAACTAATCACCCAGCCAAACGGCTGTATCGCTCTGTTGGATTTGAGTCGTACGCTGTCGAAGAAAAAGCACTAAAATGGACGGATACATATACAGATGAGGAAAAAATGGTTTTATTTTTATCATAGTCTGGAGGAGATAGAAGTGGATCAACAGGCCATGCGCATCACATTAGCAGCAGGACCCAATAGTGAGCTGGAATCCTTTGCACTGCGTGCAGCACTTGAAAACTTCGGCGTGAAAGTCGATATGCATTGGATCGGAAGACCGAATGATCTGATCAATGTGTTATCTGGAAAAAATAGAGGAGAAATAGATTACATTCTTCTATCGTTTCACGGAGAAGAAGGAGCATTTCTCATGCCGAAATTAGGGGAAGATGTCTACGAAGATGAAGAGCCTAGAGGTGCAGCTTTTGGAGCGGATGAAATGAAGCGGTATGCCTCCTTAAAAGGCGTTCACGTCATCTCTACAGGCTGTACACTCGGAGAGAAAAAACTAGCAGATGCCTTCTTAGAGGCAGGGGCCGCATCTTATACAGCGCCGGATGATTACATTGATGGGAATGCAGCATTTATCTTTGTTCTGACCATGCTTTACGAGCTCATTAACAATACAAAAACGGTCAGAGCGGCATTTGATCAAGCTCGTTCAATTGATGAAGAAACGAAATTATTTCAACTATATATGCAAAAGTCATCAAAGGACTAAGAAATCGAGTCCTTTTTTCTATTCCTCTCTAAAAATATGTCAAAAATGTGACAAATGTGTGTTTTGCAAACTAAAAAGGGGGCTTGCAAAGTCTATCCTACAAACACACGTCACATGACGGCATCACGAGAGGAGAATCATTGTGTCAATCAAATGGAAAGTCAGTCTCGTCCTATGCGGACTTGCGGTCATCATCGGGATCGCTGCGTTTTATCATAATCAGCAGGCTAGCGGGACAGAGAAGAAGAAAGTAGAACCAGATGCGAGCTATAAAGATGTTGAAATTGTCACCCTCGTGAATGACGGGAGATATATGAGATATGCTGTCAACTATCCAGTGTTTCATCAAAAAAAGCTAGATCAAGAGATGAAAAAATTTGCAGAAACAGCGCTGGACAAATTCAAAACATCATTTAGCGAAGCAAGCGATGTCGATGAAGAGAATCGATACGAATTAAACATAGATTACGAGATCACTCATTATGCCAAGCAAACCGTTGCGGTCAAATTCAATACATATGAATTGAAAGGCGGAGTAAAAGGCGTACATCAAACGAAGATGTTCAACTTTGATTTCAAGAAACAGCATTTTTTATCGATAGATGATCTATTTTTATCAAAAAAAGAAAGTCTGCAAAAACTGTCTCATATGACATATGAGGAGTTAAAAAAGGATCACTCTCTTGCTAAAAATGAGGATTTGCTCAAAGAAGGAACGTTTCCTGCGGCAGAGCATTATCAGTATTTTGCCATCAAAGATCGTTTTATTGAATTCTACTTTCCAGCAGGACAAATCGCACCAGACAATCAAGGCCCTCAAGTGCTGGCGATTAAGAAAACCCTGCTTAAAGGAATGTTAAAGCCAGAATATATCAATAAAGAAAACAATAAAAATGAGAAAAAAGAACCGATTCCAAAAAGAAAGATCGTAAAATTACCAAAACAGGCAGTGTTCAACCCAAATCAAAAAGCCATTGCCCTTACATTTGATGATGGTCCTAATCCATCAACGACCTCAAAAATTTTAAAAGCTTTAAAAGAAAACAAAGGCCATGCGACATTTTTTGTACTAGGAAGCAGGGTTCAATATTATCCCGATATGCTAGGTGAAATCAGAAAAGGTGGAAATGAAATCGGAAATCATTCCTATAGCCATCCTTTACTCACAAGACTGCCATTAAAACAAGCCATCAAACAAGTAGAAGAGACGCAGCAAATCATTGAAAAAGCAGGCGGATTCACACCGACTCACTTTAGACCGCCATATGGTGGAACAAACGGGCAAATCAACGAAGCAGTCAACATGAAAGTCACACTTTGGGACGTAGATCCTGAAGACTGGAAATATCGCAACAGCCAATACGTCGCCGACTACATTCTTACACATGCATCGAGCGGAGAAACCGTCTTAATGCACGACATCTATGACACTTCAGCAAACGCAGCTGTCACGATTATCAAGGAATTGACCAGACAAGGATATCAATTACTGACAGTCTCGGAGCTTGAGCAGTGGAAGGAAGCGCGAGCGAAAAAGAGGAATTGAATACGTCATGAAGATGCGAATTTACAAAAATTCGCATCTTTTTTTAAGATTAAATGTGAAAATATGTTAAAGTGAGTGTAGAAAGGGAGGGCTTCGAATGGTATTGATGAGATTGATCAGCATATATATGCTGACAGCGTTTAGTTTAGCATTTGTCATAAACTATGTACCTGGTTTGATGCTGCCTATCTATATTCTTGCAATGATTGGGCTCATTTTATGCCTCGTTCATATTGCGCTCCATTATATTCGGAAAATTAGATATATGTTATTTGATGAGAAACGCTGAGATGATTGCTTTCTAAAAAACCTCCTGCTGGTAGAGTGAGGTTTTATTTTTTTGCTCCCGCTCCATTATCTTGTATCCAGGATACAGTATAATAAGAATAGAAAAAATGAACAGTTCGTGTCATATATTAGACAATTGATGTGAACAGAGAATGAGTGAGGGGGGGGTTCACTTGAAACGAGTAGACGTCGTATCAGCTCTTATTTATGACAAAGAAGAAAATATATTAACGGTCAAGAATGTAAAGGGGTACTGGGAACTTCCGGGCGGTGCTGTGGAAAAGGGTGAACACCTGCAGCAGGCTGTCATCCGTGAAGTGAGAGAAGAGACAGGGTATCTTGTCAAAGTAAATGACCTTCATTCGGTTAGGGAAGCATTCTTTCAGGATAAAAAGCATCATGCGCTGATGATGATCTTCTTTGCCGAAATCACCGGTGGACAGATGACCATTCTAGATCCGGATCATGATATTGAAGAAGTAAGATGGGTCAGCACCCAAGTCTTTCAAAAGCTAAACCCAAAGCTATATCACATGCTAAAATTAAACGAACAAACACAAGCTTTTTATAAATTTGAAGGAAATAGAACAATTGGTTAAGTTCAAGTTGATATAGGCATGAAGGAGCGATATTGATGTATTTGTACTACGGACCCACCGGAGCTCCAGTAGAAAATCCGGGAGAAGAATTCATGAAAAAGATCTTCTTTCAGGAGGGTGAAGAGTATTGGAAACAAGGAAACGGGGAATCTTCCATTGAGATAGAGGAAGATTGGGAATCTGAAAGTCTAGTTTTCTTTTATACTAAACCACATGGGTTTTTTATCATCAGATATCCAGATTTTTTGGTCCCTTTTAAAAAGGTAGAAAAGATCGAAACCATCGAGCATTTCGTAGCAGGAGCACCCTTGTATGTGCCATCGTGCAGCTATGTCGACCGTCATCAGGCTTATCAAATCGTCCAACACTTTTTGACGACAAAAAAGGTACCTGACTTTGTTGAATGGGTCGAGTTGAGGAATATTGATTTTCAGCATGATGTGGAAAGTTAAGGGAGTAAAATTAAGATGTGTACCGATGAAAGAATACATAGTTTAGATGATACCATGCATTTACATGTAGGATATTATGAGCATGGTTGTGATTATGAAGGCGTGTTTTTTAAGAGTTTAGAAACAGGAAGATGGTTATTGTTTTTTGATCAGAAAAGTTATGGCATAACTCTTTTAAAGAGTTATGAGGAATACGATCATTTAGGCTTATTCGTAGTGGAATATTCAATTGAAGATGATCAAATCGAAGAGAAAGGTCATCAATTATTTGAGTGTTTTTTAAAAGAAAATGGTATAGTGGACTAAATGAAGATTAAAAACATGATATAACTTTTTTTCTGTGTATGTGGGCTAAATCGTGTTAATAAAATAAAAACAGACCCAACAAGGTCTGTTTTTATTAGAAGTTGGAACGAGTTCATTTTCACTTCCCCTTCTCCCGCTTCCGTTTCTCCTTCTCTGCCCGGTAAAACTCATGAAACATCTTCATCAGCGCCCGCTTCTCAATACGGGACACATAGCTCCGCGATATCCCGAGCTCCTTTGCTATTTCCCGCTGCGTTTTTTCTTTCTTTAAATCAAGGCCGAACCGGCCGACGATGACTTCTTTTTCTCGGCCGTCGAGAATGTCGATATACTCCTTTACTTTTTCAAGCTCCATGTTGAGCTGAATGGTATCAATCACATCTTCATTTTCGGATTTTAAGACATCAATTAATGAAATCTCGTTGCCTTCTTTATCCTGGCCGATGGGGTCATGCAAGGAGACATCCTTTTTTGTCTTTTTGAGCGCGCGTAAATGCATAAGAATTTCATTCTCTATACACCGCGCCGCATACGTTGCCAGCTTTGTTCCTTTTCCAGAGGAATAGCTTTCGATGGCTTTAATGAGTCCGATCGTCCCGATGGAGATGAGGTCTTCAGCGTCTTCCCCGGTATTTTCAAATTTCTTTACAATATGGGCGACGAGCCGAAGGTTATGTTCAATCAGCATGTTTCTTGCGTGTTCATCGCCCTGTGCCATGAGGGCTAAGTATTTTTTTTCATCATCTCCCGAAAGGGGCTGTGGAAAGGCATTGTTTTTGACATAGGACACTAAAAACACCAATTCTTTGACCATCAATCCCATCGCTGTAAATACTCCTGCCACGATTTTCACCTCCACCATGTTTAGGCCACTGCCTATATTCTCAAATGTATGTGGAGGAGGGATTGTCTGTGTCTGTACGATGAAAAAATCATCTTTTTCGAAAAATGTTCGTCTCTTTTTACAGCCACTCTCATATGTTTGCGGTTTCTTTGCGGTGCTTGGCGGTCAAGAAGCGTGCTAAAATATGTAATATTAGACCGAAAAGGAAGGGGTTTTTTCGGAACATGGGGAAGGTTCTTTCTTCACATGTAGGTATGAAAATTAATGAATGGTATCGAATGATACGGCAGTTCAGTGTGCCAGATGCGGAAATCTTGAAAGCGGAAGTCGAAGCGGAAATTGAACGAATGGAAGAGGACCAACATTTACTGATTTATTATCAGCTCATGTGTTTTCGGCACCAAATCATGCTTGACTATATACACCCTTCAAAATATCAACCTTTCTCAGTATCTAATCTTGTCGATAAAATCGAAAATTCCAATCATGAGTTATCTGATATGCTGCATTATTACCATGCATTTTTTCGTGGCATGCATGAATTTAGTCAAAAAGAATATTTAGAAGCCGTCAAATATTATCGAGTGGCAGAAAAGCAGCTGTCTATGGTATTTGATGATATTGAACAGGCGGAGTTTCATTTTAAAGTAGCAGAAGCCTACTATATAATGAAACAAACACATGTCTCCATGCACCATATTTTAAAGGCGCTGGAAATATACGATCAGCATGATGCGTATACCATTCGCATCATTCAGTGCCTATTTGTCATCTCAGGAAACTATCAAGATTTAAAACGAAAGGACCGGGCACTGCCTCATTTAAAAAAGGCAAAACAGCTCGCTTCTCAAATTGATCACCCACGCATATACAGTTCAGCGCTCTATAATTTAGGGAAATGCTATGGCGAGCTGGGCTATAGAGAGGAAGCGGAACGATATTTAACGGAATCCGCTGATCTTGCCCGCAAAGAGGTACTCCCAACGCTTCCGCATACGCTCTATACGCTGGCGAAGCTGCTTTTTAGACAGAATGAACAGGCGGATGCGCTGCGCATATTAGAAGATGGGAAGTTGGCCGCAAAGAAGCATGAAGACCAGCTGTTCTGTCATATGTTTGAGTATCTGGATGCTTTGTATGTTCAGGAAATCAATGAAGACCAACTGCAAAAAACCATTGATTATTTGGAAAAACTTAGCCTATACTCTTATATAGAGGACATCTCACTAGAAATTGCAACAGCCTTAGAAGCCTCTCAACAATACAAGAAGTCCAACCAGTATTATCAGAAATTATTATGGGCTCAAAATCAAATCCAAGAAGGAGAGTGTCTGTATGAATTCTAAGCAACGTTCGACAGTTGAAGAGAGAAACCAAACGTGAAACAAAAAGCGGGCCAGTATGGCCGGCTTTTTTTATGTGAAAAAGAAGACAGAAAGAACACGCATATACTCATGAAGTTTGCATGAATTGTTTAGAAAGCGGGCAATTTAATCTGTAATGATGTTCTGTGGAGGAGGCGGTCGAATGAGAGGGCTGCATATTTTGATGTGTATATTGCTGTTATGCACTTTTGTTCCTAATGAAATAGAGGCACATACATTAAAACGAGTCGATCTAGAAAAAACGGGACGTGCCTTTTGGGACATGAGAGCGGAACGGAAAAAAATTGCGATCACCTTTGATGATGGACCTCATCCAGTGTACACGAATCAAATATTGGATGTGCTGAAGGAGCATCAAGTGAATGCCAGCTTTTTTGTTGTAGGGAGCCGGATTCATGCATATCCAATGATCGCAGAACGGATGGTGGACGAAGGAAATGAACTCGGCAATCATACAATGAATCATACGTATTTTGACCTGTTGTCATCAAAGGAAATTAAGCAGGAATTAAAAGAATCAGCGGCTCATATCGCTTCACTCCAGCCTGGCGGTCCCTTATTATTTCGCCCTCCTGGTGGACGCTTAACAATGAAATCATTCCGCATTTTGTCAAAGCAAGGTTATGATGTGGTCATGTGGTCCTTTACGCAAGATCCGAAGGACTGGTCAAGACCAGGCGCGCATAAAATTGCGAGCCGGATTATTGATCATATTCAGGGCGGCGATATCATTCTTTTACATGATGGCGGGGGAAACCGGAAGCAAACGGTAGAAGCACTGAAACAAGTGATTCCTGAATTAAAGCAGAGAGGCTATGAATTTGTGAAAGTAAGTGAATTGCTGCATCATCACAATGCATATAGGCCTGTTCAACTGCAATAGAAAGCATTCGTCAAAAACAGTCATTCATTGAAACCAAAAGTCTTGTCGTTTACTATATGAAGAGGGCTTTTGGAGGTGAATGTTGTGAAGAAATATGTTTTTCTTTTCATCCTATTATGTGTTGCTACTGGGTGCTCAAAGCCAGTACAAGAAAGCGTCATTGCATTTGGCGACAGCAATACAAGAGGATCAAACTGGGACTTTCGAGATTATCCAACATCTGAAAAATGGGTAAATCTTATGAAAAACGTCGAGCGTGGCCAAATTCAAGTGAAGAATGCAGGCATTGGTGGGCAGACGACTGAAGATGCGAAGCTTCGCTTTGAGCAGGATATTTTAAAACAGAAACCAACTTACGTCCTCATCATGTTCGGTACGAATGATGCGGCGATTTTAGACGGGAAACATCCCCGAGTGACGAAAAAACGGTTTAAAGAAAATTTATCCTACTTTATTTCTGAAAGTAGAAAAGCAGGCATTACCCCGATTCTCATGACCTGTGTGCCTGTTGTAGAAGGCGGGAAAAAGGGCTTGTATTATTACTCTAGATATAAGTCATCTTATTTTGCTGAGAGAGGCGGGGCAAGAGCTTGGCAAAACTCTTATAATGACATCACCAGAGAAGTAGCTAAGGATCAGCATGTGCCGCTTGTCGACAACTGGAAAGCTTTCATCCGAGAAGCTGGTGAAGATAGTGACAATGCTTTGATTCAGTCGGGTTTGATCGACCCTTCCGGCAATCATATGACGCCAAAAGGGGCGAGAATTATTTATAACGAAATCAAAGAGCGTGATGTTATCAAACATTTTTAAATGATGGCTATCTGCCTAAACAAGACCATTCATCCAGCATAGTCTAACAGTATATCATCCTAGAAGGAGGTAACTGATATGTCGGGATGCCCTTATCCTTACCCTGCGTGTTCGCCTTATCCAGCTCAAGGAGCAGGAATCGGTTACGCTTTTCTTGTTGTGTTCCTTGTGGTCATTTTGGTCGTAGGCGGAGGGTTATGGTTTTTGGAATGAACAGCCTTGCAAATAAGACACCTCTTCTTTCAACAGAAGGGGTGTTTTTTACGGAAAATAGTAGTAAGCCTATAGCGCAAGTGATATAATATCAGTCACTTGAGTTTAAAAAAGGAGAGTGCTCGGGAGGCATGGTTCCTGTAATATGGAATTAAGAGGAAACAGAGAGCATATGCCCGAGCGAACGTCTTTTCATTTCTGTCTCAATTAATTCAATGAAGTCGCGATTTAAGTTCATTTCATTTGCTTTGTAATACGATTCTATAAGTAAATCATCTGACAGCTTTTTCATACTAGAAACCCATATGATGGGAAAAACACCTCCCCTGAAAAAGTTGGCATAAAATTTGAGGAAAAGACATATCATCATAGGTTGATCGACTGTCTTTGAAGTACCTTTAATCTACCATGAATGGGAAACAAGAACAATCGTTCTGTTATCCACATGGTTAAGTGGATAACTTGTGGGTAGAGTGTTTATAATTGAATGAAAGCGTGATGAAATATAGGTGGATAATGTGTGTAAAATTATCCACACCTGTTGAAGGACCTCATCATATGTCGAAAACTTTTTCATTGTATTCGATAGACAGACAAATTGTGATTTGATTCGACACAATCGCTGAAAACCAATGGAAGAAAGGGTGCAAATTGTGCTAAAGAAGTATTTCTTACCGGATGAATTTGTGAAAAGTATTTTCCACATTTCGCCGCAAAAACTAAAAGAACGGAATGTAAAAGGAATTATTACCGATTTAGATAACACACTAGTAGAATGGGACCGTCCAAGTGCGACACCCCGCTTAATTGAATGGTTTCAAGAAATGAAAGATCACGGGATACAGGTGACGATTGTATCGAACAATAATGAACAAAGGGTCAAGCTTTTTTCTGAACCGGTTCATATCCCGTTTATTTATAAAGCGAGAAAGCCTATGGGAAGAGCCTTTAATAAGGCAGTCGCTGATATGCAATTGAAAAAAGAAGATGTGGTTGTCATTGGGGATCAGCTCATGACAGATGTTCTAGGCGGGAATCGTCATGGCTTCCATACGATTTTGGTCGTTCCTGTTGCTGCCTCGGACGGATTTTTCACAAAGTTTAACAGGCAGATTGAACGCAGAATTTTAGGAGCCTTAAAGCGTAAGGGCCACATTCAGTGGGAGGAAGAGTAATAATGGAAAAGGTTGTTTGTATTGGCTGCGGTGTAGCCATTCAGACGGAAGATAAAGATCAATTAGGATATGCGCCGGCAGCATCTCTATTGAAAGAAGATGTGATCTGTCAGCGCTGTTTTAGGTTAAAGAACTACAATGAAATTCAAGATGTTTCTTTAACAGAAGACGACTTTTTAAATATATTGCACAGCATTGGTGAGACAGATTCTCTCATTGTCAAGGTCGTTGATATTTTTGACTTTAACGGAAGCTGGATTAATGGATTAAGCCGTATTGTCGGTGGTAATCCGATTTTACTTGTCGGCAACAAAGTGGATATTTTACCGAAATCCGTGAAAAAAGATCGTTTGATCCATTGGATGAAACGGGAAGCAAAAGAAAACGGATTAAACCCCATTGATGTTTTCTTAATCAGTGCAAGCAGAGGCCAGGGCGTGCCTGAGGTGATGGAAGCGATCGATCATTACCGTGAGGGAAGAAATGTCTACGTCGTTGGCTGTACGAATGTTGGAAAATCAACTTTTATTAATCGAATCATCAAAGAAGTATCTGGCGAAGAGAACGTGATCACCACATCCCAATATCCGGGTACGACACTTGATGCCATTGAAATCCCGCTTGATGACGGGTCTGCTTTATTCGATACGCCGGGCATCATCAACCGCCATCAAATGGCGCACTATGTCAGCAAAAATGACTTGAAGATTTTAACGCCGAAAAAAGAATTGAAACCAAGAACATTCCAATTAAACGAAGCGCAAACGCTTTACTTTGGTGGACTCGCTCGATTTGATTATGTAAAAGGCGGCAGAACATCATTTGTCTGCTATATGCCAAATGAGCTGAACATTCACCGGACAAAGCTGGAGAATGCAGATGATTTATATGAAAAGCATGCAGGAGAACTGCTGTCACCGCCATCAAAAGAAGGAATGGAAGATTTCCCGCCGCTCGTTCCGCATACCTTTACCATTGATCAGCCGAAAATGGACATCGTCTTTTCAGGTTTAGGTTGGATCACTGCAAATGATGCAGGTAAGCAAATCAAAGTCTATGCGCCAAAAGGCGTGCATGTGTTTATGAGACGTTCGTTAATTTAAATGTTCAGAGGGGGAGAGACCTTGAAACCTTTATACGGAGTAATCGGTAACCCTGTTGGCCATTCAATGTCTCCAGATATTCATAATGCAGCATTAAAGGATGCTGGAATTGATGGACATTATCATGGCTTTCAAGTAGAAAATGATGACCTGAAAGATGCGATTAACGGCATGAAAGCTTTAGGAATCAGCGGCTTTAACGTTACTGTTCCGCACAAGGTAGAAATCATGCAGTACCTTGATAAAATTGATGTGACAGCTGAACGCCTGCGTGCCGTCAATACGGTACGGCTCGAAGGGGGGCAGCTCGTTGGGTACAATACAGATGGAGAGGGCTTTCTTCATTCATTGCTTGAAGCCTTGGACCAGCCATTATCAGAGCTGTCATTTCTTCTGATTGGTGCTGGCGGAGCGGCAAGAGCAATTTATACGACAATTGCTGAGTATGCACCGAAAAGCTTTGATATCACCAACCGCACCATTGAAAAAGCTAAGGCTTTAATTGAAAGTGCAGATGGGAAAATCATATCTCATACGATTGCATTAAAGACAGCAGAAGAGCGCCTTGGGGAATATGATGTCATCATCCATACGACCTCAATTGGCATGTATCCGAATGTTGAAGAAACCCCGATTTCTTTAGCAAACGCAAAAAAAACAGCGGTCGTTTGTGATATTGTGTATAATCCAATAGAAACAAAACTGCTTAGTGAGGCAGCAGGATTAGGCTTGAAAACAGTAGATGGCGTTGGCATGTTTGTTGGACAAGCAGTAAGAGCCTTTGAACTGTGGACAGGTATCACGCCTGACGCAGGAAAAATGAAGTCAATTGTTATAGAGAAATTAGGAGGAACACCATGTTAAAAGGTAAGCAAAAACGTTTTTTACGTGCACAAGCACATCATTTATCACCTATTTTTCAAGTGGGAAAAGGCGGTGTAAATGACAATATGGTCAAGCAAATTTCCGAGGCGCTTGAAGCAAGAGAACTGTTAAAGGTCAGCGTATTGCAAAATTGTGACGAGGACAAAACGGAAGTTGCAAAAGCACTTGTAAAAGGTGCAAAGGCTGAACTCGTTCAAACGATCGGAAATGTGATTGTCCTTTACAAAGAATCGAAGGAAAATAAGCAAATTAAGCTGCCGTAAAGGTGGATATGATATGAAAAAAATAGGATTGTTCGGCGGTACGTTTGACCCTCCCCATAATGGGCATTTACTGATGGCGAATGAGGTGCGGATTCAGGCGGGGCTTGATGAAATTTGGTTTATCCCAAATCATCAGCCTCCTCATAAAGCAGACCGAAAACGAGCCGAAAGTCATCACCGCGTTAAAATGGTGGAGGCTGCGATTCAGTCAAATCCGCATTTTCGGCTTGAGCTCATTGAAATGGAGAGAGAGGGTCCATCTTATACGGTAGATACAGTGGATCTGTTAAAGAAGCGTCATCCTGAAGATGAGTTCTTTTTTATGATAGGAGCGGACATGGTCGAGTATTTGCCAAAATGGCACCAGATCGATGATTTGCTTCAAATGATCACCTTTATTGGGATGAAAAGACCTGGTTACGGTGGAAGCACGATATATCCTCTTTTATTTGCAGATGTTCCAGCTTTTGATGTATCATCGACATTGATTAGAAAGCGAATAGAGCAGGGAATACCTGTAGATTATTTGATTCCGAAAGCTGTTGAGCGTTATATAAAGGAGCATCATTTATATGAATCGTGAAGAAGCATTGAACTGTGTCAAAGAGCAGTTAACAGAGCATAGATATACTCATACACTTGGAGTCATGGAAACAGCCATTTCTTTAGCAAAACGGTTCGGTGCAGATGCGAAAAAAGCAGAGATCGCCGCTATTTTTCATGATTATGCGAAATTTAGACCAAAGGAAGAGATGAAGGGGATTATTCAGCAGGAGCAGATGAACCCTTTATTGCTTGAATATTCTCCCGAGCTTTGGCACGCCCCGGTCGGAGCCTATTTGGTCAAAAAGGAAGCTGGAATTGATGATCAAGATGTTTTAACAGCCATTGAATTTCATACTTCCGGCAGACCAAATATGAGTTTACTTGAAAAAGTCATTTATGTCGCAGATTATATTGAACCAGGACGTCATTTTCCTGGTGTTGAAGAGGTAAGAGAGTTAGCGGAGCATGATTTGGATCAAGCACTGATCCAATCATTAAAAAACACCATCAGTTTTTTAATGAAAAAGAATCAGCCTGTCTTTCCAGATACGCTTGCTACTTACAACTCGCTTGTGCGGAAGAACAACTAAGGAGGAATTTTGGATGGATTCATCATCAATTTTAAACGTCGCAGCAGGAGCATGCGATGATAAACGGGCTGAGGATATTATTGCCCTGAATATGCAAGGCATCTCACTTGTAGCAGATTATTTTCTCATTTGTCACGGGAATTCTGATAAACAAGTCCAGGCCATTGCAAGAGAAGTAAAACACGTTGCAGAGGAAAGTGGAATCGAAGTGAAGAAGATGGAAGGCTTTGATGAAGCTAGATGGGTCTTGATTGATTTAGGTGATGTCATTGCCCATGTGTTCCACAAAGAAGAAAGAGGATATTACAACCTAGAAAAGCTATGGGGAGATGCGCCGAGAGAAACGCTTTCACTTGGCATTAACTCATGATTTATCAAGGGTTTGCAGGTGTGTATGACGAGCTCATGACACATGCTCCTTATGATGAATGGGTTGAGTGGATCCAGCAGTATGTTCAGCCGAGTGCGGCCATTATTGATGTAGGCTGTGGAACGGGAGAGATTTCGCTTCGGTTAGCTGAAAAGGGCCACATGGTTACAGGAATTGACCTTAGTGAAGATATGCTCGCCTTTGCGCAGCAAAAAGCGCAGGCGAAAAAGCAGACGGTGCAATTTTTGCATCAAGATATGAGAGAGGTTACGGGCTTTGAGCAAGCCTTCCAAGCAGCCGTTATTTGCTGTGATTCCTTGAATTACTTAAAAAACGAAAATGACGTCAAAAAAACCTTTAAAAACATGTTTCAGCTTTTAGAGGCAGATGGGGTTTTACTTTTCGATGTCCATACGCCATATAAAATGGAAGCGGTATTCCCAGGCTCGACTTATGCAGATCAAGATGAAGAGATCAGCTATATTTGGCAGAGCGATAAAGGTGATGACATGTATTCGGTCATTCATGATTTAAGCTTTTTTGTAAAGGACGGAGATGTGTATCAGCGTTATGATGAGACACATGAACAGCGCACATTTTCATTTGAGACATATGCAGCGTTCCTTGAGTCCGCTGGCTTTAAACATATAGAAGTGACCGCTGATTTTACAAATGAAGCTCCCGGTGAATTCGCCGAAAGATATTTCATCTCAGCTAAGAAACCAAAAACCATCGTTTAATAGAACGATGGTTTTTTAAAACCCTTTTTTCGCTTGTTGCAAAGGTGATTAATTTCTGCGATCATCAGTAAACACACTTGGCGGGTATTGATGCGCAACCGCTTCAAGATCTTCATCGAATTTTTCATGGGTGTTTTGAAAAAGACGGTGAAACATATCTTGAACACCTGCTTCAAGTGCTTTAATCCCTTCACCAGTGACGCCGCCTTTCACACATACTTTGTCTTGCAGTGCCGGAAGGGTATAGACTCTTTTTTCAATCAAACGGCCAAGTCCAACAAGCATATCTTCTGATAAGGTGGTGGCTTCTTCTTTAGACATATCGGTTTCTTCTACAGCCGCTTCAATCATTTTCTGAACAAGAAAGCTGATAAAAGCAGGTCCACAGCTGACAATATCGGAAGCGGCTCTTGTAATCGAATGGTGGATCTCAATTGGTGTTGAAATGCAGGAAGCTAACTGTCTTAATGCTGTTTTCGTCGTGACATTGCAAGATGAGCCAAAAGTTAAAAGTGATGCGCCTGATAAAGCTCGGTTTGTGATGCTTGGAATCAGCCTGGCTGTTTGACAAGGAACGATATCCTGAAGCTGTTCAGGATGAACGGGACTTGTAATGATGACAATGGTTTGCTGCTTCGTTAGAAGAGGGCTCAGCTCTTTTAACAGGGGATAAATATCAAGTGGTTTGACACAAACAAAAATGAAATCTTTATTCGTGACAGCCCCTGAAAGCTGTTTCGTTACTTCAAGCTCTGGATGGTTCTTTTTTATATTGAACGCTTTTTCAATGGTTCGGTTTGTAATGGTGATGGATGAGGGATTGACTGCCTTTGATTCAATAAATGCCTCAGTAAGTATGGTACCCATGTTTCCTGTACCGATTAACCCTATATTCAAACGTTCTCCCTCCTTAGACGCATAGGATCTGTTATCTTCTAAACAGTATGTTAAGCAGTGGAAAAATATGATTGAAAGAAGCGTGAGCAAGTGAAACGACTCATTCCATTAAAAAAATACAGTCTTTATATTGCAGCTGGGCTCATGGTCGTGATCATTTTCTGTTTCTTCGTTTTCGCAGGAAAAAAGGGGGACAGCAGAGAGCTAAGTGTATTGAAGGGAACTAAAGACATACAAGTCACATTAGATGACAAACAAGAAAAGAGAGAAAAAGAACCATCATCTATTTTTGTAGAGATCAAAGGAGCTGTAAGAAAGCCAGGTGTTTATACGTTTCAATCTGATGCACGGGTAGAAGAAGCGATTCAAAAGGCAGGAGGCTTTACTAGAAAAGCAGACACGATTGAAATCAATCAAGCAGCAAAATTAGAGGATAGTATGATGATTTATGTTCGGAACGAGGGAGAAGCGGAGAGACAGACGCAAACATCATCAGCTGACGCGTCATCGGGAATTGAAAAGGAGCAGGGTGTCAATGTCAATCAGGCCGATGCAGCGGAACTGCAAACCATTAACGGTATAGGACCGGCTAAAGCAGAAGCCATCATTGCGTATAGAGAGGAGCACGGAGAATTTCTACAAATTGAAGACTTGCGAAACATTTCAGGTTTTGGGGAAAAGACCATTGAACGGCTGAAAAGTCAATTGACCGTCAAGTAAAATTGACGGTATGGAAGAAAGGCATGTACACTTAATATCAACCATCATTCTGGAGGGATCAGCTCGTGGAAAGAATTTCATGGAATCAATATTTTATGGCACAAAGCCATTTGCTTGCTTTACGAAGCACCTGTGAGCGGTTAGCTGTTGGGGCGACCATCGTAAGAGACAAGCGCATCATTGCAGGGGGGTACAATGGCTCCATTGCCGGTGATGTTCATTGTGCGGATGTAGGGTGCTATGTCATTGATCATCACTGCGTTCGCACCATCCATGCGGAGATGAACGCTATTTTACAATGTGCCAAATTTGGTGCACCTACAGCTGATGCTGAAATATATGTCACGCATTTTCCTTGTTTACAGTGCTGTAAAGCCATCATTCAAGCGGGCATACGAACAGTGTACTATGCAAAGGATTATAAAAATCATCCATATGCTATTGATTTATTCGAGCAGGCGGGTGTTCAAACAGAACAAGTTGAACTAGATGAAATGATCATCGATTTAAAAAACCAAGAAAAATTGGCCTTTGTTGCAGATTTAATCGGTAAGCTGAGCGAATCAGGACTTAGCGAAACAGAAATTCGTGATATGCATGAGAAGGCGAATCAATTATTTACTTCCTATGTTTAAATATTTGCCGTTTGGGGCAATTTCAGCAGCTGTTGGAATTGCTCTGGCTGCATACCATCTTCATATGTATTTCCTACTCTTTCTTCTCATCATATTACTTCTCAGCCTACTGAAAAAAATGCCCCAGCTCTTTTTAATGGTCAGCCTATGTGGGGCTGTCTATACACTCATTTTTATGGTTCATGAGTCTCTTGAAGCGGATCAACCCGCACAAGAAAAACCCCTTTTTGGTTCCGTTGTCGTTGAAAGCATTCCGAAAATAGATGGTAATCGTTTTTCAGCGACTGTATCAACATATCATGAAAAACTAGCCACTTTTTATACAATTCAAACAGAGCATGAAAAATTGGCGTTAAAAGAGGTAGAACCTGGTATGAGCTGTCTCGTGACAGGTGATGTTCGTCCAGCTAAACACGCCACCATTCCTAACGGATTTCAATACGATCAATTTTTAAAAACAAAAGGCATTGACGCCATTTTCCTGCCACAGTCAATCGAAAACTGTACAAAAAAAGGCGGTTCTTCCTATTACCTTCAAGCGATGAGGCAAAAGGGCTTGCAATTCTTAGAGGATCATGTGCCAAAACACTCTGTTGGGATTGTACAGGCACTTATTTTTGGCGAGCGTGAGTTGATAGATCCTGATACGTTAAGAGACTATCAAATGCTCGGCATTATTCATTTACTAGCGATCTCAGGATTACATGTGCAAACGCTTCTTGCGTGTTTATTTTGGTGCCTTCTTCGTGCCGGCGTCACAAGAGAGACAGCACGTATTCTTTTATTATGCTTTCTTCCTGTTTATGCTTGTTTGACAGGTGCAGCACCATCTGTTTTAAGAGCTTGTCTCATGGCAGGAATCTATTTAGTGATGACTAGTCTGCCAAAAGAAATGAAACAGCCTTCAGCGGTGGTATTAAGCGTCACGTTTTTACTCTTATTAGCGATTCATCCTCTTTATTTATTCGATATCGGATTTCAGCTTTCATTCGTGGTGACGTTTTTTATTTTGTTATCGACTAGGATCTTATCGAAAGCGAAAAGTTCTGTGATGCAATTATTCCTTATCTCCTTTATTGCGCAGCTTGCTTCGCTTCCTGTTCTTTTATATCATTTTCATCAATTTTCTTTGCTAAGCGTCCCTTTGAACATGATATTTGTTCCTTTTTATACGACGATCGTCATGCCTCTGTCCTTACTCTTTTTTCTTTTGTCTATCGTTTATCTTCCGCTTGGACAAACATTGTTTCAGCTGCTTGATTCGGTGATCCAGCTTAGTCATCAATTTTCAGCCCATATGGCAGTTTTTGATGGACTCAACTTGATTTTTATGAAATCTACTTGGTGGCATCTTCTTCTTGAAGTGATCGCCTTCATAGTTCTTTTATTTGTGATGGAGTGCAAAGATTCTGTGACATCCTATGCTGTGTCGATCCTTTTTCTCATTGGTGTCTTGAGTGCGCACTATTTCACCCCGAATTTCCTCCAAAAAGGGGAGGTTACGATGCTGGATGTAGGGCAGGGGGATAGTTTGTTTATTCAACTGCCCAATCGACAGGGGCATCTGCTTGTGGATACAGGAGGCAGACTTTCTTTTGAAGAAGAACCGTGGAAAAAAAGACGTAAAGTGTCTACGATCGGTGACCAAACGCTGATCCCATTTCTGAATTCTAAAGGTATAGCCAAACTTGATGTCCTGATTCTCACACATGCGGATCAAGATCATATGGGAGAAGCGGTTCGTTTAATGAAGCGAAATAAAGTCAAGCGTCTGGCCATACCAAAAGGCTTTGCACGGGGTCCAGAGGATGCAGAGCTCTTAAAAGAAGCAGCTAATCATGGGGTCCTTGTTGATGAATTAGAGAGGGGAGATCAGCTTCAGGTTGGAGAGCAAAAGTTTGAGGTGCTTCATCCGTCGCGTGATCGGGTGACAAGTAAGAATAATGATTCACTCGTTCTGACCTTTACTCTTGGCGGGAAGCGTTTTATGCTCACTGGAGATCTTGAACAAGAAGGGGAGCGGGACATCATAGAAGCCTATCCTCATCTGCGAGCAGATGTCTTAAAGGTTGGACATCATGGTAGTAAAGGGTCAACAAGTGAGGAATGGCTTCAGCAGCTGAAGCCGTCATATGCATTCATTTCCGCAGGTGAACACAATCGTTATCAGCATCCTCATCAGGAAGTCTTGAAAAAATTAAAGGATCAACAAACGAAGGTGTATCGTACTGATATCAATGGGAGTGTGACCTATGAATTTCTCGATGACGATGGAACGTTTTACACTCATCCTCCATATGATATCTTACAAAATCAATAAAAAAACTGCCAAAACGGCAGTCGTGTAACATTCATGAAGTTAAGATCCAACAAGGTGTATAATGGTTGCCAAAATAAACATTGAGGCGAAAAATCCGAATGTGACGATAAAACCAACCGCTGAGTCGGTCACATCATTCCGCTTGCTTTGAACATTTTTTTCAAATTCATTCATTTTCATCCCTCCTGGCTATTTTTAGTATACTTGAACTCATTTGGAATTGCTAGAAGGTAAGTAACCGTTTTCCATTTTCATGATCATTTTATGAATATCGTCTGACTGCAGGCTGACCCGGGAGCTTGCGCCGGACGTTTACTATAAATGAGGAGGCGGCACTTTCAGCTTCCTCTTTACTAATGTCTTCACACACTTTAGGATAGAGGAGGAAGTGAAAGAGAGGGATTTAATTTATGGTCTTTGAGGTATGGAACAATTTAAAACGAGGGGATATCCATCCCGTTTATTGCTTATATGGGAAAGAAACATATTTACTGCAAGAAACCGCTGCGAAATTAAGACAAGCTGTGGTGGACGAGGAAACGAAGGATTTTAATTACTCTGTCTTCGATATGGAAGAGGTGCCGCTTGAACAGGCTGTAACGGATGCTGAAACATTTCCATTTATGGGAGAAAAGCGTCTCGTTGTGATCAAGAATCCTTATTTTCTTACAGCTGAAAAGAAAAAGGAGAAGATTGAGCACGAGCTTTCTGTGTTAGAGGCTTATTTAGAAAAGCCAGCGCCCTATACCATTCTTGTGTTATTAGCACCATATGAAAAGCTGGACGAGCGTAAGAAAATAACCAAATTGCTTAAAAAGACAGCGGCTGTCGTTGAGGCGAAAGAGTTAAACCCAAAAGAAACAACTGATTTCACCATCACACTGGTGAAAACTGAAGGAAAGGCGATCACATCTCAGGCGGCAGAGCAGCTTGTGATGTTATGCGGCGGGAGTCTATCCACTCTGTTCCAAGAGGTTCGGAAGCTAAGTACATATATTGGTCAGCGGGAAGAAATTGAGTTAGCGGATGTCAATCAGCTCGTTGCAAGAAGTTTAGAGCAGAATATTTTCGAACTGATTAATCAAATTGTCAACAGGCGCCGCTCTGAGGCCATGCAGATGTTTTATGACTTGCTGAAGCAAAATGAGGAGCCCATTAAAATATTGGCACTCATTTCAACTCAATTTCGATTGATTTTGCAGACGAAGTACTTCGCTCAGCAAGGATATGGGCAAAAACAAATTGCTTCAAATCTAAAAGTCCACCCATTCCGTGTCAAACTCGCCATGGATCAGGCAAGACTGTTTTCAGAAGAAGAGCTCAAGCAGATCGTCAAAGAGCTCTCAACGATTGATTATGAAATGAAAACGGGTAAAAAGGACAAGCAGCTATTGTTAGAATTGTTCCTGCTTCGATTATTAGGCGCTTGAACATAGAATATAAAAAAACGACCTTCTAAAAAAGAGGGTCGTTTTTGTTTAGATGTATAATTGCCAGTCTGTCCTTATGGCTTAGCCGGTCAGGACGGACGTACAGTTAAACAGGTGCCTCATCACTGAGGCGTTGCAAGCATTATGCAGAAAGTCCGTTTACTTGTTTAGCAAGTCTTGATTTGTAACGCGCAGCTGCGTTTTTGTGTACAAGACCAGTTTTAACGGCTTTGTCAATACGTTTTGCAGCAGAAGAAAGAGCAGCTTTTGCTTGCTCAGCATCGTTGTTAGCTACAGAAACTTCAACTTGTTTAATCGCAGTACGCATCGCAGACTTGATTGTTGTGTTGTGTGCACGGCGCTCGTTATTCGTTTTTGTACGTTTGATCGCTGATTTAATATTTGGCATGTGTTTCACCTCCTAAGATACAACCTAAACACAATTGTCTTAAGGTTAAATCTTCACAATAGAACAAATTGTATTCTATCAAACACACCTTTAGAATGCAATATAAATGTAAAGTATTTTTCATTGATGAAGTGCTCGAATGTTTCTTTAAAGAGATGGAAAGACTACTGTTAATTACTTGGTGGAAGGAGTCTTTTGATGGAGAAACAGAAACTCGATTTAAGTGCTTATCAAATCCGGACAGACTTGGCTGTTGAAACAAAAGAGATACTAGAACAAGAGAACGATCCGAATGTCGTCAAAAAAGATGGTATTCAAGGGATTGTCGAAAAGGAAAAGGATGAGCATGGCATCCGCATACGCACTGTGGAGATCACGAAAGAAGGGGAGGAGTTGACCGGCAAAAAGGCAGGAACATACTTGACGTTTGAGGCGCAAGGCATTCGGGAGAAAGACTCAGAGATGCAAGAAAAAGTCGTCGAAGTCTTTGCCCATTATTTTGCTCAGTTTCTAAAAGACCGAGGCATTCAGGCGGATGCGAGCTGTCTTGTAGTGGGACTAGGAAACTGGAATGTCACGCCAGATGCATTAGGCCCTCTCACTGTTGAAAATCTGCTTGTGACCCGCCACCTTTTTGAATTGCAGCCGGAAAATGTACAGGAAGGCTATCGCCCAGTTTCCTCTTTGTCACCAGGTGTGATGGGACTGACCGGTATTGAAACAAGTGACATCATACAAGGCGTGATTGAGCGGTCCAAGCCTGATTTTGTCATTGCCGTCGATGCCCTTGCTGCTCGTGCGGTGGAACGAGTGAATACAACAATTCAAATCTCTGATACAGGCATCCATCCCGGTTCTGGTGTAGGGAATAAGCGGAAAGAATTAAGCAAAGAAACATTGGGGATTCCAGTGATTGCGATTGGGGTTCCAACAGTGGTTGATGCAGTGACAATTGCAAGTGACACAATTGATTATGTGTTAAAGCATTTTGGTAGAGAACTAAAAGATGATAGACCATCCCGCTCTCTTGTTCCGGCTGGTCTGACATTTGGAAAGAAAAAAGTGCTGAATGAAGAAGATTTGCCTGATGAAGAAACGCGTCAATCGTTCTTAGGCATCGTAGGAACCCTTCCAGAAGAAGAGAAAAGGCAGCTGATCCATGAAGTGCTTGCGCCGCTTGGACAAAACTTAATGGTCACACCAAAGGAAGTGGATACATTCATTGATGACATGGCGAACGTACTCGCCAATGGATTAAACACTGCGCTTCATCAAAAAATCTCTCAAGATAACAAGGGATCATATAATCATTAATCGGTTCTACTTTCTCTAGCTCGCTCATAGTGTAATTACTAGAAAGCGTGCTGGAGGGAGTAAATCATGAAAAAAAGACCCCGCCGTCCTCGACAGTTGGTCGTTGCGATTAATGGAACCAAAGTAGTAAAAAGCTTTTTCTTATTTATTGCCTCTCTTGTTGTAGTGTTTGTGATGTCAGGGGCTTTAACATCTTTAAAACCTGAGCTGAGGCCGCAAGCCTCGTTATATGGTGTAGCAGATGAGCTCTCTGGAGCGTTTTTTGCCACATTAATGGGCATGGAAAACCAATATTTCGCCTCAGCAGTTCCGAAAGATCAAAAAGGATTTCATTTCTCTGGACTGTCACTCAAGCTTGCAACCAGTATTAATTTAGAAGACCCGCGCAGTTTTCTAGGAAGAGAACTTCCAGGCTTTGAACATTTTGATACAAAAATCATCTTAGCGGGTGAAGGAACAGATTATACCAATATGCCAATGGAATCGCCTCCGCCAAGTGAAGTCATCCAAGATGAAAAAGAAGCCAATTTAGCTGAGCTGGACAAGCTCGACGAAGATGTGCCGAAAAAGCCTGCCAAAGAGCCGGACCGGTCAACAGGAAAACGAAAAGCTGTGTACATTTATCACACACATAATACGGAATCATATTTACCATTTTTAAAAGGAGAAACGAATCCAAACAATGCACGGCATTCAAAGGTCAATGTCACCCTTGTCGGCGACATGTTTGGAAAGGCACTTGATCAGCAAGGAATCGGTAATACGGTCGACAAAACGGAAATTGAAAAAAGGCTGCTGAAAAAAGGATTAAAGTATCCGCAGTCTTATAATGAATCAAGGTTGGTCGTGAAAGAAGCCTTAGCGAAAAATGATGATCTCGATTATTTAATTGATATTCACCGGGACTCAAGAAGAAAGAAAGATACCACTGTCGACATCAATGGAAAGAAATATGCGAGAATTGCGTTTGTTGTAGGGAAGAAGAATCAAAGCTATGAGAAAAACTTAAAGCTTGCGACAGAATTCCACCATTTGATGGAGAAAAAATATAAAGGTCTCAGTGTCGGTGTGTTTGCCAAAGGAGAAATTGGCGATAATGGAATCTATAATCAAGATTTATCCGATAAAGCCCTTCTTTTAGAATTTGGCGGAGTGGATAATAATATGGAAGAATTGAAAAATGCATCCAATGCAGCAGCAGATGTATTCAGCGACCTTTTCTGGGACGCAGAAAAGGTAGACGGCAAAGCAAAGGATGAGAAAAAACGCTCTTAAGGTGGTGACGGGTATGGGCTCATTTATTGGAAAAACCATGATTTTAGGATTGGTCTTGCTGTTTGGCGTCTTTTTAGGAATGCAGCAAGCGAATAATGGCATGCTGCAAATGAAGGGCTACCATGATCCACAATTAAAAGGCGCTTTCTCCATTCAAATGAACAACGATGAAGAAAGAGAAGCTTCTATCTTAGGAACAGCTGTTACAGAAAAAGATCTTGCCGAAAAACAAAAGCAGCTTGAGGAAATAGAGGGCTTTAATGCCTTTTCCAAGGCAGGAAAAGCCCTGTCTGATGGTATGACTCATGCAGCCCGTTCTCTTTATGATTGGGTGAATGGGAAATAAACCAATCCGTTGCACACCATATCATTTTTTTCATGAGATATCGCCCTTTTGATCAAAGCCGCTGACCGATGAGCGGCTTTTCTTGATTTCGATTGAATCTTTACAGCCCTATTGATATAATCTAACCTAGCGCAACCCGCGTTTTATAGTAGGAGTGATAGATTGTGACAGATAAAGAAAAACGATTAGAACGGCAATCAAGAATTCGAAATTTCTCCATTATCGCCCATATTGACCATGGGAAATCCACATTGGCGGACCGTATTTTGGAAAAAACAGCGGCGATTACTCAACGGGAAATGAAAGAACAGTTACTTGATTCCATGGATTTAGAGCGTGAACGCGGCATAACGATTAAATTAAACTCTGTCCAGCTGAAATATCAGGCGAAGGATGGAGAAGAATATATTATGCACCTGATTGATACACCAGGGCATGTCGACTTCACCTATGAGGTATCTCGAAGCCTTGCTGCCTGTGAGGGTGCGATTCTCGTAGTAGATGCAGCACAGGGAATTGAAGCACAGACACTTGCGAACGTTTATTTAGCTCTTGATAACAACTTAGAAATTCTTCCGATTATCAATAAAATCGATCTGCCAAGTGCAGAACCTGAGCGTGTAAGAGGAGAAATTGAAGATGTCATCGGGTTGGATGCGTCTGAAGCTGTTCTTGCCTCTGCTAAGGCGGGTATTGGGATCGAGGATATTTTAGAACAAATCGTTGAAAAAGTGCCGGCACCCGCTGGAGATCCAGAAGCACCGCTTCAAGCCCTCATTTTTGATTCTCTCTACGATGCGTATCGCGGCGTCATTGCGTACATACGAATTGTTGAAGGAACCGTCAAACCTGGTCAGAAAATTAAAATGATGGCGACGGGTAAAGAATTTGAAGTACTTGAAGTCGGCGTATTCACACCAAAAGCCATGCCAACAGACGAACTCACCGTTGGAGATGTTGGCTACTTAACAGCTGCCATTAAAAATGTCGGTGATACACGTGTAGGGGATACGATCACACTTGCGGAGAACCCAGCGAAAGAAGCACTGCCAGGATACAGAAAGCTAAACCCAATGGTGTACTGCGGACTTTATCCAATTGATACAGCGAAATATAACGACTTACGTGAAGCGTTAGAAAAGCTTGAATTAAATGATTCTTCACTTCAATATGAGGCAGAGACATCCCAAGCACTTGGCTTCGGTTTCCGCTGCGGGTTCCTTGGAATGCTTCATATGGAAATCATCCAAGAACGGATTGAACGTGAATTTAAAATTGATCTTATTACGACAGCGCCAAGTGTTATTTACGATGTGTATATGACAGACGGAGAAAAAATCGTCGTAGATAACCCGTCCAATCTGCCTGATCCGCAAAAGATTGAACGCATTGAAGAACCATACGTGAAAGCAACAATGATGGTGCCGAATGATTATGTAGGCTCTGTAATGGAGCTTTGCCAAGGAAAGCGCGGACATTTCATTGATATGCAGTATCTTGATGCGAACCGCGTGAGCATCGTTTATGAAATTCCTTTGGCTGAGATCGTATACGAATTCTTTGATCAGCTAAAGTCCAACACAAAAGGCTATGCGTCCTTTGATTATGAGCTGATTGGTTACCGTCCATCGACGCTAGTGAAGATGGATATTATGCTGAATGGCGAAAAAATCGATGCCCTTTCATTTATCGTTCACCGTGATTATGCATATGAACGAGGCAAGATCATCGTAGATAAGCTAAAAGAACTCATTCCACGACAGCACTTTGAAGTACCGATTCAAGCAGCAATCGGTCAAAAAATCGTTGCTCGTTCCACCATTAAAGCGATGCGCAAAAACGTACTTGCTAAATGTTATGGTGGAGACATTTCCCGGAAAAGAAAGCTTCTTGAGAAGCAAAAAGAAGGGAAAAAGCGCATGAAGCAAGTGGGCTCTGTTGAAGTCCCGCAGGAAGCATTTATGGCCGTGCTGAAGATGGACGACAGCACACCGAAAAAATAACATCCTCAAGGCAACCTGCTTTACAATACCTGCCTTGACGTTTATAGTCGAAAACAAACAAGGGTGCCGCAGCGATAAACTGCGGCTCTTTACCTGTAAAGAAGGTGTCATCAAATGAAAGCAGCATACATTCACATCCCATTTTGTGAGCACATTTGCCACTATTGTGATTTCAATAAATTTTTCATTAAAACGCAGCCAGTCGATGAATACTTAGTGGCTCTTGAAAAAGAGATGCAGCACACGATCGAGCAAAAAGGCGAGCAGGAACTAAAGACAATTTTTATTGGCGGGGGAACTCCAACATCATTGACCGTCAGTCAGTTAGAACAACTCATGAACAGCATTCACCGCGTATTAAAGCCAACAAAAAATCTGATTGAATTTGCGGTAGAGGCAAATCCGGACGAATTATCGCTTGAGAAACTGCAAGTGTTAAAAGCAGCCGGCGTCAATCGGCTGAGCTTTGGCGTTCAAACCTTTGAAGACGATCTGCTTAAAAAAATTGGACGAGTTCATCAAAAGAAAGATGTCCTCACGTCTTTTGAGCGAGCAAGAGCAGTTGGATTTGATAACATTAGCCTCGATCTCATGTTTGGTCTGCCGCATCAAGAACAGCATCATGTGATGGATTCACTTGAGACGGCTTTTTCACTTGGGGCAGAGCATTATTCGGTTTACTCACTCATTGTGGAACCGAAAACCGTTTTTTACAACTTAATGCAAAAAGGAAAACTCCATTTACCGCCGCAAGAACGTGAGGCTGAAATGTATGAGCTTGTGATGGATGAAATGGAGCGCCATGGGTTAAAGCAATATGAAATTAGCAATTACGCCAAACCAGGCTTTGAAAGCCAGCATAACCTGACCTATTGGAGCAATGAAGATTACTTCGGTTTTGGTGCAGGAGCACACGGGTATGTAGATGGCATCCGTAATGTGAACGCAGGACCGGTGAAACATTATTTGGAGTTGATTGACCAAACAGGGTTCCCGTATAAGGAAACACACGAGGTCACAAAAACAGAGCAGATCGAAGAAGAAATGTTTTTAGGTCTTCGCAAGATTGAAGGGGTGAAAAGCGCTGATTTTCAGGCGAAATTTGGTGCTACACCAGAAGCTCTTTTTCCTAATGTTCTTGAAGAATTAGAAGAAAAAGGTCTCATTGTAAAAGATGACATCGGAGTTCGTTTAACAAGAAAAGGAATATTGTTAGGGAATGAAGTATTTCAAGCATTTCTCGGTGAGTTATAATTGACATTTTAATTTGAGTTTGGTAATTTTGTTTATACAATTAGCACTCGTTGAAAGAGAGTGCTAACAGGGGTGATGATGATGTTAACAAATCGTCAGCTTTTGATTCTGCAAGTCATCGTTAATGACTTTATTCGTTCGGCGCAGCCAGTTGGATCAAGGACTCTCTCTAAAAAAGAAGACATTACATTCAGCTCTGCGACGATTAGAAACGAAATGGCTGATTTGGAGGAACTTGGCTTTATTGAAAAGACCCATTCTTCATCAGGAAGAATTCCTTCCGAAAAAGGATATCGTTATTATGTAGATCATTTGCTCTCTCCGCGAAAACTGTCGTCTAAAGAGCTTGTGCTCATCCAGTCGGCCTTTCAGGAGAAAATTTTTGAACTGGAAAAGACAGTTCAAAAATCGGCGGAAATTTTATCAGATCTCACAAATTATACATCGATTGTGCTTGGTCCAAAGCTAAGTGAAAATCGGTTAAAGCAAATTCAGCTTGTCCCTGTTCAGCCAAACAAAGCAGTGGCGATCATGATTACAGACAGCGGTCATGTGGAAAACAAAACCATTACCTTTTCTGAGCATCTCGATGTCACCGATATTGAGAAGCTGATGAATATTTTAAACAGCCGGTTAGCCGGAGTCCCGATGGATCAGCTGAAGGACAGAATGTATAAAGAAGTGGTCATGCTTCTTCGCACGCATTTAAAAGATTACGATCATATTTTAGATGCGCTCGGCAATACATTTACATCGACACAAAATGAATCAAAACTATTCTTTGGCGGGAAGATTAATATGTTGAATCAGCCAGAGTTTCATGACATTGACCGTATTCGTTCACTTATGATGCTGATTGAGCAAAAGAATGATGTCATGCAGCTGTTTCATCCAAACCAGCAAGGAATCACCATTAAAATCGGTTCAGAAAACAATTTGGAAGCGATGGAGAACTGCAGCTTAATTACAGCTGCCTATTCGATTGATCAAAAATCACTCGGCTCCATTGCCATCATCGGTCCTACCCGTATGGATTATGGCAGGGTGGTCAGTCTCTTGCATCATGTATCAAAAGACTTGTCAAACGCACTTTCCAATTTGTATGATGAGTAGGGTGATAAAAGATAGGGGCACAGCCCCTTCGTATTTTTGAATCTTTTGAGGGAGGTGAACACAATGTCAGAAGAAAAACAGACACCTGAGCAAGAAGCAGAGGTTGAAGCACAAGAAGAAGCAGTTCAAGCAGATACTGAGGAAGTAGCGCATGATGAACAATCTGCCTTCCAAGAAAAAATCGATGAATTGCAGCAGCTTCTAGATGAAAAAGAAAACAAAATTCTGCGTGTTCAAGCAGATTTTGAAAACTATAAACGCCGTGCTCGTACTGAAGTGGAGACCGTGCAAAAATATCGTTCTCAACATGTTGTCAGTGATCTTCTTCCCGCTCTTGATAACTTTGAAAGAGCGCTTGGAATTGATCCAGACAATGAGCAGACGAAAAGTTTGTTAGAGGGAATGCAAATGGTTTACCGTCAGCTGGTAGAAGCGTTGAAAAATGAAGGCGTTGAACCAATTGAAGCTGTCGGCAAAGAGTTCGATCCAAACCTTCATCAAGCCGTCATGCAAGTTGAAGATGAAAACTACGATTCAAATATCGTTGTAGAAGAATTGCAAAAGGGCTATAAACTCAAAGACCGAGTTATTCGTCCATCAATGGTAAAAGTAAATCAATAACTACATAATGGGAGGTCATCGAATATGAGTAAAATCATTGGGATTGACTTAGGAACAACAAACTCATGTGTTGCAGTACTTGAAGGCGGAGAGCCAAAAGTTATTGCAAACGCTGAAGGAGCACGTACAACACCATCTGTTGTCGCTTTCAAAAACGGAGAGCGCCAAGTGGGTGAAGTAGCAAAACGTCAATCAATTACAAACCCGAACACAATCATGTCTGTGAAAAGACATATGGGTACAGATTATAAAGTAGAAGTTGAAGGCAAGAACTATACACCGCAGGAAATCTCTGCAATCATTCTTCAGCACCTTAAATCTTACGCTGAAGGCTATCTTGGCGAAGAAGTAACAAAAGCTGTTATCACAGTTCCTGCTTACTTCAACGATGCAGAACGTCAAGCAACAAAAGATGCTGGTAAAATTGCTGGCCTTGAAGTAGAACGTATCATCAACGAACCAACAGCAGCTGCACTTGCGTATGGTTTAGATAAAACAGATGAAGATCAAACGATCCTTGTATACGACCTTGGCGGCGGTACATTTGACGTGTCAGTTCTTGAACTTGGAGACGGCGTCTTTGAAGTTCGCTCAACTGCTGGGGACAACCGTCTAGGTGGAGACGATTTTGACCAAGTTATTATCGATCACCTAGTGGCTGAATTCAAAAAAGAAAACGGTATTGATCTTTCTAAAGATAAAATGGCGCTTCAGCGTTTAAAAGATGCGGCTGAAAAAGCGAAAAAAGATCTTTCTGGTGTATCTTCTACACAAATCTCACTACCATTTATCACAGCTGGAGAAGCAGGACCTCTTCACCTTGAATTAACGCTGACGCGTGCGAAATTCGAAGAGCTTTCTGCTGAGCTTGTAGAGCGTACAATGACACCTGTACGTCAATCATTGAAAGATGCTGGTTTATCTGCTAGCGAGATTGATAAAGTGATCCTTGTGGGTGGATCTACTCGTATTCCTGCAGTACAAGAAGCAATCAAAAAAGAAACTGGCAAAGAGCCTCATAAAGGTGTAAACCCTGATGAAGTGGTTGCACTTGGTGCAGCGATTCAAGGTGGAGTGATCACAGGAGATGTGAAAGACGTTGTTCTTCTTGACGTAACACCACTTTCTTTAGGAATTGAAACAATGGGCGGCGTATTCACAAAGCTGATTGAACGTAATACAACAATTCCAACAAGTAAATCTCAAGTATTCTCAACGGCTGCTGACAACCAAACAGCTGTAGACATCCATGTCTTACAAGGTGAGCGCCCAATGGCTGCGGATAACAAAACATTAGGTCGCTTCCAATTGACTGATATCCCGCCAGCACCACGCGGCGTACCGCAAATCGAAGTATCTTTTGATATCGATAAAAACGGTATTGTTAACGTACGTGCGAAAGATATGGGTACAGGCAAAGAGCAAAACATCACAATCAAATCTTCTTCAGGTCTTTCTGATGATGAGATTGAAAAAATGGTCAAAGAAGCAGAAGAAAATGCTGAAGCAGATGCGAAGAAAAAAGAAGAAATCGAAGTGCGCAATGAAGCAGATCAATTAGTGTTTACAACTGAAAAAACATTAAAAGATCTAGAAGGCAAAATCGATGAAGAGCAAGTGAAAAAAGCAAATGACGCGAAAGATGCACTAAAAGCTGCGATCGAAAAAGGCGAGTTTGAAGACATCAAAGCGAAAAAAGATGAACTGCAAACAATCGTTCAAGAATTAACGACAAAGCTGTATGAAGAAGCTGCAAAACAAGCACAAGCTCAGCAAGAAGGCGCTGAAGGTGCTCAAAAAGCAGATGACAATGTAGTGGATGCAGAATACGAAGAAGTAAACGACGATCAAGAGAAAAAATAATCACCTTTACTTTTGAAAAAGACTGCTGAAACGTATTCGTCAGAAAGTCAAAGTCAGGATCTCTTGGCTTTGACTTTTTTTCTTTTCAACGATGAAAGGAATTGAAAAAGGTCAAATTAAAATGATACAATCGTATTTATGTGAGAAAATCGGGAGTGTGAAGAGATGAGTAAGCGTGATTACTATGAAGTGCTTGGCGTGAGTAAGAGCGCCTCAAAGGACGAGATCAAAAAGGCATACCGCAAGCTTTCAAAAAAGTATCACCCTGATATTAATAAAGAAGCTGGCTCAGATGATAAATTCAAAGAAGTAAAAGAAGCCTATGAAAACCTTTCTGATGATCAAAAACGTTCGCAGTATGACCAGTTCGGTCATACCGATCCAAACCAAGGCTTTGGCGGCGGTGGTTTTGGCGGTGGAGGAGACTTTGGCGGCTTCGGCGGCTTTGATGACATCTTCTCTAGTATTTTTGGCGGCGGAGCCAGAAGAAGAGATCCAAATGCACCACGCCAAGGAGCAGACCTGCAATATACAATGACACTTACGTTTGAAGAAGCGGCATTTGGGAAAGAAGCAACGATTGAGATTCCTCGCGAGGAATCATGTGAAACTTGTCATGGATCAGGTGCAAAACCAGGAACGCAGGTGAAGACATGTTCACATTGCGGCGGTTCTGGTCAATTAAATGTTGAGCAATCCACTCCGTTTGGTAAAGTGGTCAACCGCAGAGTATGTAACTACTGCAGCGGAACAGGAAAACAAATTGACGATAAATGTTCAACATGCGGCGGATCTGGTAAAGTGCGTAAGCGCAAGAAAATTAACGTGACGATCCCGGCAGGTGTTGATGATGGTCAGCAGCTCAGAGTGTCTGGTCAAGGTGAGCCAGGTGTAAATGGAGGACCTCCAGGCGATTTATTCGTTGTGTTCCATGTGCGTGCGCATGAATTCTTTGAACGTGATGGAGATGACATTTACTGCGAAATGCCGCTTACCTTTGCCCAGGCTGCATTAGGTGACGAAATTGAAGTGCCGACATTACATGGTAAAGTAAAATTAAAAGTTCCTGCTGGCACTCAAACTGGCACGAAGTTTAGACTCAAAGGAAAAGGTGTGAAAAATGTACGCGGCTATGGTCAAGGTGATCAACATATCGTTGTACGTGTCGTCACACCGACAAATTTAACAGACAATCAAAAAGATATCATTAGAAAATTTGCTGAAGTGAGCGGAAATAAACCGGACGAACAAGAAATGAGCTTTTTCGATAAGGTCAAACGCGCATTTAAAGGCGAGTAAGACGGATAAGGAGTTGGTAGTATTGAAGTGGTCAGAAATTAGCGTCCATACAACAAATGAAGCGGTGGAACCGATCACCAATATTTTGCATGAAGCAGGTGCAAGTGGTGTCGTGATTGAGGACCCGCTTGATTTAGTCAAGGAACGTGAAAATGTATACGGTGAGATCTACCAGCTCGATCCGAATGACTATCCGGAGGAAGGGGTCATTGTCAAAGCCTATCTTCCAATGAACAGCTTTTTGATGGAAACGGTAGATGAGATCAAAGAGGCCATCAACAATCTTCTTCTATACGATATTGATCTTGGACGAAATACGCTGTCAATTTGTGAAGTAAATGAAGAAGAATGGGCCACCGCATGGAAGAAATACTATCATCCTGTGAAAATTTCTGAAAAATTCACCATCGTTCCAACGTGGGAAGAATATACACCGGTTCATTCTGATGAATTGATTATTGAAATGGACCCTGGAATGGCATTTGGAACAGGTACGCATCCAACAACCGTTCTTTGCATTCAGGCGCTTGAGCGCTATGTGAAGGAAAATGATACGGTGATTGATGTTGGAACAGGCTCTGGAATTTTAAGTGTGGCAGCAGCGATGCTTGGTGCAAAAGACATTCATGCCTTTGATCTCGACACCGTTGCGGTAGAAAGTGCGAAGCAAAACATCGAACTAAATGGTGTAAGTGAAATAGTGACGGTCAAACAAAACAACTTACTTGATGGGATTTCAGGTGAGCGTGATGTGATTGTCGCCAACATTTTGGCAGAAGTGATTTTGCGCTTTACAGATCAAGCCTATGACCTATTGAAGAAAGATGGCTATTTCATTACGTCAGGCATCATTGGACAAAAGAAATTACAAGTCAAAACAGCCTTAGAAGAAGCAGGTTTTGACATTGTTGAAGTGCTGTCAATGGAAGATTGGGTTAGCATTATAGCGAAAAAATAAAACGAGTAGGTGTCAGGACACGTATGCAACGATATTTTATCGACCTCACGAAAGAAGAAGTGACCACAAAGGGGACCATCGTCATAAATGGTGAAGATGTACATCATCTTTCCAATGTCATGCGAATGAAAGCAGGGCAGGAAATCCTTTGCTTAACGACAGACGGCTTTGAAGCGCTCAGTAAAATTGATACAATAACAAAGGAAGAAGTGGTTTGCCGCCTTGAAGAATGGACAAATCAGGACAGAGAACTTCCGATTAGGGTGACGATTGCAAGTGGCCTTCCAAAGGGAGATAAGCTTGAGCTGATTATCCAAAAAGGCACAGAGCTTGGCGCAAGTGCTTTTATCCCGTTTCAAGCGGCTCGTTCCATTACAAAGCTAGACCAAAAAAAGTCATCTAAAAAACGAGAGCGCTGGGAGAAAATTGCGAAAGAAGCAGCCGAGCAGTCCTACCGGAATATCATTCCCCGTGTTGATCCAGTATCAACGTTTAAAGAGCTGACGCAACTAGCTGGTGAATTCGATAAATGTGTCGTTGCATACGAAGAATCATCGAAAGAAGGAGAGCAAAGCCGATTTCAAACTGTGCTTCAGCAGATGAAAGGCGGACAAACCTTGTTAGTGGTTTTTGGCCCAGAAGGCGGTTTGGCAGAAAAGGAGATTGAAGAGCTTGAAGCGCTTGGTGCAGTCATTTGCGGGCTAGGACCACGCATTTTAAGAACGGAGACCGCTCCTCTCTACGCGCTTTCTGCTATTTCCTATCAAACAGAGTTATTAAGAGGTGAATCATTATGGGAACAGTAGCGTTCCATACACTTGGCTGTAAGGTCAATCACTATGAAACAGAAGCGATCTGGCAGCTGTTCAAAGAAGCTGGCTATGAAAGAAAAGACTATGAATCAAAAGCAGACGTATATGTCATTAATACATGTACTGTCACAAATACAGGCGATAAGAAAAGCCGCCAAGTCATTAGAAGAGCCATTCGTCATAATCCGGATGGTGTCATTTGTGTAACAGGCTGTTATGCACAAACATCTCCAGCAGAAATCATGGCGATTCCTGGCGTTGATATTGTGGTTGGAACACAGGACAGACATAAATTACTAGGTTATATTGAAGAATACCGCAGAGAAAGACAGCCGATTAACGGGGTTGGCAATATCATGAAAGCACGTGTGTTTGAAGAACTTGATGTTCCTGCCTTTACAGACAGAACGCGCGCATCATTAAAAATCCAAGAGGGCTGTAACAATTTCTGTACATTCTGCATTATTCCTTGGGCTCGCGGCCTTCTTCGTTCTCGTGACCCTGAGGAGGTTATCAATCAAGCGCAGCAGCTTGTTGATGCCGGCTATAAAGAAATTGTGCTGACAGGTATTCACACAGGTGGATACGGAGAAGATTTAAAGGATTATAACTTTGCGAAACTTCTCAAAGAATTAGATGAACGTGTCGTCGGCTTAAAACGAATCCGTATTTCATCAATTGAAGCAAGTCAAATTACAGATGAAGTCATTGATGTGCTTGATCAGTCAGATAAAATTGTCAGACACTTGCACATCCCGCTTCAATCTGGCTCAAATACTGTGCTAAAAAGAATGCGCCGTAAATATACGATGGAATTCTTTGCAGAGCGTTTAACAAAGCTGAAAAAAGCATTGCCAGGACTCGCTGTCACCTCTGATGTGATCGTTGGATTCCCTGGGGAAACAGAAGAAGAGTTTTTGGACACGTACAATTTTGTCAAAGACCATCAATTCTCTGAGCTGCACGTATTCCCTTACAGCAAACGTACAGGTACGCCAGCTGCAAGAATGGAAGATCAAGTGGATGAAAATGTAAAAAACGAACGCGTCCACCGTTTAATTGCTCTTTCTGATCAGCTTGCGAAAGAATATGCATCAGCATATGAAGGAGATGTCCTAGAAATTATCCCGGAAGAATCCTTTAAAGAACAAGAAGGAGAGCACAATCTTTATGTAGGTTATACCGATAACTATATGAAGGTTGTATTCGAAGGGACAGAGGACATGATCGGCCGCTTGGTCAAAGTGAAAATTACGAAAGCGGGTTATCCCTATAACGAAGGACAATTCGTTCGTATCAGCGATGATGTGCAACCAGAAAAAGTGAGAATGACCTCATAATAGATAAAAGAAACCGGCAGCCAAAAGGGCAAGCCGGTTTTTTTATTTTGACTGATTCGGTAAAAGACATAAGATCAATGCGTGAAAAGGGCGTATGAATGGGAAGAAGAGTAGAGAGCTTGCCACATTAAACAGCAGGCTGAAATGCGCAATCTGCTGGGCAGGTGAGCTTGCGAGAAGGGAGACAACCTCTGTGATCAGGGCGAGAAACGGGAGGCATAAAAGAACCCCGAGCACATTAAACACGACGTGTGCGTAAGCCGTTTGACGTGCTGCATAGCCGCCAGATATCGCAGCCATCACAGCCGTAATACATGTCCCAATATTGGAGCCTAACACAAAGCTGATGCCTTCCTGAAGCGCCACAGTCCCTTCATTCATAAATCCCATTAAAATGCCGATACAGACGGAGCTCGAATGAACAATCGCTGTGAAGATAGTACCCGAAAGCAGTGCTGTCCAGTCTGAATGCTGCATCATTTCAAGAAAACGTAATGTCTCAGGCTGGCTTGTCATCATCCCTGCAATGTTTGAAAAGCCTTGAATGCAAAAAAAGATCATCCCGAGCCCAAATACACTTTTTCCTGCATGCCTAAAGGATGTCCTGCCAAATATGATGCATACAAGACCCGCAATGATCAAAACCCACATGAAGACATCCATTTTAATGGCGATAAATTCTGTCGTAAACGTGGAGCCGATATTGGTTCCAAGAATCATTGGGATCGATTTTTTAAAAGAGAGAATGCCTGTACTGACAAAGCCGATGACGATCACCATAAATGCTGAACTGCTTTGAAGAACCCCTGTAAACACAATGCTGACTAAGAATGCTTTGACCGGATGATCTGTAAAGAGAAGAAGTGATTTCTCTATACGAGACGACGCAAGCGCCATTAATCCTTTTCTTAGCAAACCCATTGACCATAAAAAAATGAAAATAAGTGCACAAAAATAAATGATCGCGATCATAGAAAAGTCCTCCTCTTACCAATGAATATATGGACTTGTCTACCTGCTCATGACGAAAATATATTTCCAAATCACTTAGTTGACCTCGCACAAGGCTTATATTATAATGTCTAGGTACATGTTTTGCATGTATATCTTTTTTTAATGCAGTCGATTGGTGTATTCGGAGGGAGGGAAAGAGAATGTCAAAAACGGTCGTTAGAAAAAACGAATCGCTTGAAGATGCTCTTCGTCGCTTTAAACGCAGTGTATCCAAAACTGGAACATTGCAAGAAGCAAGAAAGCGTGAATTTTATGAAAAGCCTAGCGTAAAGCGCAAGAAAAAGTCTGAAGCTGCTAGAAAACGTAAATTCTAAAGAGGGTGGATTTTATGAGTCTTCTTGAGCAATTAAATTCTGATATGAAGCTTATGATGAAAAACCGTGAGAAAGACAAGCTTGTTGTCATTCGTATGGTAAAGGCTTCGCTCCAAAATGAAGCAATTAAGCTTAAGAAAGACAGTTTGACCGGCGATGAGGAACTAACCGTCCTTTCCCGCGAGATTAAGCAACGTAAAGACTCCCTCCATGAATTTTCGAAAGCTAATCGCTTAGATTTAGTAGATAAAGTTCAAAAAGAGATTGACATATTAGACGTTTATTTACCTGAACAGCTTTCTGAAGAAGAACTGCAAACGATCGTGAAAGAAACGATCGCTGAAACAGGTGCTTCATCGAAGGCTGATATGGGTAAAGTCATGAGCGCTATTATGCCAAAAGTAAAAGGTAAAGCTGATGGAGCTGTCATTAACAGACTTGTCAGTGAGCAGCTGTCTCAATAAAAAAGTATCCTTCTATTGTTAGAAGGATACTTTTTTTATACCCTCATAAATCTGTCATATAAAAATGAAACCTATGATACATTTGTAACGTATGTAAAGGAACGGTAAAATGGAAAAAGAGAGGAGGAATCACCAAATAGATGAAAAAAATAAAAATTTCTATTGCTCTCTTCAGTTGTTTTATAATATGCTTGTTATTAGGGGTTCAATTGACCGCAAAATCAGCAGATCAGATAGTTCATGTTATCCCAATTGAAGATACAGTAGAAAAAGGACTTTCTAAATTCATTGAACGATCGTTTGAGCAGGCAAAGTCGGAACGGGCGAAACATATTATTCTCGACATCAATACACCGGGTGGTGCAGTCGATGCAGCCCTTGAGATCGCAGATACCATTCGTTCGTCCGATATCCCAGTGACAGCGTTTGTCAATCATAGAGCGCTTTCAGCCGGGGCATTCCTCGCGCTAAATGCCGATCAAATTTATATGACCCCGAACGGAAAGATGGGGGCTGCTGCGATCATTGATGGAGAAGGCAATGCTGCCGATCAAAAATCTGAATCTCTATGGCTTGCCGAAATGAGTGATGCTGCCGAAAAGCAGGGGCGTGATCCAAAGTATGCTCTTGCAATGGCAGATGTAGATATAGACGCAAAAGAAGCTGGTGCACCAAAAGGAGAATTGCTCACCTTCAACACAGACCGGGCGCTTCAATTCGGTTATGCAGAAGGGGAAGCAAAAAATATAGATGACTTGCTTCAGAAGCTGAAACTAAGTGACGCTTCTGTTCAATACGATGAAGTGAGCTTTGCTGAAAAGGTTGCGCGTTTTCTTACGCACCCAATTGTCATTCCGATCCTTTTATCCATTGCAAGTTTAGGGTTAATTGTTGAGCTCTATTCTCCTGGCTTTGGAGTCCCAGGCACCATGGGAGTGACAGCGCTTCTTCTATTCTTTTATGGTCATCTCGTGGCAGGTTTTGCAGGATATGAGACGTTGTTCCTGTTTTTAGCCGGAATTGCGCTCATCATTTTGGAATTGTTTTTGCCAGGGGGAATCGTAGGTGTCATTGGACTGATCTGTGTCGTTGTCAGCTTATTTTTAGCAGCTGGAAGCTTTACAGAAATGGCGATTTCCATCTTGATTGCCACTGCTGTTTCAATCATAGCAGTTATTTTATTGACAAAGGTGTTGGGGAAACGTATGAAATTCTTTAAAAAGTTCATTTTAACCGATTCAACCAATAAGGAAAGCGGTTATGTCTCAAATGAAACAAGAGAGGATCTTGTTGGACAAATTGCAGTGACAGCAACCGCACTTCGTCCGTCTGGTACGATTGTATTCGGAGATGAGCGCATTGATGTTGTGTCAGAAGGTGCATTTATTGATAAGGATGAACAAGTAAAAATTGTGAAAGCGGAAGGCTCACGCATTGTCGTGAGGAAAGTATAGATATACTGATTTTAGAGGAGGAATAAAATGGATCCATCTACTTTACTATTATTTGTCATTATCGCAGCAGGTTTGATTGTTCTATCGATCTTTTTCACCTTTGTACCGGTGATGCTGTGGATTTCTGCCCTAGCGGCTGGCGTAAAGGTAAGCATTTTTACACTTGTAGGGATGAGACTTCGCCGAGTGATTCCAAGCCGAGTGGTCAACCCGCTCATCAAAGCGCATAAAGCAGGTCTTGATGCGACGATTAACCAGTTAGAGAGCCACTATCTTGCAGGTGGTAACGTGGACCGAGTTGTGAACGCATTGATCGCAGCTCAACGCGCGAATATCGAATTGAACTTTGCACGCTGTGCAGCTATCGACCTAGCAGGCCGTGACGTGCTTGAAGCGGTGCAAATGAGTGTAAACCCTAAAGTCATTGAAACACCATTTATCTCTGGTGTTGCGATGGACGGGATTGAAGTAAAAGCAAAAGCGCGTATTACAGTTCGTGCAAACATTGACCGACTTGTCGGTGGTGCAGGGGAAGAAACCATTATTGCTCGTGTAGGTGAAGGGATTGTTTCTACAATCGGTTCATCAGATAATCATAAAAAGGTTCTTGAGAACCCTGATATGATTTCTCAAACGGTTCTTGGCAAAGGATTAGATTCAGGTACTGCTTTTGAAATTCTCTCGATTGATATCGCAGATGTCGATATCGGTAAGAATATCGGGGCGATTCTGCAAACAGACCAAGCAGAAGCAGACAAAAACATTGCACAGGCGAAAGCAGAAGAACGCCGCGCAATGGCTGTAGCACAGGAACAAGAAATGCGTGCGAGAGTTGAAGAAATGCGCGCGAAAGTCGTAGAAGCAGAGGCTGAAGTACCACTTGCTATGGCTGAAGCGTTACGTGAAGGCAATATTGGTGTCATGGACTACATGAACATTAAGAATATCGATGCTGATACAGATATGAGAGATTCCTTTGGTAAAATGACAAAAGGTCCATCTGATAATGAAAACAAATAAGCATCCTCTCACGCTTTAAGGAGGGAGCCCATTGGACATTCTATTTGAAAATCCGCTACTAATTGCGATTATCATTGGTATCATCTCTGCCGTTTTTGGGAAAATCGGCAAAGAGGAGAACGAGCAAAAGAATCAACAAAAGAAACCCGCTCCTCAGCGTAAGCCGATGCCCCAAAAGCAAACAAAACAAACAAGTTCAGATCCAGTCTTGACGGATCAGCTGGACGATTTCGGTGATGTACATGATCATGGCGGGATGAAGAAAAAAACATCTCAGTCCTTACAGGAACGCTATACGGCTACACTTGCCGAAATGGAAGAAAGAAAAAGCGAGCTGAATAAAGAGTTTCAATCGCTTGAAAGAGAGCTGACAAGGCCAAAGGCATCCGCTGAAGTGAGGCCAAAAATCATTGAGAAGCTGAACCAAGATACAATTGTTCAGGGAATGATCCTCGGTGAAGTATTTGGAGAGCCTCGCGCCAAAAAGCCGCATAGAACGATGAAACGGCCGTATAAAAGATAAAGACGAAAGCCCCCTTCATAAAAAGGGGGCTTTTTTTAGCGTGTAGACAAACCCTCGCATTCAGTGTTAGTCCTGCGTTCCGGTGCTCACGAATCTCACATTCTCTCCGCTCCGGTACTACTCCTTCCTAGACTTCAAAGGTTTTCTATCACGCTAAAAAAAAGACAAAGGGTTAAAATAAAGATCATTTTAGCCTTTTATCAACAATCTGGAAAATAATGAAACAGCTGTTTTACGGGATTCATTAGCATGATATGAACCACCGGGGAATAGGATGATATAGAGGCTTTCTCATCAGTCTCACCATCTTTCAGTTTGATCTCATACACATGAGGTGGGAAGGGGTTCTTATTGAATGGGAAAAAGAAAAAATCGACTTAAAGCATGGCTGACAAGAACACTTGAAATCCCTCCGGACGTGATGATGGATCTTCCCCGTATTACGATGGTTGGCAGACTCCACATTTACATAGAGAATCATAAAGGGCTTTTACTTTTCAGTGACCAAGAGGTAAGGCTGATGCTCAAACAAGGACAATGCATTATCTCAGGGAAAGATTTTGTGATTAAAACGATTTTGCCAGAAGAGATCCTTTTGGAAGGGAAAATCGATGAGGTCCGTTATATTGATTCTTAACTGACGGAGGGGAGAAGCGTGAAGAATAAATGGTTCGCCTATTTTATTGGCAGAGTGGAAGTGGAGATCAAAGGAAACGGCATTGAGCGGCTCATCAATGAGTGCACGAGGCAGGGGATCACAATGTTTCAAGTGAACCGCCGTCAAGACAGTGTGCGCTTATTTATTCGCTTATCCGATGTACATGCCTTCAGAAAAGTACGTAGACATCATGAGGTGACATGTTCATTTCACCAAAAGAAGGGCTTTCCGTTTCTACTCCTTTGGTCAAGGAAGAATATCGGGTTTACTCTTGGGATTGTATGCTTTCTAGTGACGATATTAGCGCTTTCAAACATGGTATGGAAAATTGATATTAAAGGAGCTAACCCAGAAACTGAACATCAAATGAGAAAGCATTTAGACGACATTGGGGTACAAAAAGGCCGTTTTCAATTTTTAATGGGAACACCTGAAAAAATTCAAAAATCCCTGACTACCAATATTCAAAGTATTACATGGGTCGGCGTTGAATTAAACGGCACAACATTTCAAATGAAAGTCGTGGAAAAAAATGAGCCTGAAAAAGAGAAATACACAAGTCCTCAGCACATCGTCGCCAAGAAAAAGGCTGTCATCACGAGAATGTATGTGGAAAAAGGGGAGCCGCTTGCTGCGGTTGATGAACATGTGAAGAAAGGACAGATGCTTGTCTCTGGACTTATCGGGGGCGAAGATCAGCAAAAAACAGTTGGAGCCAAAGCGAAAATCTATGGAGAAACGTGGTACCGTTCGGAAGTTTCTGTCCCTCTTCGAACATCTTTTGACGTCTTTACGGGTAAAATGAAGACAAAGCACAAGCTCTCCGCATTTGGAGGTTCACTGCCATTTTGGGGCATTTCCTTTAAAAAGGATGAGTTTAAGCAGCCAAAAACGGAAACAGAAGTTCACCCGCTTCATTTCTTAAACATGCAGCTCCCATTCTCCTATGAAAAGGAAATCACGCGCGAAAGTGAAAAAATAAATCGAGAATACACAAATAAAGAAGCCGTTCAAGCAGGGATTAAAATGGGTAAAAAAGAATTAGAAGAGAAGCTAGGTCAAACAGGAGAGGTGAAAAGTGAAAAAGTTTTGCACGAGACAACAGGGAATGGTAAAGTAAAGTTAATCATCCTTTACCAAGTAATAGAAGATATTGTTCAACCAACACCTATTGTTCAGGGAGACTAGAGAATGACAGAACATTTACTTGAGATTCAACAAAAATTGGATAGCCCAAACGAAGCGATTGCTTTATTTGGCAATCAAGATGCTTATCTGAAACTGATGGAAAACGAGCTGAACGTCTCCATTATTACGCGTGGAGAAAAAGTGTATGTTTCTGGTGAAGAAGCATCAAGAGAGACAGTTAGCCGTTTGATCACATCTCTTTTACATCTTATCCGTAAAGGAATTGAGATTTCTGAACGGGACGTCGTCTATGCCATTAAAATGGCGCAAAAAAACAAGCTGAATTATTTTGAAAATATGTATGAAGATGAAATTACGAAAAATGCAAAAGGTAAGTCGATCAGGGTGAAAACAATCGGCCAGCGAGAATATGCTGCGGCGATGAAAAAAGATGACCTGGTCTTTGGAATTGGGCCTGCTGGTACAGGGAAGACGTATTTGGCAGTCGTCAATGCGGTACATTCGCTGAAAAATGGACATGTGAAACGGATCATCCTCACAAGACCAGCTGTTGAAGCAGGAGAGAGCCTTGGCTTTTTACCAGGAGATCTAAAGGAAAAGGTAGATCCTTATTTAAGACCACTATATGATGCCTTGCATGATGTGCTTGGCAGTGATCATACGGAACGTTTAATCGAGCGCGGTGTCATTGAAATAGCGCCTCTTGCCTATATGAGGGGACGAACGCTTGATGATGCATTTGTTATTTTAGATGAAGCACAGAATACAACGCCCGCCCAAATGAAAATGTTTTTGACGAGACTTGGGTTTGGCTCTAAAATGGTCATTACAGGAGATATTACACAGATTGATCTGCCAAAGGGCATGCAGTCAGGCCTTGCGGCTGCAAAGGACATGCTTGCAGAGATCAAGGGCATCTCATTTATCGAATTAGACCAGACAGATGTGGTCAGACACCCGCTTGTGGCGAAGATCATTGGCGCATACGAAAAGCAAAAATGAACTGAGTGACCCGATCGTCTTCATCGGGTCATTTTGTTTCGATCGTGGTTTAAAGTAAAAAAGGAGGTACTTTCCTTGAGAAAGAATCAGAAAGGCAGTAAGCGCAAAAGAATGCTGTCTAAAAAAGAACCTCAGAAAATGGAGCGCTCACGTTATTTAAATGTTTTGCTGTACGCTGGTTTAGCAGCCATTTTATTCGTGGTGCTCTTCTTCCATGTAAAGCCTGAATCGCTCGACTTAGATTTATTTTCAGTGAGCGAACAGACCATCTATTCTCCGTCAACCGTTGATGATCAAGAAGCGACAGAAGAAAAGAAGCAAGAAGCGACAGATCAAGTAGAGGATCAATATACGCTCAAAAAAGCGTATTCTGATAATCGTGTAGACCTCATCTCATCCCTCTTTGAAGCCATAAAAGAAGAGAAGAAAGCAGCTGATGAAAAAGAGAATGCGCCATCAGATCAAGAAATAGTCAAGCGTGTCAAAGAGAAGCTCACAACAGATATGCAGGAGGCTGTTTCTGATCAATCTATCAAAGCACTTCTCCAGGCAAGTGAGGAAAATCTCTCCTTTACTAAGGATTCCATTATCACAGTGGTCAATTCACTGATGAGTAAAGAAATCACAGCAGCAAAATTACAAGATGAGAAAAAACAAGTCAAAACAGAGCTTGAAAACAATTCAATTCCATCAAAATACTTAAATGCAGCGAAAGAAATCGGTGAATTTGCGATCATTCCAAACTATGTATTTGACCCAGTGGCAACAGAGAAGAAAAGACAGGAAGCGGCTGATAATATTCAGCCAGTTCAAATCAAACAAGGGCAAATTTTAGTCGAAGAAGGAGAGCTCATCGACCGAGAAGTTTATCGCAAATTAGAATTGACAGGCCTGTTAAACAGCTCAAATTTATTTAAGCCTGTAAGTGGTCTTTTCATATTAATTGGCCTTTTCTTAGCAGCGATTATTCATTCCCTTGAATCAAGGAAAAAATCGCTTGTCCATAAGAATAAGTCGTTGCTGCTCTACTCGCTTATTTTTACGATTATTTTAATCATTATGGAAGTATTCAGTCTCTTTCAGGAAACGAAGTATACGACGATAGGCTATGTCGTGCCCGTTGCACTTGGGACGATGCTGATCAAACTGCTCATCAATGAGCGGCTGGCAATCTTCTCTGGCCTTGTATTTGCTCTTTGCGGCAGTATGATGTTTAATCAAGGAGTGACCGGCGTCTTTAACTATGTGATCTGCGCTTATTATCTGATGAGCGGGATGGCAGGTATTTTATTTTTGAGAAAACATAATGCAAGATCAAAGATATTACAGGCCGGGCTTTTGGTGGCTTTGGTGAATGTACTTGTGGTTTTATCCATTACACTGATCCAAAACTCATCGCCGTCAGGACTTGAAATCGGTGTAAACCTCATGATGGCGATTGTGTCAGGGTTTGCATCAGCTATTTTAGTCATTGGATTAATGCCTGTCTTTGAGAGCATGTTTGGCATTCTTTCAACAATGAAACTGATTGAATTATCCAACCCAAATCATCCGCTTCTCAAAAAGATTTTAACCGAGACACCGGGTACATATCATCATAGTGTTATGGTGGCAAATTTAGCGGATGCTGCTTGTGAAGCAGTCGGTGCAAACGGTCTTTTAGCAAGGGTGGGCGCTTATTATCATGACATTGGGAAAACGAAAAGACCGCAATACTTTATCGAGAACCAAATGAACATTGATAATCCGCATGACAAGCTTTCTCCTCAGCTGAGTAAAAATATTATTATTGCCCATACGACAGATGGGGCTGATATGCTGAGAGAAAAGAAGTTTCCTGAAGAGCTTATTGACATTGCAGAACAGCATCACGGGAAGTCACTTTTAAAGTTCTTTTACTATAAGGCAAAAGAGCGTGATGATCAGGTGACAGAAGAAGAATTTCGCTACCCTGGTCCAAAGCCGCAATCAAAAGAAGCAGCGATTATCTCTGTAGCTGACAGCGTTGAAGCAGCGGTTCGTTCAATGCATAATCCAAATCCAGAGCGGATTGAAAAGCTTGTCAAAGGCATTATTTCAGATAAAATGCAGGATGGGCAATTTAGTGAATGTGATCTGACATTTAAAGAATTAAATATTATCAGCCAAACAATTTGTACAACATTAAAGGGGATTTTCCATTCTCGGATTGAATATCCAGATGCCCCGAAGCAGAAGGTGAAGTAAATGACATTGTTAATCGATTTAATAGATGAAACAGGACAAGTATCAAAAGAGCAGCTTGAAGAAGTGGAAAAGCTTCTTCAGTTTGCTGCAGATGCCCTTGAGGTCAAGGATCAAGCGGAAGTATCAGTGACGATCGTTTCAAATGAAGAGATCCATCAAATCAATAAAGAATACCGCGGAAAAGATGCGCCAACGGATGTGATCTCCTTTGCACTTGAGGAAGAAGGAGAAGGGGAGATTGAAATCATCGGTGCTGATGATATTCCGCCTGTACTTGGTGACATTATCATTAGCGTGGATCGAACGAAAGAGCAGGCGGAGGAATATGGACATTCCTTTATGAGAGAGCTTGGATTCTTAACGATTCATGGTTTCCTTCATTTGCTCGGGTTTGATCATATGACAGAGGAAGATGAGAAAGAAATGTTCGCCAAACAGACAAAGATCTTGGATGATTATGGCCTTTCGCGATCATCGTAAGAAAAGAAGGCCGCTCGCTCGTTTTTTTCGGAGTTTTTATTATGCGTTTAGAGGAATATGGCGAACTTTCTTGAATGAACGGAATTTTCGATTTCACATAGTCGCAGCCATCATCGTGGTGATCTGCGGCTTTTGGTTTCACATTGAACCATTTGAATGGCTCATCGTTCTTCTTCTATGCGGGGGGATGTTTGCGCTTGAACTTGTCAATACAGCCATTGAACATACAGTGGATCTTATGACAGAGGATAGGCACCCACTTGCAGAGAGAGCGAAGGACGCAGCAGCAGGCGCTGTTTGCGTTTACGCCGCCATTTCGGTTATGATTGGGTTGATCATCTTCTTACCGAAGATCATGCAATAGAACAATATTACTATTTATTAACATTTTTAGAAATGGGCGTGAAAATGTCACGTGAATTATGTAAAATATAAATGTGACAGTGGTACCATTTCTTCTGAAAGTGGGAACTAGGAATGAACAAACAAGAGTTGATTTCAGAAGCAATCAAAGCAAGAGATTTTGCATATGTACCTTATTCTAAATTCAAAGTCGGTGCTGCATTACTGTCGAATGATGGAAAAATGTATGGCGGCTGCAACATTGAAAATGCAGCATATGGTATGTGTAATTGTGCGGAAAGAACAGCACTTTTTAAAGCCTATTCAGAAGGAACTACATCTTTTCAAATGCTAGCAGTGGTGGCTGATACAGACCGTCCTGTTTCGCCGTGCGGCGCATGCAGACAGGTCATTTCAGAGCTATGTGCACCTGATATGCCAGTGATTCTAACGAACTTAAAAGGACATATATACGAAACAACAGTTAACGAACTATTACCAGGCGCATTTTCACCGGAGGATTTAAATGACTAACGAAAGTTTTAAATCAGGATTTGTATCAATTATTGGAAGACCAAATGTAGGGAAATCAACCTTTCTTAATCGTGTCATTGGACAAAAGATCGCCATCATGAGTGATAAGCCCCAAACGACACGAAACAAAGTGCAAGGTGTCCTGACAACAAACACGTCACAAACGATTTTTATCGATACACCAGGAATTCATAAACCTAAGCATAAGCTTGGTGATTTTATGATGAGGGTGGCTCAAAATACACTGAAGGAAGTCGACCTGATCTTGTTTATGATCAATGCACAGGAAGGCTATGGCAAAGGTGATGAATTCATCATTGAACGACTAAAGCAAACATCTACACCGGTGTTCCTTGTCGTGAATAAAATTGACCAAATTCATCCAGATGAACTGTTCCTTTTAATTGATGAATACCGCACACGTTACCCATTTAAGGAAATTGTGCCAATTTCAGCTCTTGAAGGAAACAACATTGATACGCTTCTTCAGCAGATTGAAGGTTATCTTCCAGAGGGCCCTCAATTTTATCCGGCAGATCAAGTAACAGATCATCCAGAGCGGTTTATTATTTCTGAATTAATTCGTGAAAAAGTGCTACATTTAACGAGAGAAGAAATTCCGCACAGTATTGCAGTTGCGATCGAATCGATTAAGCCAAATGAAAATGGCAAGATCCATGTTGCGGCAACCATTGTCGTAGAACGTGATTCGCAAAAAGGGATCGTCATTGGTAAGCGAGGCAGCTTATTAAAAGAAGTGGGACAAAAAGCGCGTAGAGATATTGAAGCACTTCTAGGCTCAAAAGTGTATTTAGAGCTTTGGGTCAAAGTTCAGAAGGACTGGCGTAATAAATCCACTCACTTGCGTGACTTCGGATTTAGAGAAGACGAATATTAAAAAATCGTTGCATTTGTCAGTAAATCTGACAATGGTGCGGTTCGATTAGTAAAAATTGTTTATCATGAAATGGAGGTAGCCTGGTCAAGATAAAATTAATATGTTGGATGTAGCGTTGCTGCTTCTAATAAAGAAAGGTGGGGTTTTTATGTTGAATTTTACATGGAACGTATTTTCACAAACAGGAAGCGTTGACACGTATCTGCTTTTCAAAGAGTTAGAAAAGGAGAACCTGGAAAGACCCGATGTACTTGAAGAAGATATAGCACGATTTGATTTTCCAATCTTATAATTCTTGACCCCCTCCAACGCTCGGAGTGTAGACAAATGCTCATTAAAAGTGAAGGAATCGTCCTTAGAACAACAGATTATGGCGAAACAAACAAAATTGTCACTCTGCTCACTAGAGAACATGGGAAAATTGGCGTGATGGCAAGAGGCGCTAAAAAATCAAACAGCCGCCTGTCAGCCATAAGCCAGCCGTTTTTATACGGAACCTTCCTGATCCAATCATCTACAGGACTTGGAACGCTCCAGCAAGGCGAAATGATTGAAAGTATGCGGACCATTCGGGAAGATTTATTTCTGACCGCATATGCTGCATATATGACGGAATTACTTGATAAAGGGACAGAAGAAAAGAAGCCAAATCCTTATTTGTTTGAGCTCCTGCTTCAATCTCTACGTCATCTCAATGAAGGCACAGATGCTGATATTATTTTATTTATCGTAGAGGTCAAAATGTTATCAGTGATGGGGATGAAGCCTGAACTGGATCAATGTGTCCACTGCGGGCAAAAAGAAGGGCAGTTCCATTTCTCGATAAGAGATAACGGATTCATTTGCCAAAATTGTTTTTCTAAAGATCCATATAAACTGCCCTTATCTCCAGCAGCTGCAAGGCTGCTTCGATTGTTTCATTATTTTGATTTATCAAGGCTTGGTCAGGTTGATGTGAAACCTCAGACGAAACAAGAAATTCGTCAAGTGCTTGATCACTACTATGACGAATATTCAGGTCTCTATTTAAAATCAAAAAAATTCATGAATCAGATGGAATCCATGAAAAAGCTAATGGGTGACGAAAACAAAAGTTGACATCTCCCACGACTTTTTGTAAGATCATCTAAGATCAAATATGTTGCATTGACAGAAAGAAGTAATTACGTAAAATCCATAAAAGCGACCTTAGGGCGGTGTGAGCTAAGGATGGAGGCGTAACGAAAGGCATTCTTGAGCAACGTAAAACAAAGCGGCTGGATGCTACGACACCAGCAAATAGGGTGGAACCGCGGGAAAAACTCTCGTCCCTATGTTTGCAAGAACCTTGCGAGCATAGAGACGGGAGTTTTTGTGTTCTCTTACGAGGTTCTAACCCCAACCCGCCATACAAAGCGGTTGGTGTAGAAAAGATGGAGGTGCGATCATTGAATATTCAAGACATGATTTTGACGCTGCAAAAGCATTGGTCAAATGAAGGCTGCGTCTTAATGCAGGCGTATGATACAGAGAAAGGTGCCGGAACGATGAGTCCATACACGTTCCTCAGAAGCATCGGTCCAGAGCCGTGGAAGGTAGCTTATGTAGAGCCTTCAAGACGCCCGGCTGATGGCAGATATGGAGAAAACCCAAATAGATTGTATCAGCATCATCAATTTCAAGTGATCATTAAGCCATCACCTGACAATATTCAAGAACTATATCTTGAATCATTGAAGGCACTTGGCATTGACCCGCTGAAACATGATATTCGTTTTGTGGAAGACAACTGGGAAAATCCATCTCTTGGTTGTGCAGGACTTGGCTGGGAAGTATGGCTTGACGGGATGGAAATTACACAATTCACGTATTTCCAACAAGTCGGCGGCTTAGAATGTAAGCCCGTTTCCGTTGAAATCACATACGGTATTGAACGTCTTGCTTCTTACATTCAGGACAAAGAAAATGTCTTTGATCTTGAGTGGACAGACGGATTTACGGTTAGAGATTTATTCTTAATGGCTGAATATGAGCACTCTGTTTATACATTTGAAACATCTAATACTGACATGCTGTTTGAGCTATTTACGACCTATGAGAAAGAAGCACACAGCCAAATGGACAAAGGGCTTGTTCACCCGGCATACGATTATGTGCTCAAATGCTCTCATACGTTTAACCTGCTCGATGCAAAGGGCGCTATTTCTGTGACTGAGCGAACTGGCTACATCGGAAGAGTGCGTCAGTTAGCAAGAAAAGTAGCCAAAACATATTATGAAGAACGCGAAAAACTGGGATTCCCTATGCTAAAAGAGGAGGCGGCTTCTCATGAATAAACAAGATGTATTACTTGAAATTGGCTTAGAAGAGATGCCGGCTCGATTCATGCCAGAGAGCACGAAGCAGCTAGGTGAAAAAGTAACAGCATGGTTTGAAACGCAAAATATTTCATTCGAAGAGGCTGTTTTATTCAACTCACCAAGACGTCTTGCTGTACTCGTGAAAGGTGTCGCAGAAAAACAAGAAGACATCAAAGAAGAAGCAAAAGGCCCAGCTAAAAAGATTGCCCAAGATGCTGAAGGCAATTGGACAAAAGCAGCCGAAGGCTTTGCTCGTGGCCAAGGTGCTTCAACCGATGATCTCTATTTCAAAGAGATCAAAGGAGTGGACTATGTCCATGTCCAAAAGTTTCAAGAAGGGAAGCAAGTGAAAGACCTTCTGCCAGCGCTAGGTGAGATTGCTACTTCATTAAGTTTTCCAAAGAATATGAGATGGGGAAGCGAAGATTTACGCTATATCCGTCCGATTAAATGGATTGTTTGTTTATTTGGAGAAGAGATTGTACCTGTTGAAATTGCTGGGGTGAAAAGCGGCCGTGAGACAAGAGGGCACCGCTTCCTTGGTACGACAGCCAGCATTAACTCGCCTGCTTCTTATGAGCAAACATTGCGCGATCAATTTGTGATTGTAGATTCAGATAAAAGAAAACAATTAATTACTGAGCAGCTCAATGCGCTATCTTCAGAAAAAGACTGGGTCATTCCTGTTGATCCTGAGCTTCTAGAAGAGGTCAACGATCTTGTCGAATATCCAACTGTGTTATCTGGTTCCTTTGAAGAAGAGTTCCTTGCATTGCCGGAAGAAGTATTGGTGACGACAATGAAAGAGCATCAGCGCTATTTCCCTGTGAAAAATGAGCAAGGGGAATTATTGCCGCACTTTATTACAGTCAGAAATGGAAATAGTGAGGCGCTGGAAAATGTCGCAAGAGGGAACGAAAAAGTACTTCGTGCGCGTTTATCAGATGCTGCATTCTTCTATAAAGAAGACGAAAAACTAGTGATTGAAGACAATATTAAAAAGCTTGATAAAGTTGTATTCCATGAGAAGCTTGGAACAATTGGCGACAAGCTGAAGAGAGTGACAAACATTGCAACCCGTCTAGCGATGCATATCGGAGCAGATGACGAAACGACAAAACGTGTCGCAAGAGCAGCAAGTATTTCGAAGTTTGACCTCGTGACTCAAATGGTCTATGAATTCCCAGAATTACAAGGAATCATGGGAGAGAAATATGCAAGAGCACTTGGTGAGCATGAAGAAGTGGCAAGAAGCATCAACGAGCACTATATGCCGCGCTTTGCTGGTGACGAGGCGCCATCTACTTTAATTGGTGCGATTGTGGCAGTAGCGGATAAGCTCGATTCTATTTGTTCATTCTTCTCAATTGATGTGATTCCAACAGGTTCTCAAGACCCTTATGGACTTAGAAGACAAGCGAGCGGCATCGTTCAAATTCTGCTCGACCGTCATTGGAATATTTCATTTAAAGAGCTGTTAGCACTTGCTCAAGTAGAAGCGGAACATGAAGCTGCCCTTATTGAATTTTTGACGCAACGTTTAAAATATGTACTCCAAGCAGAGCATATTCGTCATGATGTTGTCGATGCAGTGCTAGATGTTGAAAATATTGAGCCATATGCAGTCGTCAAAAAAGCAGCAGTTCTTGAAGAGAGTGTGAAACAAGATAGCTTCAAAGAAACGGCTGAAGCATTAGGACGTGTCATTTCAATCAGTAAAAAAGGGGAAGACACAGAAATTCAGCCTGAACTGTTTGAAAATGAGCATGAGCAAAAGCTGTTTGAGGCGTATCAGCAAGTAGAGTCAGCTGTAAAGGAACATGTAGCAGCAGGACAATACAGCACAGCACTTGAAGCACTAGATACGTTAAAAGCACCGATTGTTCATTATTTCGATCACACAATGGTTCATGCGGATGATGAAAAACTGAAGCGAAATCGTTTGGCACAAATGGTCAAACTAGCTAGAGTCATTCAATCATTTGCGAATATGAACAATCTAATTGTAAAATAAATACCTAAGAACGGTTGCCTTTTCCGAAGGGCAATCGTTTTTTACTCATTTAATTCACGGTTTTTGAGTGGATTTTTGTTTCATTCGGACAAAGATGCGCTATAATATGATGAGTTATGAAAATGATATACATAAAGTAAAGATTCGCTCTCTCTATTTAAAGGTGGTGAGTACAATCGAGTTAAATAAACGGCAAGAGCAGATTTTACAGATTGTCAAAGAGAATGGTCCGATCACTGGAGAGCATATCGCCGATCGGCTGAACTTAACTAGGGCGACCCTCAGACCGGATTTAGCCATTTTAACGATGTCAGGCTTTTTAGAAGCAAGACCAAGGGTTGGTTACTTTTTCACAGGAAAAACAGGCACGCAGCTTCTCGCAGATAAGCTGAAAAAACTTCAAGTGAAAGATTTTCAATCCATTCCAGTGGTGATACATGAGAATGTTTCGGTTTATGATGCGATTTGTACGATGTTTCTAGAGGATGTGGGCACATTATTCGTTGTGGACGATCACTCTATTTTAACAGGCGTGTTATCGAGAAAAGACCTCCTTCGTGCAAGTATAGGGAAACAGGAACTTCCATCTATCCCTGTCCATATTATTATGACAAGAATGCCGAACATCACCGTTTGCCGCAAGGAAGATATCATTATGGATGTGGCGAAGCACTTGATTGAAAAGCAAATAGACGCACTTCCTGTGATAAAAGATACAGATAAAGGTTTTGAAGTGGTCGGCAGAATTACGAAAACAAACATGACGAAAATACTTGTTAGCTTATCGGAGAATGAGATAATTTAATGACAGAAGACTGCGAGGGGATGTTATGAGTAATCGCGTAATTTTTGTGGTATCAGATTCAGTAGGAGAAACAGCGGAGCTCGTGGTCAAAGCGGCACTTAGCCAATTTGATGGCGGCTCATCAGACCATTCAAATATTAGAAGAATCCCATATGTAGAGGATGTTGGTACAATTAAAGAAGTCATTTCACTGGCAAAAGCAGACAACGGGATCGTTTGCTTTACTCTTGTTGTGCCAGAAATGCGTCAATTCTTAATCGAAGAAGCAGAAGCAAACGGCGTCGTTTATTATGACATCATCGGTCCACTCATTGATAAAATGGAGACTGCATATGGAAATGAAGCGAAACAAGAGCCGGGTCGTGTACGTCAATTAGATGAGGACTATTTTAAAAAGGTAGAAGCCATTGAGTTCGCTGTGAAATACGATGACGGCAGAGACCCAAGAGGCATTCTTAAAGCTGATATTGTGCTCATTGGTGTATCACGTACGTCCAAAACACCACTTTCTCAATATTTGGCGCACAAACGACTGAAGGTGGCGAACGTTCCAATCGTTCCTGAAGTAGATCCGCCAGAGGAGTTATTTTCAGTTGATCCAAAGAAATGTATTGGTCTGAAAATTAGTCCTGATAAATTAAATCATATTCGAAAAGAGCGTTTAAAATCTCTTGGTTTAAATGATCGCGCCATTTATGCGAACATTGAGCGGATTAAAGAGGAACTAGAGTATTTCGAAAAAGTAGTTGACCGCATTAACTGTCAAGTCGTTGATGTATCAAATAAAGCAGTTGAAGAAACGGCCAATGTCATTCATCAAATGCTGACCAAAAGAGGTTCCGAATAAACTCAGGATGCTCCTCCTGGGTTTTTCCTATGGTGGGAAACGGGTAAACAAAAACAATAGCATATTTGCTGCATTTGTATTATAATAAAAAATTGTGATAAAATGATTGATTTTAGGTTTAAGTTAAGTCAAGAACGAATAAACTAATATTGGCAGAAGTCAAGTGATTCTAAACATAACTTTTCGACAAAATGAGCTTTACTGTTGTTTACTTTATGGGGGAAAAGTATGGTCTTTTTGCTTCTCTAAAGCAGGAATAAGGTGGAGGGATGGAGAATTAGTCACCTGAATGAACGTAAAAAAGAGAGGACGATTTATGTCGATGCAGATGCTTGTCCTGTAAAAGACGAAATCCTTTCTGTCGCATCTCAATTTCAAGTACCAGTGACGTTCATTGCTTCATATGAGCATTTTCAAACCAAAAGATCTCCACTTGAAGATTGGCGGTTTGTAGATACACATAAGGAAGCAGCGGATTTAGTCATTGCGAACTCAGCTGCCGCGCATGATATTGTCGTCACACAAGATATTGGTCTTGCCTCCTTACTGCTTCCGAGACAGGTCATCGTTCTGTCTGAAAGAGGACGAATGTATACAAATGAAACAATTGATTTTGATCTGGAACGCAGGCATGTTTCCAGCAAACAGCGAAGAAAAGGTGTATACGGAAAAGGTCCCAAAAAGCTTTTAGAAGAGGATAAGAAGCGATTTATGGCGCAACTACAAAAAATCCTGTCGAATCATGAAGGATTTTTGAATTAAAAGGCGAATAATGTACGACGGAGTGTTATTAGGATGAGCAAACGTATACCAGATGAACTTTTGGAGCAGATCCAAAAAAACGCAGACATTGTCGAAGTGATTGGAGAATACGTACAGCTTAGAAAGCAAGGTCGAAATTACTTCGGTCTTTGTCCATTCCATGGTGAAAATACTCCTTCATTCTCTGTTTCAGCAGATAAGCAAATCTTCCATTGTTTTGGCTGTGGTGCAGGAGGTAATGTGTTTTCTTTCCTCAGACAAATGGAAGGCTACTCATTTATTGAAGCCGTTTCACATGTTGCTGATAAGTACCATATTGATTTGCCTGATCATGTAGCGAATGCTCAGATCAGTTCCTCTCAGCAAGAGGACACGGCAGATCATAAAATGATTGAGGCCCATGAGCTTCTTAAGAAATTTTACCACCATTTGCTGGTAAATACAAAGGAAGGTCAAAACGCACTCGATTATTTACGGTCCAGAGGCTTTACGGATGAAACAATCGCCAAGTTTGAGATCGGGTATGCTCTTGACTCTTGGGATTTCATGACCAAGTTTTTAGAAAAACGAGGATTTGATCCTGGGATGATGGAGAAAGCAGGTCTTTTGATTCAACGTGAAAACGGCACAGGCTTTTTTGACCGCTTTAGAGATCGTGTCATGTTTCCCATTCATGATCATCATGGGACGGTCGTCGCTTTTTCCGGAAGATCGCTTGGTGATCAGCAGCCTAAGTATATGAATAGTCCTGAAACGCCACTTTTTCATAAAAGTAAGCTGCTTTATCACTTTCATGATGCGCGTATGCACATTCGAAAACGCGAACGAGCGGTTCTTTTCGAAGGATTTGCAGACGTCATTTCAGCTGTCAAATCAGGTGTCGGCGAAAGTGTTGCAACAATGGGTACGTCTCTTACAGAAGAGCACGTAAAGCTTCTCAGACGGAACGTAGAAGAGATCATTCTTTGCTATGACTCTGACACAGCCGGATATGAAGCGACCATGAAAGCGTCAGATTTGCTTGGGAAAAGAGGATGTAAAGTTCGCGTTGCCATGATACCAGATGGACTTGATCCGGATGATTACATTCGTAAATATGGCGGCGAGAAGTTTAGGAATGACATCATAGATGCAAGTGTGACATTAATGACGTTTAAGATGAATTTTTTCCGAAGAGGAAAGAATTTATCAGACGAAGGAGATCGTCTTGCTTATATGAAGCAGGTTCTTCGAGAAATCAGCCGGTTAAACGGCTCCTTAGAGCAAGAGATTTACATGAAACAGCTCGCTGGAGAGTTCTCGATCTCACTTGATTCATTAAAAGAACAACTAGAGCTGTTTGAAAAACAGCAGCGGCAAGAAGCCAAAAGCACGCAGGAAGAAAACGGGCTTGAAAAAAGGCGTGCACATCTGTCAACACAAGTAAGAAGAAAGCGTCTTCGACCGGCATATGAAAATGCAGAGCGATTGTTGCTTGCTCACATGTTAAAAAGCGATGACGTGATCCGCAAAGTACTTGACAGAGTCGGGATTGAATTTAATATAGATTCGCACAGGGCGCTGGCAACTTACATTTACGCCTTGTATGAAGAAGGCAGAGAACCAACGCCGCAGCACTTGATGAACCGTATAGAAGATGATGTCATGAATCAGCTTTTGACGGATATATTGATGATTCAAGTCGGAGACGAACTAAGTGAAGCTGAATTAAGTGATTATGTAAAAAAAGTGTTGAATCATCGAAATTTGTCAATGATAAAGGAAAAAGAACTAGAACGTGCAGAAGCGGAGAGGCAAAAAGATTTCTTCAAAGCGGCAACACTTGCAAAAGAAATTATTCAGTTGAACCGTTCGCTGAAGTAATACGTCTATTATTAATGACAGGACTTACGGCTGGCAATGAATCCTTTATGGGAGGAGCATAAGACCGCAAGCATCTTGCCTTCATCATTATTTATTTTATTCCTATTTGCTTGGCTATGTTTGATAGAGAGAAAAAAGCAGAGCGGAAGCAAATCGCAAGTTACTTTAGAATTCGTTGCAAGCTTTGGAAGGAGGGATCCATAATGGCTGATAAACAAGCCCACGAAACCGAAACTGAATTAACCTTTGAACAGGTGAGAGATAAGCTCACTGAAACGGGTAAAAAACGGGGCGTTTTAACATACGAAGAAATTGCAGAGCGTATGTCTAGCTTTGAAATTGAATCAGACCAAATGGATGAATACTATGAATACTTAGGCGAACAGGGTGTAGAGCTCATTAGTGAAAACGAAGAGACAGAAGACCCAAATGTTCAGCAGCTGGCTAAAGCAGAAGAAGAATTTGACTTGAATGATTTAAGCGTACCACCAGGTGTCAAAATCAATGACCCTGTTCGTATGTACTTAAAAGAAATCGGACGCGTCAATTTGTTATCTGCTAAAGAAGAAATTACGTATGCTCAAAAGATCGAAGAAGGCGACGAGGAATCAAAAAGAAGATTAGCGGAAGCAAACCTTCGTCTCGTTGTCAGCATTGCAAAACGCTACGTCGGTCGTGGTATGCTGTTCCTTGACTTGATTCAAGAAGGAAACATGGGTCTGATGAAGGCAGTTGAGAAGTTTGACTACCGCAAAGGATATAAATTCTCAACATATGCGACTTGGTGGATTAGACAGGCGATCACGCGTGCGATTGCCGATCAGGCGAGAACCATCCGTATCCCGGTTCATATGGTGGAAACCATTAATAAATTGATCCGTGTTCAAAGACAGCTTCTACAAGACCTAGGCAGAGAACCAACGCCTGAGGAAATTGCTGAAGACATGGACTTAACTCCAGAAAAGGTAAGAGAGATTCTTAAAATTGCGCAAGAGCCTGTATCTTTAGAAACACCTATTGGTGAAGAAGATGACTCGCATCTTGGTGATTTTATTGAAGACCAAGAGGCGACATCTCCATCTGATCACGCTGCATACGAATTGTTAAAAGAGCAGCTTGAAGATGTATTAGACACGCTAACGGACCGTGAAGAAAATGTGCTGAGACTGCGTTTCGGACTAGATGACGGAAGAACACGCACGTTAGAAGAGGTTGGAAAGGTGTTCGGCGTAACAAGAGAGCGTATCCGCCAAATTGAAGCGAAAGCTCTTCGTAAATTAAGACACCCAAGCAGAAGTAAACGATTAAAAGACTTCTTAGAGTAGAAACCGGACGGATCTTGAAAGAGATCCGTTCTTTCTTATCAAAAATGAAAACGCTTTTTTCAATCTGATTATATTTTACTGAATAACAAATGAATTTGCAACGTTCTTAGAGAAAAGATGTATAAAAAATACATCAAAATGTGCTGAAGCCTTCATTTCTCATCTTGATTCATTTTTGTCTAATCTGTGAACTTGACCAAAGTTTTGTATCATAATTCGTTTACTTTTTGTAAAATTAAAGTAGAATTAGAATTGTTTGCATAGTCTCAAAGGGGTTTTCACAAAGGGGAGGATGAAAGAAATGAAACGGAATCCACTTATACCATTCTTATTGATTGCCATTTTAGGTATTGGACTCACTTTTTTCTTATCAATGAAGGGGCTGAAAGATGAAGACAAAATCGCCTCTGGGGGCAAGGAGCAAAAGCAAGAGGAGACAGCAAATGCAACGCCGGAAGAATTGTATAAACAGAACTGCCTAAGCTGTCACGGGGAAAACTATGAAGGCGGCGCAGGTCCTGCATTAACAGGCGTTGGAGACAAGCTTGAAGTAGCAGACATCAAGAAGAAAATTCAAGAAGGCGGTAACGGGATGCCAGGCGGGCTGATTCCGAATGAAAAGCTAGATGAAATGTCGGAATGGGTGTCTAAAATTAAATAATCTTACACAAAAAGCTCTTTTTCAAAAGAAGAGCTTTTTTCATTTGAAAACGACTTTTAAAAAGTCCATAATTTATATAAGATAGACAAGTATGAACATTAAAGAAAAGTAGTGATATGTATGAATGAAATGAATTTATCCAAACGATTAAAAAGAGTCGCAGACTTTTTACCACATGAGGCAGTCTTCGCTGATATCGGCTCAGACCATGCCTATTTGCCATGCTATGCGATCCTGCATCAAAAAGCAGTGAAAGCCATTGCTGGTGAAATTACAGATGGACCGCTTCAATCGGCACAGCAGCAAGTACATAGACTAGAATTAGATGAACAGATTTCGGTCAGAAAAGGAAATGGCCTTGAAGTCATTGAAAAAGGCGAAGTGAGTGCAGTGACGATTGCAGGTATGGGCGGCGCACTCATCGCAAGCATTCTAAATGAAGGCAAGCATAAGCTCGCAGGACATGAGCGGCTCATTCTTCAACCGAATATCCATGCTCACCATATTCGTTTATGGCTCTATCAAGAGGGGTATGAATTGCTGGATGAAGTCATTTTAGAAGAGGACGGCAAAATATACGAAATCATGATCGCCGAAAAAGGCGACAGAGATAAAGCCTATAAAGGGATGTCAATTGAAGCAGGCATGCTGGTTGGCCCGTTTCTTGCGAAAGAGCAAAATGACGTCTTCCGGCATAAGTGGATGCAAGAGCTTCAGCATATGGAGAAGATAGAAAGTCAAATTCAGCAGGCAGCGCGGGCAGAAGAAAACAAAGAGCGCCTTGAAGAGCTGAATGCGAAAATAAAGGTGCTAAAGGAGGTTTTGACTGTTGGCTAAAACAGTAAACGGGCATGAAATCATCCAATTATTTGAGCAATTTTCACCAAAGGCATATGCCATGGAAGGTGATAAAATTGGTCTCCAGATCGGGACACTAAATAAAAAAGTAACCAATGTCATGATCACCTTGGATGTATTAGAGAATGTAGTGGATGAGGCGATTGAGCGAAAAGTGGATCTCATTATTGCTCACCATCCGCCGATTTTTCGTCCATTAAAACATGTAGCGACAGATCAACCGGCTGGACGGATCATTGAGAAGTGCATCAAACATGATATTGCGGTATATGTGGCACATACGAATTTAGACGTAGCTGATGGAGGAGTCAATGACTTGCTGGCTGAGGCTTTAGAGCTTGAAGAAACAAGTGTGTTAGTGCCGACATACGAAGATCAAATCAAACAGCTTGCTCTTTATGTCCCGCAAGAATTTGAAGAGGCCATCCGGACAGCTTTGGGAAATGCTGGCGCCGGTCATATTGGCAACTACAGCCATTGCGCGTTTTCAAATGAAGGGATAGGCAGTTTTCTGCCATCAGAAGAAGCCGATCCGTTTATTGGTGAAACGGGCCAATTAGAATTTGTGAAAGAAGTGCGGATTGAAACCATTTTTCCAGCAAGTATAGAAAAACAAGTGGTTCGCGAAATGATCAAAGCACATCCTTATGAAGAAGTTGCCTATAGTGTACACACGACTGATCTTCCTCCTATTCAAAAAGGTCTCGGCCGTATTGGAGAGCTAAAAGAGCCTATGGCACTTAGAGAATTCGCACAATTTGTGAAAACGAAGCTAGATGTAAATGGTGCTCGTTTTGTAGGAGATCAGGATGCTGTTGTGAAAAAAGTGGCTGTGCTTGGCGGAGACGGAAATAAATACATCCATCAAGCGAAAAGAATGGGCGCCGATGTGTATGTGACAGGAGATCTTTATTTCCATGTCGCTCATGATGCCATGATGCTTGGACTGAACGTAGTGGACCCAGGGCATTATGCAGAAAAGATCATGAAAGAGGGCGTAAAGGTGAAGCTTCAATCGCTATGTGCGGATAAAAAATATGACGTACAGCTCTTTGTTTCTGAATCAAACACAAACCCATTTCAATTTATGTGAAAAAACGTCAGAGCGGATATGCTCTGACGTTTTCTTATTTCTTTGTTTTGACGCGAGGTAATATTTTAGAAAGAGGAACCGTCCGTTCAATCTTCCAAGTCGATTCATCATCTGGTTCATAGTTTTCTAAGAAGCGAATAACTTCCTTTGTAATAGGTGTTGGTGTTGAAGCACCAGCAGTAATGGCAACGGTTTTGACGCCCTGCAGCCACTCCAGCTTGAGTTCACTTAAGTCACCAATACGGTAAGCCTGTGTTCCGGCAATCTCCATTGACACTTGTGCGAGACGGTTAGAGTTATTACTTTTTGGATCGCCGACAACAATGGTCAGATCGGCTTGACCAGCTTGCTGCGAAACGGCTTCCTGACGCACCTGTGTGGCAAGACAAATTTCTTGATGGTACTCGACGTGAGGGTATTTTTCTTTAATAAGCTCCATCAGATCGTGGACATCCCATTGAGACATCGTTGTCTGATTGGTGATGAGCAGTTTATCTGATGTTAAATCAAGCGCCTCAATATCGGCTTCTGTTTCGACAAGATGTACCTTGTCAGGGGCTACTCCGACAGCTCCTTCTGGCTCAGGATGACCCTTTTTTCCAATATAAATAATGTCATAACCATCGGCTGTTTTCTCTGAAATGAGTTCGTGAGTTTTCGTTACATCGGGACAGGTCGCATCAATGGCGATTAGGCCTTTTTCTTCTGCGATTTGACGAACCTCAGGAGACACACCGTGAGCCGTGAAAATAACTGTTCCGCTTTCAACCTGCTTTAAAATGTCTAAGCGGTTTGGTCCGTCCAGTGTATAAATCCCATCTTCTTCGAAGGCATCAGTGACATGCTTGTTGTGTACAATCATACCTAATATATAAATTGGGCGTGGCAAGTTTTTATCAAGTGCGGCATTTTTAGCAATGACCATTGCATCCACAACGCCATAGCAATAGCCACGCGGCGATATTTTAATTACATTCATTTATTCGTCCTCCTGTAGGGAAGTGCTGCTAGAGAAGAACAATATAAAAAGCCGTAAAAAACGGCTTTTTATCATTCTCTTGCTTCCATTATAGCCAAAGTAAGCGTATATATCAAAGATTGTTATACGCAGTGAACACTTCACCGTTAAAAGGTCACTAGACATATAGTTTTGGAACAGAGCTGCCCGATCTTTTTTTCGATTTTGCTTCGGGAGCAGGTGATGTGTGAGGGACTGCTTTTTTGACGAGGATGTCTTCTGGTTCTTCATTTTCTTCTATTCCGTCAGTTGATACGTCTTCTGGCGTCGTCACTTCTGTTTCCGCACTGATCTCCTTTGATTCTGCATCATCTGCATTTGCTTCGTCATCATCCGCGCTGCCGAGCTGGCTGTACAGTTTAATCATCGCAGGCAAATTTCTCACTAAAGGACCGTATTGCTGAATCATTGGTGTAAATTGCTGCGCCATCCCGAGCACTTTTTGAACATTTCCTAACATGCTTGAAAGGGTCGCAGGATTTGTGAAGCTCTGGATTCCTTGTAATCCCGCACCGCCTCCAGAGACTCCTGCTCCTCCTGCGCCAGGTAGGAATTTAGCGAGCATGCCTTTAATTCCTGCTCCGCCACCTAGCGCACGGCTCTCGCCTCCTGGAATTCCGCCCATCCCATGTAAACCGCCTCCCTGCATAGACGGAGAGCGGGGCATCATTTGCTGAAATGGATTCCCTTGCCCTTGAAAAGGCTGTTCGATAGGAGCCTGCTGCCTCCTTTGAAAAACTCCGGGCTGTCCGCCATTTCCAAGGTGCCGGCGTGAGGGACGGCGCGGCTGAAAATCGCCCATAGGCCTTTGCCCTAACATACTTGTACCTCCCTTACTGCATTCTCTTTCTCTTCATAGGTTATGCAAGGAAACATCAATTGGTTTCATGTAAGAAAAGCGGACATGGTTTTTTTGCTGAAAATCAGCTATAATGAGGAGATGAGCAAAAAGGCATTGCCTTAAGGAGTGAAAACATGAAAGAAACGAAATTTACGACATATGAATTAAAGCCTTTTATTATAGATGCTATTCATGAACTAGGCTTTTATGAGCCGACTGATATTCAAAAAAGAATCATCCCTGCTGTTTTAAAAGGAGAAAGTGTAATTGGGCAATCACAAACAGGAACAGGAAAAACCCATGCGTACTTACTGCCGCTGATTCATTCAATTGATCCAGGCAAAGAGCAGGTACAAGTGGTAATTACTGCACCTACAAGAGAATTAGCCACTCAAATTTTCAAAGAAGCCCAAACGATTTTAAAGAATGCTTCACCAGAAGAAGAGATCAAAGCAAAGCTTTACATTGGCGGAACGGACAAGCAGAAATCGATTCAAAAACTAAAAAACCAGCCGCATTTAGTTGTCGGCACACCTGGACGTATTGCTGACCTCATTCATGAGCAGGCGCTGAATGTTTACAAAGCGACCTCTCTTGTCATTGATGAAGCGGATTTAATGCTGGATATGGGATTCTTAGAAGACGTGGATCGTATTGGCGCTCAAATGCCAGAACAGCTGCAAATGCTGGTTTTCTCTGCAACCATTCCAGAAAAACTAAAGCCTTTCCTGAAAAAATATATGGACAATCCAAAGTATGCGCATGTTGAACCAAAACGGATTACAGCTGAAAACATTCAGCACATTTTAGTCCCGTCTAAACAGCGTGATAAATTAAAATTGCTTCATGAAATGGTGACGAATGTACAGCCGTATTTAGGGATCATTTTTGCCAATACAAAAACAACTGTTGATGAAATCGCATCGTTCCTACAAGAAAAAGGAATGAAAATCGGTGTGCTTCATGGCGGATTAACGCCGCGTGAACGTAAAAAAGTCATGAAACAAATTGAAGATCTGGAGTTCACTTATATTGTGGCATCAGATCTTGCAGCACGCGGGATTGATATTAAAGGCATCAGCCATGTGATCAACTATGAACTTCCATCTGATCTTGATTTTTATGTTCACCGCGTAGGAAGAACAGCTCGTGCTGGTTCATCTGGCATTGCAATGACCATTTATGAACTTGCGGATGAGGATGCACTCATTCAAATTGAGAAAATGGGCGTTGTGTTTGAAAACAAAACCATTGTTCATGGCGAATGGCGAGATGCAGATGACCGTTTGAAGCGTCAAAGACGTAAAAAGGCACCAAATGAAATTGAAGAAAAAGCAAAACGTCTTGTGAGAAAACCAAAAGCCGTCAAACCTGGGTATAAAAAGAAAATGACACGTGAGATGGATAAAATCAAAAGACAGGAACGTAGAAAGTCAAAGCGTAACGGAAAGTAGGGGGAAACATTGTTGAAGATTGGTTCACATGTATCCATGAGCGGAAAACATATGCTTCTTGCAGCGAGTCAAGAAGCTGCCTCTTATGGTTCGAATACGTTTATGATTTATACAGGTGCACCGCAAAATACGCGCCGTAAAAAAATTGAAGACCTCAATATTGAAGCTGGACAAGCCCATATGAAAGAGCATGGCATGACAGATATCGTCGTGCATGCTCCGTATATTATCAATATTGGAAATACAGTGAATCCCGCGACATTTGAGCTTGGTGTAGACTTTCTGCGCTCTGAGATCGAGCGTACGGAAGCGCTAGGTGCGGGGCAGATTGTTCTTCACCCAGGTGCGCATGTCGGAGCAGGGGCAGAAGCAGGGATTCAAAAAATCATTGAAGGTTTAAACGAAGTCATTGTGAAAGGGCAAAAGGTTCAAATTGCACTTGAAACAATGGCGGGAAAAGGATCAGAGTGCGGAAGAAGCTTTGAAGAGCTTGCCCAAATTATCGACGGAGTGACACATAACGAAGCTCTATCTGTCTGCTTTGATACGTGTCACACGCATGATGCTGGTTACCCGATTGTAAGTGATTTTGATGGTGTGTTAGAAGAATTTGACCGAATCGTTGGTATTGATCGAATCAAAGTTCTTCATATTAATGACAGTAAAAACGTACAAGGCGCAAGAAAAGACCGACATGAAAATATCGGTTTTGGTGAAATTGGCTTCGATGCACTGAACCATATTGTGCATCATCCGCAGCTTCAAGATGTACCAAAAATTCTAGAAACGCCTTATGTAGGTGAAGATAAAAAGAACAAAAAACCACCTTACAAATTCGAAATTGCGATGTTGAAGGAAAAGCAATTTGATGAAGGCTTACTAGATAAAATTACAGGTCAGTAAAAAAACATGCAACATGATGAGGTGCCGCTAAATGCGGCCCTTTTTTGTCTAACTTGTAAACTGGTTGAACAGATCATTCACAGTCTGTGCTGTTTGTTTAGAAGTAATCGCTTCCACTTGCTTAAGAAGCCGATTACGTTCTGAATCATTAAAAATATTCACGTTTTTCCCATTCATGAGTTTGGCAACCTCGGCAGCTTGATGAGACGTTAAACTGACGCTGTACTGTTTCGCATACCTTAACAGATCATTTGCTGTGATCTGATTGAGCCGCTGCAGGACAATTTTTTGGATTAAAATCAATTCCATTCCTCCCCTCTGTAATAATGTATGGGCGAAAACGGAAAATGTGCAAAAAATTTTATTTTATTCAGTTAAATGATAAAATAGTAAAGTGAATAAAATGTTCATTGAAAATTTAACATGTGTAGAAGGGAGAACGTATGGCAAATAGTAAACAGCATAGAAAGGAATCAGTGCCTCATTTTATTTTGAGAATTTTTCTGATTCTAGTAGGAGCTGCATGTGCAGCAGTCAGCATTGAATTATTTTTAGTGCCAAACAATATTATTGATGGAGGCATCATCGGTATTTCGCTCATTTTGGATTATCTCTTTACAGATAACCCGTTCATAAATTTTGCGACGATTGTTGTCATTTTGAATATTCCATTTATGATATCAGGATACAAACATATTGGGAAAACGTTTCTTGTTTCCACTGTGATTGGGATTGTGAGCTTAGCCGTGATGGAATCATCACTTCATCATGTAGAGGCATTTACAACACAGCCGATCTTAGCCACTGTATTTGGCGGGCTATTACTTGGTTTTGGTGTTGGACTTGTCATTCGTAATGGAGGCTCAATGGATGGAACAGAGATCCTAGGAATACTTCTGACGAAAAAAATTCCTTTCTCCGTCGGTGAGTTTGTGATGATCGTCAATGTGTTCATTTTTATTTGGGCGGGCTTTGTCTTTGGACCAGAGCAGGCTATGTATTCTGTCATGACATATTATTTGGCAATGAAAACAATTGATGCTGTTATTCAAGGGCTTGATGAAACAAAAGCTGTCATTATCGTATCTGATTATTATGATGAAATTTCAGATGCAATTCTGCATCGACTTGGCAGGGGAACGACAAAGCTGAGAGGAAAAGGCGGCTATACAGATGAAGAAAAAGATGTCATCTATGCCGTTGTCACAAGACTTGAAATTACAAAGCTGAAATCCATTGTATTTGAAATTGATAGCCAAGCATTTATTACAATTATGGATACGCATGAAACAAAAGGCGGTAAGTTTAAAACAGCCATTCATTAGCTTTTATTTTACTTTTTTATCTTTCTTTTATATAATGAAACGTATGTATGAACAGAGAAAATGGCAAAAGCCATTTTCTTTTTGTTGTATAAATCGTAATCATTCTTTTTATATTGATTAAAGGTGGAAAGATTCATGGCAAAGCCAATTATTGAAATGAAAGACATTTCGTACTCATATGGGCAGCGAAATGTCATTGATCACATTCATTTAACAGTAGAGGAAGGGGACTTTCTAGCACTTGTTGGACCGAATGGATCGGGTAAAACAACCTTATTAAAATGCCTGCTTGGGCTTATTAAACCGCAGCAAGGTGAATTAAAGCTATTTGGCACACCTGTTTCAAAATTTAGAGACTGGGATCAAATTGGATTTGTTTCTCAAAAGGCGAATAGTTTTAATACAGGTTTCCCTGCTTCTGTATATGAGGTCGTTGCAAGCGGATTAACCGCGAAAATTGGTTTATTCAAACGAATGAGCAAGCAGGATAAATGGCAAGTTGAAGATGCCATTCGCTCAGTTGGCATACAAGATTTAAAGCATCAAAACATCGGTGAGCTTTCAGGTGGTCAGCAGCAGCGTGCGTTTATTGCCCGTGCGCTCGTCAGTCAGCCGAAGCTGCTTATTTTAGATGAGCCGACGGTTGGGGTAGACCAGCGGACAGTTGAAGGCTTTTATCAGCTATTAGAAGCATTGAACAAAGAAAAAGGAATGTCTTTAATTCTCGTCACACACGACGTTGGCACCGTTTCTGATAAAGTCACCCATGTGGCTTGTTTAAACCAGAGACTGCACTTCCATGGAGATGCAGAAACGTTTGATTCAATGGATGATCAGGCGTTATCTCAATTTTACGGCCATGACATTCAAGTGATTCATCACGACCATCACCATCACGGGGGACATGAATAATGCTATTTCCATTTTTTCATTATGAATTTTTACAAAATGCGTTTATCGCAGGGATGCTGATCGGTTTTATTGCGCCCTTACTTGGTGTATTTATAGTCGTAAGAAGGCTCTCGCTTATTGCAGATGCTCTTAGTCACGTATCACTTGCCGGTATTGCCGCAAGTTTATTCCTTGATAAAAAGTTTGGCCTTTTGACAGGGGTGAGCCCACTTTACTTAGGAATGGCCTTTTCTGTTGCCGGTTCATTGTTTATTGAACGCCTACGCTCTGTGTATAAGCATTATCAGGAGCTTGCCATCCCCATTATTTTATCAGGTGGTATTGGGATTTCCGTCATCTTCATTTCACTAGCGAATGGTTTCAATACAGATTTGTTTAGTTATCTGTTCGGAAGTGTCAGTGCAGTTTCAAGACTTGATCTTTGGATTATTGTGGGGATCTCACTTGTTGTGGTGTTAGTTGTTGTGCTTTTATATAAAGAACTGTTTTTACTTTCTTTTGATGAAGAGCATGCAAAGGCCTCTGGTATTTCAGCAAAATGGATTCATTTTATTTTTATCTTAGTTGTTGCACTTGTCATTGCGGCATCGATGCGTATCGTTGGTACACTGCTTGTGTCAGCGCTCATGACGCTTCCTGTTGCGGCAAGTATCCGCATAGCCAAAGGATTCAAACAGGCGATCTTCCTTTCGATCTTGTTTGGCGAATTGTCTGTATTGGCCGGATTGATCTTAAGCTATTATCTTGATTTAGCGCCAGGCGGAACCATTGTGATGCTGTCCATTTTGATTTTAATCGGGTGCATTAGTATTGGGAAATTCAGAAGGGGGAATCAACATGAACGTACAAGAAGCGCTTGATTTATTAAAGGAAAAAGGCTATAAATATACAAGCAAACGTGAAGACATGCTTCAATTGTTTTCTGATTCTGATAAATACTTGACCGCTAAAAATGTGCTAACGGCACTAAGTGAAGACTATCCGGGTCTCAGCTTTGATACGATTTACCGAAACTTGTCACTATATGAAGACCTTGGAATATTAGAAACAACGGAATTGTCAGGGGAGAAACTATTTCGTTTTAAATGTTCATTCTCCCATCATCACCATCACTTTATTTGTCTTGCATGCGGTAAAACAAAGGAAATCGATGCCTGTCCTATGGACAAACTTGACGCCGATCTAGAGGATTATCATATTAGCGGACATAAATTTGAAATATACGGAACGTGTCCTTCCTGTGAACCGAAGGAAGTCCACTCATGAAAGAGCCAGCCGCAAAGCTGGCTTTTTTTGTTTTTGTCTTTTGAAAACGTTTTACAAAGAACGCCTGTTTCTTTAAAATGAGATCAAGGTACTACGCAGTGTAATCTGAGTCTTTTGAAGGAAAGGGAGGGGTCAAAAGTGGCGTATTATGTCGTGTTCGATGTAGGCGGGACGAGAACTAAACATGGATTAATGGATCAGGATGGAGAGCTTATCACTAGCGGTGACTATGAAACGAACTGCCGGCAGCTTGAGCCGTTTTTAGAAGCCATGTTGGATGTAGTCAAGGAATATCAAAGGATGCTGGAAGTGAGCGGTATCGCCATTAGTCTTCCGGGATTTGTAGACAGTGAATCCGGCTATACGGAATTTGCCGGCGCCATCATCGCCTTAAATGGTCAAAATGTAAAAACACTTCTAGAAGAGAAAACGTCTCTTCGTGTTGAAGTGGAAAATGATGCAAACTGTGCAGCTCTTGCAGAGAAATATAGTGGTCATGCGAAGGATTGTGATAGCTTTATTTGTATGACAATTGGCACAGGTGTTGGCGGTGGTATTTTTGCTGGCGGTCAGCTTGTACGCGGGGCTTCTTTTCGCGGTGGTGAATTTGGCATGATGCTGACAGAGACGGAAAACGGACAATTTACTACACTTAATAGCAGCGCTTCAACAGCTGGATTAATTCGAAGCTATAAAGAAAAGCAAGGAATTCCGCAAAGTACACAAATAGACGGTCAAGAGATTTTTGAAAAGGCGAAGCACGATCTGGCTATTGAAGAGCTGGTGAATCAGTGGTATAAGCGAATAGCCATTGGCATTTACAATGTAGCGACTGTCCTTAACCCAGAGAAAATCCTTATTGGCGGAGGCGTCAGTGCAAGGTCGGATTTATTATCAAACATAGAAAAACATTTACATACACTGCATGCATGGAAGAACATTCAGGTGAAGCTGGATACTTGTTACTACTTGAATCAGGCAGGCATGAAGGGGGCACTGTACCATTTTCTAATGAAAGAAGGGCACCTTGCTCCATCAAACAAGCCGATACATTAAACGTACAGCGTGCAGACAAACCCTCGCATTCAGTGTCAGGTCTGCGTGCCGGTGCTCACGAATGTTCAATTCGCTCCGCTCCGGTACTCGTCCTTCCTAGACTGCAAAGGTTTTCTATCACGCTGAAAAGAAGACAAAGCCGATACATTCAAATGTATCGGCTTTTCTACATTAATAAGCAGTTTGCAGACGCTGCTCGTATTGTTTGATCCATTGAGACGCTTCCTGCCAGTTGTTGACGCGAATAATCCTGTCGTCAACGGGCATTTGATTATAAGGGGAGTTAAAAAGGATCACCGGGATGTCTGCCTCTTTTGCAATCATTGTGGCATTGCCATGATGGTCCTCAAAAAATACATCAATCTTGTATTTTTGAACGGCTTCCAGCTTGTGATGACCGCCAACCAGCTCAATGTCATCATAATGTACGTGGTGTTCTTGAAACCATTTGTAGGTGATATCTGAATGCTGCTGCCTTCTTGCAGTAATATAAATCAGCTTGTGCTGCTGCTTCATTTGATCGAGGATCTCTTTTGCACCCTCAGCAGGCTTTGCCTGTTTATAAATAAGAGGCTCATGCTGATCCATCCAGCCCCAAAATTCTTCTTGAGAAATCTTTAAAAGCTTCGTCAAATCATACTCTGTCATATCATCTAGTGTCATGGTACATTGAAACGACTCATTTAAGTAGGGGACAAAGGTGTCCTGCGCCGTCACTGTGCCATCAATATCAATTCCTAAACGTAACATGCCCACACTCCTCATATTTATACTCTTAAAGTGTAACATAATCAATTCACAATTCCAGCAAGTTTTAGCAAACATGAAACAGACATTTTTGCTCATACTAAAAAAGCTCCTTTCTATTAACCAAAAGGGGGAATTGATCATGGAAAGAGACGAGGATTTCAGAAGAAATGATCGTGAAATCGACACACACTTTAGTAATGATGATGGCTATTTAGAGGAAACAGCTGCTGAAATTGCAGAGCCATATCAGGCATCAAGAGATCGAGAAGACAGACGAGAACGTGACCATGCAGGTGACGATTCAGGCAGTAAAGGGATAGGCTATACAGCACTCGCGATTGCGATTATCTCATTATTTGTCTTGCCAGTGCTATTAGGGGTAGCGGCAATCGTCGTTGGTTATATTGCAAGAAGAAAAGGAGCACATGCGCTTGGCGCGTGGTCAATTGGGATCGGAATAGTTTCCGTCATCCTAGGCATATTTATCACCCCGTTCTTTTAACAAGAACAGAAAAACGCCTGACAGTGACGTCAGGCGTTTTTTGTTATGCATTCGCTTGTTTTTCTTTTTCAGCTTCCATTTTCGCATAATGTTCTTCAGCGATTTTATCGATTTCTTTTTTCAGTTCTTCGACCATTGTTTCTTCCGGTACTTTACGAACAATTTCACCTTTACGGAACAATAGGCCTTCGCCTCTAGCGCCTGCAATGCCGATGTCCGCTTCACGCGCTTCACCTGGACCGTTTACAGCGCAGCCGAGAACTGCTACTTTAATCGGTGCTTTAATGGTGGAGATGTATTCTTCGACTTCATTTGCAATGCTGATGAGGTCGATTTCAATTCGTCCACAAGTTGGGCAAGAGATGAGAGTTGCTGCATTTGCTGCAAGACCAAATGATTTCAACAATTCACGTGCTACTTTTACTTCCTCAACAGGGTCAGCACTTAATGAGATACGGAGTGTGTTCCCAATTCCCATATTTAAAATAGCGCCAAGTCCAGCTGCACTTTTTACTGTACCTGCAAATAACGTACCTGATTCTGTAATTCCAAGATGAAGAGGATAGTCAAAGGCTTTTGCCGCTTTTTCGTACGCCTCAATTGCAAGATTTACATCAGATGCTTTCATACTGACGATGATATCATGAAAGTCTAGGTCTTCTAAAATTTTAATGTGATGCAGTGCACTTTCGACCATACCATCTGCTGTAGGATAGCCGTATTTATCAAGAATTTTTTTCTCTAATGAGCCGGCATTTACCCCAATACGAATTGGAATGCCCTTTTCTTTTGCTGCTTTGACAACTGCTTCGACTTTTTCCCGTCTTCCAATGTTTCCTGGGTTGATTCGAATTTTGTCTGCACCTGCTTCAATCGCTTTCAGAGCAAGCTTGTAGTCAAAATGGATATCCACAACAAGCGGGATGTTGATTTGTTTTTTTATGTCCGCAATTGCATTTGCTGCACGCTCATCTGGGCATGCGACACGCACGATTTGACAGCCCGCTTCTTCAAGCCGTTTAATTTCAGCGACTGTCGCTTCGACATCATGTGTTTTGGTTGTTGCCATACTTTGAATGACAACCTCATTATTTCCACCTATAGTTAAAGGTCCCACTTTGACGGGACGCGTTTTAGTACGATGTGTGACTTCACTCACTTGTCAATCGCTCCTTAGTGTACACGCAATCATTTGCTATGTACGTCTTGTTTTACAGTTCATATTGTAACAGTCTCTTTGTATGAATGACAAGGAATTAACGTTTTATCTCTTATAGACCGGAAACTTATATGTGCTGCCTGCCCGGATTTCATTCGCTTTAACCCCTTGATTCAGCTCCTCGAAATCCTTAATGACATCATCGAGTGGCTTACTTGTATGTACGATGGAGAGGACCGTTTCACCTTGTTTAACAGTGACGTTTTTATATGTCTTTTTCTCAGCTGTTTGAAAGGCACTTGCTGGGACGACTGTGTTTTCCTCAACAGGAATGGTTCCATTTTTTAAATCAAAAAAGATAATAAAGAGGACAAACAAACTGATTAGTAAAAAAAGAATTCGCCGCATTTTACTCACCGCTTTTAAGAGTTTACTTCAGTCTATGCATGTCTTGAAATGATAGAACCAAAAAGGAGAGAAAAGCTGGAAAGGATGGTTCTAGTTAGTTCTAGTAAGTCTTGCAATAAAAACGCCTTGGGTCGTTGGTGTGAGTTTGTGGATTTTGTTTGGAAGTTGAAGTAAAGCGGTGAGTATCCGCATGTGGCCATTATGATAAAATAAAGCCAAGGAGGAGATTTGATGAAGAAAGTTAGTCAGCATATATATGTGAGAACATTAACAGAACATGATGCAGCAGCACTATTCACATTAGAGCTTGAGAATCGCTCATATTTTCAGCAATTTACACCTTTGGTCAACGATGATTTCTTCACGTTACCTCGTCAAATTGAACGTATTCAGCGCAGCGTACAAAGAAGTGCACAAGATGAAGCGTACATGCATGGTATTTTCTTAAATGAAACAGATGCTTTAATTGGGACGATTTCATTGAGCTCAGTCGTAAGAGGCCCGATAGAAGGAGCTTTGCTCGGGTATGTACTCGATCAAAAGCAAGGTGGAAATGGATATATGACCGAGGCCATTCGTTTAATGATTGATTATGCCTTTTTTGAATTGAATCTCCATCGAATAGAGGCTGGAGTAAAGCCGGATAACATGGGTTCCATTCGGGTGCTTGAAAAGACAGGTTTTGAAAATGAGGGACTAAATCGTAAAAAAGTAAAGATTAATGGGGTGTGGGAGGATCACTATTTGTTTGCGATCATCCATCCAGACGAGTCATAGAGCATGAACATACATAAAAAGCTCCTCCAAGTCGGAGGAGCTTTCAGCGTGTAGACAAACCCTTGTTGTATTCGACAAGAGGTTTATTTTTTTGCAGGTATTTCTTTTACCACAAGATATAAGAAGATAAAGTTAATGACCCAATTTAATAAAAATGAATTTGCAACAGGCGTGTTTAATGCACTCATGATCGCGAAAAAGACCGTTGTTAATGTGAGTGAATAAGCGGAGAGCTTCCAAAGCATTTGGAAGGACAGCTCTTTTTGCTGCATTCGTTTAATAAATGTACCAAGCATCGCTAGGAATGTTGCGCTGATAAACATGAGAGCCGCAGTTGATAGATATAGCAGTACACAGATGACTGGAATAATAATCGCTTGGTTCTGATTTGTGACGCGAGCGAGCTCGTCTTTTGTCAGGGTTCCGCCAAGGAGCTGGTATGGAATATCTGTCATTTGCCCATCAATGGCAATCACTGCTTTTTCCTTTAATAAAGCGATGGCGGTTTGCTTTGATTCAAGCTCACTTGCTTTTATTTTTTCAGCAGGATCAAAGATGATGGTGATGCCGTTTTCTTCTTTTTCTATCGGTGTACTTTGATCGGCCTGAAGTTTTCCTTTTTCAATTGAAAATTCGGGTAAATCTTTTTTGATCACGTGCTGAAATCCTGACATCGCATTCGAGATCTCCTGACTCATATGATACCCCTGAGGAACTGCAGCGATGATCGAAAGGATAAAAATGAATAAAATCGCTTTTCCGATCCCTGTAAACCGTGCTTTTGCAATATCTTTTGGTGAGTAAATTCCTTTTATCAATAGATTAAATACGTTCAATACCCATTCACTTCCTACATTCTTTTCTATTTCTCATATTGTATCAATGTCTATCCATCCAGTACAAGTATGGCCTTCATCGCTGGTTAAGATAGAAGGAATGAGGCATAATGTATACAGCATATAAAAAGGAGGCGGCAAGGACTTGGACGTGCTGTATTGGATATTGATTGGCTGTGCATTTATCATTGCGTTTGTTGGACTTGTTTATCCAATCATCCCTAGTGTGGTTTTTATGGTTCTCGGGTTTATTCTATATGGTTTCTTTTTCAGCTTCGAGCCGCTTACACTGACGTTCTGGCTTATTCAAGCCATGTTTACCGCGGTATTATTTGCGGCAGATTATGTTTCAAATCTTATTGGGGTAAAGCGCTTTGGCGGCAGCCGGGCAGCAATTTGGGGAAGCACCATTGGGTTATTAGCTGGTCCTTTTGTGATTCCCATTGCAGGAATTATTATTGGTCCATTTATCGGCAGTGTCATTGCAGAGCTTCTTGTTCATCAAAAAGATTTGAAGACGAGTGTAAAAGTAGGATTAGGCTCTTTAATTGGATTTGTATCAGGTGTCTTTGCAAAAGGATTGATTCAAGCGCTGATGCTGGGCATCTTTTTATTTTATGTCCTTCGCTAAGTTGAAAAAGAGTGTTTAAAGCTTTTTCTAAAGGGATAAATACAAAATAAACACTGAAATGTTTGAGAACATGAGCAATAACGTTGAAACAAGCTGTTTCTTTTGATACTCTTTGAGTAGGGTGAATTGCTGACTTACAAAGGAAGCATTTCAGTACATACATTTTAAGGAGGAAATTAACCATGGCTTTTAAACTTCCAGAATTACCATATGCTTACGATGCATTAGAACCACATATCGACAAGGAAACAATGACGATTCACCACACAAAACACCACAACACATATGTAACAAACTTAAACAAAGCAATCGAAGGTGTATCAGCTCTTGAAGATCAATCAATTGAAGAGCTAGTGGCTAACTTAAACTCTGTACCAGAAAACATCCGTACAGCTGTACGTAACAATGGCGGAGGACATGCGAACCACTCATTATTCTGGACGCTTCTTTCACCAAACGGTGGCGGCGCACCAACTGGTGAACTTGCAGATGCAATTGAAAAAGAATTAGGCGGATTTGAAAAATTCAAATCTGATTTCGCTGCAGCAGCTGCAGGACGCTTTGGTTCTGGTTGGGCATGGCTAGTTGTGAACAACGGAAAACTTGAAGTCACAAGCACGCCAAACCAAGATTCTCCTTTAACTGAAGGAAAAACGCCAATCCTAGGACTAGACGTTTGGGAGCATGCATACTACCTAAACTACCAAAACCGTCGTCCTGATTACATTTCAGCATTCTGGAATGTTGTGAACTGGGATGAAGTAGCTCGCCTTTACAGCGAAGCAAAATAATAATGATTTAATTCGAAAAGACCTGCTTTCAAGAGAAGCAGGTCTTTTTATATTTTCCCCTCCTTTTTTACATATCTGCCTTTTGATGAGACAGACTATTGTGTAGAAAAGGAGAATGAATTGTATGAGCAGATTAAAGAAAATGTTCGGGGACATGGATGTCACAAGAGATTTATTGCTCCTCCTCACGATTGGCGGATTATACGCACTTGCCATTGCACTTTCTAATACGTTTGTAAATGTGTACTTATGGAAACAGTCTGGGAAATTCACGGATCTTGCGATTTATAACTTGGCCATTGTGGTGCTTCAGCCCATTACGTTTTTATTCGCTGGCCGGCTCGCTAAAAAAATAGACCGAGCGTTTGTCCTTCGTTTCGGCGTCATCTTCCTAGCCGTTTTTTATTTAATCGTCCTAATGGCAGGAGAACAAGCGGCCGCACGGCTTGTTTTATTGGGAAGTGTCCTTGGGATCGGCTATGGTTTTTACTGGCTTGCTTTTAACGTACTCACCTTTGAGATCACCGAGCCTGAAACAAGAGACTTCTTTAATGGATTTCTTGGGGTGCTTACTTCAACTGCCGGCATGATCGGCCCTCTCATTGCGGGAATTGTTATTTCTCAATTAACGGATGATACAGGCTATACAGTGATTTTCACGTTATCGCTTTTATTGTTTTCACTAGCGGTTGTAATGAGCTTTTTCCTCAAGAGAAGGCAGTCAAAAGGCAAGTTTATCATCAAACAAATTTGGAAAGAACGCCATGCAGACGAGAATTGGCGTAAAATTACAACGGCTCATTTTTTTCAAGGGCTTCGTGAAGGGGTCTTTGTGTTCTTAATCAGTGTCTTTGTGTTTATTGCAACAAACAGTGAGCTTGCTCTTGGGACATTTGGTTTAGTGAATTCAGGTGTTGCTTTTTTTGCTTACTTCTTCGCAACACGTTTGATTAAGAAAAAGTGGCGGAAGAAGGCCATTATGATTGGCGGTCTGATTTTATACGGCGCCTTGTTTTTAATCATTTTCCAGTTGTCCTATGTATCACTTCTTATGTATGCAGTAGCCATTGCGATAGGGTATCCGCTCCTGCTTGTTCCCTATGTATCCTTAACATATGATGTGATCGGCCATGCCAGATATGCCAGAAAAGCTCGAATTGAATATATTGTGGTCAGAGAGCTATTTTTAAATGCTGGCCGTATTTGTTCCATTATTTTGTTCCTGCTGTCTGTCACCTTACTTGGTGATGAACTCGGTATTCCCGCATCTCTTGTTGTGCTCGGGGCGGGACATACCCTCATTTATTACTTTGTAAAAGATATTCATTTAAAAGAAAAAACAGCTGATATGAAAGAGGCTGACGGTCAAAAGCCGGTTTCTCACACGAACCTTATTAAGGGAGAAAGGTAAAATTTCTTACCAATGGAACATCAAATTTCTAGATAAATGATAGAAAAACCGCTAAAATGATGATGGCACCTTTTATACACAAAAAGGGGTGCCATTTCTTTCTTGATAGAAAAGGTGATGTGATGAGAAACAAGAAAAACAAAAAAGACGCGAAGGAAGGGCGTAAAACACTTCCGATCCGGCTGAATTTGTTATTTTTAGCTGCGTTTATTATTTTTACCGGTGTTGTCGTTAGACTCGGGTTTGTACAAATTGTCAATGGAGAAGATTATAAAAAGCAGGCAGAAAAACAAGAGGATGTAAATGTCAGCTCATCTGCTCCACGCGGAAAAATTTACGATCGAAACTACAATACGATTGTCAGCAATAAAGCGCTAAATGCCATTACATATACGAGAACCTCGACGACTTCACAAGAAGAGCGGCTCAAAGTGGCATCAAAATTAGCGGATATGATTCATGTGAGTACGAAAAAAATCACCGATCGTGATAAAAAAGATTTCTGGATCTTAACGCATCCGAATGAAGCGAAAAAGCTTGTTCAAAAGGAATCGGAATTAAAGGATGACGATAAGGTCTCTGATGATAAACTATATCAGCTTCAGCTGAAACGCATCACAGACAAGGAATTAAATCAACTGACGAAAAAAGACTTACAAGTGCTTGCGATTAAAAGACAGATGGATGCAGGCTATGCACTTACGCCTCAATTCATTAAAAATGAAGATGTAAAGCCAAGTGAAATTGCTTACGTCTCTGAGCATTTGGACGAGCTGCCAGGTGTTGATGTGACAACAGACTGGTCACGCAGCTATCCGAATAAAGGATTGCTCCGCAGTATGCTCGGCAGTGTCTCTTCAAGTGATGAAGGGCTTCCGCAGTCACTTCTTGAGCATTATCTATCACTTGGCTACAGCCGAAATGACCGTGTAGGAAAAAGTTATCTTGAATATCAATATGAAGATGTCCTGCAGGGCCAGAAGGAAAAAGAACAGAGTACAACTGATAAACAAGGCAATGTCACAAGCTCTAAAGTGTTAACAGAAGGAAAGAGCGGGAAAGACCTTGTGCTTACAATTGATATTCAGCTGCAAAAAGCGGTTGAAAAAATTATTGAAAAGAAATTGAGAAGTGCGAAACAAAGAGGGGGAACAGAGCTTCTTGATCGCGCCTTTGTTGTCATGATGGACCCGAGAAATGGAGAGGTTCTCTCTGTAGCGGGTAAACAGATCTCAAATAAAAACGGAAAATACAAATTTGATGACTACGCATTAGGAACAATGACATCCTCATATGCGATGGGATCAGCTGTAAAAGGGGCAACTGTACTGACAGGATATAAAACAGGTGCTATTCACATCGGAAGTACACAATACGATGAACCGCTCTATATCGCACAGTCACCGCCAAAGAAATCCTATGCAAATATGGGACTCATTAATGATTTAACAGCACTAGAGCGTTCATCAAACGTGTATATGTTCAAAACAGCAATCGCTATCGGAAAAGGGGAATACCGCAAGAATCAGGCGCTCCCAATTGATACGAAAGCATTTGATACGTTCCGCTACAATTTTAGTAAATTTGGTCTTGGGATTAAAACAGGTATTGACCTGCCAAACGAAGCAACAGGCTACCGAGGAACGTCTACACAATCCGGTCTCTTACTTGACTATGCGATTGGACAATATGATACGTTTACACCGCTTCAAATGGCGCAATACGTTTCAACTATTGCAAATGGCGGATATCGTTTACGTCCGCAGCTTGTCAAAGAAGTCAGAGAGCCAGACCCGCAGCGCGGCATTGGAGCTGTGACAGAATCCGTTAAACCAGATGTATTGAATAAGCTAGACATGACAAGTGATGAAATCAAGCGTGTTCAACAAGGCTTTAAGCTTGTGATGCAGAATCCAAGAGGAACAGCCTATGCAAACTTTGGCAACAAAAAGTACAATCCAGCTGGCAAAACAGGGACCGCTCAATCATTCTATGACGGCCCAATTAAAAGCAAACGCGGAACACCGACGTATAACACAACTCTTGTTGCGTATGCGCCTGCGGATAATCCAGAAGTGGCCATTTCCGTCGTTGTACCATGGGTGTATCAAGACTACAACCAGCGCTATCCGATTACAAACGATATTGGTGAACAAGTATTAGACAAATACTTTGAACTGAAATCAAAACAGGAAAGCAATGATACACAGGAGAAAAATAAAAACAAAATTGAAAATGAAGCAGAAACAAATAACTAGACCTTTACTAGGTAAAAACGCTCACTTTTTGTGGGCGTTTTTTTACGTTATCTTCAAAATTTCCGATATAAATTGACAAAATTCATAAAAAACGCCGCAAGATCTCTACAAAACTTCGACATTTACAAAACCTTAACATTCCATTTAAACGAAATTAATAAAGAACCTTTAATGTATTACTCGTAGGACAAATTATTCAGGGGGTATTCTTGAAATGAAAAAGAACAAATTATGGCTGCTTACTTTCCTTACTATCGCATTGTTAGCATTCGTTACAGCATGCGGAAACAGCAGCTCAAGCGGAGATTCAAAAGACAGTAAAGGAAATGCTTCAAACAAAGATGAGGCATCAGGTTCCATTACCATCTCAGGATCATCTGCGATGCAGCCTTTAGTTCTTGCGGCAGCAGAAAAATTCATGGATAAACATCCAAAAGCCGATATTCAAGTACAAGCCGGCGGTTCAGGAACAGGACTTTCTCAAGTTTCAGAAGGATCTGTACAAATTGGTAACTCAGATGTATTCGCAGAAGAGAAAGATGGAATCGACGCAAAAGCTTTAATAGACCACAAAGTGGCAGTTGTTGGAATGGCCGCAGCTGTAAACCCTGAAGTTGGTGTCAAAGACATCACAAAGGACGAACTGAAAAAAATCTTCACTGGTAAAATTAAAAACTGGAAAGAGCTTGGCGGGAAAGACCAAAAAATCACGCTTGTCAACAGACCTGATTCTTCAGGAACTCGTGCAACATTTGTGAAATATGCACTTGATGGTGCAACACCTGCAGAAGGAATCACAGAAGATTCTTCAAACACAGTGAAAAAACTAATTGCAGAAACACCAGGTGCGATTGGATACCTAGCTTTCTCTTATTTAACAGATGACAAAATTACACCGCTTAGCATTGATGGTGTGAAGCCGGAAGAAAGCAATGTAGAAAGCGGTAAATATACAATTTGGGCATACGAGCACTCTTATACAAAAGGTGAGCCGGAAGGTCTAGCAAAACAATTTTTAGATTACCTTATGAGTGACGAAGTACAAAAAGAAATCGTCAAAGACCAAGGTTACATCTCAGTCTCTAATATGAAAGTAGAAAGAGACGCAGCAGGCAAACAATCAGATAAGTAAGAGGTCTTGAATTGCTGATGAAGGAAAAGTGGAGCTTTTCACTTTTCCTTTTATGACATTCATAGGAGTGTAGAAAAAGATGAAACAGATAGAACAGACAGAAGCGAGCGATCGACTGATCAGCTCGAAGAAAAATAGGCAAATGGATGAAGTAAGAGGAAGTATTTTGGTCAGGTTCTGTGCATTCTTAATGATTGCAGTATCCATCGCCATTACAATTTTCCTTGGCATTAAGGGTTTACAATCTTTCATCGTAAATGGTGTAAGCCCAATTGAGTTCTTAACCAGTATCAATTGGAACCCCACAGCAGAAAATCCGGCGTACGGCGCATTTCCTTTTATCTTTGGATCAATCGCCGTCACGCTTCTATCGGCACTCATCGCAGCGCCGCTAGGCATCGCAGGAGCGATCTTCATGACAGAAATTGCACCTGCTTGGGGCCGGAAAATTCTCCAGCCAGTCATTGAATTGCTTGTAGGGATTCCATCCGTTGTTTACGGATTCATAGGTCTTACAGTATTGGTGCCGTTTATCGGACATTTCAAGTCAAGCGGCTCAGGGCATAGCGTGTTAGCAGGAACGATTGTCCTGTCTATTATGATTCTGCCGACTGTTACATCCATTGCAACTGATGCAATGGCCTCTCTTCCAAAAAGTTTACGTGAGGGATCGTATGCACTAGGGGCAACAAGATGGCAAACGATTAGACGTGTGCTTGTACCGGCAGCTCTTCCAACATTAATGACAGCGGTCGTTCTTGGAATGGCAAGAGCATTTGGAGAAGCCCTTGCCGTTCAAATGGTCATTGGAAACACGCGTAATCTACCAGAGAGCATTATGGATACAGCTGGTACATTAACAACGATTATTACGTTAAACATGGGTCACACAACGTATGGAAGTGTTGAAAACAATACACTTTGGTCAATGGGACTTGTCCTTCTAGTTGTATCGTTTATGTTCATACTCGTTATCAGATACTTGTCGTCTAGGAGGAAGATTTAATGAATAGCAAAATGACCGATCGTTTTGCCACGTTTGTTTTTGGGTTATGTGCCGCCATTATTACGGCGATCCTAGTTGGTTTGTTTTCTTATATCATTTTCAACGGTGCAAAAGAATTAAACTTAGACTTTTTGACAACCCGCTCAAGTGCGATTGGCTCTGGTGGCGGCATTCGGGATCAGCTATTTAACTCGTTTTACATTTTGTTTATTACAATGCTGATCACAGTGCCACTTGGTGTCGGCGGCGGAGTGTATATGGCTGAGTATGCACCTCAAAACAAAGTCACAGATTTTATTCGTACATGTATAGAAGTACTGTCTTCACTGCCTTCCATTGTCATTGGTATGTTTGGTTTACTCATGTTTGTTAATTTAACAGGCTGGGGCTATACGATCATCGGAGGAGCTCTTGCGCTCACTGTGTTTAACCTGCCGGTGATGGTCAGGGTGACAGAAGACGCGCTTCGCTCTGTACCGAAGGACCAAAAGGAAGCATCACTTGCGCTCGGTGTGACGAAGTGGCATACAGTCAAGACGGTTCTCATTCCAGGTGCGATTCCTTCTATTATTACCGGTGCGATATTAGCATCAGGAAGAGTCTTCGGTGAGGCGGCTGCGCTTCTTTTCACAGCAGGTCTCTCCACACCACGTCTTGATTTTACAAACTGGAGTCCATTTTCTGATACGTCACCGCTGAATATTTTTAGACCGGCAGAAACATTAGCCGTTCATATATGGAACGTCAATACACAAGGCATTATTCCAGATGCGGAGGCCATTGCAAATGGTGCATCAGCCGTACTTGTGCTTTCAGTTTTAGTATTCAATTTAGCAGCTAGATGGCTTGGTTCATTTATTCATAAAAAGCTTACGTCAAAATAATGTGAGAGAGGTGTGAAGGGGATATGGTTCAAATGCTAGCAGAAAAAAAAGAGATTGCAGCAAAAAAGGCTCCACTTCAATCGGAACAGATTTTACAGGTGCAGGATTTAAGCATTTATTATGGTGAAAAAAGAGCGGTTAATCACATTTCATTTGAAATTGAGAAGAACGCAATTACGGCATTGATTGGCCCATCTGGCTGCGGGAAATCAACCTTTTTACGCAGCATTAACCGCATGAATGACTTGATTCCAGGTGCGAAAAGTGAAGGGGCGATCATGTACGAAGGGTTAAATATTTTAGATGACCGCATTAATGTGGTGAATTTAAGAAGAGAAATCGGCATGGTTTTCCAAAAGCCAAATCCATTTCCTAAATCGATCTACAACAACATTACACATGCGCTAAAATATGCGGGTGAAAAAAGAAAATCTGTACTTGATGATGCAGTAGAGGAAAGCTTAACAAAGGCGGCGCTATGGGATGAGGTGAAAGACCGTCTGCACCGCTCTGCGTTGTCATTATCAGGTGGCCAGCAGCAGCGCCTTTGTATTGCACGTACACTTGCGATGAAACCTAGTGTGCTTCTATTAGATGAACCTGCTTCTGCCTTAGACCCGATCTCAAATGCAAAAATCGAAGAACTGCTCACAGAATTAAAAAATGATTATTCAATCGTCATTGTGACACACAACATGCAGCAGGCGCTTCGTGTATCTGATCGTACGGCCTTTTTCCTGAATGGTGATCTAGTAGAATACGATGCTACAGAACGTATCTTTACACGTCCTGCGCAGCAGAAAACAGAAGACTATATCAATGGTCGATTTGGATAAGGCGGGTGATTTTAATGAATGCAGTAGCAACTGAAACAGCCAAAAAAGAAGTGTTTCGTGTGAATGATATGAACCTATGGTACGGGCAGCATCACGCACTGAAACATATTGATTTAGACATTAGAGAGCATGAAGTTACAGCGATTATCGGTCCGTCCGGCTGCGGAAAGTCAACATTTATTAAGACTCTAAATCTTATGGTCAAAACAGTGCCAGGTGTGAAAATCACCGGGGATATGATGTATAACGGCGACAACATTTTAAAAGGCCGTGTTGATTTAGTGGAACTGCGGAAAAACGTAGGGATGGTGTTTCAAAAAGGGAACCCATTCCCTCAGTCTATTTTTGATAATGTCGTCTACGGACCAAGAATTCATGGAGTGAAGAGCAAGCAGCAATTGAAGGAAATCGCTGAAAAAGCGCTTCGTGATGTTGCGCTTTGGGATGAAGTGAAAGATCGATTAAGTGCGCCTGCATTAGGTCTTTCCGGTGGTCAGCAGCAGCGCCTTTGTATTGCAAGAGCCATTGCCACAAGTCCAGACATCTTATTAATGGATGAACCAACATCAGCGCTTGATCCTGTCTCAACATTAAAGATTGAGGAATTGATTATGAAATTAAAAGAGAAATACACGATTGCCATTGTAACGCATAACATGCAGCAAGCGGCTAGGGTATCAGACCGAACGGCCTTCTTCTTAATGGGGGAGCTTGTTGAGGTCAATGATACGAATGTCATGTTCTCTGAGCCAAACGATCAAAGAACGAATGATTATATATCTGGTCGATTTGGATAATAAAAAACCCCCTGAAGGTCAGCGCCGTCAGGGGGTTTTGTTGTTATTTTGTTAAGGCTTTGACGATTTGTTTGAACGTCATCCCTGTTTTTAAATTGAACTTACCTGCACGAATTTCTTTATGGTAGCCAGCGTCAATTACGTAATCATTAAAATCCTTAGACGAGTTGATGATTCCGTCCTTTTCGAGCATGTCTGAAACATCACTTGTGCTCATGCCGTTTTTAATGACGAATTTAACCGATTTGCCTTTAGGCTTGTCCGATGTTTCTTTATCATTCTTAGAATCGCCGTCTTCATTTGCCTTCAGTGCTTTTTCTTTATAATCAAGAAGCTGCTGATATGTTTCACGGCTGACGGAGACTTCTTTTTTAGAGTCTAAATAGTTTTTCACGTCAGTGTCTGTGACTTTCGCTGCAAGGGTTTCTTTTGTTGTCGTATCAGCTGCCGCTTCATCTTTTCCCGTGAGGAAAAAGACGATCGCTAGAACACCAGTTGCAAGAATCATACCTGCTGCAAACGTTTGGATGCTTTTTTTCGTCATACAAGCACCCTCTCGTTGTCTTTAATGATCATGTTGACATCTTCTACAGATACATGCTCAGCGCGCGCAATGGCCTCAGGAGACATACCATTTTGATGCTTTGAAATGATTTGTCTTGCAATAGACGGATCAATTTCTGAATGCTTGCGGACGACGATATTTGTTTCAAGCAATTCTTCTTCAAGAACCTTCATTTTCTTTTTCAGTTTATAGATTTCTTGCATTGCAGATAGTTGAAGTGTTTCAAGTTCCTGTTCGACTTCTTTAATCGGCTCTCTTTGAAAATATGAGAATGCGATCAGTACAATACTGACAACAAGCAATCCGATAATTGCAATTTCCATGTTTCATCACCTTTTATTCATATTTTAATGCTGAAAGCCATAAAAGGCTTTCATGATTGTTTCAGACAGTTTTCGACCCTTCTTTTTTATACCATAAAAAAGCTAGTTTCAAAAGGAATTGCTGAAAAAATCACCTTTTTTTCATCTTTTTTCTTTTTTTATGTAAAACGAGTATGAAAACCTTGCCCGCTGTCAAAATAAAAGGGGCAGTGGGATAGATGAGGGATACTCACGTATACAGTACGACAAAGATTGAGGTTTTATAGGGGAGCAGGCCATTTTTCATGAAATGACCATGCGATATGGATCAGAACGCGGACGGATTGCACTTAAAATGAAATTGATGAAAAAACATTCTAGCATTCCTAGGCTAGAAGTGGTATTATGGTTAGGTCTGAATGTGAATTGATTTTAGTTTGGAGGGAAAAACATGCGCGTAAATATTACTCTAGCTTGCACTGAATGCGGTGAGCGTAACTATATTACTAAAAAGAATAAGCGAAACAATCCAGATCGCGTTGAATTCAAAAAGTATTGCTCACGTGATAAAAAACAAACTTTACATCGTGAAACAAAGTAAGCAGCAGGGAATTTTCCTGCTGTTTTTTTATGATGGGAGATGATCTGTGTGAAAAAAGAGCTTCGTCTTCAAACATTAGCTAAGCTTGATCAGATGAGTGCTGAGGAATTCGAGCGAAGCACCGCTTTCCTTCATGAGCACTTGTTTCAGCTGTCAGCATGGAAACATGCAAATACGATTGCGCTCACTATGTCTAGAGGAAAAGAGATACCGACAATGCCTCTGATTGAAAAGGCATGGCAGGAGGGGAAAACAGTATGTGTACCGACCTGTTTCCCGGAAACAAAAGAGATGACGTTTTATGAATATACACTGGAAACGAAGATGATATCCCGCTACTTTGGGCTAACAGAGCCAGACCCTCAGGTGTCGGCTGCTGTACATAAAGAAGAAATCGATTTGATCATTGTTCCTGGGGTATGCTTCGATCAACAAGGCTACCGTATTGGATTTGGGGGCGGCTATTATGACCGCTACTTAGCGGACTATCACGGTGTAACCATTGCCCTTTGTCTGTCATTACAGCAAATCGAGTATGTGCCGGCTGAAGCGCATGACATATCGGTGTCTATGATTGTCAGTGAAAAAGGTCTGTTATATCAAAAGTAAAAGTCCGCTGCTTGCCCATTGAACGGGCTTTTTGGCGTTTCATTAGAGTCATGGCATTTTAGCTGATAGGAGGTTCGTTTTGAAAAAATTTCGTGGAAAGAAAAGATACTTCCGCAATGTGTGGGAGGAAGTGAATACTTGTGACCTAATACTCGATCATGATTCATGGTTTTATTTTTGGCATACGCACCTTGATTTTTCTGGAGTTGGGGAAAATAGCTTAAAAATAAGAAGAGAGCATATAAAAGCTCATATCGCTTTATACAATAGGCTGCTAAAGCAGCTTGAAGCATTTAAAAAGCCATACCAAACATGGATTTGTATTCACGAACAAGACCCTGGTTTAGACGCCGTATATGTTCATACGCCAAATCCGAACGACAATTACTTCCCTCATAAGATGGAAAAGTTAGAGGCGAATTGTAAGCTACCTCATACGTTCAAGGATTTAGTGGATCTTCATCAATTTGATGTTTCCTGTTATCAATCAGAGGGTGAAGAGGTTTTTTATATTCAATCAAAAGAACAGGGGATTAGATTGTGAAGGCTGGCTAATGAAAGGAACCATTCAAATTGATAAAAACGATGGTTCATGCATAAACAAATCCTATTTAAGCCACGATACGAACATAGGAGGGAATATGATGAATAAAATGATTTGGAGCATTGTGTTCACACTGTTTGCATTCGTACTCGTGCAAAACCGTTATCGGCTGATGAATTTGATTTTAGGTCAAAATCAAGTGCGTCACCTTTTTATTAAATGGCTGATGAAAATCCCATATTTTCGGACGAAATTTATTCGCCAAGCATTCTAATCCCGCAAACGCCGGGATTTTTTTTGTTTAGAAATGCGGATAAGTACGATTCTTGCTATAATAATGTAAAAAATGGAGCGCGAATGAATGAATGTCATAGATAGTCTATTTTGGCGAGTTGTTGATGAACTAAGACAAAAAGGATACGAGATGATTCAAAGTCCGTATCCAGAAGATGAAATATTTTTTGAAGCACCACGAAACTCAGGGTACGATCTCATCCGTCTATATAGAAAAGATGTGAATTTTAGGCAGGAGATCGTTCGAGATATTGAGGAGCAAACGTATCGGATCAATCAGCTGAGAGAAGCTATGCGTAAACGATCTCTTCATCTCTTACAGCTGCAATTTACAGCTGATGTTCCAGTAGATGATTGGGAAGACCTAAGCGGTCAGCCGCAAAAAGAGAAAAAGGTGACAGTTACGCCTGTATTACTAATTGCAGATGCTCTTCAAAACGATGTAAACGAACTGCAAAAATGGCTGAATACATCGCTTGCAGTTGATGTAGAAGAAGCGAAGAGAGACACAGTTGAGGATGCAATGCAGCTTAAAATGAACGTGCTTCAGGCATTTGATGATCAGGAAAAGCAGCGTGAACGAGAACGGGCCGTTTTTCAAAATGGCAGACCCATCTTTACGTATTTGCTGATCGCTGTTCAAGTGGTAATGTTTCTTTTGCTTGAACTGTCTGGCGGAAGTACCAATACGGCTACTTTAACAGCATTTGGTGCGAAAAATAATGCGCTAATCTTAGATGGAGAATGGTGGCGCCTCATTACACCAATGTTTTTACACATTGGCCTGACACATTTACTCTTTAATACATTTGCTCTTTGGTCCGTCGGAGCGGCTGTTGAGAGAATCTATGGTTCGGGGCGATTTTTGCTTATCTATTTGATTTCTGGTATTTTTGGCTCGATTGCGAGCTTTGTGTTTAATACGGCGATTGCAGCTGGTGCTTCAGGCGCGATCTTTGGCTGTTTAGGTGCACTCTTATATTTAGCCATTTCTAACCGAAAGCTTTTCTTTCGGACAATGGGAACAAATATTATTGTGATTATCCTCATCAACTTAGGGATTGGTTTCACCGTATCAGGTATTGATAATGCAGGGCATCTTGGCGGCTTAGTTGGTGGTTTTTTCACTGCTTTAGCTGTCCGGCTGCCTAAGCAGGTACAGCCAGTCAAAATGCTTCTTGCGAGTGCTGTTCTGCTCTTGATTGGCGGTTTTGGATTGTATACAGGGTTTCATTCAGACGATCAAAAGGAAGCAGCGGCAGTAAGTGAGGCAGCGAGTTTATTTGATGAGAAGGACTATAGTGAAGCAAGTAAACGTCTAGAGGAATATGTGCACGAAAAGGATGCATCAGCGGAGGCACTTCATATCTATGCACTATCAGAAGCGCAGCAGGGCCGCCTTGATAAAGCCATTCAATTTTTGCAAAAGTCGCTTAAAAAAGATCCAGATGAACCAAATAAACTGTATCATTTATCGTTGTTGTTCGTAGAAAAAGGAGAGACAGCGAAAGCAGAGGATCTAATAGAGAAGGCGCTGAAACAGGAGCCTGAAAATGATCAATTTTTAAAGCTGAAACAATATATCGAAAACACCCAAGCACGTTGAATGACTTGACTGAAAGCGCATTTATGAATACGCTTATCCTATCTGTTGATGAGAAGAAATGGTGGAAACAATGAAAACGTTATATGATGTACAGCAGCTGCTCATGAGATTTGGAAATTATGTATATTTCGGAGATCGTGAAGTAGAATTAGAATTTATGGCAGATGAATTGAAGGAAATGTATACATCGGGCATCATTGACCGGACCGAATGGTCAAACGCAATGACGATTCTTCAAATGGAACTAGCCAAATTAAATCAAAAAACAATGTGAAGGTGGAGGGCATATGACAGGGGATTGGTTTGTAGGGATTGATCTTGGCGGTACGACAATCAAGCTTGCGTTCATTAATTTATATGGTGAAATTCAGCATAAGTGGGAGATTCCTACGGATAAAACTGGGCAGACGATCACAGTCGATATTGCCAAATCAATTGACCATAAACTGGTTGAGATCAGTATGCCAAAATCAGCACTTATTGGGATCGGAATGGGTGCACCTGGACCTGTCGATAAAGTATCTGGAATCGTCTATAAAACAACGAATCTGGACTGGACAAACTATCCCTTGAAGGATCACCTAGAGGCAGAGACGGGACTTCCATCTGTCATTGAAAATGATGCGAATATTGCTGCACTCGGTGAAATGTGGAAGGGTGCAGGAGATGGCGCAAAAAATATTCTGATGGTGACACTTGGAACGGGTGTTGGCGGCGGCATCATCGTAAACGGTGAAGTTGTTCAAGGGGAGACAGGTGCTGGCGGTGAAATTGGTCATATTTGTGCCGTTCCATTCCAAGGAGCACCGTGTAACTGCGGGAGAACAGGCTGTATTGAAACGATCGCATCTGCGACTGGCATTGTCAGACTTGCAAAGGATCAATTAGCAGCCGAGCAGCATACATCTTCACTTCGCCCGCTCACGTCGCTGTCTGCAAAGGATGTGTTTGTGGCGGCAGAAAACGGAGATGATCTTGCAATGCGTATTGTAGAAGAAGTGACGACACATCTTGGACTTGTCCTAGCCAATCTTGCCAGTGCTTTAAACCCAACAAAAATTGTGATTGGCGGCGGAGTTTCAAAAGCAGGTGAGCTTCTTCGCAGTAAAGTAGAGCGCGTTGTCAAACATCACGCGTTCCCGCCTTGCGCTGACGATGTCGAAGTGGTGATTGCATCACTTGGAAACGATGCGGGAGTCATCGGCGGTGCATGGATGGCAAAAAACAAATGGCTGTCTTGAACAAAAAAGTCATCATGATGTCATTTTTATTAAAAAAAGCGATAGATGGGCATGAATTTGAATGTTTAGCATATTCATAAGTTTGTCATGAGGAAAAAGACATTGATTTTCCAGCATATACAGGATAAGATATACTTTAGTTATTTTTGAAGAAGCACCAATAATTGGGGTATATCCCTAAACCGGGTGCGTGCTTAGCATAAGGAGGTTACAATGCGAAAGAATAGATTAAAGGCGATTTCATTTTTACTGATTGCGACATTGCTAATGTGGGTCAAAACCTATGTTATCTATAAATCTAGCTTCAATATTAAAATTGAAAATTTCATGCAGGAATTTATCCTGTTGATTAATCCGCTTAGCTTTCTCTTGTTCATTTTCGGTATCGGTTTATTTCTGAAAGAAAAAAATCGCAATCGATATATTATCGTAACGAGCTTTATCCTGACATTCATTTTGTTAGCCAACATTGTGTTTTATCGATTCTATAGTGATTTTCTAACCATCCCCGTCCTATTTCAAACAAACAATATGGGTGACCTCGGGTCAAGCATTACCTCTTTAATTGAACCAGTCGATTTTCTGATGTTCGTTGATATCATCATTTTAATTTGGCTCTATAAAAAACAGCCTTTCTTTAGAACAGATGTGACCGTTTCACGAAAAGAACGTGCAGCATATTACTTATTTGTGGCAGCTACATTCTTCTTTAACCTTGGTTTGGCTGAAACAGAAAGACCAGAACTGCTAACTCGCTCATTTGACCGTGAGATGCTGGTGAAAAATATCAGCTTATATAATTTCCATATCTATGATGGGGTTTTGCAATCGAAGCAGTCTGCACAACGGGCCCTTGCTGACAGCAATAGCTTAACGGAAATTGAAAACTATGTAAGCGCAAATCAAACCGACCGAAATGAAAAGACATTTGGTCAAGCCAAAGGACGAAATGTCATTCTAGTATCACTTGAGTCTACACAGAGTTTCGTGATCAATGAAAAATTAAATGGGAAAGAAATTACCCCGTTTTTAAACAAATTGATCAAGAAAAGTTATAACTTTACTAATTTTTACCACCAAACAGGTCAAGGAAAAACATCTGACTCAGAGTTTATTGTAGATAATTCTCTCTATCCACTTGGAAGAGGTGCTGTGTTCTTCACAAATCCAAGCAATGAGTTTACAGCGACACCTGAGCTGTTAAAGGAGGAGGGCTACCACTCTTCTGTTATTCATGCGAATAACAAAAGCTTCTGGAACCGTGACCTAATCTACGATAGCTTTGGTTACGACAAGTTCTTTGATATTAAATCATTTAATGTGAATGAAGAGAACTCAGTTGGCTGGGGATTGAAAGATGGCCCGTTCTTTGAGCAGTCCGCTGAATTAATGAAATCTATCCCGCAGCCTTTCTATACGAGATTAATTACATTAACGAACCATTTTCCTTTTGATTTAAATGAAGAAGATAAGCTCATTGATGAATATGATTCAAAGAGCAAAACGCTGAACAAGTACTTCCCTACAGTACGTTATCAAGATGAAGCACTTAAACTTTTCTTCAAAAAGATGAAGGAAGCTGGGTTATACGATAACTCCATTTTTGTTTTGTATGGGGATCACTATGGCATTTCTGAAAATCATAATGAGGCGATGGGGCAATTTTTAAATAAAGAGATTACACCATTTGAAGAAGTGCAGCTTCAAAAAGTCCCATTTGTTGTACACATTCCAGGGGTAACTGATCAACATCCAAAAGAAATTGATACGGTAGGCGGTCAGGTTGATATCCGTCCAACTGTATTGAATCTTCTAGGAATTGATACAAGTAAACAAATTCAATTTGGTCATGACCTTTTATCGAAAGATACGAATGACTTTACAGTACTCCGTGATGGAAGCTTTATTACGAAGGACAACATTTTTACAGATGGCGTTTGCTACAATAAAGAAACAGGTGAGCCAGCAGATGAGAAAAAAGTTTGTCAGTCGTATGAAGAGAAGGCGAAGCAGGAGCTTCAATTTTCTGATCAAATCATCTACGGGGATCTCCTTAGATTTTATGACCGAAACAGCCCGGACCATTCACCATCTAAAAAAGAAGATGAAACGGAGCTGAAAAAGGCGTCCTAACATATGAGAAAACCTTTGCTATTTTAGAAGCAGAGGTTTTCTTTTTTTATCTGCCGGCTCATATAGTATGAGAGGAGGGATGTAAATGAAGACAACGTCGTTTGGAAAAATTGAATGGAAGCTGGATGAAGCGGGGAGGGATGATGTGGCAAAGCGGCTCGGCATAGGCAAAGCTGCTTTTCATTTATCTAATCAAACAAGCACTGATGACCTTCTTTTACCGGGATATAGACTTCCAGAAGGAGTCCATGTATTTGACTCCATAGGTGATGTGCAGAGATTTATTGCACCTTACAGGCTGCAGCAGTCTGATGATTGGATCAATGGAACATTTGAATATGATAGCGCTCAATTAGAAGAAGAGCTGAGCCACTTGAAAGCCGCATTTCCTTTTCTTCATATCAGCGTTATTGGCCATTCAGTACTTGATACACCAATTTACGAAATCCGAACGGAGCCTGTTCAGCATTTACATTCTATTCATCTCAATGCCTCTTTTCATGCAAATGAATGGATCACGACGTCTGTTTTATTAAAATGGCTGAAATCGCTTTGCTTAGCAGCGTCTGACCCGGTGCAAGCAAGACATTATGAAGCGGTTCATATTTTGCAAACCACTGCTTTATCCATTGTGCCAATGGTCAATCCAGATGGAGTGGATTTGGTTCGGAATGGACCAGAGTCATTAGGTCTGAGAAGTGAAGAATTCGCACCGCTAAATGGTGGAAATTCCGATTACCGGGAATGGAAAGCTAATATTCGAGGGGTGGATTTAAACAATCAATTCCCTGCTTATTGGGAGATCGAGTACTATCGTCATCAGCCCAAAGCGCCGTCCTACCGGGATTTCCCTGGTTATCAGCCGTTAACAGAACCAGAAGCGAAAGCGATGGCAAATCTTGCGTTACGAAAACGATTTGACCGGCTGATCGCCCTTCATACACAAGGAGAAGAGATATATTGGGGTTTTCTTGGCCACGAGCCTGCAATCTCAAAAAAAACGGTCAAACGATTTGAACAAGTGAGCGGCTACAAACCGGTCCAATACCTCGACAGCTATGCAGGCTACCGTGATTGGTTTATTTATCAATGTCAAAGTGAGGGCTATACAGTCGAGCTTGGTCTAGGAAAAAATCCTCTTTCCATGAGTCAATTTGATTCGATCTATGAGAAAACTAAGCGGCTTTTATGGGAAGCGTGTAAATGTTAAAAAAAAGCACCTGTCTGGTGCTTTTTCAAATATGAAAAACAATCATTTGCTTATTGTCAATAAAAACAGTGATGAAGGAATTGACGAAGGCTTCCTTGTAAGCTATTGTGAAAGATATAGGTGTAAAAAAAAGGATATGTTTTAGGGAGATGTCGATTATTGAGTGCTCAAAGCCTGTGGAAAAGGAATTTTACTTACTTATTTGTTTCTAAAATGTGTAAGATCACAGCAGACAGTTTATCTTTCAACACCATCTTGTGGTTATTGGTATTAGGCGGGAAAGGCGCTATAGGGACAGCTTTTTTTATTGCGGTCAGCTTTGTGCCTCAAGCGATTGTTGGGCCATTTATTACGCCCATGATGAAGCCGCATCAATTGAAACTTTGGATGTGTTTTGCTGATTTAACAAGAGGAGCGATTATCCTTGTGATCGTGGTCAGTTACTTTTATGGTTTCACACCATTAGTACTCATCATTGTCTGTATGCTGCTGCATTCGGCGACTGGGGGCTCTTATGAACCGGCATCCGTATCAATTATTCCAAAGCTTGTTCATGAGGACCTCATTCAAAAAGCGAATGCAACCATCCAATCAGCAAGTCATGTGGTAAGACTTGTGACGGTAACAATTTGTGGTATTATGATCGCATTTGTAGGGGTAGGGTATACAATGCTTGTGATTATTCCCCTTTACCTCTTGTCTGCTTTATTGGTGTTAATGATTACATATCAAACAGAAGCCATTATGGATAAAGCCAAACAAGGGTTATCTTACGGTAAAAGATTGATTCGTGGCTTTTCCCTTGTGAGAAGTCATCATATTTTGTTTCCATTAGCGATCTTTTGTGTCTGCTCAAACTTTGCTGCGGCACCATGGGAAGCCTTGTCTGTTATTTATTTAACAGAAGACTTACATAGTGGACCGGTTGTCTATTCATTCATCAAAGTCACAACGGCATTAGGTGCATTTTTGATGGGGTTTGTTTTGACAAAGGTCAAAGTGAATCGGTATGGATTGCTGTTTATAGGTGCTGGAATTGTTGATGGAATCGCCTTCTTCATCACAGGCATGAACGCATTATTACCACTTGTGTTTATATCAGCTTTTGCTTTAGGGGCAGCCATCAGTGCAGTCAACGTACCCGAACATACGATGATTCAGTTGTCAGTGAAGGCAGAGGATCAGCCGCAAGTGTATGCGATTATTAACATGATTTCCTACTTAATGATTCCGTTAGGCGCCCTCATTGGCGGCTATATGGCAACACGATTTGGGTCTGGGTATGTCATTGCGGCTGGTGGTATCATTGAAGCTGTTTCAGGTATATGTCTGCTTCTGTTTACGAAGATTGGGAAGGTAGAGAGAGCGGACTTGACGATAGAACGAGAAAAATCTGCGTTAAACGCAACGTAAGCATAGCGTGATTGAATGGGAATAGGTTACAATGAGGTCGAGAAAACATGAGAATTCGATTGAAAGGGGCAATAAACTTTGGCTATAGCAGACGTCACCATCATTCCAATAGGCACTGAAACACCAAGTGTCAGTGCGTATGTAGCAGATGTACAAAGAATTTTAGAAGGCTTTCAACAAGAAGGGAAAATCAAATATCAATTAACACCGATGAATACGTTAATTGAAGGCGAATTATCCGTATTATTTGAGGTCATTCAACGCATTCACGAAGCTCCTTTTGAAAAGGGATTGCACCGGGTAGCGACCAATATCCGCATTGATGACAGACGAGATCAAACCACAACACTTACAAGCAAATTAGAAAGCGTTAATAAGCACTTGAATCAATAAAAAATCGCATTCTATGTGCCGGTGCTCGGTACTTGTTCTTCCTCGACTTCAAGGGGCTTTCTATCCACTGAAAAGAAACAAAGAGCTAAAATAAAGATCATTTTAGCTCTTTGTTAACAATCAAAAGCCTGCTTATGCAGGCTTTTAATGTGCAGTTGGATAACCGCTATAGATGATGGTCATAACAGTGAACCATCCAAAAACCAAAAATGTAGCGCCAGCAAAAGCGATAGCAAGTACGTTCACTTTTTTAAGTGAGCGATAGATGCCGAGCGCAGCTAAAATCGTGACTAGACCAAAAATAATGACGAGCATCATATGAAAGTCCCCCTTTGTCATCAATCCCCTTGATTTCCTTTCTTTTCATTTTAACCGTTTTCATAAAGCTTGTCGAGTAGATTCCAGTTGACGATTGTTTGAATTTTTATTGATTAGCCTTCATAATAAAAAAGAATGAATAAAGTAGGTGATGAAAATGAATTGGAGAAGAATGCCACTCGGCTATGTACAAGCGAATGCATATATTTGGAAAAATGAGCAAAGTGAATGCTTAATTTTTGATCCAGGCGGTGAAGCGCAAAAGCTGATTTCCTATGTAAAAGAAAAACAGCTCACACCGCTTGCTGTCTTATTGACACATGCTCATTTTGATCATATTGGTGCGGCAGATGAGGTGCGTGAAGAGTGGGGAGTGCCGCTATATGTACACGAAAATGAAAAAGAATGGCTTACGAACGCTGAATTAAACGGTTCAGCTCGATTGATTCGGAATGGTATTACGGTCAAAGAAGCTGAAAAATTGATTACGTCAGAAGGAACGCTTCAAATTGGATCATTTACATTAGATATGTTCCATACACCAGGGCATTCACCCGGCAGTGTGTCTTACTACTCTGCGGAAGAGGAATTTGTTATTTCTGGTGACACCCTATTTGCAGGCGGTATCGGGAGAACTGATTTAGTAGGCGGCAGTCAGGAAGTGCTGCTTCAATCAATCCATAACAAATTATTGTCATTACCAGAATCCACTCTTGTTTTAAGCGGACATGGAGGGGAGACCACAGTGCTTACAGAACAGGAGCAAAATCCGTTTATTAATGGATTTTCTCTTTAAACGCAGGAATGAAAAAAGCATCTCTTCTAGAGAGATGCTTTTTCAATTAATGTCCGGTACCGGGAACCATGATGAAAATCGAATAATATGTAAATCCGGCAAAGAAAATCGTCAAGTACGCTCCGAAAATGTAAATATACATTCTTTCGGATAAGTTCAAGTAGGATAAAAATACAAAAAGAACGGTTTGACCGAAGAACAGCAGCGATGCATCTTTCATATGTCCTAAATAGAACATGACAGCAAAAATACCCGTCCAAAAGCCAAGCACGCGGAACATGCGATTCATTTCTTTCCCTCCCCTTAAAAAACCCCTTTGATTCATATTATAGCTGATGATCACTCGTTATGTAAACATTTACATTTTTGACAACGTGTGAACATTTATTTTGAATGTAGAAAAAATTTTTTTGAAAAAGTGATAAAAAGGTGTTTATGTCGAAATACATGAGGGTACTTACTCCATAAGAGAAAAGGTTAACGACCTAAGGAGGAAGACTAATGAGTGACATAACTTTTTATTCATACCCAAGCTGCACGTCTTGCCGCAAAACAAAGCATTGGTTAAAGGCAAATCAAATTGATTTTAAAGAGCGTCACCTTTTCAGAGAAACGCCAACTCTAGATGAATTAAAAAAGATTCTTTCTCTAACCACAGAAGGAATGGATGAAATTTTAGCCACGCGAAGTCAAGCTTTTAAAAGCTTAAATTTAAATATTAACGACTTAAAAGTAAACGAGGTTCTTCAGCTTCTCATTGAAAAACCAAAGCTGCTCCGAAGACCAATTATCATTGATGGAAATAAATTAGTGGTTGGCTATAATCCCGGGGAACTCATGAAAATATCAAAGAAGAAAGCGATTCATCAAAAATCGGTTTCCTAAAAAAAACGAAGATCAGCTGAAACATGCTTCAGCCGTCTTCGTTTTTGTGCTGAACTGGGCTAGCTGGGTTCGAACCAACGATCACGGAGTCAAAGTCCATTGCCTTACCACTTGGCTATAGCCCAATATCAAACGTGTAATGATATTGTTCACCATCTACGGTCATTTATACATAAAAAGTTATATGTCACTATTTTCAAGTGAAAAGGAGCGAAAGAAGTAAATGAAAAATGAGAAATCTAAGCAATTATACGAATTTATCCTAAAAGAAGCCCCTGTCATGACCGAAGAATGGCTAAAGTCAAGAACAGAAGAAGGCTCATTATATTCTATACATGCTTCAGAGGAAACGGAAAAGAAGTTAAAGGAACAGAACACAGCATTTATTCAAACCATTGCAGCAACGCTTGTGACGCTGTCAGATAAAGTAGAAAACCATTTGAAAAAGTGGTCTGTTGATATTGCACGTGATCGAGCAGTACATGAGGTTCCTTTATATGAAATCATTGGGCAATTTAAGATATTCCGCCAGATTTTCTGTTCGAGAATTGAAAAATTCACACGAGAAGCAGAGCTTGAAGTGACGTTGCAAGATGTGTGTGGATGGAATCAGCATTTCCACGCTACTTTTGATGATATGATTGAACGTTTATCAGAAGAATATGACCGTGTGACACTCAGTCAGCTCAATGCACAAAGAGAGATGATTCAAGAACTAAGTGCCCCTGTGATTCCAGTATCAAAGGAGATCGGGATTTTGCCGCTGATCGGCGAGATCGATACGTACCGTGCCAAAATTATTCTGGAATCCGTACTAGAACAGGCCTCAAGACTGCGTCTGACGCACTTATTTATTGATATATCGGGCGTGCCAGTTGTTGATACGATGGTTGCTTTTCAGCTGTTTAAAGTGGTGGATAGTGCGAAGCTTCTAGGAATTGAGACGATTATTTCAGGCATTCGCCCAGAAATTGCTCAAACCGTCGTGAAATTGGGCATTGATTTTTCAAAAGTAAATACTGAGCATAGTCTTGCAAAAGCGTTAGAAAAAAGAGGATTCCGCATTTTTGAAGAGCAGCCGCAAGAATCCACATTATGACCAAAAAAAACCTGTACTTGTAAAAGTCAGGTTTTTTTATATGCTCTTTACTAAAAAATGCTGTGATTCATCGTGAGTTGAGTATTTTCATGCTTGATTAGTCATGAAAATGATAGAATGCTCTTTTGTCATTCAGGTTTCTCCGTCTTACAATGTGGTCAGAGAAAGGAGTGAATCACTTGTATGGTATTGAATATTTGGGACAAGAGCTGCTAGAAGAAGCATGCCGCATGAGGGCATCAGATGTGCATATTGTGCCAAAAGAAAAGGAAGCTTCGGTATCTTTCCGTGTAGACTCAGATTTAATCCAGCAGCGTACCATTGATAAAAAAAGAGGGGAGCGGCTTATTGCTCATTTTAAATTTTTATCTTCTATGGATATCGGGGAAAAAAGGAGACCGCAAAATGGCTCACTGGCTGTGATGCTGAGAAGCGGTCAAGTGTTTATTCGGATGTCGACCTTGCCGACTGTGAATGATGAGAGCTTAGTGATTAGGATTTTACCGCAGGATCATGTTCCGAAAATAAAACATCTGTCATTATACCCAAAAGCCTCAGCCAGATTATTATCTTTTTTGAATCACTCACATGGACTCATTTTATTTACTGGACCAACAAATTCAGGGAAAACAACAACACTATATTCATTGATTCAGTTTGCAAAAAAGAATTTTAACCGAAATATTATTACTCTTGAAGATCCTGTAGAAACAAGAAATGAAGAAGTGTTACAGGTCCAAGTGAATGAAAAAGCCGGCATCACGTATGCCGCAGGATTACGTGCTATTTTAAGACATGATCCAGATATGATTGTGCTAGGCGAAATAAGAGATGCTGAAACAGCCAGAACGGCAATTAGAGCTGCTCTGACAGGTCATTTGGTGTTGAGCACGCTTCATGCAAAAAATGCAAAAGGAGCCCTTTACCGCATGCTTGAATTTGGTGTCACGATGAATGAACTCGAACAAACTATGGTTGCGATTGCTGCCCAGCGATTAATTGAGCTCACATGTCCTTTTTGCGGGGAAACCTGTCAGCTTTACTGCAAATTAAATCGGCCTCTCAGACGAACAAATGTATTTGAATTACTTTTCGGAAAGGAGCTTGGCGAGTGTATGAAAGAGGCCAAAGGAGAATATGCTCACTCATCGTATGAAACACTGCAAAGATTAATTCGTAAAGGAGTGGCATTGGGCTATCTATCGAAAAACACATATCATCGCTGGGTTTATGAAGAAGCGAGCCTCTAAAGCATGGTCTAAAAAGGACCAAGCTGAATGTTTATCAAAACTGGCTCAATTGATTCAGGCTGGATATACATTGATTGAGGCATTAACGATGGTGAATATCCAGTTATCGAAACAGCAACAGCAGCAATTGACACGAGGTATTCAGTGGCTGCTCAATGGGGAGCCTTTTTATGTAGTACTGGAGAGACTCCATTTTCAGCGGGAAGTGATCGCCATACTTTGTTTTTCTGAGAAGCATGGCAGTCTAACCGATGCTCTAGAACAAAGCGCCCGTTTTTTAGAGAAAAAAATAAAACAGTTAGACACGTTTAAACGCATGTTACGTTACCCACTTTTCCTCATCTTTACGGTTTTGGTCGTGCTGATACTCGTTCAGCAAATGATCATTCCTCAATTTTCTGTCTTGTACACATCGATGGATACCCGCATGTCATGGCTGATTCAAGGGATGTTTGGACTTTTTCAATTCCTTCATGCTTTTCTGCTCATCATTGTCTGTATGTGTATCTGTCTTATCGGGTATTATGTTGTCTTTTTTAGGAAAAAGTCAACCCTTGAGAAATTGAGGGTGATGAGCAGGCTGCCCTTTTTATATAAAGGGATGCAGCTAATGCATACGTACCTTTTTTCTCTCCAGCTAAGCGGGCTGCTTCATGCTGGATTATCCTTGTATGAAAGTTTGCAAGCTTTTAAACAGCAAAGCTACCTGCCCTTTCTTCAAGAGATAGGTGAACAAATGATGAAAGAGTTAAGAAAAGGAGAAAGTATGGCGCATCAAGTAAGCGAATCTCCCTTTTTCGAAAAACATTTTGCAGCTGTCATCAAGCATGGTGAAGCCAGCGGGATGCTTGCAAGAGAAATGTACACGTATAGCCAGTTCCTATTAGAGAATGCAGAGCTGAAAATTGAAAAATGGATGTCTTGGCTGCAGCCGGTTATATATGGTGTGACAGCACTTCTTATACTCATCGTGTATTTATCTATTCTTTTACCAATGTATCAACTAATGGAGCAAGTGTAAGAAGGAGGACAGAGACATGAATGATAAAGGATTTACCCTGTTAGAAATGTTAATTGTCATGCTCGTAATTTCCATTCTTTTACTCATCACCATCCCGAATATCACACGTCATCACCAAGCTATTCAAGCAAAGGGCTGTGAAGGGCTCAAATCAATGGTCAGCACTCAAGTGATGGCATATGAATTAGAGCATGATGGGAAGACACCATCTTTAGCAGAATTAGAAAAAGAAGGCTATGTCAAAAAGGGGTTAGCTTGTCCGAATGGAAAAGCGATTGTCATTCAAAACGGCGACGTGAAGCATGAATAAATTGCTTTCACATGAGAAGGGATTTACCCTCATTGAACAGCTGATGATTCTACTTGTTTTATCAATTCTATTGTCGATCATAGGAGGAAAAATCCCCAATATCATAGAAAGTGCTGAAGCCAAAAGACAAGTAAACATGATGAAACAAGATCTCCAATTGGCTGCTTCTACTGCATTTATCAAAAAAACACGAGTGTATGTCGAGATCCATCCGCCACATGTATCTTATCAGGTAATAGATCAAAAGAGTGGCGAAGTCATCGCTTCTTCTCAGCATAAAAAGGGCAGCATCAAGGCTTCTACTTTTCCGCAAGGAATCTATTTTAATGTAAACGGACATCCAAGTAGCGGCGGCTCTCTCATTGTCCAATTTGGCAGTCAAACGTATAAACTCACCATTTATTTAGGAAGCGGGCGAATCCATGTTCAAAAACAATAGAGGATTTAGTACGTTTGAGACGCTGTTTGCTTGTCATCTCTTTCTTTTTGCTGCCCTTGTGCTCATGCCAGCCTATGAAAAACTCATGATGGGGAAAAAGGAAATAAGAGCCAAGCTTGAAGCTTATCAGGTCTTGCATGAACAGATGAATGAAGCGTTCATAGATGGACCAACATCTTCTGTCAAAAAGGAGAGAGGTGAGATCACGTATGTACTCAATTGGCGTAATCAAAAGGGATGTGTCTCATACAAAGTGCAAAAAAGGCAGACCATATGCTTTCGACATGTGGAACGATGAACAAGCTTTTACCCTTGTACAAGCTTTGTGGCAATTGAAGCTATTCCTGTTTCTTTCTTTTGGCTGTCTGCTGCTCTTTTCAGCAGCAGAGAAAGCCCGTCCGTTTGAAGATATCAATCGATTTTCACAAATGGAGTGGAAACAGACTGTCCTACAATTAGATGAAGAATTAAGTCGTGCAACTGCTGTTAAATCGGTGAAAGGAGGAAAAGCGTTAGAGTATTTTTCCGATCAAGGGCGAGTGGTAACGATTGAGCTATACAAAGAGATGCTTCGAAAACGAACGGATCGAGCTGGGCATCTTCCTTTATTGCAAAAGGTGAAACAATTTCACGTGAGAACGAGTCAGCATAGAGCCATCCTTGAAGTCACAGATGGATCTGGTAAGGTGTATGAAGCCGTTTTTTTCACATATAAAGGGGTGGTTCCTAAATCGTGAAAAGAGAGGAAGGATTTATCTATCCACATGTGCTTGCTGCGATTCTATTTTTTCTCTTGATCCTAGGATCGATTACGATGGGGTTTCAAAAAGAGCTGAGAAGTGCAGAGCTGACGATTTCTTTTTATCAAAAACAGCAGCTTTTTAGGGTGGGTGTGAGTGAAGCTGCCAGCACTTTAAAACGTATTTGTGAAAAGCAGAAGACCCATATTGATACTGAAGAAGGCCGTGTGACACTGAAGCAGATGAAATGTGATCAAAAGAAACAACTTGTTCTCATTTTAGTGAGTGTGAAAACAAAGGCTGGTTTATCGGATGAGCGGGAACTGATGCTGGATTGGGGGACCGGTGAAATCATGAAATGGGCAAACCCGGATTAGCCGGTGTATAAAATCACCCTCTTTCTGGTAACAATTGAAGGAAGAAGAGGTGAATGTGCTTGAAAACAAATGACTATGTAAAATATATGACACAAGAAATCATTAAATATATGAATACACCACGTGACGAACGGAAGGAACACAAACAAGAAAAAATGGAAACGAAACCGCCATTTTCACAGCGCTTATTTGGGGTTCTGCCGTTTGGTTTCTCCATGATGCTAAAGAAACGTCAGCGATACCGACGAAAGTAAACAGCCGCCAAGAGGCGGCTTTTCAGCGTGTAGACAAACCCTCGCATTCGTTGTCAGTCCTGCGTGCTGGTGCTCACGAATGTCAAATTCGCTCCGCGCCAGTACTCGTCCTTCCTAGACTTCAAAAGAAGACAAAGGGCTAAAATAAAGATATTTTAGCCCTTTGTCAACAATATGAAAAGCTGCCAAGAGGCGGTTTTTTTATGTCACTTTAGCTGTATTCCTCCACAACAATCACTTTATTGACCTTGTTTGAGTAAGAATTATAGGAAATAGTGACAAATACCCCAAATTCCTTGGTATGGTCTTTTAACGTAATATGATACTGTTTCACAGATTCTTTATCGCGGTGCCTGTCCCATACTTTTTGTTTAAATAAGACTTGTGCTAGTGGGTATCTTTTCTTTACTTCTTTGACTGCCCGAGTCTCCCATTGATCTGCGGCAGCAGTGAAACCTCTCGCATCCACAGGTTTGACGTCTTGAATCATAGGACCCAGCAGTAAACTGAGCATGATTATGATTGTTCTATATTTCACTTAACATCACCTCACCTATTATTATTCTGACCAAATCCTCCATTTTTATGTAAGTTTTTTTGAAGTACAAATGTCACACAAAAAAATATTGAATATGGCGAAAGAACGAGAAAATGGAAGAATTTTCTCGTAATGGTTCTTGTTTAAGAACAAAATGGACTAATTTGACGTTTTGGGTTTTATAGGTAATTCCTTATACTGTATGTAATCGTTCTTTTTAAAGAACAACTGTTCAAGGAGTTGAAGGGATCAATGAAACAGCCGCTCTTTGTACTCTTTTGTGCTATTTGTCTGATGTTGACGTCTTTGCTTACGACACCGACGAATGCCTCTTTTAACGATGTCGAGCATACAAACTTTGTCATGAGAACATGTACTCAATTTGAACAGACAGACCAGCATTGTCAGTCTAAAAAATGGGATCGAAGTCATTTGGATCTCATTGATCAAACGATGATCAAAGGAACAGTGTGCGCACCTCAAAGGCTGAGTATGACGCTAAAAAATAGTGGACAGCCTATCGTGCACTCTGAATGGAAATGGGAATTACATAAAGTAGAAAGTGATCGGAATTCGTTACAAGATGGGCATATTCTTGAAAAAGGTTCTATACAGTCCCTCTTGTCTAAAGAAACGACGACTGTCACGACAGATAAAGCCAAAACGAATGGAATCTATGCATTTAAAATCTATTATCCTAAAGGGTTTGGCGCATCTGATGAGGCTTACTTTTGGTCTAAACAGATGGAGCTCTCAAAGTGTCAAGAAAAAGCGTCTTAAACGAAGCTGTCTTTGAATGAAAAAATGATAGGCGAAGGGGAGAAAGATGATGAAAAAATGGATGAAGGTGTCTGGAAGTATTCTTTACGTGTTGGTGTTCACGATGATGATTGCTTGTATTATTGTCGTATTGTCATCGAGAACAACAGGTGGAGATCCTCAGATTTTCGGTTATCAATTGAAGGAAGTATTATCTGGCTCGATGGAACCAGAATTTTCGGCTGGATCACTGATTGTCGTAAAGCAGGTGGCCTCACCTGAGAAGCTCAAAAAAGGGGATATTATCACGTTTCAAACGAAGCAGGAACAGTCCTTTGTGACCCACCGCATTGTTGGGGTAAAAGGAAAGGGAGCAAATAAAGCTTTTGAGACAAAGGGTGACCACAATATGTATCAGGACGGTACGCTGGTAAAGGCGGATCAGGTGACTGCGCAATATATGGGAGTGAACATTCCTTATGCAGGAAAACTTCTTACGTATGCAGGGACCTCAGCTGGAACTGCTTTGCTCCTCATTATACCAGGTGTGATGCTGCTTGTTTATTCAACCATTCATTTTATGGGCGCAGCGAAACATCGTAGACACACGGCTGATTTACATATGTCAGAGGAACAAGCTTAAATTCTCGTTTGTAACCTAATCAGGTTTCAATAAAACAATTTATTAGGGGGTTTAATTCATGGCAATGAAGAAATCAATTCGTTTAGGAGTATTATCAGGGGCTTTAGGTCTTGCATTAATTGGTGGGGGAACATGGGCGGCGTTTAATGATATTGAAAAGGCAAACGCGGTCTACTCGACAGGAGAGCTGGATTTATCTGCTAAAGAGAACTCCGGCGCCATCAACCTTGCGAACTTAAAACCTGGTGATCGAATCAAGAAAGAATTTCATTTTGAAAATAAGGGGTCACTTGCGATAAATCAAGTGCTGATGAGTCTTGATTATAGCCAGTTTACAGATGGAGCTTCCGCGAAGAATGGCGATAATAATACAGCTGAAGAATTCCTCAGTCAGTTTCAGGTGAGTGTTCTTACGGTTGGAGCCGAAGGTGGAAATGGTTATCCGAAAAATATTATTTTAGACGATGCAAACCTGCTTGACTTGCATCAATTAACGTCAAAACAGGATCAGACCGCATTTGAAAAGCTTCGTCATGCCGTCGATGAGAAGTTTTTACATGAAAGTGGAAAAATTAATGTAGCAACTGTTGATGGAACAGTGGCTCCAGAGTATGACGGCATTCCAAAGAATCCGTTTGATTACGATAAAATGGAAATGATCATTGAATTTGTCAACGACCAGACGAAGGATAAAGCTGGTCACTATATCCAAAATAAATACCAAGGCGATGCGATTCAAATTGATCTTTCCTTCGAAGCGACTCAGTGGAATGGTTTAACGATCAATCCAAATAAGCATACGGATGAAAAAGGCTACGTGAAAGAAAACGAAAAAGCACACAGCGAAGATAAAAAATAAAGGCAGTCTTTAGACTGATATCAAGGTCTGCATAGCAATTGGAGGAGTATGCGCTAAAACGTGCGCTTTACTCCTCTTCTTGCTTTTTTTTCCAGATTTGATAATCTAAAAATTCACGAAATTGCTTTTTCGAAACCCCTGATGTCATTGCATCTCGAACTAGTTTTTCCCATTCACTATCTAATTGACCATCGTATTCGGTTTCATCTTTCTCGTTTAAAAGTGTATGAACCGAGACGTCCAGAACAGCGGAGACTTTTTCAAGAAATTGAATGGAGGGGTTTGTTTGCAAGTTTCTTTCTATTGAGCTTAAATAAGACTTCGCTACCCCAGCCTTTTCGGCCAGTTCTGATAGTGAGTAGCCTTTTTCATTGCGGTATTGTTTAATACGCTGGCCAATCAATGTCATCACCTTCCTTTCGATATTATAGCACATTCAGAAAGGTTTGATAGAATGACTTCTTACCAGAGGGGGAGACTCAGAGGACTTTTCATTTGATTTGAGGAAATGACGGACTTCTTCGACTGTTAGACCTGCATTGCGAGCTTTGTTTAATAATTGAACCCATTCACTGTCTAATTTGTTCGTTTTCTTTTCCATACAAATACCCTCCTAAAATACTGAATGATGTATTTCAGGCACTTAACGCATGAAATGGAAAGACAAAGGTGGTAAGACCTCATAGTTTGCTTGCGTCATGTTTCCGCCCAATACAAACAGACAAACTGTGCTTTAGACTGATCGAAAATTGTATGTCACATAAAAGGGAGGGGGACCATGAGTCAACCTCCTCTTTTTTGCTGTAAGTAAAAAAGACCCCCATTTTCAATCGTAAGACTGATTTTTGGCTCGTATAAAGTTTTGAGTGCTTGTCTTTCTATTTCATATTCTACAGATGTGTCTGAAGTCCCTTCATAAAATTGGTTTAAAAGTTCGGAGTCTTCCTTCCATTTTTGAACAGCTCTCACTGCCCAATCGTTCGGCTCCTCATAGGCATAACGTTCCATTAGGCTATAGAGTCGTTTAATTCCGCTTTCAGGTTTAATCATTGTACTCATCGTAAAGCAATAATCGGGAATGTGAGATGACAGCTCACGAGTTTCTAACTTTTCTTGAAATTGTTCAATGACTTCTCCGCGTATGAGATGAAGGCCTAGTGATAATAGCTTATCCTTTTTCCGATCTGCAAGGTAAGAAATTGTCACATTGAGACCAAGCCACGGCTCAAGTGCGATCTGGTTATTCGTGAGCGGGCTGACTCGTTCATAAAGGCGGATAAAACGGCCCTGTTGTTTGACAGCCTCAAATATTTGAAACAATCGAGGGGAGCCGAAGTGAATGAATTCACCCTCAACTGTATTACCAGCTTTTTTTTGATCTGTGATGAAAGTCAATTGCCGTGGTTCAGGGATGCCGCCAGTTTTTTCAAGCCAGTGCCAGTAAAAAGGGCGGTTCATAATCAATTTATCCATTTCAATTGTCAGCTGGACGGTCATATGTCCTGCACTTTCTTCTAATATGCTGCATTGATTCGCCTGAAAGAAACGGAGAAGAAAGGTGTGAATGTCACGCTGCTCCATTGATCAACTCTCCTTTATGAGCCTTGCTGTCTTTTTTCTAAAAGTGGTGTTTGTGCTTCTGTTAAATATGAAGCAAATTGGGTTAATTTCTTTTTCATATCTCCATCCGATTCATGCTGGAAGAGAATCTGATGCAATTCTGTTTCGGCATCTTTTATATCAATCTTTGTTAAAATATCATCTAAATCGCCTATGACGTTTTCAAACAGCTGAATTTTTTCATATAAAAGCTTTAAAATATGCTCCTCAACGGTGCTGTTCGTTGCCATATTGTAAATGTGGACATCTCGCTCTTGGCCAAGACGGTGGATACGTCCAATTCTCTGTTCTAAACGCATCGGGTTCCAAGGAAGATCGTAGTTGATGATTTGGTTGCAAAACTGAAGGTTGATTCCTTCGCCGCCAGCTTCTGTCGCAATTAGCACTTGCGCACGTTCTCTAAATAAATCTTTCATCCAATCTTTTTTGCCCCGCTTAAAGCCGCCCCGAAAAGGAACGGAGCTGATGCCATTTTGCTGAAGAAACCATTGTAAATAAATTTGTGTCGCGCGGTATTCGGTGAAAATAATGACCTTTTCATTTAACTGCTGAATAAGCTTAACCACTTCAAGCGCTTTGGAGTTTTGCTCCACTTGGTTGATTTTCTCCATAATTTGCGCTATAGCAGAAGATCCCAGGATATGTTTTTCTTCTTCCTGCATTTTTTTAATCGTCATATACACCGCCTCTCGGCTGGAACAGCATTCTCGTTCTAAGGTCATAATGGAAAACATGTGCTTTGTATAAGACGGATTTTCTTTCAGCTTGCAGATTTCATCATACAAAGCTTGTTCTGTCGGAGAGAAATTAATGGAAATCGTTTTGACATGCCGTTTTGTCCACTCGATGCCTGTGTCTTCTCTTCGGTTACGAATCATGACTTTATTGACTAGCTGTTTTAATCGGTCATGGTCTTCAAGCTGCAAGTCCTTTTTGGCAAAGACATCTTTAAATTGATGTTCATTTCCTAGGTGGCCTGGCTTTAAAAGGGAAACGAGATTAAATATTTCTCCGATTCGGTTTTGAATAGGTGTCGCTGTCAGCAGCAGGCAGAACTTCTTATTCAGGTTTCTTACAAATTCATAGTTTTTCGTTTTATTGTTTTTCAGTTTGTGTGCTTCATCGATAATGACTATATCGTAGGCAATCGATAAAATCGTGTCTCGATGCGGCTGTCTTTTGGCTGTATCAATGGAGGAAACCACAACGTCACATTGCTCCCACACATAGCTCTTTTTTTGTTCAACAGCATCAATGTAAAATTTCGTCCGCAGCTCCTGAACCCATTGAGACACAAGGGAGGCAGGGACGAGAATGAGAATCTTTTTGGCAAGTCCACGAATCATGTATTCTTTGATAATGAGTCCTGCTTCTACGGTTTTTCCAAGTCCCACTTCATCTGCTAGAATGGCTTTCCCATTCATCTCTTCTACGACTCTTTTGGCTACTTCAAGCTGGTGTTTTAAAGGCGTGAATGCAGGCAGGTGCGCGGGAGCTTGCAGCCCCTCGAATGAATCAATGGCTGTGATGTTTTGAACCTGCGCCGCTAAACGATACATATCCCAGTTCGCCCAGGGGCCGTCTGCTGAAAGCCGCTGCTGAAATTCACTTGCCCATTCCTGATCAAAAATCGTTTGAATATTCAATGTGACCGCCTGCCTTTCTAGTAGGGTTCTGATAAAATTGTTCTGTTTTTAAACGCTTCATTTTTTTAGAGGCATTTAAAAGACTATATATTTGAATAAAAGCGAACGATATCGAAAGGTTATTTTGAAAATGTTAATGATTTTTCTGTTGCTCTTCATCCGTTTCTAATGGTAGGATGTTGGTAAGTGATCTAGAAAATAAGTCACCCATTTTGATAGTATGTCCAATAAATGTGAAAAATATGAGCGGATGATGGTATGGGGAGAGACTTGGCGGTTATTTTGCACTGGCAGGCGCCGAAGGAGCAAGCTGAATGGAATCAGTGAATCTCTCAGGCAAAAGTACTCTTACCGGACGCAACTCTGGAGAGTGTTTGCGCATCGGTTTTTAGCAAACCACCAAAGGGGAAAACGCACAATGATGTTGTGCTGTAAACTTTCAGGTGCAAGGACAGAGACTTCTTTTTGATAAAAGGGAGCGCTCTGTCCTTTTTTGCTGTGATTTTTTTCTGAAAATTCAGCTTGTCATCTGTACTGTAAGAAAAAAGGGGGAAACGATTGATGTTGAAACGAACACCGCTTTTTCATGCGTATGAAACGTTTGGCGCAAAAACCATTGACTTCGGGGGCTGGGAATTACCTGTCCAATTTTCTTCCATTAAAGAAGAACATGAAGCTGTTCGAACAAAAGCAGGACTTTTTGATGTGTCTCACATGGGTGAGGTGGAAGTCAAAGGTCAAGATGCCCTTCCTTTTTTACAAAGGTTATTAACCAATGATGTGTCTAAGCTGACAGACGGTAAGGCACTATATACAGCCATGTGTTATGAAGATGGCGGAACGGTAGATGACCTGCTCGTCTACCAAAAAGAAAAGAATGACTATCTGCTTGTCATCAATGCATCAAATATTGAAAAAGACGTGGATTGGCTCTTTAAGCATCAAGGTGAGGATGACGTATTGATCAAAAATATGTCTGATCAAACCGCCTTGCTAGCGCTTCAAGGACCTCTAGCTGCTGACATCATCAAAGAGGTGGCAGATGAAGAGGTGACATCGCTTAAGGCATTTACATTTTTATCAAAAGCTGAGGTCGCGAATAAAGAAGTGCTTGTTTCTAGAACAGGCTACACAGGAGAAGACGGCTTTGAAATCTACTGCCGGTCAGAAGACGCTGTCCATCTTTGGTCAGCTTTACTAGAAGCAGGGCAGCCAAAAGGATTAATACCGTGCGGACTCGGTGCACGTGATACCTTGAGATTTGAAGCAAGACTTCCGCTTTATGGCCAGGAGCTGACAAAGGAGATATCCCCATTAGAAGGCGGAATTGGTTTTGCTGTCAAAACGGATAAAGAGGCTGATTTTATCGGAAAAGCTGCCCTCCAAAAACAAAAAGAAGCGGGATCGAAGCGGAAGCTTGTCGGCATTGAAATGATTGATAAAGGGATTCCGCGTACTGACTACCCAGTCTTTGCAGGAGAAAAGCAGGTGGGAATTGTCACAACAGGCACACAATCCCCAACATTAAAGAAAAATATCGGGCTTGCTTTGATTGACACATCAGAGGCGCAGCTTGGGGCAGAGGTGGAAGTACAAGTTCGCAAAAAACGTCTAAAAGCCAAAATCGTCGCAACACCATTTTATAAAAGAGCCAAATAACGAGGGGGAATAGAGGATGAAGCATAGGTATTTGCCGCAAACAGAGCAAGATCAAAAAGATATGCTGGATGTCATCGGCGTTCAGTCGATTGATGAGCTTTTTTCAGATATCCCAGAGAAGGTCAGATTCAAAGGAGCATACAACATCAAAGAAGCCGCATCGGAAACAGAGCTTCTAAGAGAATTATCCCGATTAGCTGCAAAGAATAAGGATACAGTTTCCTATGCATCGTTTCTTGGTGCAGGTGTATATGATCATTATCAGCCTGTCATTGTCGATCATGTCATCTCGCGCTCTGAATTTTATACAGCGTATACACCTTATCAGCCCGAGATTTCGCAAGGTGAACTGCAAGCCATCTTTGAATTTCAAACAATGATTGCTGAGCTGACTGGTATGGATCTTGCCAACTCCTCGATGTATGATGGCGGGACTGCACTTGCTGAAGCGGCGATGCTGGCTGCGGGACACACAAAGAAGAAAAAAGTGGTTGTTTCTGAAACGGTTCACCCCGAATCAAGAGCAGTGCTGAAAACATACGCCAAAGGACAGCACATTGAAGTTGTTGAAGTACCTGCGAAAAAAGGGCAGACAGATCTAGCTGCATTGGAAAAGGCTGTCTGCGATGATACAGCAGCAGTTCTTGTGCAATATCCAAACTTTTTTGGTGTAGTCGAGCCGTTAAAAAACATTGAACCCATTGCGCATAAAGGAAAAAGCCTGTTCATTGTTTCTAGTAATCCGCTTGCACTCGGACTACTGACGCCGCCTGGAAAACTTGGAGCAGACATTGTTGTTGGTGATGCACAGCCGTTTGGCATCCCGGCTGCATTTGGCGGACCTCATTGCGGGTATTTTGCTGTGACGAAAAAATTGATGAGAAAAGTGCCAGGTCGTTTAGTCGGGCAGACAGAAGACGAAAATGGCGTTCGTGGATTTGTGCTGACCCTTCAAGCGCGTGAGCAGCATATTCGAAGAGATAAAGCGACGTCAAATATTTGCTCAAACCAAGCATTGAATGCGTTAGCCGCTTCTGTTGCCATGACGGCACTTGGAAAAGCAGGCATCAAAGAGATCGCCTATCAAAACGTGCAAAAAGCCCACTATGCCAAGACGCAGGCAGAAAAATATGGACTGAAGGCGGATGTAGAAGGGGCTCATTTTAATGAATTTGTGATCAAGTTACAGGAGCCTGTGAAAGAAGCCAATAAACGATTGCTTGAAAAAGGAATCATCGGTGGCTACGACTTAGGGCTGGACTACCCAGAGCTTCAGCAGCACATGCTTGTAGCCGTGACAGAGCTAAGAACAAAGGAAGAAATTGATAGGTTTATCAAGGAATTGGGGGATCGCCATGAATAAACAAGATCAGCCGCTTATTTTTGAATTATCCAAAGAAGGAAGAATTGGGTACAGTCTGCCTGATTTAGATGTACCTGAACAGGAGATCCCGTCTTTATTTGATGAGACTTACATCCGTCATGAGGATGCTGAACTTCCTGAAGTTTCTGAGCTTGATATTATGCGTCATTATACCGCACTATCAAGACGCAATCATGGGGTCGATTCCGGATTTTATCCTCTTGGCTCTTGTACGATGAAATATAATCCGAAGATTAATGAAAAGGTCGCACGCCTTGCAGGTTTCTCACAAGTCCATCCACTACAGGATGCAGACACAGTGCAGGGAGCATTAGAATTGCTACATGACCTAGGTGATCATCTTGAAGAAATTACGGGAATGGACGCTGTGACACTACAGCCTGCGGCAGGAGCACATGGCGAATGGACGGGACTTATGATGATCCGTGCGTACCATGAAGCAAAAGGAGATCATAAGCGTACGAAAGTCATCGTGCCTGATTCTGCGCATGGAACGAATCCGGCATCTGCGACAGTGGCTGGATTTGAAACCATTACCGTTGCGTCTGATGAAAACGGGCTTGTTGATTTAGAGGATTTACGCCGTGTTGTTAATGAAGAAACAGCTGCTTTAATGCTCACAAACCCGAATACACTCGGCTTATTTGAAGAAAATATTTTAGAAATGGCGGAAATCGTTCACGGAGCTGGCGGTAAACTTTATTATGATGGAGCCAACTTGAATGCCGTTTTAAGCAGAGCAAGACCGGGGGATATGGGGTTTGATGTCGTTCACTTGAACCTTCATAAAACCTTTACAGGCCCACACGGAGGCGGAGGTCCTGGTTCAGGTCCTGTAGGTGTGAAAAAGGATTTGATTCCTTACTTGCCAAAGCCGGTGCTTGTGAAGAAGGAAGGGCGTTATTACTTTGATGATGATCGTCCAGAATCAATTGGACGCGTGAAGCCATTTTACGGAAACTTTGGCATTAACGTCAGAGCATATGCGTATATCCGCTCTATGGGACCAGACGGCTTAAAGGCTGTAACTGATAATGCGGTGTTAAATGCGAACTATATGATGCGCCGCTTAAGTGCTCATTACGATTTGCCGTTTGATCGTCACTGTAAGCATGAATTTGTCCTTTCAGGTAGACGTCAGAAAAAATTAGGTGTGCGGACACTGGATATTGCCAAACGATTACTTGATTTTGGCTACCATCCGCCAACAATCTACTTCCCGCTTAATGTAGAGGAATGTATCATGATTGAACCGACTGAAACAGAATCAAAAGAAACGCTTGATGCATTCATTGAAGCAATGATTCAAATTGCCAAAGAAGCAGAAGAGAATCCTGAAGTGGTACAGGAAGCGCCGCATACAACGGTTGTGAAACGAATGGACGAAACAAAGGCCGCTCGGAACCCAGTTCTCGTTTTTGAAAGAAAATAAAGAAAAAAGACTCAGGGGGAATGATGCTCCCAGAGTCTTTTTTGTTAGTTCTTCGTTTTGATCCGGCCGCCCCATTTTTTAAAGCCGCCTTTTAAATTATAAATCTCACGGCAGCCGTTTTTCCGTAAAGTTTGGGCTGCTTTTCCGCTTCTAAAGTTATTTTGGCAATAGAGATAAACAGGCTTATCAGGACGTATTTCATTTTTGCGCTGTTTTAATTGGGAAAGAGGGATATTTCTTGCCCCTAAAATATGTCCGCCTTCAAACTCATTTGGCTCTCTCACATCAATGAGTTGGGCTTTGCGGTAACCTTTAATAAATTCTGCTTCCGTCAGCGTTTTCATAATGCGCTGCTGATAAATGTAGCTGCCGATGGAATAAAGAACGAAAAGTCCACAAAGTGAGAGGACGATATAGTTGAATATTGACAATACAACTCGACTCCTTCTTGAACATCAGCACAGTAGCCTGTCTGATGGTACGTTTTAGACAAATACTATTATAGTAAAGCAAAAGAAACTTGTCATCATAAATGGGAAGAATTATTTTCAATTCCTTCCCTATTTGATAGACTGATGAAGAGAGAAAACCGGTGGTCACCACCATCATCTAACATTGACTACGTAAAAGAGAAGGGATTTTTATATGCAAAAAGAGAAATGGTGTTTCATTGATTCAGGAAACCAAGACCCTGCCTTTAACATGGCAATGGACGAAGCCTTGCTTTATTGGCATAGCGAGAAGCTCATCCCGCCTGTCATCCGCTTTTATGGATGGAATCCAGCAACATTGTCTGTTGGGTACTTTCAGAACGTTGAAAAAGAAATCAACCTAGAAGCCGTCAAGCGCTATGGTCTTGGATTTGTCCGCAGACCAACCGGAGGTCGGGGGGTACTTCATGATCAGGAGCTGACCTACAGCGTGATTGTGTCAGAGGAACATCCAGAAATGCCAGCAACGGTGACAGAAGCGTACCGCGTCATTTCAGAAGGTATTTTAGAGGGCTTTAAAGAGCTGGGACTTGATGCATATTTCGCCATTCCACGTACAGATAAAGAAAAGGAGAGTTTAAAAAATCCAAGATCATCTGTATGCTTTGATGCCCCTTCGTGGTACGAGCTTGTTGTTGAAGGCAGAAAGGTAGCAGGCAGTGCTCAGACGAGACAAAAAGGTGTCATCCTCCAGCATGGCTCTATTTTAATTGACCTGGATGAGGACAAATTGTTCGATTTGTTCCTTTATCCAAACGACCGGGTAAGAGAGCGGATGCAGCGAAGCTTTAAAAACAAAGCGGTCGCCATCAATGAAATATCAGACCGAACATGTACAATTGATGATGCACGTGCTGCGTTTAAAAGAGGGTTTGAAAAAGGATTGAATATCGAGCTTGTACCTTATGAACTGACAGATGAAGAATTAGCGTTTGTCCATCATCTCGCCAAAACGAAATATGCCTCAGATGATTGGAATTACAAGCGTTAAGACGAGGGACACTCCTTGTTTTTTAATGAGCGATGGTGTAGAATTGGGATGATTATTAAGTAAAGGTGCATTATGGAGGGGTTTTATGACTACACCTAGTATGGAAGATTACATTGAACAAATATATATGCTGATAGAAGAAAAAGGATATGCCAGAGTCTCTGATATTGCAGAAGCACTCGCTGTCCATCCCTCCTCTGTAACAAAAATGGTTCAGAAGCTAGATAAAGATGAATACCTCATTTATGAGAAGTATCGTGGTCTAATTTTAACCCCGAAAGGCAAAAAAATTGGAAAACGTCTCGTATACAGACATGAACTGCTAGAGCAATTTTTAAGAATCATTGGTGTAGATGAAGAGAAAATTTATGATGATGTAGAAGGTATTGAACATCATCTCAGCTGGAACAGCATTGACCGCATCGGCGATCTCGTTCAATTTTTTGAAGAAAACGATGAGCGATCTGTTCAGCTGAAAGCGATTCAAAAGAAAAACGAACAAACAAATCAAGAATCTTAATCAAAAAGGACACCCTAGCATGGGTGTCCTTTTTGATTAAAGTTCTAATTGAAAGCAAATGCTCCTACACTATTAATAGCGTGAAATCAAAGGGGGCTCCTTGATGAAAATAGATGGTGTGTTCTCAGGTGGAGGCATTAAGGGGGCAGCGCTTGCAGGTGCCTACGAAGCGCTTGAAGCAAGAGGCTTTCAATTTGTCCGCCTTGCTGGTACAAGTGCTGGAGCAATTATTGCTTCACTTATCGCAGCAGGTTTTACAAGTCAGGAAATTCGGGCGCTTTTAGATGAAATGGATGAGCACCAATTGCTTGACAGGAGATGTCAATTCATCCCGTTTAAAATGCTCAGATGGGTCTCCATTTACTGGCGTCTCGGTCTTTATAAAGGAGACCGGCTGGAAAAATGGCTGACAGATGTGTTAAAACGAAAAGGGGTCACCGTGTTTGGAGACCTCAAAAAGGATTCGCTCAAAATCGTTGCGTCCGATTTAACCAATGGGAAAATCCTTGTGCTGCCAGATGACCTTCCTTCATATGGCTTAAATCCAGAGCGATTTTCCGTTGCGAGGGCCATTCGAATGAGCTGCAGCCTGCCGTATTTTTTCGAACCTGTCAAACTGAGGTCTTCAAAAGGCATTTGTACCATTGTAGATGGGGGAGTGCTTAGCAATTTTCCAATTTGGTTGTTTGCTGAAGAGAAAAAAAGACCATTCGTCGGTGTGACATTAACCCCAAACGAAAAAGAACGCCCTCAACACTCCATCCGCAATGCGTTTGAACTGTTTGGCGCTCTTTTTGAAACGATGCGTGGTGCTCATGACGAAAGACATATCGCCACAAAACACGAACGTCATATTATTTTTATTCCTGTAGAACACGTCATTGCCACCGATTTTCATCTCATGACAGAAAAGAAAAAGGCGCTCGTCGATCTAGGCAGACAGAAGGCCGAGCAATTTTTAAAAAGCTGGACATTTTAAAATAAGGCGCGATTCTTTTTTTTGTTTTTCTTGCCTTCAATCACAGTCAAATGTGTTTGGCTTTTCTTTTTGAGAAGGACGGGCTTAGACTTGTGGTCAGTCGGCACGCTTCGCAAATGAGTGACCCGATTTTTCATTTGGCTTTTCGTTTTTGGTTTAGGCTGCTGGTAGCGACGTTTTGATTGTTTGACTGCTTTACGATAAAGATTACCTTCTGTTCCAGTTCTTCGATTCATCAGCCATCTAAATAGGAAAAATAGGGCCGCTCCAATGATCACAACGGATAGCAGCATTGTAAAAAGTCTGCCTGGGTTCGTTGTGAGTAAATACACAAATCCCAAAACACCTAAAGCGAAAATAATGGTAAAAGCAGGATGTACTCGGCGATTCATAACTGTCCACCTCCGAAGGAATTTACCGGATTTATAAGTTAGATCACTTGATGAGCAGAATCTGACGCTTGTTTCTCAGACGCTTCCTCTAAACGAAGAAGTTCATTAAAACTTGCAATGGCTACTTCGACTTGATCGTCAGAAGGTTCTTTTGTTGTGAGCAATTGCAGCCAAAGGCCAGGATAGCCAAGCACTTTAAGCACAGGCACTTCTCGTAGTTTGTTCGTGAGCTGAAGCACTTCAAATGAAATGCCCAGAACAACCGGAATGAGCGCCAAGCGATTCAGAACTCTCACCCATAAAGGATCTGTCGGTACGAGTAAATAGACGAACATTCCGACAATAACAGTGAATAAAATAAAGCTGCTGCCACATCGATAATGCAGACGGGATTGCTTTTGGACATTTTCCACTGTGATGTCAAGGTTCTGTTCATAGCAGTTTATGACTTTATGTTCTGCCCCATGATATTGAAATACTCTTTTAATTAAAGGGGTCATGGAAATAAAGTAAATATAGCCCAATAAAAGGACTAATTTGAAGAATGTTTCAACTGCGATTTGTGCAAAATTCCCTGAAAAGATGGGACGCACAAGCTCTGCTAAAAAGACAGGTACTAGGGTGAAAACAAATTTACTAAAGAGAAGAGAGAGAACTCCGATCACAGCAATGCCGAAAATCATGGATAATTTCGAGCCTTTTTGTTCTTTTTCAAGAGTATGATCTTCAGAAGGATCTAAGTCATATCGCTCACTGGAGAAATTTAAGTGCTTACTGCCGTTTGCGCTTGCTTCAACAAGTGCAGCAACACCCCTGACAAAGGGGATTTTCTTGAGAAAGGCGGTTCGTTTATTGGAGGTCCGGGGAAGCTTCAAAAATTCAATGGACTGGTCCTTTCGCCGAATCGCTGTCACATAGTTCTTTTTGCCTCCGAACATGACACCTTCGACAACTGCCTGCCCTCCATATGCTGGGGGTTTTGTTTGATTGGACATATTTCATCAACCTGCCTGTTTCCTGTAATTTACATGCATTTCCTTATACCTTTATTGTACAGGAAATGAGGGGAAATCACTAGCGCACAGGTCGATTATCTACTAGAATTCTATCTACCTCTTTTTAGCCAGTATACCCTGTTATAAAAATTTTACACTCACGCATGGAAATCCTTTTTTTTCATGACATTTTGGACATACTACTTGCTGGAGGTGTTCACAATTGAAACGTGATGAAAAGAAAAACCAAGAGGAAAAAAATCAGTCCGTGCAAACATCATCACTCGTGGCAAGAGCAGCTGCTGCTGGCTTTGTCGGTGGTGTTCTTTGGGGCTTTATCGGGTTTTTGACCCATGTGTTTCATTTTTCAGAGGTGAGTCCTAATATGCTGCTTCAGCCATTTGTGCTTGGAGAATGGAAAAAGGGAGGACTTGGCACTTTTATTAGTATTGTGCTGTTAGGGATTTTATCTATTGGAGCGGCCTTTATTTATTATGGGCTTTTAAAAAGAATCAAAGGCTTTTGGATGGGACTCATATATGGCGCGCTTTTATGGCTGCTCGTTTTTTACGTATTTAATCCCATTTTCCCAGATGTAAAGCAAGTACAAGATTTGCAGCAAAGCACCATCGTCACGACATTTTGCCTATATATTTTATATGGCATGTTTGTCGGGTACAGCATTTCGTTTGAATATAATGAATTAACGAGTCAGAAGCTTGCGAGGGCACTCGGGAAAAAGACAGAATAAAGTGTAAATCAACCATTCATATGATAAAATATTTTTGGAAACGAAAGGTTTCTAAGAAAAAAGAAACAGATATCAATATAGATTGAATTAGAGTGAAGGAGTGGTCATATGCCGCATTTTCTAGTGTTAAATGGGCCTAACTTAAATAGGCTTGGCAAAAGAGAGCCTGCTATTTATGGAAGTAAGACGCTGACAGATTTAGAAACGGATTTGTTCCAGTTTGCAGAACGAGCAAATATCCAATTAACGTTTTTCCAATCGAATCACGAAGGGGATTTGATTGATGCGTTCCACGAAGCAGAAGATCAGTACGATGGTGTTGTGTTTAACCCTGGTGCTTTTACACATTACAGCTATGCACTGAGAGATGCTATTGCAAGTATTTCTTTACCTGTCATTGAAGTACATATTTCAAATGTTCATAAGAGAGAGGAATTCCGCCATCATTCTGTACTTGCTCCAGTATGCCAAGGGCAAATCGTTGGACTTGGATTCGAAGGATATAAATTGGCGATTCGTTATTTAGTCAGTGAAGAGGGAGCAGGATCATGAAACTTGAAAAACTAAGAACACTTTTAAGCGAATTAGAGATCGATGGCCTAGTCATTACAAGCAGCTTTAATTTACAGTACATGACCAGCTTTACTGGATCAGCCGGTCTTGCAGTCGTTTCAAAGGACCGGGCAGCTTTTATCACAGACTTCCGGTATACAGAGCAAGCAAAGGACCAAGTCAAAGGCTATGACATCATTGAACATAAAGGAAACATTGTGGAAACCGCTGCCGAAACGGCCAAGGAATTTGGGGTGAAACGTCTTGGGTTCGAACAAAACCATATGACATTTGCTGCGTATCAGCAGTACGTAGCCAAAGCAGGTGATATAGAGCTTGTTCCAGTCTCAGAATCAGTTGAAAAGTTGCGCTTGATTAAGTCTAGTGAAGAGATTAAGATATTAGAGGAAGCTGCGAAGATTGCAGATCACGCCTTTGATCATATTCTCACTTACATCAAGCCGGGCCTGACGGAGATTGCTGTCATGAACGAGCTTGAATTTTTCATGAGAAAAGAAGGTGCTGAAGGATCTTCATTCGATATGATTGTCGCCTCAGGTGTTCGTTCAAGCCTGCCCCACGGAAGAGCGAGTGAAAAGGTGATTGAATCTGGTGATTTAGTAACACTAGATTTCGGTGCTTACTATAAAGGCTATTGTTCTGATATGACAAGAACGGTTGCCGTTGGAACACCAAGCGACAAACTAAAGGAAATTTATCATATCGTATTAGAAGCAGAAAACGCTGGTGTGGATAGAATCAAGCCAGGCTTAACAGGAAAAGAAGCTGATCGCATCACACGTGACATCATTGAAAAGTATGGCTATGGTCAATACTTCGGGCATTCAACTGGCCACGGACTAGGTATGGAAGTACATGAAGCGCCAGGCCTTTCCTCACGATCAGAGGTCGTCCTAGAAGAGGGAATGGTCGTCACAGTTGAGCCGGGAATTTACTTGCCAGATGTCGGCGGCGTGAGAATTGAGGATGATATTGTCCTGACAGCTGACGGCAATAAACGATTGACCCACTCACCGAAAGAACTTATCATATTATGATGGTGAAATGTAGGAGGATGACAAAATGATTTCAGTAAACGATTTTCGTACAGGCCTGACAATTGAAGTGGACGGCAGTATTTGGCGTGTAGTGGATTTCCAACACGTAAAACCAGGGAAAGGCGCAGCGTTTGTTCGTTCGAAACTGCGTAACCTGCGTACTGGTGCCATTCAAGAAAAAACATTCCGTGCAGGCGAAAAAGTAGCGAAAGCTCAAATTGAAACAAAAACAATGCAATACTTGTATGCAAATGGCGATCAGCATGTCTTTATGGATACAAGCTCTTATGAGCAGCTTGAACTAAGTGAAGCACAAATTAAAGATGAGCTGAAATATTTGCTTGAAAATATGTCTGTTCAAATCGTGATGTACGGTGCTGAAACACTTGGTGTCGAACTACCAAACACGGTAGAACTAGAAGTAGTAGAAACAGAGCCTGGTATTAAAGGTGATACAACATCAGGCGGGTCAAAACCTGCAAAAACTGAAACTGGTTTAATCGTCAACGTTCCTTTCTTTGTGAACCAAGGAGATAAACTAGTGATTAATACATCAGACGGTTCATACGTCTCAAGAGCGTAATGAACGGTAAAAAGACTGTAAACCCTGTGTTTACAGTCTTTTTTTATTGGAAAAATGACTCCACAAGGCAGGCCTTCTCTCGATTCTCTCATTTATCTCTCTTCCTTTCTGAAAAACAAGACTACTTCCAGCTAGTGAAGCATATAGTTTAAAAAAAGCTGGAGGTTCTATATGAAACAATTTCTTCCGGGTATACACCCGTCAGTCGCTGCAATGGCAGGGATGAGGTTCTTATCTGCCGCCATCGAACTGACGGCCGCCATTCTCATTTTAGTCACAAATGATGTACGGAAAGCGGTAGTCATCAATAGTATATTGGCGATCATCGGACCGCTCATTTTTATTATCACGATGACGATTGGAATCTATCAAATTGCAGGGCAGCTATCCTATGCCAAGCTCGTGTTTATTTTCATTGGTGTCGTGTTTATTCTTGTTGGGATCTATAAGTGAAACGGCTTGGCATAATTAACGGCTCACATCATACATTTTAGAGAAGAAAAAAAGGAGGGGAATTCGTTGCGGAGTTTGTTGGATATTCTCCCGCACTCAATTGGACAAGAACTCAGGCTGCTAAAAGAAGAAGAATGGGCGCAAATAGAAGAAATCCGCATTCGCACGGATCGCCCTATCGAATTGATGCAAGGAGGAAAACCGCGTTTTCTTTCTTATCACACAACAGGTGAAGATGCGTCTCAGCTATTAGGCAGATTGAGTAATTACAGCATGTACACACTTGAGGAAGAGCTAAAACAGGGCTATATCACGATATTTGGCGGGCACCGTGTAGGACTTGCGGGAAAGGTGATCGTTGAAAACGGATTCGTCAAAGGGTTAAGAGATATTTCTTCGTTTAATATCCGCGTTGCCAAAGAAAAAATCGGGATAGCGCTTCCCTTTCTTCCTTATTTATATGAAGAGCACTGGCACAATACACTCATCATCGGTCCCCCGCAAACAGGGAAAACCACATTGCTGCGGGATATAGCACGTCTTGCTAGTACAGGAACAAACGCCATTCCTCCTAGAAAAACAGGCATTATTGATGAGCGCTCTGAAATCGCCGGATGTATAAGAGGGGTGCCGCAGCATCATTTTGGTCACCGAATTGATGTACTCGATGCGTGTCCAAAGGCTGAAGGGCTGATGATGATGATTCGGTCTATGAGCCCAGAGGTCATGATTGTCGATGAAATTGGAAAAAGCGAGGATGTACAGGCACTTTTAGAAGCGATTCATGCCGGTGTCAACATCATCGTCTCAGCGCATGGATATTCACTTGAAGATGTATATAAACGCCCTTCATTTAAGCCTTTATGGGAGTTTCGTGTGTTTGAACGATATGTTGAATTAAATCGAAACAATGGCCCAGGCACGATTGGGAGGATGTACGACCAAGACGGACAAGAGATGAAATGGAGGCGGGGAGTAGACGTATGTTAAAGCTCATTGGCGCTATTTTCATTGTCGCGGCCACGACATGGGGAGGCTTTGAGTTTGCAAAACGATATAGCGACCGGCCTAAACAAATTCGGCAGCTGAGGTTTGCTCTCCAGTCTCTTGAAGCTGAAATTATGTATGGCCAAACCCCTTTAGCGCGGGCTGCAGAGCAAATCGCTTCGCAGGTAGGTCCTCCTGTGAATCAGCTGTTTGAACAATTTGCAGAAAAACTTAAAGCTGGGACTTTTTCTGCACGGCATGCATGGAACGAAAGCCTTGAGGATGTTTGGAAAAAAACCGTATTGAAAAAAGGCGAATATGAGGCGCTGAAGCACTTTGGAGAAACACTTGGTCAGCATGATGTCACTTCTCAGCGAAAGCATATCAAGCTTGCTTTAGGCCATTTGGAATCAGAGGAGAAAGAGGCTGAAATCGCTCAAGTAAAAAATGAAAAAATGGTCAGAAGCCTCGGATTTTTAAGCGGATTACTATTGATTCTTTTATTGATGTGAGAGGAAGGGAGTCGAGAGCATGGGCGTTGATGTAAACGTCATTTTTCAAATTGCGGGAGTAGGCATCGTCGTGGCCTTTCTCCATACGATTTTAGATCAAATGGGGAAAAAGGAGTACGCTCAGTGGGTGACGCTGCTTGGGTTTATCTACATTTTGTTTATGGTCGCAACCATTGTAGATGATTTGTTTAAAAAGATAAAAGCCGTATTTCTATTTCAAGGATAGGGGAGGGCTTACAAATCGAAATCATACAAATTGTTGGACTTGGTTTAATCGCTACTTTTTTAGCATTAATCGTCAAAGAACAAAAGCCAACCTTCGCCTTTATGCTTGTTGTTTTTACAGGGTGTGTAATTTTTCTTTATTTAATTGATCAAATCTATGCCATTATCTCGATGATTGAAAAAATTGCGGCAAGCGCCGGCGTCAATATGAAGTATGTTGAAACGATATTGAAGATCATTGGTATTGCCTATATTGCTGAATTTGGCGCTCAGCTGACGAAAGATGCTGGACAAGGCGCCATTGCATCAAAAATAGAGCTTGGCGGTAAGATCCTCATCTTGGTCATGGCAGTCCCGATTTTAACGGTCATCATTGAGACGATCTTAGGTATGATCCCGTCCATGACGTAATTGAAAAGAGGTGATGACAATGAAACGGGTGACAGTTGCAATGGGACTGATGCTTTTCTTTTGGCTGATCGCTCCGCATGCAGGTGCAGAAGAGAAAGTACCTTTATCCAATGAAGAACCAGTAGCAGAGGAAGTGGCGAATGGACAGGCTGATGCACTAGAGCTTCATTCCATTAGTGACTTTTGGGAAACCATATTGGACGAGTATGGCGGCTTTTTGCCAGAAAGCCAAAAAGGCACGGTGAAGGAAATGATTGACGGCGATAAAGAGCTGTCTCCTCAAACATGGCTGAAAGCCTTTGTTCATTATCTTTTTCACGAGGTCATTGCAAACGGAAAGCTCCTAGGTACACTCATTTTACTCACCATCTTTTGTTCACTTTTGCAGCTTTTGCAAAATGCCTTTGAGAAAAGCACCGTCAGCAAAGTTGCATATGCTCTTGTCTATATGGTGCTAATCATTATTGCACTCAACAGCTTTCATGTAGCGATTTCTTATGCAACAGAGGCCATTCAAACGATGACCAGTTTTATTCTTGCTCTTATTCCTCTTTTATTAGCACTCATTGCTTCATCAGGCGGGCTTGTCTCAGCCGGATTCTTTCATCCCGTTATTTTATTTTTAATGAACACGAGTGGTGTTTTCATTCAGTATGTCGTTCTGCCGCTCATCTTTTTATCAGCGATATTGAGCATTGTCAGTACACTGACCGAACAATACAAGGTCACCCAGCTTGCCCAGCTGTTAAGAAATGTGGCAATTGGCGGGCTTGCCGTTTTTTTAACTGTGTTTCTCGGCGTCATTTCCGTGCAGGGTGCATCTGCGGCCATTACGGATGGAATCGCTCTTCGAACAGCTAAATTCATTACAGGAAACTTCATCCCTGTCCTAGGCAGAATGTTTACAGATGCGACAGATACCGTGATCAGCGCCTCTGTTTTACTCAAAAATACGGTCGGACTTGTTGGAGTCGCCATTTTGATTTCAATCGCCGCCTTTCCAGCGATTAAAGTACTCTCACTAGCTCTGATATATAAGCTTGCCGCTGCCATCCTTCAGCCGTTAGGGGGCGGACCCATTATCAGCTGTCTTGATGTCATTTCAAAAAGTGTTCTATATATATTTGCCGCACTTGCTGTTGTGTCGCTCATGTTCTTTTTAAGCATTACCGTCATCATCACTGCGGGTAACCTGACCATGATGATGAAGTAAGGAGGGGACAACCTATTGAGCTTTCTCACGGAATGGATCACAAGTATTATTCTCTTTATTTTATTTGCGATTGTCATTGATCTTCTTCTCCCCAATTCGAGCATGCAAAAGTATGCAAAAATGGTCGTCAGCTTGCTGCTAATCGTGGTGATGCTCAATCCGATTTTTGCTTTATTTCGAGCGGATCCTGACCAAATTTTCTCAGAAATGATGAAAGGGAAGGAAGAAGCGCAGTCAGAAGAAATAAAAAATCAGATGAATTTAGAAAAAAAAGAAATACAAGCCTCTCAGCGTGCATATATTTTAAAGCAAATGGCTGTCCAACTAGAAAAAAGCGCAAAGGAGCCACTGGAGAAGGAGAGCTATGAAATGAAACACGTAGAAGTGTTGGCAGATGAGGAGCAGCTGGATCAGAATATGGAGGCGAATCAATTCCGCATCAAAGTAGTTCTTTCCCCGCTCACAGGTGATGCTGTAGAAACGGTAGCAAAGGTGGACATTGATCTCTCCAGGCAAAAGGAGGAAAGCGCTGGATCTTCTAGCAAAGAGATCGCGAGGGTAAAAGAGACACTTGCTGATGTTTGGAATACAAGTCCTGAGCATATCGCGCTGAACATTGAGGGAGGTGACGCAGCAGATCATGAATAACAAGGACTGGAAACAAAAGCTGAAATCATTCTTCCAGCCGCCTGAAAAAGGTGAAGGAAAACCCAAATTAACGAAACACCATTACTTACTGCTTGTCTTCATCATCGGCGTGTCCTTCATGTTAGTCAGTCAGATCTTGTCACCGCCATCAAGCAAACAACAGGCTGCGGTTCCTGCTTCTAATAAAACATCCTCAGAAGAGCAGGAGGTATTCAAACCGGCATCCTCAAGTAAACAAAAGAATTCAATTGAGGACGTGGAGCAAGAATACGAAAATCAGCTGAAAGAAATTTTAGAGACAATCATTGGCGTTGAGGATGTATCGATTGTGGTCAATGTAGATGCAACTTCTCTAAAAGTGTTTGAAAAAAACAAATCCAATAAAAGCACAACGACCGAGGAAACAGATAAGGAAGGCGGCGTGCGAAGTGTTACTGATCAAACAAAAGAAGAAGAAATCGTCATCATTAAAAATGGCAATGAAGAAACACCAGTCGTTGTCCAAACGAAAAAACCAGAAATTCGTGGTGTCCTCGTTGTTGCTCAAGGAGTAGACAACGTTCAAATAAAGAAAACCATCATTGAAGCGGTTACAAGAGTGCTTGATGTACCGAGCCATAGAGTGGCAGTTGCCCCTAAAAAAATCAAGGAGGATTCGGAATGATGTTAAAAAAACAAACGGTTTGGCTATTAACGATGCTAAGTTTAGTTGTCGTATTAAGTGTGTACTATATCATGTCTCCACAAGGTGAAAATGCAGTGACAGTAGAAGATACGAAGTCAAAAGGAACGGAAGAGAAAAAGGCTGAAACAGAAAAAGGGATGGACAAAGGAACGGAAAAAGGCGCTGATAAGAAGTCCACTGACAAAGAAACAAGCGGCAAACAAGAGGGGATCGAAACAAGCGGTGAAGAAGGAAAGGCTGTGTCAGAGCAAACAGACGATGAACTTTTCACAACATACAGACTAGAGCTCGAAGATAAACGAAGCAAGCAGCGCGAAGAATTCAATGAAATCGTCTCCAGTGACGATGCAACAGCGCAAGAAAAAAGTGAAGCATATGATCAAATGACAGCGCTTAGTGAAGCAGAAGGAACTGAGCGCCAGCTCGAGACCTTAATTAAAACAAAAGGATATAAAGATGCGCTGGTGAGTGCTGAAGGAGATAAAGTGAACATCACGGTTCGTTCTGACAAAAAATCCAAATCCCAAGCGGCAGATATTATTGATATGGTCACAAAAGAAATGAGAGGTCTTGACAACGTAGCTGTCACATTTGAGCCCTCTAATCAATAAAAAATGAACTGGCGCCCTTTGCCAAAAAGGGCGTTTTTTCATGCGGGTTGACGCCCTTTCCAAGGGGCTTTTGCGAGGCGCTTCACCACAATAGTAGTTGAATTCATTGAAATCCTCCTGTAAGATGGGTATAGTACGTACTTTTAGTACTAGCCTATAATAAAAAGATAAATCCATACATAGGGGTGCAAATCCATGTTAAAAATCGAAGAAATTCATGAACTGATTAAATTAATTGACGACTCTACAATCGATGAGTTTACGTACGAAAACGAAGGTGCAAAAATCAAACTGAAGAAAAACAAAGAAGTCGTTCAGCAAGTTGCGGCACCAGTGGCTCCTGTCCAAGCAGCTCCAGCTCAACAAGCTCCTACAGCACAAGCTCCAGCTCAGACCGAAGCCCCTGCACAAGAGGCAGCTGCGTCTGAAAATCTGCATAAAATCACATCCCCAATGGTTGGCACATTTTATGCTTCTTCTTCACCAGAAGCAGGTCCATACGTGACAACAGGTTCTAAAGTGAAGGAAAATTCAGTTGTATGTATCGTGGAAGCGATGAAACTGTTCAATGAAATCGAAGCAGAAGTAAAAGGTGAAATCGTCGAAGTATTGGCTGAAAACGGTCAGCTTGTAGAATTCGGACAACCCCTCTTTCTAGTGAAAGCAGAGTAAGGAGTACGATCATGATTAAAAAGCTATTAATTGCAAACAGAGGAGAAATCGCAGTTAGAATTATCCGTGCTTGTAAAGAGCTTGGAATTGAAACTGTTGCGGTATTTTCTGAAGCGGATCGCGATGCGCTGCATGTACAAATGGCTGATGAAGCATATTGCATCGGACCGACTGCTTCTAAAGATAGTTATTTAAATGTCACAAATATTGTCAGTGTAGCAAAATTAACAGGTACAGATGCCATCCACCCAGGTTACGGCTTTTTAGCAGAAAATGCAGACTTTGCAGAGCTTTGCGAGGAATGTAATGTGATCTTTGTTGGACCAACTGCGTCAGCAATTTCCAAAATGGGAACGAAAGATGTTGCGCGAGAAACAATGAAGAGTGCAGGCGTCCCGATTGTTCCTGGTTCTCAAGGAATTGTAAAAGATCTTGATGATGCTGTTTCAACAGCAGCTAGTATTGGGTATCCTGTCATTATCAAAGCAACTGCAGGCGGCGGCGGTAAAGGAATCCGTGTGGCTCGTACGGAAGAAGAGCTCATTAACGGTGTTACCATCACGCAACAGGAAGCAGCGCAAAACTTTGGTAACCCAGGTGTCTATTTGGAGAAATTCATTGAAGACTTTAGACATGTGGAAATCCAAGTGCTTGCAGATCAGCATGGCCATACCATTCACTTAGGAGAGCGTGATTGCTCGATCCAAAGAAGAATGCAAAAGCTACTTGAAGAAACGCCATCACCAGCACTGAATGCAGGGATCCGTGAGCAAATGGGTGAAGCAGCCGTAAAAGCTGCAGAAGCTGTTGAATACACTGGTGCTGGAACAGTCGAATTCATCTATGATTATAATGAAGAGAAGTTCTACTTCATGGAAATGAATACTCGTATTCAAGTAGAGCATCCTGTGACAGAAATGGTCACAGGTGTAGACTTGATCAAAGAACAGATCAAGGTCGCATCAGGTGAAAAGCTTTCTCTTACACAAGAGGATGTCGTATATGATGGCTGGGCAATCGAATGCCGAATTAATGCTGAGAACCCAGAAAAAAACTTCATGCCTTCAGCTGGTGAAATTAAAATGTATCTTCCGCCAGGCGGACTAGGTGTACGTGTTGATTCTGCCGCTTATCCGGGCTATGTGATTCCGCCATATTATGACAGCATGATTGCAAAAGTGATCACATATGGTAAGACGAGAGAAGAAGCAATTGCGAAAATGAAACGAGCGCTTCAAGAATTCGTCATTGAAGGAGTCTACACAACCATTCCATTCCACCTTAGATTGCTCGAGCATGAAACATTTGTGAGCGGTAATTTTAATACGAAGTTTTTAGAAACATACCAAATCATGAAATAATCACAGCTTTCGGAGGTGAATGATCGTGTCAGAAAACAATTTGCTTGAAATGAACATTGATGAAGATCAATTGGGAAAAGTGCAAATTGCACCAGAAGTGATTGAAGTCATTGCTGGGATCGCCGCTTCAGAGGTCGAAGGCATTGCCGAAATGCGCGGCAATTTCGCTGCTGATGTAGCAGAACGCTTTGGTAAGAAAAATCACCGTAAAGGTGTAAAAGTAGATGTCTCTGATGAAGGCATCACAGTTGATGTCTATTGTGTGGTTCAATTTGGCCTGTCCATTCCAAAGGTATCCACTGCTGTACAAGAAAATATCCGTCAAACCCTTTTAAACATGACTGCCTTAACAATTAATGAAATCAACATTCATGTTGTTGGCATTCAATTTGATACAAAAGCACCTGAGGCTGAAGTAGATCAAGAAATGTAAAAAAGGGTTCAATTGAAACCAAGGAGGCATTGCCTCTTTGGTTTTTTAAAGCTCATTTTTGGGTGATTTCCGAATATTGATTACGTCACGCGTTAATTGATTCGTTTTTCGTCACAGCTCGCATGGATCTTGGTGCGACCACGGTCAAAATATGTTATGATCTCTGTATGGCTTAACGACAAGCGGATAAAGTGGTTAAAGGAGTAAATAATGAAAAGAAGAACTGCAAGAGAAAAGGCGCTACAAACATTATTTCAAATTGATGTGAGCAATATTGATCCGAAAGAGGCCATTACACATGCGCTGGATGAACAAGAATCAGATCCTTTTTTCGAGGAACTGGTTTTCGGTGTGCTTGAACATAAGGACAAGCTTGATGACATGATCTCACAGCATCTAGTGAATTGGAAACTCGATCGTATTGCAAACGTAGACAGAGCCATTTTAAGGCTGTCTGTTTACGAGATGGTGTATCAAGAAGACATCCCAGTTAGTGTCTCAATGAATGAAGCAATTGAACTCGCCAAATTATTTGGTGATGATAAAGCACCGAAATTTGTAAATGGTGTACTTTCAAACATTAAAAATGACCTAAAGCAGCAATAGGAGGATTCGACATGACAGCAACAATCATCGATGGGAAAGAAACAGCAAAAGAAAAGCGTGAACAATTAGCAAAAGAAGTAGAAGAGCTAAAACAAAAAGGAGTCACACCTGGTCTTGCCGTTATTCTAATCGGTGATGATCCGGCTTCACTTTCTTACGTACGCGGGAAGAAAAAAGCAGCTGAAGCAATGGGCATGCATTTCCAGCTTGATCACTTAGACGCTTCTTTAACAGAAGAAGAATTGCTTCAGCTGATTGATCAGTACAATGCGAACGATCAATTCCACGGGATTCTTGTTCAACTTCCACTGCCAAAACATATTTCTGAAAAAGCCGTCATTGAACGTATTTCACCTGATAAAGATGTGGATGGTTTCCATCCATTAAATATCGGGAAAATGCTGCTTGGGGAAGATACATTCCTTCCTTGTACACCAGCAGGCATTGTTGAATTATTGAACAAAACGGGTGTCAGTCTTTCTGGAAAAGAAGTCGTTGTTGTTGGACGCAGTAATATTGTTGGCAAACCAGTTGGACAATTGCTGTTAAACGAAAACGCAACGGTTACTTACTGCCATTCAAGAACGGCGAATATTTCAGAACATACGTTAAAAGCGGACATTTTAGTTGTTGCCGTCGGTCGAGCAAACTTTATTAAAGCTGACCAAATCAAAGAAGGCGCAATTGTCATCGATGTAGGAGTCAATCGTTTGGATACTGGGAAACTTGTTGGAGATGTAGATTTTGAAGAAGCAAAAGAAAAAGCTTCCTACATCACACCAGTTCCTGGCGGAGTCGGTCCAATGACGATTACGATGCTTGCACATAATACGGTTAAATCAGCAAAACGTACATTAGCATAAGCTTTATCCATTCATCCACCTGCATGCTGCCGGTGGATGAATGTGCGTTTTTGAAGAGGAGGAATACGTCATGAGTGAAAAAGCCTTTGTGACGGTCACAGCCCTTACAAAATACATAAAAAGAAAATTTGATGTGGATCCGCATTTAGAAGACATTTGGATCAAAGGTGAATTATCCAATGTAAAGATTCATTCAAGAGGTCATGTTTACTTCACCTTAAAAGACGAAAACGCCCGCATGCAAGCTGTCATGTTCCAGCGCTCCGCATCGAAGCTGCCTTTTTCACCAAAGAGCGGAATGAAAGTGTTTGTACGTGGCGGGATCCAAGTATATGAACCAAGCGGCAACTATCAATTATATGCAAAAGAAATGCAGCCTGATGGTGTTGGTGCTCTTCATCTCGCATATGAAGAGCTGAAGAAAAAACTGGCAAGTGAAGGCTTATTTGATGCGCGCTATAAAAAACCAATTCCTGAATACCCGGAGGTTGTTGGTGTCATTACGTCTCCAACAGGAGCGGCTGTTCGAGACGTCATCACAACGATTAACCGGCGCTATCAGCAAGCGAAAATCATTGTGCTTCCCGCGCTGGTCCAAGGTGAAAATGCTACCCGTTCAATCGTAGAGCGGATCAAGGAAGCAAATGATAAACAGCTCTGTGATGTGTTGATTGTCGGAAGAGGAGGCGGTTCGATTGAAGAACTTTGGGCCTTTAATGAAGAAGCTGTCGCAAGAGCGATCTTCGCATCAGACATTCCCATCATTTCTGCAGTTGGGCACGAAACGGACTTTACGATCAGTGATTTCACTGCAGACATGAGAGCACCCACACCAACAGGAGCAGCCGAGCTTGCTGTTCCAAGCACAGCCGATTTAATTGAACGAATCAAATCTATCGACATTCGGCTCACAAGGGCTGTAAAAAATCGAACTTCACAAGCGAAAGACCGTCTTGTGGCACTGCAATCCTCTTATGCCTTCCGGTTTCCAAAACGATTACAGGAGCAAAAAGAGCAGCAATTCGATTTGGTTTTTGACCGTTTTCAAAAACAGCTGACGAGACAAATTGAACAAAAGCGCAGTCAATTAGACCGCCAGACATACAGACTGAAGCCACTTCATCCAAAAGAACAGCTGCTTCAGGCGAAAAAACGCCACGCCAATGAAACAGAACAGCTCATCCGCAGCATGAATGTGCAAATGAAAACAATTCATTCGCAGTTCCAATCTGTTCTTGGTAAACTAAATGCATTAAATCCACTTCAAGTGATGGAAAGAGGCTACAGTTTAGCCTATAAAGACGATGAACTGATTAAAAGTGTGAACCAAGTTGATACGAAGGATCAACTGACCATCACCATGAAGGATGGCCGTCTAATTTGTGAGGTTATTGAGAAGGAGGGGCAATCATCATGACAGACTCAAATAAACAAAAAGAAGAACAAATGACATTTGAAGAAGCGATGAAAGGTCTTGAGGAGATAGTTGGGAAGCTCGAAGAAGGAGATGTACCACTTGAGCAAGCCATTCATTATTTCCAAGAAGGCATGACACTTTCAAAGCTTTGTCATGAAAAATTACAGCACGTTGAAAAGCAAATGGATTTCATTTTGAAAGAGGACGGTGAGCTGGCTCCTTTCTCAGTGAAGGAGGCAGATGCTGGTGACAAGTAATTTGCATGATTTTTTAACAACACGAAAAAAGGATATTGAAGATTATTTATTTACATATGTTCAGGAATTGAAAATTCCAGAGGACCTTAAATCTTCGATGCTTTACTCTCTAAAAGCTGGAGGAAAAAGACTTCGTCCTGTTCTTGTTCTTGCTTTATTACATGCCTACGGAAAAAATGAAGAAGATGGCATACCGGTTGGTTGTGCAGTAGAGATGATTCATACGTATTCATTGATACACGACGACCTTCCTTGCATGGACGACGATGATCTTCGCAGAGGAAAGCCGACCAACCATAAAGTATACGGAGAAGCAACAGCGGTTCTAGCGGGTGATGCACTTTTAACAGAAAGCTTCCGCCTGATTACATCCCAGCTATCTAGCAGTGTCTCTGCTGACCAAAAGCTCAGAATCATAGATGAGCTTGTGAGGTCAGCAGGTGCACTAGGAATGGTTGGCGGTCAATTTGATGACATGGAAGCAGAGCAAAAACAAGTACCGCTTGCTGAACTAGAATCCATTCACGCCCGGAAAACAGGAAAGCTTCTCACATTCAGCGTCACAGCAGGTGCGATGCTTGCTGGGGCTTCAAATGACGATATTGAAAAGCTAAGAGAGTTCAGCTATCATATCGGCATTGCTTTTCAAATCCGTGATGATATTTTAGATCTTGAAGGCATCGAAGAAAAAATAGGAAAACGGGTCGGTTCTGATACAGCCAATGAAAAGTCGACATATCCTTCTTTATTAACGCTTTCAGGAGCAAAAGAAAAGCTGCATGAGCACATTACACGTGCAAAAGAAATTGTCTCAAATCTTGAATTAGAGCAGCAATTGCTTCATGAGTTATGTGATCTGATTGCCTCAAGAGATCATTAAAAACAGCCTAGATTTGAGGGTCTTCGAGCAATTGTGGTAAACTGTAAACAGTTTATCATGATGAGACAACTCTTATTCCCACTTGGTTTTCACCGGAATAGGGCATTATATATGTAGATAGAAATTTTGTTGAAAGCGAGTTGATCCTGATTGGATCTTTTATCAATAAAAAATCCAACGTTTCTAAAAGGAATGTCAAATGCAGAATTAGAGGAACTTAGTGCTGACATTCGTATGTTTTTAATTGAGTCCTTAGCTAACTCTGGCGGGCATATCGGTCCGAACTTGGGTGTCGTTGAACTCACTGTTGCTCTTCATAAAGTATTTGACAGTCCGAAAGACAAATTCCTTTGGGATGTTGGACATCAGTCTTATGTTCACAAGCTGTTAACTGGAAGAGGGGCGGAGTTTGAAACACTTCGTCAATATAAAGGGCTTTGCGGTTTTCCTAAACGAAATGAAAGCGAGCACGATGTTTGGGAAACAGGTCACAGTTCAACCTCATTATCTGGCGCAATGGGCATGGCGGCGGCGCGGGATATTAAAGGGACAGATGAATATATCCTGCCGATTATCGGCGATGGCGCATTAACCGGAGGTATGGCGCTTGAAGCCTTGAATCATATCGGTGATGAAAAGAAAGATATGATTGTCATATTAAACGATAATGAAATGAGTATTGCGCCAAACGTTGGAGCGATTCACACAATGCTTGGCAGACTGCGTACAGCGGGTAAATACCAATGGGTAAAGGATGAGCTTGAATATTTATTCAAGCGAATTCCAGCTGTAGGCGGAAAGCTCGCTGCCACAGCAGAGCGCATTAAAGACAGCCTGAAGTATTTACTTGTGTCTGGGATGTTCTTTGAGGAAATGGGATTCACTTACTTAGGCCCTGTAGATGGACATTCGTATGAAGATCTTTTTGAAAACCTTGAATATGCAAAGAAAACAAAAGGTCCTGTTCTTCTGCATGTCATTACGAAAAAAGGAAAAGGCTATCAGCCGGCAGAATCCGATAAAATCGGGACTTGGCATGGCACAGGCCCATACAAAATTGATACAGGTGACTTTGTGAAACCGGCAGCTGCTGCACCGTCATGGAGTGGTCTTGTCAGTGAAACCGTCAGAAAGCTGGCGCGACAAGATGAGCGAATTGTTGCCATCACACCTGCGATGCCTGTTGGTTCAAAACTTGAAGGTTTTGCAAAGGAATTTCCAGAGCGAATGTTTGATGTAGGAATTGCTGAGCAGCATGCAGCTACAATGGCAGCTGGGCTTGCGACGCAGGATATGAAGCCGTTTTTAGCGATTTATTCAACGTTCCTGCAAAGAGCCTATGACCAAGTGCTGCATGATATTTGCCGCCAGAACCTCAATGTATTTATCGGAATTGACCGTGCGGGTCTTGTCGGTGCAGATGGAGAAACGCATCAAGGTGTGTTTGATATTGCCTTCATGCGCCATATGCCGAATATGGTGCTCATGATGCCGAAGGATGAAAATGAAGGACAGCACATGGTCAATACAGCCATTCAGTATGATGATGGTCCTATCGCTATGCGCTTCCCGCGCGGAAATGGTCTTGGCGTGAAAATGGATGAACAGCTGAAAACTATTCCGATTGGGTCTTGGGAGGTTCTTCGTCAAGGGAAGGATGCGGTCATTTTAACATTCGGTACAACGATTAAAATGGCGATGCAGGCAGCGGAGGAACTTCAAAAAGAAGGGAAATCAATTCGTGTCGTCAATGCCCGGTTTATTAAGCCGCTTGATGAAGCGATGTTAAATGATATTCTTTCTGAAGGCATTCCGATTTTAACGATTGAAGAAGCTGTGCTCCAAGGCGGGTTTGGCAGCAGCGTATTAGAATATATCCACGACAAGAAAGCATCACATATCAAAGTAGAACGTATGGGCATCCCAGATGAATTTATAGAGCATGGAAGTGTTGATGCCCTGCTTGAAGAAATTGGTCTAACGAAAGCACAGGTCGCTGAGACTTTACGTGACCTGCTTCCCGCAGCACCAAGAAAAGGAATTGGATCATGACATCAAAGAAAGAACGACTTGACGTTTTATTAGTTGAACAAGGACTAATGGAAACGAGAGAGAAAGCAAAGCGTGCCATCATGGCAGGGATCGTTTACTCAAATGAAAACCGTTTGGATAAACCAGGAGAGAAAATTGCTCGTGATACACCACTCACAGTGAAGGGGAATCCTCTGAAATACGTGAGCCGCGGCGGGTTAAAGCTCGAAAAAGCGCTAAAAGAATTTGACCTATCAGTTGAAGGGAAATTGCTGATTGATATTGGTTCATCAACAGGCGGATTTACAGATTGTGCTCTGCAAAATGGAGCGGTCAAATCATATGCTGTAGATGTTGGCTACAATCAGCTTGCGTGGAAATTAAGGCAGGATGACAGGGTGATCGTCATGGAGCGCACCAATTTCCGCCATTCCGTCCCAGCTGATTTTACTGAAGGATTGCCAGAAGTGGCATCGATTGATGTCTCTTTTATTTCACTTAAGCTGATTCTGCCGGCTTTAAAACATATTCTTGTTCCGGGCGGTGACTGTATTGCGCTCGTCAAGCCTCAATTTGAAGCGGGCAGAGAGCTTGTCGGAAAAAAAGGCATTGTGCGTGAGCCGTCTGTTCACCTTGGTGTCCTAGAAGAGATGAATCAATTTGCTGCAAAAGAAGGCTATGATGTAAAGGATGTATCATTTTCACCTATTACTGGTGGAGACGGGAATATTGAATTTCTGCTCCATTTAGTGCTTCATCCTGATCAAGAGGAGAATACAGCACTTCCGGTTTCAGAACTTGAGAAAGTCGTCAAGGAAGCCCACTCTGTATTGAAGGAAAAGAAAAACAGCCCTGAGCCGGCTGACACATGAAATGATTGAAACAAAAGGAATAATAGCTCGCTATTATTCCTTTTTACATGGTTAAAAGACGAGAATCGGCCGTTTCTCACGTAATGCTTGTTTTTTGAAGTGTGCATCATATAACATAGAACGTAAAGACAAACTGAGAATAACGCCTAGGGGGGTTAAATATGAATAAAGGTCAAAGGCATATTAAAATTAGAGAAATCATTGCAAGCCAAGAGATCGAAACACAAGATGAATTGGTCGATATTTTGAAAGCAGATGGATATAACATCACACAAGCGACCGTTTCTAGAGATATTAAAGAATTACATTTAGTGAAAGTTCCGACGAACAATGGAACATATAAATACAGTCTTCCAGCAGATCAGCGGTTTAACCCGCTTTCAAAGCTGAAGCGTTCTCTAATGGATGCATTTATTAAAATGGATGCTGCTAGTCATTTAATCGTTCTTAAAACAATGCCGGGTAATGCTCAAGCCATTGGTGCTTTAATGGATAATTTGGATTGGGAAGAAATTATGGGAACGATTTGCGGGGATGATACGATATTGATCATTTGCCGCACGCCAGATGATACAGAGACAGTTTCGAGCAAAATTTTAGAGCTTCTATAAAGAATCAGGTTGACTAAAAGAGGTGTCAAATGAGTGTTAGCAGAACTAACCATTAAAAACTTTGCAATCATTGAAGAGTTAACGGTTTCATTTGAAAAAGGACTTACGGTCCTAACGGGGGAAACAGGTGCCGGAAAATCGATTATAATTGACGCTGTTTCCCTTCTTGTGGGAGGAAGAGGGTCCTCTGAATTTGTTCGCTACGGTGAAAAAAAGGCAGAGCTGGAAGGACTTTTTCTTGTACCAGCCGATCATCCTGTATTTGCTCTTTGCGAAGAGCAAGGAATTGACGCATCAGATGAAATGATGATCCTTCGCCGTGATATTAACAACAGCGGGAAAAGCATCTGCCGCATTAATGGAAAGCTTGTCACCATCTCACTTTTACGTGAAGTAGGACGGCTTTTACTTGATATACACGGACAGCACGATAACCAGCTATTGATGGAAGATGAAAATCATCTGCATTTGCTTGATCAATTTGGCTCAGAAGAAATTGCACCTGCTTTATCGCAATATCAAGAAGCATATGAACAATATATCAAGACAGCTCAAAAGCTAAGACAGCTGTCTGAGAATGAGCAAGAAATGGTGCACAGGTTAGACTTACTGCAATTTCAGCTAGAGGAGATTGAGGCGGCGCAATTAGAGCCAGGGGAAGATGAGAAGCTTCAGGAAGAGCGTCATCAGATCAGTAACTACGAAAAAATCTATTCCTCACTTCAAAACGCGTATAACGCCTTGCGCAATGAGCAAGGTGGACTTGATTGGGTTGGTATGTCTTCAAGCGAGCTTGAGCAAGTGTCTGAGATCAACGATGATTTGAAAAAGCTATCTGAACAAGTGTCGAATTCCTACTACTTATTAGAGGATTCCACCTTCCAAATGAGAAGCATGCTGGATCAATTAGAGTTCGATCCGGCACGTCTTGATTTTATTGAATCCAGGCTGAATGAAATGAAGCAGTTAAAACGAAAATATGGCACAACGGTTGAGGAAATTTTGGAGTATGCCGCGAAGATTGAAGAAGAAATAGATCAAATCCAAAATCGAGACAGCCACTTGCAGACGCTCAAAAACAAACTGGATGCAATGAGCCGTGATGCCCTGCTGGAAGCACTCAATGTTTCAGAGCTCCGTAAAAAATGGGCCAAAAAGCTAGCGAAGCAAATTCAAACGGAGCTTAAGGATTTGTATATGGAGAAGTCATCATTTGATACAGCTTTTTCAATTCGGTATGCGCCTTTTGGCAGCACAGAGTGTCCTCTATTAGACGGAAAGCCTGTCCAGCTCGGGAAAAACGGAATCGACCAAGCACAATTTGTCATTTCTACAAATACAGGCGAACCGATGAAATCTTTATCGAAAGTAGCCTCTGGTGGAGAAATTTCACGTGTTATGCTTGCCGTGAAGAGTATTTTCTCAGCCAAACAAGAAGTTACATCCATCATTTTTGATGAGGTTGATACAGGCGTCAGCGGCAGGGTCGCACAAGCCATCGCTGAAAAAATTTACAAAGTAGCGTCTGGCTCACAAGTGCTCTGCATTACACATCTGCCTCAAGTAGCAGCGATGGCTGACACACATCTTTTCATTTCGAAACGCTCAAAAGCAGGCCGGACACTGACGAGTGTCAAGCCATTAAGTCACGAAGAAAAAGTGAGTGAAGTCGGCCGGATGATTGCGGGTGTGGAAGTCACTGAGCTGACAAAACAGCACGCAAAAGAACTATTGCACCAAGCAAATGATGTCAAAACAACAGGGTAGCTGATTCATCAGCTGCCTTTTTTATGTTGTCTAAAAACCTGCGTATATACCCATAAAATCGTCTTTTTCTTTTATCAATTTATCCAATCATTTTCTATAGCTGCTGGTTATAAATCATCTCGAAGAAGGCAAAAGTAAAGATGTAGCCAAAACATGAGTGTTCTGGTGTGGGTAAGGAGCGAGGAGAGTGAAAAATGAATGCCCGAAAAGATGAGAAAAGCCATTGGTGTGATTCTCCTTGTTTCTTTAATAAGTACAGGGTTTATGAGCATAGTGAAGGAATACATCAGCATTCCAACAAATGTTGCGGTATTTGAAAAACAGAAGCACTCAATTGACACATCAATTGAAGCGTCAGCCAATGCTACTTCGCCAGCCTTTAGTCTTTCAGAGAAAAAGAATCAGCTTGAAGTGACAGGACAAAAGGCGGGAAAAGCCGAAATTGTTTATGATTTTAAAGGATTTCCTATTAAGAAAACAAAAGTCGACGTTCTTCCTGAATTAAAAGTCATTCCTGGAGGACAATCCATTGGCGTCAAACTTCACTCTGTTGGAGTTCTCGTTGTAGGTTTTCATCAAATCACAACAGCTGACGGCAAAAAATCACCAGGTGAAGCCGCAGGCATTCAATCAGGGGATATGGTCATTGAAATCAATGGCCAAAAGATGGAGAAAATGAATGACCTCACCCCATTTATCCAGAAAGCTGGGAAAACGGGTGAAACACTTCGTTTACTCATAAAAAGAGATCATAAAACCTTTCAAACAACATTAACACCCGCAAAAGATGCAAGTGAAGGTATCTATCGAATTGGTCTTTACATTCGTGATTCCGCAGCAGGAATTGGTACGATGACCTTCTTTGAGCCGACTTCTAAAAAATATGGTGCCCTTGGGCATGTAATATCTGACATGGATACAAAAAAACCAATCGTTGTCGACAATGGTGAAATTGTCAGATCAACCGTGACATCAATTGAAAAAGGTACAGGAGGCAATCCTGGAGAAAAACTGGCGAGATTCTCCTCAGAACGTAAAACGATAGGTGATATCTCTCGCAACAGCCCATTTGGTATCTTTGGTACGTTAACCGAAAAGCTTGAAAATCATGTAGCAGACAAACCGCTTCCGGTTGCTTTATCAAATGAAGTAAAAGAAGGTCCAGCAGAAATCTTAACTGTTGTGGATCATGATAAAGTGGAGAAGTTTGATATTAAAATCGTCAGCACGACACCGCAAAAATTCCCGGCAACGAAAGGGATGGTGTTGAAGGTGACAGATGAGCGTCTATTAAGCAAAACAGGCGGAATCGTCCAAGGAATGAGCGGTAGCCCTATTATTCAAAATGGCAAAGTCATTGGTGCGGTCACACACGTATTCGTCAATGATCCGACTAGCGGGTATGGCGTACACATTGAATGGATGCTGTCAGAAGCAGGAATCGACCTTTATCAAAAAAACAAAAAAGCAAGCTGATCATTAAACTGCCGAGAATCTTCCGGCAGTTTTTTTCTACCCTTTCTTTCTCTGCGATCATGTTATAAAATAAGGAAAAAGAGATTTTTCGACAAAATGGAAAAAATCATGTTGTCAAATTGCAATATTCGTCGATTCGTTAAGAAAAACGTAGAAAAAGCTAGATAATCCTCTATTATTCGGAAAATTAAAGTTTTTTAAAGGGGATAGCATGGTTTTGTCGAATTGAACACTCAGAAGAGAAATGCAAAAGAATAAAGGAATCGACATTGGGGAGGAAAGAACGTGGAGAAAATTAAAGTGTGTGTAGCTGATGACAATCGAGAGCTTGTTGGCCTTTTGACAGAGTACATTGAGGGACAGGAAGATATGGAAGTACTTGGCGTGGCGTATAATGGTCAGGAATGCCTGACATTATTTAAAGATAAAGAGCCCGACGTTCTCCTCTTAGATATTATCATGCCTCATTTAGACGGTCTTGCTGTACTGGAACGCCTCCGTGAAAACAATGTAATGACGAAACAGCCAAGTGTAATTATGCTAACGGCATTCGGACAAGAGGATGTCACGAAAAAAGCAGTTGATTTGGGCGCATCCTATTTCATTTTAAAGCCATTTGATATGGAAAACCTAGTAGGTCATATTCGTCAAGTCAGTGGAAACGGCACACAAGTTACCCATCGCTCTTCATCTATCCAAAATAGTGTTCTTCGTAACAAACCGGAATCGAAACGTAAAAACTTAGATGCGAGCATTACGACCATTATTCATGAGATTGGCGTGCCCGCTCATATTAAAGGCTATTTATACTTAAGAGAAGCGATTTCTATGGTGTACAATGACATTGAGCTTCTCGGAAGCATCACAAAAGTATTGTACCCAGACATTGCAAAGAAATTTAACACGACTGCCAGCAGGGTAGAACGAGCAATTCGTCATGCCATTGAAGTGGCATGGAGCAGAGGCAACATCGATTCCATTTCTTCACTCTTTGGTTATACCGTCAGCATGTCAAAAGCGAAACCAACCAATTCAGAATTTATTGCCATGGTGGCTGATCGTCTTCGATTAGAGCATAGAGCAAGCTAATATATTTTCATGAAAAAACGTTTCTTCATTGAGGCGTTTTTTTATTTTTGGGAAAAAGTTGTCAAAAAATAGTCTTGTTGGTAAAATCATCTTAGTGTTTAAATTGGACAAACGGGCCGCTTTATTTTCATAATAAAATGAAAAATAAAGCATGAAAAAAATAAAAATGACATAAAGTATTGATAATCAGCTACGCCAATCAGTTGTTAGGATTTCAATAATAATAGAAGAAGAAACGCTCATTCGTAAGAAAAAGGATGAGAGGAAAAGGTCTGATGGATTTGGTAATTAAAGCAAATGAGATCGAAAGTTCTATTTCTATTGACCTGATTGGTTGGCGTTTTAAAGTCACTGGCTTCTTAGAGATTGTGCCATTTGAACTGAATATTCCCATTGTCGAATTTAATAATTTTCACATTCTTTTACTATGCTATAATAATGAAAAGAAGAGGGTGAGGTTATGGGAAAGCTGAAAATTCACTCTGCTGAGGTAGCGAACGAAATTAGCAAGTGGACGAGGGTCATTTCTCAGAATGATCTGGAAAAATCTGCTATCTATAAAGAGAAAATTCAGAATTTGCTAAAAAATACAGATGAAGACCGTGAAGTTCTCCTTTATTATCAGCTTGTTGACGGCAGACATGAAATGTTACTTGGAAATATTGAAAAAGCCAATCAAATTATGAAAAGTGTCGGAACGCTCGATGAGAAAGCAGATGACATTATTAATTTTTATTTTTACTTTTACAAAGGCCAATATGCTGCATATGTGAAAAAGTATGATGAGGCCATCAGCTTTTACAAAATTGCAGAACAGCGGCTGAAACGTGTGAATGAAGACCTTGAAGTAGGAACTTTTCACCACAAGGTTGCTTCGATCTATTACGAACTGAAACAAAATTTCATATCCATTAATCATGTTAAAAAAGCCATCGATACATTTAAAGCGCATGAAGAGTATACGGCGCAGGCGATTGACAGCTTGATTTTACATGCAAGTAATTGTATTGATTTGTTCCAATTTGATGAAGCAGAGGAAAAGTATCAAGAAGCACTCCAAAAAAGTAAGCGCATTTACAATGAAGTACTGATTGGGAAATGCTATCACAATTTAGCTGTTCTTTATTATGCAAAGCATGATTATGAAAAATGCGCACAATACGCTAAAAAAGGGATGGGCATTCAAATCCACCGCGACAATAGCCATTATTACATCCAATCTTTATATGTTCTGGCAAATGCCTTGGTTCATTTAGGAGATCAAGAGGCGAAGGAATATATTAAAGAGGGTATTCAGTATAGCTGCGATATCCAAAATAATGAATATTTAGTAAAATTTGAAATTTTGGATTTAATGTGCGAGAATAGTGGAGCAGCAGACGTATTCTCTGAAAAATTAGACTACATAGAAAAAAATAGATTATATGTGGAGCTTGAGGATCTGTCTGAACAAATATCGAAATACTTCAAGGAACGAAATGATTATCAACATGCTATTCGTTTTCTTGAAAAGAAATTCGATGCACAAATACTTCAAAAGAAAGTGGAGGTTATTTTATGAAAAAGTTGTTGTTAGGTGTAACCGTCGTTACAGCAGTCGCAGTTGTTTCTTCCCTTTTTGCTCTTGACGCAGGGACGACAGAGCAAGCCATCAGAGCGATTACGTGATCGAATTTATCTGTCAACCTCTTCGCACAAATCAGAAGGGGTTTTTTTTTATGTGCTCAAACTGGAAAAACGAAAAAAGACACGTCATAATGAAAGGAAGCATCATATTTAGAGGTGACCTATGACGAAAATTTTTGCACACAGAGGCTTTAAAGGCATCTATCCTGAAAACACCATGATAGCCTTTGAGCATGCACTCCATTCTGGAGCTGACGGAATTGAGCTGGATGTTCAGCTGACGAAAGACGGCAGACTTGCTGTCATTCACGATGAGAAGTTGAACAGAACAACGAACATGAAAGGCTTAGTAAAAGACCATACATCTGAAGAATTAAAAGCAGGAGATGCGAGTCATTCTTTTTATGAAGAAACCGGGGCTGTATCTATTCCTCTTTTAGAGGAAGTATTAGAGCTAGTGACGCAGCAATCATCATTGATCATCAATATTGAGCTGAAAAACTCTATTTACAGGTATCCGGGTATCGAAGAGAAGGTAAAAGAGCAAATTGAACATTTTCAAATAGAAGATCGTGTACTTGTTTCATCGTTTCATCACGGCAGTTTAGCTCTTTTTCACAAGTTGATGCCGCATGTTGAACTTGCTGTTCTCACAATGGATGTGATTCATCAGCCAGAGATGTATTTAAAAACAGTACCAGCAAGAGGCTACCATCCGAATATCAAGGGTGCAGGTGTGACGAAAGAAGTCGTGTCGGCTCTCCAAGCCGCAAAGCAAGCGATCAGGCCGTTTACGGTGAACAGTGAGAAGCAAATGAAAAAAATGTTTTCCTTAGGTGTCGATGGAATTTTTACTGATTTTCCTGACCGAGCCGTGAAAATAAGAGAAGAAATGAAATAAAGACCTGCTATGATCAGCGGGTCTTTTTTCGTGTTTATCTCTGCTTGAAGCGAGCACCCACTTTATTGCGTTTACGGTCTCTATATAAAATAAACCCTGCAACTACATAAAGACCCACCCCTAAAAATAACAACCCTGCAATTCCTTGCAGCCATAAAAATGGAAATGGTGCAATGATGATGCCGAAAACAGTGTCACGCAGCAGCTTAATCCCAAGTGCTGCAAGCGCGCCAGGTATTAAAATAATCACTAGTGCAAGTATTCTCCCCATCAAATGTCCCCTTAAACGTCATTTACTTCCATTGTCTAATTCAAAAAATATTTTGTCAAGAAAGGAAAACGTGGTAATATAAGAGTTGTGCAATTTTTTGCAACGGAAAATTATGGTGTGCAAATTTTTTCATGTAAAGGGGTAACGGGATGCAGAGAGTCTTGATTGTCGGTGCAGGACAGGGTGGATCAGCATTGCTTGAAACATTGCTGAAAACAAATATGATTCAAATCGTTGCGATCGCCGACCTTGATCTTGAGGCACCGGGGATGGTAGAAGCGAAAAAGAATGGAATTGATACGACAACGGATTGGAAAGAATACATAAAAGATGACATTGATATCATCATTGAAACAACAGGCAGTTCTGTTGTGCTGAAAGAATTGATTGAAGAAAAACCAGAGCATGCTGTCATTGTTCCAAGTTCGATGGCATACGTCATATCAGAATTAATGTCAGAAAAACAGCAGCTTATTCAAATGTTAAAGGAACAAACCTATAAGCATGACCGCATTTTTAATGCAACGAACGATGGCATGATTTTTATCAATATGGATGAAGAGGTTGTCCTGTTTAATCGATCAGCAGCCAAAATGGTTGGGCGATCACAAAAAGATGCGATTGGCCGCCACATACAAGAAGTGATCCCAAACACAAAGCTTCCCGGCATTTTAAGATCGAGAGAGCCAGAATTTAATCAAAAACAATTTCTGAATCAGCAAATACAAATTGTCACAACGCGTTTGCCGATTATTGATGACGCAGGGAGAATGTTAGGCGCTTTGTCTATCTTTAAAGATATTACAGATGCCGTTGAGCTTGCGGAGGAAGTAACGAACCTCAAAGAAGTGCGAACAATGCTGGAAGCTATCATTCAATCATCAGATGAAGCCATATCGGTTGTAGATGAGCAAGGAAAAGGAATTTTAATCAACCGAGCTTACACGAAAATGACTGGTCTGACAGACAAAGAGGTTGTTGGAAAACCAGCAGGTGCAGACATTTCCGAAGGGGAAAGTATGCATTTGAAGGTGCTTGAAACAAGAAGACCGGTTCGAGGCGTCAGAATGAAAGTCGGGCCAAATAAAAAGGATGTGATCGTCAACGTAGCACCAGTCATCGTTGATGGCATTTTAAAAGGCAGTGTCGGTGTTATTCATGACGTATCAGAAATTCAATCACTCACCAATGAATTGAATAAAGCAAGGCAGCTCATCCGGACACTTGAAGCAAAGTACACATTTGAAGACATTATTGGAGAAAGTGAGCAAATGCTTGTGGCGCTTGAGCAGGCAAAGCTAGGTGCAAAAACGCCAGCCACCATTTTACTCCGGGGAGAATCAGGTACTGGAAAAGAGCTGTTTGCGCACGCCATTCACAATGAAAGTGACCGAAAATATAATCGCTTTGTACGGGTCAACTGTGCGGCTTTATCTGAGACCCTTTTAGAGTCGGAGCTTTTTGGTTATGAGGAAGGCGCGTTTTCTGGTGCAAGGCGCGGCGGGAAAAAAGGACTGTTTGAAGAGGCGAATCAAGGCAGCATTTTTTTAGATGAAATTGGTGAAATGACGCCAAGTACACAAGCGAAGCTGCTGCGCGTCATGCAGGAAAAAGAAATTGTCAGAGTAGGCGGAACAAAGGCCATACCGGTCGATGTTCGTGTGATTACGGCAACAAATGTCAATATTGAAAAAGCCATGGCGGAAGGAAAGTTCAGGGAGGATTTATATTATCGCATGAACAGATATCCGATCTCCATCCCGCCGCTGAGGCAGCGCCTTGAAGATATTGACTCGTTAAGCAAACGTCTTATCCAGAAGATCAATTTAGACTATGGACGAAATGTGAGCGGCTTAACAGAACAGGCGCTCAATAGACTTCGAACATACAGCTGGCCTGGAAATGTAAGAGAGCTTGAAAATGTACTTGGACGAGCCATGATCTTTTTGAACCCGCAAGAAGAATGGATTGATGAAGGGCACATTTCATTCATGGATTCAGAAGAGCCGGAAGAAAAAGAGCAGCAGGAACTCGCTGTCAGTCAATTTGAGGGAGAGACGCTTTCAGATGCTGTTGAGGCATTTGAAGCGCAGCTGATTAAACAAACCCTTGAAAAGCATCAATTCAATCGCACGAAAACAGCGAAAACGTTAGGGGTCAGCATTCGGAACCTTTACTATAAAATGGATAAATATCAATAAGCTAACTAGCACACCGCTGTCAGCTGCAGTAGAATTTATGAAGCTGGTGAAGCAAACGAAGAGTTCGCTTGAGAAGCTTCATCTGCCTGTGTTAATTGTTCAAGGTGAAAGCGACGGGATTGTACCGGCTTCTAGCGCAGAATTTATTTATCATAAAGTCCCATCCCGCCAGAAAGAAATGTTTTATTTACCCGATTGTAAACATCATGTTTGTCATGAGCCATGTGCAAAGCAATTGTTTGAGAAAGTAGAACATTTTCTAAAAAAAGCAATTTAATATATAGAAAAGCGAAAATGTGGCTAAACTAATATAAATTGAATCCCACTTGTTAAAAATTGCATCATTTTTGTCGAATGAGTGACAGGCCTATGATACAATAGGTAAGAAAAGGTGGTTGATTCGGTTGTTTCAATATGACGGAAAAACCTTTATCCCGCAGTCTAATTCGAGTAACGGAGAAGTGTCGGCAGGAACCATATTTCAATATCGTCAAGACGGGAATATATTAACGGGCACATACCAAGGCGGCAGTATTGTATCTGGCGTACTTGTAGGAACTGTGAATGAGGATGGAACACTTCATTTTAGATACCACCACGTAAGCAAGGACAGCAGCATGAGAAGCGGCTCTTGCGATTCCACTCCCAAGCAGCTGGATAACGGGAAAATTCAACTGTTCGAAAAGTGGAAATGGATGGACGGAGATCAAAGTGAAGGTGAATCTGTCATTGTAGAGCAGTAGATATATCCATTTCTGTCTTGTTGAAAAACAAATAGTGTAATGGTAAGATATAAGGTAGGGTAATTCGGGCTTTGTATATAATGGACCTGTCCTTTCGGAAAAGGGCAGTTTTTAATGATCATTCACGAGATTACTGAAACAGCAATTAGAAGGAGTTTGAATAATTTGACTATAACGTTTCAAGATTTCCAATTAAGCGAAAGTCTCATGAAAGCTATCAACCGCATGGGATTTGAAGAAGCAACACCGATTCAAGCGGAAACGATTCCTCTCGGTCTTCAGAATAAAGATGTCATTGGACAAGCACAAACAGGAACAGGAAAAACTGCAGCATTTGGTATTCCTCTTGTAGAAAAAATCGACCCAGCGTCTCCAAATATCCAAGCGATTATCATTGCGCCAACAAGAGAATTAGCGATTCAAGTATCTGAAGAGCTATACAAAATTGGCCAAGACAAGCGTGCACGCGTACTTCCGATTTACGGTGGACAAGATATCGGCCGCCAAATCCGTTCGCTCAAGAAAAATCCTCATATCATCGTAGGGACTCCAGGACGTTTACTCGATCATATTAACCGTCGTACAATGCGTCTTCAAAATGTTGAAACAGTTGTGCTAGATGAAGCAGACGAAATGCTAAACATGGGTTTCATCGAAGACATTGAAGCGATCCTTTCAAATGTACCAAGTGAACACCAAACACTTTTATTCTCTGCGACAATGCCTGCACCAATTAAGCGCATTGCAGAACGTTTCATGACCAACCCAGAACACGTAAAAGTAAAAGCAAAAGAAATGACAGTCTCTAACATCCAACAGTTTTATTTGGATATTCACGAGCGTAAGAAGTTTGATACATTGACTCGTCTTCTTGACATTCAATCACCTGAGCTTTCAATTGTCTTCGGCCGTACGAAGCGTCGTGTTGACGAATTGACAGAAGCGCTTAACCTTAGAGGTTATACAGCTGAAGGAATTCATGGTGACCTGACACAAGCGAAACGTATGGTTGCGCTTCGTAAATTCAAAGAAGGTTCAATCGATGTGCTTGTAGCAACAGATGTTGCAGCACGTGGACTTGATATCTCGGGCGTCACACATGTGTATAACTTTGACGTGCCGCAAGATCCAGAAAGCTACGTACACCGTATTGGACGTACAGGTCGTGCTGGACGTACAGGTATGGCGATGACTTTCATCACACCGCGTGAAAAAGATATGCTTCGTGCGATTGAGCAAACAACTAAACGTAAAATGGATCGTATGAAAGAACCAACTCTAGATGAAGCAATCGAAGGACAACAGCAAGTAACTATTGATCGTCTACGTACAATCATCAGTGAAAACAACTTAAACTTCTACATGACAGCTGCTGCTGAATTGCTAGAAGATCATGATTCTGTCACAGTGGTTGCGGCTGCCATCAAAATGATGACAAAAGAGCCAGATGCAACGCCTGTTCGTTTGACAGATGAAGCACCAATGATTTCAAAACGCAATCGTAACAACCGCAGCTCTTCTAAACGTAGAGATGGCGGAGGCGGAGGCGGAGGCGGCTATCGCGGGAAAAGCCGTTCATCTTACGGTGATAAAAAGCGTTCTTCAAATGACCGCAATCGTTCTTCTAACGATCGTCGTCAAAAGAAATCTTATAACAACTAACATACAAGAGCGAATCCTTTGCAGGGTTCGCTTTTTTTTACAGGTTTGTTGAAACTTTTTAGGCTTTATTTCGTAATATATTGATAGAAAAGTAAGAGAATGGGGGAAGAATGTGAGAAAACAGCCGCAACGTCAAATTAGCTTAAATGGTTTAAAGGTATGGCGTCTTCAAAATGGAATTATCTCATTGATTTTCTTACTCATCATCATTGGGGTATTTGTTGCTAGTTATTATCTTCAATGGCCATATTGGATTGGCACAATTCTCTCCGGTTTATGGGTCTTTCAAGTCATTTTTGGCATTTGGCTCATACCAAAAATCCGCCATCACATCTGGCGCTACGAAGTATTCGAAAATGAAATTGAAATACAGCATGGACTCTTTCGTGTCACACGTGTGATTGTGCCGATGGTGCGTGTTCAGCATGTTGATACATCACAGGGGCCGCTTTTAAGGCGCTACCGTTTGGCATCTGTTCAAATTTCAACTGCTGCCACAGTGCATGATATACCAGCGCTGGAATTAGAAGAGGCAGATGAGCTTCGTGATTACATATCTCGTTTAGCAAGGGTGACGGAAGATGATGTCTGAACCAAAACGTGTACATCCAATCTCGATGTTCATTGATTTTATATCAGATGCCGTATCCATGATCAAAAACTTCATTATCCCTTTTTTCGTGTTGATTTTTGTGAACTCGAATTCAAGTATTCGTTTTTATGCATTTATCATTCTTGGTGTGCTTCTTTTATGGAAAGCTGTTTTTACCATTTTAGAATGGAGACGATTCACCTATCGGATGGAAGACGATGAATTTCGTGTGGAGTCGGGTGTGATCACGAAAAAGAAAAAATATATCTCGTTAGAACGAATTCAAACGGTCAATACAAGTGAAGGCATTTTCCAGCGGATTTTCGGTTTGGTGCGAGTCCAAATTGAAACGGCAGGCGGAACGGATGGGCCAGAAGTCAGCCTGACCGCAATTACAAAAGCAGAAGCGGAACAATTAAAGCAGTCGATCTTCAACCGGAAGAAAAGTTTGCAGCAAGAAGAAATGACCGATGAAGCAGGTGATCTGCATGCCCATCCCACTGCGCAAAAACCTGTGCAGGAAGAAATTAATGTCTCCTATCGTATGGGTGTGCCAGAGCTGCTGTTGGCTGCGACCACTTCAAGTGGTATCGGAGTCATTATATCAGGGTGTCTCGCCATCTACACGCAAATAGATGAAATTCTTCCATTGGACGGGTTCGTCAAGCAGTTCTCTTTTTTAAGTCATGCGAGCGTTGAAATCTATGCGATTTTGATATTTCTTGCCGTATTGATCGCATGGATCCTGAGTGTCGGCGTAACAGCACTTCAGTATGCGAATTTTGCTGCAAAGCGAAAAGGGAATGACATCATCATTACAAGAGGGCTCATCGAGAGGCATCAAATGACCATTCCACTTGCGAGAATTCAGGCAGTGAAAATCAAAGAAAATATTCTCCGTGAGCCTTTTGGTTTTGCGACAGTGATGCTCGTTAGTGCAGGGGGTTCTATTACAGAAAAAGAAACCTCTTCCGTCTTATTTCCGCTTATTCGGAAGAAGAAAATCAACGAATTGCTGTCCGAGTTCACCGATCATTATCATATAGCACCAGAAAATGAGCTGAAAAAGGTACCAAGGCGTTCACTTAAACGCTACCTGATTTCTTACGGCTTTGTGCCACTGCTAGTAGGTGTGATCCTGTCTGTCCGTTTTCCGCCATGGGGGTATTTGGCACTCATCCCGCTGCCGCTTGCTCTATTCTTTGGCTATTTAGCTTATAAACAATCAGGATATACGATCAAAGATCCATTGATTCAAATGACATCAAGAGGGATTGGCAAAACTACTGGCATTGTCTTGAGAAAACGAATGCAAAACTATACGATAACGCAATCTTTTTTCCAAAAGAAAGGCCGAGTCGCAAGTATTCACACCTTTGTGAAGTCCTCTGCGCTGCTCGATTCCTTTGGTGTGCATCACCTTGAGGAAGAAGATGCTGCACGTGTATTTGATTGGTATTCGTATGAAAAAAAAGAATCGTCTTAAACGAAAAAATGTCGATCACCTTCCACTGAAGGAGTGATCGACATTTTTTATGAGGTTAATAGCGTCTTTTTTTCGTATGGAAGAAGAGCGTAATCGGTGCTAGAATCATGCCGCCGATCAGTCCAAATAAGTGAGCCATCATATTGATATTCGAGTTGACGAACGTCATGATGACAGAAACAGCAAGAATCGTTAAAATGACTTGAGAATTGCCGCGGTCCATCATGTGCGGTTTAAACAGGACAAGGTATAGATAAACCCCAAACAAACCGAAAATCGCACCAGAAGCGCCGACGTGTACATACTCCAAAGGCTCCACCCAATAGGTTCCGAGATTGCCAATGAATCCCGCCCCTATATAAATGATTAGAAACCGAACCTTCCCAAGTAAATATTCAAGCGCTGGAGCGAATAAGAAAAGGGACATAGAATTGAATAAAATATGCGTCAGACTTCCGTGAAGAAAAATAGGTGTGACGAGCCGCCACCATTCTCCAGTAGCTACACCATAATTGAAACCGACAAGGTGATCCTGTCCAAGCTGTATAATAGGGATAGGAATCGCAAATATAAGCCACAGGCCGATTTGTAAAGCGAGGATCGCTGTGACGATTGGATACGATCGAATAAATTGTTGAAAGCTCTCCGTTCGAATAAACATAACAAACCCCTTTTTGACTAGATATTGGTAAGTTTATAGTAACACGTTTATGAAGCGAACACTCAAATTAGTACGAGTATCATAGGAGGTACCTCATGATCAAAGGAATAGGCATTGATATTGTAGAAATAAACCGGCTTTCGCGAGTGCTCAGCAGACAGCCCCGTTTACCAGAACGAATTTTGACTTTACGTGAACAGGATGTCTTTGGCGCACTCAGTGAAAAAAGAAAGCTGGAATTTTTGGCAGGACGTTTCGCGGCAAAGGAAGCTTTCGCTAAAGCATACGGAACGGGGATCGGTCAGCATTTAAGCTTTCATGACATAGACATCCAAAAGGACGATAACGGAAAACCCTTCATCAAGAGCGAGAAAGCGGAGGGAGATCAGGTTCATGTGTCCATTACCCATACTAAGGAATATGCTGTTGCACAAGTTTTAATTGAAAGGTTGTCAAGCTAGTCTGCATATTGTTTGTCCCCCCTTCATATATTGGGTAGTGCGATAAGGAAGGGCGAGTTGCTAATAGGCTTTGATGGTTCGCGGTACGCAGTTAACTCTTGAGGCGTACTGTTAAAGTCAAACAAGCGGTTTCTTCCTTTTAACACAATTGACGAAGGGGTTGAAAAGGGTGAGAAAAAGCTTTGTTTTGCTTGTAACGGGAATCCTTTTTGTACTGATTCTCTCCGCATGCGGTCAAAAATCTCAGCAGGATATCGTTGGAGATTTAAACAAAAAGGCAGAGGAAATGACATCATACAAAGCCAAAGCAAAAATGACCATTGAGACAGGAAATGATCCGCAGGAGTATCAGGTAGAAATTTGGTACAAGAAGCCGGAACTTTACCGTGTCTATTTAGAAAATCCGAAAAAGGATCAGAGTCAAGTCATTTTAAGAAATGGCAATGGTGTGTTTGTGCTGACACCTTCATTGAACAAGAGCTTCCGTTTCCATAGTGATTGGCCGAATAATAGCAGTCAGGTCTATTTATTTGAATCACTCGTGAAGGACATTAAAAATGACAGTGCAGCTCAGTTCAAAGCGAAAGAGTCAAAGTATGTGTTCGAAACCAAGACCAATTATCAGCACAACCAAATGTTGCCTACCCAAGAGATTACCTTTCATAAAAAAACAATGGCGCCTGCCAGTGTGAAAGTGCTGGATAGTGATAAAAAGCCAATGGTGAAAGTAGAATTCGCTCACTTTGAATTCAATAAATCCTTTGATAAAGATGCATTTGATGAGAAGAAAAACATGACACTCTCTCAAATGGATGTTGCCACAAGTGCAGACCCATCTGACAGCTTTGCGGTGAAAACACCAGTTGATATGCCAGAAGGCGTGAAGAAGATGGAAGAGAAAGAAATGACGACAGATGCTGGGAAACGTTATGTGATGACATACGGCGGAAAGAAATCCTTCACACTCATTCAGGAAAAAGCGAGAGTGGCTGAAGCATCTACGCCTGTGACGATGAACGGCGAGCCAGTCGATCTTGGCATGACAGTAGGGGTTCTCACAGATCAATCCCTCTCATGGACATCCGACGGAGTTGACTACTTAATTTCCTCAAGCGATCTTTCGAAGGAAGAGCTTTTGATGGTCGCAAAGAGTGTAGAAGGTCAGTCAGCTAAATAAATAAGGATCTCAGGCAAATGCCTTGAAGATGAAGTATCAGCCCTGTGCAAGGGCTGATTTTCTTTGATTTGTTTCACATTATTCTTGATTTTTAGTATCATATGAGGGGATTGAATCATTCAATAGGGAAGTGTGACTGATGGACACAAATGCCTTTTATAGAGACACATGGGCAGAAATTAATGTAACAGCAATTAAAAATAATGTTTCACATATGAAAAATCATATCGGTCAAAATGTTCAACTGATGGCCGTTGTGAAAGCCAATGCATATGGACATGGAGATATAGAAGTGGCAAGAGCTGCCCTTAAAGCAGGAGCAGATTTGTTAGCCGTCGCCTTTTTAGACGAAGCCATTTCTTTAAGAAATCAAGGCATCAAAGCACCGATTCTTATACTCGGCGCAGTACCGCCAGAGTATGTCAAAACCGCTGTTCGATACAATGTCATCATGACCGCTTACTCCATCGAGTGGCTGAGAGAAGTCGCCAACATAATGAAAGGGCAAATGGGACAACCCATTCGTTTTCATTTGAAAATAGACAGTGGAATGAACCGCTTAGGTGTGAAAACGTTAGAGCAAGTGAGCGAAGTAAAGAAGCTTGTCAGCGAACATTCTTATTTACAGCTGGAAGGTGTATTTACTCACTTTGCGACAGCAGATGAAAAGGATGAAGACTACTTTGATCGGCAGGTCGACACCTTTCAAACACTGCTTCAGCCGCTTCATACGGACAAACTGCTCGTTCATTGCGCCAACAGTGCAGCAGGTTTAAGGTTTAAAGAAGTGTTGTTTAATATGGTTCGTTTTGGCATCAGTATGTACGGGCTGTCACCGTCAGAGGAAATCAAAGATGAGCTGCCTTTCAAGCTGGAAGAAGCCATGTCTCTTCATACAAAACTAGCCCATGTAAAGCTCATTCAAAAGGGTGAGAGTGTCAGCTACGGGGCGACGTATACAGCCAATCAAGATACGTGGATTGGTACAGTTCCAGTCGGCTATGCAGACGGATGGATCAGGAAGCTGGCGGGAACGGAAGTGCTTGTGGGCGGAAAGCGCCGGAAGATTTCAGGAAGGGTATGTATGGATCAATTCATGATTGAATTGAAAGAGAACCTTCCAGTAGGAGAGCCAGTCGTTTTGATTGGTGGACAAGGTGAAGAAATGGTATCAGTCGATGAAATTGCAAAAAGGCTTGAAACCATTAACTATGAAGTCACTTGCTCCATTGGTCACCGCGTCCCAAGGGTGTATATAGAGGATGGTAAAAAGGTGAATGTACGGAATCCGTTGCTTCAAGGCGGGCCAAGCTTTTTCTAAACAGCTTTCACAGGAACGGTGGTCAAACTGACATCGTTCTTTTTTATTCTACAAAGAACGGGTAAACATTCTCCCTTTTTTAGAGATTTTGGAAATACCGTATGATTTTCGGAAAAAAGCGTATAATGGGAAAGAGGAACTCCATTATCATCTTGATTTACGGGTGGCGAGCCGCTTCATGTTCTAATAAGCAATCATGAAAAAACAGCTTTGCTTGTGCATTGAATAATGGTATGATTAGTCTTGGAATGGATCGAAACGGTATCCGTAAGTTTTGTGGAGGTGTATGTTTTTTGTCTGAATCCAGCGCAACAAACGAAATGAAGATTCGACTACCGGAGGCTTTGATGTCTGAAATCGAACGAGTAGCAGAGCAGGATAAGGTAACAAGAAATGAATTGATCTACCGAGCGACAAAAACGTATATTCGTGAACGTAATATTCGACAAAATCGTGAATCGATGAGACGCGGCTACATGGAGATGGCAAAAATTAATCTGAATATCTCTTCAGAGGCACAATACGCAGAGTTTGAGGCTGAGAATACAGTTGAGCGATTAGTCAGCGGGGGTTAAACATTTGATTGTTAAACGCGGTGATGTTTACTTTGCTGATTTATCTCCTGTTGTTGGCTCCGAGCAGGGCGGGGTTCGCCCAGTATTGGTGATTCAAAATGACATTGGAAATCGCTTCAGCCCTACTGCTATCGTTGCAGCCATAACAGCCCAAATACAAAAAGCGAAATTACCGACTCACGTCGAAATTAATGCAAAGCGCTACGGCTTTGAACGAGATTCTGTCATTCTCTTGGAGCAGATTCGTACAATCGATAAACAAAGATTGACAGATAAAATCACACATCTTGATGATGAGATGATGGAGAAGGTTGATGAAGCCTTACAAGTTAGTTTGGCTCTTATTGATTTTTAATATGGTGAGATTTGGTTGCTCTCTTGGGAGCAACTTTTTTTTGTGTTCAATTTTTTTTAACGTTATAATGAAGAAAGACTAAAAGAAGTGCTTTATATGTAAGCAGGGGGTAAAACATGTCGAATCATATCGTGTTAGCTTTCGCAAGGGAGCATCGAGAAGAATTACAAAAAGAGTGGACGGACATTTTTAAACGACTCGGAGAAAAAGAAACGGACATGATGCTGAACGACAAAATGTATGAAACCATCTGTTCGGAATATGTTCATTTAATAATTACATCTCTTTCAGAAGGATATGCTGAAGATTTTGAAGAAAAAGTGCAAACTTTTGCTTTAAAAATCGTTCAAATGGGTATATCACTTAAGTTACTGGCAAATGGCCTAACAGAAATCCGTACACATTTATATCAAAAAATGAATGACGACAAAGATACAACAGAAGAAAGTCATGACCTCATCTGGCAAATCGATCGATTCATCACACCTATTCATAACGAAATTTTAAACCAGTATTCCATCTCATGGGAGAAAACAGTCAACCTTCAAAAAATCGCGCTGCAGGAACTTTCTGCCCCGCTGATCCCAGTATTTGAGCACATCACCGTCATGCCGCTTGTTGGAACGATTGATACAGATCGTGCGAAAAAAATTATGGAGAACCTGCTCAATGGTGTCGTAAAACATCGCTCACAGGTCGTCTTGATTGATATCACGGGTGTACCTGTCGTTGACACAATGGTGGCGCATCATATCATTCAAGCATCAGAGGCTGTGAGATTAGTAGGTGCGAAGTGCTTGCTTGTAGGTATTCGCCCAGAAATAGCCCAAACCATTGTGAACCTTGGAATTGATTTATCTCAGGTTACAACAAAGAATACCCTTCAAAAAGGAATTCAAACTGCTTTGGAAATGACAAATCGAAAAATTGTTTCATTGGAGGGATAACCCAGTGAGAAATCACCCGAAGATTCCAATCTTAAAACTATATAACTGTCTTCTGATTTCAATACAGTGGGAGCTTGATGATCAAACAGCTCTCCACTTTCAAGAAGATTTGCTGAATAAAATTCATGAAACAGGAGCAAACGGTGTTGTCATTGACCTAACATCCGTCGATATGATCGATTCCTTTATTGCTAAGGTATTAGGCGATGTCATCACGATGTCCAAGCTCATGGGAGCAAAAGTTGTACTAACAGGAATACAGCCGGCAGTCGCTGTGACGCTCATTGAACTTGGTATATCGCTTGAAGAAATTCAGACAGCATTAGATCTTGAACAAGGGCTTGAGACACTGAAGCGGGAATTGGGGGAATAGATATGAAAGACCAATCCTGTGTAAAAATATTGACGGAATGGGATATAGTTGCAGCAAGACAATTGGGGCGCAATGTTGCAAAAGAACTTGGCTTTGGAACAGTTGACCAAGCAAGAATAACGACGGCCATTTCTGAATTAGCACGAAACATCTATTTATATGCTGGTAAAGGTCAAATTTGTATAGAAGAAGTGATGGAGCGCGGAAAGCGCGGACTCAAAGTCATCGCAGCCGATGAGGGGCCGGGTATCACGGATATACGTAAAGTAATGGAAGACGGATTTTCAACCTCAGGCGGACTCGGAGCAGGTCTTCCGGGCGTCAGAAGGCTGATGGATGAATTTAAATTAGATTCTGCACCAGAACAAGGAACGGAGATACAAGCTGTTAAGTGGCTTCGCTAGGAGGGAAACCATGGATTTTAAGGAGGTAATGGAGCAGCGGTACCATCAGCTGCTCAGTCGTTATATCAGTGATTTAACTGAAACATCGCTTTATCAAGCTCAAAAATTTAGCCGTAAAACCATTGAGCATCAAATACCTCCTGAAGAAATAGTGAGTGTTCACCGAAAAGTGATTCAGGAGCTTTACCCTGATTTGCCGGAAGATGTTTTTCATTCACTAGACTTCTTAATTGAAGTCATGATTGGGTATGGACTTGCCTACCAGGAACATTTAACACTCAGAGGCATTCAGCAAGAAATTAAATCCGAAATCGAAATTGCTGCAAATGTTCAGCAAACCCTTCTGGAAACGAAAATTCCAGAAGGTGATACCTTTGATATTGGTGCAATTAGTGTGCCGGCAAAACAGATGAGTGGAGATTATTACCATTTTGTCACTGATCACGATACGATCAATATCGCGATCGCAGATGTCATTGGAAAGGGAATCCCAGCTGCGCTCTGTATGTCGATGATTAAATATGCGATGGACTCCTTGCCTGAGTCAGGGAGCGGCCCCACAAAGGTGCTGAAAACACTGAATCGAGTGGTCGAGCAAAACGTAGATCCAAGCATGTTTATTACGATGTTCTATGGCAGCTATAATAAAGAAACGCATGAATTCAAATATGCATCGGCTGGTCATGAGCCGGGCTTTTTCTATTGCAAAAAAGAGAATACATTTTACGACTTAGACGCGAAAGGGCTTGTCCTTGGGATCGCACCAGACTTTGACTACAGACAGTACGAAAAGCACTTGGACGTAGGGGATATGGTGATCTTATTCTCTGATGGTGTCACAGAATCTAAGTCAGAGGACGGTTTCTTAGAGCGAGAGGATATCAAAGCGCTCATATCAGAGCACCTATCCTATTCAGCTCAGAAAATGGTCGATGCCATCTACGCCAGCTTACTCAAGCTGCAGGATTTTCAGCTGCACGATGACTTTACTTTACTTGTCCTCAAAAGAAAGGTTTAGAAAGTGAATATGCGGGTATTTAAAACTTTAGGAAACAAGAATTTCGAGGTGAATGCATAATGAATATGTCTGTAAAAGAGCATCAAATAGATCATAAAACGAAAATCAGTGTCAGCGGAGAAATCGATGTGTACTCCGCTCCTCAGCTGCGAGAAACGCTTATGCCCAAAGCAGAGGCGGGAGAGCATCTTGACATCTGTCTGATGGATGTTACGTACATGGATAGTACAGGTTTAGGTGTATTCGTTGGGCTGTTTAAAGCGGCTCAAAAAGCAGGTGGAACATTAAAGCTTGAGAATTTGTCAGAACGTCTTGTAAGGTTGTTTGAAATTACTGGATTAAAGGACATCATTGACATTTCTGCAAAGTCAGAGGGTGGGGTACAATGAACGAATCAGTAGATCTAATCGAGATGAAAATACCGGCGAAACCAGAATATGTAGGCATCATTCGTCTGACTCTTTCAGGCGTAGCGAGCCGAATGGGCTATGCCTACGAAGAGATTGAGGATTTGAAAATTGCCGTCAGTGAGGCCTGCACAAATGCAGTTCAGCATGCCTATAAAGGTGAAGACGGTGAGGATGGAGAGGTAGCGGTTCGCTTTCTTGTCTACGAGGATCGTCTAGAAATCATTGTCGCTGACAAGGGCGGCAGCTTTGACTTTAAGCAAAAGCAGGAAGACCTAGGACCGTACACGTCTGCTCATACGGTCGATCAATTGGCAGAAGGAGGTCTTGGTTTATACTTAATGCAAACATTGATGGATGAAGTCGAGGTGCAAGCAAACTCCGGAGTTACCGTGGCGATGACAAAGTTTTTAAACAGGGAGCGAGTTGACCATGACACAACCATCCAAAACTATGAAACTAACTAAAGATGAAGTAGATCGCCTCATCCAAAGCTATCAATCCAATCAAGACGAGCAGGCACAGCTCACGCTTGTCGAATGCTATACAAACTTGGTTGATATGCTGGCGAAAAAATATTCTAAAGGAAAAAGCTTTCATGAAGACCTCAGACAGGTTGGAATGATTGGCTTACTTGGTGCCATTAAACGATACGACCCACTCGTCGGTAAATCATTTGAAGCCTTTGCCATTCCAACCATCATCGGGGAAATCAAACGTTTTTTACGAGATAAGACATGGAGTGTCCATGTACCACGGCGGATCAAAGAACTTGGACCAAGAATTAAGATGGCAGTCGATCATCTGACAACGGAGACACAGAAGTCACCTAAGGTCCAAGAAATTGCAGAATACCTAGATGTAACAGAAGAAGAAGTACTGGAAACAATGGAGATGGGCAAAAGCTATCAAGCACTGTCTGTTGACCAAGGCGTAGAGGCTGATTCTGAAGGAAGTACTGTCACGATTTTAGACGTTGTCGGCTCACAGGAAGAGGGCTACGAACGTGTGAACCAAAAAATGATGCTTGAGAGTGTGCTCCATGTGCTGACGGATAGAGAAAAAGAGATTATCAACCTGACTTATTTGCAAAATAAGAGTCAGAAAGAAACCGGCGATTTACTGGGCATATCTCAAATGCATGTATCGAGACTGCAGCGGAAGGCAGTGAAAAAGCTGCGAGATGCATTATCAGAAGATGCGTCTATGGAGTTAGGGTAATGAAGCAGATTGAACAGTATGAGCATGTGAACGCCATTATCTATCAATCGAATAAAGAAGGGAAATCATGCTGCGGGGACAGTTTTTTTATTAAAGCAGATGATGAAGAACTAATTTGTGCTGTAGCAGACGGATTAGGCAGCGGCCAGTTCGCCAATGAATCATCTTCTTTAGTCAGCGAAATTGTCGAAGAATATGGACATGAGGATGTGACGACCCTCATCGACAGATGCAATCAGGCTATGAAAAATAAACGCGGAGCTACCGCTGCGATCTTAAAGGTGAATTTTTCCCAGCAGCAATTTACCTATTGTTCGGTTGGTAATATTCGATTTATCTTGAATGCACCTTCTGGCGACTATATTTATCCACTTCCCACTTCCGGTTACTTATCAGGGAAACCTAGAAAATATAAAACATACACTTATTCCTACGAAAAAGGATCGACATTCATTATGTATTCAGACGGACTGAATGTGCCAAACATGAGAATGTGTTTAAAGCATGGACATTCAGTTGAAGACATCGCCAAACAGCTTGAAACATACACACAAGACAAAAAAGACGATCTCACCTATGTACTTGGTCAGCTCATGTAAAATAGCTGACCTTTTTTCTGTTTTGTCGGTTTTTTTGATACACTAAAAGAGAAGACACAGTGAGAGGATGCAAAGTATGAAGACATCTGATTTTTTATTGAAACAAATTGCGACAGAATTAAAGCTTTCAACGAAACAAATTGAAAGTGTCATCAAGCTATTAGAGGATGGCAACACCGTCCCATTTATTGCTCGTTACCGGAAAGAGCAGACAGGCTCACTGGACGAGGTGCAAATTCAAACCATTTCAGAGCGCTATACATATATCCAAAATGTCATGAATCGAAAAGAAGAAGTCATTCGCTTAATTGCTGAACAAGACAAACTAACCGATGAATTAAAACAGAAAATAGAACAAGCTCATAAACTGCAAGAAGTCGAAGATTTATACCGTCCATTCAAACAAAAGCGTAAAACAAAAGCGAATGTAGCCAAAGCAAAAGGGCTGGAGCCGCTGGCGGAATATTTACTCACGCTGCCAAATGATGAAATCGAGAAGAAGGCAGCTGCTTTTATGAACGAAGAAAAAGAAGTGGCAAATGTAGAAGAGGCACTTGAGGGTGCGCAGCACATCATTGCTGAACAGCTCGCAGATGATCCTGATATGCGGAAATGGATTCGCAGCGAAACTTACCAAAAGGGTAGTCTGGTCACATCAGGAAAAGACGTCGAAAGCGATGAGAAAAATGTCTATGAAATGTATTATGACTATCAAGAGCCAATTAAAAAGATTGTGCCTCACCGTGTACTAGCGGTCAACCGTGGAGAGAAAGAAGGCATTTTAAAGGCAGCCATCGAACCACCTGCTGAAAATATTCGCTTCTATCTCGACAAACAAGTCATAAAAGGCAAGCAGACGACGGCGAGACCGTTTATTGAAGCGGCAATCGACGATGCATATAAACGCCTCATCCAGCCTTCCATCGAACGAGAAATACGAAAAGAGCTGACAGAAAAAGCAGAGGAACAAGCGATTCATATTTTTGCTGAAAACTTAAGAAAACTGCTCCTTCAGCCGCCGATGAAAGGGAAGCGTGTACTTGGAGTCGATCCTGCATTTCGTACAGGCTGTAAATTAGCCGTCGTAGATGATACGGGCAAAGTCCATCATATTGGCGTCATATACCCGCATCCGCCTGTGCAGAAAAAAGCAGAAGCGAAACAAAAGGTCAAAGAGATCATTCAATCATCAAACATTGAAGTCATTGCGATTGGAAACGGAACAGCCTCAAGAGAGACAGAACAATTCATTGCAGACTTGATTCAAGAGCTGGATCAGCCGGTGTCCTATTTGATCGTGAATGAAGCAGGAGCAAGTGTATACTCCGCTTCTGCGCTGGCGAGAGAAGAGTTTCCAGACCTGCAAGTCGAAGAACGAAGCGCCATTTCAATCGCTAGAAGATTACAAGATCCTTTAGCAGAGCTCGTGAAAATTGATCCGAAGTCTGTTGGGGTGGGCCAATATCAGCATGACGTGAGTCAAAAGCAATTAAACAGCTCGTTAACCTTCGTGGTAGAAACAGTCGTCAACCAAGTCGGTGTAAACGTCAATACCGCCTCACAGGCGCTGCTGCAATATGTGTCAGGCCTTTCAAAAGCCGTCGCAGGGAATATCGTCAAACGACGCGAAGAGATTGGGAGATTCACAAGTAGAAAAGAGCTAAAGGATATCCCAAGGCTCGGTGCTAAAACATATGAGCAGTGTATCGGCTTCCTGCGCATTGCAGAAGGACAAGACCCTCTTGACCGAACAGGCATTCACCCAGAGAGCTATAAAGAAACAAAACAGTTCTTACGCATGATCAAAATGACACCAGACGATCTTGGTACAGAGCAGTTGAAAGAGAAAATTGCTGAGGTCAAACTGGATGAGGCAGCAGAGCAGCTTGAGATTGGTTCAATCACACTTCAGGATATTATTGATCAGCTTACACGACCTGAGCGTGATCCGCGTGATGAAGTACCAAAGCCGCTTCTGAAAACAGATGTGTTGAAATTGGAGGATTTGAAGCAAGGAATGGAGCTACAAGGAACGGTGAGAAACGTCGTAGACTTTGGCGCATTCGTTGATATTGGCGTAAAGCAGGATGGTCTTGTCCATATTTCAAAGCTAAGCAATCGTTTTGTGAAGCATCCGCTTGACGTTGTATCAGTCGGTGACATTGTGACTGTATGGGTGGATTCCGTTGACCAGACAAAAGGCCGCGTTGCCCTCTCCATGCTGAAACCAGAGTAAACAAAAAACGAGGCGCACCTTAGGATGGGGTGTGCCTTGATGTGACTGAATGTTTTTTTCTATAGAAGTACCAGCATTGATTCAGCAATTTGATTTGGTAATGATTTTTCTCATAAAATGCCTTCTGCATCTGATTTTTCAGCCAGTTGGGCATCGCCCATTCCTCCTTTGATTGAAACAGTGGATGTACCTTCAATGTATGCAAAGGGGAAATTGTCCCGTTCGATGTTTTTATAGAAAGGAACGATCTTGATTGAACGAGAGAGAGTTGCAGCAGTTAACAGAGCATATTTCTGAGCAGTTCTTTGGTAAGGCATTCCGCCATCAGGCTGTTTTTAATAACCTGTTAAAAACGACAGGCGGGCGATATTTACTTGGAACACATAATATCGAACTGAACCGCCGATACCTAGAGGAACATGGACGAGAAGAATTAATCGGGATCATCAAGCATGAGCTGTGTCATTATCATCTGCACCTTGAGGGAAAGGGCTATCAGCATCGTGACCGTGATTTTAAAGAGTTATTAAAACAAGTAGGAGCGCCGCGTTTTTGTACCCCGCTAAAGACTGTACAAAATAAGCGTCGTGTGCAGAAACGCCATGAATATGTTTGCACAGGATGTGGGCGGCACTTTATAAGGAAAAGACGGTTTGATACCTCTCGTTATGTATGCGGCGTCTGTAAAGGGAAATTAAAGTGGCAGCGTACAATCAATTCAGTGTAAAAAGCATTTCTTTATAGGGATGCTTTTTTTGTTCCAATAGATGTGTGGACTGGACATATTGAGACAAATAGAGACGCATGTCTCATTTTGTCTCTTTTTTATTGGTTGGAATCGTCCAAAATCTAAGTTTTAACTGTGCCATGATGTTGGCGCGATTTTTGCTTGTATATAAGTGCAAGTAAAAAGGGATAGGAGGTTTTAGCGTATGGATGTACCAAAAGATGCAGGAAATCCGCCAATTTGAAGATCAAGTACACACGCTTTTTACAAAAGGGATTTTGCCGGGTTCCTATGCTTCAAGCTGCAAATCGATTGTGGATCGAGCCGCTGGTTATGACATTCCGGGTATTCAAGTAGATGGAAAAGATGTGATGGCCGTTTATTAAGCCGCAGAACAAGCGATTGAACGAGCAAAAAATGGAGAAGGTCCGACATTGATTGAATGTATGACATGGTTTTAGAGCAGCAGCCATCGAGGATCAAGACCCTGTCATCTTTTTTGAAGACAAAACGCTTTACAATTTCACAGGAGATGTTCCAGAGAGATATTACACCCTGGCGCTTGGTAAAGCGGATGTGAAGAGAGAAGGCTCAGATGTGACCATTTTTGCAGTAGGCAAACAAATCACATTGTTGATTGATACCATTATTACCAAAAGAAACACCACTGGAATGCAAGGTTTTCTGAATTATGTTTTCGTAAGCTAGAAGCGTATCATTGGCCAGGAAACATACGAGAGCTTTTTAATCTGTTTGAACATATAAGGGCACTGTTTCCTAAAAGAGGATGGATTGGTGAATCGCAATATGCTGCGGTATTAGAGACGATTGATCAGAAAAAGCAGAAGGTGCATCCAGCAGAGTGTACCGAGACTCCAAAAGAACTCCATTCAGGGAACGCATTCAAAAGCAAACAGTGATAGAAGCACTGCACAAATCGAAAGGTCATGTGTCAGAAGCAGCGAGGTTAGCAGAGGTGCCCAGAAGCACCTTTTACAAGTGGATGCGAAAGTATAAGCTTTCGTGAATTCATTGGGGTGTAGAAACAAGGAAGGCCTTGGTCTTTCAGCTAGAGGTCGGGGTCTTCTGTATGTCTAAACAGAAAACAAAAAGGAAGGAAGAAAGGCTTGACTGTTATATTAGTATATGTTAAATTATAAAAGTCGTCGCTAATGAGACAGGAATGAAACACTTAAAAATTCTTGACACATTTTTCTGACATAGATATAATGAAACATGTCTTATTATTCCGCAGTAGCTCAGTGGTAGAGCTATCGGCTGTTAACCGATCGGTCGTAGGTTCGAGTCCTACCTGCGGAGCCATAATGGGGAAGTACTCAAGTGGCTGAAGAGGCGCCCCTGCTAAGGGTGTAGGTCGCGCAAGCGGCGCGAGGGTTCAAATCCCTCCTTCTCCGCCATAATCTTATGGCCCGTTGGTCAAGCGGTTAAGACACCGCCCTTTCACGGCGGTAACACGGGTTCGAATCCCGTACGGGTCATGTTTTGTTTTTTAATTCGTTGGGCTATAGCCAAGCGGTAAGGCAACGGACTTTGACTCCGTCATGCGTTGGTTCGAATCCAGCTAGCCCAGCCATTTTTTATATATGTTTTTCTGCATAGCAGATGAGCCATTAGCTCAGTCGGTAGAGCATCTGACTTTTAATCAGAGGGTCGAAGGTTCGAGTCCTTCATGGCTCACCATTGTCACGCGGGTGTGGCGGAATTGGCAGACGCGCTAGACTTAGGATCTAGTGTCTTTATGACGTGGGGGTTCAAGTCCCTTCACCCGCATTGTTTTTTCAAACAGTGCACTTATCAATATATGAGCACATCATACACGCACACGCGGTCGTGGCGGAATGGCAGACGCGCTAGGTTGAGGGCCTAGTGGGTGAATAACCCGTGGAGGTTCAAGTCCTCTCGGCCGCATCAATGATACCAAGGGTTGTAGACCTTTGGTATTTTTATTTTTTTATAACTTTTAAATGAATCTGTCCACTCACCTTAAGTAAGTGGACTTTTTTTGTTTGAGAGATTGATATTTATATATAATGTCGTCTAATTTTTCAGCCAGAGTCTTTTTCGTATCAAACGTAATATGAGTAATAATCTAAGAATAACAGGTGCAATTATATTTGTACCTGTTTTTTTATTATCAATGTTTTTATTTTGGAGAGAACAATTTGTTCACTTTGATATTTCTCGAGTAACAAAAAACTTTGACTGGAATGTGCCTTTAATTATTAAGAGTAATTTATGCTCTGTATTAAAATATTGGATATACCTTATATGGAGAAACTCGTTGATGATTGCAGAGAACTTTTTAATACTCGATAAACAGGTTGTTATAAGAGTAAGGTATGAATCTTATAAATCGATCTAGTTTTGGAAATCCGAAATAATAACAAATAAAAGTTTTATCGGTATTTAGATAACTCACTAATTCTTTGAGGTGTCTAAATCTATTAAGGTTAGAAGAGAAAACTTTAATTGAAGGTGTGTCAGCCACAATTTCATTTGGGTGATTCTGATGATGTTGCTCTGTTATGAACTTTATAATGTCATGTCCATTTTCATTTATAAATTGGGCTTTGCCATAATAGACACGTAGTTCAAATTTAATCTCGTTAGGTGAATCGAGAGAGTAAAATAGTTCGTTTAACGTTAGTTTCATATTTTTGTTAATTTCAAAAACTGTGTTCAGTGTATTGTCTGACACAGTATTTTTTATATCAATTAGTTGAGCTAAAGATTTAATCTCTTTATTTGTGTGGTAAATCTCAATGGGAGTTATTGTTGTGTCTCTTTTGGCTAAATAATCATCATTTGATTCAAAAAATGAAGGCGAATGCTGTTTGAAAACTAAAGAGAAATTAGACATATAACTACTCCTGTATTCATGTTATTTCCATATCATGATTATGTAATACATTACTTTGTAGGGTAGTGCATTTCTATTGAGTTACCTACCGGAGTCCTCCGAAGAATCGAGAGTATTTTTAAAGGATAGTCAAAAGACTTTCCTTTTTTTGTTTCTGAAAATCGCTGAATTAGAAAAAGTTTAGAAGGAGTGAATAGACACTCCCTCTAAACAAAAATTATCGGGGTTCAACTGTAATCTTAAAAATGACGTAGTTATCGTTTATATCATAGGCATAAACCAAAGCGGTGCCAAGTGATGAGTAAGAAGATACGACACCACTAGAACTAATGCTGATAAGGTGACTGCCAGAGATGATTTCCCACCTTGTATAGCCATACAGTAATCCAACATTTGAATTTCTTAACATATGGAAATCGACTGTTCCAATTTCATTTGTAGACTTTGCTATATTGTGACTTTTTGCAGGTTCTTGCGCAGAAGCTTGATTTGTTAAAGCTGGAAGAGCTAATGAAGAAATTGATAATACTGAAACAATTAATCCCTTGTAAAGTTTAATCATAATATTTCCCCCTAAGTTTGATTTTGTTACAAATCCATCTTAACATGTAAAATATTTGAAAAGAATGGATTGTTTGTGAAAATGTATAGATCAATTTTAAGGAGGTGCAATTCCGAGTTAATTTTGGTGAACAAGAGAAGCAGTAATGTATGTTGGAGTACTCTATTCTGGACATGAAATTCAAAATAATCTTTAAAAGGAATATTAACTATATTTAATATGGCTCATGTTTTATGTATGGTGAGATTGAAGACTTTGCATTAGAAGTAGCTAAATACTATAGAAGGGCTGGAAGATTTAAAATGGCTAGTGACTATTATCATATTGTCAGTCTAGTTAGAACAGAAATTAAAAAAGGAGAAATCATATGTGAAAATAAAAGTGATTATCTTGGTATTGATGATAATAGGGGGCGAAGTTTCACACTTTGTCCCTTCAAACTCATTGCTGTCATTTTGGTATCGTTTTTTGCAACAAGCATAATGTCAGTTGGCGTAGCACTTTTGTTGTTCCTCGTTCATTTTTTAATTTCGTCTTAGGTGGTGGGATCATTTTTTTCCAGATATCAATTGATCTAATAAAGTTGTTGGTCAGAATATTTTCGAAATACATTAGCTGGACCGTCAAGTTAGTAAGGAGGAAGAAAATCGATAAGAAAATGGCTTTATAGCATTGATTTAATACTTATGATAATTGGTCTTTTCGGAAGCTTTTTTTGTTTTTCGGCCTCTGGTATTTAATCTATCAGACAGACTAATCAAAGTAAAAAAGCATAGAGGTTATTTATAATTCCATCTTTAAGATGCACACCAAGTCTAAAGGTTCAGATCGGCTTATCATTCTATCAGCATTAGATAACAAGTATTATCAGTCTATGGTGTAATTATGTCCATTTCAGAATATAAAACAACAATGTTGTAAAAATATCAAAATCCTAGTTGTAATTTATAACCTTATATGGTAATTTTGTTTTGTAATGATAAATAAACCCTAATGGGAAGGAGAGAGTTTATTGAAAAAGAAGGTTCTTGCTTCAATTGTATTAGGTTTAGGTTTACTAGGAGGACAAGCTACTTTTGCTAGTCAGTCGAACGATGTCAATCATGGGGAAGTTAATTTGGACGAAACAAGAGATTTAATGAGCGCTATGAAGCTAACTAAATCGAAACCTGGCGGCGGTACTTGGTATCATGGGTTTGAAGGTGGTTATGTTAAGTCAAACTACAATCATACTAAAAAAACTCACAGATCAAGTGCGAAGGCTGGTCCAAGATATTTCTCAGCTAAGTGGAAAAAGAAAAATGAAGGCTACACATATGCAAGTGTAGCAGAGACACTTTGGAATAACGCTGCATATTGGGATACAAAATAAAATAACACATAATCTGTTTTCCGGTGACTACATGCTATAAGGATAAGTCGCCGGATTTCCTTTTATGGAGGTTTTTCTATGAAGAAAACAATCTATTTGTTGTTTATTCTTTTCTTGATTTCAATGAACGCATCCAGCTATCAATATACTCTAAACAAGCAAATCTATTATACTTTATTCTCCAATAAAGAAGCAGTGATAATCGATTATACTTCAGAAATTAAAAGTGAGGACTTTATAAAGAGATTAGTCGCCTTCTCTAAAGAAAACAAAGTGAACATTTCTCAATACAATTTCTTAGACGAGAAGAACTTAAACATCTATTCTACAAACCCTGAAAATGAACCATCAATACATAACGGCGATAAGCTTGTGTCAAATTTTCTAAGAGGTCATTCAGATCAGAAGATGATCGGGAGCATTTCTTTTCCGCTATCGACATGGAAAATCAAATATTTTGAATTCAATCAAATAAAGAATATAGGCATTGGAAGCAAATTTTACATTTCATCTAACAATGATAAGGTGTTGGAAAAGGCACAAAATCTTTTTGCTGAATATGGCGAAGTAAGTTTTGAAGACACCACTGAAAATGCTGCTTCTATGTTTAACACAACTTTGCTCATGCTGGTGTTACTCTCTATGTTGATTTTGTTTATTGGTGTCCTTTATTTTGTAATTAAAAATCGCAAACGGCTTCTGCTACAAAAGTTATGGGGGTATTCCAAGGTTAAAACACTGCTTTCTTACCCAGCAATGTTTTTGAAGCCTCTAATTATAATCATATTTTGCGGTGCAATTATTGTGGCTTTGCTAGCCTTTTCTTTCAACTTAAATGACTGGTTAACTGCATATCTTAGAATTTACATTAGGAACGCAGTGATTGGTGCGCTTATTATGATGATATACACCGTTATTGTTACCCTAGTCTTGTATAACAACAGCAACATTAGTGGCTCGATCAAAGGCAGCACACCGATCAAAAAATTCCAATTGTTATCTGTAGGCTTTAAAATTGTAATCACAGTATTGCTTTTCAATATTGTTGCATTTTCACTTTCTAACTTATTCGATCTCAAACAGCAGCTTGATAATCAATCTTACTGGAAAAAGACACAAAACACTTACAAGACAAGCTTTGCAAATACTGGCATAGACTATAGTGATTTAAAATTAGACAGGGAAAAAAATGTTAAAGTTCGTGCGTTGTATCATCAATTAGAGAAGCATAAGAACGCGTTTATCATTGATGCACAAAACTATGCGTTGCTAAGGAAAGATGGAAAAGAACCTGTTTTCTTTTACACTTTAAATACAACAAAGAAAAATGAAATTTATTCTCCTTCTGGACGAAGCATTACAATCAGCCCTAATTATTTAAAGGCAAATCCTATTATCGGCGCTAATGGGGAAGCCATAAGCAATAAGGAATTAAGGATGGATTCAAATACATTGAATCTGCTCGTACCACAGAAATATAAAAAATATAAAGAAAACATCATAGAGGCATATAAGGATCACTTTTTCTTTGAAAAAGTTGAATTAGATAATATGTATAACAAAGACATTAAGAAACCATTAAATACGCTTAAAAAAGATGAACTGAAAATTAATATCATTTATACTAAAAATAGCCAGGTATATTTCACCTTTAACAGTGAGCTTGGAGATGCCAGCAATAAAAACAACATTGTTGATCCAATAGCTGCAGTTTTTACGGACAACGTGGATCCATCTGTTATAGGTGCTTACTCAACATCATGTTTATTCTTTTCAGATTCTTCTAAGGGCACTGCGTATGACCGCATAGTTCCTTATTTGGAGAAGACCGATACAAGAGATCTAATTGATTCAACAATTTCGGTTTATCAAGAGCTAAGCGACCGTGTAGCGGCGATTCAGAATCAATTCTTACAGAATTTAATTAGTCTAACAATAACTGTTATCCTGTCTGCGGCCTTTCTTGTTGCTTATATTTGGGCGTATTACAGTGCGAATGCATATCGACTGTACCTTAAAGAGCTTTTTGGTTATTCATATTGGGCCAGGAATAAAAATCTAATCATTTTTTCTCTTGTATCCAATTGCCTTATCGGTTTAGGTATCAGTATTTTTTACAAAATCTTTGAATTAACGATTTTTATTGGACTGTTTATTGTAATCGAGCTGCTTATTCTTTATTTCCTGAGTGTCTATTTAAACAAGAAAAACATGAATAAGATCTTAAAAGGAGATAAATTATGATTACACTCAACAACATATCAAAGACGTTTGATGAAAAACCTGTCCTTTCGAATTTCTCTCTTCATATAAAAGAAAATGAATTTGTTTCAATTGTGGGTAAGAGTGGTTCAGGGAAGACTACCCTTCTAAATATAATAAGTCTTCTTGATGCCCCATACACAGGAGATGTTGAAATTTTAGGATTTCGAAACCCTAAACCTACAGAGGTTATGAAACTAAGGAGAGAAAACTTAGGGTATATCTTTCAAAATTACGTGCTTATGGACAACGAAACAGTATTAACAAATTTACTGCTTTCTACGGCATATGCAAAAGATTTTAAGAAAGAAAAATTGATAGAAGCATTAGAAATGGTTGGGCTTGATAAAAGCTTTTTAAAGAAAAAGATCTATCAGCTGAGTGGTGGAGAGCAGCAACGTGTGGCCATCGCAAGAATAATTTTGAAGCCTTGTGATATTATTCTGGCTGATGAACCAACAGGAAATTTAGACGAGTATAACAAAAGTATTATTTTGTCTTTATTTCATCAGTTAAAAGATATGGGGAAAACGATTATTTGTGTTACACATGATCAAGAAATCGCCGATGGTTCTGACAGAGTTATTAATCTTTCATAAGGAGGGGTTTAAATTGAAACACATTGTTTTTGCATTATCAGCAAGTATTTTGGTCGTTATTGCCGGAGTGGTACACAGAATACTCTTTAGAGTGTTTGGCTTTCCATTGGATCAGGCTATCTTCTTTTGGGGCGGATTCGTTGTAGTTTATTTTATATTAGCGTTGCTGGCTTCTTTGATTTTTAGAAGCATAGGTTCAGATAATAGAAATAACAGGCATGAGGTTTAAAATCAGTGATCAGATATTTCATAAATTGTGAGCGTTTTTCTAAGAGAATGAATAAAACAGGAGACCGTGTGGCCTCACTATGCTCATAAAAAAGTTTTAATAAATCGTGGAATTCTATTTTTTCTTTGAGAACTCAATGATTTTCTTTGTAGATACTTCAAAGGGTTTGCTGAATATCGTTACACATTTTACATACAAGATATTTGCTAGATGGTCTAACGACTAGCTTAAAAATATTGAGAATCAAAAGATAAAATGGGTGTTACATCGTGTAGCATCCTTTTTATCTTTCTTGGAAAGAACGAAACAAAAAAAGTACCTAGTGACAGGTGGAAGCTGATTGCAGTTACATTGTGGTCTTGTGTTAGAAGCCTGCTGTGCTTCTCTCTATTAATATTCGCTCTCAATTTAATGATATGGAAAGATGAAGCGAATAAGCCGACAAATGACGATAAACAAAAAATCTCGATGACTGCTGCTGAAAACTTTCTATCAGGGTTTATCAAAGAAAACACCAGACTATGAAGAAGTAAAGGGAATAAGGAGAAAGTTAGAGGAGTAGACCTTTTCAAGACCAAAATAAAAGACATAACATATTAATTATATATAATATGTTATGTCTTTTATTGTTTCACTAATGCACCCATTACTTTAATTGCTAATGTTCATTAGGTTACTTTATTATGGAATAGAAACAGGTGTCAGTCAGATTACTTCCATTTGCGGATAAATCATCATTTCTTAAAGTGCCTTCAAATACAAAGTCAAGTTTTTCGGGGATTGCACGACTTTTAATGTTTGTGGATTCACACCTTATTTCAATTCTCCTAAATTTGATATCATTTAACCCAAATTTAGTCAATTTCTTGACTACTTCTAAAATATACCCATTCCCACTAAATTTAGTATTTACCCAGTATCCAATCTCACATTTAGGAATGGTCCAGTCAATACTCTGAAGACTAGTTACCCCAATGAAGTGATTGCTGTTTTTATCAAAAATAAGAAAACGAAAACTTTCTCTCTTTAAAAAATTGATATGAGCATTTCTTAAATTTATCTCTGTTTCTTCAAGAGTAGGAAGTTCTTGAGCAAATGGCAACCACGCTTTTAATTCAGAAAATGAATCCTTTATTGCTTGGTTTACAATTTTCCCGTCTTCTGTTTGATGTGGTGCTCGAAGAATGAGTCTTTCTGTTTCTAATTGTAATGGAACATCTAATAACAAAGGGTTCATTTCATTTCTCCTCTCGGAATTTTATATTTTAGAGTGTATGGAGAGTATGTGGTTCAAACTGTTCGTTGTCAATTTATTGTAGCAAAAAACCTGATCAATTCATTAGAATATGGAAGAGATTTGGAATAAGTTTAAATTCTTTAGAAATTGAAGTAACATAAAGCATTTCAATGTCACACATGGATATTGGGATTTGTTATGATTAATTGAAAGAATATAAACAAGATTCACAACGTTTAATCTTGTTAAAAGTTTTTTGGGTAGCATAACATAATTTCCTAACAAGTAAAACAACAAAAACAGTTGAGATTACTAGAGAAGCCCTAGTAAAGTAAAGGAGAAATAACTACATGTCAATTTACCATAAAGTCATTGGAGACGGGTATCCGATCGTGATATTGCATGGTTGGACACTTGACCATCAAGTGATGTTACATGCATTGGAACCGGTATTTGAAAAACAAAGCGGTTGGAAGAGAATATATATAGATTTACCGGGGATGGGACGTTCCAAGCCGCATCCGTCAATTCAGAACTCTGATGATATGTTGGAAGCGATATTGCGTCTTTTGGACGAGGTTATCCCTGGGGAACAATTTATTATTTGTGGTTATTCATATGGAGGGTACATAGCCAGAGGTATAGTTCGTTCACGTTTGGAAACCGTGCGTGGATTACTGCTGGTGGCACCAATGACAATCCCCGAATTCGATAAAAGAGTCGTACCAGAGACGACGGTTTTAAAAAGTGACAGAAGCTTAATATCACAATTGTCTTCAGAGGAGGCAGATGAATTTTGCTCCATGGCCGTTGTGCAAGGAAAAACTGAATGGGAGAGATTTCGAGATGAAATTTTGCTTCCTTCTAAACAAACAAATAATGAATTCATCAACAACATTCATCAAAATGGATATGGCTTTACCTTCGATATTTCATCTGAACTTAAGTATCCCGCGCTAATTATCACAGGGCGTCAGGACAATGTAGTTGGATATCACGATGCGTGGCGACTGATCGAAGATTATCCAAGAGCCACTTTTGCGGTGCTTGATATGGCTGGCCACAACCTGCAAATCGAACAACCCGATGTATTTCATTCATTAGTTTATAACTGGTTAAATAGACTTGAATCGCAAAATGTTTAGTTGGTAACTTTTTATCAATATGAGTTTACTGAGTGAGGGAGAGGGAACTGTTTTATTCCTTTCACCATTAAGCCCCTAGCTTATTTGTGTCCATATATCATGTTCGGTGCACTTTTAAAACAACAAATTGCAATTATTTCCGATTCATGTTACAATAAGAATAATTATTTTTGTTCGGCGTAAAGGATAGCATGAAGAAAGACTTTTCGTCTTGAGGATACTTTGGGCAAGGATAGTATAATACATTGTGTGTAACGCACTAGGAGGCAACAAACATGGAACAAGGTACAGTAAAATGGTTTAACGCAGAAAAAGGTTTTGGATTTATCGAACGTGAAGAAGGCGACGATGTATTCGTACATTTCTCAGCTATCCAAGGTGACGGATTCAAATCTTTAGACGAAGGTCAAAAAGTATCATTTGACGTAGAGCAAGGTTCTCGTGGAGCTCAAGCTGCTAACGTTCAAAAAATTGCTTAATCTTCATTTTTCAAAAACAGGTTCTCTGTAGAGAGCCTGTTTTTTTTATACTTTCACTTATTTCTTCAATAAAAAACCCTACTCAGCGTACAAGTAGGGAGATGTTACAAGGTAATCGTAAAAAAATTCATGCTTCAAAGGTTTATTAACAGTATAGCATATTGGATTTACAATATGCGGAATTTGCCTAAATAAATTCTTTTTTCTTTCAGAAGTTGAAGGGTGGAAATGTTTGTAGAGAACATGTATTCAAAAATGGCGGGAGTGGAAGAGATTCTTAACAGAAACTTTTTATTTGCTTTTCTGTAATCCCTTCGATGACTTCTAATTCACTTAGCAAAAATTCATGGGCATCATCCAGCATTTTCTTTTCACTTGCATTTAGTGCTTTCTCTTTCTTCATACGCATAAGGTCACGTACAACTTCAGCACCATCTTGGATGTTACCCGTTTTTATTTTGTTTGTGTTAATTGTATGCCGTTCTTTCCACGTCAGTAATTGATCTGATTTACCATGCTGGAAAATGTGTATCACATTGTTTAATGCCAGTATATCTGTAACAGGTCTAATGCGTGAACCCGACATTTTCCGTGTTGGAATCATCACTTTCATATGACTGATTGACATATTAATCACATAATACTGTTGTTTTTCATCAGAGAATTCTTTTTCTTCTATGGCTTCAATTATACCTGCTCCGTGCATTGGATAAACAATGTTATCACCAATTTGAAACATATCATCCACCTCCATATAATGTATCTACTTTAAGGGTACCACACTTAGAGGTTAAATAATCAAATTTTTAATAATAACATGTTTATTTATTTGTTGTCAATAAATTTAGTTCTAAAAAAGTGAGGTTATTTTGTGGAAATTTTGGATGTGATTTTTTAAATTTAAACATATCCTCCGCGCTATAAGGAAAACAGGATATCCACAATTGCAACTCGGACTCCACCCTTTATATCCGTCATCCAGTCATTCAAACGTAAACAGCTGTTTATGAGGAAATCATGTTAAAAAAAGACCAGCCATTGAGCCAGTCTTTCAAAATAGAATCCGATCATAATGTCGAAATATCAATCACAAATCGATAACGCACATCACTTTTTAGCACACGTTCATACGCTTCATCAACTTGTTTTGCGTTGATGACTTCAATTTGTGGTGCAATGTTGTGAGCAGCTGCGAAATCGAGCATTTCTTGTGTTTCTTGGATGCCGCCAACGAGTGAACCAGCAATGCTGCGGCGGCCAGAAATTAATGAAAAGACGTGGAATTGATCCGGCTCAGGCGGTGCACCGACGTTCACCAAGGTTCCATCTACACGGAGTAAGGACAAATAGGCATCCACGTTAATGTTGGCAGAGACCGTATTCAGAATGAGGTCGTACTGACCGGCTAGTGTCTGAAACGTATCAGGATCACTTGTAGCAAAATAGTCTTTTGCGCCAAATGACAGTGCTTCTTCTTTTTTATTCAAAGAGCGACTCAATACCGTTACTTCTGCGCCAAGTGCACGTGCGAATTGAATCGCTACATGACCGAGTCCGCCCATACCGACAATGGCGACCTTTTTGCCGGGACCTGCCTTCCAGTGCTTTAACGGTGAATAAGTGGTAATGCCAGCACAGAGAAGAGGACTTGCGGCATCAAGGGATAGTTGATCAGGAATGCTGACGACAAATCGTTCAGTTACGACAATTTTTTGACTGTAGCCGCCATAAGTCGGTTCCCCGTCATAGTCACGGCTGTTATACGTTTGGACGACCCCTTTCGTGCAATACTGCTCGTCTCCATTTTGACAATATTCACAGGTGCCGCAGGAATCCACAAAACAACCAACGCCTACACGGTCTCCGATCTGAAACTTTGTCACATCTTCACCTACAGCTGCAACGACCCCAGTAATCTCATGCCCCGGAACCATGGGGAAAATACCGCCGCCCCATTCATCAAAAGCGCTGTGGATATCTGAATGACAGATTCCGCTAAATTGAATATCAATTAAAATATCATGTGGACGAAGTGCTCTTCGTTCAATGGTTGTCCGTTCAAAATTCGCTTTTGCATGTGAAACACTTAAAACGTTTGATTGGTGCGTCTGACACATTCAAAATCATCCTTTCAAAAGTAAGATTCTGTTCTACTTCTTTACTGTACGTCTTAAAGTGAACTCTAAGTCAATAGAGAACCCTCTTCAGGTTTTTGCAACATCTTGGAATAAAGAATTGAGCCAAAAGCATCTTGCTTTCTTTATCAAAATGGAGATGATGAGGAAAGGGAGATTGAATGGTAAGAGAAAGAAAAGAAGGGGGAACACAATGAAAATAGCACAAGCAGCAAAACAGCTCGATTTATCCACCGCGACGCTTAGATATTACGAAAATATTGGTTTGATTAGACCGATCAAACGCGACGAAAATGGGATTCGTGATTATACAGGGGATGATCTTCAATGGATTGAATTTATCAAGTGTATGAGAAATGCAGGTCTCTCAATTGATGCGCTTAGAGAATATACGGCTTTATTTTTCGAGGGAGATGATCATACGTTGTCTTCACGAAAAAACATATTGGTCAATGAACGAGAAAGGCTTGTCGAAAAACAAAAGGAAATTGAAGAAACCATTAAACGATTGGATTTCAAAATAGAAAGTTATGAAGATATTATCCACAGTTATGAAGAAAAGCTAGCTCATCAACTAAAAACCAGCTCTATTTAAACGAAGAAAAACCTGTGACAAGTCACAGGTTTTGTGATGTGGTTATCTTTTTGTGTAACGCACCCAGTTGTAATGGGCGTAAAGTGGAGTAACACCGTTGTAGGAGCCGAGCCATTCATCGACGCCTGCACCATTCCAGAGGTTCATCATAATTTTCCCTGGTGTTTGAGGAATTTGAGTGGTGGCGGTATGCTTTAATTGTCCATCGACATACCATTTGATAGAGTTCGGCTGCCAGTCGAATGCGTACGTGTGATAAGAGTTCGCTGCATCAAAACCAAGGTTGACAATCTTCTCGTGATTTCCTACACCATTCGTATAGTAGTTAAACTGTACCTTTGTCGTATCTTTTCCTAGGAATTCAATATCGATCTCATCCCAAGGCGTACCATCAGTCGGTCCCGTATAAGTAAAGAACGAAGATACGATCCCAACATTTTTGGCTGGCTTCATGCTGACTTCATAAAGTCCATAGCCGTATGTTTGAACGGAGCGGTTTTCCCCGCAGTCAAACTTGTTATAGGAGGGACTTGTGAGGGATAAACGCATTTCACCTAATGATGTCATAGACACATTATTTGCACGCCACGTACAGTTAAACATGTTTCCATTCGAGTACCCATCGGCTTTTTGCCATAATCCCGTATTATAGTTGTTAAAAGGTTCATAAAACGATCCACCTGTTTGTGCCGAGGCACTCGCCGTAAATGTGGATAAACTTAAGAATAATCCTGTGACAAGCAGCATCAGTATTCGTTTCATATGGTAAGTCATATGAGCATTCTCCTCTCCTTTTTGGAAGCGCTTTCTTTATTGATCATACACGATTATCTCAAAATGGAAAATCGGTCTAAATAATGATAAACAGCTTTCATTTAATAGAATAGAAACAAGGGTGATAGGTAAAAAATAATGATTGACAATGCGGACAGTTGTCCGTATGATAAAAACGGGACAATTTTCCTAAGAAAAAACCTAAAGTGTTTTGATTTAACATATAGAGATGAGTGTCATGTGGATGAAGGTAAAGAAGGTTAGTATTATGGAAAAGGATATTGGGAAGGAAATTGAAAAGGTCGCTTTCTCTTTGTTTCAAGAATTTGGTGTAGAAAATGTCAGCATGCATAAAATTGCGAAAACAGCTGGTGTTGGGCAGGGCACTCTTTATCGCCGCTACGCCAATAAAAGTGATCTGTGCCTTTCTATCCTTGGGGAGAGATTTGAACAGCTGATCCCAGCTTTGCATTTATACTTAAGTAAAATAAGTGACCAGCCGGTTCGTGAACGTTTGTGCTATGTTCTCGAAGAAATTCATCTCATCGTCGGTCACCATTTAGACTGGATTCGAATGCTCACAATCTCTGGGAATTTAGAGCAGACAAGTAAAGTGTATGATTCTCATTACAGTCAATCACTTAGACAAATCATTCGTGATTTGCTTGAGGAAGCGAGAGAAAAGGGAGAAGCGAACATACAGGATATAGAACTGACAACATTATGTATGTCCTCTCCAATGACGCCTGAACTCATGTTTTATATTCATGAATCTGGCTATTCAATCGAACAAATTGCTCAATTCGCTGCAGAAAAACAGATTTTATCCGTCTTTCAATAGACATTGAAGTGGGCTCATTTCTGACCACCCTGACTTCCTATTATTCATCTATATTCAAAAAGAAAAGGAGCCAACTTACTATGAATAAACAGCAAGGAGCAGCTTCCGATATTCGAACGCTGCCCATTATTATCTCTTTTATCACAGCTGGATTTATTGGCCTGTTCAGTGAAACGGCATTAAATATGGCGCTGAGAAATTTAACGTTAGATTTTGGAATTGAAGCGACCACAGCTCAGTGGCTGACAACAGGATATTTATTAACACTTGGTATTCTTGTACCAATTTCAGGACTCATTCTTCAATGGTTTACGACAAGACAGCTTTTTATTACGTCGCTCGTCTTTTCGATCATCGGAACATTTATTGCGGCGGTTGCGCCGGTCTTTAGTATTTTAATGGTGGCACGTGTCGTGCAAGCAGTCGGCACAGCATTGCTTCTTCCACTAATGTTTAATACGATTTTAGTGATCATACCGCCCCATAAACGAGGCAGATCAATGGGGATCATTGGTCTTGTCATCATGTTTGCACCAGCTGTCGGTCCAACCGTCTCTGGTCTTATTCTGAAATCGTTGACTTGGCATTGGATTTTCTGGATATCACTTCCTTTATTAATTGCTGCACTGGTATTTGGTTTTATCTACATGCAAAATATTACGGAACCAACCAGACCGAAAATCGATATCCTATCGATTGTGCTTTCAACCATTGGTTTCGGCGGAATTGTATATGGCTTTAGTAGTGCCGGAGAAGGCGGGGGCTGGAGCAGTGTGCATGTTATCGCTGCGATTGTAGTTGGTGTTATAGGGATCCTTGTGTTCTCCTTAAGACAGTTGAACATGAAAGAACCAATGCTGAACTTAAGCCCGTTTAAATATCCGATGTTTGTCATTGGGTTACTTCTGATCTTAGTGTGTATGATGGTAATGCTGTCTGCTATGATGATTTTGCCATTATATTTGCAAACGTCCTTGGCGCTTTCTACATTTACAGCAGGTTTAATGCTATTGCCAGGTGGAATTATCAATGGTCTGCTGTCTCCAATCATGGGTGGTCTATTTGATAAGTTTGGACCAAAATGGCTTGTGATTCCAGGGCTTGCCATTGTCGCAGCGACGATGTTTGGCTTTACGAATTTAAGTGTGAATACGTCGATTGGATTTATTGTGACCCTTCATATCACATTAATGATCGGAATCGCTATGATCATGATGCCTGCTCAAACGAATGGATTAAATCAGCTGCCGCCAGAGCTATATCCGCATGGTACGGCGATTATGAATACATTGCAGCAGGTGGCAGGAGCCATTGGTACCGCGGTTGGTATCTCTATCCTTTCATCAGGAGCCCGCAGCTTTATGAAAAATGTGGCTGATCCCGAAAATCCAATGAACCAGCTGCTTGCCTTTACAAATGGCGTTCAGCATGCATTTATTTTTGCTGTGATCATGACCGTCATTGGGTTAATCATCGCTTTCTTCATTAAACGAGTGAAGGTAGAACAACAAGTATCATAAGATAGATGAAAAGCACTGAGGACCTAGCGTCGCAGTGCTTTTTTTATTTGCCCAAATCCTTGTTTCAAAGAGGGCAAAAATAGGGAGATAGATAAAAAATGAACCAATTTAGCAATTTCCGCTGATTCAATAGGAGGAAAAGAGGAAAAAGGAACGAATGAGTAATAAGAAATGAATAAGATAGGAGACTGAGATCATGAACTTAGAAGAACAAATCAAAATCGCTGCATCATTACGTCAACCATCTGAAGGTTCATTACCGAGTCAATCGGAACTAAAACCAGTCCATCCTCCTGAAGTGAATAAAATGGAATATGACATTCCAACAAGTGCTGGCGAAACAAAGGTATGGGTATTTAAGCCGGTCAATACAACAAAGCAGCCGCTTCCTGTTTTTGTGAATTTACATGGCGGTGGATTTATCTTGGGCAGTGCTGAAATGGATAACCACTGGTGTCCGGTCATTTCAGACCGAGCGCAATGTATCGTCGTCAATGTGGAGTATCAGCTAGCACCCGAAAATCCTTTCCCAGCAGCTCTTCATGAATGCTACGATGTGCTAAAGTGGCTGTCGGAACATCCTGATGAGCTTCAAATAGATCCTGATAGAATAGCCATTGGCGGACATAGCGCAGGAGGTAACTTGGCAACGGCTGCTTGTCTATTGAATATCCAAAAAGGGAACAAACTCCCGATTATCTATCAAGTGCTTGATTATCCACCGCTTGATTTAGCCACTGATCCAGCACAAAAGCCAGCGTTTGAGGAAGCGATCCCAGTTGAAATGGCGAGACTCTTTAATGCCTTCTATCTGCAAGGCCAAGATCCGCACAATCCACTCGTTTCTCCGATTTTTGCAGATCGCTCAACCTTAGCAAAAATGCCACCAGCGCTTGTTATCACAGCTGAGAGAGATTCGCTAGCTCAAGAAGCCGAACAATATGCGGACAAGTTAAAAGAAGCAGGGGTAGAGGTCACTTACAGACAGTTTAAAGGAGTCCCTCACGCCTTCACGCATGCCGGAGATTTAGCCATAGCTGAAGAGGCTTGGCATCTGATGAGTGATCAATTGAAGAAGGCGTTTGAATAAGAAAAGAAGATTGATGTAAAAGCACAGAAGACAACGAGTCTGTGCTTTTTTGTAGTTTTGAGAAAGAGAAGCGGGTGTAAAAAGGATCAGGTTTATTCCTCTATGTCGATATAATAGATAGAATAGACAATCTCTTAAAAAGGAGCGAATGAAATGAAAAAAGAGCAGCTACAGGCATTTTGTCTGTCTTTAAAAGGAACAACCCATGATTATCAACCCGAATGGCAGGCAGATCGTTTTCATATTGGTGGAAAGATGTTTGCTATGATGGGGGGAGATGCGAATCGAAAGCCTGTCATCACGTTAAAATGTGATCCTCATCGTGCTGAAGAACTAAGAGAGATGCATGAAGGAATTATTCCTGGCTATTATATGAATAAGACTCATTGGAATTCCATTTACCTTGATTCGGACATGCCATCTTCATTTGTAGAAGAGTTAATCGAACATTCCTATCAACTGGTTTTTCAAAAATTAACAAAAAAATCTCAGCATGATATCCTCCAAAATGATTCAAAAGGAAATGAGTGAGGAGTTGTACCACCTTTGACTCTCTTCAAAATTGACTAGAGCAAATGGCTGTCGCTATAATTTAACCAGCTAGAAAAGATGTGAATAGGGGGATATAAAATGGGCTATACAGTCATAACAGGAGCAAGTTCAGGTATTGGATATGAGGCGGCTCTCGCCTTTGCGGCACGAGGGAAAAATCTTATATTAGCTGCACGCCGGCTCGATAAACTCCAAGAACTGAAGAAAAGAATTCTTGATCAATATCCCGATATCAAAGTAGACATACAGTCTGTCGATTTAACTGACACCGAGCAAGTGTATTCCTTTTATGAGTCATTGTCAGAATATGAGCTGGAAACGTTCATTAATAATGCAGGGTTTGGTCACTTCGGCTCAATTGGGGAACAGGATGTAAGTAAAATTGGGGATATGCTTCATCTGAATATCGAAGCATTGACCATTTTATCCACTTTATTTGTTCGTGATTATGAGCAGACAGATGGGGCGCAGTTAATCAATATTTCTTCAAGAGCGGGCTATACAGTGGTCGGCAATGCCGTCACCTATTCAGCAACGAAGTTTTACGTGAGCGCCTTTACAGAAGGACTGGCCCTAGAATTGAAAGGAAAAGGAGCCAAATTACAGGCAAAAGTATTGGCGCCATCCGCAACAGAATCAGAATTTGCAAAGCGTTCATTAGATGTAGACGAATTTGAATATGAAGGCAATATCAAGAGGTATCATACATCAAAAGAAATGGCAGCTTGTATGCTTGAGCTCTATGACAGTGAAAAAACAGTCGGTATTGTTGACGGAAAGACATTCGAATTTGAATTGAAAGATCCGATCTTTTCACACGCAGGTACAAGTATGAAATCATGATTCCACATCACTGAGGATGGACTTCCTCGGTGTTTTTTTATGGCATGATTGACTGTGTGGTAACCACATAGTTTACAATGCAAGCATAAGGAGGGAATTCTATGACTTATGTAACAAGTGGGGAAGTATGTCAGCTATTAAACATCACAAAATATGCCCTTCGTCACTATATAGAACAGGATCTTGTACGTCCTGCGAAGATCGCTCAAAATGGATACCGATTATTTGATGAAAAAGAGATATACACCCTTTATCAAATCATCTTCTTAAAGAAAGCGGGCTTTTCTTTAAAAGATATAAGTGAGACTTTTTTAGGAAAAAAGGGAAGTACTCTTTCCTATCAAGAGATGTTGAATAAGGTCGAGAAGCAATTACAGGAATTGAGCGAAGTGAAACAGCGTCTGGAGCATATGCAGTCGATTCAAAACAGCCTTCAGCTTCATAAAACAACCATCCAAGACCGGCCAATTCGGTATTTAAAACAGATCCCGAATCATCTTCTAAAGGATGAGACAGAGCTGGACTTTAAACAAATCGTTCATCAAAAGGAGCTGGATCTGTCTCTTTTTGAGGAGAGATATTATGTGATCAATCTGCAAGATAACTCAACAATTTCTTATTATGTATCAAATGAACATGATTACGATGTGAGATTGGATGCAGGTTCTTACGCGGTCAAAAGCTTTTTAGCCGGAGATGAAGAGAAGGTCATTGAAGAAATTGATACATTTCTACACGAAGCCCCGTTTGATCAGCCTTCTTATATGATCTTATATGAAAATGTACCAGTCTCTGTTACATACCAAGATTTGATGGTGTATACAGTTGAACAAGGAGCGGGGAATAGAAGGTGAAAAAAAGGATTTGGCTAATCATCGCTGTAGCGGCACTCATTTTTAGCGCAGCAGCATTTGTATTTTATGAAAACAGCTATAATATGAATGAAAAAGAAGTTGTCATGGAGACCGCAAATGGGACATTATCAGGTATCGTGACAATGCCTATTAAGGAGCCAATCAAAGGAATTGTACTTTTTGTACACGGAGATGGTCCGCAAAATGCAACATATGACGGAGGATACAGACCATTAATGGAACGCTTTGCAAAGCAAGGCTATGCGTCTATATCCTGGGATAAGCCGGGGGTAGGTGAATCGGAAGGAAACTGGCTGCACCAATCTATGGATGATCGAGCAACAGAAGTAGAGAATGTGATCAAGTGGGCGAAAAAAGAGCCTGATTTTCAATCAAAACAAATCATCTTATGGGGAGCAAGTCAAGCTGGCTGGGTGATTCCAAAAGTAATGGCAGATCGAACAGATATCACAGCCTCCATCCTTGTCGGACCTGCTGTCAATTGGATGAGCCAGGGAAGGTACTATACGCTCCAAACATTAAAAGAAGCGGATGCATCAAATGAACAAATTCAAAAAACACTTAAAAAAGAAGATGAGCAAAACAAATTATTAATAGAAGGCGCAGCATTTCACACATATCAAAAGAATACGGACGATCAAGAGATGACGAAAGATCGATTTGAATTCATTCAAAAGAACATGAAAGCCGATGCCACTTTAGATATCAAGCGCATCCAATCAACGACCTATTTGATTTTGGCGCAAAATGACCGAAATGTAGATTCCGCTGAAACAAAAAGGATCTACGAGAAAGAATTGGCACCCAAATGGTTACATGTTCAAACAATTGAAGGTGTAGAGCATTCAATGCTGAATCCTCTCATTCATCATTCAAATACCCTGATCACATTAACAGCGATCGCCGCACCGAAAGACTTCTTGCTTAGCCAAGCATATTTAGATCACTGTGAACAGATATTAGAGAAGCTAAAGACACCTTCACATTAGGTGTTTTTTCATTCATTCTTTGATAAAACAAAGAATCACAGGTCTAGTAGATCAGACTGCTCATGATGATGATGGGTACAGATGCCTAGCTCTCAATACCATCACTGACAAAGAGCATGACAACCATTGCAATCAGTAAATAAGCAGCTAAATAAAGAGGATAAAAAGCCTTTGGCTGCAATGAAAACAACAACTGTAAAGGAACCGCAAAGACGAATTAATAAACAAAAAAGATAGGAATGTAAAACATCAGAAACGCAGTCTCACCTTGAATCGGTAGAAATAAGCATACGAACAAGCTGAGTAAAATGGAGCAATTGAATAGTGTTATTAGGGTTTTGTAAAATCGTTGAAGCCAATGCAAAATGCAAACATCCTTTTTGTGAAATTTACTATATTAACCTTCCATATTCAATTTTTTCTATTAATTTAGGTATTAAGATGTAAAGAAATTTTGAGATTATGCCCTTTTTACCTTTAATTGGTTCTATATCTTTAGCCTCATGTCGATGAATGAAGGAATGGTATAAAGTAAATCCTATAGAAAGAGATTTAGCCATGAATCCAACAAATGAGGAAAAGAGATGATCCAATGAACATGACCAAATGGTTAGGTGCTGTCCTTCTTTCTGTTTTATTACTGGTGACAGCAGCCTGTGCGAATACAGGCACTCAAGAGAATACTCAAAGTGAAAAAGAAAACGTATCCAGTGAAACAAAAGAGAAAAACACGGCTGTTGAAACAGGAAATAAGTCCTTATCGAATATTAAGGTATTAGCGACAGGCGGGACGATTGCTGGCAGTTCAGATAGCGATACAGATACGACGGGCTATAAATCTGGTTCACTTGGCATTGATAAAATCATTGCTTCAGTTCCACAACTGAAGAATATTGCAAATGTCACGGGTGAGCAGGTAACAAATGTCGGTAGTGAAAATGTTGATAACGCTCTTCTTTTAAAATTAGCCAAACGAGTGAATCAACTCTTAAACGATGATCAGGTTGATGGCATTGTCATCACACATGGAACAGATACACTTGAAGAAACAGCTTATTTTTTACATCTAGTTGTTAAAAGTGATAAGCCTGTAGTGGTCGTTGGCTCAATGAGACCAGCCTCTGCTATCAGTGCAGATGGTCCTCTTAACTTGTACCAAGCTGTGAAAATTGCATCCACAAAAGAAGCAAAGGGCAAAGGGGTCATGGTTACACTAAATGACCGAATTGCATCGGCTCGATTTATTACGAAAACAAACACGACCACAACTGATTCCTTCAAGTCACTAGAGCAAGGCTACATTGGTGAAGTTGCTGGTGAAGTGGTTTTCTTTTATAATGAACCGACAAGAAAACATACGACTGAAAGTGAATTTGATGTATCGAAAATAAAAGAATTGCCGCAAGTCGATATTTTATATGGCTATCAAAATGATCAAAAATATATGTATGATGCCGCAGTAAAAGCGGGAGCGAAAGGCATTGTTGTAGCCGCAGCAGGAAATGGAACGATGTCAACAGAAGCCATCAAAGGGGCAACAGATGCAGTGAAAAAAGACGTGGTTCTCGTGAGATCAAGCCGTACAGGTAATGGAATTGTCACCCACGAAAAAACGGATGATGAACATCACTTTGTGTCGTCTGATTCATTAAACCCACAAAAAGCACGCATTTTGCTCATGCTGGCACTGACGAAGACAAAGGATCCAGTTAAAGTGCAGACGTATTATGACCAGTATTAATGAAGAAAAAGACCCGAGTCATATTGGGTCTTTTTTATGTTCGTTCCTGATGTTCAGCACGTTCCTTTAAAGAGAGTAAAATATCTCGCCATATTTCGTCTACATCTGTAAGAAAGTGCCCCGCTTGATCTATATAATTCGTTTTGACATTCGGAATCGCCCGAGCTATTTTTTCTATTTCGACGAATGGCGCCATTGTATCTTCTTTCCCATGCCAGACATCAACAGGGATTTGAATATCTTTCATATCGAATGCCCATGGCTGTGAGAGTAAAGTGGGTTCATGAATACATTCATCCACCGATTGACGAGTAGCTTCGTGTAAATGTGTCATCATCATCTCTAACTGCTCATCGGTTTGAAGGAATTGCCGATCCCACGGATGTAAATGCTTGTTCCCATTTTTGGCCAGTTTCTTAAATTTCTCGGGTTTGTTCTCAATCATTTTTTTCTGAGAACGATAGCTAGCCTTTAATAGCCAAGGAAACTTCTTACTGAGGAAAAAGGCTAATTTGTTTTCTTTCAGCATGCTTTTAGGAGGTTTTCCGTCCCGAAAAGGGGTTGTACTTGAGATCAGAGAGGCTGAAAGGACTCGATTCGGCAATTGATAGGCACAGCCAGCAGCGAATGCGCCGCCTCCAGATACACCCATCACTGAAAAATGTTGAATGCCCAGATCATCTGCCACCTCCAGTACGTCTTTTGCCCAGTCTAAAATGGAACGGTCAGGTAGAGGGCTAGATAAACCAAATCCAGGTCGATCCAAACAGATGAGCCGAACGCCGAGCTCTTGAGAGATTGGATCATCATCTAAAAACATCACTCTTGATCCAGGTGTTCCATGAAAAAAGAATACTGGAAACCCTTCAAGATCACCGTATTGATTCAAACCGATGTAACGACCATCTTGTAAATGAATGCGATTCATAATTTCATCTCCTTAATAGTTTATCTAACTTAAATATTGATGAGAGAAACACCATATTAAGGCGTTTCTTTCGCAATCGTATAGATTTTTTCGTATAGAGAGAGCAATGTTTTTAAATCTTCTTTTGGAAGCTTTGCATAGTATTTTTGAATCAGGTGCAATTGAATGTCTTCCGTATTCTTGTGATAGTCATGGCCCTTTTGAGCAAAACTAACAATGATTTCTCTTCGGTTATGTGGATTAATTTCTCTTTTGACATACCCGAGCTGCTCAAGCTTTGATACGAGCTGGCTAGCTGCGCTGGAAGAAATTGAAAAGTAATCAGCTAATTCATTGATTGTTCTTGTTTTAGTGCGCAACAACTCGAGTGTCAGCTCTTGTTTGGCTGATAAATCTGCATACTCATGTTTTAAAAATCGTTGATACTCTTCTACATAGATGGAGCCCAGAGCATTCGAATATTCAATGATTTTTTTACCGTAATGAATGATTTCCTCATCCAATGACATCACCTCTTTTCTATTATAGGTAATCTTTATAATTAAGTGAAGTTAAATATTAAGAAAAATTAAATAAATGACCACTTTGTTTGTTTTCACATGAATCACTCCTTATGTAATTGATGATTTTTTCATTGTATTATGAGGAAGATCCATTTATAATAAAAAAATAAACCAACTGGTCGGTTTTATTTTGTCCGCATAAAGAAATGTAGGATAGAAAGGGATTGTGACACATGACAAGTACACAAAGCGGGGCTGGAAAGAGTGAGAAGACGAAGAAAAAAATCGTCACCGCTTCTCGTGATTTATTTGTGAAAAAAGGATATTCAGAAACATCCGTGCGGGATATTTTAGAGGCTGCTCAGGTTAGTAAAGGCAATCTTTATCATCATTTTAAAGGAAAAGAGTTTTTATTCCTTCATATTATGGAAGAGGATCATCGTTTGATGATGGAAACGTGGCATGAAGAGAAAAAAACACTGCACCGAGCTATCGATAAACTCGCCGGATTTGCAGAGCTGCTCAGTCAAATAGGGATTAATTACCCATTAATGAGAGCAAGTGAGGAGTTTTGTGCCAGTGCCTTTACATCAGACGAAGTCATGGAACGGCTGAACAAGATAGATGTCGATTTTGATGATGTGATGAGAGATATTTTACTTGAAGGAAACAAAGACGGCAGCTGGTCCATCCAACATGTGGAGTCAAAAGTGAAAATATTACTTTCCGTTTTTTATGGATTAGACATGTTATATAAAAATGACACCATCCAACAGAAGAAAGAGTTACAAAAAGAGGCGATCTCATTGTTTATTCACGGAATCAACCATCATGAGTAACAAGTGAGTCAGTAAAGGGGAAACAAACATCATGCAAAAACCGATTCGTGAGCAAAAAGCTGTACTCGTGATTTTATTAAGTAATATTTTTATTGTGTTTTTAGGCATCGGTCTCATTATTCCTGTCATGCCGTTATTCATGAATGAGATGCATCTAACAGGGAGTTCAATGGGATACCTTGTGGCGGCGTTTGCCGTTGCTCAGCTCATTGCATCACCTATTTCAGGGAGATGGGTAGACCGCTATGGGAGAAAGGTTATGATTGTTTGTGGGCTGTTTCTATTCGCGTTATCAGAGCTTGTCTTTGGTCTTGGGACACACGTGTATGTTCTATATTTTGCAAGGCTTCTAGGCGGCATTAGTGCGGCATTTATCATGCCGGCTGTCACTGCCTATGTTGCAGATATTACGACCGTTCAAGAAAGATCAAAGGCGATGGGATATGTCTCTGCGGCCATTAGTACCGGTTTTATTATCGGCCCCGGAATTGGCGGATTTATCGCAGAATACGGCGTACGCCTGCCATTTTTCTTTGCTGCAGGTATTGCGTTAATTGCCGTCATTTCGTCTATGTTTATGCTGAAGGAGCCACTAACAAAAGAAGAACGAGCGAAGCAAATGAATGAAGTAAAAGAATCGACTTTCTTTAAAGACTTGAAAAAATCGATTCATCCAAGCTATCTCATCGCCTTTATCATTGTATTTGTTCTCTCATTTGGGCTATCTGCATATGAAACAGTCTTTAGCTTGTTTACAAATCATAAGTTTGGATTTGGACCTAAGGATATTGCGGTGATCATTACCGTCAGCTCAATTGTGGCTGTCATCATCCAAGTACTTGTGTTTGGAAAACTAGTAAATGCTCTAGGAGAGAAAAGAGTCATTCAGCTATGCTTGATTGTGGGAGCTGTCCTTGCTTTCGTTTCAACCGTCGTGTCAGGCTTTTTGGTTGTATTGATCGTCACATGTATCATTTTCCTTGCGTTTGATTTATTGCGTCCAGCATTAACGACTTTCTTATCGAAAATCGCTGGCAACCAGCAAGGATTTGTTGCAGGGATGAACTCCACCTACACAAGCCTAGGTACAATTTTCGGTCCAGCACTTGGCGGCATTTTATTCGATCAAAATATTCATTTCCCATTTCTATTTGCAGGTGTTGTTTTATTTCTTGGATTAGGCTTGACCCTAATTTGGAAGGGGAAGGCAGAAGAGGTTGCGGCAGAATAACGAATGTAGCAATGAATGATAGACATTGAAGAGACCGTTAGATGAGGTCTCTTTTTTGATAGAAAAGTCATTCCTTTCGAATTTCTTGAGAAAACCAAAAAAAGGAATTGAGGTATTATGTATTTTAATGTAATATATTTTATAAAAATACATAATATGTCATTTTGTATTGTGCTTAAGAAAAGTGAGGGAATGATTGTGGCTAATTATGAGTATTATCGTTTTTCAAAAGAAATGAGAGATGAACTAATGCCTTTATACCAATCTAATAACTATAGAGGGATATTGGGTGTTCTGTATGATTATGCAATGATTGCTTTTGCTATTGTTTTAAGTGAGTTTCATATCGCTTTTTACATCCTATCTTTGTTGATCATTGGTTCAAGACAGAGGGCTCTTGCAACGATCCTTCATGATGCATCGCATCTATGCCTGGCAAAAAGTAAAAAACTCAATCGCTTGTTGGGAACATACTTCTCAGGGTATTTAATTGGTCAAGAGTTTCATATCTATCAAGATTCACATGTGAAAGGTCACCATATGCATTTAGGAAACCCGAGCAAAGATCCAGATTATCAATATCATTTGGAAGTGGGATTATATGAGCTTCGAGACCATCAGCATTTCTTCTATAAATATGTCTTAAGACCATTGTTTTTATTAAATATTTTTAGTTATGCTGTATATGTTTTTAAACATAGAATGTTGCAAATCACAAAGTATCCAAAACAATATGCAAAAATGATTGTGATGTGGCTTGTGATATGCGGCGTACTTCTCTATTTTGGCTTATTCATGCATTTGATCTTGTATTGGGTGATTCCGTATTTTACAGCGTTTATGGTCATTGGTTGGTTTATCGAAATTGCTGAACACTATCCGCTCATGCTTAATCATAAGAAGAGTATTCAAATGACGCGAAATCGTTTTAGCCATTGGATAGAAGCCTTTTTCTTAAGTATTCATGCAGAGAATTATCATTTGACACACCATCTTCAAGCAAGTATTCCATATTGGAATATCGCTAAAGCGCATCGAGTCATGATGAAGGATGCAACATATGCAAAGTTAAATCATAAGATGGGTGGCGTATTTTTTTCATCAAATCACAATGACCCTTTAATAAAAGACTTGATCAGGAATCAGAAGCTACCTATTCAACAAATGAGGGAGAATGGATGAAAAATAAGTTTCTTTTAGGCGTTTTATTAGCGTTAGGGGCAGCCGTATTAAATGGCAGTGTCGGTATATTCAGTAAAGGGCTGTTTGCAAGTCATCTTAGTCCAACAGCTGTTTCATTTTATAAGTGTTTGATTGCTTTTGCTGCTCTATCTGTTTTTTTCTCGTTTCACCAAGAATTTAAAAATCAAGTGCTCCGATTAAAAAAACATTTGAAGCAGATAGCTCTCTGCTCGTTTCTGGGGATTTTTGTGCTGTATTATTTTGAAACGACAGCCTACCATTATGCAGCGGTTCCGTTTGTTGTGTTTATGTTATTAGGTGCAGCCGTTTTTACTACATTCATCTTTAGTACGTTTCTTCTGAAAGAACGAAAAAATGTATTGAAGGTTGCTGGTTTTATTTTGCTCACCGCAGGATTATGTGTGATGGCGATAGCTGAGGGAGCGGATTCTGGTCAACTTTCTGTAGGCGCATTATTTGCGTGCATTGCAGGTATTGGGTACGGATTATTTCTTGTATTTACTAAGAAATTCACATTAACCGGTGGGTTGGCACTTATATGGTATCTCATGTTGTTTGGTGTCATTTACTTATTTGTACCCTTCTATGTAGAAGGTTTGACGATTCCAGAGGTGAATACGTATCCTACCTTAATAGCATTAGCGATTTTTCCTACAATCGGCGGGTTCTACTGTACAACAAAAGCACTAGTCTATTTGGAAGCGAATAAGGTTCAATTTTTAGAGTTGACAGAGCCTATCTTTGCAACTGTATTTGCTTTTTTTGTCTTAAGAGAAATGGTAGAAGGAATGGAGTGGGTAGGTGCAAGCCTTATTCTCGTTGCAATTTACATTGCTGAGATGACCCCACAAAAGGAAATGAAGAAAAGCAATATGACGTGAAGGAGAGGGCTAAAATGACGTTTATTTTAGCCTTTGGTATAAATTCAAAAAAGAGAATGGGAGTTGATTTCACATGTTCTGGCTGCAAACCGCTATTTTTACAATCGTTATTTTGTGTCTCTCATGGTGGGCAGGGAAAAGAAGCCGGCAGCGCCATGCGGAGCTGCTCGTCCCTACATGCTTGATTTTATTCGGACTGGTTTTATTGATTGGCAGTTTCTTCATTGGCAGATGGGAAGGCATGACTCTAAGCCTATCGAGCGCTTCTATCGTTCTCTCTTCAATTATTTGTTTGATCATCGTCGCTGGAATTCAATTTTTTAAAAAAGATGCCCCTTCTTAAGCAGGAGCATCTCTATTCATCATGTGGTTGTATTCTTCACGAAGGATGCCCATGATGATGACATCAGAGTATGTACCGTTGAGATAGAGCGCTTGACGCTTGCTTCCTTCATATTGAAATCCGGCTTTCATATAGCTTCGAAAGGCTCTTGGGTTGTGGGAAAAGACTTCGAGCTCAAGACGGTTGAGTTCTAATGTGTCAACGGCGAATGCTTGAATCATCCGAACAGCTTCAGTGCTATAGGCCATTTTGAAAATGCTCCGGCCCATGAAGCGCAATTCGGAAGCTTGCCGTATGATTGGATCAATGTCTACAATCGCCGCATCCCCAATGATCTCTTTCGTGTCTAACAGACAAATAGCGAAATTCCGCCTGCTGTCATCTTGCAAAAAGCGGGTATAGGCGGAGGCGAATTTCTTCTAGTGTGAACGTTTTGCGTGTGCCGGTCATATAAAGTGTTTCTGCCTGCTGGCACCCTCTTTGAATACCAGGATCATCTTGTTCTTCAATCGGTCTCAAAAATAAACGATTCATGACGGATCATCCTCCTCTATATATCGAGATATTTCAATTAAATTCAGATCAGGATCACGGATATAAACAGATTCAATCGGACCTAATGTACCGTTGCGCCTGACCGGTCCTTCTTCAATGGGCACCACTTGCTTCCGGAGGTGCAGCAGCAAATTGTCCATATCTAAATCGGTGATAAAGCACAAATCATTAGAACCAGGAAGAGGATGAGCTGCTTTTGGCTCAAATTCATGACCAGCTTCATGAAGATTGATCTTCTGTAAACCAAAACGAAGTGCTTTCCGGCCTTCACCAAAAGTTTCTTCCTTCATCCCTAATACGTTTGTATAAAAGCGAATGGTGTCCTCCATATGTTGTACAGTCAACACGATATGATCAAGTCGTCGTATCATCAGTCTCTCCTCCAAGTATGATCGTTGCTTGAACTGATTCTATTATATCATCACCTGAAGAGGATACCTTATTTAATCACGGTTTTATAGCTCCAGCTTTCTAAGGACAATTCTTTTCCGCGCAATACTCTTTCATCAAACTCCATCCATCCATTTTTTCGGTAGAAATGACGATTGGCCTCATTGTGTGTAATCAGCGTGAACAGTCCACCGCCTTGCCGGGCGATAAAGGGGAAAAGGCATTGCTTTAACATGCGGCTTCCGAGTTTTTTTCCTTGCTGGTCTTTTGCAACGACAAGTGCTTCTAAATACCAATAAGGCTTCTTTAAGGAAGAACACGCTTTTTTGGCCTCCTTTAAAATACGGAACACATGCTGAATTGCCGATATGCCGCCGGTGAAGAGCAGCTTTAACCCACCTGACAACACATAATCCATGAGACCTGGTTCAGGGAGATGCGGGTGCTTTAAAAGGGCGGCGGACACAATTTTTTCGTTCTCGACTCCGACAAAACAGATTTGATGCTGGAAATATACCTTTGTATTGACCAAATGCAGCTGACGGGCGAAAGCAGACGGTTTTGAGACCTTTTCACATAACAAGTCAAAAAATGAGTAATCCCGAAACGAATCGTCTAACAACTCTGCCACTCGAGGCAGTTCATCCTCTCTAGCAAGTCTAAAATGAAGCATATGATGGCCTCCTTTTTTTGAACAGATATATATTATTGAACATGTGTTGATTATAATAAGAAGTAAACAAATCGAACATCGGCAATGGGTGATAACCTGTTCATAATTAGACAGTTAGCGCCTGATTGTTCAAAAACGGAGGGTATCTCATGAAGGATAGACGAACAATCAAAACAAAAAGAGCCATTCGTGAAAGCTTTCTTGAATTGTTAAAGGAAAAAGAAGTGCAGCAGATTACAGTTTCGGAGCTATCAAGGAAAGCGGATTTAGGCAGGGGAACCTTTTATTTACACTATCAAGATGTGTTTGATTTATATGAACAACTTGAAAAAGAACTATTCGATCAGCTCGGCGGATTATATGATGAAGCCTTTCCAAGTCAGGATCCTCTTGATATGCTTTCCTTTTTAAACAAAACGACCGAGTACTTGAAAGAGAATCAATATATGTTGACGTTATTTGTAAAACCCAATGGCCCAACGACCAATCAATTCAAAGCCTTTTTCAAAGAAAAAATGATGGAAGAGTGGCAGCTTGATCAGCGACCTATTACAGAAAATGAACAAATTGAAGCTTCTTTTGTCGTGTCTGGTGTCGTGGGCGTACTCGAGGAATGGATTCATGAAGAAATGACCATGGATGCCGGCAAGCTTGCGCATAAATTATACGAGCTTCTCATCAAGGTAGAACAGGAATCGTAAAAAGGGAGAAGGCCGGGTACCTTTTGTCTGTCCTTTCTGATACAATTAAATAGAATGTATGTTCTTATTCGTAGGAAGGGAATGATGGGAATGAGTGAGAAAAGGAAGCTGCTTTTTTATGGAGCGATGAGTATTGATGGATATTTAGCGAGAGAAGATCACCGGCTCGATTGGCTAATAGGGACAGAGGGCGAAGAAGAAACGAGCTATGACGACTTTTATGCGTCAGTCGATACGCTGATCATGGGGCGTAATACATATGAACAAGTTCTTAAGCTGTCACCAGATGAGTTTCCATATGAAGGGAAGACATGTTATATCATGTCACGTACTTTACAAGACAGTCTGAAGGGAACCGATATTATTCGCGAAGATATCTTATCATTTGTGAAAAAATTAAAAAATGAACAAGGTCAGCATATTTGGCTTGTCGGCGGCGGGGCACTTCTTCAGACTTTAATACAAGCAGGATTGGTTGATGAGCTTTTTCTTCAAATCGTACCTGTCATGATTGGAAAGGGAATTCCTCTATTTTCACCAATGGATCTGGAATCCAGATTTTCATTACAAGAAGTACGACAATACAAGCAAATTGCTGAAATGCATTTTATCTTAAAAGAAGAGGACCACTGAACCAGGGTGGTCTTTTTTCGTGAAACAAACTCATTGACAAGAAAATACCCTAGTGTTAGGATAAATTTATCCTAGTTTTAGGATTTCTTGAAAAAGGAGTAGTTGCCATGGTGCAGCGTGAACATGAATTAGATTTAAGGCTATTCCGCGTGTGGATGAAAGCCTATCAAGCCCTATTTACAAATATCCAAAAAGACATTGAACGTTATGATATCGGATTTGAAAATTTTCAAATCCTTGAATTACTCTACAGTAAAGGGCCTCAGCCTGTTCAAAAAATTAGCGACATCTTATCAATTCCAAGTGGAAGCATCACATATGTCGTGAACAAACTAGAAAAACAAGAACTGGTGAAAAGACAATGTGTCCCTTCAGATAAGCGGGTCTTCCATGTACGGCTTACGGAAAAAGGAGAGCAATTGTTTGACGATATTTTTCCTAAACACACAGATGTCATTTCGCAAAATTTAGCCTTTATTGAAAAAGACGAAAAAGAGCAGCTCATTGAATTGTTGAAAAAAATCGGTTTAGGTGCACAACAACTTCGCGAAAAGGGGAAACAAAATGACACTCAACTTTGATACATTAGTACGTGAAAGACGATCCGCATCAAATTTTTTGCCGAATATCTCGATTTCGAGAGAAGAGCTCAACAGTATATTTGAAGAGGTTAAGCTGGCACCATCTGCTTTTAACTTACAGCACACACAATATGTTGTCGTTCAAACAGAAGAGCTCAAAGAACAAGTAAGAGAAGCGGCATTTGGACAATATAAAGTACACTCTGCTTCAGCAGCGATCATCGTACTGGGAGACCCAAACGCTTATGAGAAAGCAGGGGACATATATGAAGGCCTGAAAATGCTAGGCATTTTAAACGCACAGCAATATGAAGAAATGGTCAGAGAGACGATGAGCTTTTATGAGCAGAGGGGTGCAGATTTCCAAAAGGAAGAGGCGATCCGCAATGCTTCATTATCTGCCATGCTGTTTATGCTTGCCGCTAAAAATAAAGGCTGGGACACTTGCCCGATGATTGGTTTTGACCCTGAAGCAGTAAAAAAAGTGCTGAACATCAACTCGGATTTGGTTCCTGTATTAATGATTACACTCGGAAAAGAAAAAGTAGAGAGCAGACAAGCGAGAGGCTACAGAAAGCCAGTCTCTGAATTTGTGACATATTTATAAGATAGGGGGTTCCGATCATGGAACTAGGAATTAGTACATTTGTCGAAACAACACCTGATTTTCAAACAGGGGAAACAGTCAGTCACGCACAGCGTATTCGAGAAGTAGTCGAAGAAATAATTTTAGCAGATCAAGTCGGTCTTGATGTATTTGGTGTAGGTGAGCATCATCGTGAGGATTTCGCCGCATCAAATCCAGCAGTTGTCTTAGCGGCTGCAGCAACACAAACAAAGAATATTCGCCTGACAAGTGCAGTGACAGTCCTTTCATCGGCAGATCCTGTTCGTGTATTTCAGGATTTTGCAACGCTAGATGGACTATCGAACGGACGTGCAGAGATTATGGCAGGCCGTGGTTCATTTATTGAATCATTCCCGCTCTTTGGCTATGACCTGGATGACTATGAAGAATTATTTGAAGAAAAGCTTGATTTGCTGTTGAAGCTGCAGCAGTCAGAGCGTGTAACATGGAGTGGAAAGCATCGCCCAGCCATTCAAGATGTTGGGGTATATCCAAGACCTGTTCAAGATCCGCTTCCAATCTGGATTGGCAGTGGGGGTAACCGTGAATCCGTCGTACGTGCTGGGTTACTAGGGCTACCACTTGTACTCGCAATCATCGGCGGGAGTCCTAGACAGTTCGCACCGCTCGTTCAGCTGTACAAGCAAGCGGCAGTGCATGCTGGACATGACCCTGAAAAATTAACAGTAGCGTCACATTCGCATGGATTTGTTGCGTCAGAAACAGAACTGGCAGCAGATCAATTTTTCCCTTCCACACAGCATGTGATGAACACATTAGCGAGAGAGCGAGGCTGGGGACCTTATACTCGTTCTACATTTGATGCAGCGAGAACTTTAGAAGGTGCACTGTATGTAGGAGATCCAGATACCGTAGCAGAGAAAGTCATACACCTCAGAAAAAATGTAGGCATCACACGTTTTATGCTTCATGTACCGGTTGGTTCAATGCCGCATGATCAAGTGTTAAAAGCCATCGAGCTATTTGGAAAAGAAGTTGCTCCTAAAGTAAGAGAAGAGGTTGCCCGCTGGGAAGCGGAGCAAAAATAAATAAAAAGGCCGATCAAGTGAATAGTCTTGATGGGCCTTTCCTATGCTTAAGGATCAATGACACATGGTTTCACTGTAGGACATGAAGCAGCAGAAGCAAGTGGTGTGGTCGTCAAGGTGAAGAGGAAAACAAGTTGAAAACAGATGAGCCATTTTTTCATGAAATCACCTCCGTTCACAATTGTTTGACTAGAATGAGATGAGGATAAATGCATAGAAGTATGTAACACCCTCTATCCAGTATGAGACAATCATATCATAATTTTCAAAAAAATGAAAAAATAACTTACGAAAGTTCTAAATTATGGTATGGTTAATATGTTCAACAAAAAAAGGGAGGGATTTTTTTATGAAAAAGGTCATGTCTTCTGTTTTAGTTGGAGTCATTGTTTTAACGGGTGCTGGAGTCACAACTGCTCCAGTGGAAGCAAAGGAGCAAACAAAAAGTGAAATAACGGTTCAGGCCAGTCGAACTGTCTCGGTAACAAGAACATATACGACATCAAACATCCCAGAAAGTATTGTATATGCAGAGGATGGCTGGGTCGGTATTTTAAAACAAACCTCTATTAAAGAATTAGGATTAGGAAAATATAGCGTCACATTTACTGGAACGGTTGTACGCGATCCGGGATTTAATTAAATAAATGGGGAAGCTGACAGGTGGACAAGCCTATCAGCTTTTTTCTTGAGGATAATAAAGAATCATTTGCATCCGTACCATTTGTTCTCCGGATTGTTTATACGTGTGTGTCCGGTCCGCTTTAAAACGAATGGAATCACCGGCTTTTAAGGTGTATTGTTCGTCACCAATGGATAAATCAAGCACTCCCTCAAAAACAGTGATCAATTCCTCCGTTCCACCAATGTGTTCATTCGCACGCAGTGATCCGCCTCGGTCAATTTCCACCCGATACATTTCAAATTTTCCGCGGTCATCAAATGGGAACGTTGTATACACACGATATCTTCCATCGTCCTCTGTTAAAACCTGTGCCTTCTCCTTGCGTACCACCTTGATTTCGGGCTGTGGTGCGTAAATGAGCTCACTAAAAGATACCTTTAATCCGTTGGCGATTTTCCACAAAGTCGTGATGGTAGGGGTTGATTCTCCTCTTTCAATTTGTCCAATCATCGTTTTGCTGACACCAGTTAATTCTGCCATCTTTTCGAGGCTTAATTTTTTTTGATCTCTAAGCAGCCTCACATTTTTAGAAATAATCAATTGTACGTCTTCCATGAAAAAAGCTCCTTTCTCTATTTACTTTATAAAGACTGAACGTTACAATAAAACGTAACATACGCAATAGAGGAATTAAAGTCTAAATAACGTATGAAGGAGGGGGCAACTTGATTGTTTCTATGTTGATCTATGCTTTTGTTAGCAGCTTTACCCCAGGGCCCAACAACATCATGGCCATGGTCTTTACGAATAAATATGGGATCAAGCAAACATTTCGATTTTGTTTAGGTGTTGGTATCGGATTTCTCGTCATTTTGTGCCTGAGCTGTTTTTTTAATCTCATACTTTACCAAGTGATGCCGAAAATCGGGTGGGTCATGGCATTTATCGGAGCCGCATACATGATGTATTTAGCCGTCAAAATCATGAAAAGTAAAGGCGGGGATAATGAAACTCTTGATCGCTACAATCACTTTATCCCTGGTATGCTGCTACAATTTATCAACCCAAAAGCGATCTTGTATGGGTTAACTGTGATTTCAACATTTGTTTTGCCATATGGACAGTCCAACATGCAGTATATGTTATTGACACTGATTCTCGCCCTTATTGGATTTCTCGGTACATTCAGCTGGAGTCTATTCGGCTCTTTATTTAAGCGATTTTTGACCGCTTACCAGAGACCGTTCCAGCTTGTTATGGGGATACTTCTGATGTACAGTGCAATTTCGATGATATGGGGCTATGTGATGTAGCGGTCAGGAGCCTGTCCGCTGTCTGCCCATCACAACAGTATCATAATACAGACCGTCTCCCAGCCGTTTATCGTTTTTTAATACCCCTTCAATCAGAAAGCCATGGTGCTCATATAACCGAATGGCTTTTTGGTTCGTTTCCAGCACATGAAGTGACATCTTCTGAATGCCTTGCTGATCAGCCCAGTCAATAGAAGCGGCTAATAGCTCTTTGCCAATGTGATAGCCCCAGACATCCTTTTGTATGGCGATACCAAATGTCACTTTGTGAGCAGAGCGTTTGAGTGCATGTCCCTCACATCTTGAAAAACCGACAATCTTACCTTCAATATCAGCGACCAAAAATAAATGACGGCTTTGCTTGGCATCCTCTTGAATCAAAGTCTCAAATGCTTTTTCATCAAGAAAGGCTTCGCCCGGTTCACGGTCTAAATATTCTGTTTCACCATCAATTTTCAGTCTAAGATCTGATAACTGTTTGGCATCGGAAGCTGAGGCAGATCGAATGCGATAGGACAAACCACGAACTGTGAATATTTTTTCAGAAATGATCATGAAAGTGAACACCAACCCTTCTTGTTAATATATCTATCATACCTGAAACGTGTACTTCGCACACTCAGATGTTTTGTATCTTTCAAAAAGGCTAAATGAATAGTATCAAACATGGAGGTGGAACACATGTGTGAAGATAAAGGATATGTGGGTAAAGCGAAAGGAAAGCTTCAAGATAAAAAAGGAGATGTGAAAAATAAACTGAACGAGTAGATTCGAAAGCAGTTCGTTGCCTCATGTCTCTCTCATCACATGTCTTTCATCAATAAAATGAATAGATGTGTGAAAAGAATTGATTATACGCTCTCACTATCATCATGTAAACTTGAGATAGAAGACATAATCAAGGGAGATGGATGAAATGGAGCAAGTGTGGGAGAAAGTTGACGAGTATATCACAGACAAGTTGATTCCTAAAGATAACGTATTAGAGCAAACGCTTACTCATAATAAGCAAGCGGGTCTTCCAGAAATTGATGTGTCACCAGCCCAAGGGAAAATGCTTTATTTATTAGCAAAAACCAAGAATGCAAAGCGCATTTTAGAAATCGGGACACTCGGTGGATACAGTACCATTTGGCTGGCGCGTGCACTCGAAGAGGATGGGGAACTCATCACATTAGAGGCTGTCAGCCATCATGTACAAATTGCACAGCAAAACATCAGCAGAGCAGGCTTATCGAAACGGGTAAGCATTTTGCAAGGAAAGGCATTAGATACGTTATCTCAATTAAAAGAGAAGGCTTCGCTTCCATTCGATTTGATTTTCATTGATGCAGATAAACCGAACAATCCCGCATATCTAAAGTGGGCGTTAGAGTTCTCGAAAAAGGGAACAGTCATTATTGCAGACAATGTCGTCAGAAATGGAGCCGTCCTTCATGACTCAGATGAGGATGAACGAGTGAAAGGAACTCGTGAATTTTTCGATTTACTCAAACAAGAGCCGAGGATAGAGGCAACAGCGATTCAAACAGTTGGTGAAAAAGGTTATGATGGATTTGTATACGGAATCGTTAAATAAAACAAAGCTTAACCGCATGCGGTTAAGCTTTTTCTTTTAGAAAAACCATCTAGCAGTACCCATCAGCATGACGCCTGCAAGAACAGTAAGTGACAAGCTTTTTGTCCAAACAGCAATGAGCACAGTAGGAGTCAAGACAGCAAGATACATCCAATGAATGGTGACGCCTGTGCCTGTGGTTGTATGGATGAAGAGATGCTCTGCAATCAAAGCAGTAAATATGCAAATGGGGATAAACGATAACCATTTCAGCACCACTTCAGGCAGCTGAATACTTCGTACAAATAAAAATGGAACGACCCTTGGAATGATGGTGACGATCATACAACCAAGAATCAGCCATACCATAAAGCTGCTGATCATTTATCTGTCACCACCCCAATGGTTGCGACAAGTACAGTGGCTAAGAGCACAGCCACGTGTGAAGGAACAAAATGTAGCAGAACAAACATTGCAACGACCATATACAACACAAGTGACAGGCGATGGGATAACTTATTTTTGGGCACTGTCTGTAATGAAAGGACTAGCAGTGCAGCAAACATCGCTGATAAAGCAAAATCAAGACCAAGCGCTTCAGGATTTGAAATCCAGTGTCCGAAAATACCGCCAAGTATGCAGGCGGCAATCCAGCACAAATAAGCCGTTATATTCAATCCGTGCATCCACCGGTTATTCAGCTTTCCTTGCTGCGCTAATTTATTCATCGCTACGCCAAAGGATTCATCAGTCAGCAATAGGCCGAATCCAATATTTTGTTTCACAGAGTAGCGTGTGAAATGCGGAGCGAGCGTCAGGCTGAGCAATAAATGGCGCAGATTCACAATAAATGTGGTGAAAATAATAGCGGAAAGAGGACTCCCCGTGACAAGCAGTGCACAGATAATAAACTGTGAAGCACCTGCGTAAATAAAGATCGATAAAAACGCAATATCCCATATACTTAATTGTGAGCTAATTCCGACTATTCCGAAGGCAAACCCAATACTCATATAACCGAGAAGGGTTGGCACACAATCTTTTATTCCCTCTAGAAACGGTTCGTGTTTCGTACTGGGAATGTGTTTCCTAGCTTCAATATCCAACGACCTCTACTCCTTTTCTACGTGACCACCAATAGTTTTACTTACTATATGAAAACGAATTTAGCATGTCAATACCCGTTTATCTTCTATTATATGAAGAAAAATGGTGACAAAAAAGGATTGAAGTCAACCAGAACTTGTTATAAAGTAATCTGAAAATAAAAACAATGAGGTGACGACAATGCAATGGAAGCCTTTATTTGAACATGATGTACCAAACACCCTCCGTCCATAACGGAGAGTGATCTCCGTTTGTGGATATGGCGATCAATCTATCCAGTAACGGAGGGAAAAAGATGGATGAAAAATATATAGGCGCCTTTTACTTAGCAATCGCTGCAAGTATTTGGGGCGGCATGTACGTTGTTGTCAAAGTAACAGTAGCGGTGGTTCCGCCGCTTGAGCTCGTATGGATGAGATATGCTATAGCAGGAGTCGTGCTGGTGTTCACTATTTGGCGCTTGGGTTATTCATTTCAATTAGATAAAAGGGATATCCCGCTTGTTGTGGTAATCGGACTGATCGGAAATTTTCTATCAATCGTGACACAAGAAATTGGCACTATGTATACGTCTGCGCAAATGGGAGCGGTGATCACATCTGCAACACCTGCTTTTATGGTGCTGTTTGCGTTCTTTCTATTAAAAGAAGCGATGACTGTTAGAAAGTGCGCATCGATCCTGCTTGCTACAGTAGGTGTATGGCTTATGATTGGGCCAGTCGCAGTGCAAACAGATGAATTTATTGGTGGCCTTTCACTGTTTATCGCTGCTTTCACGTGGGCGCTTATGTCTGTTTTGCTTAAACGGGTTCCAGAAAAGTATCCTCAGGTGGTGACAACCACATATGCGATCATCGTTGCATTCATTGTTTTAACACCGCCTGTTCTATTTCGTTTACCTCACTTAAATGTGGAGCAAATGGCAAGGCCAGAGATTTGGGGCGGCATTCTCTATCTAGGTATCATCTCAACAGCTCTAGCATTCTTTTTATGGAATAGAGGGCTTCAATTGATGGATGCCTCGAGCGGTGGTCTGTTCTTCTTCTTTCAACCGATCGTAGGGGCAGCTCTTGGCTGGCTGCTTTTAGGGGAAGTGATGGGGATACGCTCATTCATTGGGATTCTATGTATCTTTGCAGGAGTTCATACTGTACTGCGTCAAAAGGAATAAGAAGAGATGTCTCTTGTAAAAGGGGCATTTTCTTTAAAATGGGTAGGTTAAGAGATATAAAGGTTGGAGGGAAGCACGATGATACAATTTCCGCATTTGCAAAAAGGACAAACAATTGGCGTCACAGCACCTTCCTCAGGTGTACAGCCATCTTTGCATGATATGTTTAAGCTTTCATGTGAACGAATGAAAAATAGGGGCTATGATGTCATATGTGGGGAGACGGTCTGGCAGCAGGAAAAGGCGAAATCTGCCCCTTCCATAGAACGTGCAAACGAACTTCAGTACATGATGTCATGTGATGAGATTGACCACATCATCCCGCCATGGGGAGGACAGCTGCTGATGGAAGTGTTAGAGCATCTTGATTTCTCATCGATGCAAAAAAAGTGGATTCTTGGTTACTCAGATACGAGTGCACTTCTGTTGGCGCTGACATTAAAAACAGGCATTGCCACAGCGCACGGGCCGAACTTAATAGATCTTCAAGGAGAAGAGCTTGATCAAACAACTGCTATGTGGGAACGAGTGCTTTCAACAAAAGGGGAGATGGACATTAGCCAATTTTCTTCATCTATGTATCAAAAGGAATGGCAGTATGACAACCCGATAACACATGTTTTTCATTTAACAGAACCGACCGCATGGCATACGATTGATCAACAAGAAAAGATGGTAAAAGGAAGACTGATGGGGGGCTGCATTGATGTGATACGTCATTTAGCAGGGACGCCTTATGGAGACGTCAAAGCTTTTCAGAGAACATTCATAAAAGATGAACCAATTCTCTGGTATTTCGAAAACTGCGAATTAAATGCTGCAAGCGTAAAGAGATCGCTTGTTCAATTAAAACTAGCAGGGTGGTTTGATCACTGTTCAGGTATGATGTTTGGCCGAAGTGCAGTAGATGTGCCTGTTGAAGGGTATCAATATCACGATGTATATGAAGAATTACAAAAGGAATTACAAATCCCCATTTTTTATGATATAGATTGTGGGCATGTTCCGCCGCAAATGACGCTGATTAATGGGGCGTATGCAGAAGTACAGCTTCAGACACAAGGCAAAGCCGTACTAAAGCAAACCTTTTCGGCATAAAAAAAGGAAAGGGGAGAACCCTTTCCTTCATATTAACTTTACATCCCTTTCGTTTCTTCACCTGCTTTTGGAACTTCCCACGCCGATTCACGGAATACTTTTTCCCATTTAGATACGACAATACATGCAACGGCATGCCCTGGAACATTCACGCCTGTTCTCGCCATATCCATAATTCGGTCAACACCGGCTATAATAGCGACGCCTTCTGCTGGAAGACCTACTGCATGTGCGGTTGCCAAAAGAACAACGAGTGAACCGGATGGCACTGCTGCAATGCCTTTACTCGTTAACACAAGAACAAGCATCATCAAAAGCTGCTGAGACAGACTCATGTCGACACCAAACGCTTGTGCAAGAAATACACAGGCAACGGATAAATATAAACTTGATCCATCACAATTGAGAGAAAGACCTGATGGAATCACGAAGGAAACAATTCTTTTTGGACACCCGTATTTCTCCATTCGTGACATCAGTTGAGGAAGGACAGTTTCAGTGCTCGTAGTAGAGAAGGCAACAAGGAACAAATCCCAAATCATTTTTAATACTTCGAAGTAGTTAAAACGGAAGATCAGTGCGACCAGAGGGAATAAAGCAAAGAGAATAATGAATAATCCTAAAAATACAGTCCCGACAAGCTTCATCATTGGGATTAATAAAACAATGCCATATTGGCCGACAGAAGCAGCCATTAATGCAAGAACCCCAATAGGTGCTGTCACCATCACCATCTGTGTTAGCTTAAACATGATTTGTGCTACTGATTCAAAGAAGGTGAGAACAGGAGCAGATGCTTTACCGATACCGCTTGCCGCTACACCAAATAGTATGGCGAAGAAAATGACAGCAAGTAAATCATTCTGTGCCATGACATCGACGATATTGGTTGGAATGATATCTAATACCATTTGTTTAAAGTCAACGACTTTCTCAGTATAGCCATCTAACTCCCCAATATCTTTCTTAGCTAATTTAGAGAAATCGAGGCCAACGCCAGGCTTTAGCCCATTTGCCAATAATAGCCCGATTCCAAGAACGATGGTTGTGATGACTTCAAACCAAATGATCGTCTTTAGCCCAAGGCTGCCCATTTTCTTCATGCCGCCGCTGCCGGCCGCTCCAATAACAATAGTAGAGAAAACGATAGGAACAACGATCATTTTAATCAACCTGATGAATCCATCTCCAATTGGCCGCAGTGCCATTCCGAAGTCAGGGAAGAAATGGCCAATAAGAGCTCCTATCACCAAAGCGATCATGATTTGAAAAGCGACAAACTTTTTCATCATCTCCTACCTCCTTTAAGTGCTTGGAAAAATATTAAGAATTTTCCAATAAATAAAAATTCTATGTGGCCATGTTTTGTCCTCCTTTGGATTTAGAAAGATTTTATTTAAGAATCATTGGAATTATGAAAGAAGAGAAGAAAATAGGGCTATTGCATCTCTATTTATCTAAGAAAATATTGAATCTAAAAAAACATGAAACTTTTTTAGGAAAATGTATTGACCCATATATGCGATTCATGGTATATTTTTATTCGTCGCTGATGACGTATTTGAAACACAGACGTTCACACACATGCGGCAAACAAATTTTAAAAAGATGTTGACTTAATGAAAACGATATGTTAAGATAATTAAGTCGCCTGATTAAGCGCCCGTAGCTCAATTGGATAGAGCGTTTGACTACGGATCAAAAGGTTAGGGGTTCGACTCCTCTCGGGCGCGCCAATACAAACCACGCGGGTGTAGTTTAGTGGTAAAACCTCAGCCTTCCAAGCTGATGTCGTGAGTTCGATTCTCATCACCCGCTCCATTTTGAAAAAATGATCTTTGAAAACTAAACAAGACAAAACGTACCTGTTAATTCGAGTTTTTATAAAAAAATCCTATGAAACTTCATAGGTAGTCAGTCAAACACTGACGAAAAACAAAACTTCGGTTTTGTACTTTTTCGG
>BSBG01000001.1:479460-837616 GCA_030159235.1 Bacillus safensis | reverse complement strand
AAGTGACAGCCGAAACCGTCTTTCATCCTTGAACCATGCGGTTCAAGGAACTATCCGGTATTAGCTCCGGTTTCCCGGAGTTATCCCAGTCTTACAGGCAGGTTACCCACGTGTTACTCACCCGTCCGCCGCTAACATCCGGGAGCAAGCTCCCTTCTGTCCGCTCGACTTGCATGTATTAGGCACGCCGCCAGCGTTCGTCCTGAGCCAGGATCAAACTCTCCGAAAAAGTACAAAACCGAAGTTTTGTTTTTCGTCAGTGTTTGACTGACTACCTATGAAGTTTCATAGGATTTTTTTATAAAAACTCGAATTAACAGGTACGTTTTGTCTTGTTTAGTTTTCAAAGAACTTGTGTGCCACTCTCTCAAAGCGACCACTTAAATATATCATATATCTCTATCAACAGTCAACATTTTTCTTAAAAAACATTTTATTTTTTTAAGAAGTTTCTACTGTGAAAGAGATAAAAAATAGAGCCTCTTTTTGCTCCTTTGAAAGATTAACACATATCTATGAAAAAAGCATTATAAATTTCAAAAAAACTCATGTTTTTTCAAAAAAAATAAAGCCGATGGAGAACCGGCTTTATTTTCATTACTCAGATTGCTCTTGATCTGACTCTATATTTTCTACGTTTTCTTCACTATTCTCTTCATCATCTTCTGGTGATTGTTCAACTAATGCCACTGTAGCGACATGCTCATCATCACCGAGGCGAATCAGGCGGACACCTTGAGTGACTCGACCTGTTGTTGAAATGTCTGAAACGGCCATACGAATGATCACGCCGCTCCCTGTAATAATCATTAAGTCCTCTTCAGCTTCAGCATTCGTCGCCTTCACTGCGACAAGCGGACCATTGTTGTCAGTGATCTTACAGGTTTTAAGACCTTTACCGCCACGACTTTGAACACGGTATTCTTTTTCAGGGGTTAATTTACCATACCCTTTTTCAGTTACGATCAATACATTTGCATCTGGCTCAAGGATTTCCATACCAACAACGATGTCATCCTCAGAAAGCGTAATACCTTTCACACCAGCTGCCGTACGTCCCATTTCACGAACGTCTGTCTCGTCGAAACGGATTAGCATACCCTTTTTCGTTCCAATGATGATCTGTTTTTCTCCATTGGTTAAACGAACAGCCATCAGTTCATCTTCGTCACGAAGGCTTAATGCGATAAGTCCATTGTTTCGAATGTTAGCAAAATGAGACAATGATGTTCGTTTTGATATACCGTGTCTAGTTGTAAAGAAGAGATACGAATCTTCATCAAATTCGCTTACTGGAATAATGGCGTTAATCCATTCTCCCTTTTCTACTTCAAGAAGGTTAATAATCGGAATCCCTTTCGCTGTTCGTCCAAATTCAGGAATCTCATATCCCTTCGCACGATATACTTTCCCTTTATTAGAGAAGAAGAGGATTGTATCGTGTGTCGATGTCGAAATCAGCTGTTCAACGAAGTCATCCTCATTGGTTCCCATGCCTTGGACGCCTTTACCGCCTCTTTTTTGACTGCGGTATGTTGATGCAGGCAGACGCTTGATATAACCATTATGAGTCAGCGTAATCACGATGTTCTCAACAGGAATCAGATCTTCATCTTCAATTGTTTCAATACCAGCCGTCACAATTTCAGTACGGCGTGTATCATTGAAGCGTTCTTTGATTTCTGTTAATTCTTCTCTAATGATTTCTAGAACTTTCTCATTGTCAGCTAAGATGGCTTTCAATTCAGCAATCAAATCAACAAGTCCTTTGTATTCTTCTTCTATCTTTTCTCTTTCCAAACCAGTTAAACGCTGAAGTCGCATATCAAGAATGGCCTGTGCTTGTTTTTCGGATAAGCTATAGTTCTCCATTAAGCCATTTCTCGCGATTTCAGCAGTTTGAGAGCTTCTAATTAATGAAATGACTTCATCTAAGTGATCAAGGGCAATTCTTAAACCTTCTAGAATATGAGCTCTTGCTTCAGCTTTACGAAGTTCATATGCTGTTCTTCTGCGAATGATCACTTTTTGATGCTCTAGATAATATTCAAGACATTGTTTGAGGGACAAGACCTTCGGCTGTCCATCGACAAGTGCCAATAAGTTGATTCCAAATGATGTTTGAAGTGTTGTCTGTTTATAAAGATTGTTTAATAGAACATGGGCATTTGCGTCTCTTCGAAGTTCAATTACAATCCGCATCCCATTACGATCAGATTCGTCACGAAGATCAGTAATACCATCAATTTTTTTATCGCGTACAAGATCAGCAATTTTTTCGATTAAACGAGCTTTGTTGACCTGATATGGAATTTCATTGATGATAATCCGCTGCTTACCGCTGGATGTTTCTTCAATGATAGACTTTGCACGTAATGTAATAGATCCCCGTCCTGTTTCATATGCCTTGCGGATTCCACTTCGGCCAATGATTTGTCCCGCAGTTGGGAAGTCTGGCCCTGGAATGATCTCCATTAGTTCCTGTGTTGTCATTTCTGGGTCTTGACTAATAGCCAGTACCCCGTCAATGACTTCGCCTAGCTGGTGTGGCGGGATGTTAGTCGCCATTCCTACAGCGATACCTGTTGCCCCATTGACTAATAAGTTCGGGAATCGAGCAGGCATAACGATTGGTTCTCTTTCACTGCCATCGTAGTTATCTTGATAATCAATCGTATCCTTGGTGATATCACGCAGAATCTCCATTGAGATTTTTGATAGACGCGCCTCAGTATAACGCATCGCTGCTGCACTGTCTCCATCGACAGAACCAAAGTTTCCATGACCTTCAACCAGCATATTACGATAGTTGAAATCTTGCGCCATTCGAACCATCGCTTCGTATACAGCGCTGTCACCGTGAGGGTGGTACTTACCGATAACTTCCCCAACGATACGTGCAGACTTCTTAAAAGGTTTATCACTTGTCATACCTAGGTCATTCATCGCATACAAAATTCTTCGATGCACGGGCTTCAATCCGTCTCGCACATCTGGTAATGCACGCGAAACAATAACACTCATTGCATAATCTAAAAAGGATGTACGCATTTCATGACTAATATTCACTTCACGTACATTTGGTGTATGTTGTTCACTCACTATAAGAACCTCCCTTTACGTATCACATGAAATAAATTATGTGGGAGTAAAATATGTATTTATATTCACAAGACTACTCTCCATTATATCAATAATCTCGGCTTTATACACATTAATTTACTAGAAAATCAACGAAAACACGGAAAACCAGGACATTCGTTCCGCATCCCTATTTCTTGAAAAACAACCTTATTCCAAACAAGAAATAAGGTTGTTCTCAGGAGGGATCTATCTAAATATCCAGATTTTTCACGTATTGTGCATTTTCTTCGATAAAGTTCCGTCTCGGCTCTACTTTATCTCCCATCAGCATTTCAAATGTCTCATCAGCATCGATCGCATCCTCAAGTGTGACTTGAAGAAGTGTTCTTGCTTCAGGGTCCATTGTTGTTTCCCAAAGCTGAGTAGCATTCATCTCTCCAAGACCTTTATAACGCTGAAGTCCAGGCTTTGGTGTTTGAGGTAGTGATTTTAACAGCTCATCCAGCTGTTTATCGTTATACACGTACTCCACACGTTTTCCTTGCTGCACTTTATATAAAGGCGGTTGCGCAATATACACATAACCGTTTTCAATGATTTGACGCATGTAACGATAGAAGAATGTTAAGAGCAGCGTTCGGATATGCGCTCCATCCACATCGGCATCTGTCATGATCACAACTTTGTGATAGCGTGCTTTCTCTAAAGTAAAGTCTTCTCCAATTCCAGTTCCTAACGCTGTAATCATTGCACGAACCTCGTTGTTCGATAAAATTTTATCTAGTCGGGCTTTTTCAACGTTTAGGATCTTCCCTCTTAACGGTAAGATCGCTTGGAAGTGACGATCACGGCCCTGCTTCGCCGATCCGCCCGCAGAATCTCCCTCTACGATATAAAGCTCAGAGATGGAAGGATCTTTAGAAGAACAGTCCGCCAGTTTCCCAGGTAAGCTGGAGACTTCAAGAGCACTTTTACGTCTTGTCAGTTCACGAGCTTTTTTGGCAGCCATTCTTGCACGAGCCGCCATAACTCCTTTCTCCACAATTTTCTTTGCAGCATCAGGATTCTCTAATAGGAATTTTTCAAGTGCTTCAGAGAAAAGGGAGTCAGTAATGGTTCTCGCTTCTGAGTTTCCAAGTTTTGTCTTCGTTTGTCCTTCGAATTGAGGGTCTGGATGTTTGATGGAGATAATGGCCGTTAAGCCTTCTCGCACATCTTCACCGCTCAAATTCGAGTCTCCATCTTTGAATACGCCATTTTTACGAGCATAATCATTGATGACACGCGTCAGACCTGTTTTAAAACCTGCTTCGTGTGTTCCGCCTTCATACGTGTTGATATTGTTGGCGAAGGAATAGATATTGCTTGTATAGGAATCATTATATTGTAATGCCACTTCCACCGTGATTCCGTCTTTTTCACCTTCGATGTACACAGGTTCTTCATGAACGACTTCTTTTGAACGATTTAAATGTTCTACATAACTTTTAATACCGCCTTCGTAGCAGTATTCATTTCTCCGCTCTTTGCCTTCACGTAAGTCTTCAATGATGATGTTTACACCTTTTGTTAAGAAAGCTAACTCACGTACACGGTTGGCAAGTGTATCGTAATCAAATTCAATGGTTTCAGTGAAAATTTCTGGATCTGGTACAAAGTGAGTCGTTGTTCCGGTTACATCTGTTTCACCAATAACCTCTAAATCTCCAGCTGGAACGCCGCGTTTGAACTGCTGATAATGGATTTTCCCGTCACGGTATACGGTTACGTCTAAGGTAGTAGATAATGCATTTACAACAGATGCCCCTACACCATGCAGTCCGCCAGACACTTTATAGCCGCTGCCGTCAAATTTACCGCCAGCGTGAAGAACGGTCATAATAACCTCTACAGCAGGACGTCCCATTTTCTCATGAATCCCAACTGGAATCCCGCGTCCATTATCTTTCACTGTAATGCTATTATCTTTTTCAATTTGCACTGTAATATCTGTACAATATCCAGCTAATGCCTCATCAATACTGTTGTCGACAATTTCCCATACAAGATGGTGAAGTCCTTTTGCACTGGTTGAACCAATATACATTCCTGGACGTTTTCTAACAGCTTCTAGTCCTTCGAGCACCTGTATCTGATTTTCATCATAACTATTATGTTGCTGTTCCATTGCCACGTACATTCACCTACACTTTTCTTAAACGATATATTTATATGAATTGAGGTTTTAGACTTCAATTTCAATCACAAATGAAGCACGTTTTTTGAGCGTGCTTGAGGAAAGAGGAGAGTAATAAACAGATTCAGTTGTGACGACGATGGATTTGGGTGTCCCTTGTGATAAAGAAATGATTTGTTTCTCTTGTTTTTGAAGAAACTCTTCTACAACAGAAGACGACCTCATTTTGTAATCAACAATTGCGACAATCTCTCGTGTAGAAACAACACAATCATCACCTAAATGAATATACAAGACTCACACCTCATTTATCAGTCAATTACTTTTCCACTGGCTACTCTGAAAATTTCCGCTTCTTTCAGGGTGGCGTGGTCGATACCTTCTACACTTGTTGTGGTGACGAAGGTCTGTACGCGTCCCTGAATGGTATGGAGCAAATGAGACTGTCTGTAATCATCAAGTTCAGATAAAACATCATCGAGCAAAAGAATGGGATATTCTCCGATTTCTTCATGTATCAGATCAATTTCTGCCAGCTTTAGTGAAAGAGCTGTTGTTCTTTGCTGCCCTTGAGAGCCATATGTCTGAACATCCCGACCATTCACAAAGAAAAGCAGGTCATCTCTGTGAGGTCCCCACAGTGTCATCCCTCGGTCTATTTCTCTGTCTCTTAGTTTCTGAAACGATTCTTCATAGCTATTCTTTATTTTCGACAAGTCTGACGCTTCTGATACCTCTATTGCCGTCTGGTATTGGAGCGTGAGAGTTTCTAGCTCTCTAGAAATCCCAAAATGCAGCGGCTGCGCCCATTTTTCGAGCTGTTTCGTAAAAGTCAGTCGTCTTTTGACAACTTTTGCTGCCGCATCAATCAACTGCTCTGTTAAAATCTCCAGCATCGCTTGATCCGTTTGCTTTCTTGTCTGCAATTGTTTCAAGTAATGATTTCGCTGAGTAAGAATTTTTTGATAGAGCGATAAATCATGCAAGTAGACAGCAGAAACCTGTCCAATCTCCATGTCGAGAAATCTTCTGCGGATTTGCGGGCTGCCCTTCACAAGACTTAAGTCCTCTGGCGCAAACATGATGGTGTTTAACGCACCAACATAATGACTGAGCTTCTGTTGTTCAATATGATTGACCTTTCCCTTTTTTCCTTTTTTTGAGATCACGAGCTGCATCGGGAGTGGACCATTTTTTTTAATGACTCTACCTTCTATTTTAGCATAGTCTTGGTCCCATCGGATAAGTTCTTTATCATTTGACGTACGATGAGACTTTGCCATCGACAATACATAGATCGCTTCCATCAAGTTTGTTTTACCTTGGGCATTCTCACCGATCATGACATTCACCTTATTGTCGAATTGAAGCTCAGTGTGTTCATAGTTTCGGTATGAAGTTAACGCCAGACTTTGAATGTACATGTATTGTCACCCGTTTCTAATTCGCAACTTGAAATGTGCCGTAACCTTCTATCTCGACAACATCTCCTGGGTATAGTTTGCGTCCCCGTCTATTATCTGGCTCTTGATTAATGAACACCTCATGTTCACTTAAAAACCATTTCGCCATTCCGCCAGATTGGATGACTTCGGCTAATTTCAAAAACTGCCCTAATGTAATCATTTCTGTTTCAATGGTTATAAGGTTAGGCATTGTATCGACCTCTTTCAATATCACTAATAACTAATTGTACTAAAAAACAAGACAAGAAGGAAAGGGGGAAAGCGAACTGGGATGAAAGAAAGCATGGTAAACGAGAAGAAAAGCTGCTGTGTACTCACACAGCAGCCATTTTAGGATTGAATTAATACGTTCTCACCGGAAGAATCAATTGCAAGATAGAATCATCATTCGGCGTACGCAACAGGAACGGTCTCATTGCACCAGTGAAGCTTACATGAATATCTGTTCCCTCTAATACTTTTAACGCATCAAGCATATATTTTGGACTGAAGGAGATTTTGAGATCCTCCCCTTTAATGTCATCAGCTTGAACAGTCTCCACCACTTTCCCGATCTCAGGTGAATTAGAAGAGATTTCAAGGCTTTGTTCAGGATCAGCCGACAGCTTGACGACATTATTACGTCCTTCTCTTGCCAAAAGTGATGCACGATCAATGGCTTGAAGAAACTCTTTCGTGTTAACCACGACATCCGTTTTACTTTCTTGCGGGATCAGCCGAGCTGTATCTGGATAATTACCATCCAGCAATCTTGAGAAGAACAGTACGTTTTGTGCTTTAAAAAGAACCTGCGTTTCCGTAATGACGATGCTCACAAGATCTTGTCCATCATCAAGAATTCTACTTAGCTCCGTTAAACTCTTTCCTGGAATCACGACATTATAAGAACTTTCCTCGTTGATATCTAACTTTGCTTTTCTTAAAGCCAGACGATGGCTATCCGTCGCCGTGCATATTAATTCACCGTTTTCCACTTTCCAGTTTACACCTGTCAAGATAGGTCGTGTTTCTGAGGTGGACACTGCGAAAACAGTTTGACGAATCATGTTTTTAAGCAGATCTGTCGGAATTTGAAATGCATGATGCTCTTCAATTTGTGGCAGATGCGGATATTCTTCAGCATCTAAGCCGTTTAAGTTAAATTCCGCTGAACCAGAGCGGATGATGGTCAAGTGATTTTGTTCTACTTCAATTTCGACAGTAGCCATTGGCAGTTTCTTCACAATTTCACTAAAGAAGCGCGCTTGCAGCACAATACTTCCCGGACGATCAATGGTGATAACTTCTAAATCTCCATCTCTTTGAGAAATGAAAGATTCAATTGAGATATCAGAATCGCTTCCTGTTAGAGAAACCCCCTCATCGGATGCAACAATTTTAATCCCTGTCAAAATAGGAATCGTTGTTCTAGAGGATACGGCCTTTAATACATCTTGGACACTTTCAACAAGACGATCTTTTTGAATCGTGAATTTCATAGTGGTCCTCCTAAATTTTCTTAATGACATGTATATATATTTTATTAATAAAAATCGTAGAAGTACTAGTAGGGCTTGTGAATATGTGGATAAGTCAGTGGAAAGAAAGGAAAGACAGCCTATCCACATGTGGACAGACTGTGTATGACTATGCTCAAGTTATTCACATTTTCCCGTACTCATTATATCAGCTTGGTTATTTTAATTGTTCTTTAATCTCTTTGACATGCTGCTGAAGCTGTTCATCTTCAACGATTAATTTCGAAATTTTCTCATGAGCATGAATGACAGTCGTATGATCACGACCTCCAAATTCTTCTCCGATTTTAGGCAGAGAGGAATCGGTCATTTCTCTAGAGAGGTACATGGCAATTTGTCTAGGATAAGCAACTGACTTCGTACGTTTCTTTGCTTTGAAATCTTCCAATCGAATATTAAATTGCTGCCCTACGATTCTTTGAATATCTTTAATCGTAATGATTCTTGGCTTTGATGATGGAATGATGTCTTTTAGCGCCTCAGCTGCTAGATCTGCATTGATGTCTTTATTAATTAAAGATGAGTAAGCAACGACACGAATTAAAGCACCCTCCAGTTCACGAATGTTGCTGTCGATTTGATTGGCAATATACAGCATGACTTCATTCGGAATGTCTAGGCCTTCTGCCTTTGCCTTTTTTCGCAGAATCGCAATACGCGTTTCTAGATCTGGCGGGGTAATGTCTGTGATTAAGCCCCATTCGAATCGGGAGCGTAATCTGTCTTCAAGTGTCGGAATTTCTTTTGGCGGGCGGTCACTAGAAATGACGATCTGCTTACTTTCTTCGTGAAGTGTGTTGAATGTATGGAAAAACTCTTCTTGTGTTTGTTCTTTTCCTGCTAAAAATTGAATATCATCTATCAAAAGCACATCTACACTTCGATAGCGATTACGGAAGTCGACAGCTTTGTTGTCCCGGATTGAGTTGATAAATTCATTAGTAAATTTTTCAGATGATAGATAGACCACTTTGGCTGATGGATTATGGTCGATCACGTAATGACCAATCGCATGCATCAAGTGAGTCTTTCCTAAACCAACGCCCCCATAAATAAAAAGCGGGTTATATGCTTTTGCTGGTGCTTCCGCTACTGCAAGTGAAGCAGCATGAGCAAAACGGTTGCCTGAACCAATAACAAAAGTATCAAATGTATATTTTGGATTCAGCATATTTTGTGGAATGTCAACGGGCTCTTCTTTAGATATTTTTTTGATTGGAGACTTTGGCATAGCTTCCTCTTCGTCCTGATTTTGAGGAATAATAAATTTAATGCTGAGCTCTTCACCTGTCAGTTCATAGATGGTATCAGCAATTAAGTGAAGATATCTTGACTCCAGCCAATCTCTAGCAAATTCATTAGGTGCCGTAATTGTAAGCGTATCTCCCTGAAGAGAATGGGCTTTTGTCGATTTCATCCATGTCTCAAAACTGGGTTTGCTCAATTTTGTCTCTATTTTTTGAAGTGCTTTATTCCACAGATCCAAAATATTTTCCATAAGGCTTCTCCCCCCTCCTTTTCTTTTTAAAATGACCAGTATCAAACTGTTATAGAACACGAAAAAGAGCAAATGGTCATTACCATTCGTGCACATACATTGTTGAAAACAATTAATATAGTAGAAAAACGTCTTTTCGACAAATTACACAAGCTGTGGATAAACAATTCAACAAGCTGTGTAATACCTTTCCACAGGTTATCCACAAACTGTGGATAATATAAATAGGCCAGATAAGTAATTAAGAGTTAAAACACAAATATAATATCAAAATAAACAAGATGGTGCAATGGGTGTCACAAACTTATCCACACACTTTACATCCTGTTGAAAAATAATTATCCACATCGGTTATTTGTGTGAAAAAAATGTCGATAATGGGTGTGGATAGTCTAAATATGCCGGAAAAATATCCACAACCTTGTTTTGAAGGCCTTTTAGGAGAAAAAAAGAATAAAATGCTGGAAACTGAAAAAGAAGGTTTCTTCGTTTGATAAGTTATGTTATGCTTATAAGGTTGATAATAAGAGTTTTATCATTGATATTGACAATCGATGGGTTACACAAATATAATGAGTTAGACTGTCTTAAACAGCTATTCCTCAGGGAGGTGTCATAAATGAAAAGAACGTTTCAACCAAATAACCGTAAGCGTAGTAAAGTTCATGGCTTCCGCAGCCGTATGAGTTCTAAAAACGGACGTCTAGTTTTAAAGCGACGCCGCAGCAAAGGTAGAAAAAAATTATCAGCTTAGGCCACTGAATAATGTCAGTGGTCTTTTTTACATAAAATCGTAAATGAACTGTCAGTTTTTATCGGAGTGGAAGAAAACATGAAGAAGCGAAACAGGCTAAAAAAAAATGAAGAGTTTCAAAAAGTGTTCAGAAAAGGTCAATCAATGGCGAATCGCCAATTCGTTATCTACCAGCTGGATCAACCAAATCAAGATGAACTGCGTCTAGGATTGTCTGTCAGTAAGAAGATTGGTAATGCAGTGATGAGAAATCGAATTAAACGACTGATCCGCCAGGTGTTTTTAGAGGAAGGTCATAAGTTAAAGCAAGAAAAAGACTACATTGTCATTGCACGAAAACCAGCGAGTGAATTGACCTTTGAAGAAACAAAGAAGTCTCTCCAACATTTATTTAGAAAATCCGCTGTTTATCAACAACAACCGAAAAAGTCTTCGTAATAGATACTTTCGTTGAATCAATTTTTAAAAGCGCTTCCTTCATCTAGTGAATTAAAATGAAACCACCACTTTGTAATGAAAAAATGTTACCATACTGATTAGGTGAGTCACTTTCGTAATCAATTCCAACTTAAATAAAGTTTGAAGTAATGGGAGGAATCTTGTTGAAAAGGCGATTATTACTAATATTTAGCTTGATTGGCGTATTGGTTCTATTGGCAGGATGTACACAGATCAATGAACCAATTACATCAGATAGTAAGGGATTCTGGAATTCTTATATTGTTTACCCGCTATCTCAATTAATCACGTACATGGCAAACATAACTGGTGAAAACTATGGTGTAGCGATTATTATTGTGACGCTGTTAATTCGTCTGCTCATTTTACCATTAATGATTAAGCAGTTAAGAAGTACAAAAGCGATGCAAGCATTGCAGCCTGAATTGAAAAAGTTACGTGAAAAATATAGCTCTAAAGATCAAAAAACACAGCAGCAGCTTCAGCAGGAAACAATGGCCCTTTTTCAAAAAAATGGTGTCAACCCATTAGCTGGATGTTTCCCGATTTTAATTCAGATGCCAATCCTCATTGGTTTCTATCATGCAATTATGAGAACAGCAGAAATTAAAAAGCATACATTCTTATGGTTTGACTTAGGCAGCCCAGATCCATTGTTCCTATTACCGATTATTGCGGGTGTAGCTACTTTCATTCAGCAAAAGCTAATGATGGCTGGAAATCCTTCGGACAACCCTCAAATGGCCATTATGCTATGGGTGATGCCAATTATGATCATTGTATTTGCAATTAGTTTCCCAGCAGCACTTTCGTTGTACTGGGTTGTAGGTAACATTTTCATGATCATTCAAACATTGGTGATTAAAACACCTCAAGTAAAAGTTGATACAAAAGAAAAAGCTGGCGGGAATAAAAAATGAAGGAAATAACTGCTGTCGGTCGCACAATCGAAGAAGCAGTAGATTCCGGACTTAAACAAATTCATCTATTACATGAAGAAGTAGACATCACAATAGTAGATGAAGGAAATAAAGGGTTTTTAGGATTATTTGGTAAAAGACAAGCTGTCGTCAAGTTAGTAGAAAAGAGAAATGCTCTTAAATTAGCTGTGCAGTATTTAGATAAAATTGTTAAAACTATTGATCCAAAAGCAAAAATTATTTCCAAACAGGAACCGAAAAAGATTTCTTTCCACATTGATGGCGATAAAACGTCGTTAATGATTGGAAAAAGAGGACAAACATTGTACTCTTTAGAAACGTTGGTACAGCTAGTGTTTAATCGTTATTCTGATCAGTATCATCATATAACAATCGATATTGGAGATTACAGGAAGAAACGACAAGAAGCACTTGAACAATATGCTATTAAGACAGCAAATCGTGTTTTAAAAACGAAGAGAAAGATTCATTTAGAACCTATGCCTTCTAATGAACGAAAAATTGTTCATGATGCGATTGCTGCATTTTCTAAAGAACTCTCAACTGCATCGGAAGATACAGGCAGCAAACGTCATGTAGTGGTGCTGTATAAAAAATAACAGAAAGGCTAAGATTCAGCAAAGCTGGATTTTGGTCTTTTTTTATTGAAAAATTACCTTTTTATAGAGGATTCATCCTTTATTTCTAAAAAGTAAGTGTGTGTTTTGATTGAGAAACGCCATTTTTGCAAGTAAGTAAAGGGATCAGGGCGTTTAAATTTATTCAATTTAGGTGTAAGATGTGAAGATAAGTTGAGAACGTCGTTATTCACATGTGGATAAGTTAAGTGTTAAAATAGATAAGATGTGAAGCTGTGGATAATTAGATATAGGATACTTTCACTTCGCTTTCATTTATGGTATCTTTAAATTTTGGATTAAGCGTTTTTGATATAGAGATGGACAATGTCCATTTAATAGATAACAGTCTGTCTATTAAGTAGAGAAAGAGGTGAATGAGCGATGGATACAATTGCTGCAATTTCTACACCGATGGGTGAAGGAGCAATTGCGATTATTCGTTTAAGCGGGCCTGATGCGGTACAGATTGCTGATCGGATGTATAAAGGGTCTAAGGAGAAAAAGCTTGTATCGGTGGACTCCCATACGATTCATTATGGTCATATTGTGGATTCTAGCACTGATCAAGTAATAGAAGAGGTCATGGTGTCAGTATTAAGAGCGCCAAAAACATTTACGAGAGAAGACGTTATTGAGATCAACTGCCATGGCGGAATTGTAACGGTTAATAAAGTATTGCAGCTTGCTTTAAGAGAAGGAGCAAGATTGGCGGAGCCAGGTGAGTTTACAAAACGTGCTTTCTTAAATGGAAGAATTGATCTTTCGCAAGCAGAAGCGGTCATGGACTTGATTCGTGCAAAGACAGATCGTGCGATGAATGTAGCGATCACTCAAATGGAGGGGCGCCTTTCCGGTTTAATTAGACGACTTCGCGGCGAGATCTTGGAAACACTGGCCCATGTTGAAGTAAATATTGATTATCCTGAGTATGACGATGTTGAAGAAATGACTCATCGTGTTTTAGTTGAAAAGGCAACATCGGTGAAAAAGGAAATTGAATCGCTATTAGCAACTTCACAGCAGGGGAAAATACTTCGCGAGGGCTTATCCACTGTGATTATCGGAAGACCGAATGTTGGGAAGTCTTCCTTGCTGAATAGTCTTGTTCAGGAAACAAAAGCAATTGTGACGGATATTCCTGGAACAACGAGAGATGTCATTGAGGAATATGTAAATGTCAGAGGTGTACCGCTTCGTTTAGTCGATACTGCGGGTATACGTGAGACTGAGGACATCGTTGAGCGTATAGGGGTTGAACGATCTAGACAGGTCTTAAAAGAAGCTGACCTGATTTTACTTGTGCTCAATTATAGCGAGGAATTATCAGAAGAGGATATCAAACTTTTTGAGGCCGTCTCAGGCATGGATATCATCGTGATCGTGAATAAGACAGATCTTGAGCCTAAGCTTGATATCGAAAAGGTCAAGCAGTTAGCGAAGGATCGTCCGGTTGTTACTACATCATTATTACAAGAAAAGGGAATTGATGAGCTTGAAATCGCGATTCAATCACTATTTTTCACGGGTTCAATTGAAAGTGGAGATTTAACGTATGTAAGTAACACAAGACATATCGCCCTCCTTCAGGCAGCAAAACAATCAATTGAGGATGCTCTTGAAGGAATTGGAATGGACGTACCGATCGACATCGTTCAAATAGATTTAACACGCTGCTGGGAACAGTTAGGTGAAATTATCGGGGATGCTGTTCATGAAAGCTTGATTGATCAGTTATTCTCTCAATTCTGTTTAGGAAAGTAAAGGGAGGAACATAAGAAATGGGTTATGAAGCTGGCAATTATGACGTAATCGTCGTGGGTGCCGGTCATGCTGGAGTTGAGGCTGCTCTTGCTTCTGCAAGACAGGGCGCCAAAACACTTGTATTGACTATCAACCTCGATATGGTTGCTTTTATGCCATGTAATCCGTCTGTAGGCGGCCCCGCAAAAGGGATTGTCGTCAGAGAAATTGATGCTTTAGGCGGAGAAATGGCACGAAATATAGATAAGACGCATATTCAAATGCGCATGCTGAATACGGGGAAAGGGCCTGCTGTCCGTGCGTTAAGAGCGCAAGCAGATAAGTTCCAATATCAGCATGAAATGAAAAAAACAATGGAAAATGAACCGAACCTGACAATGCTGCAAGGTATGGTGGATCATTTAATTGTAGAAGATGATGAATGTAAAGGTGTTGTTACTCAAACAGGGGCGAACTATCGTGCAAAGTCTGTTGTATTAACGACGGGAACTTTCTTAAAAGGTCGCATTATTTTAGGGGACCTATCGTATTCAAGCGGCCCAAATAATCAGCAGCCTTCAATTAAATTATCGGATCATTTAGCAGAGCTAGGATTCGATCTGGTTCGCTTTAAAACAGGAACACCTCCTCGAGTGAATAGCCACTCGATTGATTATAGTAAGACAGAAATTCAGCCTGGAGATGATGTCCCTCGTGCGTTCTCCTATGAAACGGTTGAATATATCACAGATCAGCTGCCATGCTGGTTAACTTACACGAGTTTAGAGACACATCAAATTATTGATGAAAATCTTCACCGTTCTCCAATGTATTCAGGTATGATTAAAGGAACTGGTCCTAGATACTGCCCGTCTATTGAAGATAAAGTGGTTCGTTTCAATGATAAACCGAGACATCAAATTTTCTTAGAGCCAGAAGGTCGTAATACGCAGGAAGTTTATGTTCAAGGATTGTCTACAAGTCTTCCGGAGGATGTACAGCAGCGCATGCTCTCAACCATTCCGGGGCTCGAGAATGTACAAATGATGAGAGCGGGTTATGCCATCGAGTATGATGCGATTGTGCCTACTCAGTTGTGGCCTACACTTGAGACGAAGAAAATTTCTGGATTATATACAGCCGGCCAAATTAATGGGACGTCTGGTTATGAGGAAGCAGCAGGTCAAGGAATTATGGCAGGTATTAATGCAGGAAGAAAAGCATTAGGTAAAGAAGAAGTCATTTTAAGCCGATCTGATGCATATATCGGTGTTCTCATCGATGACCTTGTCACAAAAGGAACAAATGAACCTTACCGTCTCTTGACATCACGTGCTGAATATCGTCTACTTCTACGTCATGACAATGCTGATTTAAGATTAACTGAACTTGGCTATCAGATTGGATTAATTGCTGAAGAAAGATTCCAAGCATTCCAGCAGAAAAAAGAAGCCATTGAAGCAGAGAAAAAACGTTTATATTCTGTCATCATTAAACCTACAGCAGAGACACAAGAATTTATTCGTTCACTTGGTGGAAGTGAGTTGAAGGATGGCATTCGCGCAAGTGATTTGATGAAGCGACCAGAAATGAACTATGAATCTGTTGTGAAATTAGCTCCTGCTGAAACGCCGCTTCCTTCTGAGGTGTGTGAGCAGGTAGAGATTCAAATTAAATACGAAGGTTATATTGAAAAGTCACTCCAGCAAGTTGAAAAACTGAAAAAAATGGAGAACAAAAAGATTCCTGATCGTATTGATTATGATGCCATTAAAGGGATTGCAACTGAAGCGAAACAAAAGCTGAAAGAAGTCCGACCGCTTTCTGTTGCACAGGCTTCTCGTATTTCAGGCGTTAACCCTGCTGATATTTCTATCCTTTTAGTATATTTAGAGCAGGGCCGTATTGCGAAGATAGCAGAATAGAAAGGATGTCGGCATGAACATTGAACAATTTACAGCAGCACTAGAGGAGAAAGAGATAACTCTTTCTTCTGTGCAGCTTGAACAATTTGAAACTTACTTCCGCATGCTTGTAGAATGGAATGAGAAGATGAATCTAACGTCCATTACTGAAAAGGAAGAAGTGTATTTAAAGCATTTTTATGATTCAATATCAGCAGCATTTTTTATTGATTTTCACAATGTGACGACGATTTGTGATATTGGAGCTGGTGCTGGTTTCCCAAGCATTCCTCTTAAAATTTGTTTCCCTCATCTACATGTGACCATTGTTGATTCTCTTCAGAAACGAATTACGTTTCTCAATGAGTTAGCAAAAGGGTTAAACTTACAAGATACTACTTTTTATCATGATCGTGCGGAGACGTTTGGACAACGCAAGGAAAAGCGTGAAAGCTATGACCTTGTCACTGCTAGAGCAGTTGCGCGTTTATCCGTCTTGAGCGAACTATGTCTGCCTCTTGTGAAAAAGGAAGGATTGTTTGTTGCCTTAAAAGCATCTGCCGCTGATGAAGAAATGCAAGCAGGGAAAAAAGCTGTCACAGTCCTCGGAGGAGAGGTTATTGAAAAGCATTCCTTTGTACTTCCCTTAGAAGAAAGCGAACGGAACATCATTGTCATTGAAAAGAAAAAGCAAACACCAAAAAAATATCCTAGAAAACCAGGAACACCTAATAAATCACCAATAGAAGGTTGATCATGTAAAAGGTCGTTTTTTCTTCAATATTTATGATTTTACAGAAGGAAAAAACATGAGAAAATAGAATTATAAAAAGGTAGTTTTTAAAGGTGGTGTAGGTTCATGAAGCATTCACTCTCACGCTTCTTCGGGCTGGGTGACAAAGAACATCCTGAGCGTGAAACCGAAATAGAGGCAGAGATTGCTGAGCATGATACATTAAAGGAAGAGATACAGGAGCTCCCGGTCGACACAATTATGCCAAACCGTTTTCAGCCACGCACCATTTTTTCAGAAGAAAAGATACATGAGCTGGCCACGACGATTCATACCCATGGCATTATCCAACCGATTGTTGTTAGACCAACAGAAGAAGAAGGAAAATATGAACTGATCGCCGGCGAAAGACGTTGGAGAGCGGTACAGACTCTTCAATGGGAGAAAATCCCCGCTATTATAAAAGATTTTACTGATACAGAAACGGCATCTGTGGCATTAATTGAAAATTTGCAAAGAGAAGAGCTGTCTGCTATTGAAGAGGCTCATGCTTATGCACGTCTTTTAGAGCTTCATGATTTAACACAGGAAGCGCTTGCTCAGCGTCTAGGCAAGGGACAATCAACTGTTGCAAACAAATTAAGACTTTTAAAGTTACCTGAAGAGGTACAACAGGCCATTTTAGAGAAAAAAATCTCAGAGAGGCATGCACGTTCACTTGTGCCCCTAAAGCTTCCAGAATTACAAATCGCGCTATTGCAGGAAATCATCGAAAAGCAGTTGAATGTGAAACAGACTGAAGAGCGTGTAGTGAAGATGCTTGAACAAAAAACAGATCGCAAACCGAAGCCAAAACGTAAGGCGTTTAGTCGTGATACACGAATTGCGATGAATACCATTCGTCAGTCTCTCCATATGGTAGAAGACAGTGGACTTAAAATAAATACCGAGGAAGAAGAGTTTGAGGAATATATCCAATTAACGATTCGAATTCCTAAATAGAAAAAAGCTGATGAGCGCCACTCGTCAGCTTTTTTTGTTTTATTTCCTATATACATCATGTTTACTAATTGGTAAAATATGATATTCATAGTGAGAGGGAGGTGACATCTACTCGATGAAAATGAAAAGGACTATTTTCACCATTATTTGTTATTTTCTATTTTCTTTTTCTCTTTTTTCAAATGAAGCGACAATCTATGCTGTGAAATCGCCAACGGTTCATGCAGAAGAAAGTCTGATGACCAACGAAGAATTGAACGTTCTGAAGAAGCAAGGTGTTGTTTCTCAAGATGTGACTGTACAGCAATTCAATCAAGAGTATGCGTCTTCCGACGATTCGATCGACTTGATTACGGCTGACGATGATTTGAAGAACTATGGTTTACGACAAAATAAGCAGGATGAGCTGGTGACGGATGAAAAGCCGCACACCCTCAAGCACCTTTTAGGAAAACCGTATCCTGGTACCGATATTATCCCTAAAAAAGGAGATATCTTGGTGACAACCACTGATGCTGTGAAGGGTTTGGTTGGACATGCAGGTATCGTCATTAATGAGAAAAGCTTTGCTTCTATTCCAGGGTTTCGGTAGCATCCTCAACTTGATTCCATTCATAACTGGTTTCGCTATAGTGCCAATACAAAGGTAATTCGGATTAATCAAGAGAAGAAGGCAGATTTAGCAGGGGAATGGGCACACGATTATGTGAAAGGTCATCCGATGGCCCGCTACTCCATCACCATGTCAATTCAATCATTGGACCCAACTTATTGTTCAAAGATTGTGTGGCAGGCCTATGGCAAAACAGGGGACGCTTTGGGACATGCGACATTTACCATTAAGACACCCTATGGATTTTTAAATAAGAAAAGCTATAAAACAGTAACTCCTAAGGTCATTGTGAGCGAAGGCCGTAAAATCGGTGAATTAAACTTTTAACATGTGACCCTCACTTTTGATGGAAGTGAGGGTTTTGTTGTATGTCTATTCCCAAAAAAGATATATTAATATATTATTATGTGTGTTTTCATTCGTTTATTCATGTACGAAAATCAACATTCACCGACGAATTTATAATAGAGAAACAAAAAAAGCAAACGTTTCATACTTTTTTTGATAGAATAGAAAGTATGAATGAATGAGAAACTTGTTAAGTTGAAAGTGGGTGACATCGTGGGTAAAATCATAGCGATTACCAACCAGAAGGGCGGCGTTGGGAAGACGACAACTTCTGTTAATTTGGGTGCGTGTTTAGCATACATAGGGAAACGAGTGTTGTTAGTTGATATTGATCCGCAGGGCAATGCCACGAGTGGTATTGGGATTGAGAAGGCTGATGTAGAGAAATGTGTGTACGATATTTTAGTTGATGATGCAGATGTTCTTGATGTGATTAAGACGACAGAGGTCGAAAATCTTGATGTCATTCCTGCGACGATACAGCTTGCAGGGGCTGAAATAGAGCTTGTGCCTACGATCTCACGTGAAGTGAGGCTGAAGAGAGCACTTGAATCTGTTAAGCAAAATTATGATTATATGATTATTGACTGCCCGCCATCACTTGGGTTGCTGACGATTAATGCGTTAACTGCATCCGATTCCGTTTTAATACCAGTTCAGTGCGAATATTATGCGCTTGAAGGTTTGAGTCAATTGTTAAACACAGTTCGTCTCGTGCAGAAACATTTAAATACCGATCTTGCCATTGAAGGTGTCTTGCTGACAATGCTTGATGCCCGAACAAATCTTGGGATTCAGGTTATCGAAGAAGTGAAGAAATACTTTAGAGATAAAGTCTATCAGACCGTGATTCCGAGAAATGTGAGACTGAGTGAAGCGCCTAGTCATGGGAAGCCGATTATTTTGTATGATCCACGTTCAAGAGGTGCAGATGTCTATTTAGACTTAGCAAAGGAAGTGGATGCGAATGGCTAAAGGTCTTGGAAAGGGTATTAATGCACTATTTAACAATGTAGACTCAAATGAAGAAACGGTTGAAGAAATTAAATTAAAGGATCTGCGTCCGAACCCGTATCAGCCAAGGAAAACGTTTGATGATGAGGCATTGTCTGATCTTAAAGAATCGATTCAGCAGCACGGTGTTTTACAGCCAATTATTGTTCGTAAATCGATTAAAGGATATGACATTGTAGCAGGCGAGCGTCGTTTTCGCGCAGCGCAACAAGCCGGGCTGACAACCATTCCTGCGATCGTTAGAGAGTTTTCAGAAACGCTGATGAGAGAAATTGCCCTTTTAGAAAACCTGCAGCGTGAGGATCTATCTCCACTAGAGGAAGCGGAAGCCTATGCTTCCCTGCTAGATCATCTAAGTGTGACGCAAGAAGAACTAGCGAAGCGATTAGGGAAAAGCAGACCTCATATTGCGAACCATCTTCGTCTTTTGACTTTACCGGATGAAGTACAAAAACTGATTGCAGATGGCACGTTATCAATGGGGCATGGCCGGACATTGCTTAGCTTAAAGAACAAAAAGAAGCTACCGCCATTGGTCAAGAAAGTCGTGGATGAGGGATTGAACGTACGTCAGGTTGAGAAACTTGTTCAGCAGATAAACGAAAATGTTCCACGTGAAACACAGAAAAAAGAAGCACCAAAGGATCGCGTGTTGAAAGAAAGAGAGTCTTTCTTACAAAACTACTTTGGTACTTCAGTGACGATCAAGAAACAGAAGAAAAAAGGGAAAATTGAGATTGAATTTCTCTCGAACGAAGATTTAGAAAGAATTCTCGAATTGCTTTCTACGAGGGAATCATCCGAGTGACCATCTTGATACGAGATGGTCTTTTTTATATTCTCCCAGTGATATTTTGAATAGGGGTGAAGAGAGATCGGCTTTTTTCTCTCGTCCAATCCATTTGGTCAATGTGAGATAGACTTTCAGAAAGTGTATTGGCCATAGACATGACAAGATGAAGACGTGTATTTTGGAGAACGAAGTATTCCATGAAACCACTCACATTGACGATCCCATTAATATGAATATCTCCGACCTCTGGCAATTCCTTTTGCACACCTGCTCCAGGCTTTAACGGCCCATCTCCTATTTGGAAGGAACCTACACTTTTCACTCTTCCTAGACAGGCATCAACTGCTACAATAAATGGATGTTTATGAGCTTGTTCAATTTCAGCGAGCTTTTCTTTTAAATTGACTGCATGCACTGGGTCAGAGAGTGTTCCGTATACATGGAGCTTTTTCAAATCTAGCCCTGAAAGCTTTGTACCAACAAGTGGACCTAGAGAGTCGCCAGTTGAGCGGTCTGTACCGATACAAACGATGGCAACGGGTCTTTTTCCTGCTTTCTGAAGATGTGAGAATAAAATACTTTTAAGCTGTTGAATGGCATTTGTATCCGTATGGGACACGTATTCTTTCACCCTATTTCTAAAAAAAAGACCGTTCTTGCTATTCATAGGTCTCACTTCCTTGTCATAGTAGTTAGTAACAGTATACGGAAACAAGCTTAATTCTATACCTATGAGGTGATGATTGTGTGGAAGGCTGGTTCAAGGTGGACGCTTTTAATTTTAGGAAGCTTAATAGGAGCGGGATATGCTTCCGGCCAGGAAATTTGGCAATTTTTTGGCATTGATAGTGGACTAGCCATTCTACTGTTTACATTGATGTTTATGCTGTCTACTTATGTGGTGTTAAAAATCAGTTATGAGGTGCGTGCCGATCACTTTGTACCAGTGTTGGAACGGCTTGTTGGTCCATGGCTGGCTAAGGTGTATGACGTTCTAATTGTCCTTTATTTATTCACGACAACGACGGTCATGATTGCCGGCGGCGGGGTGACTCTTGAGATGTATCATGTACCTTTTTGGATTGGCATCGGTGCGTTTTGTTTGTTTTCATTTATGATTTTTTTCTGGGATGTGAAAGGGCTTTTATCTGTGAATGCTTTCATTATACCAATTTTGGTCGTGGGGCTCATCTATGCGTTTGTTTTTTATTATATGAACCATGATCATATGTGGCGAATTGATTTTGGGCAGCAGTACAACTGGCCTGCCAGCATTGTCTTTGCTTCTTTGAATATATTATCCGTGGTGGCTGTGCTGTCTTCGGTTGGGAAAGAAATGAAAGGACTCGGTGAAGCCAAAGTGGCGAGTATATTAAGCGGTCTCATTTTTGGTGTCATCTCGTACGTGTATAACGAAATACTGGTTGATATTTCTGGGAGCCTTTCAGCAGAGGGAATTCCTTTGTTTACAGTCTTAGAAGGGGCGCCGACGTCATTGTTTGTGTTTATGACCGTTGTCCTTTGTCTCGCAATTTATACAACAACGGCCGCAGGTTTATTTGGATTATCCAGTCGAATGCTTTCTTTAGTACGGATGCCTCGCTGGCTGATTGTATTGGTGATGCTGCTTTTGATGGCACCTTTAACATCTCTTGGATTTGCCGATTTGATTGCTTTCTTGTATCCGATTTATAGTTTATTGAATCTTTATTTGCTCGTCTGCTTAATGCTCTATCCGATTCTAAGTAAAAAGATATTTTCTCGCTCTAAAAATTATATTGATAAAATAAAATAAGCACCTCTCTTTAAGAGCTGTGCTTATTTGATCTGAATGGAATCAATAGCGTCTTTGATATCATCATAGACAGGCATTTGCTTGAGACGCTGGAGGCGTTCCTCTAATTCTGAAATGGCCTGTCCCTTTAAATGCTGGGAGATGTGTTGTTTGACAATGGTCGTCTGGTTTATCAGGTCTTCTGTTTTAGACAATTGATACTCCAAGTGCACGCGTGTGTTTGCTAATTCGTCATGCAACCGCATTTTGAGCAGCCGTTTTAGATCCTTTCGTTGTCCTTCTCTACGCATGGCCTGTATGGCGGCTATTTCTTCAGGAGACTGTGTTTGTGTGTGTGGTGCCGATTGATTTTCGAATACAGACATGGTGCGGCGGGCACTTACATTTTGCAAGAAACGCTGGGCGTCACTAGGAGGTTTATTTTGATTGATCATGCGGTGACTCCTTTCTTAATGAATTCCTATTTGCATCGCAAGGCGTCTATCTGCCTTGGCGTAGTCATCACCCATTGTGTACATATGTCTTGAAAGGATTGAAAGCTCTTGTTCGTAATCCCTCAGGGTGTACAAGGCATTCAGTTGTTTTTCATGTGAATAAAAGGAGGAATGCGTTTGTTCCATCCTAACTTCCTCTACCAGTGCTTCTACATCACTATGACTTAACAAATCATAGTGGCCAAAGCCGACGAGTCCTTTGAGCTCTTGTTTTACATGGCGGACGGCGTCTTTTACGCTTTCATCAATCCCATCGATTTTCTCGAATACAGTGTGTACCTCATGATCGATAATACCTTGCAGATCATAGGAGGAATTTTTAAGTAAATGGGATTTTATGATAATTTCAAGTCCACTTTGTGCATATGCACGTCCTGAATGAATTTCTTGCAGCAGCATGGCTGTAAAACTCGTATTATGATCAAGCTGTTCATCTAAAATATGGGCAGATCCATTTGAATGGAATGAATATCCATTTACTTTGAATTCTCCAGAAACGAGCGCTAAAAAGGCATTTGTATCAAAGGATTCGTTCCATTCTACATTCATAGACGCAAAAGCAGATTTTAAAAAGGTGTCAATTTCTCTTTTTTTGTATTTAGCAGATTCTTGGACTGAGCCTTGATGCCGTGGCGATACGGTGTACTTGACTTGACCTACTCCATGATCATGACGATTGAGTAAACCGACGTAATGACTAGGCTGAATATATTCAGTCAGTATATGTGTGTATTGACCTTGCTGCGCCTTCTGCTGAATGGAAGGAGACAGGCTGCTCCATATATTCGGACTATCAAAGGTGACAGCTTTTTTAACAGTTGGCTGCTCTGTTGCAACATAAGCACAAACAGCACCGGCAAGGGCTTGTCCAGTGAGATAGATACCTGCATTTGGATGCTTTTGACTGACTTGCTCTATGTATTCCTTCCCTTTAAAAAAGACATGCTCTTGATTGCTGTCAAGGGACTTTCTTTCAATTGGATAGGCATAATCCGTTTTGAGCAATGACTGTGCTGCGTTGTGCACATCTTGTGGTGATGTCACCGTCATTTGATCTGGCAGCGGACAGTGAAAAGCAACGATGAATTCGTCTGCTTGCTCAGGCTGCATCGTTAAACCATATAATTTATGATCGATTTTTAGAAAATCGTGGACAGTGAGCGTTTGCTGACCTATTTCTATCGTATGGTGCTGCTGGTAGTTGTTTATGTTTCCAGCATGATCGGATATGATTTTATATTCTTGATCAGTTAATCTATCCTTTCGATTGACCATCGTACCTGCTCCCTCATATAACATTTATGCAGATATCATAAATCAAAAAATATGGAAAAACCACAGCGTTCTACCAATAAAAACCTTTTGACCTACAGTGTTTGTGACAATATTGAAAAAAAGCGGAGTTTAAGTAACTATTGGTCACAAATAAAATGATCTAAAAGAAGGGTTTTTTCTATAAAAAAGAATAGGATGAATGATTGAAAGAGGCTCTTTGTTTTGTGCATTGCCCTCCATCGCCGTTTTTTTGTACAATAGATTCAATGAAGTGAGCAAGAGAGGTGAAGGCTGATGGCAGACAAAGCATTTGGGTTACATGATGTCGTTGAAATGAAAAAGCCACATCCATGTGGTGCCAATCGGTGGAAGATCATTCGTTTGGGCATGGACATCCGCATTAAATGTGAAGGATGCGGGCACAGCGTGATGATTCCGAGAAGAGATTTTGAACGAAAAATGAAGAAAATTCTCGTCAAGCATGAGGAGCCAACTGCTTAAGTAGGCCTCATGCTTTTTTCATTAAATTTGTCTTTTCTACAGCAGAGCCAGGTACAATTTGTCGTTTTAAAGCACTGATTTATTCTTTTTGACGATGTTTCTTCTACTGAAAATGCATGATGGTTAGCTTGTCTTTTCATGTAAACCTACTTATAATTGCTCTAGGTTCATATTACGCAGTATAACGAGCACGTTTGATATAGAGGAGATGAAAGAATGGCTTTAACAGCTGGTATTGTTGGCTTACCTAACGTCGGGAAGTCAACGCTATTTAATGCAATTACACAGGCTGGAGCGGAGTCTGCTAACTATCCGTTTTGTACCATTGATCCAAACGTCGGAATTGTAGAAGTTCCAGATGAACGTTTACAAAAACTTACAGAATTAGTGCAACCTAAAAAGACAGTTCCAACTGCTTTCGAATTCACTGATATTGCTGGTATTGTCAAAGGTGCATCTAAAGGTGAAGGTTTAGGGAATAAATTCCTTTCTCATATTCGTCAAGTAGATGCGATTTGTCACGTGGTGAGAGCTTTTGCTGATGACAACATTACACACGTATCAGGTAAGGTTGACCCAATATCAGATATTGAAACGATTAATTTAGAATTAATTTTGGCTGATTTAGAAACGGTTGAAAAGCGTTTAACGCGTGTGAGTAAACTTGCGAAACAAAAAGACAAGGAAGCTGTAGCTGAATTTGATATTTTGGAAAAGCTGAAGGACGCATTTGAAGCTGGAAAATCTGCTAGATCGGTTGAATTTACAGATGAGCAGCAGAAGCTTGTGAAGCAGCTTCATTTACTTACGTCTAAACCTGTTCTTTACGTAGCAAATGTGAGTGAAGATGAAGTATCAGATCAGGATGGTAACGAATATGTCCAGCAAATTCGTGAGTTTGCAGCTGGAGAAAACGCTGAAGTGATTATTGTTTGTGCGAAGATCGAGTCTGAAATTGCAGAGCTTGAAGGAGAAGAGAAGCAGATGTTCCTTGAAGAGCTTGGTATCAACGAATCAGGGCTGGATCAGCTAATTAAAGCATCTTATTCACTTCTAGGATTAGCTACGTATTTCACAGCAGGTGAGCAAGAGGTACGCGCTTGGACATTTAAAAAAGGAATGAAAGCGCCAGAATGTGCTGGAATCATCCATACAGACTTCGAGCGCGGATTTATTCGTGCTGAAACGGTTGCGTATGAGGATTTACTAGCTGGCGGAAGCATGTCTGCTGCTAAAGAAGCAGGAAAAGTTCGTTTAGAAGGTAAAGAATATGTAGTGAAAGATGGAGACGTCATTCATTTCCGTTTTAACGTATAGGTCCTTGTCATAGGCCAAGTGATTTGATATAATATACAATTGTGAGTAATATAATTTATTGCTCCTTGCCCGTATAGGGCCGCTTAGACCAAAAGGAGGTGCAATCAGATGAGAAAGTACGAAGTTATGTACATCATCCGCCCAACAGTTGACGATGAGGCTAAAAAAGCAGTTATCGAGCGTTTCAATAACGTGTTAACTTCTAACGGTGCGGAGATCACTGGAACAAAGGATTGGGGTAAACGTCGTCTTGCATACGAAATCAATGATTTCCGTGAAGGTTTTTACCAAATCGTAAACGTTCAATCTGACGCTGCAGCAGTTCAAGAATTTGACCGCTTAGCTAAGATCAGTGACGATATCATTCGCCACATTGTTGTTAAAGAAGAAGTATAAATCATTGAAATATATATTTAAAGGTGGTCTTTCAATATGCTAAACCGTGTTGTATTGGTCGGAAGACTAACAAAAGACCCTGAGCTTCGCTACACGCCTAATGGTGCGGCTGTAGCCACGTTTACTCTAGCTGTGAATCGTACGTTTACGAATCAATCTGGAGAGCGTGAAGCCGATTTCATTAACTGTGTTACTTGGAGAAGACAAGCCGAGAACGTGGCTAATTTCTTGAAAAAAGGAAGTCTTGCCGGTGTAGACGGTCGTTTGCAGACAAGAAACTATGAAAATCAGCAAGGACAGCGTGTCTTCGTGACAGAGGTTCAAGCTGAAAGTGTTCAATTTCTTGAGCCTAAGAGCGGCGGTGCTGGTTCAGGTGGATACAGCGGCGGTGGCAATAGCGGAGGCCAGTATTATGGCGGTAGCCAAAACGATCAGAATCCATTCGGAAATGAACCAAATCAAAATCCATATGGCAATCAAAGCAACCAACAAAATCGTAATCAGGGAAATAGCTTCAATGATGACCCATTTGCGAATGATGGTAAACCGATTGACATCTCCGATGATGATTTGCCATTCTAATTGATCTGAAAAAATGACTAAAGGAAAGGTGTGAAAACAAATGGCAGGTGGACGCAGAGGCGGTCGTGCGAAACGTCGTAAAGTATGTTTCTTTACTTCTAACGGTATCACGCATATCGATTACAAAGATGTTGATCTTCTTAGAAAGTTTGTTTCTGAGCGTGGTAAAATTTTACCTCGTCGTGTAACAGGAACTAGCGCTAAGTATCAACGTAAATTGACATTAGCGATTAAAAAATCACGTCAAATGGCATTACTTCCATACGTTACTGGTGAGTAAGTCGTTGACTTAAAAAGCGGAGAGCCTCGAGCTCTTCGCTTTTTTTAGTATATAAAATAGATATTAAAAGTTTAAACTGATCATGTGAAAATATATTAGTTATGTTTTACATATCAGCAACTTTTTAGCGTTTTCTATATTTTTTTATCATTGTTGAGGAATGATTGATTTAGATTTGCTGGGATATAACCTAGTCGTAAAGAAAAAACTACTGTCATAATCAAGGAAAAGCAAGGCTGTTTATAGGGAAGCAGCTCTGCTTTTTTAAAAGAAAAAACAAAAATCGTTGACATTTATTTAAAAACATCATATCCTTAATTCGAGATAAATATATTTTTTTGGTTTAATATCTCGAATTCGAGATAATATAAAGACGTCAGTAATGACATAATGAATAGAGGCTTTTTACTTCATGATTAGGAGGTCATTAAAAGTGAAAAAAACAGAAGGAATTCACCATATTACAGCCATTGTGGGTCATCCTCAGGAGAACGTTGATTTTTATGCAGGTGTTTTAGGGCTTCGTCTGGTGAAGAAGACCGTGAATTTTGATGATCCGGGCACATACCATTTATATTTTGGAAATGAAGGCGGATCTCCAGGAACCATTATTACATTTTTCCCTTGGCCGGGTGCACAAAAAGGACAAATTGGCGCAGGTCAAGTGGGCGTGACAACATATGTTGTACCGACAGGCGCTTTCTCATTCTGGAAGGAACGTCTTGAGCAGTTTGATATCTCTTATGAAATGGTTGAACGCTTTGGCGAAGCTTTTCTCTCATTTGAAGATCCACACGGCTTGTTGATTGAGCTTGTAGAGCGTGCGGAAGGAAAGCAAAATGAGTGGGCATTTAACGGTGTCACACCAGATGTAGCGATTAAAGGATTTGGCGGGGCTGTTTTATTAACTTCGCAGCCGGAGCAAACAATGCAGCTGCTAGAGCAAACGATGGGACTTGAACGAGTCGGTGAAGAAGGAGACTATGTGAGATTCCGTTCGTTTGGTGAAATAGGCAATGTCATTGATGTGAACATCACACCTGTTCCAAGAGGACGTATGGGTGTTGGAGTTGTGCACCATATTGCATGGAGAGCAACAGATGATCAGGATCAATTAGATTGGCAAAGACATATTGCACAAAGCGGGTATCAGGTGACACCTGTGCAAGATCGAAATTATTTTAATGCTATTTATTTTAGAGAGCTTGGGGGCATATTATTTGAGATTGCTACTGATCCTCCAGGGTTTGCACACGATGAATCAGTGGAAACAATGGGTGAAGCATTGAAACTTCCACAGCAATATGAGGCGCAGCGCCGTCAGATTGAACAAATTGTGCTGCCAATTGAAGTGAGAGAAATCAAAGGGAAAGGAGATTCATGATGAAGCATCTTTTTCGAAAAGGAAAGAATGAACAAAGACCTGTCCTATTATTACTGCATGGAACTGGCGGGACGGAAGAAGATTTATTGCCGCTTGCAGATTTAGTAGATTCTGATGCATCTGTTCTTAGTGTGAGAGGAAATGTGTTAGAAAACGGCATGCCGCGTTTCTTCAGACGTTTGGCAGAGGGTGTATTTGATGAGCAGGATTTAATTGAGCGTACAGAGGAACTATATACATTTATCGGAGAAGCAGCCGACGAATATGGGTTTGATCGTCACAATGTGGTGGCTATCGGATATTCCAATGGGGCGAACATTGCTGGAAGCTTGTTATTCCATTATGGAGATGCTCTAAAAGGAGCCATCCTGCATCATCCAATGGTTCCAAGACGCGGGGTTTCATTGCCTTCATTAGAGGGGAAACAAGTCTTTATAGCAGCTGGTGAAAATGACCCAATGTGTCGACCAGAGGAATCACAGGAGCTGGAGCAATTGCTGCAGGGTGCGGGCGCTTCGGTTACACTTCATTGGGAAAATCGCGGACATCAGTTAACAAGAGAAGAAGTCGATGCCGCAGCTTTATGGTATCGTCGTCAATTTTAAATAAGGTGGGGAATACAGGTGGGATTTTTACAAAAGCTTTTTGGGCAAACTAAACCAAAGGAGATGGAACAAATGGAAAACGTAAAACTAGCGATTATTTATTATAGTTCAACAGGTACAAACTATCAGATGGCGAAATGGGCTGAGGCAGGAGCGAAAGCAGCTGGTGCTGAAGTTAAAGTATTAAAGGTTGCTGAATTGGCACCAGAAGCAGTTGTTGCATCAAACCCAGCATGGAAAGCACATTTAGACGAAACAAAGGATGTACCAGAGGTTCAATTAAGTGATTTAGAGTGGGCAGATGCCATCATCTTTAGCATGCCGACACGCTTCGGTAACCTGCCAGCTCAAATGAAGCAGTTCTTAGATACGACAGGCGGCTTGTGGTTCCAAGGTAAATTGGCAAACAAAGCAGTAAGTGCGATGACTTCTGCACAAAACGCAAATGGCGGACAAGAGCAGACGGTTCTCAGCCTTTATACGACGATGTTCCACTGGGGAGCTATTATTGCCGCTCCTGGATATACAGATGACTCCTTATACGGTGCAGGGGGCAACCCTTACGGCGTAAGTGTCACTGTTGACCAAAATGGAAAAATCCAAGAGGATGCAGAAGCGGCTGTAAAACATCAGGCAAAACGTACAGTCAATGTGGCGGAATGGATCAAGAAAGGTCAAAACGCTTAATAGATATATACAAAAAGAATGCAGCCAATCAGCTGCATTCTTTTTTCATTAATAAGGATCTGATGGTGTGCTGTTGTTGATGGAATCATCCACGGCTTGTGCTGCGCCAGTAGAGCCAATTGGTCCACTTGGCTGTTCTTGTTTAAAGGCTTTTAAGCCGTCAGCGACACGCTTTCCGTAATCAGGATCTGCTTTTGTAAAGTTTTCGATCATCTGGTCTTGAATGTCCGTTTGACAGGTGGCAAGGGTGTTGACTAAGTTCTTAATCAGTTCGTCGCGCTCCCAATCATTGAAGCGGCGATACGTTTCTCCTGCTTGTCCAAAATTGTTCGGCCGGTCAATGGCTTCTCTTTTGACTTTACCCTCTACAAATGGTGTATGATCCTGTCCATCTTGCTTCGCTTCTTTTAATCCGCCGAGGATGGAGGGTTCATAATTCACATGGGGATTTTGCCCCTTGCCTTGATCGACATGGTATTCCATTTGCCCATCTCGCTGATTAGTGGCGACATGCTTTTTCGGTGCATTGATCGGCAGCTGTAAATAGTTTGGCCCTACACGATATCGCTGCGTGTCAGAGTAGGAGAAGGTGCGGCCTTGAAGCAATTTATCATCTGAGAAATCCAAACCGTCTACAAGAACCCCGGTCCCAAAGGCAACCTGCTCAACTTCGGCAAAATAGTTTTCTGGATTTTTGTTTAAGACCATTCGTCCGATTGGTTTCCATGGATAGTCATCCTTGTACCAAAGCTTTGTCGGATCAAGCGGGTCAAAGTCGAGGTGAGGATGAGCGTCATCTTCCATGATTTGCGCATATACCTCCCATTCAGGATAATCTCCTTGCTCAATGGCTTCATATAAATCCTGTGTGGCATGATTAAAGTTTTCACCTTGAATCGCTTGGGCCTGTTCCTGTGTCAGGTTGCGAATCCCTTGCTTCGGTTCAAAATGATATTTGACCAGCACCGCTTTTCCTTCTTGATTTACCCATTTGTACGCATGAACACCTGAGCCTTGCATGTGGCGGTATGTCGCTGGAATGCCCCAAGGTGAGAAAAGAAATGTCACCATGTGTGTCGCTTCAGGTGATTGCGAGACGAAATCAAATATGCGCTCGCCATCCTGACGATTGGTGACAGGATCAGGCTTAAAGGCATGAACCAAATCAGGGAATTTCAGCGCATCTCGGATAAAGAAAATTTTCAGGTTGTTCCCAACGAGATCCCAGTTGCCTTCTTCTGTGTAAAATTTAATCGCAAATCCTCTCGGATCACGCAATGTTTCTGGCGAATGACCGCCATGAATGACAGAAGAAAAACGAACGAAGACAGGCGTCTTTTTCCCTTTATCCTGAAATAGTTTCGCTCTTGTATAGGTGGAGATGGGTTCATCACCAAATGTGCCATAGGCTTCAAAATAACCGTGAGCTCCAGCTCCGCGTGCATGAACAACACGTTCAGGGATACGTTCACGATCAAAATGACTGATTTTCTCTAGGAAATCGTAGTTTTCAAGCGTAGTGGGCCCTCTATTCCCAACAGTTCTCATATTTTGATTGTCTGTTACGGGATGACCTTGCCGATTCGTTAAGGTATCTTCCGATTCTGAAGATGGTTTAGGCTGTTGATCTTCTTTCAATTCGAATCCCTCCTTCATATCTCCCTAACAATATGGACATGTTGCTCCCTATTTCATACAAGGATTGATATAATGATTAAAAACTTTCGCGAGGAGCGAGCTTGATGATTCGAATACACTGCCTCCATGCCCATCCGTCCAATATCTCTTACATCGAAGACGTTTTTCAACGGACAGCATTTGACCTGCATCACATAGTCGATTCATCATTTATGGAACGAGCCAAACAAGATCCCGCTTTTGATCTTCATCATCAGCAAACCTATGCCATCAATAGACTGATGCAAGAAAGAGAAGCTGATCTAATCCTATTAACGTGTACACAATATATTGCGGCATTAGGTGATCAGCAGCATCTGTTCAAACAACCGATTGTGTCGATAGATGAGCCATTATTTGAACAGGTTTGTAAGCGGAAAGGACCGCTTCAGCTAGTGTTTTCAAACCCGGACACAGTAGAAGGAACCATGCATCGTTTGTATACATATGCACAAGAACGCGGAAAGCAGGTAGAGGCAGAAATCCTTGTGCTAGAGGATGTCTTTCATCTTTGCTTGAACGGTGATATGCAAGCCTATCATGAGCGAATCATGGAGCAGCTGAGACAATCTGTAAAGCAGCAGCATGGGGAAATTTGTGTGATGCAGCTCTCGATGGTACATGCCGCACAACAGGTGGGGCAGGAGACAGGCGTTCCTATCATACATCCGCTTTCTCCCCTAAAATCCTTTGTCCATCAAAAAATAATAGCTGCGAAAGAGTGAACCCATCAGGTTCGCTCTTTTTGTATAGAAACATAAATGCGATGACATGTTAAAAAAATAATCGAGCGCAAACTATTTTCTAAAGGCACGCGTCTATCCAATGTAAGAAATAACAGATGCGCATTTAAGATAAAGGAGCTCTTTGTAAAATGAAGAAACGAAAAATTGATGATCAATTTGCGGATTACGTAATGGAGCATAAACACAGTTTTTATCGATTGTCCTATAGCTATGTCAAAAACCCTGAAGATGCTATGGATGTCGTTCAGGAGGCGATTCATAAAGCACTCAAATCTGTTCACCGATTAGAGGATGCAAGTAAGATGCATAGCTGGTTTTATAAAATCGTGGTGAACGCTGCCCTAGACTTTTTACGAAAGAAGAAGCGGGTGCAGGTGACAGATGATGACACGCTTGAATTCTTATCACAGGGCGAATCAGATGTATATGAGGATCAAGACGTCAGACGGGCCATAGAGGATTTACCTGAGATGTATCGGGTCATCATCATCTTGAGATTTTTTGAAGATTTAAAACTAGAGGATATCGCCCAGATTCTCGATGAAAATGAAAACACCATTAAAACAAGATTATATAAGGCGCTACGGCTTTTAAAAGTAGAATTATCACAGGAGGAAATATAAATGGATAAGCATTTGGAACAGTTAAAAGATGAATATTTAGAAATCCCAATTCCGCCGGAATATGATGCTATGATTGAACGAACGTTAAAACGAAAAAATAAAAAACCCCATTTTCAGCAATGGACGATCGGTCTTGTTGCTGCAGCTGCTCTTTTTGTCACAACTGTTAATGTCAGTCCACAGGCAGCAAGAGCGATTTCAGAGGTACCTGTCATTGGTGAGCTGGTGAAAGTCGTGACATTTACAGAATTTAAAAAGAGCGATCAAGGAACGAATATTGATCTCAAAACACCACACGTTTCAGGGCTTGGGGATGGAACATTACAAGACAGCCTAAATCAAAAATATTTAGATGAAAACAAAAAGCTGTATCAAGATTTTGAAAAGGAAACAAAGGGTTATAAAAATGGTCATTTAAGTGTTGAGAGCGGATATGAAGTGAGAACGAACAATGATCAAATTCTTTCACTAGGTCGATACAAGGTGACGACTCAGGCTTCTGCGGCAGAAGAAATGACGTATGATACCGTTGATAAGAAAAACCATGTTCTTATTACATTACCAAGCCTGTTTAAAGATGACCGTTATATTGATGTGATTAGTGAAAATATTAAAGAACAAATGAAGAAACAGATGAAAGAGGATTCAAACAAGATCTACTGGATTGGCAAGCAAGATATGGCGGATCCATTTAAGAAGATTCAGCTAGATCAAAGCTTCTATATCAATTCAAAAGGGAAGCTTGTGATTTCCTTTAACGAATATGCTGTGGCGCCTGGTTACATGGGTGTTGTTGAATTTACGATTCCAACAAGTGTGCTAAAGGATATTCTCGTTAGTGATATGTATATTCATTAAAAAAAGACTGCTGATTGATTCAGCAGTCTTTTCGTGTAGATTAAGAAAGTGCGTCTGTTAGTGCAGGGACAACTTGTTTCTTTCTTGATACAACACCTTTTAGTAAAGCTGTGTTGTTTTCAAGTGTGACGTTAAATGCTTTTTCGACTTTTGCTGCTTCAGCACCGAGTGCAAGAGCAAGTGAGTCATTTTCTAAAATGTCTGTGATGACTAAAACAAAAAGATCAAGGCCTTTTGCTGCGATGACTTCATTGATTTTCGCTTCAATGTCAGCTTGTCTTGCTGTCACTTCAGCGATATCTACTGTATTAACTTGCGCAATTTCCACTTTGCTTTTGCCTAGTGCAAATTCTTTTGCATCAATTGTAATTAATTCTTGAACTGTTTTTTGGCTTAGATCAGCGCCTGCCTTCAGCATATCTAAACCATAAACTTCTGGGTCCACCCCAGCAATTTGAGCAAGCTCATGCGCAGCATCAATGTCTTGCTGTGTGCATGTTGGGGATTTGAATAGTAAAGAATCAGAAATGATCGCAGATAAAAGCAAACCAGCGATTTCTTTTTCAATCGTCACATGGTTTTCTTTGTACATTTTGTTTAAAATCGTTGCTGTACATCCTACAGGCTCAGCACGATAGTAAAGAGGTTCACTTGTTTCAAAGTTGGCAATACGGTGGTGGTCAATGACCTCAGTCACTTGTACTTGATCAATATCGCTTACACTTTGCTGGAATTCGTTATGATCGACAAGAATGACTTGCTTTGTTTCATTTGCAGCTGTTGCAATGAAACGAGGTGCTTCTTGTTTGAAGAAATCTAATGCGTATTGTGTTTCACCATTGATTTCTCCAAGTCTGACGGCTTCTGCCTGAGCGCCGATTTTGTTTTTCAGATCAGCGTAAGCAATAGCAGAGCAAATCGTGTCTGTGTCAGGATTTTTGTGTCCGAATACGAGTGTTTTTCCCATGTGAATTCTCCTTCTTACATTTATTGATGATGTTTCTATTCTAACAGCTTTTGACCTTGAATTCAGGGTTTATAGCTGAGAATGATCTTAAAAATTGTAACATGCTGTTTAAAAACTTGCATGTGCGATTTCATATTGGTGTTCCACGTGAAACGCTCTCAGGATAGCCTGCATTTTACTTGCGATTTGCCGCTATGGTAAAATAAAGGTTGGGGCAAGACATGATGTTACATCGTACGTATACATAGAAGTACACATTGAGCAAGATATAGAAAAAAGGATTTGATAGAGGTGAAGGTGTGAAACAAACAAAAGCGTTAGTAGAGGGCGCAATCATGATCAGTATTTTTGCGGTCATGATGCTGTTTTATCTGTATGTGCCACTATTATCCATTATTTTCTTTCTAGCTGCTCCGATTCCGATCATCCTCTATACAATTAGACACGGCTTGAAAAAAGGAATTGCGGCTGGCGCTATTGGCATAGTGATCAGCTTTTTAATTGGGTCTATAAATGGTCTCATGACTGCACCAATATTGATTGCTACCGGATTAGGTATGGGTGTTTTCTACAGCAGAAGGCAGCCTGGGAATGCCATCATTACAGGTGCGCTGGTCTATTTATTGAGTTTTCTCATCTCCTTTGTTGTCAGTGTTCAGCTCTTTCAGATCGATATCATGAATATGGCGAAAGAGTCGATTGAGCAAACGCTGCCGATGGTAGAGAGTGTCTTAAAGCAATCCGGCGTGTCTGAGAAGGACATTGCAAAGCAGCTGAAGCAGTTCAGAGAGATTCAGGATACGGCATTAAGTGCTTTACCTGTAGCGCTATTCATTGGTGTCACGCTGATGTCGTTCGTAAATCACTGGTTCGTTCGGCCCTTAATCAAACGGTTCGTTCCAGACATGCCATCCTTGAAGAAATTTAAGGATATGCGGCTGCCAAAAAGCATGGTATGGTATTATTTACTCACATTGCTTTTGATGCTGATTCAGACGGAAAAAGGCAGCTTTTTATGGCTCGTTCAAACGAGTGCGTTTCAAATTTTATTTATACTGGTGCTTATTCAGGGACTTTCTTTTATCTTCTATTATTGCCACGAAAAAAACATCTCAAAAGTAGTACCGATATTTGCTGTTGTGTTATCGGTTCTCTATCCGCCAATCGGTGTGATTGTGCGTATTATAGGAATTGCTGACATAGGCTTTGATTTAAGAGAAAAAGTAAAAAACAAATAATTCACTCTGAATGTTGAGGAGTTGATATCAGTGCCAAGCTTCTATAGAAAACCTGTCATCAAGTATCCGATCTTCGCGTTAATTGTCCTTGCGGTGGTCACAGTCCTCCTCAACCTTTATTTTAATTGGATCATAGGAGCAGCGGGTCTTTTCGTCCTTGCGGGTGTGCTCTACTTCTTAAAGTGGGCAGACAGGCAGGTGCAAAAAGAAATTGATGCATATATTTCAACATTATCCTATCGAGTCAAAAAGGTTGGAGAAGAAGCATTAATGGAGATGCCAATTGGAATTATGCTGTTTAATGACCAGTATTATATCGAATGGACAAATCCATTTCTCGCTTCGTGCTTTCATGAAAGCACGCTTGTCGGCAGATCCTTGTACGATACATTCGAGTCCATTGTGCCGCTTATTAAACAAGAGGTCGAAACAGAAAATGTGACGCTGAATGATCGAAAATTCAAAGTCATTATTAAACGGTCAGAGCGCCTTTTATATTTCTTTGATGTCACGGAACAGGTGCAGATTGAAAGACAGTACGAAAATGAACGAACGGTGTTATCTTATATCTTTTTAGACAATTACGACGATGTCACGCAGGGCCTTGATGATCAAGTGCGTAGCGCTATTAATAGTGAAGTGACGTCTCTTTTAAACAATTGGGCACAAGATTATGGCATTTTCCTGAAGAGGATTTCGTCTGAGCGATTTATGGCGGTTCTAAATGAGAGCATCTTAGCTGAGCTTGAAGCGTCGAAGTTCTCCATTTTAGACGAGGTACGTGAGAAAACAGGAGCACATAGTGCAACGCTTACTCTGAGTATCGGGATCGGTGCGTCCGTTCCTTCTTTAAAAGAGCTTGGAGCACTTGCGCAGTCGAGTCTTGACCTTGCCCTCGGACGAGGCGGGGATCAGGTCGCCATTAAACAGCCTAATGGAAAAGTGAAATTCTATGGCGGAAAAACGAATCCAATGGAGAAACGGACACGCGTACGCGCACGAGTCATTTCTCATGCTTTAAAAGAAATTGTATCTGAAAGCGGTAATGTCATGATCATGGGGCATAAGTTCCCAGACATGGACTCGATTGGTGCATCCATCGGGATATTAAAGGTCGCCCAGGCCAATGGAAAAGAAGGCTATATTGTCATTGATGCCAACCAGATTGGGGACAGTGTCCAACGCTTAATTAGTGAGATTAAAAATTATGAAGAGCTTTGGTCACGTTTTATCACGCCAGAGGAAGCTATGGAGCTTGCAAAGGATGACACACTGCTTGTGGTCGTAGACACACATAAACCGTCTCTCGTCATGGAGGAACGACTGCTGAATAAGATTGAAAACGTCGTGGTCATTGACCATCATAGACGCGGCGAGGAATTTATCCGCGATCCTTTACTTGTATATATGGAGCCATATGCTTCATCTACAGCAGAGCTTGTGACAGAGCTCTTAGAGTATCAGCCGAAGAAATTACGGATTAACATGATTGAGGCGACTGCTCTTCTTGCTGGGATCATCGTTGATACGAAGAGTTTCTCCCTCAGAACGGGGTCAAGAACGTTCGATGCAGCATCCTACCTTCGTGCGAAGGGAGCAGATCCTGTCCTTGTGCAAAAGTTCTTAAAAGAGACAGTCGATCATTACATCAAACGGGCAAAACTTATTCAGCATACTGAGCTGTATCAAGATCAGGTAGCGATCGCTTCATTGCCGTCTGACAACTCTGAGTATTATGATCAAATCACGATTGCACAGACGGCTGATTCCCTGCTATCGATGAGTGAGGTAGAAGCGTCATTTGCTGTCGCTAGACGAGATGACGACACGGTATGCATTAGTGCTAGATCATTAGGGGATATCAACGTTCAAATTATTATGGAAGCGTTAGATGGCGGAGGTCATTTGACTAACGCTGCTACCCAGATTTATGGTATAACCATTGAAGAAGCGGTAGGGAAGTTAAAGGCTGCCATAGACGAATATTTCGAAGGAGGGGTTCAAAGATGAAAGTCATCTTTCTAAAAGACGTAAAAGGCAAAGGGAAAAAAGGCGAAGTCAAGAATGTTGCTGACGGATACGCTCACAACTTTCTCATCAAACAAGGGTTAGCTGTTGAAGCAACTCCAACGAACTTAAGTGCATTGGAAGGGCAGAAAAATAAAGAGAAAAAGAATGCCATTGAAGAGCTTGAACAAGCAAAACAACTAAAAGAAACACTTGAGGCGTTAACAGTGGAACTCACTGCAAAATCAGGTGAAGGCGGCCGTTTGTTTGGCTCGATTACAAGCAAACAAATCGCTGATAAATTGCAAAAGGATCATCAAATTAAACTCGATAAGCGCAAAATCGAGCTGAATGACGCAATCCGTGCATTAGGTTACACAAATGTACCGGTGAAGCTTCATCCAGAGGTACAAGCAACGTTAAAGGTACATGTGACAGAGCAGGCATAAGCAGAAAAGAACCCGTCTCACGAGGAGGCGGGTTCTTTTTTTATGAAGGATCTGAAATATAGACACTGCGTCCGGCACGCATACCGGATAGAAACATGAAACATAGGATGATGATAAAGATGATAATTGATGGTGTCCATGTATGTGTGTAATCAAATAGGATGCCGATCATGAATGGACCAACAGCGGCTAATAAATAACCGAGTGACTGCGCCATTCCAGAGAGGGCAGCTGCTTGTTCCATATTGGTTGTTCGTAATCCGATAAATGTGAGGGCAAGACTGATACTGGCCCCTTGTCCAATGCCGATCAATAGGACAGAGATGACAAGGATAGGCGTCGATCCTCCGAGAAGAAGTCCAATCATGCCGAGTAAATACACAAGGACAAGTCCGACGACAAGCGGTCTTTGCGTTTTTAATTTTTCTGCAAAAACGGGCGTTAAGAAGGTGGACGGCAGACCAGTAAACTGCATAATAGATAGCATCCATCCAGCTGTCGCCAGGTTCATTCCGTGTGATGTTAAAATATCAGGAAACCATGCGATACTGCTGTAGAAAAGGAATGATTGCAAGCCCATAAAAAAGGTCACCTGCCATGCGACACGTGAACGCCATATGGGCTGCTCTGCGAGCGAGATGCTTTTGACGGCCGCTGTGTTCTGATGAAGAAGCTGCGGCGCCCATACCATCATGGCCAGAAGGGCAAGTCCAGCCCATACAAGAAATGATGTATTCCAGCCGCCAGGCATCGTATGACTGAGCGGAACACTAACACCTGATGCAAGTGCAGCAAAGACGGACATTGAGGTTGTGTAGACACTTGTCATCAATCCAGCATGTGCAGGAAATTTATGCTTCACGAGCCCGGGTAAGAGCACATTACAAATCGCAATCCCTACGCCGACTAGCGCCGTTCCAATCATTAAGAAGGTGATGGTGCCTAACGAGCGAATCACAATCCCAAATAGAAGGACAGCAAGTCCAAGCCAAAGAGTTCGTTCATTGCCAAGGCGTTTTCCGATTTTAGGTGCAATTGGAGAAAGCAATGCGAATGAGAGCAGTGGTAATGTTGTGAGAAAACCTGCAAGTCCATTTGAAAGCTGCAAATCGGAACGAATCGCGCCGATAACAGGGCCAACGGACGTAATGGCAGGCCGCAGATTAAATGCAATGAGTAAAATCCCAGCAATCAGCAAGACAGTTTGCCCTGTACTGCGAGGATGTAATGTTGATTTTTCTAGTTGTTGTTTCATGAATGTAAACTCCTTTATTCCTTTAAGAACGATCTTTCTTCTGTTCAAGCTCCGCTAATTTAGCTAATAAGATGTGTTGTGGCATATGCATGATTTGCTCTAACGGCACATTGAGTGATGCAGCAAGCTTTTGTGCGGTATCGGCTGAGATTTGTAAAGGTCTCATGCGCAAATCCCTCCTCTTTCAATCTATACGTTCCAATATACCATATCGGCTTTGTGCCTTGCTGATAAAAAATTAGCGTTCTCTATTATAAAACCACTTGATGGCCGATAAGAAATTTTTTTGAAATTGCTTCAGATGATGGCCCTCTCCTTGTTCGATGTGATAGTGCAGCTGCCATTCCGGCACCCCTTTCTGTAATAAAAGGTCATGCAGTTGTTTGTTGAATAAAGGCATGTGTTGTTGAGCAGATGTTTTGCCTTTCCCTTCTTCACTGCCTACAGACAAATAAATAAGGTGGTCCACAACACATTGAATGCTTTGTTGTTTAGCAAATGATAGAAAATCTTGATACCAAAATGACCCGGAGATAGACGCGATGTTTTTAAAGAGGGCAGGGTGCATGAATAAGGTATAAATAGCAAATAGCCCACCTAATGAAGCACCTATGTGACTATGTTCATCACAGGTCTCTTTCACTGGATATTCTCTTTTGATATATGGGAGCAAGTCATTCTCTAAAAATGACACATATGTCTGTGCCTCGCCTTTAAAGTCAGGAAACCCAGATCGCAGTGATGACGCCTTCCATGGTGTATATTCGTCAAGTCGATTGAAGGGGTGTATGCCGACAATGATGATTGGTGAGATGGTATTGGTTTCGATCATTCTTTCGATCTCTAGCAGGTGTGTTCTAAACAAAGAAGAGCCATCTTGTACGAAGACAGCTGGAACATCAATAGAGGTGTCCGGTGGAAGGTAAATATCGAGCTGACGCCCGTTAATCTCGTCATATAGAAACGTTCCGTTCATATGTATTCTCTCCTCCAAGTTTTCAAGTTCCACTGAAAAGAAGAAAAAGGGCTAAAAATAAAGATCATTTTAGCCCTTTGTCATTCGTCGCATCTTTTTAGTTGTTTTGATCTAACCATTTGACAGCCTTATCAAGGAAGGTTGTTTTGCTTAGTGCTGTTCCTCCTTGAAGCATAGGGTCAACGACATTTTCATTGATGTGCCCATTTTTCACAGCTTTTAGGCTTGTCCAAATTTTATTTTGTTCTAAGTCCTTCAATGCATTTGGATTCGATGAGTTTTCCTCTTTAGAGAACTGAACAAAAATATAGTCAGGATTTAGTTCGCCTAGGCGCTCCAATGAAATCAATGCTTGTGCTTTGGCTTTTTTGACATCACTTGGTGCTGTAAACCCTAAGTCCCCATATAAAGTAGAGTTGAAGTATACATCTTCAGGGTACACGTACAGGTCGCCTTGTCTAATGCGTAAAATGACAGCTGTTTTGTTGCTGCTTTTGTCTTTCAGGGTTTCTTTCGCTTGTTTAAGATCTTTCTGATAATCAGCAATGATGTTTTTTGCTTCTTTACTTTTTCCAGTCAGCTCACCGAGCAATAATAGATTGCTTTCCCAGTCAGAAGAGACATGGGATACTGGGATCGTCGTTTGGACTTTATCCAATTTTTTAATTGTTGCAGGCGGGAACTTGGTTGATCCGAGTATCACGTCTGGTTTTAGTTTTAAGATTTTTTCTAGGTTCGGTTCTGTTTTTTCACCGATGCCTTCTGTTTTCGCTGTGATGTCTTTAAATAATTCAGGGAAAGTGCCGCCTACAGTAGAAGCACCAATAGGTTGAATATCAAGTAATTTTGCATCTTCCATTGATTCTAGGCTTCCAGCAATGACGATTCGTTTCACTGGTGTTTTGAGTTTGTACGTTTGATCTAAGTATTTGATGTTTGTTTCTGCTGCTTCAGCTGACTTACTTTTGTTTGTGTTTGAAGCAGGTTTATTTTCTGCAGCACCACAGGCTGCCGTGGTGATCGTCATGATACAAAGGATAAGCAATGCTAACCATTTTTTCATTTGTTTTCTCCTTTAACTGATAATTGTTCTCAATTAAAGATTGTATTAGGCTTTCGTCCTTTTATCCATAGACAATTCTCTGTCAAGTGATGGACTTTTTACGGAAAAAAAGATAAAAGGTCCTGAATGACTCGTTGATGACTGGCTGCTGTGTATTCACGCCAAGGGTCAGATGCTAGTGGATAGACTGCTTGCTGCGTCACAGCCTTGAGATTTTGCCAAGCCTCTTGTTGCTTTAATTTTTGATAAAAAGCAATGGTTTTTGGTTCTTTTTGTAACAAGAGAAAGATGGCATCTGGGTCTAGCTGTTGTATGGAGTGAATGCTGATTTTTTTTTCTATGAGCTGGCCATCATTCTGAAAAGCTGGCAGAAGTCCAATGTCATGAAAAATTACTTCTGACATGGTGCGATTTACAGACAAGTAGAGCTGATCTTGAAAGATACGAAGAGGCAGGACGGTTTTTGGTCGATGATTAATAAGGCATGCCTTTTTCGCTTGAATGACGAGTTCCTCGTAATGAAGCAACCATTCTTCTGCTTCCCTCGTTTCGTTTAAGAACATAGCTGTTTGTCTGAATTGAGCGCGCCAATCCACTTGTGTGAATGGAACAAAGTGAACAGGACAGATGGTTTTCAACAGTTGTTTTTCTTCCTCTGTCACATGATCATTGGCAATGATGAGCTCAGGCTTTGTTTCCTTTAATTGCTGTAAATTGGCTTCAGCGTGCTCGTTGATACGATGTGCACTCAAGTGAATCGGAATTTCTTCTGCATAATGCTCAAAATCATGTGCTGTCCATTTAGGGTGAAGAGGGGCAGCATATGGGATGATATGAATGGGTGTGAGCTGACCGAGTATGGAATGGCCATAGGCTGCGATTTTCCGCTGGCGGCTTCTCATATAAGTAGAAGGGGTTATGCCCATTTTTTTCTTAAAGATGCGGCTGAAATAATAGGGATCTTGATAGCCGATTTCCAGTGCAATGTCTTTGAGCTTTGCATTGCCTTTTGCCATTAACTGCTTGGCTCTAGCCATTCTTTTCTTGGTGATATAATCAGTCACACTTAGATCAAAATGCTTTTTAAATAGCTCACTGTAATGATTGGCGCTAATGCCAGCCATTTGAGATAGACTTGTAAGGCTGAGGGGTTCTTCGGAATGTTGATCGATATATTGTTTTGTTTTAAAAAGGGCGTGTGCCGTGTCACAAATATCTTCTTTATGCAGTGTGAAAAGCTGCATAATGAGCTGTTGAAAAAGAGTTTGGCTTCTAAAAAAGCTAATGGATTCAGGTTTTTGCCATTCCTCTGTCATTTCAGGCAGTAAAGAATGAATTTGTTCAATCGAGCTAATATCGATAAATTGCCATTTATTCAGTAAAGAACGGGCATGTTCAGTTGATACTTCTCCTAGGTTTTGATCTTGCGGCGTGTAGAGCTGAAAGCGAAACAGATAGAGCTCGTGTTTTTGATAAGGCTCTGTTTTCAGCATAAATGTTTCCCCGGGCATGATCGTATAGAGTGTCATATGTTTCAATCGCCATTTTTGATCGTTCAATGTGAGCAAACCGCTGCCGTTTATGCTGAAGAGGAGGCAGAATGTATCTGATAGTTGCTGCTCCGTATGCGGAAGCTCTGCATTATTTATTTTCTCAGTATATGTTAATCGATAGATAAATTGTTCGGCATTTGCCTTTGTATGTAATTGATTGCTTTTTTCCATAAAACCACCTGATCTCTTATTGGTTGATAAACATTCTCAATTAAATTGTAGCAGAAAGAGCTGGAAGTATGTGATGTTTATTCTGTCAAAAAAGCACCCTGAGTGAGATCAGGGTGCGATGATTTATTCCGTTTTTCCATGTGCTAGCGCGGGTTCTTTTGTTAGGCTTAATGGCCGTAAGTCCTGCCAGTGTGTCTGGATATAATCGATGCAGGCATTTCTAGTGTCTTCACCAAAGATCTTTTCCCATCCATCTGGTACTGGTGCAAATGATGGCCAAAGTGAATGCTGTCCTTGTTCATTGACAAGCACAAGAAATACACCGTCTTCACGATCAAAGGGATTTGTCATTTGTCATCTCTCCTTTATTCTTAGTGCTTTTGTTTGACCCGATGCAGTGCGTTGTCTAAGATGACACCAATTTCTGCTAAGGGTTTAGGCTGGCACATGTCTTTGTGCCGGCAATGAATGTCGTGCTGTTCAATTGTTCCGTTGATATATGGTGCCCATGCTTCGGGATCAATAGGTGTAAACCAATCTGGGATAATGGTAGATCTAAAGAATAATATGTCTCCCTGATAAGTTTTTGGTTGATATTCTCCGAGCAATCGAACTGAATTAACATAGGTTTCTTTTAGATTTCTAATGGCATCTTCACTTAAGCTTGCTAGTGCACTTCCATCTTTTTTCAAGATGTCGACGGCACTTTTCATCGTCAGCGGTTCACCTGTTAAGGTATCTGGATCATAACCGCCGAGCGCAAGAAGAGCAATCAGTGCTTCTTCTTCATCAGGTGCTTCTTTAATCGGCAAGAAATGGTTCGGATAGGCATCCAGCATCGCAACGATTGCAATTTCTTCACCTTGCTGCTGGAGCTGTGTAGCCATTGCCTGCACAACGTTTCCACCTAATGACCAGCCAAGAAGATGATAAGGGCCTTTTGGCTGAATGGTTTGGATGTGCTTGATGTAATCCGCAGCCATATCATCTAGTGTGTGCGGGTAGTCTTCTTTTCTTGCGATTCCTCGTGCCTGTAATCCATAAATAGGGATGTCTTTCTCTAATGTATTCAAGAGACCTGCATAGCACCAGCTAAGACCACCTGCTGGGTGAACACAGAAGAGAGGATATCTTTCTCCATTTGTTCGCAGCGGTAGCAAGATTTCTAGTGCGTTTTCCTCGCTTCCTGTTTCTAGTTTCTCTGCCAAACTGGCAACATTTGGTGCTTCAAACAATGTTCCGATACTTAGTTTGACACCAAGTGCATCACGAATGCGGCTGATTAAACGAACCGCAAGTAATGAATGCCCGCCAATGTCAAAAAAGCGATCGTCAATGCTGATTTTAGGCAAATCAAGCACCTCTTCAAAGAGATGACATAGGATTTCTTCTTTCGGGTTTCTTGGGCCGCGGCCATCCGCTTGCTGTACATGCAATTGAGGTGCCGGCAGTGATTTTTGATCAAGCTTCCCGTTTGCTGTAAGTGGCATAGTATCAATCTGTACATAAGCCGCGGGCACCATGTAATCAGGAAGACTGGCTGCCGCAAAATGACGAAGGGTCTCTGTATCGAAACGGTCTTCTTCAGTTGTGACGACATAAGCGACTAAGCGTTTGTCACCAGGCTGATCTTCTCGCATAATGACGGCAACTTGTGCCACTGCATCGTGGCGTGCTAGAACGGCTTCAATTTCTCCAAGTTCGATACGGAATCCGCGTATTTTAATTTGATGATCCGCTCTGCCAATATAATCAAGTGCCCCTTCTTCTGTCCAGCGTGCAAGGTCGCCTGTACGATACATCCTTGTGCCAGGTGCTCCATAAGGATCGGCAGGGAATCGATCTGAGGTCAGGTCAGGTCTGCCTAGATATCCTCTTGCAAGGCCAGCTCCAGCTACATACATTTCACCTGTCGTCCCAGGAGGAACAGGCTGTAGGTATTCATCTAGTACATAAACGTGTAAATCAGGAATTGGTTCGCCTATTAAACTGCTGGATTTCTTTGTGATCATATCTCGATCGAGTACATTGTACGTAACGTGTACGGTGGTTTCTGTAATGCCGTACATGTTAATTAGCTTTGGCTTACAGTCTGAGTGACGGCTGTACCAATCTTCTAATCTGCTAAGCTCTAATGCTTCACCGCCAAAGATGACATAGCGGAGTGATAATGATTGACCAAGTGTTTGTTGTTCCTTGTCTATCTGCATGAGCTGATAGAAGGCAGAAGGTGTTTGATTGAGCACAGTCACCCCTTCTTCGACTAGAAGCTGCAGCATCTCTTCAGGAGAGCGAGAGATGGTATGGGGTACAATAACAAGTCGGCCGCCATATAAAAGTGGTCCCCATATTTCCCAAACTGAAAAATCAAAGGCATACGAATGGAACATTGTCCAAACATCTTCTTCATCAAAATGGAACCAATGTTCAGTAGATGTCAGAAGACGGATGACATTTTGGTGTGGGATGACCACTCCTTTTGGTTTCCCTGTAGAACCGGATGTATAAATAATATAGGCCGGATGCAGAGAAGATAGCGGCTCAATTCTGTCTATATCAGCCGGATTATGATTCGGCGTAGTCAGCAATTGATCGCTCGTTTCTTTTTCATCTAGCAAAATCAAATCGCAATCAGCAGGGAGATGCACTGCAGCTGCTTTTGTTGTGATGCTGCAAACTGGTTTGGCATCTTGTATCATGTATGCCAGCCTGTCTGCTGGATAGTCAGGATCAAGCGGAACATAGGCTGCGCCTGCTTTATGAACGGCTAATAAGCTTACGAGCATATCGATTGATCTAGGCAGGGCAAGTGCAACGAACTGTTCTGGTCCAACACCTCTTGCTATTAATAAATGAGCAAGACGATTGGCTTTGTTGTTTAACTCTCCGTAGGTAAGCTGCTTCTTGCCATACGTTACAGCCACTCGATCAGGGTATTGCTGCGCCGTTTTTTCAAATAAGGCTGGGAGACTATGTGCTTGGTCTAACTGAGCGAATGTCTTTTTATCAGGGAGGAATGTTTGCCGCTCTTTATCTGATAAAATGTTCACTTGACCAATCGACAGATGTGGGCGCTCAGTCACTTCTGTTAAAAAGCGCTTCATTCTGTCAGCGATTGCTCGAATGGTACTTTCTTTAAATACATCTGTACTGAATTCAAACAAACCTGTTAATCCTGCTGCTGATCCAGTTTCAGTTCTTTGTTCTGTCAATTCAATGGTCAGATCAAATTTAGCTGATCCTACTGGTTTCACGTAAAGATCTGAGTCAAGCTGTGTCAGCTTCATTTCCGCCTTCGGTGTATTTTGGAAGGCAAGCATGACTTGGAACAATGGATTACGTGATCTGGATCGGGTTGGATTTAGGATTTCGACTAATCGTTCAAATGGCAAGTCCTGATGCTCATAGGCTGCTAAGTCAACGTCTCGCACTCGCTTCAATAGCTCACTAAAGGTTGGATTACCATCTGTATTGGTACGTAATACTAGCGTGTTCACAAACAAGCCTACAATGTCGTCAAGTGCATCGTCATTCCGTCCAGCAATTGGACTGCCGATAGGGATATCTGTCCCTGCTCCAAGGCGTGTCATTAACGCTGCAAGTGATGCTTGAAGCACCATGAACAAACTCACTTGATGCTGCTTGGCAAGCTCAAGGAGGTTCTGATGTAAAGCGGGTTCAATCGTAAAGTCTATCGTAGCACCGTTGAAGCTTCCTTCCTGTGGCCGCGGGAAGTCATAAGGCAGCTCAAGTTCTTCAGGCAGGTCATGTAAGGCATCTTTCCAATAGCTGAGCTGCTTGGCAAATAGACTATCCGTCTCTTCTTCACTGCCCAACAGCTTCTGCTGCCAAATAGCATAGTCAGCATATTGAACAGGTTCGGCTGGCAAGGAGATAGATTTTCCTTGTATACGTGCTTCATAAGCAGCAGCTAAGTCTCGTGTCAATGGTGCAAGTGACCAGCCGTCACCAGCGATGTGATGCAGCAATAGAAGCAGCACGGATCGGTTTGCATCAAGCGTGAATAATTCTGCTCGCAGTGCAGGTTCCTCTTCAATTTTAAAGCTATAGCGAATGGCTTCGTTTAACTGACTCTCAATTTGTTGATCGCTTGAAGCTGTGACATGAAGTTCAGGCTGAACACTTTTCGGGTGTAAAATGACTTGTCTTGGCATGCCGTTCTTATCTGGAAAAATGGTTCTAAGGGTTTCATGTTTTTCAGTGATATCTGCCAGTGCACCAATTAGAGCTTTTTGATCTAGTGTACCTGTCAACTGAATGACAAGTGGAATATTGTAAGTTGGACTTGGCCCTTCAAGGCAATGAAGGAACCAGAGCCGTTTTTGGGCAAAGGATAACGGAATTTCATCTGGTTTGTCTTCTACCTGAAGCGGCGGCCGAATGTCCTTCGCTTTGTCCAAGTGCTGCGCAAGCTCAGCAACTCGAGGTGATTCAAAAATGGTACTCATGCTTAGGTCTGCACCAAATGTATCGCGTATACGTCTAAGCAGACGAGCGGCGAGTAAGGAGTGTCCACCTAAATCAAAGAAACTATCATCTATGCCAATTTGAGATAGACCAAGGGTTTCTGCAAATAAACTACATAACATGTCTTCTTGTGGTGTTCTAGGTGTACGCTCAGAACTAACTAAAGACATATTTGGTGCTGGTAATGCTTTGCGATCGATTTTGCCGTTTGGTGTAAGTGGAAGTTCTGGCAAAACGACAACAGCAGAAGGCACCATGTAATCAGGAAGTAATGTAGCCACAAACTGCCTGAGCTCTGAAGGATGCAGAGAAGAGCCGTCTGTCAGCACAACATACGCACAAAGCAGCTGTTGTCCAGGTTGATCCTCACGAACGATAACAGATGTATGCTTTATGGATTGGTGCTGCATAATCACGGTTTCAATTTCACCTAGTTCAATACGGAAGCCGCGTATTTTAATTTGATGATCGGCACGGCTGATATAATCAATTGAACCATCTTCAAGCCATCTGGCTAAATCACCAGTACGATACATTCTCGTGCCTTTTGTGCCGAATGGATCAGCAACAAAACGTTCAGCCGTTAAATCATATCGTCCAAGATATCCTCTAGATACGCCTTCACCTGCAATATAAAGTTCACCGATTGATCCTGCTGGGATTGGGTTTAGTCCTTCATCTAAAATGTAAACGCTCGTATTCCAAATGGGTTTACCAATTGCCGGCCCGCTATTCTCTTGATGTGCTGTGACATTTTCCATCGTAGACCAGATCGTCGTTTCTGTAGGTCCGTACAAATTGGTAATGTCGCATTGAAGAGATTGCAATGTGTGCAAAAGGGAGGCAGGGAGTGCTTCTCCTCCAACAAGAACTCGCATACCTGTGATCACATCAGGATATTCATCTGCCAATGCATGCCACAACGTTGGTGTTGCCTGCATGATTGTGACAGGATGGGAACGAATCATATCTGCAAGCTTTGCTGGCTCTTGTATGGTTTCTTTTTTTGCCAATAAAATAGCAGCCCCATGTAAAAGAGGGAGGAACATTTCCAGCCCGGAAATATCAAAGGCAATGGTCGTTACGGCTAAAAGCTGGTCTCCTTGATCTAATAAAAATGAATCTTGCATGGACAATATAAAGTTGATCACATTTCGCTTTGTTACAACAACACCCTTTGGTTTGCCTGTCGATCCTGACGTGTAGAGGATGTAAGCCGGATGATGCGGGGAACCCTCGTTCCAGGTCGGATTGAGATGAGAACTGCCTGCTATCTCCTGATGAACAGCTGCATCATCCAGTTGAATAATGTGCGGATGGTCCAAACCATCTGCTGTCTTTTTGACTGTGAGCAGGCACGCCGGTTTGGCATCATCTAGCATATAGGCGACACGATCGTTAGGGTAATCAGGGTCTAGTGGCAGATATGCGGCTCCCGTTTTGACGACGGCTAATAGACTTACGACCATATCAATGGATCGTGGCAGAGCAATTGCGACGAATTGTTCTGGTCCAATGTCGCGCTTTTTCAAATAATGCGCTAATTGATTTGCCCGCTGATTCAGCTCTTCATAGGTCAAAGTAATTCCTTCAAACTGTAGTGCTTTAGCTTCTGGCGTTTTGTTCACTTGTTTTTCAAATAGTTCCCGTAAAGATTCCTTTGGTAATTCTCGTTTTGTATCATTCCAGTGCGTGAGAATGTTCTCTTTCTCTTCAGACAAAAGAAGGTTGAATTGACTGATTGTCTGATCTTGCTCTAGTCCGGTTATTTCCTCCAGCAATTGAAGAAAACGATGCTGATGAGCGTCAACTGCCTGCTCTTTGTAAACGGCAGGATTTGCATCAAAGTCGATGTGAAATCCGTTCCCATCGGCGCGGTCGTATATGTTGATCGATATATCATCCACAGGTCCTGCTGAAAGATTATGTGCTTGACCAATGCTCTGATCGAACATGAGATCATAATCAAATGGCATGATGTTGATCTGTGGGCCGAATAATCGCTGATTTCTTCCGATAAGTTTAAAGTCTCTCCGCATGTCTTCATGACGATATCGTTGATGAGGGCGAATGGCTTTTAGTTCATCAGATACTTGGCGAACAAGTGCGGAGAGCGTCATTTCTGGTTTACATGTTAAACGAAGCGGTACTAGGTTCATGACCATTCCGGGTGTTTGTAAGGCACACGATCCAAGGCGCATCATCACAGGTAATCCTAAAACAATATCATGTGCACCAGTCATACGATGCATATAGAGTGCGGATGCCGCAAGAATCATTTCATGCCACGTACCACCGAAGGCTTGAGCATTTTTTTTCATTTTGCTTACCTTTGCGGCATCGTAACTACCCGTTTTTCGGATAAAATGATCCGACGTTCTTGGCGCAAGCTCAGCAAGGCTGACAATTTCCGGTTGATCAGCAAAGCGATTTTTCCAAAATGCTCGATCATCTTCATACCGATTGGACTGTTGATAAGTGATCTCCTCTTGGACTACGTCATGTAAGGCTCCAAATGTTTGAGGAGGCACAGGTGTCCCTTTCGATAGAGCGGAATAGACCTCAGCAACACGACGTGCAATGAGCGAAAAGGCGAATCCATCAATGGCAATGTGATGAATGCGCTGATACCAGATAAATCGGTCGTCAGCAAGTTGAAAAAGTACTTCACGGAATAATACATCTTTCTCTAAAGAGACTGGTGTTGAAAGATCTGCTTTCATCCATGCTTTAGCCGCATCAAGCGGCTGTTTTTCATTTTGTAAATTGATAAATTGAAATGGAATCTCTTTCTTAGATGTAAACCATTGCTTTGGACCGTCAGTATCCTCAACGAAGCGCATATACAAGGAATCTGCTTCTGAGACAGTCTTTCTAATGGCTGCTTCAAAGTGTATGGGGTCAATAGGACCTTTCATATCTATATACTCAGCTGTATTGAAAATAGGATTAGATGGATCAAGCTGCTGCGCATACCAAATGCCTGATTGGGCACCGGTTAGTGGGAATGAATCGACTGACTGGATCGACAAGGGTCTATACCTCCTTTACAAATAATCGATATTTGGAATAGATGGCTGTTTCTCTGGGAAAAGAAGAGCTCGCCAATGAGTGAGCGTTGGATTAGCTGCGAGCTCAACGAAATTGACTGTCGCTCCTTGTTGTCTCCACTTTTCCGCTAGGCTCATCATTCTAATTGAATCAAGCCCAAGGTAGACGAGATTCTCGTCAAGCGGTATTTCATTCGGTTCCATTTGGAGATATTCAGCTACTTGGTGAACGATGGCCTCAAAGGATAGGTCATCACTTTCTGCTTCCTGTCCTGTTAAACGACGAATGATTTGGTTTGTTGTTGTGGTGACCGCACAGCGTTCAGCTGCATAGGTCATCGCCATTTTGTGATGCTTAAGTGAAAAGTCAGCGACGGCATCGGCGACAAAAAAGGTTTCAATATCGAGCATGAATGCTTCTGCGGCTGTCAGCATACAGCCAATATGTGCATATACGCCAGTAATGATCAGTTGATCACGCCCGCCTTCTTGAAGAATATCCAAAAAATTAGATTTTTTGAATGCGCTATAACGCCATTTTGTCAGCATTGTATCTTCCTCAGATGGAGCAAGCTGATCAATGATTTTTGTCAATGCTTCATCATCACCAAGTCCAGGTCCCCAAAAATCTGTTAATAGGGCACGATCCTTCGGGTCTTGGTCACCAGGCTGCGCTGTATAGACGACTGGAATGCCAAGTTCATTGCATGTATCACGTAATTGTTCAATATGCTGAACTAACTCTGTGATCGGTGATGTATCTTGTTGAAATGCATTTAAAAAATATTGCTGCATGTCATGTATCAGCAGAACAGCACGTTTCGGATCTGGTATCCAGTTCACTTTATTTTTGGGTAAATCTTGTGTGCCCGGCATTGGATACGCAGGAATAGTAGGGATTGCCATGGTTTTCACTCCTCATTTTTATACGTTGGCAGTATTGGTTGCAGCTAATTCTCTTAATGCTTTTTTACTGACTTTGCCTACACCTGTTTGTGGGAACGCATCAATCCATTCAATGCGGTCAGGAATTTTATAGGCTGCAAGTCCGCGATCTCTTAAAAATGATTTTAAGATGTGCGGTGCTGGTTTGTTGTTTCCTTTCGCAATGACAAAGGCACATGAGCGTTCTCCAAGAAATGGGTCAGGCATGGATACCATGGCGGCATCATGAATGTCAGCATGCGCAAGTAAATGGTTCTCAACTTCTTCAGCGGCAACCTTTTCGCCGCCCCGATTGATTTGATCCTTGTCTCTTCCTTCTACAACAACATTTCCTTCTTTGGTTAATCGCACGATGTCACCAGTTCTGTAAAAGCCATCGGGTGTAAATGCTTTTTTGTTTTGTTCATCGGCTTTATAGTAGCCGCGAATCGTATAAGGTCCTCTTGTTAAAAGGTGACCAGCTACTTCATTCGGGACGGGCTTGTCCTCATCATCTACCACTAGTACCTCATCATATTCAGACATCGGGCGTCCTTGTGTATGAATAATGACATGTTCAGGATCATCTAATCTGGTATAGTTGACCAGACCTTCTGCCATGCCAAAAACTTGTTGTAACTTACATCCAAGGGTAGGCATCACTCGTTTTGCTGCCTCAGCACTGAATTTAGCACCACCGACTTGTAAGACCTCCAGACTCGATAAGTCATCTGATCGATGAGGAGCGGCCTCTAGCCAAATCAATGCGATAGGTGGAACGACAGCAGTAATGGTCGCGCGTTCTTTTTCAATGAGTGGAAAGACTACATCAGGGCTTGATCCAGGTGCAAGAACGACTCTTCCGCCAGCGTATAACGTCCCAAGAACTCCAGGCGAGCTTAATGGATAGTTGTGTGCAACTGGAAGTGTAGCAAGATACACACTATCTTGTGTGAGCTCGCACACCTCATTGCTTTTCCAAAGACTATAAATATAATCATCATGTGTGCGAGGAATAAGCTTAGAAAGGCCTGTGCTGCCTCCAGATAACTGAAGAAATGCAATGTCGCTTGCCTCTACATGAATTTGCGGATCAAGTGCTGGGTCCTTGCGCAGATCATCCAAGCCAAGGAATTCCTCAGCTTTCCCTGCAACAATGACATGAGATAATGAGGGAAGCTTTTCTTTCACTTGACGTGCGAGTGTTCGATAATCAAAGCCGTCAGCGATATCTGGTATGACATATGCGTCTGCTTCGGCAAATTCAATAAAATAAGTGATTTCACTGCTTCTATGAGATGGCAGCGAGAAGACGGGTAAAGCACCGATTCGAAATAAAGCGAAAACGACTTCAAAAAAAGCAGGAATGTTCGGAAGCTGTACGACAACTCGACTTCCTTTTTGAATTCCAAGCTGATGAAAACCGGCGGCAAGACTGCTGACGCGCTCATCAAGTTCTTGGTAGCTCATGTGCGTATCAGCGTATGTAATCGCTGTTTTATTTCCTAACGATGCGGCGCGTTCACGAAGCATACCGCCAAAGGTTTCTCCACGCCAACAGCCGTTTTCACGGTAGCGTTTTGCAAATTCTTCTGGCCATGTAGGTGGTTGAGCAAACATGTTTTTGTCATCTCCTAAGTATTTTTATAGCTGATGGATGCCCATCGCATGAAGCATCGTGTTGAATTTTGCAGATGTTTCAGCTAGCTCTTCTTCTGCCTTTGATCCTTTGACCACTCCTGCACCAGCAAAGAGGCGAAGGGAGTGACCCTCAGCTTCTGCACAACGAATGGTGACAATCCAATCACCATCACCATTTGCATCTGCCCAGCCGATCATTCCTGTGAAAAATCCTCGATCGAAGGGTTCGATCGCTTGGATGGCTTCACGTGCATCTGCTGTAGGTGTTCCGCATACTGCGGGTGTTGGATGAAGGCTTAGTGCTATATCAATTGAGGACACATGAGGATCTGCTAATTCACCCTTTACGACAGTAGATAAATGCCACATCGTTTCTGTTTGTATGACGGATGGTGATGCAGGCACATCTAGTGTATGACAGTAAGGAGCAAGCGCTTGAGTGACAGCTTCGACAACCACTGCATGCTCGTGTAAATCCTTCGCTGAAGTAAGGAGTTCATCGTGGCGGCGCTTGTCTTCTACTGGATCTGAACTGCGTGGCCGAGAACCAGCGAGTGGATTGGAAATCACAGATGAACCAGTTTTTGAAAGAAGCAGCTCAGGGCTTGCCCCAAGAAGTGTTCGCTTTTCGGAAGATGCCGGGTCAGCTACATTTGCAGCAAACGTATAGCCAGTCGTATTATGACGAGCCAGCCGTTCGAGTATTGCTTTCGTATGAATTTCTCGATTTGATTTGAGATGAAGAGATCGAGAGAGTACGATTTTGCTAAGCTCTCCGCTCTCAATTTTAGCTAATCCTTCGTTGACACCATTCATGTAGATCTCTGGAGAAGGGACAGGTGTCACCTCATAGGATGGTGATACCGCTTCTGATTCCACATCACCTTGTTGAAATTCGAGTGGATCACTAAACTGTGCATGGACTGGCACATTTAAACGAACAGGCTGCGCTGGATCAAACGGAACAGCACCAGCAACAATCGGTGTTTGAATACCGGCTTGTTTGGCAGCGTCAAATACTTGCGCTACCTTTGTGGAGAGTTCATTCAGCTGATTGGTTTCAATATGCTGGAAAACTCCTTCGGCAAGTATCGTGCGTTTAGGGGAAGCAAGGAAAAAAGCGCCTGGCTGATAGTCTTGAAGCAACTGTACTTTTTCTTCTGACGACAATAATGAATGTTTCATGAAAAGACCTCCTTTTTGATAAAGTGCTAGATTCCGAGTGTTGCGCCACCATCAATCGTGAGATTCTGCATCGTAATATGACTGGATTGCTCAGATGCAAAGAAGATGACTGCATCAGCGATGTTTTGAGGATCAGCGATTTTTTGTAAAGGAATACCGGTTTTATAAGTCTCTAATGAACCTTTGATCACCTGATCTGCTCCTTGTTCATCAGACCATAAAGCCCATTGCATAGGTGTTGCGGTAGAGCCAGGAGAGACGACGTTGCATCTGATTCCATAGCCTGCCAGCTCTAATCCAAGCGTTTTTGTAAAAGAAGTAGCTGCTGCCTTTGAAGCGGCATAGGCAGCCATATTCATTCTAGGAGTGGCACCTGCGTTAGAGCTGACGGTCACAATGACCCCTTCCGACCTTTTCATCATGTATTTTGAGACAGCTTGAGATACGTAAAAGACACCATGTGTGTTGACTGCGAAGGTTTGTTGCCAGTCATCTGCACTAAGCTGATCAATAGAGCTGATTCGAAGAATGCCTGCTACATTGACCAGTAAATAAATGGGTCCAAGCTGCTGTTCAATTTGATCGACAATGTGCTGAACAGAAGCGTGATCGGTAATGTCGCCTGGATAGGCAAAGGCACGTATGCCTTCATCGTTCATTTGCTGGACGGTATTTTTCAGCTGATCTTCATTTACGTCCACTGCTGCAATAATCGCACCTTCATCGGCTAGTCTTTTTGCGACTGCTTGTCCAATACCTTGCCCTGCGCCTGTGACAAGGGCAATCTTTTGAGATAGACCACTATGTTTCATGTGTTCACTGCCTCTCCTTCATGTCTGTGGTTGTGAAAGAATCATCATGATAGAGTGCAAAACGAAAAGCGTAATTCATCAGCACTGGTAAAACGGATGTATGTCCTTCTTCAGGGAACTCGTGATAGGCCGTATGCAAGCCATATGAGGATAAAGGCAGCATACGATTTGCTAGTGACTTTGCATGAGCATTCATTTGGCATGGATGATGTTTTTCTAACTCACCTACACCTACAAGCAGCCTGACATCTATAGGCACCTGACGTATACGGTTGGTGAATTGATGTTCTTTTTCTAGAAATAATTCTTTGTTCCAATGGATAGAAGGACTGCCTGCAATATATGTCTGATAAGCATCAGGGTGCTCAAGTAGTGTGTGTAATACAAAAAGACCGCCAAGAGAATGCCCAAACAGTGTTTGACGACTCTGGTTGATCGGAAAGCGCTGCTCGATATAAGGCTTTACCGTCTTTTCTATAAAAGAAAAGAAAGAAGAGGCGCCGCCATATGTATGAATGGAGAAGTCCTTTCTTTTGCCCCCAATGGAAGCGTCAGGGCCGGTAAGAGTGAGATCATAATGCCTAAGCGGATGATAGGGCGCTTCTGTCTGATAGCCAATCCCAACAATGATGGCAGGTACGACACCAGTTTTTTCAGGTCTTCTTGACTGTAAACGAATGGCTTCGACCATTGTGCCAAAAAGTGAATTCCCATCAAGCACGTACATGACTGGAAAACCAGCCGCTGGAGGAGTAGTATTCGGTTTAAATATAAAAAGTCTGTATGGGTGAGCTGTGATATCCAGTTGCTCCGTCCCAGGTATAAAAAAAGGACGGCTTTCTCCAAAAAGTGAATCCTCAGTACCCATTCCTTCAGGGCGTTTGGACATATGTAAAAAATCCCCTTCCTCAAATTGACCCTTATACAATGATAAAAGCAGGCTTGCGGATATTGGATGAGTTTAGTAATAGAATTTAAATGAAAATGATTCTCAATGATCACGCAAGCAAATCAAATGATAATGGTTATCAATTATGAAGTCAAATGTTCATAAAGTTGTGTAATTGATGCTTTAATCTCAATATTCAGAAAATAAAGGACTAACTAACTACCAAATGATTGGAAATAGGGAATGCCGGACCGTGTCATTTAAACGGAGGAGAAATGCCAAAAGACCTTGACCGTCTCGGAATTTTTACCATTTTCTTCTGTTTGATTCAGGAATAAATATAGGTTTTTCTTCTTGAAATCATTTTGAGGAAAAATAAGTCTATAGACCTGCTTGTATTTTAAGGAAAAAAGAGGAGGGTTTTGCGAAAATCTGGTGATCATATCTCACAACTTATTCAATATTTTGCGTAAATTCATATACAATTTTCTATGGAAGACAAGATGGAAGGGAATGTAGGCATAATGAAAACCCCATTAGGAAAACTGAGGTTAAAACTGCTTGAAAATCAGCTCAAACTGAAAAATACGTTTACACTGGAAGAATATCATGAAATGAAGCAATCATTGCATGAAATACGGATCATATTTGCGGCCTATGAACAATGGGATTTGTACCAGCGGGCCACCGATATGATCACCATCCTCCTCTTTCAACACGCCCTCAAAGAAAACCACCACTAACACTATGAGCGGCGTATTTCTTTATGAAAGGACAGTGCTGCTTTAAGAGAGGCAAAAGATCATATAGCATCAAAAATACGGCAATTAAAAAAGTAAGGGATGTCCCCTTACTTTTTGATCAATCGGTGTACATGTCTGTAAACACCATTCAATTAGAATCCATCTGTGACATCATATTCGTAACGGATATCGGCTTTGACATTGCTCATAGTGGATCTCGCTGTAGCTTTTGCATTGTACTTAAAGTTCCATTTTTGCGCGACTTTTAATTGATCATCCAGAGAAATACGGTAAGAACCACTTGTTGCAGATGAAAAAAGTGATGTGTACCAAATATTACTTTCACTAGCCATCAGTTTGTGTGTAACATTCCCTTGGTTTGGTGTTTGGGTACTAGTTGTCGTAATTGATTTAACTACAGCACGTTTAGGAACTGTGGAATTATTAGTTAAATCCATTGTAATGACTGAAGAATCAACTCCTGAAAAATTTAAAGAGGAATTCCCCAAGTTGGTAGCAGTCCCAGTAAAATTGAATGTCCCATTCCCAGATTTAATACGATCTTGAATGGAAACAGTAAAGTACATATTCCCTGTATATGTACCACGGGTCACTTTCACAAAATAAGTCTCTGAAGTTGATGTAACTTCACCAGTATTAGCAAAAATAAAAGGAGTTACTGAATCAGGATTAATAACTTCGGACCCTGTCCTAGAATATTTAGAATTATATACCTCGATATTCATCCCTGTATATTGCTTATTATACGAACTTCTGACATAAACTCTTTCATCTTTATTGATCGTAAACTGATAATACGCTTCATTTTCACCTTCGGGTAAGATTGTCGTGTCTGCACGACTATTTTTCCAATATCCCATTGAACTTGCTGTGTTAGGACTGTTATTTCCTGTAATAGCTGCTTCCGCAGAATTAGGTGCAAAAAAACTAGTAACAAGCACTAATACCAATGCTGGTAATAAAAAACGTTTGAAGAAAGTATTTGTCATATTTTAACCCTCCTTGTAATAATTAGTATATCGGATTGAAACTAACAAATTTTAACTTAATTGCCGATATATTTAATAATCACTAATTTTTAAAAAAGGAGAATCCAAATGAATATTAATACGTCATACACGGCAGCTTCAAACAATCAGAATCTGATAGACTCTAAAGATCAATCAGCTATTAAAAGTACAAATGAGGTGATGACCGAATCTGATAGACGGATGAAAATACTAGATGAAAAATACCAAAAAATAAATGAACAAAATAAACGGTTCAAAGATCCTCAAGACCATATATATAATAAGTATAGAAACCCTTACTCTTCTTATTTCAGAAGTGATCTAACAAAAACGGAAAGAGAAGCTGCTTACATTATGGAAATGAGTTGGGCAAGGAATAATAAAGGTGGTCAATATGACTTTAATGACGCCATCTTCCGTAATGAAAAACGATACGATCCTACCCAAGAAAGTGTAGAAAAGAAAATACTCAATCGTCAAAAGGTCAACGAACAATTACAAGATTTATTCTCTAAAAACGGTATAACCATTCCTAAAAACACCAATTTAACTTTTACCATTGATCCTAATAATTTCAAGTTAGTGGTGAGTGGTTCAACAGACGAATCGCTGATCAAACAAATAGAAGACATACTGAATACAAGCAACAATACACGAGAATTATTTTTCCACATCATGAAAAGTAGAAATGATGATTCTACTCAATTCACACCTGATTCTCTGGCAAAGTTTCATCTTGTCAACCAAATAAAAACGGTCACAGGCTACAATTTGAAAGACTTAAACATTGTGAATGGTCAATTTGTAACGGATAACGGGACGAATATTTTTGATCTATACAAAGAAGAACTTCTGAAAAATCCATACACAGCAGAAAATGCACGTATTGCCGCTTCTCATTATGGTGCACAGCTCTTTGGTTTAGCCAAAAATGGGTTTGATTCTATTCCCGATTTGGTGTTATCTATTGGGTATGAAAACGGGTCTTTATATGACATTGGGCAAAAGGTGAATTACGGAGTATCAAAGTGAATATAAATACATCAAACGCAACAACTGTTCTAAACAATCAGAACCTTACCGACTTCAATAGCCATCCAGCTATTAAAAGTACAAATGAGGTGATGACCGAATCTGATAGACGGATGAAAATACTAGATGAAAAATACCAAAAAATAAATGAACAAAATAAGCGTTTCAAAAATCCTCAAGGCCATATTCACGATAAGTATAGAAATTCTAACTCACCTTATTTCAGGAGTGATCTAACTAAAGTAGAGAGAGAAGCTGCTTATACGATGGAGATTGGCTGGGCTAATTCTGGAAAAGGTGGTCAATATGACTTTAATGACGCCATCTTCCGTAATGAAAAACGATACGATCCTACCCAAGAAAGTGTAGAAAAGAAAATACTTAATCGTCAAAAGGTCAACGAACAATTACAAGATTTATTCTCTAAAAACGGTATAACCATTCCCAAAAACACCAATTTAACTTTTACCATTGACCCGAATAATTTCAAGCTAGTGGTGAGTGGTTCAACAGACGAATCGCTGATCAAACAAATAGAAGACTTATTAAATACAACCAATAATACAAGAGAATTATTTTTCCATATTATGAAAAGTAGAAATGATGATTCTACTCAATTCACACCTGATTCTCTGGCAAAGTTCCATCTTGTCAACCAAATCAAAACGGTGACAGGCTACAATTTGAAAGACTTAAACATTGTAAATGGTCAATTTGTAACGGATAACGGAGCGAATATTTTTGATCTATATAAAGAAGAACTTCTTAAAAATCCATATACAGCAGAAAATGCACGTATTGCCGCTTCTTATTATGGTGCACAGCTCTTTGATTTAGCCAAAAATGGGTTTGATTCTATTCCCGATTTGGTGCTATCTATTGGTTATCAAAATGGATCTTTACAAGACATTGGACAAAAAGAAAATTATGGAGTGAAGAAAACGGATAGATGAACAAAACATGAACGACAACAGGTACAAAACCAGATAGTGATAATAAAGGACTCTATAACAATTTATGTTACAGAGTCTTTTCTATTGAAATGCGTTGGTTTGCTGTTCAAAGAAAAATCAACATGGTAATTTTGACTATAGTTGATGTTTTTCACTTTTTTATTCATGAAAATGTTAAAATGATGAGTAGCGTATTTTTTTATGAAAGGACGGTGCTTGGCATGACGGAACTTCTCGATGACCGGCTGCCGCCGCAAAATATAGAAGCCGAGCAGGCCGTATTAGGTGCTGTTTTTTTAGAACCATCTGCGCTAACGCTCGCTTCTGAGGTACTAATTCCAGAGGATTTCTATAGAATGTCGCATCAAAAGATATACAATGCGATGCTTGTGCTTGGCGATAGAGGGGAACCGGTCGATCTTGTCACGGTGACATCAGAACTTGCCAATACAGATTTACTAGAAGAGGTAGGCGGGATTTCATATTTAACCGATATTGCGAACTCGGTTCCAACTGCCGCAAACATTGAATATTATGCAAAAATTGTAGAAGAGAAATCCATTTTAAGACGTCTGATTCGTACTGCGACAACCATTGCACAGGATGGGTACACGCGTGAGGATGAAGTAGAGGATCTGTTGAGTGATGCTGAAAAGACCATTATGGAAGTGGCGCAGCGTAAAAATTCAGGAGCCTTTCAAAACATTAAGGACGTTCTTGTTCAAACATATGATAATATTGAACAGCTTCATAACCGCAAAGGCGATATCACAGGGATTCCAACGGGTTTCTCTGAGCTTGACCGGATGACAGCTGGATTCCAGCGAAATGACTTAATCATTGTAGCGGCTCGTCCATCAGTAGGGAAAACCGCCTTCGCATTGAACATCGCCCAAAATGTCGCGACCAAAACGGACGAAAGTGTCGCCATCTTTAGTTTGGAGATGGGTTCTGAGCAGCTAGTCATGCGTATGCTTTGTGCAGAGGGGAATATCAACGCACAAAACCTAAGAACCGGTAATCTGACAGAAGAGGACTGGGGCAAGCTGACAATGGCAATGGGCTCGCTATCAAACAGTGGGATTTTCATTGATGATACACCTGGAATTAGAGTAAGTGAAATTCGCTCGAAATGCCGAAGATTGAAGCAAGAAAATGGACTTGGTATGATCCTGATTGACTACTTGCAGCTCATTCAAGGGAGCGGACGATCAAGCGATAACCGTCAGCAAGAGGTTTCTGAAATATCAAGGGCATTAAAATCGTTGGCAAGGGAGCTTGAAGTTCCAGTTATTGCCTTGTCTCAGCTTTCACGTGGGGTTGAGCAGCGTCAGGACAAACGTCCGATGATGTCTGATATTCGTGAATCAGGAAGTATCGAGCAGGATGCCGATATTGTGGCATTCCTTTATCGTGATGATTACTACGACAAAGAGTCAGAGAATAAGAACATCATTGAAATCATTATTGCTAAACAGCGTAACGGTCCAGTTGGTACAGTATCACTGGCGTTCGTTAAAGAATATAACAAATTCGTCAACCTGGAAAGAAGATTTGACGATGCCGGTGTTCCGCCCGGTGCTTAAAGCCCAGCTCAAGAAGCTGGGCCTTTTTTGATTCTTCTACATCGAAAGAATGATAGAAAAACGATCAAAATGAGGAGGAGAGGGATAAAGAGAGCGCGTATACTAAAAGAAGAAAAGGAGTGATGACTGATGAAATTTCAACAGTTCGAAGCCGCTCAATTACGCATCGCACGACCAACCGTCAACATGAAAGAGGTTGTTTCCTTTTATGAAGAAGGATTAGGGCTTAAACGAATAGGCTCATTTGATCAGCACGAAGGGTACGATGGTGTGATGCTCGGGCTGCCTCACCAGCATGTTCATTTAGAAATCACCAAACATGAAGAAGAAGAAAGCCTGCCTGTCCCGCATCCAGAACAGCTACTCGTTTTCTATATTCCTGATGCAGAGGAATGTCAGCAAATGAAGGAGAGATTAATCTCATTCGGCGGACGGCATGTCACCTCAACCAATCCTTACTGGGAGCGGGGAGGAGCAACCATTGAAGATCCAGATGGGTATCGAGTTGTGCTGATGAACACAGAAGGAATCACACCCGTTTAAAAAAGACGACCATTCTTGGGGGTCTTTTTTCGTTTCGTGCCAATCGCAGAGGATGAACAGCTGAAAACGATATAAAGTTGTTTTTGCTCAAAATCTCCTTTTTTAAGCGTCGAAGAAGTGATTAAAGCGCTTTTCTTCATATTTAAAGCGAACAAAATTCGATTTCGAGATATTAATGTTCGGATTTCACGTTGACTTTTTCAGTGTGCATTGATAAAATAAATGTGTTTGAAAGAGATAACGTTTTGAAAGGTTAACGGAGGTGCACGATATGTCTTCAGTAGTCGTAGTAGGTACGCAGTGGGGTGACGAAGGAAAAGGGAAAATTACCGATTTCCTTTCAGAAAATGCAGAGGTGATTGCCCGTTATCAAGGGGGAAACAATGCAGGTCACACGATCAAATTTGATGGAGTGACTTACAAGCTACACCTCATTCCATCCGGTATTTTTTATAAAGAGAAAACTTGTGTCATCGGTAATGGAATGGTAGTTGATCCGAAAGCGTTGGTCACTGAGCTTGCGTATCTTCACGAACGGAATGTGAGTACAGATAACCTCAGAATCAGCAATAGAGCCCATGTTATTCTGCCTTACCACTTAAAATTGGACGAGGTAGAAGAAGAGCGGAAAGGGGCTAATAAGATCGGCACGACGAAAAAAGGAATCGGACCAGCTTATATGGACAAAGCAGCTCGTATCGGTATCCGCGTCGCAGATCTATTAGATCGTGAAGTATTTGAAGAGAAGCTTGCACGTAATCTAGAAGAGAAAAATCGTCTTTTAGAGAAAATGTACGATGCAGAAGGCTTCAAAATTGAAGATATTTTAAACGAGTATTATGAATATGGCCAGCAAGTGAAAAAATATGTCGTAGACACATCAGTTGTTCTTAATGATGCACTAGATGAAGGTCGCCGTGTTCTATTTGAAGGCGCACAAGGAGTTATGCTTGATATCGATCAAGGGACATACCCATTTGTGACGTCATCTAATCCGGTAGCTGGAGGAGTGACGATTGGTTCTGGTGTAGGACCAACGAAAATTCAACATGTCGTCGGCGTGTCAAAAGCGTACACAACACGTGTCGGAGATGGCCCATTCCCGACAGAACTCCATGATGAAATTGGCGATCAAATCCGTGAGGTTGGCCGTGAATATGGTACGACAACTGGACGCCCGCGCCGTGTGGGCTGGTTTGACAGCGTTGTTGTCCGTCATGCGCGCCGTGTGAGCGGAATTACAGATTTATCTCTTAACTCAATTGATGTACTGACAGGGATTGAAAAATTGAAAATCTGTGTCGCTTATAAATTGAACGGAGAAATCACAGAGGAATTCCCAGCAAGCCTAAATGAATTAGCGAAATGTGAGCCTGTCTATGAAGAATTGCCAGGATGGACAGAGGATATTACAGGCGCGAAAAACTTAAGTGAGCTGCCTGCAAATGCCCGCCATTATTTAGAGCGCATTTCACAATTAACAGGTATTCCACTTTCCATTTTCTCAGTCGGACCAGATCGTTCACAAACGAACGTTGTCCGCAGCGTGTACCGTCCATAAGAATAGACGAATCAAACACCAGTAAAATCACACATTTTACTGGTGTTTTTTTGTTTAAATATTCCTTAATTTCAGTAGAACGGGCTTCCGAACTTTACCAAAATATGATAACTGTATAAAGGGAAGGAGCGTTCTAGTGAAAGAGAGAATACGATTATTAGATATTTTACGAGGTTTTGCCATACTAGGCACATTGGGAACGAACGTCTGGTTTTTTGCGTATGCAGGGGATACCTTTGCGACAGATCAGATTGCAGATGAGTATGAAAATGGCAGTTTTCTTGAAAGCCTTGTTTCCATGTTTGTTTATGGAAAAATGCTTTCGCTGCTTACGATCATGTTCGGTGTTGGATTAGAGCTGAAATATCAGCAGGCGAAAAGAAAAGACACGCCTTGGCCAGGGACTTATTTATGGATTCTTTTATTTTTATTCATCGAAGGCTTTGTCCATTTTGCGCTTGTGATGGAATATGATGTGCTCATGAGTTATGCCGTTACGGGTTTACTTGTGGCCTATATTGTAAGGGGAGGCAGCAGACGCATCAAAAAGGGCTTGATATTCTCAGGCGTGATTCATTTGCTCGTCATGTCATGTCTGATGTTGTACGCCATCTCTGAAACGGAGTCAGAATCCTATGACCAAAGCAGTGAACCGGCGCTAGAAGAGCAGTTGCCAGAGACATGGCTCTCGCAGGTTCAAGAACGGTTACAATACTTCTTCATGTATCGTGAAGAAGCGATCTTTATTATTCCAATGAACACATTTCTGTTTTTATTAGGTGTTCGAATGATGAGAGCCGGTGTATTTTATGCAAATGAACGCGGACAATCTCTTAGAAAAAGATTGTTCCGAATCGGACTGTGGGTCGGTCTGTCGCTGAATGCACTAGTCTTTGTTCCGAACGATCTAGTGGAATTCGTGGTGCGCTACGCCTTTTCACCATTCCTCTCTATTTTCTATATAACTGTCATTGCGAAGCTCCTAGCACGCACGGAGTCATGGTTTATGTGGACTTGGTTTGAATATGTCGGGAAAATGGCGCTTAGCTGCTACATCCTGCAAAATGTCATCTGCTCGGTTCTTTTCTATAGCTGGGGATTGGGTCTCGGCGGTCACATCAATGCCCCCCTTATCGTATTAGCATGGCTGTTGGTTTCACTTCTGCAAATCGCGATTTCAGCAGTTTGCCTAAAGGTTTGGAGAATCGGGCCAATGGAATATATCCGTTCACAGGCACTTCGCCGGGTGACGATGAAAAAAGCATCATAAAGGGGAATAGTTACAATGTTTTTTAAAAAAATGACGAAAAGAGAACAAGCGAATGTACATAAAGCAGCTGTACCAGCATTTATCTTTTTTCTGCTCGCATTAGGAGCACATGCGTTGTATGCGTTTTTCCAAGGTGACAGTCCACCCGTCACTTTTGTCATTCTCATGGCGGGTCTCTTTGTTTTTTTCGCCGCAGATTGGCTATTTAACAAAAGGCATTCATAATAAAGAAGCCCTCATCACGAGGACTTCTCAGCGTGTAGCCAAACCCTCGCATTCTTTGTCAGGGCTGCGCTCCGGTGCTCGCCCTTCCTAGACTTCAAAGGTTTTCTATCACGCTGAAAAGAAGACAAAGGGCTAAAATAAAGATCATTTTAGCCCTTTGTCAACATCCTGCGAAGCCCTCATCACAAGGACTTCTTTTTATTTCATACTTTTATATTGGCCCTTTAAGTTTTTGCGGATGTATTGGATGATTTTACGCAGTTCGTTGGCGTGCGGTCTGCCAAACGGACTGGTTTGTCTTTGCTGATAGAGCACTTGCCCTTTTTCATTTAATAAGAAATAGGCGGGTTCACCGTGCACCCCGTGGTCTTCATATGGGGCATCTTCTCCGTGATAGTGTACTTCATATGCTTTTAATGAAGTGAGGTCATGGTCATACATGATCGGAAAGGACAGTCCCTCTTGGTCCGCAAATTTTTTCAAATCATTAGGGTTATCTGTTGAAATCGTCATCAAGTGAATACCCTTGTCTTGAAAGTATGATTGCTGCTGTTCGAGCTCTTTTAATTCTTCTACACATACCGGACACCAAGATCCTCTAAAGAAAACGATCAGGTGCCAGCTTTGATGCTGTTCTAAATGTTTGTCGAAATCAATGTGTTCACCCTGTACTGTTGGAAGTGAAAAATTGGGCATTTTGTCTCCTAATTTGAATGAACTCATACTGCTTCCTCCTTTTTCAATGAAAATGTCACTTGTTTCATGTATAGCCAATTTTGAGCGGCCTGAAACGTGTCTATGTGCTTGAAAGGGCAGTGGTCATTCAAAAGATGCATCAAAATTGAAGGCGGTTGCATAGGTAGTTGCTTTGACAGGGGATATGAAATCTGACACTTTTTTAAAAAAAATGTCGAAAAACGTATTGCCATATGTAATTATTCTATGATATTATAAATCTCGTTGTTGCAAAGGTCTCTGAAACTTGTTAGGATGCGATGTTCCAGCTTTTTTAAAGCGATTGGTTTGACGCAATACAACTTCTTCAGATTTACTTTTCACAAACCGAGAGCCATTAGCTCAGTTGGTAGAGCATCTGACTTTTAATCAGAGGGTCGAAGGTTCGAGTCCTTCATGGCTCACCATGTTTTGGCCCGTTGGTCAAGCGGTTAAGACACCGCCCTTTCACGGCGGTAACACGGGTTCGAATCCCGTACGGGTCATTGATTTACTTTAGCGTTAAGCTAAAATTTTTCCTCACTTGCTTGAAGGAGCACCACGATTGCTTTTTCGGGCAAGTTACTGAGGTCCGGTAGTTCAGTTGGTTAGAATGCCTGCCTGTCACGCAGGAGGTCGCGGGTTCGAGTCCCGTCCGGACCGCCATTTATACATATTCATCTTTTTGATGATGGCTCGGTAGCTCAGTTGGTAGAGCAACGGACTGAAAATCCGTGTGTCGGCGGTTCGATTCCGTCCCGAGCCACTTCCAAACGCATCTGCAATCGCAGGTGCGTTTTTATTATGAAAAGAAGGCATAAAAAAGGGAGAAGCCGGGCCTAGGTAGGGCCCGGCTCCATAAGAAGAAGACGTTACATCTATATAGACGTTCAGTGATTGGAAAAGTTTCAATAAAAAAGGAAAAAGTCATCAATTTTTTTCGAGCAGTGTCTTCCTATCCAACGTTTACTAGAAAAGAAAGCCGTTATTATTTTTATCTTTGCCTTGTAAAACGTTATAATAGACAGTGAGCCTTTTTTCCGCAAACGAAAAAGGCGTAATGAGACATGCAAAATGGAATGACATAGATGCTAAAAATGCAGGAGGAAATCACAATGGAAAAAAAGATTCTTGTCGTAGATGATGAAAAACCGATTGCTGATATATTGGAATTTAACCTAAGAAAAGAGGGCTATGAGGTTCATTGTGCATATGACGGAAACGAAGCCCTTGAAATGGTAGAAGAAATCAAGCCGGACATCATTTTGCTCGATATCATGCTGCCGAATAAAGATGGTGTTGAGGTATGCCGTGAAGTGAGAAAGAAGTATGACATGCCAATTATCATGCTGACAGCAAAAGACTCTGAAATTGATAAAGTCATCGGTCTAGAGCTTGGCGCAGATGATTATGTGACGAAGCCATTCAGCACGCGTGAGCTGCTTGCCCGTGTGAAAGCGAATTTGAGAAGACAAACCGCAGCTCCGCAGACGGAGGAAGAATCTGAATCAAATGATATTGAGGTTGGATCACTCGTTATTTATCCAGATGCGTATGTAGTGTCTAAGCGTGAGGAAACGATTGAATTGACGCACCGTGAGTTCGAACTGCTTCATTACTTAGCGAAACATATTGGACAAGTCATGACACGTGAGCATCTGCTGCAAACGGTATGGGGCTACGATTACTTCGGAGATGTCCGTACAGTAGACGTCACAGTCCGCCGTCTTCGTGAAAAAATTGAAGACAACCCTAGCCATCCGAGCTGGATCGTGACAAGACGAGGCGTAGGCTACTATTTAAGAAACCCAGAGCAGGACTAAGATTCTTATGAATAAAGTAGGTTTTTTTCGCTCGATTCACTTCAAATTGACCTTGATTTACGTTCTGCTGATCATCGTCGCCATGCAGATCATTGGCGTGTACTTTGTGAAGCAGCTAGAGCAGTCCTTAATTAATTCATATGATAATTCCTTGAATCAGCGAATCTACTCGTTATCGTATTACCTAGAACAAGATTCATCGAAAACCAAGGCAGAATTAAAAGAGGATGCTCAAAAGATATTAAACGATTTTAACAACAAAGATGAGTCTAATGAAATTTCTGAAGTCAGCTATATTGATGAAAGCAGAGAGGTCATTGCCTCTGTAAATAACGGCAGCCAAGAGATTGCCGGCAAGAAAATCACTGATCAAATCATTAGCCGTATTTTCGCGGTTGGCAAAGACTATGAGAAAAAATTCTATGACCCTGAATCAAACAAACGGGTGCGTATTTCTGCGACAGCTGTGAAAAATGAGAACCAAGAGACCGTTGGTGTGATTTATGTTGTGTCTTCGATGGAAAGTGTGTTTAACCAAATGCGAACCATTAACACCATTTTGGCGACTGGTACACTCATTGCACTTGGGACGACGGCTCTACTTGGCATCTTCATCTTCAGAACGATCACTCATCCTATTTCAGATATGAGAAAGCAAGCGATCGAGCTTGCCAAAGGGAACTTCTCCAGAAAGGTTCGGAAGTATGGACATGACGAGATTGGCCAGCTTGCGACGACCTTTAACCATCTAACGAGAGAGCTGGAGGAAGCTCAGCTGATGACAGAAGGTGAGCGGAAAAAGCTTTCTTCTGTCATTGCTTATATGACGGACGGCGTCATCGCAACGAATCAAAACGGGGCGATTATTCTATTAAACAGCCCGGCATTAGAGCTGTTAAATGTTTCACGTGAAACAGCACTAGAGATGCCGATTACGTCATTGCTTGGCTTAGAGGAAACTCATACATTTGAAGATTTAGTCGAAAATCAAGATTCTATGCTGATCGAAATCGAACGCGAAGATCAGCTGGCTGTTTTGCGTGTGAATTTTTCCGTCATTCAGAAAGAGCATGGGAAAATTGATGGCTTAATTGCGGTCATTTATGACGTCACAGAGCAGGAGAAAATTGATGCTGAACGCCGTGAATTCGTCGCGAACGTATCGCATGAGCTGCGTACACCGCTGACAACGATGCGAAGCTACCTTGAGGCTTTGGCTGAAGGGGCGATTGGTGATAAAGAGCTTGCGCCAAGATTCCTCAGTGTCACGCAAAATGAAACCGAGCGGATGATCCGACTTGTCAACGACCTGCTGCAGCTGTCTAAGTTCGATAGCAAGGATTATCAATTTAACCGTGAGTGGACGAACTTTATCAGGTTTATCTCGCTCGTCATTGATCGTTTTGAAATGACGAAGGAGCAGCATGTCGATTTTATCCGCAATCTGCCGCAGCGTGAAATATATGTGGAAATCGATCAAGATAAAATTACACAGGTGCTCGATAATATCATTTCCAATGCCATGAAATACTCACCAGAGGGTGGACACATCACGTTTACCGTCGATCTGGACGAGGAGAAGGGCCTTGTGTTATTCAGTGTCAAAGATGAAGGAATCGGTATTCCGAAGAAGGATATGGATAAAATTTTTGAACGTTTTTATCGAGTGGATAAAGCGAGAACAAGAAAGCTTGGCGGGACCGGCCTAGGTCTTGCGATTGCAAAAGAAATGGTTCAGGCTCATGGCGGAGATATTTGGGCTGACAGCATTGAAGGAAAAGGAACAACGGTGACCTTTACCCTTCCGTACAATGAAGAACAAGAGGATGATTGGGATGAAGCGTGAGACCTTTAAAACCATAATATTGACAATCCTAATTGCGATCAGTCTTGTGTTTACGTGGAATATTTGGATGTTCCAGCCCGTCATGCAGGACCAGGCAGACGCCGGAACACAGGTCGTGGAAACGAAGAAGATTTCAAGTGACGAGCCTAGAAGTCTCATTGATGTCGTGAAGCCGCGTGAGATGTTCATTCATTCAAATGGGGAGCATTTTAAAGTGGATCAAAAGGAACTCTTCCAAAACTTTTGGAATGATGTGAGCCTTTGGGATGTCAAAGAGATTAATGATGTGTCGGATCAATATTCCGAGCAAAAATTTAAGAATTTCTTCTATGGACGCGAAGGACAAGGGAAGACATTGGATCTTGTGTTCAATGATTCGATTCCGATTGATATTTTCCAAGCATTGTTCAAATGGCCGAACAAGTCCATTGAATACAACTCGTTTGACCGGATGATCGTGCCATTCGCCCAGCAGGATAAGGCCAATAAGAAAGTGTATTTGGTCTCATACAGCAAAGAAACGGTGCTTGAGCTGACAATTGAGTCCGCTAACTATCGGAATTTAATGGACAGTATCGCAGCCGCTCAAAACGAGATGCCGCGCTATGATCTCTATACTTTCTCAACAAATTCTAAACGAGATTTTCTTCTTCCGAGAAAACAAAAGCAGCTTGAAGCAAAAATGTTCTTTATCGAAACGATTAAGACAAACAAATTCAAAGACGCTTTGTTTACAGACCCGAGCCTTGTCGGTGAGGAATCTAATTTAAACCGGACGGTGTACACGGATGGCACTAGTCGCCTTGAAGCCAATCAAAAAGACCACCGCATCCAATATCAGCATCGCAATATCAATTCCAGCACCGTTTTCCAAACGGGAGATTTGATCAAGCGAAGCGTGAAATATTTCAATGATACGGGAAGCTTTACAGATGACTATCAATACTTTGGCATCAACAGCAACCAGCAGCTGTCCTTTAATATGTTTATGGACGGTCTGCCGATCGTAAACAGTACAAAGCATCCATTTGGGATGACCTCCCTTGAAGTACAATGGGCGAATGATGACATCCTGAATTACAAGCGTCCAAACTATATTCTTGGCAACAAAGCGAGTCAGAGTGAACAGGTCAAGCTCATGAACGGGACAGAGCTGAAGGACTTGATCGTCAAGCAGACGAAATATGATGACCTCGAGAAAATTGAACAGATTTTCCCGGCATATCAAGCGACTTCAACCGCAACAGATCAAGATGAAGCGATGTTTGTCTGGCTGGAGCCTGTATGGTGCATGAAATATAACGGTAAAATCGTCATTTTATCGCATGATCTGTTGACAGAGGGGGGCGAGAATCATGGAGTGGAATAAGACCAAAACGATCTTTATCCTAGCCTTTCTCGTTCTCGATATCTTTCTAGGGTTTCAATACTTTGAAAAACGGTCAACCGATCATTTTGCCATTATCGAAAAAACAGATACGCTGGAAGAAATGAAGGCAGACGGGATTCAATATGGCAATCTATCAGATGAAGCGAAGATTGGATACCGTATTACAGCTGAAAAGAAGCAATATACGAAAAAGGATGTTGACGGGTTAGCTGATCAAAAGGTGAAAAGTACATTCCCGAAAACAGACAAGGATGATCCTGTCACGCTGCTTGAAATGACCTTTAATAAACCCGTTGCCTTGCCGAAAAAGGATATCAAAACATCCGCGACGAACCTAGTGAACCAGCGTTTGCTGGATGGGAAGAATTATAAGCTGTGGAGTATTGATGAAGAGGCAGGGAAAATCGTCTTTTTCCAAACATATAAAGGGAAATACATCTTCCAAGAAGGCCTTGATGACACCGAAACCATCGGGAAAATCACTTTAGATCTCAACGATCAAAATGCGGTCGTCTCGTATCAGCAGTCGATGGTGACGTCAATTAATGAAGTGAGAAAAGAAACCCTTGTGCCAGCGCTTGAAACCGTGAAGGACTTGTATACGCAAAATATGCTGAGTCAAAACACGACCGTGAAAAAGGTAGAGCTTGGCTACTATACGCAATACCCGGGTGCAAGCACGCAAGTCATGGTTCCTGTATGGCGAGTGGAGCTTGAAGGCGTATCAGCAGGTTCAAAGAAAAAGACAGAGGAAGAATATTTGATCAATGCCATTGATGGCTCAACACTTGATCATATAGAGAAAGATGACAAATCTTCAATGGAGTGAGAGAACATGAGCTTGCAGTTCAGTGTACTAGCGAGCGGAAGTACGGGGAACGCTTTTTATTTAGAAACAGATGAACATGCCTTTTTAGTGGATGCTGGTTTAAGCGGCAAACAGATGGTCGAGCTGCTTGGTCAAATTGACCGCAAGCCTGAAGACTTGAATGGTATTTTTGTGACACATGAGCACTCTGATCATATTAAAGGGCTTGGTGTCATGGCGAGAAAGTACAAGCTTCCTGTCTATGCAAATGCGAACACATGGAAGGCGATGGAGTCTCATATCGGAAAGATTGACACAGAGCAGAAATTCCATTTTGATATGGAAACTGTTCAATCCTTTGGCGGTCTCGATGTCGAGTCATTTGGCGTCTCGCATGATGCGGCAGAGCCTATGTTTTATGTGTTCCATTATGGAGGGCGCAAACTTGCTCTCATGACGGATACAGGCTATGTGAGTGACCGTATGAAAGGCATTATTAAGTCTGCTAATACGTTTGTCTTTGAGAGCAATCATGATGTCGGTATGCTGCAAATGGGCCGATACCCATGGAGCATTAAGCGCAGAATTCTGAGCGATGTCGGACATGTATCAAATGAAGATGCGGCTCTTGCGATGACAGACGTGATTGGAGATGCCACCTCACGCATTTATTTGGCTCACTTGAGTCAAGACAACAACATGAAGGATTTAGCCCGTATGGCGGTCCAGCAGACGCTTGAAATGAAGGGCTTTGTTGTGGGAGACGGCTTCGATTTATTTGATACGGACCCGAAAAAAGCAACCCCGCTTTGCGCCGTATGATTTTTACAATCGTATGATTAAGATCAGAGCTTCTTACCAACACTATATACATCATCTATTCACTGAAAGGAAGGAAACATAGTGGATTATCGCGATGTAGAGTGGAAGCCGAGACGAAGCAGAAAAGGATATTTCCTGTCTGGTTTGATCGGTGTATTGGTAGGAGCTTTTTTAATGGGATTCTTTTTCCCCTATGTATCTGGACAGAGCGGCAGTTTCTTTGGATGGCAGCAGAACGGAGATGGACAAGCATCACAAGGCCCTTTAAAGACAGTGAATGTGAACGTCAATGATGCTGTCACGAGAGTGGTGTCGAACATGTCTGATACGGTGGTCGGCGTCATTAATATCCAAAAATCGAGCTTTTGGGAGGAAGGCGGGGAAGCAGGCAGCGGGTCAGGTGTGATTTATAAAAAGAAGGGTGACACCTTTTATATTGTCACAAACCATCACGTCATCAAAGGCGCCAATCAGCTTGAAGTGAGCCTTCATGATGGGACAAGAATTGGTGCCAACCTTGTTGGCAGTGATCAGCTCATGGATTTAGCGGTACTCACTGTCAAAAGTGATAAGATCAAGAAAACCGCCGCCTTTGGTAACTCAGATCATGTGAAGCCAGGTGAGCCAGTCATCGCTATTGGAAATCCATTAGGGCTTGAATTCGCAGGCTCTGTCACACAAGGCGTCATTTCTGGCACGGAGCGAGCGATTCCTGTTGACTCAAATGGGGACGGACAGACGGATTGGAATGCAGAGGTACTGCAAACAGATGCTGCCATTAATCCTGGAAACAGCGGTGGTGCCTTAATCAATATGGATGGAAAAGTGATCGGCATCAATTCAATGAAGATTGCTGAATCAGAGGTAGAAGGTATCGGGCTGTCTATCCCGGCGAATTTGGTCATCCCTGTCATAGAGGATTTAGAGCGCTACGGAGAAGTGAAGCGTCCATATCTTGGCGTTGGTATGAAATCGTTAGCGGATATTGCGAGCTACCATTGGCAGGAAACGTTGAAACTGCCATCCAAGGTCACATCAGGGGTGGTCGTCATGAGTGTTGAGCCTTTATCTCCAGCAGGAAAAGCGGGACTAAAAGAGCTCGATGTCGTAACTTCATTTGATGGTAAGAGTGTACAGAATATCGTAGATCTTCGTAAGTACTTATATCAAAAGAAAGTCGGTGACAAGGTAAAGGTGCAGTTTTACCGAAGCGGGAAGAAAAAATCAGCAGAGATCAAACTTTCTCAAACCGACCGATATGGCGGCTAACCAGTTCCATCAAGGGGCTGGTTTTTTTTGCATGACTGCCATATGATGAAGGAAAGGGGGAGGTACAATTGATTACACTACAACCGATGTCACAAACGGATTATGATGAATTGATAGAGAAGTCCATTCAGCAGTACGCGGAAGAAAAGGTACTCGCAGGGACATGGGAGAAGGAAGAATCACTGGCAAACGCAGAAGAACAATTTGACAGGCTTCTTCCAGAAGGTCTTCAGACAGAGCATCATGAGCTGTGGAATTTCTTAAACGGGGAAGAAGCGATTGGCTGGGTTTGGCTTTGCTATGACCCGACTCACCCTCAGCAGGAAGGTTTTATTTATAACTTTATTTTGTTTGAAGCTTATCGGGGAAAAGGCTTTGCAAAGCAGGCCATTGCGGCATTAGAGGAGCAGGCGAAGTCATTAGGTGTGCAAAAACTCTCGCTCCATGTCTTTGCTCACAATCAAATTGCCCGTTCTCTGTATGAGAAAACAGGCTTTGCAGAAACCGGTATTTACATGAGCAAACCTTTATAAAAAAGAAGAAGTACCGTGCGGAAAGCGTACGGTACTTTTTTATGAGGACATCATGGCATCCTGAGCCGTGACTCTGTATAAATCAACTTTGCACTTCACGAAAGCGCGGATGATCGCTGGAACTTGAGCTTCTGAACGAATTAACAATGAGGTCTCGTCATCACTGATCACAAGATCTGTTCCGACAGTTTGTAAGTACTGCGTGAGAACAGGTTTCACCTCATCATCGATCCATGCATGCTTGAAGGTTGCACGTATGTTTGAGGATGTGATGGTTTTCTCTTGAGGATGAGTATGATGGGGGGACACTAATTTTCCTTCAGAAATAAATGCAGTTTTGGTACAAATACTATTTGTGAACCTTGGGCGGTCAGCAGTTAAAAAGACAGTTTTCCCTTCATGCTTTAACGTCTCAATGATTCGCTGGATGTGCAAAATAGAATCTGCATCAATATCGGCAAAAGGCTCGTCGAGTAAAATAAATTCAGGCTGATGAGCAATGGCCTGCGCCATTCCGAGCCGCTTTTTCATACCAGGTGTGAAGGCACCGACCTTCTCCTGATGATAGCGATGTAAACCAACAAATTCGAGCAGTTCTTCATAATCACTCGTTTTCCGGCGTGTCCCGGTGATTTTTGATAAATAGGCAATATGCTCAAGTGCTGTGAGCCCTTCATATAAATCTGTATATTCGGGCAGAACACCGATATGCTGCCTCACTTTTTTTAGCGAAGACATATTCATCATCGTAAACGTACCAGAGGTTGGGCGGGAGATGCCCGTAATGATATTGAAAAACGTCGTCTTACCAGAACCCTTTGGTCCAATGAGTCCGAAAATATCGCCTTGATTGATATCAAGTTGAATATGATCTATTGCGACTTTTGTACGATATTTTTTTGTTAGTCCTTTTGTATGTAGCATCTATACATCCCTCCTTTGAAACAGTAGTGCAGTTCCGATGAGTAAGACAACGGTCATGACTGTATTCATGAGGACATAGGTCAGCGGTTCACTCCAGCGCGCATAATAATAAGGCGTCATATATTGGAACCAATGAATCATTCGTTCTGAAGAAAGAACAGAAATCATACTGACGATCGGGAAAAGAAAAGAAAACAACATCCCAACAAACATTGATTTCTGTGGTGTTGGAAAGAGCATGGACAAAAATAAGGTACAAGAGATCCCAACACTGATAAAGGTTAAGATTTTTAAGGCATCAGAGAACAGAAAACGGTGTGAAATCAACATATTCAGTACATATGTCGTCATAATACAGCTAAGCCAAAACAGCATCAATCCAAGATATTTCCCGATGATAATGTTCAAACGGGTTGTTTTACTGACGAGAAGACGAATGGTTTTCAAATGAATTTCACGGCTCAAAATATCATGAGACAACAAAAAAATGAGGAAGAAACCAAATAATGAAATCACCAGTTCATTTCCAATAGAATATGGGTCCTTTGCCAGCTCCCACTTTCCTTGATAAGCAGTAATAAACGGAAGACTTGAAACAAAAGTAGATAAAATGAAAATAATAACAATTGTTAAAATGGATTTTGTGCTTTTGAAGAGCTGCTTAAACTCATTCATACAAATGGTCCACACACGCTGTACCTCCCTTCATCTTTATTATACCGCTAGAAAAGAAAGACACCATATCTCGCTCTTTAACATTTGTTTAAATTTTATAAAAAGAAGACTCTTCCAGTATCAGTTGGCCCACTTTTGAAAATGTTCAGAAAAATATCTTGATTTATCAAAAAACATCATGTATGATAGCTTTAATTCAAGATAATTAAACAGGCAATGACGAGAGAAAGTACAATCATCAATTTTTCCACAGAGAGCTTCGGTAGCTGAAAAGAAGCAAAAATAATGATTCGAAAAATGGTCTCCGAGCCTCGTGCTGAACATATCTATGATATTAGTAGGTGACGACGAGAGTTGGTACTCGTTATCAAAACCACAGTATATGAGCCAGATTGGAGCTTTGTACTTGTAGAGGCTGTTTAGCGCGAGCAAACAGTAAATAAAGGTGGTACCACGAGACAAATACCTCGTCCTTATGATTCAAAGATAAGGATGGGGTATTTTTTATTGTCCACTTTTTTTCATACAATTGTTCAAATGTTCCACGTGAAACACCACATCCATTTTTTCAAATGAAAGGGAGATTGACATGAGTGAACATGCATTGATTCTACAATCAGATTTCGGCATTGATGACGGAGCTGTCAGCGCAATGTACGGAGTGGCAAATACGGTCAGCAGCGGCATCCGCATTTTTGATTTAACACACAATATTCCGCAGTATGACATTTGGGAGGCTTCTTATCGCCTGCTTCAAACCGTCACATACTGGCCGGAAGAGACGGTATTTGTATCCGTCGTGGACCCAGGTGTTGGGTCAGAGAGAAAGAGTCTTGTCGTCAAAACCACAAGCTCGCACTATATCATTACCCCAGATAACGGGACACTCACGCACGTCGCGCAGGATATTGGCATTGTGGAAGCCCGTTATTTAGACGAAACCATCAACCGGCTGCCAAAGTCGGGAAAATCACATACATTCCACGGGAGAGACATTTACGCGTATACAGGGGCGAGAATTGCTTCAGGTGTGATTTCGTTTGAAGAGGTTGGGCCACAGGCGAATATTGAGGAGATTATCCACCTTCCAATCGTACAGGCTTATGCGGAAGAAGATGTGATCACAGGGACAATTGATATTCTAGATGTAAGGTTCGGAAACCTGTGGACAAACATTCATCACACGCTATTTGAACAGCTATCAATTAATTATGGTGATGCAATAGAAGTTACCATTGCCAACGGGCCGAAAAATGTGTATAAAAATATCATGACCTATGGACGATCTTTTGCCGATTTAAAGGTAGGCGAACCACTCGTATATGTCAATTCACTCGACCATTTAGGCGTGGCGATCAATCAAGGGTCATTTGCAAAGGCTTATAACATCGGTACAGGCACAGGTTGGCGCCTTTCGATTCGCAAAGCTCCGCGCATTATATACGAATAAGAGGAGGATACATCATGGCAGGAAAACAACTTTCAACGAAAACTGTCGTTGCTATCGGAATTGGCGCAGCCGTCTTCGTTATTTTAGGACGATTCGCTTCGATTCCAACTGGAATTCCGAATACACAAATCGAAACCTCATACGCATTCCTTGCATTAATGGCCGTGTTATTTGGTCCTATTGCAGGCGCACTGATTGGGTTTATTGGACATCTCATTAAAGATGCGACCACATTTGGTCCTTGGTGGAGCTGGATTATTGTTTCAGGTTTAGTAGGTTTGATGATCGGTTTCATTTCCAACCGATTAAAAGTAGAAGAGGGAGACTTCGGTTGGAAAAAGATCGCATTCTTCAATGTAGTGCAAATAAGTGTGCAGGCACTTGGCTGGTTTGTTATTGCACCAACGCTTGATGTAGCTATTTATGCAGAACCAGTAAACAAAGCATTCTTCCAAGGTTTTGTTGCAGGTCTATCGAACATCATCACAGTCGGTGTACTAGGAACCATCATCATTGCGGCTTATGCGAAAACGAGAAGCAAAAGCGGCAGCCTATCGAAAGAAACATCATGAAGCAAGGTGGAACACATAAATGAAGAAACCGATGATTCAATTCGAACATTTCGGATTCAAGTATCGCAGTCAGGCAGAACCAACATTAAAAGACATCAACCTGACCATCTATGAGGGAGAAAAAGTTCTCATCGCAGGCCCGTCTGGATCGGGAAAAAGCACACTAGCCCATTGTATCAATGGGCTAGTTCCTGCGTCTTATAAAGGATCTATGGAAGGAAGTCTTCACATCAGCGGGAAAAATGCAGAGAAAGAGAACATTTTCTCCCTCTCACAGCTTGTTGGAACGGTGCTTCAGGACCCTGATGGACAATTTATTGGGCTCACCGTTGGAGAAGACATTGCGTTTACGCTTGAAAATGATCAAGTCACACGTGAAGAAATGAAAACACGTGTCGAGGAAGCGGCAAAATTAACAGAGGTAGACGGCAAGCTGGCATCGTCCGTGCACGAGCTGTCAGGTGGTCAAAAACAACGTGTCGCTATCGCTGGTGTACTTGTCAACGATGTCGACATTTTGCTGTTTGATGAACCACTTGCAAGCCTTGACCCCGCAACAGGAAAAGAAGTGATCGATCTCATTGATCGACTGCAAAAACAAACGAAAAAAACCGTCGTGATGGTTGAGCATCGATTAGAGGACGTCCTCTTCCGTCATGTGGACCGGATCATTGTCGTCAATGACGGAACGATTGCAGCAGATATGACACCAGATGAATTGCTCGCCTCAAACGTATTAGAAGCGGCGTATTTACGTGAGCCTTTATATGTAAAGGCCATGAAATATGCAGGTATTCCGGTTGCGCCAGGAGATCAAATCGCTGATTTACAGCGTCTCACCTTAGACGACGAGGCAAAAGAGAAAATCGAGCAGTGGATGGAAGCAACTGAGCAGCAAGTCGAACAGGATGCAGCGCAGGATGTGCTAGAAGTGCGCGAGCTAAGCTTTGACTACCCAACAAGACCAAACACGCTGAGGAGCATCTCTTTTACCGTCAAAAAAGGAGAAATGATCAGTATTGCAGGAGCTAATGGCGCAGGTAAGACAACATTGTCCAAGGTGCTCTGTGCGTTTGAAAAGCCAACAAAAGGGACCATTCTTTTAAATGGTGAAGACATCACAGGAGATACAATCAAACAGCGCTCTGAACGAATCGGCATCGTTATGCAAAACCCAAATCAAATGATTTCAAAACAAATGATCTTTGATGAAGTCGCACTCGGTCTCGTTTTAAGAGGCGTAAAGGAAGACGAGATCAAGGAACGGGTGGAGCGGGTTCTGAAGGTATGCGGACTGTTTCCATTTCGGAACTGGCCGATCTCAGCCCTCAGCTTTGGACAGAAAAAACGCGTCACCATCGCGTCTATTCTTGTATTAGAGCCAGAAATCATCATTTTAGATGAGCCAACCGCCGGACAGGATTTTAGACATTATACAGAGATGATGACGTTTTTAGAGCAATTAAATCAGCAGGGTGTCACGATTTTAATGATCACCCATGATATGCATTTGATGCTCGAATACACAACAAGAACCATTGTTATTTCAGAGGGGGAAAAAATCGCTGATGATACCCCGGCCAAAGTACTGACAGATCAGCTGCTTGTCCAAAAGGCGAGCTTAAAAGAAACATCGCTGTATGAACTGGCGCTAAAAGCAGACTGGCCGAACCCAAATGAACTCGTGGATCGCTTCATTGAGGTTGACAGAAAGGAGCGAATGACATGGCTGTAGACATGCTGTCCTATATTGACCGCCCGTCGCCGATTCACCGGCTGACAGGTGCAACCAAACTCATTTGCTTTATCCTCTGGTCATCCGCAGCGATGCTCACGTATGATACAGGCGTTTTAGTGTTTATGTTAGCCGCAAGTATCGTATTCTTTCAGATGTCGAACGTACGATTTCGTGATATTTCTTTCGTGGTGATCGTCCTGGCGATTTTCCTAGTGATCAACAACATCGCCATCTACATCTTTGCACCCCAGCAAGGTGTCGCCATTTACGGAGCGAAGCATGAGCTGTTTCATATTGCAGGCTGGTACAATGTCACACTTGAACAGCTTTTCTATCAATTGAACATTACACTCAAATACGTGACCGTGATGCCAGCAGCGCTTTTATTTATCGTGACAACAAATCCAAGTGAATTCGCCTCATCACTCAGCAGAATAGGGGTCAGCTACCGGATTTCGTATGCTGTAGCGATTGCTCTTCGCTATATTCCAGATATTCAGCGGGATTTTCGAACGATCGCGATTTCTCAGCAAGCAAGAGGCATTGATTTATCGAAGAATGAAAAACTGGGGAAACGAATTAAAAATGCGTTGTCGATTGTGATGCCGCTGATTTTCTCCAGCTTGGAGCGGATTGAAACGATCAGCAATGCAATGGAGCTGCGTGGGTTTGGGAAGCATAAAAAGCGCACATGGTTTACGGCAAAAGACTTTCAAAAAGCAGATTATGTGGCGTTAATATTTGTTGGTGTGGTACTGATTGTTTCGTTAGTGATTACATTTGTTAGAGGAACGAGATTTTATAATCCGTTTCTATAGAAGGAAGCCTTCACAGGAGTGGAGGCTTTTTTGTTTCGTTTGTGGATAAAAGGTGTGGAAAATGGCAAAAGACTATTAACATGTGAATAAATCGGTTATATTGAACAATGAGCGAAACACTTGTGAATAACCAGATAACTTATTGGAGGAATAACAAACTTATGAACAAAACATTTTATGCTTGTGCAGAACACATAGAAACCGTACTAGACATGTACATAGATGATCACGAACTACCGCCAGAATTCAGAAAAATCGAACATACACACAGCTTATCCACAACCTGTGAATTGTGCGATGAACCTGCAATATATATAGTGGGGAACGAATGATCGGACACAAAATACACAAATTTTATCCACAATTGTTGATAACTTATATGAATAACTTGTTCTTAAGGTGGGGATGACCTGTGAATATATCAATTATCACAGTAGGAAAATTAAAAGAGAAATATTTAAAGCAAGGCATAGCCGAATACACAAAACGATTACAGGCTTATGCGAAAATCGAGATCATTGAGCTCGCGGACGAAAAAGCACCCGAGAATCTCAGTGATCAAGACATGAAAATCATCAAAGACAAAGAAGGCGAACGCATCCTAAGCAAAATCCACCCAGACGCCCACGTCATCGCCCTCGCCATCGAAGGAAAAATGAAAAGTTCCGAAGAATTAGCCGATACAATAGATAAACTAGCAACATACGGGAAAAGTAAAGTATGTTTTGTTATAGGCGGGTCGCTTGGACTAAGCGATGCTGTGATGCAGCGTGCGAATGAGAAGTTGTCGTTTTCGAGGATGACGTTTCCGCATCAGTTGATGAGGCTGGTGTTGGTGGAGCAGATTTATCGGGCGTTTCGGATTGTGCGGGGGGAGCCTTATCATAAGTAATATGTAAGATAAAATAGCCATCTCAGAGGCCATTCAATTATAAGATCGGGATTATAGGGAGTGAATAGGATGAAAGCTAGCGAGACACATCTTCAAGAAATACTAGAGGGGACAAAACAATATTTAATTCCAATGTTTCAACGTACTTATAGCTGGACTGAAAAACAGTGGAAACAATTATGGGAAGATATTAATGATTTAATTGAAGATAATCAGAGTTTATCTCATTTTATAGGGTCAATTGTCTCAATTCCAAACAATACAAATACTCATGGAGTACAACAATTCTTAGTTATTGACGGACAACAAAGGCTTACTACCTTACTTACTTTACTTGTGGCAACAAGAGATATTGCAGAAAAATTAGGAGAACAAAATTTAGCAGATGAAATTCATCATATGCTGTTGGTTAATAGCTTTAAATCAGGAGAAGAAAAGTATAAGTTTCTGCCAACTCAAGTAGATAAAGAAAACATGAAAAAGTTAATAAATAAAGAACCTTCATTAGATAATGAAGATTCACTAATTTTTAAGTCTTATGAGTTTTTTTCTGAAAAAATTCAAGAAGAGTCTTTGAGTCTCTCAACTCTTAAATCTACCATAACAGTTAACCTTTCTATTGTAAGTATTGTGTTATCCACTGATGACAATCCATACTTAGTTTTTGAAAGCCTAAATGCAAAGGGACAACCCCTTACTCAATCTGATTTAATTAGGAATTATTTATTTATGAGGATACCTGCTGATGATCAAGAAGATGATTATTTACGTTACTGGTTACCAATGCAGGAAGAATTGGGTGCTTATTTGACTGAATTTATTAGGCATTTTTTGTTAGGAGAAAATATTAATGTAAAGAAAAATGATGTGTATTTTAAATTTAAAACAAAGGTCGATAGAAAAGATGCAAAAGATTTTTTGAAAGTTTTAGCGAGTTATGCTGGGTACTACGCTAAATTATTAAACCCAGCTTTAGAGGATAATAAGGATATCCGCATATTATTGAAAAGAATTAATGAATTTGAGGCAAAGACAGCATATCCATTCTTCTTATACGTTTATGGAGATTACAAGAAAGGAAAATATAACAAAAAACAATTTTGTAGAATGATAGAGATTGTAGAAAACTATTTAGTCAGACGCTTTGTTTGTAATATTGATTCAAAATCATTGAACAAAATTTTTGCGTCAGCCTATAATCAAATATGTGCATATGAAGCAGAAGAATCAATATCTGAGTTAATTAGCTATCTACAAAACCGAGGTTATCCAAAAAATCCAGAAATAATAAACTCATTACATCAAAATCAATTGTATGGGCAGGGCGATCGAAGGAAGAAAGGTAGCTTTATTTTAAAATTAATAGAGAATTCTTATAGACATAAAGAACAAGCGGATCTATCGAAGACTACTATTGAACACATAATGCCACAGACACTTACTGAAAAGTGGGAAGAGGATTTAGGAGAGAATGCTGAATATATCCATTCTACTTACCTACATACTTTGGGTAATTTAACACTTTCCGCCTATAATTCTGAGTTATCTAATGAATCCTTTTTAATTAAAAGAAAATACTATAAACAAAGTAATATTCATTTAAATAAATATATTTCGAGTTTTGAAATTTGGAATCAAGAAAATATCAATAAACGATCAGAGAAATTAATAGAACAATTTATTAAAATATGGCCGTACTTTGGAAAGATTGAAAATGAAGTTATGAAGATCACCGGAAGTTCACCACGTTTATTAACGATTCATAAAAAAACGTATAATGTTAATACATGGAGGGATGTTATGGAGAAAACGGTAATATCAATCTATGAAGATAATTTGGAAAAATACCAGCAAGTTTTGAGTGAAAATCCCGTTTTTGTATCAATTGATGGAAGAGGAATGAGGGAGCCTAAACAAATTATAAATCAGCACTATATTGAAACTAATTTAAATTCAAAATCAATATATAATTTCTGTATAAAGTTATTTGAAAATCAAGGTTATAATAAGGAAGATTGGCAGATAGAGCTAATATTCAAATAATTTCCTGATTTTAAAAGTAAGTTTTTATATGTTTTATAATAATAAGTTAACTGAAGGATTGCATTTTTTCTCTGATATGTTTTAAAAGGTATTAACTGTAATTGGGAGGATATATTATGTTGGAACAAGGGGTTTTAAGTGAGAGATTTTTACAAAAAATGCAAGAGAGGTTAGAAATAAAAGGTTTTAAGAGAGAAGATTTTACTTATAATTCAATTACTCAAGATAATGATTATGTATCATTTAAAATCATATATAAATATGAAGAAAAATATTGGTTTAAAATCGAAATTAATGATAGAAATCAGTTTTATATAGAATTTTCTCCAGGTGAGATTCTAAGTGTTGAAAGTAAAGAAGGTCTATATACAGAATTATATTTAAAAAGTTTAAGAGAATGGGTAGGTTTAATTAAATCGGAAATGATAAGTAGTCCTATTGGACGTAAAATAAGTTTTTTACAAGAAGAAATCAAAAAATTTCAAGATGCTATTGAAAGCCATAAAAACTTTGAAGAAAGATATTTTACAAAAGAAGAGGGTGAAGAGTTAAAACAAATGTTATATGAATTGAAAGAGGGATATGAGAAAAATATAGAAGAGGAAATCGAGAAAGAATTTGCTGATCAACAACAATTAAATAGTGATCTTAGAGATCTTCGATCTGAGATTGATTCTTTAACTGAACAAGTAGATTTTTTAAAGACTAAAAAATGGTATCTGCTATTCGCTTCTAGAGCAGTTCATTGGACAATCAGGAATCCAAAAATTGTAAAAGGGTTAGGAGTGTGGGGAGCAAAAAAGTTTTTGCCTGAAGATGTACAATCTATTTTGCCATCTATCATTGAAGAAAATGAGCAGGATAATTAACTAAAATGTATTATTTATTTTAATAATAATTATTACTTCAAATTAATCATTTAAAGACGTAAACATAAGAAATTGCAAACATAAATAGATGGTATTTCTTCAAAATAAATAATAGTAGGCGAGTCTATTTAGTCACAACCCTTTGTACAATTGGGACATTCATAATTAAAAGTTTAATACTATTCAAGCTCGCTGAGAGACCCAATCATTCCTAATATAAAGACAGCTTTTTTATTGTTCCATATCAAAAAAATTTCAGGATTTGAATTGTTATAGAAAGCAGGCACACCATGCACAAAATCCAAAAAATAGGCAAAACCTTCTCCTACGTCACACCAGTATCACTCACTGACCGCCCCATCCTAGGCATGGTCGTAGGAAATAACAAAACATTAATGATCGATGCAGGCAACTCAGAAGATCATGCCAAATACTTTATCAAAGAAACCTTAAAACACGAGAACGCCAAGCCCGATCTCGTTGTCCTCACGCATTGGCATTGGGATCATATTTTTGGTCTGCCAGCGCTGCCTGATACAGTTTCAATTGCTTCATCAAAAACCAGAAAGGAAATGGAGAAGCTTCTTCCGTTTTCGTGGTTGGATGAGGCAATCGATGAGCGGGTGAGGGAAGGAATGGAGATTGAGTTTTGCGCGAAGGCTATTAAGGAAGAATATCAGGATCATCGAGATATTCAGGTGGTTTTACCGGATGTCATGTTTGACCGTCGGATGGAAATTGATCTTGGCGGGGTCACTTGTGTTGTGCAACATGTTGGAGGCGATCATGCTGCTGATTCAGTGATCGTGTATGTGAAAGAAGAAAAAATCCTTTTTCTTGGTGATTGCATTTATCCGAAAATGTATGCCGAAAAAGTACATTATACGATGCAGGAAATATTGCGTCTTTTAGATGAGTTAGATGCTTTTGATGCCGATACGTATATTCCTTCACATCAAAGACCGTGGACTAAAGAGGAGTTTCGTCAGGAAACAGACAAGCTTAGGATGATTGCGAAATTCACTGATCTATGTAGTGGAGATAAGCAGAAAATCACGAAAGAATATCAAAATTACGTGAACAGAGAACTGAAAGAAGATGAATTAGAAACCATTGCTTACTTTGTAAATGGGTACTAAACAAAAAAGTCTCATTTGAGCTAATTCTCTCAAACGAGACTTTTTATTTCTACGGCAAGCCTACAACACCTTCTGCATCACGAACTGTGACCGACATGTTTTTGGCATTAATCATGATGACACAATCCCAAGTAGGTTTAATTTGAAGTTCATCATTCTCATCAATACGGATAATTCCTTTAAATTCAATGGTCTGTTCTAGAAAGACCATTTTCTTTTCTGTATCATCTTTGATTGCTGTTAAATGTTCAGGATAGTGAACGGTCCAATCATAAAAAGTGGTTTTCTTCATAGTTCCTCCTGTTTTCATTCGTATACATCTCCGAATACTTCTTCTGTTTGCCGGATTGTCAGTGATTTGTTGGTTGGATCTATTGTAATGACACAATCCCAAGTCGGTTTGATTTGTAGCTCGTTGTTTTCATCTATCCAAATCACACCGTTTAATTCAATTGATGGTTCTAAAATGACCAATTTCTTTTCATTATGATCTGTAATAGCTGTTAAATCATGTTGTAAATGAATTGTCCAGTCAAAAAACTTTATTGTTTTCATAGTTCCTCCTTTTATTCACTGATAACATTACCATACTTATCTAGTGATGCTTTTCGTGTAGGATTGCCGATTTTCCAAGCTTTTTTATTTCCATTATAACCTATATGATTCGATACATCTTTTGTTATTACCCATTTACCATTCTTGAACGTACCGCTTGTTTTTTGGGCTGGCGTTTTTCCATGTTTGTCTTTAAACTTTTTTAAATCAACTTTACCCTCTGATTTTTTTAAACTCTTTGGGATTTTTTTAGCTGCAGCATCAGCAGCTTTCTTACTGAAATAATAACTAATCTTATTATAGAGCCAAGAACCAGCTGCAATGGTAATTCCACCAATAACAACTGCACCAGTTACCGTTAAAGCAACTGGTCCTATCCCTGGAATGAGGTAAACACCTGCAGCAGCTGCAATTGCTGAAGTATGAATTTCACCTTTCTTAGAGTTGTTTCCTATAAAAATAGTATCAATAGTGTCAGGATGTGATGGATTGAAATACTCAATGGGTATTTCAATAATTTCATCTTCACTATAGAAATTAGGGGCTAAAAGTTCTTTAGGGATATCATCAATACTATTTATAGATTCTAAATCAAAATCTACAAAATCTTTTTTACTTACTTCCTCAGCTTTAACAAAAGGTGATGTAGCAGAAGAGAACATTAGAATAAACGCTACTGCAACGGCTATTTTCTTGATATGAATGAGCATATTATCACTCCTCTATTTATATATAAATAGAATACATGAGGAAATATATTTATTAAATAGATAACATTAACATTTAAAGATAATTTAAAGTTAATAATTGAAATCATATTATATAGTTCAATAGATCCCATCTGTTTTCTATGTTGATAAAAACATCTCATTCCACAAAAGAAAGTTTGTCAGGAAACAAACAAGTTTAACTCACAATTCTGCATAGGGGAAAAGTAAGAATTAAAAGAAAGTAAGATAGAGACGATCATTTAATATGTAATTCCAATCACTAAATTAATCTAGAACACTACAAGTCTCGTTTGAGCTATTCCCTCAAACGGAACTTTTTAAATTTATAAACCTACATTTTGCATCAAGAACTTTAACAAACATTACTCAAGTCTTTTCTTAACTGAAAACAATTCCAATTTATAGAGTGAAATAGTAAAATAATACATATAATCTTATTTAATGCGAAGATCAGATGTTTTTTATTTATGGATATATTCACATATGAAAAGACTCCAATAAGAAATACGATAAATCCAAATTTGCACTCAATTTTCGGTTTAAATAGAGACATCAAACAAGTAAAGAGGCAATGATATGATAGATGAAAAGGTACGCCAATATATTGAAGACAATATCCTAAGAAGCAAAGAAGAGTTGGAGTTAGCATCTACATTACAAGATCAACTTTTCGCTCAGTTCAACATTATTAAGCGGTCAGCAAGAACATATCGGGTTTTAGGCTTATTAACTGTATCTACCCAGCATCACCATGTAAATGATTTACCATTAGATCCAGCCCTAGCATCTTTAGCCTTAACGACTAATAAAAAAGTGGAATTAAATGAAGATGAACACGAAACATTTAATTGGTTAAAGGAAGGCTGGATTATCAAGGAGATTCGTTTTGAGAAGGATGGTAAAACAGTTAGTAGATCCCACTATCGGATGGGCTATCGATTATTTGAATATCAATCAGCACAGCATCAAAGAAAGCATGATGAATTGGTGAATGACATTTTAATGATTCAAGATCGTTTAAACGAGTTTGCAGTGAAAAAGGGCCAAAAACATCAAGCATTATCTCCCAATAGAATATCAGGTATTAAAAAGTTAACAGAGAGGGTTCAGCAATTAAATCCAAGCGAGACGAGGATTTCCTTATCATTTCCAACCAGCTGGCCACTGATAAAAAGGCTGAAGTATTTACATTTTGTTTGCGCATTTTGTCATATTTCCTCTCTTAAAGAATCGTTTGATTGGAAAGAGATTGGTGCAACGTATTACAAGGAGATTGGTGGATCGAAAAAATTTGATGCTGACAAAGAAGAATTTATAAGTGAGATAGAGGACTGGTCGCAGACACCGATTCAAGAGTTGGGTTTAACGAGTTTGGGGCAGATCACACCCGTCTTTTTTTCTGGAAAACTGACGGGACAATTTTCTTCTTATGAAATTGGACCAGTTCATGCCCTCACAAACTTATCTATATTAAATGAAGCCTATCACACAGATGCAACGACTTTCTGGATCGTTGAAAATCGAGCTATTTTAACAAGTATGGCGTCAAAAAGGGATTTTTTAAAAGAGACGAAATCATATGTTTTGTGTACAGATGGACATTTGAGGTCTGCTCATCGAGAAGCGATGACACAAATTTTAGTTCATAGTCAGGTAAAGCAAGTGATGATTTGGTGTGATTATGATGTAGATGGCGTTTATATTGCAAGAAAAGTATATGAAATACTGAAATCTTTTGATCATTTAAAACTAAAGTGGATATTGCAAAATCAAGAAGTGGCCATTGATTATCAGCATTATGAACAGTGTGTCATGGATTTCCTTCAGCATCAAAAGATGGAACAAGAGCAGATGATGGGAGGTGTCGATCTTTGGAAAATGTGGATTCAGGATTAATTTCAATTTTTCAATCTTCATACTCAGCACCAGAATTGATGCAATCCATGCGGGATATTTCTACTCTTAGTGGGGTTCTTAGTGATTTAGGTGCTCAACAATTTTTTCAAACTCCTGGGGAAATACTAAGGCTTTTAAAAATCATTCAGTTGCTAAATGAAGAAGCTCTAGGTTTAGGTGAGCCTATTGAAAATACTGAATCAATCTACTATCGGTATCGAAATCGTTATGACGATAAGGAGCCGCCTTCCCAAAAAAGAGTCGACCAAGTAATCCAGGTGCTAGTGAAGTACAATTGGATATCTAAACAAACGAGAAGAATTAAAATGCGTGATGTTGGAAAACGGATGATGGATATGCTGATTCGACTGGCTAATGATTCATTAGCTTATTATATGAATGATGAGATTGGCAGGTCGTTGTTTCAGGCTAGACGAGATTCAGATATTAGTGAGGCCTATGACGACCAAGGGATTTCAGGTGGGAATAAAATTGCAAGTATGATAAGGCATGTAGAAAATGCCATTACACTTTTAAAAGAACGTGAGCTAGAAATGCTTGCCGATCGACATGCCTTACCCCAGTTAGAGTTGATTCACGAGTTAATGAATGATTTAGATGTAAAATTGGAAGAGAGATTTAAAAAATTTCAAACGGTAGAAGACAGTTTAGTTCTTACAGAACTCATGCAGAAAGGTACAGAAGTACTTACAACAGGGACAAATCTTAGCCTTGGCATGATTAAAAAATATTTAAAGTTTACGAATATGCAGAATACCCCATTTAGTTCTCATATTCAGCCTGAAAAGATTAGACGTTTCATTTCCAGTATGTTTGAACCACCGCTTGAATCAGATGTTCCAGATGTTTACCAGTTGTTGAGTTTCATGGAACAAAATCAATATGTGGATGAGGCAGTTGATGGGTTATGGATGCCTGTGAAATTTGCTTCTCCTTTAACGTCTGGCACAATTGAGGTGGCTGTCGATTATTTAGAAAATTATGAACCTATTATTGACTCAATTCAAGAGGAAGAAGAGGACATCGTATACGCAAGCGAAGAGGTATCTGGTGTTGATTTAGAGCGACACATCGCAGAGTCTAATTGGCTTTTAACAAAAGAAATGATTGATACAACAAAGATTGAAGCGTACTTTGAAAAACAAGAACAAGCGACTTTAGAACAGGTTGTCATTGAGGCTACAACAGAGCAGTGGAGTGACGCAATAAATGCTTTAACTGCTATTTCTGCTTTAGTGAGTAATAAAGAGATTGTTATATCAAAGGGGACGGAACTGAGAGGACATAAACAGTACGAAAAAGAATGGAAGTGGATGAACAGTGAAGATGGAACAGATATTGTCAAACGGAAAAGAGACAACGACCATCAATGAAAGTCCGAATGGTGAAACAAACGAATTGAATGTAAACCCACTGAATGCCTTGCAAGACATTCGGGGTGTTCTCACGCAAATAGAAGAGATGACGTTCATGAACATTCTTTTTTCATCGTCTGCTTCAATTCGATCTGGAAATTTTGGGTTATCTCGTAAGGAAGTTGAGAAACAACTAGGTATTTTGGGTGATGAAGACTCTTTTTTTTCATTCATCAAAAGAGTTAATCAAGCCATTAGCCGATATTTCAAAATCATCTATGATGATACGCGGGATCAAGTAGTTGTGCTCATGCGAGTGACAGCATCAGCTGCGCGTAACACACTATCTAAGGAAAGCTTGGCTATTTTACTCTATATCTTTTATCAACAGGAAGTACTGAAACATGAATATACACTGTTTGATCAACTGTTAGAGGCATTGGGGCATGAAACAAAGAAGGCGAACAATAGAATCAATTTAAATATCGACCCTTTGAAAAAAATCGGTGCGATTGAAGACTACGAGACGGATTCAACAGAAAGGGCTTTCCAATTGACGGCTATCGGAGCAAATATCTTTTCAGACTCTTTTTTGCGAAGAACAGCGGAGTTTAGTCACTCAAATCAATTAAATAAAGAAGAAGTCATGAAGTTTTTTAACCGCTACAATTTTAAGAATGAAGGGACAGAGCAATGATACCTTGGAGATTAACGTTTAATGGCATACGGGATTATCGTCCTGAACAAATTGATTTAGCTGGAGCTGATCAGCATATTCTCATTTCTGGGCCAAACGGTTCTGGTAAGTCTACCATTACTTATTGTCTAGGTGCTGTTTTATATTCTTCAAAAGTTGACTTGGAAGGCTTAAAATCACGAAATCTTTTGCCTGACGAGACGTGGAAAGCTAAAATTTCAATTGTGTTTCAAAATGAAGGTCCGATGAAAATCGATGCAGCAAAATTTATTCAGTTTACGTTGAACATCGTACAAGAGTCTGGGCAATTGCTGAAAAGAGAATATTCCATTTCAACCGGAGATGAGATCGATGCGTGGGAGAATACAATCACATATACCTCTGGTGGGGGACAGTTTAACTTTTCATCTTATAAAGAGACATTACTGTATAAATACAAGATCGATCCCGACGCCTATTATTTAATTTGGTATCAGCAAGATGTCAATCAATTTGCGACTATGAATCCAGAAGAGCGTTTTCGAGTTTTTAGTGAAATGCACGGTATTTCTCAAATGCAGCAAGAGTGGGAAGAAAGCATTGAGAGATTAAAAGAATCCAAGGAAGCGTTAGACCTTACAAAGCACAACGTCAATAACAGTAAATTAAATCTCGATAGGAGTAAACAACGCTTATACCTTTTTAATCAGAATCAAGAACGTCTAAAAACGGGAGGCACACAATATATAAGAGCCCTCCTTTTATTAGAAAAAACACTCAAAAAAGAACAGAAACTGTTGGAAGATTTGATTGATCAGCTTGAAACTGATTATGAAGAAATAAATGATAAAATTCAGTTGGAACAAGCACAATTTTCAGAGCGCAGTGAAGGCGTAAATCAACTTTTACTTAAACAAGAAAAGTTAGAAGATGATATTGAAGCTGGTCACGAAGAGATGTCTTTATTAAAAGAAAAGAAAGTGAAAAAAAGTGAAGAGATTGCTATAAGAGAAGAGGAATTGAAGGATATCACAGAACAAGAAAGATATATTCGGCATACTGAGCAGGAAGTGAAGTCAAACCTAATTCGGTTGAAAAAAGAGATTGATCATAACACGTATTTGCTTTCGCAAATGATGGAAAATGAAGTTGAATTAAAAGAGATAGAGAATCAATTACGTAATGAAATAGCAGCATTAAAGTTTAAAATAGAGCAAGATGAAAATAATAGTAAAAAAATGAAAGATCTTTTAAATGAGTACCTGAGTTCTCATGATGTGAGCATGAGAATTGATCAATTAAATTTAGAATTCAAAAACTCAAAAGATGAACAGTTTACGTTATCAAAAGAGGTCGAGGAATTAGAAATCGAACATCAATTATTGATGGACAATCAAGAGCTTTCTCAACGCCAACAGCAGTCACTTAGCTATTTCAGACAGAGGAATGTGAAAGCATTTCCCCTTCGAGAATTAGTCGAATTAGATGAACAGGCTCAATTAAAAGATGAGCAACTTTTCGATGCGATTAAGTACACAATCTTTTTTCAAGGGAAAAAAGTCGAACCACCTAATGACCTGTACCATGTGTCTCTCATGAATATAGTCCCAGATCGCTCAATGACATCATTACCAGCACTTCATCTTAAAGTGAAGGAAAGTGTACGAGACGAATTCATTCCGCATGCAATCAAAGCATTGTGGTGGGTCGAGCAATTCTTCAAACATAAGACCATCCACATCAAAAATGGATATTTATATGATGAAATGGGTATTCGAGGTTCACAAGAAAAAGACCGATTGATCTTAAGCGAACTATCATTACAAGCCAGAAAAAAAGAAGTAGATCAACAATTAAAGATAAAGAAGACAAGGTGGACGGAATTAGAGAAAGAGCTGAATGAGTTAACGATACAACTACAAAATCTAAATCGTGTTATTTCATCTGTGAAAGAAGCAGAAGCGTTTATGTCAAAAGAGTATGAACGGGAAGATCGAGGGAGACAATTAACAAGAAAAGAAAAGGAATTGTCAGGCAAACAGCAGCAGTTAAAACAGCTAGATCAAGAAAGACACGATTTGAATAACGTAAAAGCCCAATTGAACAATGATTATACGTTGTTCAAACGAGAAGGAACTTTTTACGAAGAGTTAGGGAAAAGGAAAGAAAAGTATCAAGCATATAAAGCACTTCAACAACAGTTGGCTGATATAGATGGAGAGTATGAAAGGTGCAAGAAAAAAAGCCACTATTTAGAAGAAGAACTTGATACGCATCTTGTCATAGTCAAAAAACAAAAGAGACTGAAAGAGGCATTAGAAGATGACTTACAACATAAAAATAGAGAGAAAGAGGACATAGGCCGTCGACTGAAAGAAAAACAGGATGAAATTGATCGAATGAAGCAAGAATTGGTAGGTTACATGCAAGAGATCACGGAAATCAAAAAGTTTGAGTTACCGCTTTACTCAGAAGCAAGCCAAGAGCGATTTCCTGATCACATTCCCTCTATTAGTGAGTTAAGAGCAGAACGCGATCATGGAAAAACGATGTTTGATGGTGCAAGAAATGAACCTGAGATTGATCCAGAAGCACCTGGAAATTATAAGGCTGTGAAGACTGAATATGAAAGACTGGATCAAGAATATAAGCGTTTAGACAATTTATTAACAGAGAATGGAGCGAGGACAGAGCAATTAAAGGACAAGTTAGAAACAACGATTAACATGAGAGTGCTTGAGGTGAGGAATCGATTTGAATTCTTTATGAGACAGTTTCAATTTGAAGGAGAAGTGTCTTGGACAGTTGATGATGATAGAAGAGGGCGTAATGTGTTTAAATTATTCATTAAAGCAAGGAAAGAAGGTCATCGGGGGACGATGGAAGATGTTAGTGTGAAAGCACGAGGTGGACGAGTTGGAAAAGGTGTCTCCGGCGGGGAAGAGTCGTTAAGCTCATTACTATTTGCGCTAGCACTATTACAAAATTTATCGTTTACACCAGGTTTTATTGTACTAGATGAATTTGATAGCGCGCTTGATGAAAATCGAAAGTTAAAAGTGTTTGATTTATATGTGCAGGAATTAAAAAGGAAGTTAATCATTCTTTCACCAAAGTCACATGAGAAACAATACCTCAATCGTTTTTCAAAAGCTTTAGTTGTTCAACATGATTCATCGATTCCATTTAGCAAAATTGTAGGGCTTATTATGAAATAACGAATTAATAATTTCATGTAAAAGTTAAGTTTGGATTAAGAAGCAACATGCAGAATTCCATTGGTTTTTCAAATCTATGAAAAAAATTTTCTGGTAATGGATCAGTAACTCAAAACCATCTGAACTTAGGTGGTTTTTTGTACATTCTATTTTTTGGTATAATCAGTTATAAGACTGATCGAATGATTGAACTGAATTGGAGGTACTTATGAAGCAGCTTTATATGAAACAGAAAGTATTTAGTCTTAGCGGTAGGTTTACCGTAAAAGATCAGCAGGAGAATGATGTGTATGTGGTCGAAGGTAGCTTTATGAAGATGCCGAAGACGTTCACCATACTGAATACAGAACGAGATGAAATCGCTGTGATTATGAAGAAAATGTTTAGCTTTTTACCGAATTTTTTAGTAGAAGTTGGTGGTCAAGAGGTATTGACCATCAAAAAAGAGTTTACGTTCTTTAAAGCAAAATATTCAATTGATGCTGCTGGGATTGAAGTGCAAGGCAACTGGTGGGATATGAATTTCCAAGTGCTGCAGAACGGCGAAGTGATCGGTCAGGTGAAGAAGGAATGGTTTACTTGGGGGGATAGCTACAAGGTTGATATTTTGAAAGATGAGATGGAGCCTGTGATGATTGCGCTCGTTGTTGCAATTGATTGTGTGAAGGCTGATGAAGCAGCGTCTAGGTCTTCGTCGTCGACAACGATGAATAATTAATTGGAGGGTTAAAAGATTGGCCAATCTCACCCGCATTTTAAGATTAAGAGATGCAGAAATATGGGCGTATGAATTTCTCGATAATCAAGACATCATCATTTATTTCTCCATTACAGATGTAAATAGAAAAGCAACCATTCACGATAATCCGCTAGCTACCCAAAAAGAATTGGATGAAAGAGATAATTACCTTTCAATTGATGTGCATAGTAATCTGGATCTTAAAAAAATGCTTGAAGAAGATACATTTGATGATTTTATCACTGAGATTTCTTTTTTAGTAGAGCATATGCATGATTTTCACAATGCTCATGTTTTTATAAAAATGCATGTTCATGACAACATCGATTTAACGGATTTTCAGTTAGAGGAAGATGAAGATTTGCATGGTGATGAAAAAGAACAGCTCTATACATTTCAACGTTTATGGATTCAGCAGACTTGCTTTCAAATGATAGAACACCATTTAAATCGAAAAATCAAAGAAATATCTAACAGTAGATTTTGCCAAGATCTCTAAAATGAGCTTGTGAGGTGAGCAAACTGATCACATTCCAATACAAAGTATTTCTAACAGCTGTCGAATGCGGCAGTTTTACAAGAGCCGGGGAGAAGCTAGGGCTGACGCAGTCTGGGGTGAGTCATAATATTGCGAAGCTTGAGTCGGAATTAGGGATTGTGCTGCTTCGGCGGAATCGAAACGGGCTGTCGTTAACGGACGCAGGTGAGCGGGTGATGCCGCATATTCGGCAAATCATGCATCATGCGGCATTGCTTGAGCAGGAGGCGGCGCTGATTCAAGGGATGGAAGTAGGGAGCATCAAGATTGGGACATTTCCGAGTTTCTCTTCAAATGTCCTGCCACGCCTTATTCATCGTTTTACGCAAAGCTATCCGCATATTAAGCTGGAGTTATATGAAGGCGGTTATGAGGAGATTGAGGAATGGATTGCTTCAGGCACGGTTGATGTTGGATTTTTAACGCAGTCATCGAGGGAATTCGAGACCATTCCACTTTTTCAAGATGAATTGGTGGTGCTCATACAAGAGAATCATCGTTTCAATACGAAGAAAGTGATTGAAGTGGACTCGCTACAGGATGAATCCTTTATCATGCCGAAAGCGGGCTGTGACATACTCGTCAAAAAGCTGTTAAAAGAAAGCGGCGGTGTGAAGCCTCATGTTTTATTTGAAATTGGAGACAACAATACGCTCATTTCTATGGTTCAAGAAGGGCTTGGGGTCACGATCATTCCGACATTAATTTTGCCGCCGCACATACCTCATACGAAAATCATTCCACTTGAAACGAGTGTATATCGTGAGGTTAACCTGGCGTTTAAATCATTCAAAGCAGCTTCCCCATCGGCCAAAAGATGGATCAAAGCAGTCAAAGATCATTTTAAATAGGATCAGCTTGAACGAGATGTCTCCCATTCAAGCTGATCGTTTATAGGGTCAACACGCCGCGAATGGTAATGACAGCTGCGCCAGCCACTTTGATTACTGGCTGTGATTCATTCGGAATGACTGTGATCGTAAGCATACCTGGTCTGCCGATGGCATCTCCTTGAGCAATGCTCAGGTGAGTGGGGTTCTGTTGAGAAATAATGTTTTCTAAGTAGAGATAACCAGCCAATGCTCCGTTCGCTGCCCCCGTCACAGGATCTTCGGGTATCCCAATCCCAGGTGCAAAATCCCTCGTATAAAGATCACATTCTTTTGATGTGTGAAACGTATAAAGGTGGGTCGTCGAGATGCCATGCTCTTTATTCATTTTAGCTAAAGCCGTTAAGTTTGGAGACGCTTGATCAATGTCCTGCTGATGCTTCATCGGAACGAGAAGGTGCCAGTTTCCGGTGTTTGCTAATTTGATAGGATAGGATGGATCGATGCGGTCACTGCTCACACCAAGCAAGTCACTAAGCTCTTCTACATCGATGGCAAAATCTCTCGTCTTCGGGGGTACCTGCGTCATTTCCACATCAACGATTTCTCCATTTTCTTCGTGCCATACAACGGGCACATTGCCAATCTTTGTTTCTAACACGACCCCTGATGTCTCTTTCGCCAGCCCTAGCTCTGTCGCCATAAGCCAAGTCAATCCAACAGTCGCATGACCGCAAAAATTAACTTCCTCCGTCGGCGTAAAGTATTTGACCCGATAATCAGCTTCTTTATGATGTGCAGGCAGCAAAAAGACGGATTCCGGTAAATTCAACTCCATGGCGATCCTCTGCATGTCTTCCTCTGTTAAAAACTCACCATCCAACACGACTCCAGCGGCGTTTCCTCCAAATTTCTCAGTTGTAAACGCATCGACATGGTACACTCTAATGTCTCTCATCTGATGACCCCTCCTATACATTTTTGTTACGTTTATCATAAGTTTGTTTGATACATTCGTAAAATGAATCTTTTTGATGTTTTAAATGGGAATTGTTCATGTAAGAGAGTAAGGTTCACTGCATCTATTAAATTAGTTTTTTAGTAAGTCTTTAGTCACATGAATAACTCTTGTGTCTATATTAGATGAAATGTATAATATTTGTATATAAAAACATTAATAGGAAAAGTGAGGATATATTTATGAAAATGGTCCTGAAATTAGTAGCCTCTATTCTTTGTGTGATGATGTTGAGTTTTCATATACAAGAAAGTGTGAGTGCCACAGAGGGTGGAACGATAACAACAGTTGATCGACACCAATATGGAGATGATTATCTGACAGGTAAAACAATTCCTAACGCAATCGTTGCAATGGGAGATTGGGGTTCCTATCTAGACTGGAAATCTAGATATCAACACTACGCAAAAGCTGATAGTAAAGGAAACTTTAAGTTGTTTATTGCGAATAAAATTACAGCTGGCCAAACTTTGAATTTAGACACATATGATCAAAAAGGCACCTTACTTGCATCAAAAAAAGTATACATTTTTAAAGCTTCTTTTAACTATTTAGATGATATATATAATACGTCTCAAGAGTTAACTGGTAAAACAGTGAAGAACACAAAGGTAGAGGTCATGAAAGATGGCGAAGTGATTGCGTCAGGGACATTCAATGATGAAATACATTTAACGCTGCCTGCATTATCTGCTGGGACATTCCTTACAGTAAAGATGACAACAGGCAGCAATATCGACGTATATAAAAAAATAGTTAAGCCTAAAGGGATTTTATTAAGCCCTACGACAAACTGGTCTAAATTAGTGAAAGGTCAGGCAGGAATTCCTTACGCAAAGGTCGTTCTTATGAATTATAGAACACACGAAATTATTCAGTCTATGATAGCAGATGAGGAGGGGGATTTTGAGTTTAATGTAGACAAAGAAACACTAAAAGCCTTAGATCAAAGTAGGATAAAAGTTATAGAACCAGCTTATGACAACATTTTGAAAGAGGAATTTTTTTACGTGAAATCCACAGCCCCAACATTTAACCCGTTTACTCAGTTATCAACATCAATAAGTGGAACCGCTACTCCAGATAGTATCATCAAGGTATTAAATGGGGAGGGGCAAATCATTGGAGAAGGTCAGACAGACACTGATGGGAAATATGACGTTCCTGTTTCTAAATTAATCGGCGGAGATTTAATTACAGTAAAGACGTTCATGGCAGATAACCCAAGTGAAACAGATCAATCACAAGAGGACGTTCAAAAAGTTTATGTGGAAGAAATCGATGACTCAAGTGATACGATTAATGGCGTCAGCACCTTTGGGTCTAATGCGATTGTAGAAGTACAATCTAATTCTACAGATAATACGATAAAAGCGATGTCAAAGCTCAGTGCCAAAACAACGAAAAAGAAATATGGCCCATTTACAATTACGCCAGGGAAAAACTTTAAATTAAAAACGGGGAAACTAACAAAAGGATCTAAAGTGACAATCACGTTGCAAAGTGGGAAGAGAAAGGTTTCTCTGCCGGTCGTAACCGTCAAAAAAGTCGTCACATCTCCAATTGTAGCATCCCAAGTGAAGGTGACGAACAACAAAGGGAAGAACGATACGGTGACGATAAAAGGAATCAAAAAGCAATCAGTCATCAAAGTGTTTAAACAATCTTCCGGCGGAAAAGCGATTGCCCAACAGACTGCATCTAGCTCGAACCTGACGATTTCCTTGAAACAACTGGGTCAAACAGGTGGAACGCTTTATATCAGTATGAAAGAACCTGGTTTAAAAGAGGGAAATCGAGTACCAATTCGTTATCAAGGTGAGAAATCAGATGCTTTAAAAACGAACCAAGTCAAAATCAACAATCTTAAAAATAAAAATGACGTAATTACAGTGAGTAAGATGAAGAAAAAAGATGTGATCAAAGTCTACTCATCAAACAGAAAATTACTAGCCACATCAAAACCGGCTAACAGTTCGTCCATCAAATTGTACGTCAAACAAGTAGGAACTAAGAGCGGTAAAGTGTATGTCACGCGCAGCAGTGATAAGATGCTGGAAAGTGGAAAGCAAGCCATTTCTTTTAAAGGCGAGCCATCTGCTGTATTAAAAAGCAATCAAATCAACATCGTGAACAACAAAAAGAAAAAAGATGTAATCACTTTCAGTAAATTAACGAAGCAGGATGTTGTCAAAATCTATCAACCTTCAGGAAAGCTTATTGGAAAATCAGCGGCTTCAAAAGGTAAGGTTGTGAAAGTTACTTTCAAACAACTAGGTGCCAAGGGAGGAAAACTCTACTTCACTGTCACTGGAAAAGGCATGTCGGAAAGTAGTAAGACGGTAAAGACATTTAAGGCTGAAAAGTAGAGTTGTTTCATCATTGAGAATCTTAAAATCGTCATTCATTTCTAGGGTGACGATTTTATTTCTAAGAACCACATGATATAAATTCCAATGATAGGAGAGTGGTCTATAATGAAAAAAACAAAGTATTTGATTCTAAGTGCTGTCATCTTTTGCTGCAGTATGTGGTCCACTGCTGTTCACGCTCAATCCGGATATTTCAACACATATACAACGTATTCTGCAATGTCAGGTTCTGGTTTTTACACTTCGATGCAAGGAATGGCTGTAGACCGGAATAATAATATGATCTATGCTGCAAAAATCAACACGTCAAATCACTTGACGCAATTGTACGCTATAAAAATGAGCGGCTCATCAAGCAATAGAACGGTTAAGCTGCTTAAAAACTCTGACACCAATAGTACGAGTAATGACTTAGGACATGCCAATGATTTGGCTGTGAAAGCCGAAAAAGGTGATGATCAAGTTAGCTTATATGTAGCGCCAATGACCGATGGCGTAAAGTATGTAAAAAAGATAGTGAAGCTAAGTGTGAACACGAAGAATAATACGTACAAAGTGGCTAAATCTTATGTCCTTCAGTACAATGGGGCGGATTTATCAATTAGCGGCATTACCTATTCTGTGGGAACGGATAAGTTTATTGTCAGGTCTGGTAATCGCTTTTTTATTGGGAATTTTAATGACCAAAAAGGACAATTTGAGTATGAAGCCACGTTTACATTAAATTATAAGGAAGCCATTGTAAATCAATCAGTGGTTGATGCTTCGAAATACATTCTTCAAGGTATTTCTTTCTACCAAGGAACCTTATATGTACCGTTATTTAAGCCAAATACTAACGGAGGAGCTTCTAATGTAAGTGTTATTCTTACATATCCATTAAATATCAATCAAATGTTGAAAGAGCAAAAGGAAACACCTGTAAAAGATTTTTCAAAAGAATTGTTTACGAGAAAGGACCTTTCTTTCCGAATTACGAGCAGCGCATTTACTCTTTTTGAAATAGAAGCTGTTGATTTTGATGATGGCACGTTATATTTTAATACAAATCGCGCGAAGACAGGAACAGAGGAAGATATGATAGCAACGTTCAATGAGTATAACTATTACAAATAAATGTTTATTTTCAAAAAGCCCCTCAGGATCGAGGGGCTTTTTCCATACCATCACCCATAATAATTATTCGCTTGAATAAAAAATTGGGATTGCATGTAGTTATACGTAATTTTCGAGAAGTCGAAGGGCTGGCCGTTTGTGAGGTGAAAGACGGTCTCGACACGGAGGGCGGGATCATCTTGTTTGAGGCCGAGGTGCGTCGCTTCGATTTCATTCAATTTGCCTACTTGTAAGTACATATCGGAGAAACCGACTTTGAGCCCCAGCCCTTCACTGACGAACTTAAAAACAGAATCGGCGGCAATTTCTGTGTTGAGATAGGGAATGATGGTTTTTCGGTAATAGGATTCTTCTAAACATAAGGTTTGCCCATTGATATAACGAATGCGTTTCAGGTAAAAAACATCATCTTCTTGTACAATGTTCAAATTAAGCGCAGCTTCTTCGGACGGCTTAATAGTGTCTAGCATTAAGACCTCTGATGTCAGTTGAAATTCCTCTAAATCTTTTTTAAATCCTTGGTTGGATAAAAGGCTGATGTAGCCCTTGCGGCGGTGTCTTCGAACAAAGATGCCGCTGCCCCTCACTTGATAGACAATTCCTTTTCTTTCGAGTAAGTCTAATGATTTAATAATTGTACTTTTGCTCACAGCAAATTGGCTCATGAGTGTTTCGAGTACAGGGAGCTTATCCCCTTGCTGCAGCTCATGGGTGACAATATATTTTTCAATATCGCTCGCAATTTGTTGATACTTTAACATAGCCATTCCTCTTTGTTTTCACGATTTATTGTTCCTGTATTATAGCACATACCGATTTTCCTTTGATATGTTATCTCGAATTATATATGTATTGATAAATTGTACCGGTATAATTATAATGAAGGGGAATGTAGGAATTGATACGGTTTCCCTAGATGGCTCAGTCTTTACTCTTTAAATCAAAGAAGGCAGCAAAGTGAAGAAGGGTGACTTGTTGATGACATTTGATCAAGGAGCCATTGAAAGCAAAGGATTAAAAACAATCAAACCAGTATACGAAGATGTAATTGTAGAGAAACGTGAGACATGTCAGTCAAGAGACGTCTTGATGACAATTGTGAAATAGGAGGAATAAATAATGACTTTACCAAAAGATTTTCTATGGGGCGGCGCATTAGCTGCACATCAATTTGAAGGTGGATGGAATGAAGCAGGAAAAGGTCCAAGTGTTGTAGATGTGATGACAGCAGGTGCTCATGGAGTACCGAGACAAATAACTGAAACGATAGAAAAAGATAAATTTTATCCGAACCATGAAGCGATCGATTTCTACCATCATTATAAGGAAGATATCGCAATGTTTGCTGAAATGGGCTTAAAATGCTTACGTACATCAATCGGCTGGAGCAGAATTTTCCCTAAAGGGGATGAAGCGGAACCGAATGAAGCAGGCTTACAATTCTATGATGATGTTTTTGATGAACTGCTCAAGCATGGCATCGAGCCTGTGATTACGCTGTCTCACTTTGAGATGCCACTTCATTTGGCAAGAGAATACGGTGGGTTCCGCAGCCGAAAAGTCGCTGAGTATTTCGCGAAATTCGCAGAAGTATGCTTCAATCGATACAAGGACAAGGTCACTTACTGGATGACATTTAATGAAATTAATAACAAAATGGATGTCAACAACCCATTGTTCCTTTGGACAAATTCGGGGGTTTCAGTCAAAGAAGGCGAAAATGCCAAAGAAGTGATGTATCAAGCAGGACATCATGAATTACTTGCAAGTGCATGGGCAGTAGCCAAAGGAAAAGAAATCAATCCTGCTTTTCAAATTGGAGCCATGGTTTCTCACGTGCCAATCTATCCATATTCCTCAAATCCTGAGGATGTCATGCTTGCTGAAGAATATATGAGACAACGTTATTTCTTCCCAGATGTACAGGTTCGCGGCTACTATCCGAGCTATGCGTTAAAAGAATTCGAACGCGAAGGCTATCACATTCCGTTTGAAGAAGGCGATGAAGAAAGCTTAAGAAAAGGGAAAGTGGATTATCTTGGCTTTAGCTACTACATGTCGACAGCGGTTAAAAGTGATGTGGTGTCTGACAACAACGGAGATATTGTCAATGGAGCACTGCCGCATGGTGTAGATAACCCTTATATCAAATCAAGTGATTGGGGCTGGTCGATTGACCCGACAGGCTTAAGATATACATTGAATCGTTTTTACGATCGCTATCAAATCCCGCTATTCATCGTCGAGAATGGATTTGGTGCCATTGATCAAGTGGAAGAAGACGGCTCCATCCAAGATCCAGAACGAATTCAATATCTCGCTTCTCATATCGAGGCGCTGAAAAAGGCCATAGAATACGACGGTGTTGACCTCATCGGCTACACACCTTGGGGCATCATTGATATCGTGTCATTCACAACAGGCGAAATGAAAAAACGCTACGGCATGATCTACGTTGACCGTGACAATGAAGGCAACGGCTCAATGAAGCGCCTCAAAAAAGATTCGTTTACTTGGTATCAAAACGTCATCGCAACGAACGGTGAAGAAGTATAATAAAGGAAAATAGAAGCCCGGACGAGCGTGGTATATGCTTGTTCGGGTTTTTCATTATTTATGTTTTAATAGAGCCTGAATACAAAGGAAGAAGAGGATAATGGAGACAAAATAGTTCATTGGATTGAGAAAGATATTAATGTTCAAGGATATTTGAAGAAGAATCCAAAAGCCGAATATCACCATAACAGCAGGAATGATTTTTTTATACACAATGATTCTCCTTTCGAGAGTAGTTTGTTTTTAATTGGCATTGTCTCATATCATTGCAGAGATTGAAAATGAGATAAAGATATTAATAGGCTCTATTACACCATTTGGTATAATTGATCTATAAAAGCGATAAATGGTAGATAAAGAATAGGAGTTGTTGAAATGAATCAAACTCTGCAAATGGGTGCCAATACCGTACTAAACTCTCCAAAGGGACAAGTATCCATCAGTTATGAAGTATCATCTGCAATTGATATTTCTTTAACAGCGTTTCTCTTAACAGATTCAGATCTAGTTCAAGGAGATAATGGCATTATTTTTTACAATCAGCCGGAGAGTGCCACGGGTGTCGCGACACTTTTACCAGCAGAGATATCAGGTCAGTTGAAAAGGCATCAATTGAATTTTGATATGAGCAAAGTGCCTGCTGGAATCACAAAGGTGGCGATTACACTAACAGAGGATCAAGGAATTGGTTTTTCTCAAGTGAAGAATCTGCAAGCAGAAATTCAAACAGGCGATGAGGTACTATACCTTACACCAGTAAGCTTTACAAATGAAAAGGGTATTGTCGTAGTAGAGCTATATATCAGAAATGGTGAAACGAAAGCACGATCCATCTGGCGTGGCTTCGATTCTGGATTAGAAGGGCTATGCAAGCTTTTTGGGGTAGAGGTTGAACCTGATGAACAGGATGTTTCTACACCTCCTCAAATGACTTCTGAAAAACTAATTGATGAGCCTGCTCCAATGAAGCCAGCTGCTAAAGAGAAAGTCGCTTCACCTATTAGCTTAGAGAAAGTTCAAGGTAAAATTAGTCTAGACAAAGGTCATAAACCAATCATCATTGAAAAAACGCCTGAGATTACAGCTACAGTATCCTGGGAGTCTGGAACTGATTATGATATTTATGCATTGGTCTATACGAAGTCAGGAAAACAAATAGATGTGGCCATGTTTGGCGCAAAAGGTGTTCCTGCTCTCAAAAGTTACGGTAACGGAGCTGTAGAGCATATGGGAGATGTCGGTAGAGACCGTGAATCGATGAAAACAGAAGTCATTAAATTACGGTTAAATGACGATATCCTTGCTATCGTTCCGGTTGTTTATTCTGCTCAATCAAACGGAACAGGTTCCTTTTATAGATATAGGGTATCTATGAGTATCGATAATCACCAAGGAACGTCTGTGACAATTCATGCCAAACATGCGAATGATAATGATCGGATTTATTCTTGTGTGCCGGGTATGCTTCAAAATACAAATGATGGTGTGATCATACGTCCGCTAGAGCTTTACAGCAAACCAAATTCCGAGCGCAGACCTAAATTAAAAATGAAGTCTTCTAATGAAATTGATGTTTTGATGGATAAAGGACCAATCAATGATTATAAATAAAACGAATGTATGGCTAGACAGAGCAAAGTGCATTGTCTAGCTTATTTTATTTGACCTTTAAATAGAGAGTCTATCCCATTTTTTGTGTCATTTAGCCTATTTTTCCGTTTTGAGGGGCACGGTAAAATAGACTTTATGATCAATAATGGAGGGAGTGACTTCTTCTGGGCAAGATACTTGATGCAAAAGCACTAACAAGTGCCATGGACACAAGGGCTAAACACTACCAGGAACTCCGCGAACAAATGGTAGATTTAAAAAAGGCTTTACAAAGTGTTGCCAATCTCGGTGATGACTTCACTGGGAAAGGTGCCGATAACATTAAAAGCTTTTATAAAGAGCTCGCCGGAAATGTAGACATGTTTATCAGCTTCATTGATAAGCAAAAAGCCTTTCATGAAGGTGTTTCTGGGACACTTGATGATACAACCTTTGGCGGCGATACCTTTGTAGAAGAACACTTTTTAGACAACGCAGTACATATGGGCATCAAGAATGCCAAAAGCATTGTAAAGGATCAAAAAAAGGCACTCAAAACGATTTTTCAAGACATTGATGATCTCATTTCTCTAGAAGTATTTGATAGTCAAACCTTTGATGAAAAAATAGAAGATGCGGAAGATGAACGAAAAAAGACGGTCAAAGAACTGAGAGAGCTTGATCAAAATTTAAAAGATGAATATGCTTTGTCAGAAACGGAACAGAAAGCTACAATGGCATTGTACGCTGAAATGATGAATGCGACAAATGATGGAAAAGCGATTTCGCCTATGAATTTTGACAAGAAAGCGTATCAAAATAGCGAAATCTACAAGGCAAAAAGCGATATTGAGAAGCAAACTTCTGAATATCTGAAAATCAAAAAAAGACAAGAAGAAGCCCGCAAGATCGCAAAGGAACAAGAAGCCCTCGCCAATCGTCCTTGGTATGAAAAAGCACTCGATTATGGCGGGAATATTGTCAATGAGCTGACAGGTGTAAACGATGCAAAACGCGCCGCAACAGGCGTCGACCCAATCACAGGTGAAGAACTCACCACAGGACAGCGAGTCGCAGCAGGCAGCATGGCAGCAGCGGGTTATATCCCTATCGTCGGCTGGGCAGGGCGCATTTTCAAAGGGGGAAAGGCTGTCTATAAAACGACCCAAGCCACGTCGGCCGCAGTTAGAGCAGTGGATATTTACAAGACGTCACAAAGGTCCTTCGACGCCTTAAAAACATCACAAAAAGGTTTATATGGCCTCACCGCCACCAACGGCTTCAGCGAAGCGATCACAGGCCGAGATATGTTTGGAAACAAGATCTCAAAAGAACAGCAGGAAGCGAGTATGAATGCGGCGTTTGGAATGCTATTGCCGTATAGAAGTAAGAGTTTAAAACAACTTCAATTTAAACATAAACCAAAAGAAATAATAACTAAAAAAGAAAATTATCAAAGATATGTGAAAGCTGAAAATGGGCAGCGTCCTCCTAATTTTTCAACTGAAGGAGCCAAAAGAAGAGGGGCTTATCGAGAATCTAAAAGGGCAAGTGGTATACCAGTAAGTGAACAACCCATAGAAGTTAGACCAGCAGTAGACAAAAGAGGTAACCCTATCCCTGGTAAGGATTATTTCTTTAAAGATGATAAAGTGGTTAGAGATCATGCAGGAGGTCATTACTATCCAGACGACTTAAGTCAGAATAGAGATGCCCATTTTAATGATATTTATGGAAACCACTATGACTATGAAAAATAGTTATCATTGGAGGATTATAAATGAAAATAGAACTCGAATTCGAACAAGAAGTTACAAACTACTATAAGTGGTTAGATCAAAAAATAAATGAACTTAAACAGTTAAGTGTATATAGTATTAATGGATATTACTTTTTAGATGATAGTGGAATTAAGACTTTTCAAAGTTATTGTCAAAATGAACTAATCGAAATTTTTAGCGGTCAATTAACTAATTACCATTTTTATATCTTTCTGAGTAAGAAAGTAAGTGATGTACATTCTCGAATAGAGAGATTCCGAAAAGTATGGAAATCTATTGACTCAGAAATAAATACTTCAGGTTTTGAAAAGGGGCCAGAATTACTTTTAGATGAACATGAAAATCAGTTTTATGTCAGTATAGCCAAGGTTCCTCAACATGATTTAGATAAAGCATTGCAAATAATGGATCAGTATCAATCTAGTTTCATGATTGCTAGTAGAAGGGATTCTATGCTTTCAGAGGAATCTATAAAAGAATTGTTTTACTCAGGATTGGATAAGAATAGTCATGAAGTAGATTATCAAGCGCTTTTTTTGAAATATGGTTTGAATAGTGAAATTATCTTTAGGTGGGGATCTGTTCTAAATGAGGCAGAGTTGGCAATGATTTTAAATAAAGATCATACTCAGAAAATACGGGAGCGAATACAAAGCCACTCATAGTATCTTCAAAAAGACAATGATCGGTAGCATATTAAACAATCCCCACATTGGTGGCTAATATGAATAAAAACCCAAAAACAAAAATCGAAACCTTAAAAAGAAAAAGCAGAAGAAAGCACTTAATGAACGAATTGAGCTACATGACACTTCCGGAACACCCTTTTTTAGATATCGAAGGAAATCAATTGTTTTGTCAGAAGGTGTTTGCTTTCCTTCACGCAAGAGAAGATAAGATTCAAATACATGGGGATAACTATCGAGAACATATTGAAAAGTCTACACAAATGTTAAAGGAATTGGCCAAGAATACAGAAAATTACCCCCAAAAAGCTAGAATCATGTTTTTTCGAGAGCATGAAATTGAAGCTCTTTTAGTAAACGTGAACGAAGTGTTTAGCCATTTAAACCAGCTTCTTGAGCAAACGAAATTTTCAAGTGGATATGGAGATTTTATGTTAGTCACAGAGGATCTTCATTTTGGATTATGCATTGAACGGACGGAATATTTTTATGAGTTAAGTACTTGGGGATTTTGAGTTTAGACGGTCTTTATTTGAAAGAGCATGACAATACCACATTTTCAATAGGTACGATTAGATGATATAACAGTGCTCTTTGATCTATATTTAATCAATTTATTATTGTTTTTCGAGAAAAAACATTGCTTTTGTGAAGATAATTAATTACTATAAAGATATTAACATGTTAAAAGCGGTTTCATGAAACGATGAAAAGTTAAAAATAGAATAATGCGTACATTCAATAAGGCGTGTTACTGTTCGGCAGGCAAGACCTAGATTGGATGGGATATCTGTATTTGTATATTCCCACCCAATCCAGGTCTTTTTTTGTTGCCTGAGCTCCTATAATTAAAAATGAAAGCGGTGACTTTAATGAACCATAAAGACTTAGCTGAAGACATTCTAAAAAATATTGGCGGAAGTGATAATGTTCAAAATGCCATCCACTGTATGACGAGATTAAGACTGACTTTAAAAGACTCCTCACGAGCAAACTCTGAAGAAATTAGTCGCCTTGATGGCGTCATTCAAGTAGCAGATACAGCAGGTCAGTATCAAGTTATTATTGGAAATGATGTTGGGTATGTGTATAAAGAGTTTGCAAAACTGATTGATCAAAATCCGGAAGCAAGCGGACAAATTGTACAGAACAAAGACCATAGCTTAAAAGGATATTTCAATCGTTTTGCCAATTTGATCACTGGCATTTTTGCACCGATTATCCCTGCAATTGCCGGAGCGGGAATGTTGAAGGCTTTATTGATTTTATTGCCAATGCTGAACTTGATGAAAGAAGACAGCCAAACCTATTTGGTATTGAAAATCATCTCAGATGCAGCGTTTTTCTTCCTACCTATTTTGTTAGCCTATACAAGCTCACAAAAGTTTGGTACAAACCCTATGGTATCGATGGCTTTGGCTGGGGTATTATTGCATCCTAACTTAACAGCCCTGTTTAGCAGCGGGGATCCAGTTGTCTTTGCGGGTATTCCACTGAAAGCTGTTTCTTATGGCGCATCGGTCATTCCGATTATACTCATTGTTTGGCTGATGTCTTATGTAGAAAAGCTGGCAGATAAATTATCACCGGGGCCGGTCAAAATCTTTATGGTTCCTTTAATCACAATGATCATTGTTGCTCCGATTGGTTTACTGTTTTTAGGGCCGCTCGGTATGTATCTTGGTGCAGGCTTAGCCGCAGGGGTCTTATGGATCCAGCAAACTGCGGGATGGGCAGCCGTTGCTATTTTAGCCATTTTCTTACCTTTTATCGTCATGTTTGGGATGCAGAAGGTGTTCTATCCAGTTGTTATCGCTTCCCTTGCTTCACCAGGATACGACGCTCTCATCGGGGTGGCTATGCTAGCGGCGAACTTTGCGCAAGGCGGAGGTGCTTTGGCTGTTTCATTTAAAACAAAAGATCCTAAGTTAAAACAAATTGCCATGTCTGGAGGAATCTCAGCTTTATTTGGGATAACAGAACCTGCATTATACGGCGTTCATTTAAAGCTTAAGAAAACATTACTCGCATGTATGATTGGTGCAGGGGTTTCAGGTATTTTTGTTGGATTGATTAAGCTAAAAGCGTTTGTCATGGTTTCACCTGGCATCGCAACAATGCCGATTTTCATTGAAAAAGGGACTTCAAACTTTACGTTTGCTATTATTGGTGCAGTCATGGCGGCGGTCATCGCGTTTATTGCTGTTTACATCATCGGCTTTAAAGAGGCAGAAACTGAACACATCGAGAAGAAAAATGAGCCTGTCTCCACATCAGAAAACACAAGAAATCGCGAAATCATTTATGCACCGATTAAAGGAGACATCATTCCTTTAGCAAAAGTGAATGATAAAGTATTCTCTGAAGAAGTGATGGGGAAAGGGGCAGCGATTCAACCTAGTGAAGGGAAAGTATTTGCTCCTTTTGATGGACAAGTAGAAATGATTTTCCATACAAATCATGCCATTGGTTTAAAATCCAACCTTGGTGTGGAAGTTCTGATTCATATTGGTATTGACACCGTGAACTTAAATGGACAATATTTTACTTCACGTGTTCAAAAAGGTGATACAGTGAAACAAGGTCAACTTCTGATTGAATTTGATCAACAGAATATACAAAAGGCTGGCTATGACACAACAACACCAGTCATTATTACAAATACAGCTGATTATTTAGAAATTTTACCCCAAGAGGGAAAAACGAATCCTGTTTCTGGTCATCAGCAGCCACTTTTAACTGTCTTATAAATCGATTTTGAATGTAACCAGGAAGGTGATATGGTATGGAAATTATAAAAGTGCTGAATACCAGTGTGGTTCTCGCTAAAAGAGATGACGGTAAGGAAATCATCGTAATGGGTAAGGCGATTGGGTTTAAAAATAAGCCAGGCAGTCTTATTCAAGAGTCTGATATTCAAAAGATTTATGTGCTAGAAGATCAAAGCACGTCTAATGATTTAGCTGAGCTTATGAGGGAGACCCCAGAGGAATTTTTAATCATGACGGATGAGATTATATCCTATGCGAAGCGCCGTTTATCTACACACTTGAATGAGCATCTTTATATTTCTTTAACAGATCACCTTTTTATGGCTACGAAGCGCTTTAAGGAAAATTTAACGATACAAAATCGCCTGCTGTGGGAAGTAAAGAAATTTTACCCCGAAGAATTCAGTATTGGTCTGCATGCACTAGAGCTGATAGAAAAACAATTAGGCATTCAGCTGCCTGAAGAAGAAGCGGCGAATATTGCATTTCATCTAGTAAATGCGCAGCAGACCAAAGATAATTTAAATCAAATCGTGATGATGACCAATATGGTCAAAGACATTTTAAATATTATCAAAATGCATTATAAGATCGATATTCCAACAGATACGATAAATTACTCCAGGTTTTTAACACATTTACAGTTCTTTGTTCAGCGTTTACTTGAGAACAAAATGCTTGAAACAGATGATCACGATCTAATCGATCAAATCATGAGGAAATACCCTGAAGAAGTAAAATGTGTGGAGAAAATCGAGAAATATATTAAAACAAATGTGGATTACACCATATCCAATGACGAAAAAATGTATTTAATTATTCACGTCAATCGAGTGGTTCAAAGAAATAACGCATAGTCTTGAGGAGGAAGAAACATGTCTAATCAAATCAAGAAATTTCCAGAAGGTTTTTTATGGGGCGGTGCCATTGCGGCAAACCAAGCAGAAGGTGCATGGAATGTAGACGGGAAAGGGCTATCGACTGCTGATGTGGCGATCTTTAAAAAAGGTCTCAGTAAGTCTGACTATAAAAAGCACAATAAAGTGGATGAAGAACAAATTCAGCAAGCGATGCGTGCAGATACCGCTGAAGGTTACCCGAAACGAAGAGGTGTAGACTTTTATCATCGCTATCCTGAAGACATGGCGCTGTTCAAAGAAATGGGATTGAAGACGTTACGTGTTTCGATTGCATGGACACGTATTTTTCCAAACGGTGATGAAGAAGAGCCAAATGAAGCGGGATTATTATTTTACGACCGCCTATTCGATGAAATGAAGAAACATGATATTGAACCACTTGTTACGTTATCTCATTATGAAATGCCGCTATATTTAGTGAATCAATATGGAGGATGGTCTCATCGCATTGTTGTTGATTTCTTTGTGAAATTTAGTCGAGTGGTATTTGATCGATACAAAGATAAAGTCAAGTATTGGCTGACTTTCAATGAAATTGATAGTATTGTTCGACATCCATTCACAAGTGGTGGAATCGTTTCAGAGCGCTTTGACAATGTAGAGCAGGCTGTTTATCAAGCGCTGCACCATCAATTTGTTGCAAGTGCTTTGGCAGTTAAATATTGTCATGATATGATTCCGGGGGCAAAAATAGGGTGTATGCTGACGAAATTAACAACGTATCCGTATTCCTGTAATCCAAAGGATGTTCTAAAGGCATCAAAGAACAATCAGTTCAATATGTTCTTCACAGATGTACAGGTGCGCGGTGAGTATCCGCGTTTTATCAATCGACTGTTTAAAGAAAAGAACATTCACATTGAGAAACAACTGGGAGATGACGAGTTATTAAAGGTGCATACGGTTGATTTTATTTCATTCAGTTACTACAATTCGTTAGTTGCTACTGAAAATAGTGAAGGGATGGAAACTGTTAGCGGCAATACAATAGGTGGAGTGAAAAACCCTTATTTAGAAGTGAGTGAATGGGGTTGGCAGATCGATCCGATTGGAATTCGTATCTCTTTAAATGACTTATACGATCGCTATCAACTACCACTTTTTATAGTTGAGAATGGATTAGGTGCATACGATAAGGTGGAAGATGGAAAGATAAATGATGATTATCGTATTAGCTATCATGAGCAGCATTTCCAGCAGATGCTGGAAGCCATTGAGGATGGAGTCGAATTAATGGGTTACACCAGCTGGGGAATTCTTGATTTAATTAGTTACTCGTCATCTGAAATGGAAAAGCGATATGGGTTTATCCATGTTGATCAAGATAACGATGGAAACGGAACATTAAATCGAACACCTAAAAAAAGCTTTTACTGGTATCAAGAAGTCATTCGTCAAAATGGGTTGAAAATGAACGAAGAACAGAAGTGAAACATCATTTATGGAGTGGAATTAACCACTCCTCTTTTCTATCATTGGTGTCATACGCTTAATTGATGAATTCCCCTCAAATTTAAGCAATTCACTATCATTACCTTTCACATTCATATAAAATAAGATCTAGTGAAAAATTGAAGAAATGCTTGATAAATGAAGGGCATGTTAGCTGTGAACTGCATGACATGATGTGATGTTTGAGCGTGAAGGATGCGACGTTGTTCCTCCTCACACATGAAATCTTATAAGTGCGACCATTATTTGTCACTTCATTACGATGGTGTTGAGGAGTGTGTCAGGATGAGGAATCCGTATGTGAAAACGGCTTCTAGTCTTTATATCAATTATTTTTTATTAGGTATGGTCAATATTATTTTGGCTTCGAATATGCCATTTTTGATCAAACAGTTAGATACCAATAGTGCGGGAATTAGTTATATGATTTCGGCGCTTGGCATTGGCAGGGTACTCACGTATGGTTTATCGGGCGTGCTGTCAGATCGTTTTGGGCGAAAGCCGGTCATTTTGGTTTCGGGTGTGCTGATGGCGGTGTTCCTTATCGGTATTCCATTGTCTCCGAATTATCAAATTGCCTTTGCGTTTGCGATTTTGGCAGGGGTCGCGAATTCAGCTATGGATGCAGGAACATATCCAGCGTTAATGGAGGTTTTTCCACAAAGCTCGGGATCTGCGAATGTGATGGTGAAGGCCTTTATTTCGATTGGGGCAACCATTTTGCCACTGGGGATTTTCTTTTTAGCAGAGCATGATTTATTTTATGGAATGGCATTTTTTGTTCCTGCTCTCATTTATCTTGTGAATGTCTTGATGCTGTGGACCTTGCCATTTCCGAATCATCGCAAGGCGGAGCAAGTACAGGTAACAGAGCATGACGGACTTCCGCGCTTCTCGACAGAGCCGACGTTTTGGAGAGAAGGGGTTGCACTCATTGTGATCAGCTTTACGTCAAATGGGCTGTACGCATTGCCGCAAATTTGGCTTCCGACATACGGTGAGACCATATTGGGAATGGCATCGGGTAGTGCTGTAAAATTGCTCAGTTACTATAGCATGGGCGGGCTGCTGTCTGTCCTATTACTTGCATTTCTTTTGCGCCGTTTTGTCCGTCCGGTCACTGTGCTGCTGATCTATCCAATCATTACACTTGTCTCTATTTGTGTGCTATTGGTCGTGAAATCTCCAGTCATCGGAACGATCAATGCCTTTGTTTTGGGATTTTCAACAGCAGGAGTCTTTCAGCTAACATTAACTGTGATGGCTGAATTCTTCTGGAAGAACAAAGGAACGATGACAGGGATTATTTCCACAGCCGGTGGGGTGGCGGCTGTCGTCATCCCAGTCGTAACAGGTTTAATTGAAACGCACTTGTCCATTTTACAAATCTTTATGTTCGATGCAGTGGTGGCTGTTGCCGCCATTATCGGTGCTCTGTATATCCTGTATCGATACCGCCGAATCATGGTACATGATTAAAAAAAGACGACCTCCTGAGTGGAAGTCGTCTTTCTTTTGTTTTAGAATCGGTCATTTTCAAAAAGAATTTGTTTCACTTGATCAATTGGCATATCTTCACCAGTGAAGAGTTTGTAAGCAAGGGCACCTTGCCATAGCATCATGCCAAGACCGTTAATCGTTTTGGCACCAGCTTCTTCTGCTTGCGCAAGAAGTTTTGTTTTTTGCGGGTTGTAGACGACATCTGTCACGATTAAGTCTTTACGTAATACATCAAGTGTATCGTCAATAATGCTTAGCTCATCTAATGGTTTCATGCCAAGGCTTGTCCCGTTTGCTAAGATGGCACTTTCAGCTACTTCACGACGGAAAGCGTCTTTGTCTTCAAGTGGGAAAATGTTTGCTTTGACACCGAAGGATTTCATTTCGTTGTTGATGTAATTTACATTTTCTTCTGCTTGAACAAAGTATTGATCATTACGAGCAAAAATACTAATTTCACGAATGCCTGACTGTGCAAGCTGAATGGCAATCGGTGTTGCAGCGCCGCCAGAGCCAACGAGTGTGACCTTCTGACCAGCTAATTCAACGCCATGCTCAATCAAGTTTCTCACATATCCAAGACCATCTGTGTTGTAACCGATGAGCTTGCCATCTTTGTTCACAACAGTGTTACTTGCACGTGTATGTTTTGCAGAATCATCTAGTTCATCTAAGTAATCCAGTACTTTCATTTTGTGTGGCATAGAGATGTTAAATCCAGCTGCACCCATTGCTTTCAAACCGTTTACGGCTGCTTCTAGTCCTTCACTCCCTAAATCAAATGCGAGGTAAGCATAGTTGATACCTGTTAGTGTATAGCCAAGGTTATGCATACGTGGTGAAAGGCTGTGCCCGATTGGTGTTGCAAGAAGACCGACTAATTTTGTTTTACCATCAATATTACGTTCATGTATGTTTGTCATGATTGACATCTCCTTTAATTATCTAAATAATTTTTTCATTCGTCCAAGAACAAAGACTGCTAACAATACGCTAATGATCGCAATGATCATATCGAAAAATAATGTCATTTTAATATCGTACGTGCTGACCAATCCACTTGTAATGAGCGGTACGAGAATAAACGCCGAGCTTGCGGCAATGTTGACATAGGATGAAGCCGTTGCTTTGTTTGTTGGGAACAATTTCATCATAATGCTCATCGCAAGCTGGAAGATCCCTGCTGTAAATAATCCTAAGAAAAACGTGCTGACAATGACAATGCTGTACGTTTCGATTTGGAATAATGAAAGCATCGCAAGGAACGCACCAATAGGATAAATAATGGCCACCATAATCGGTGAAATAAATTTATCTAAGACAATCGATAGCAAGAGAACAGATACTAGTGCTCCAATACTAAAATAAGATAGAAGCTGCGTAGCTTGTTCTGTGCCAAGTCCGATTAATTTTAACCCGAGCTGTGGAAGCCATGTCTGCCATACGACAAACAATGCAGTAGACGTGAATCCCATAAGTACAACAGCTAAGCCTTCGCCAAGCATTTTTGGTTCTTCCTTGAACTGTTCCTCTACTGGAAGAGCGTCTTGTGAAGAAACTTGCTTATGGTTCGGGAATGGCATAAAGATCAAGTAAATCCCTACAAGTAAATAAAGAAGCCCTAGTCCAAAGAACGCCCAGCCCCAGAAGATGTCATGTGCCACTAGATACGCCAAAATAAATGGAAGAACAGTCGCACCAATGGATACAGACGCTTTCACTAAAACAGAAGCTGAACTTGCTTTTTTCGGAAATGATTCTGTCAAAGCAGGATAAGTTCCCGAATCAAGCAGTGAGTTTGCAATCCCTGCTGAAATCGCAAAGATAAATGCCAGTGTATAACTTGTTGTCGTTGGAATACCAATTAAGAATAATAAGTAGAGAAAGTTACCTGTAATAATGACAGGCTTACGTCCCCAGCTGTCGGCTAACCGGCCGGAGAAAAAGAGAGCAATTAGTTTACCAATTCCGATTGCCGATACAAGCAGGCTGATTTTCGGAATATCTACATGGTAGCGTTCAGATAAGCTGTCCATGTTGGACGCCACAATAATATTGATCATGCCAAGCATGAAGTAGTTTAAATACATACCAAGTGACGATTTAATATAAGGATTTTTCATATTCCCACTCCTATATTTGAAACCCCTTTAAGGTCAAATTTGTATACCCTCTGTTAGTGTTTCCTTAAAAATAAATAATATGAAGCCCATCACAACACCCCTTATGTGATTGATGAAAAGATCATGAATATATTCATCTGTTGTTTAACTAAGTACATCGTTATACTAAAAATTAAAAAATAATAACAGACTTGATTAGGAAGTGAACCTGCATGATTTGATCGGAATCATTTAAATTCACTTTTGTCCATTTTTTAATTGAAGTAACGATAGAATCAAGTAGGTATAACGATATACTAAAAGAAGCAACGAGATAAATATACTCCTGTGATTCAAATGTGTCAAGTTTATGACTTTGCGATTTAAAAAAAGAAAAATGAAACAAAGAAACAGTTGACTTGATCAATAAAAAAAGGAGAATTGCTGTCCACAATTCTCCTTTTTTTATTGATCAGGTAGAGGTTTCTCTAATATGAAGCTGAGGCTTTAAGATCAATCGCTGCAGCTCTTCATCCTGCTCGTTCATTTTATGGTATAAAAGGTTCGCTGCTTTTACCCCGATGGATCGGGGGAATGAGGAAACAGTGGTGAGCGGCGGATGGTATAGCTCCGCTTCAGGGATGTTATCGAATCCAACCACATCGATATCTTCACCAGGCTTGATACTGCGTGCTGATAGTTCTTGCATGACTCCAAATGCAACTAAGTCACTAAAACAAAAAATAGCAGTAGGAGGCTCGGGTTGATCCATGACTTGAGCGAGTGCTTCTTTCCCGCCTTCACGAGTAGGTACGATATCAATAATAAGAGAATCATCAATCGTCAGGTTTTCATCGTCGTGAGCTCTTTTGAAACCCTGCATTCGCTCAATCCAGGTAGATGAAGTCTTGATACCGCCTAAGAAGGCGATACGTCGATGCCCCTTTTGAAGAAGGTGATGAACCGCCATCCAAGTGCCTTGTTCATAATCAACGCCGACATAGTCACATTGCACATCTGATAATTCACGATTCGCCAGTACTTTTGGAGTACGAATTTGATTTAACTGTTTGGCTGTCCGAGCCGAGCTTTTCGAAGCTAGGTTTAAAATAATTCCGCCAACTCTGTGCTCTACCATAGTGGAAATGAGCCGCTCCTGTTTATCGACACTGTCAAAGGTTGTACCAAGTAAAACAGTATAGCCCAGTGATTCAAGCGTGGTTTGCACGCCGATTAAAAACTCCGAAATAAAGGTGTTAGAAATATCCGTGACAATCACACCAACGATATTTGAGCTTTTTGACCGCATGTTGGCAGCGACGCGATCATATACGTACCCTAAGTCTTCCATGGATTGCAGCACTTTGTTTCGAGTGGCTTCAGATATTCTAGGATTATTTCGAACAACGAGTGATGCCGTTGAAGTCGAAACACCGGCATGCTGGGCGACTTCCTGTAAAGTGACACGCTGTTTGTCTTTTTTTTTCAATTGTCTTCACCAACTTCAATGGATTGCCTAACTTTGTTCATGCAAGAGGGATTTCTCCATCAGACGAGCCGAACATCTTTTGATTTATTATACATGAATCAGGGGGGATTGATGAAGTGAAGTCATATGAGAGCCATCAATCATCATAAAAGATTACCATTGACAGCCTTCTATATGAGGCGTAAAATATAAAATTATTCAGAAATAGAAACATTTCAACTACATAACGAAGGCTATGATTGCTGTGGGTCACACTATAGCAGGAGCAGCTTCTGGAGAGACCGCATGTATGTGTGGCGCCGAAGGGTTCACAATCTCAGGCAAAAGGACAGAAGAGTACGAAATATTGTATTTGTGATGCATGGATGATACCGTGTATTACTTTTCTCTATTTTGCTATTCTTTTATGACCATGAGATTGGAGCGCATCCAATCTCTTTTTTTATGGACTTTTTAAGAAATTCATTATCTTGGTATAATATTGTGCCGTAGGAGGTCGTTAGCATTGGCTCAACAAGAATTAAAAAGAGATTTATCAAACCGTCATGTGCAATTGATTGCCATTGGTGGAACCATTGGAACAGGCCTGTTTTTAGGCTCTGGAAAAGCCATTCAATTGGCAGGTCCATCCATCATTTTTGCTTATTTAATTGTCGGAATCGCCATCTTTTTTGTCATGAGGGCACTTGGAGAATTGCTTTTATCAAAGGCGGGCTATCAGTCATTAACCGATATTGCGGAGGACTATCTTGGCCCATGGGCTTCCTTTGTGACAGGGTGGACGTATTGGTTTTGCTGGATTATGACAGCGATGGCGGATGTCATTGCGGTCGGGGTGTATGTGCAGTATTGGTTTGACATCCCGCAATGGATTCCTGCCATCATTTGTTTATTAATTTTACTAGGATTTAATTTATTAACGGTGAAGCTTTTCGGAGAAATGGAATTCTGGTTTGCGTTAATTAAGGTCGTTACGATTCTACTGCTGATTAGCGTTGGGATTATCCTGTTAATCATTGGTTTTCAAACAGATGCCGGGCCGGTGACGGTAACGAATTTATGGTCTCATGGCGGGTTATTCCCACATGGTGTCACAGGCTTCTTATTGTCATTTCAGATGGTCATCTTTGCGTATGTGGGAGTGGAACTGGTCGGTGTGTCCGCAGCAGAAACAGCAAATCCGCAAAAAAACATCCCGTCTGCCATTAATAAGATTCCATTAAGAATTCTATTTTTTTATGTGGGTGCCATCTTTGTCTTACTATGTATCAATCCATGGACTGAGCTCAGTGCATCGGAGAGTCCTTTTGTGAAAACCTTTGGGCTGATTGGGATACCAGTAGCAGCGGGGCTCATTAACTTTGTTGTCCTGACGTCTGCGGCTTCCGCTTGTAATAGCGGCATGTTCTCGACGAGCCGAATTTTGTATAATCTCAGTCATCAAAAGCAGGGGCCAGCTTCCTTTGGACGTTTGAACAAGAACGCTGTCCCAAGTAATGCACTTTTCGTTTCAACGATTGTGGTATCGGTCGGTGCTCTTTTAAGCAAGTTAATTCCCGAACAAGCCTTTGGTATTGTCACAACGATTAGTGCCATTTGTTTCATTTGGGTATGGAGTATTATTCTCATTTGTCATTTGAAATATAAAAAAACACGGCCTGAACTGCATGCAGCATCTACCTTTAAAGCACCGTTCACACCTTTTGTGAATATATGTGTTCTTGTGCTCTTTGCTGCCATTCTCGTGATCATGCTCTTCGCAGACGCAACACGTCCAGCGTTGTTATTGACACCATTATGGTTCGGATTCCTATTTTTAATTTATGCACGAAAGAAACGCCGTTCAGTATAATGGACGAAACAAGCACAGCATGTTCACAACGCTGTGCTTGTTTTCATTTAACGATTTCTAATCCTCAGCATATAACTTGCATTCAAAATGATTAAAATAACCCCAATCACCATGATCGAGAAGAGCTGAGAATGATTGGCTCCAAGGGAATACACAATCAAAATAAACATGGCACCGGTCAACAGGATATTCATCATTTGATACGTATGAAACAGTCCGCCAAGCATCACATGCTTCTCACCTTCGTCCGAAATGGCGAGCAGCTTTTTACTATAATCTTTGTCGGATGGACTTGGCAGATTGCGATTAGGATAAACAAGTTTGAGGACGGATATCGCCACATAAGAACTGATAATAGTCACGATAAATAAAGCGGCGTTGACCAGAATCAGCCAGATTGGCTGCTCGGTGACGATGGCCACACCGATAGCAATAATGGACAAAATCGTACTCACTGTATTAGATAATGACAAATCAGTAAAGGTCCGATACTGTTTTGCCTCCAGTTCATCCTCCTCATCTCCAGAGACTGATAGAGATACTCTTTTTTTCATACGTGAAATCCCTGAAAAACAATAAATAATCAATAAAATTGTCAGCCCACTGATGACAAGAGTCGCCTCGAATGCAACATCAAGAAGTGTCATCTCAAATTCGGCTGCCAGCAGACAGTAAGCGGCGAGAAAGCCCAGGAGAGCACCTAAGAGCATTTTGTATACAGTTTTCATGAGAGTTCATCCTCCTCGAATAGAAAAATACGTTCAATGGGTTCCTGAAAAATTTGTGAAAGCTTGACAGCGAGCAAGAGAGACGGCATTAATTCGTCTCGTTCCATTAAGCTGATGGTCTGGCGGGAAACCTTTGCGCGTTTCGCAAGCTCCGTTTGGTTTAGACCATCACGGGCACGAAGCTCTTTTAGACGATTTTTCATTCTGTCACCTCAATTTTGATCAAAATCTTTCTTTGATTGTAAAGCATTGTATTCATTTTGACAAGTATATTTGTCAAAATGATAAAGATAATTGTCAGAAAGATCATCTTTATTCAAAAAGTGAACCATGATACGCTTAATGAAAGAGAAACAGAAAACAGGTGATGTCCATGTTTATTGATCAATTAAAAAATGACTTACATCAATCACAACCGTTGTTTATTGGAGAAGAGACAGCGTTCAAAGCGGCAGTCCTTGTCCCTTTGGTGCAAGTAAACGGGGAATGGCATGTTTTATTTGAAGTAAGATCGCTAACGATGAGAAAGCAGCCTGGTGATATTAGCTTCCCTGGAGGCAAACTTGATGGCAATGAAACAGCACAAGAAGCTGCACTTCGAGAAACACATGAAGAGCTGGGCATCCCGCCTGAGTCAGTTAAGATTCTAGGACAGCTCAGCCCTTATATTGCCTCTCCATCCTTTGTGGTGTATCCATTTGTCGGGATCATTGATGAACAGCAAGTCAAACATTCCTTTAACCAAGAAGAAGTAGAGGAAACCTTTACCGTGCCTCTATCATGGCTCAGTCAATATGAGCCGTACTTACATCATGTATCCGTTCAGCCAACACCGGGAGAGGACTTTCCTTATGAAAAAATCATGAATGGTGAGAAATACAGCTGGGGGAGCCGTTCCATAGAGGAATGGTTTTATGATTATGCAAACTACACCATTTGGGGATTAACAGCCCGCATATTAAAATATTTTGTGACTGTTGCAAAAAGAAATTCCTAGAGAATTGATCTCTAGGAATTTGTTGTATGCAGACGCTCTTTCGCTGTTTGTTTCCCTTTCCCTATTGGAATCGAGGCTCTAGCTTGGCTCAATCCATATGAAGGCATGTTCACATAGACAGACTCATGCGAACCGGCTTGAATCTCATATGTTTCATGATAAATTCCGACTGCGTCATTATGTCGTGCTCTTTGATTAAATGCCTTCCAGGCTGCTAGATGCTTTTCCATTTTGGCATAGGCAAGAAGGTCATCTGTTGATTTCCAATATTGAATCATCGCTGTCGTGCGTAATCCGAAATAATTCTCTGTCCCGAGGAACCCAAGTTCGTCTTTATGGATATAAAGTTCTTTGATCATACCAGGCATCGCCATGAACACAGGCAGCCATTGATGAATGGCCCAGCGTTTGTTGATCCGCATTCCAATGATGAACACCACAATCGAGTCAGAATTGTCCGTTGTAAACCTGCCAGCACGTATGTCTTTTTTCATTCATTTACCCTTCCTTCTTCATCAAATGGAATGTTTCCACGCACCAATCAATTCCTGCTTGAGCCACTCTTTTCCCATAATCTAAAGTAAACAGCCAATATTTCGCATCAGCTTCATCTGGATAAAGCTCTTTAATATTTTGTTCAATCGACACATATGTCTCATAACGAATACGCAGCTGCCTTTCATAATCCTGTAAAAGCGCAAGTTTCTTCTCAAACGAAATGTATTGTCCGAAGAATAACTTTAATAACACTTCATTTCGTTCAGACGGTAACTGATCAAGTGGCTGCGCCAGCCATTTCCTCAAAGTGTCCAATCCCTTTTCAGTTAGATGATATTCTCGCTTGTCCGAACGGCCAGTTGTAGAAGCAGGTGAAACCTTAGCAAGCCCTTCCTCGACTATTAACTTTAAAGCTGGATAAATTTGTCCATAACTGATTTTCCAAAAATGGTGCAAGCTCCTATCTATTAATTGCTTCACTTCATACCCTGACTTACAATCTGTCGTCAAAATACCTAAAATCGCATACGTCGTATCATTGTATTTTTTCATGTCAGCACACCTATCTAAAAGATATATCTTTTAGATATATAATAAGCGATATTCAGCTGGAGATACAAGAGGTTTAAAAAATAAATTCAATGAAGGAGGTGACCACTCATATATTGATAGAAAAAATGAAAATCTGTCGGTGGAGGTATGTATGAAAAGATCGAAAATCTGGATCGTGACAATTTTAGCGGTACTAGCCATTTGTGCTGTCAGCTGGATAGCATATCAAGTAAATGCAAAAAAGAGTGTATTGAATCAATCTTACGCCTTTGTATATAAGACAAAGGATCATGTGAACTGGTTCAAAGTAACGGAGAAAAAAGGGAAAGTCACAGGTCATCTGAATGAAACCATTTTGGAGGAAAACCCAAAAAAGCATTTTGATCCTAATCTATTTATCAATAAATATAAATTAACCGGCAAAACTATTGAAAACGGTTACGAATTTCAAGTGAAGCAAGGGAAAGAGATGGTCACATATGAAGTTCACCCTGCTGAAAAAGATCTTTCTGTGAAAAAACAAGGTGAAAAACAAAGCATCACATACAAAGCAGTTGATCAAAATAAACTACGAGCTGTTCAAAAGGACATTCATGACCGATATGATGAACTGATGGATGACACTGAAAATAGATTTTATGATTATGTAAGAAACTTCATCAAAAAAGTAACAGGTACTTACGGTTATCTGTACACAGCAGAGGATGGTTCATATCAGCTGTTTCTAAAAGTAAAACGCATGCATATTGAGTCTGAATGGTCAGGATCTTTTCTGATGAGAACCGTTCCTGGAGATAGTAGTGAAACTTATAAAGAAACGAAATATGAGGCCAGAGGTATTTCAGACGGGATGATGTTTGATTTGGTCACTTACCCTGGAATTGAAAATGATTTTATTGTAGGTGAATCCGATCGAGATGCAACATCAATTAAGCTTCCTTTTAAAATGGCAGGCGGTACAATAGAATTTAAAGCTGTCACGAAAGAGGAATATCAAGAACAAACGGAAGCATTCAAAAAGCAGGCTGAAGAAAAGAAAAAATAGATCGTATTGGACCAGGTGAATAAGGGCTAATAACATATTTGATTTCTCCATGAAAAAAGGATATTACTTTGCATAGATGTAAGGCGTTATGCAAAAATACTTATCTAAGTTTTCTAGAATCTATTTTTAAGTTGATAAGAATTTAATTGAATATATGGTGAAATATTGCTTATATTGATTTCTCAAATTAAATATTAGAGGAGGTACGTATGAGCAAAGTGAAAATTTGGGTCGTGTCTATCCTAGCCGTACTCATCTTGGGTGGAGGCGGCTGGACAGCATATCAAGCAATCGCACAAAAAAATTCATTGAATCATTCCTATGCATTTGCGTATAAAAGTAAGGATAGACTGAACTGGTTTGAGATATCTGAGGATAAAGGCAAAGTAACAGGTCATTTGAATGAAAGATATATAGAAGAAATTTGGTGGGACCCTCAATTATATAAAAAACAATATGTCATAACCGGCCATTCAAAAGAAAATGGGTATGAATTTCAAATGAAAAAAGGAAAAGAAACGATCATATACGAAGTTCATTTTTCGGGGAAAAACCTTTCTGTGAAAAAACAAGGCGAGAAGCAAAGCACGATTTATAAGGCAATCAATCAAAAAAAGCTAAATACGTATCAAAAAAAGATTCAAAATCGACATCAAAGTCTAGTTGATTCATCAGAAACTAGATATTATGAAAATATGAGACACTTCAGGGATAAAGTGGCGAAAGTATATGGTTTTCTATATACGGCAGAGGACAAACAACTATTTTTACAAGTGGAAAGCATGCATGTTGAGAATGGATGGGACGGCTCCTTTTTAATAACAACTGTTTCTGAAGAAGGTTGTAAGCCCTATAAAGAAATGAAAATAGAGGTCGGGGGCTATACTGATGGGGCAGGATTTTTTGAAATGAGCTATGATCCTATAATTGAAAATGGTGTCATTATAGGTTCGACTGATCGAGATGCAAAATCAGTAAAGCTGCCAATTAAAAAGACAGACGGTACAGTAGAGTTAAAAGCTTTCACGAGGAAGGAATATAAAAAACTCCCTAAACCATATATCATGACAGGCGATTCAGTAGAGTTAAAAGCGGTCACGAAAAAGGGATATGAAAAACAAGCGAAAGCATTTAAAAAGAAGGCAGAAGAAAAGAGAAAATAGGTGATCTTAGACCAGATGAGTGAATCTACTTATCTGGTTTTATAGTGTTGGTTAATGATAGAAGGAAACCTGCGTGTAAGAACGAGCAGAAGGTTGCTTTAAGTAAATAAATAAAAGTAATTTAGGTATATAGACCTTAATAATTTTTAGAAAAATAAATGTTGACGCTTTCATATAATCAATATATACTAGAAACAAATCCAATATGAATTAATTAGACATGTGACTGGTCATGCAGGCAGGATCTAAAAACGATGAATTTTTTTAATTTGTCGTTTTAGGTCCTTTTTTTATTGCCAAAATATAGGTCTCGTGTATGGGAAAAGGGGGAGTAAAAATGAATTACACACAGGTTGCAAAAGACGTCTTACAGCATGTAGGTGGCGAAGAGAACATTGCGCACCTTGAGCACTGTTCAACAAGACTTCGTTTCACACTAATCGATCAGAAAAAGGCAGATGTATCAGCACTAGAAAAAACACCAGGTGTTATAGCTGTCAGAATGTCAGGACAATGCCAAGTAGTCATTGGGAATGACGTCATCGAAGTGTATCAAAAGTTAACTAGTTTAATAGGCAGTAGTTCATCAAGGCAAGAAGTGCCATCCAATCAGCCGAAAGAAAAAAGAAAAGTAGGCGCAGTTCTGCTAGATTTCATTGTAGGCGTTTTCCAGCCTCTCGTTCCAGCAATTGCTGGTGGAGGGATCTTAAAATCATTTCTTCTCCTTTTCTCTTTATTAGGATGGGTGGATGCCAAGGGCCAAACCTATCAAATTCTTAATATGGTCGGTGACGCGCCGCTCTACTTCCTGCCTTTACTAGTCGCTGTAACGACAGCCAACAAACTAAAAGTAAACCCGCTCGTCGCATTATCGGCAGTCGGTGCTCTTATTCTACCGAACATGACGGCGATGCTTACGGAAGGTGCACAGCTTCTCTCGTTTGATGTGAAAAATATAGCCTATGCGTATCAGGTATTCCCTGCAATCCTTTCTGTATTGCTTTACGCTCAAATGGAAAAATTCTTTACGAAGTTTTCACCAAAACCAATTCGAATTTTCTTCGTCCCAATGATGTCATTGGTCATTACTGTACCAGCTACATTATTACTATTAGGGCCGATTGGTTTTACAGCAGGCCAAGGTTTTTCATCCATTATTCTTGCGATGTTTAATACGGTAGGCTGGGTAGCTGTCGCCATTTTAGCAGCGGTTCTCCCGTTCATGGTGGCATCAGGCATGCACAAAGCAATGGTCCCTTATGCAGTTACAACGATGGGGAACCTAGGGAAAGAAGCACTTTATTTACCGGCATCACTTGCGCATAATATTGCGGAAAGTGGAGCGTGTTTCGCAGTGGCATTGCGGACAAAAGACAAGGTACTCAGATCAACAGCCATTTCGGCAGGAATTTCAGCATTATTTGGCATCACAGAGCCGGCATTATATGGTGTAACACTCCAAAATAAGCGAGTCCTTGGAAGTGTTATGATTGGCTCGTTTGTTGGCGGGATTTTCATTGGATTAGTTGGTATACAAGCCTTTGTGCTTGTTGGTCCTGGATTAGCAAGCATGTCGATGTTCATATCAGATGAGCTCCCGCGAAATCTTATGTTTGCGATCATCGGAGCAGTCATTTCGTTTATTATCGCTTTTATCGCTGCTTTTGTATTAGGTAAAGATCGAACAGTAGAAGAAAAGACAAAGGGCCAAGCTGGATTTGTTGAAAAAATTGGAGCAGGAGAAACATTCAAAAGTCCTGTGATTGGTCAAATGATCTCTCTATCTGAAGTGAAAGATGATATTTTCTCTTCAAAGGTCATGGGAGACGGAATTGCCATTGTACCTTCAAAAGGAGCACTTTATGCACCAGTAGATGGTGAGGTGACCTTGTTGTTCGAAACAAACCATGCGCTTGGTATGAAAACGGACCAAGGGGTTGAAGTATTATTCCACATCGGCATTGACACCGTTCAGTTGGAAGGACAGTATTTCCATCCAAAAGTGCAGGCAGGAGATCGTGTTCAAGCAGGAGATTTATTGATTGAATTTGATCTAGAAAAAATTATGGAAGCAGGATATGATCCAGTAACACTTGCTGTAATTACAAATACAGATCAATATGATATTAAAGTACAGCCATTACAAGAGGTCAATCGTCAAGATACATTGATGGTTATCACACAATTAGGAGGCTAATCATATGACAACAATTAAAGGTTTTCCAAAAGGATTTTTATGGGGCGGTGCTATTGCCGCTAACCAGGCAGAAGGCGCCTGGAATATAGATGGAAAGGGACCGTCTGTTGCAGACATTGCAATGTACCGTTCCAATTTAAGTGTAGAAGATTATGAAGGTCATCTTGCTGTTACTTCTGAAAATATAGATCGTGCGATGAAAGATCCAGAAGATAAAAAATACCCAAAACGCAGAGGTGTTGATTTCTATCATCATTATAAAGAGGATTTGGCTCTCTTTGCAGAAATGGGATTTAAAACACTTCGCATTTCTATTGCATGGAGTCGTATCTTTCCTACTGGCGAAGAAGCTGAACCGAATGAAAAAGGGCTGCAATTTTATGACCGTGTATTTGCAGAAATGAAAAAACACAACATAGAACCGATCGTGACACTCTCTCATTATGAAATGCCTTTAGCGCTTAGTGTGAAATATAACGGCTGGGTTGAAAGAAAAGTAATCGATCTTTTTGTTAAGTTCGCCAATGTTTGTTTCGAACGTTATAAACATGATGTGAAATATTGGCTTACCTTTAATGAAATTGATAGTATTCACCGCCACTCTTTCATTACAGCAGGAATTATCCCTGATCGCTGCCCAGATGGAAAAGTGGAAGAGACGGTGTACCAAGCACTTCATCATCAATTTGTCGCATCCGCTCTTGTAACAGCAGATTGCCACCGCATCATCCCAGGTAGCCAGATAGGATGTATGCTGACGAAATTGACAACGTATCCGCATACGTGTCACCCGAATGATGTGGAACAAGCTTTGAAACAAAACCTAGAAAACTATTTCTATGCAGATGTTCAGGTATTTGGTGAATATCCGCCACTAATCAAACGCATGCTTGAGAGAAAAGATATTCATATTCAAATGGAAGCCGATGATCTGACCATTTTAAAAGAAAACACAGTAGATTTCATCTCATTTAGCTACTATATGTCTTTAACTGAATCAGCCCAAGAAGGATTAGAAAAGACAGAAGGGAATACAATTCGCGGAGTCAAAAACCCTTATCTTCCTTCAACTGACTGGGGCTGGCAAATCGATCCGGTTGGTCTGAAAATTTCTTTGATCGAATTGTATGATCGCTATCAAAAACCTCTTATCATTGTCGAGAACGGCATGGGCGCAAAGGATGTCGTTGAAAGTGATGGTTCTATCCATGACGAATATCGTATTAACTATTTTAAAGAGCATTTCCGTCAAATGAGAGAAGCGATTGAAGAAGGCGTTGATCTCTTTGGATATACGAGCTGGGGCTCTATTGATATTATTAGTGCAGGTACATCACAAATGTCAAAACGCTATGGCTTCATTCACGTAGATCAAGATGATGACGGGAACGGGACATTAAAACGATCTCGAAAAGACTCATTTTATTGGTACCAAAAAGTCATTGAGACAAATGGTGAATCGCTTGATTGAACACCATAATCTTGAAAACAGGTGATGACGATGTTTAAAATTAAAAAAGTTTTAAACTCGAGCGTGGTCCTGGCTGAAGATCAGAACCAACAGGAGGTAGTTTTGTTCGGCCGAGGAATTGGCTATGGACAGAAACCAGGTCAAATGATAGAAGAGAAAAAAGCGGACCAAGTCTTTATGTCAGTCGATAACATGAGAGCAAAAGAATTTCTTCAACTGTTAGATTCAATGCCTCAGGAGTTTATTGATTTAACCCAGCACATTGTCCAATATGCAGAAAAACGTTTAAAATCAAAGCTAAATTCAGGTGTTTATTTTACCTTAATGGATCATTTGAATTTTGCAGTTGAACGGCATAAAAAGAATATTAATATTACGAATCGTGTGTACTGGGAAATCAAAAATTACTATACAGAAGAATTCGAAGTAGGGAATTACGCACTTAAGTTGGTCAATGATACATTGGGCATCCAATTACCAAAAGAAGAAGCTGCCAATATTGCCTTTCACTTAATTAATGCCTTAGGTGAAGAATCCGATTCGAATGATGGTATGAAATATGCCAAGATGATCGGGAGTATTGTCAATCTTGTACGCTATACGTTGAATATGAAAATGGATCAAGAGAATATTCATTACAGCCGGTTCATAACACATGTGAAATTCTTTGTAGAAAGATTTTATGCAAATAAATTATTATCAGATCAAGAAAATGAGTTGTTTGAACAAATTGCACACTTGTATCCTCAAGCGATGGATGTTGCTTTTAAAATCAAGGATTATATTAAACAGGTGCATAGTATCGTCATTCCTAATGATGAACTTACTTATCTTGCGGTACATATACACCGCCTCATATCTTATCAACAATTAAAATAAATGTGGAACCACTTGCCTTGTAATGAGGCGAGTGGTTCTTTGTATGACCAATTTTTTATTAAGTGCCGATAGGTCGTTCTGTTGTACCAAGATTTGTATCATTTAATGAATTGAGAGCCCCTGTTTGTCCTAAAACAACGATGGTTAAAGCGAAAATCAATAAACTCAATTTTTTCATTAGAATTCCTCCAGCCAATTATAGGTTGTTTCATGTGATAGGCTTCCTTTAAAAAGAGATAGGCTTGATGTATTGCGCCCAACTCTTCAAAGTGTTTTGCAGCTAGTGCACTTAATTCACAGGCACCTTCAGCATCTCTTAATTCTTTTAGAATGCTGATTTCTTCGAAACAGGCTTGGGCTTTTTGAGCCATCTCTTCAGTGAAATATAGATGATAAAGCAAATTCATTTTTGCTGTATAGATGGGGCACTTCTCTGTTGCATGTTTTTGTTTGACCAATTCGAAGTAATAGAGAGCTTGTGTTCTTTCATCGATAGAAAGCAGCTCTTTCATTAACAAAAACATGGAGTGATGGAAATAACACGATGAGAGATAGTCTTCATCACTAAGAGCCTTTTCTAGGGCATCGATACATTTTTTTGATTCTCCAACTTCGGCGTACAGAATGCTGATATTATGTTGAAGCTGCGATGTTAGAAAATGATCGTTTAGACTGTCTGCGATGTGTAATGCTTTTTTGTAGTAGTATTCTGCTCTTCTGAAGTCACCAATGTCCATATAATTAGCAGCGGCGATGACAAAAGCTGCGGCTAATCTTCTTTCATATCCTTCATGACTTTTGAAAATATCAATAGCATTTTGAATATAGTGAAGAGAAATCAGGCTCTGGCGAAGCAGCATATATAAGTTGGCGATTTTCGTATGAAATTCTGCTACTTCTATTTCATCAGGAATGTGTTGTAGTTTTTTCTCGGCAATTTTAAACAGTCCAATGGCTGATGCATAGTCTCTTTTATATGAAGCGTAAAGGGCTTTATATAGGTAAAAATAGTATTCAATTAAATCGTTTGTTTTAGAGGGGCAATCTAGCTCTGTCTGCTCCTTCAGTTTTTCACCTCTCCGTTCATATAACATGAGTTTATACTTGCCTTCTAGTAATGAATAATAGGTCAATACCTCCTGATTCTCTTCCATTTCTTGCAGTAATACTTTTATTTCTGAGTACATTGCTTTTGCACTGTGTACATCATGCTTGCGAATGGCAATTCGCCAATCATTTAAACGGTTCCCCACCTGTTCAGCTGAAATGATAGCCATGAAAATTTCACCTCTTTAAGATCCTTTCACCTGTTTCACAAAAAACGATATCACAATTTTTGGAAAAATATAATCGTTTATGGGAGGTGATTGACAAGAGGTAATAAAAAGGACCTAAGGTCATGTGATGTACGATATTGTAAAGCGGATTAATTGTTTGTACAAATGAATAAAATCTCTTTTTTGAAGTCTAAAAAAGGGATATATACAATGGATTTTATAATTATGTTCGGAAATATCGCTTATATATTTGGAATAAAGAAATTTTAGTTATATCAGAAGGAAAATGGGAGGTCGATCTATGAAAGAAAATCGTGTATGATGTTGCTAGAATCATGATATAAGAAACTGAAAAATGTAGACAAAGGCAAGCCCAAACACAAACCCTCACCTTTTTGAAAGGATGTTAAAATGAAAAAAAGATTTCAAAGTTTAAACAGGCAAATCACAATTATTATCACGACTCTTTTAATAGTTTTAGTGACTCTTTATATGTCAAATAGATACTTTTATAGCAAAGAAATTGAACTGCTGACAGAATCTTGTCAACAAGCTGGCGGCAAAATGATCTTAGAAACAAATAGTTTGTCTATGGATTACTCATTTGATTGCCAGAAAAAGTAGAGCAGGCAGTTTCCTGCCTGTTTTTACTCAAATTAAAACCCTAAATCTTGCAGCCATTGATTTAATCTAATTTCTCGATTCTCGGCGGTTGAGTGATCATATTTTCCTAGTCTTAAACTGGCTGCAATTTCTCCGTCATTCATAAACATGATTCTTTCAGAACGGAGAGCAACCTTGGGGTCATGTGTGACAAGTAGTAGTGTTGCTCCTTCAGAGTGGATTCTTGAAAAAATATTCATTACGTCCTTCGTTGTACTGGAATTTAGAGCACCTGTTGGTTCATCAGCGAAAAGAATGTCAGGTTCATTCATGAGCGCTCGACAGATAGAGGCTCTTTGAAGCTGTCCTCCCGATACTTCTGTCAAGAACCTGTTTGCTAAATGATCAATATCAAGTTTTTCCATTAAATATTGAGCTCGTTCATTCACTTCTTTTCTTGGCTTTTTCTTTGCTAAATAAGCTGCAGCAATGATGTTGTCAAAAAGATTAAGATTTTTTAGTAAGTGGCTGTGTTGAAAGACAAATCCCATCTCTGTTAAACGCAGAGCAGTTAACTGTTTGTCTGTCATTTCTGATAGTAACTGGCCTTTATATTTGATCTCTCCCTTTGAAGCTGATTCTATGCCGCTAAGCTGATAAAGTAAGGATGTTTTCCCACATCCAGAAGGTCCCATAATGGTCACGAATTCCCCAGGCTTTATCGACAAATGAATATTCTTAAGTATGGTTTGTTTCTGTCCTTTTAATGAATCAATTTGCAAAGATAGTCGCTTCGTTTCAATCAAGTGTTCCATGTGAAACATCTCCTTATAACAGTGTATGCCGTGTAGTTTGATTAGAAAAAAACGTCTTCAATAAACAGGTAGTTAAAGCTAAGTTGACAATCAACAATGTGACTGGGTACACGACTGACACCCATTGCGGTGACAGCCACTGGAGGCTTGATGCCCCTAAAGATGCTCCGCCTGCACTCATCAAAGCGGGACCCATGGTATTGACCGCGATTGTTCCAATAAAGACGCCTAAAGAGAGAACAACGATAAAACTTGTTATATATTGTGATGTTATATCTTTTATAGAAAATCCAATTGTTCTTAACATGTAGTTTCGGCTTGAATCTTTCGCCTTCAACATGTGCAGAAACATGAACAGTATTAAGCTCGCGGTTCCCAAAGCAGCTAATGCAGAAAAAAATGCAACGACTTTTACTATAAAAGCTGTGCTGCCAATGGTTTGATGAACGTATTCTTTCATATCTGTCACTTTTGCAGGAGCTGCCTTTTTTTCAAATACTGCCTTTTTCTCTGCAATATTTAATCCTGGTTTTAATTGGATCTGAATGGTTTTCCAAAGAGCCGATTGAGGGAATGGTTGTGATAGTGCTTTTGCAGTTTTCCCACCATTGGTGACGTCCTGATAAATGCCTGTCACCGTTCTTTGGATTTCATGTCCATTAGTTACGAGAGTGATTTCTTCTCCTACCTTTTTCTGAAGTGAATCTGCATTTAACACAGATAAGGCAATTTCTTCATTCTTTAAAGGTTGTCGTCCTTGTAAATAGGTGAGGGGAAAGACTGAGAGTTCACCTGTTTCTAAATAGAGCGTTTCTAATGTGTTCCCCTTTGATTTAGCTTGAAGAGAAGTAGTTTCATAGATGGCTGATGTTTGAATGCCCTGATCTTCACGAATCATTGATTCTATTTTTTTTGTATTTTCCTTTAGGTGTTTCCCTTCCCGTATATCAATTCGAAGGTCACTTTTACCAGAGCCAAGGTATGTGATGAAATCTGGTGATTGTAAGGTGTGCCATAGTTGAATAGGTATCAGCATTAAAAATGTACACAGTGCGATAATACATGTAATCGTTGTGTACAACTTCATTCGTGATAACAAGTCTTTTAAACCAAGCCAAATATTGACTGATAGGAATCTGTTTTTCTTGAGGTGCATAGGTATTTGTATCTTATGATGTGGTGAAGTGATACCACCTTGAATAGCTTGAGCTGCTGATATTTGACCAAACTTTCTTAGGACAGTATAGCTGAAAGTAATGACGATGATTGCCGTCACAATAGAAACAAGAAGCGGCGTCAACCAATGAGCAATAGAATGCTGATTCCCCATGTATTGCTGAATATTGGCCGTAAACATATCACCAAATATAAGTGTTAACACATAGCCTGCTATACACCCTGCACAAGCAAGCGCGGCATACTTTCCAACGTATAATTGCTTAATTCTTGTTAAAGGAACCCCAAGCACCTTCAGAATGCCAATTTCCCGTTCATCCTCTTCTATAGAAGCTGTCATAGCAAGACGGAGAGAGAGAAGGGCTATACTGATGAGTAGCATGCAAACAAGCAGGAGAATGGCAATCACCATTCCATCTGTTAATGCATTCAGCATACGCAGCAAAGGTAATGTGACAGCTGGACCTTGTTGTGGCAGCTGTGTTGATTGATAGATTGCTTGAAAAGCATCTGCCTGCTCGGCTTCATGCAGTAAAAATTCGATTAAGTATTCCTTTTTTTGAAATACTTGATTCATTACGTCCCAATCCTCGTTATGAAGAAGGAATCTTTTTGAACTGACAAGACTGGGGTTCATTTGCGCATCTCGCAAGAATGCTTTGATGCGAAAGGAAAATTGATCAGCCCCTTTCTCAATCAGTAACGTTTCACCGATGTTGAGGTGATACTTTTGTTGAAAATAAATTGGGACAGCTACTTCGCCTTTATTGACCTTGAGCTTTTCATTTTGTTCGTTTAAAAGGAAATCGAAATCACGATTTTGCTTCACAAATAAATGATCCATCACACCTGCTTTGGCAGGCTCATGTCCGAATCTGATGTTTGCATGTTCAATTTGAATCATTGGGACGATTTGATGTGCTTTTACCATGGGCTGATTGCTTGAAAATATATCAATGTCTTTTTCATTTAGAGTGCCGTCATGCATTTGGACAAAGTCTGGCGCTTTAGCAGAATGGAGCAGGTTAGAAATGGAACCATTCAGCTGTATTGTCATTTGAGCTGCACTTGCTGCGAGAAATGAAGTCATCATGATGCAAATGGTTAAGCCAATTGAAATAAGACGATGGCGGGTTAAGTCTTTCTTTATAAACGCGCATCTCATGAGGCTGATTCTCCTTCATGCTGAAGCATATTTTTTGTTAGATAGGCTAGTGCAAACATCAAAACACTGACGATTAGCACAGTCACATACATGTTGGCTGAAAACGTATTGAACAAGAACCCATACATCATTTGACCAAGCGGAACAGCACATTGAGAAACCATTGTCAGGTTGGCCATCACTTTTCCCAATTGACGATTTGGTGTTTTCTTTTGAATATGTGATATCACAACGATCGAGATCATTGTAAGCAGCATAGCAATTGGAAGACATCCTGCTAAAAAGAGAAAATAAGCTGGATAAGTGCCAAATTGAAGAGCTGTTGTGGATGTTGAGAATGCCACAGGCAACAAGATGATGGAGATGACAAGCATCCAGCGATATAAGGTAGGAATGCGCAAATGCTTCGCTACAAGTCCAACTAGCAGAGCCCCTGCGATGACAGCGAACTCAATCAAGCCCATTCCTACTCCATATAGGATGTCACTGGTTTTCATTGTGACCCTTAAAATGATTGGACCACCTACGATAAAAAATGGTGTAAGGATGAAATTTAACAATGCAGCAAGCAGCATGGTTCTTTTTAAAAATGGCTGGCTGCCAATATAAGAAAATCCTTGTTTCATATCTTTTATGAGCACTTTGCCCATGGACTCTGTCAGCGGACTAGGAGAGAAGGAAATTTTTAACCGTAAAAGCATGCACGCTGATAGGAAAAATACGATGGCACTGATACCTATGATGAATTGGCTTCCAATCATTCCGTATAGAACTCCGCCGATAACAGGTGCGAGAACACCTGAAAGTGCCTGAACGCCATTGACGATGCCGTTGGCTTGTTCTAATTGCTCTTGTTTCACTAGCTGTGGAATGCTGGACATCACAGTAGGTGCATAGAACGCACTCATCACACCAAGCAGTATCATGACCGCTCCGATCATATAGAGTGAATCATTTCCAGATAATAACCAGAAATAAAAAGCCAGAATCATGATGCCGGTGAGGACGTCAAATAAAATCATCAAGTTCCTTCTGTTAAATCGGTCAGCGACTGCACCAGCTAATGGGGAAAGAAGGAATGGGATATTGGATAAAGCGAAAAGTAAGGCAAATAAATCAACTCGTTGCGTTATATCGAGCACATGTAAAGATAGAACAAAACGAATAAGGGAAGACCCGAAAACGGAAATAATCTGTCCGAGAACGAGGTAGATAAAGTGGGATGAATCTCTTTTGAATAACAAATTCATGAAAATCACTCTCCTTTAGACCGACCGTCAGTCTATAATGTATGCAGGATTGGTATTGAAGTGACCAATCACTAATTATTCTCATCCAGTTCTCCAGTTAATCGCTGAAGAAGAAAGGAGAAGCTCCCCTTTTCTGCATGCAATGAAGATTCGAGCATATCAATAAAAGCTAAAGCGCGTTGTATACTTTCTTCGGCCGTCCATTGAAAAAGGCCTTCATCAAATATGACCTGTGCAGAAGCAAGAAGGAATTCGACTGTCTCTTGCGGATACTTCGTTTTGAATATCCCTTCCTCTACACCTAGCTGAATGACATCTGCCAAAACTGGTGATAGTTCTTTAATGGCTTTGATTAGGCTCTTTTGATGCATTTCTGCATTAGAAGGCTGATGAAACTGATCGATCATACCTTGTTTATGGCTTCCTTGCTGAGGCGATTGCGCCATGATGATACGAAATAGTTTGTCAACGACTGGAAGGTCTGGATCAGCCGCAATACGTTTTGCCACGATGATATCTTCTTTGATGATCCTGTCAATAATGGCATCCATTACTTCTTCTTTGGATGCAAAGTAATAATAAAAGGTGCCTTTTGCAATGCCAACGGCTTTTAATATGTCAATGATCGTTGTTTTCTGATAGCCTTTGGTTGAAAAAAGCTCTTGTGCGGCGTTTAATATGTCATTTTTACGTTCCTCAGGATGTTTAACGGTTCTCATAAAGCCATCCTTTCTTTTAACTAGACTGTCGGTCGGTCCTTTGATTTGATTAAACACTTTTCAACGTACCTTTGTCAACTGCTGGTTTTTGAACACTTTGCATTTATTGAGCAATGACACTATGATACATTGAATGAAAACACCTTCAGAGGAGCTGCCTTAACCAGTGAATTGGCTTGTGAAATGTTGACCGTGCGACGTATATTGACATAAAAATAACAATGTGCTGAATGCATCTGTGTAATGATTGGTGAGCCAGAGGACATTCAGCATCATAGCGAGACGTTGAAATTCATACTCCTTTTAAATCGTTAATCGATTTGACGTTAACCATTGTATCGACCATTATTTTTTGCATTTTCCAGCTGTTTGGCTGAGGACATGATAAGAAACGAGGGCTTTAGGATGAAAATTGTGATCGCACCAGATTCATTTAAAGAAAGTTTATCTGCTTATGAGACAGCCTGTGCCATTGAACGAGGATTTCGTTCTATTTTGCCAACCGCAGAGTATATCAAACTGCCAATGGCAGATGGAGGAGAAGGGACCATTCAATCGTTGGTAGATGCGACGGGTGGGCACATTGTTAGTCAAGTGGTCACGGGGCCGCTTGGTGAACCCGTGGATGCCTTTTTTGGTATGTTAGGAGATGGGCAGACTGCTGTCATAGAGATGGCCGCAGCCTCAGGATTGCACCTTGTTCCACCAGAAAAGCGCAATCCGTTGTTCACCACATCGAGAGGAACTGGGGAATTAATACTTGCGGCGCTAGATAGAGGAGCGAAGCATGTGATGATTGGGCTTGGCGGAAGTGCAACAAATGATGGGGGCGTTGGGATGATGCAGGGATTAGGTGCGGCGTTCCTTGATCAAACAGGATACGACCTAACACCAGGCGGTGGTACACTTCATCAATTAGCTTCAATTGATCTATCTGGACTTGACCCAAGACTGCAATCCGTCCGGCTGGAGGCAGCTTGTGATGTGGATAATCCTTTAACGGGGGAGAGAGGAGCATCTGCTGTATTCGGTCCTCAAAAGGGAGCAGATGAAGAAATGGTTCAAGTGTTAGACAAGAATCTAGCTCATTTTGCACAAGTAGCTCAAAAGCAGTTGAAAGTGTCCTTTGGAGATGCAGCAGGGACAGGAGCGGCAGGAGGACTTGGTGCGAGTTTATTAGGCTTTTTACAGGCCGATTTACAAAGAGGAATTGATATTGTGCTGAAGGCAGTTCATTTTGATGACGTCATCAAGGAGGCAGACCTTGTCATTACGGGAGAAGGCCGAATTGACCGGCAGACCATTTATGGAAAAACGCCAATCGGTGTAGCCAAAGCAGCAAAGCAGTATAACCTGCCTGTGATTGGCATTGCTGGCACTCTCTCAAAAGAGAGCGCCGTGGTACACGATCATGGTATTGATGCCCTTTTTAGTATCGTTCCAGGTATCACCTCTCTTTCAGAGGCGATGCGAGATGCGGCTCTTCATGTTGAAAGAACGGCTCGGAATATTGCGGCTGTGATAACAATTGGAATAAATAAGTAAACAGTGAAAAATGTTTCCTTTTCTATCGCGTTCCTTTCGATAGAAATGTGGTAAAATTGTTATAAATCATGTAGAAAGTTGGAGGAAACAAAAATGTCTAATCTACCGAATTGTCCTTCGTGCAGTTCACCCTATACTTACGAAGATGGCAGTCTGCTGATTTGCCCTGAATGTGCGCATGAATGGTCACTTGAACAAGAGCCAGCGGCAGAGGAACAGCTTGTTGTCAAAGATGCAAATGGGAACCTGTTAAGTGATGGGGACACGGTCTCTGTCATAAAAGATCTAAAAGTAAAAGGTTCTTCATCTGTTTTGAAAATAGGAACAAAAGTCAAAGGTATTCGTTTAGTTGAAGGCGATCATAACATTGACTGTAAAATTCCTAGCTTCGGCGCAATGAAGTTAAAATCAGAGTTTGTGAAAAAGATATAAGAATGAAAGGAGGCTGTCAGTAAGAGGCCTCTTTTCTTTATTTATGGGTGAAAGGAATAATCTGAAACGGAATTTCATACTTATATACCTGTTGAAAAAGGTTCATTTTTAAAAAAATCAAGCCTCTTTTCACATAAAAATCACCCGTTTTCTTAACCATACCTTAAAAAAGGCAGATGATTCGCTAAATTTCAGCAAATCCTCTTCACAACTTTTGGGCATTGCTGTACCATATGGAAGTGTTCTTCTATTTTTGACGGATCATGGTGTTTATCAGGAAATAGATGATAGATGATACTTAGACAAAGAAGGAGAGGTAGCGTGACGAACGTTTTAGAACTGCATAATGTATCTAGGCATATTCGCGGGAAAAAGATTGTTCAAGACTTGAGCTTTTCTGTCCAAGCTGGCGAAGTCTTTGGCTTCTTAGGACCAAATGGTGCAGGGAAAACAACAACCATTCGCATGATGGTCGGTCTTTCTCCCATTACATCTGGTGACATTCTGATTAATGGGCATAGTATTCAAACCTCCTATCAGCATGCCATCCAAGATGTTGGTGCGATTATTGAAAACCCAGAAATGTATAATCATTTAACGGCAAGGCAAAATCTTGTTCACTTTGCCAGAATGAATGGAAAAGTGGATGAAGGCCGAATTGATGAGCTGCTGGAGCTCGTCAGCTTACAGCATGTGAAACATAAGCGTGTCCGTACGTTTTCATTAGGAATGAAACAGCGTTTGGGCATTGCGCAGGCACTCATACACAGACCGAAACTGCTGATCTTAGATGAGCCGACCAATGGACTTGATCCTGAGGGAATTCGTATGATACGAGATTACTTGAGAAGGCTTGCGAAGGAAGAAGGGCTGGCTGTTATAGTCTCCAGTCACCTCATGTCAGAGATGGAATTGATGTGTGATCGTTTTGCGATTATCCAAACAGGAAAGCTGATTGCGATTGAGGATCAGCGTGCAGAGACGAAGCAGGATGGTTTGATCAATTATCGAATGAAGGTAGCAGCCGGGGAGCTTGAAGAAGCACAGAAGCTCATTGGTGCATTCGAGGAAGGCGTCACTGTAAGAGAAGAGGAACAGTACTTATTCTTCTCAATACCAGAAGAAAAAATGCCAGAATTAATCCGTCATTTGAGCAGCGCGTCTATTCATTTGTACGAAATCAAAATTGAAAAACAAACCCTAGAAGATAAGTTCTTAAGCTTAACAGGTAAAAAGGAGGCAGACGTATGATTCGCCTCATTCAAAACGAGTGGATGAAAATTAGTTATCGTGTTGGTACTTGGATTATGGTTGGACTTCTTGTTTTAGGGATGATTGCCACACTGATTTTTGTAGTGAAAACAAATGACAAAGATCAAGCTTCAGGTGATTGGAAAACTCAGCTAGAAATGATGAATACTGAGAACAAGAAGGAACTCAAAGAAACAGAGAATGGTTTCTTTAAAAGAAGCCTTGAACAAGAGATCGCTATTAATGATTATCGAATCAAGCATCATTTGCCGCCTGCTGATCAGTTTAGCAATAGTGTATGGGATTATGTGAAAACAAACGCCAATTTACTTCAGCTAGTAGGTGTATTTGTGATCATTATTGCTTCCACCATTGTGTCGGCTGAATACAAGCAGGGTACAATTAAATTATTATTGATTCGTCCACCATCAAGGCTAAAGATTCTAATATCTAAATACATTACGGTGCAGCTGTATGCTCTTTTACTTGTTGTGGTGCTATTTATTTTGTCATTCATATTGGGTGCTATTTTCTTTGGACTCAACACTGATTATGTGAATCTGGTGTATCAAAATGGTGAAGTCATTGAACGTTCACAGTTTGCAAATATGGTCTATTATTATCTTGCTCATTGTGCAATGTTTGTCGTGCTGGGAACACTTTCGTTCGCCATTTCAACAGTGTTTAGAAGTGAAGCTATCTCTATTGCCATTAGTGTGTTAGCTTATATTGTAGGTGGAACGATTACAGGTATTTTAATGCTCTTCTTTGATTGGGCAAAATATTTGTTATTTGCAAACGATCCATCCCAATACTTTATGGAACAGGTGACTGTGATCGAAGGGATGTCTTTAGGATTCTCATTAACAGTCCTAGTCATCTATTGGGCTATTTTCTTGGCCATTGCCTTGATCGTCTTCCAAAAGCGAGAAGTGAAAACAGGTAGTTAATTTAACTTTTTAGGAGGTTTACACATGATTAAACGTAAAGGTGAAAAAATTATGGGGATTATCAGTATTGTCCTCAGTGTCATTGGTGTTGGTTTTGGTGCATTAATGCTGTCAGTGGATCCAGCATTTTATGAGGAAATGAATGATGTATTACAAGAGGAAGGCAGTGCATTGCCAATTGAAACACTCGAGGCTTCGGTCCATGCATTTGGTATTCAGTTCATGATCGTTTCTGCGATTGCAGCTGTGTTAACCATTGTAGGTGTGATTTTCTTGAAAACAGACCGTCGTGCCGTACTTTCTGGTATTCTCTTCTTGGTTTCTGCTGTGACTCTTTTAATTGGAACAGTAGGCCTTGCATTCGTACCAATGGTTCTATTATTTGTGATTGGCTTGATGTCACTTATTAAAAAGCCGAAAACAGACATTCACACAAGTGAATATCCTTCATAATCAATCTAAGACATGCGCCCATCAGCGCATGTCTTTCTTTTTTAAATGATGCCAATCAGCATGGCAATGAACAGAAGAATAATACTGAATCCCCACATCCAAAAGAAGGAATAGCGGATATGTTTCCCCATATCAACCCCTGCAAGACCAACAGCGAGCCAAACAGCGGGAGCAAGCGGGCTGACAAAGGTTCCGATGATGTTCCCAATCATCATGGCATATGCCGCAGAAGTGCCTGGTACACCAACCTCAGATGTAATGGATTCAACAATTGGCAGAAGGGCGTAATAATAGGCATCTGTACTAGTCAGCATATCAAGCGGCACCCCAAGCATCCCAACAATGATATGTAAAAATGGCAGCAAGAAGGCTGGCAAAATGTGAATACTGTCAACCGCAATGGCTTTGAGCATCCCTGTACCTTCAAGAATCCCTAAAAATGAACCTGCGGAGAAAATGACAGCTGCCATCATCAGTGCACTAGGTGCGTGTGCCTTGATCCTTTCCATCTGTACATTCACATTCGGAAAGTTAATCAATAGTGCCAGTGACAGGCCAATCATAAACATATAGCTAGCAGGCATCACGTTCAACACGAGAAGCACGACAACAGACACAAATAGGATGAGGTTGACCCAGATGAGATGATAACGCTTTAAAGAGGCGTCTCCAGTTTCGCTGATCGACTGAATGGCACGATCCCAATCTGCACCTTCTAATTGAACAGCAGCTATTTCATTTGCTGCAATTTTCAGCCGGATTCGTTTTTCTTCTCTTTTTCCTAAGATAAATGCCATTCCTAACACGAGCACAACGCCAATGAGCTGAATGGGAATGAGCGGCACCCACAGTTCAGATGGGTCCATATTGAGGACGCTCGCTGCCCGTCCAGTTGGCCCGGCCCACGGAATCATATTGGTTAATCCGGCACTCGTCCCGATTAACAACAGCAGTAAGTAAGGACTCATATGTAATTTTTTATAAAGCGGAAGCAGTGCAGGTACAGTTAATAAAAAGGTCGTAGCCCCTGCTCCGTCTAAGTGTGCAATGACCCCAATTAAGGCTGTTCCCATTGCAACAGTGACAACATTTCCTTTTGTCAGCTTTATTAATGCTTTGATTACAGGTTCAAAGAACCCTGTATCTTGTAAAATGCCAAAAAATAAAATGGCGAAGATAAACATGGTCGCCACCGGCAATACTTTGATAATCCCTTCCTCAAAGAAGGTTTGAATGTCATTGATCCCAAATCCCGCAATCAGCGCACCTATTAAAGGCACCATGACCATGGCGACAATTGGACTGGCCTTCCCCCAAATCAGCAATACAACAATCGTTAAAATAATCAACAATCCAATAAACGTTAACATAAGCCCCTCCCCCTACAAATAAACCAGTTACATTTGTCTATCCATTTCATCCAATGCATTCCCACATGTGCATTGAAAAAAAAGAGTATCAAATATATGAGTATCGAGCAACCGCTTTCATGCCTATACAATGGTAAAAAAGGATGCCAACACCAAACGTAGCGCGGGATCAAACATATCAAAAAAATTAGATAAAATATAATAGATGAATTTATATAGGTATTTAGACTTATTCGAATGAAAAAAGCGCCCAATCAAATGGACGCTTTTTGAAACTATTTTTTCAAGATGATGTATTCGTAAGGATCAAGCTGAAGCTGCTCAGGCACATGCTGTCCAGTCAGCACATTTTCATAGTTTTCCGTTGAATCAAGTGAGAGGAGCTGCTGCTCTTCTGTAAAATTCATCAGAAATACATAATCGTGCGAACCGTCTGTTCGTTTTTGTACACTGACTCCATCTGGAATCGCAGTAGATAGAACGGGTTGTAAGCCGATGCCTGTGATGAGATCTTTGTAAAACTCATCATAAAAAGCCTGCTCATTTTCTGAGGCCATATAGTATGCCTTCCCTTTTTCTAAAGAACGAACAGTCAGGGCGGGCTGTCCTTCGTAGCAGCCATTCTCAAAATGCCCTAACACAGAGGCTGTTTCAGGGTGGATGGATTCGCAATATTGTCCGACATGATAGGTGCGTCCATTCCCTGTGGTCATTAACACATGTTCATCTGGCATCAATGTGTTGATTTCCTCTGCCCAAATGCCAAGTACATGGCGGAGAGGACCAGGGAAACCGCCGAGGAAACAGAGGTCGTTTTCATCGACCATGCCGCTCCAGTACGTCGCGATAAAAATGCCGCCTTCTTTAACAAACGCTTCGATCCTGTCTGCAACGCCTGGTTTGATCATATAGAGCATTGGGCCAACAAGCACCCGGTAGGAGGAAAAATCCTTTTCCATTCCAACAATATCAACAGGGATGCCCTTTTTCCAAAAGCTGCGATAGTGAGTTTGACATGCTTCTACATATCGTTTGTTTGTATTATTTAAGCCTTGCGCATCATCAATCGCCCAGTGGTTTTCCCAATCGTATATAATGGCGACCTCTGGCTGTACAGATGTGCCCGCAATTGGCTGCAGCTGCTCCAGTTGTTTCCCTAGATCAGCCACTTCTTGAAACACGCGCGTATGTTCATGGCCAGAATGATCGACAACAGCGCCGTGGAATTTCTCAGAGGCACCTCGACCTTGCCGCCACTGGAAATAAAGAACAGAGTCTGATCCGTGGGCAATGGCCTGCATGGCAGAAAGGTGTGCCATTCCTTTATGTTTGACCTTGTTCACTTCATGCCAGTTTACAAGGCTCGGTGTACTCTCCATGACGAGAAACGGCTTTCCGTCTTTTAATGAGCGATACAAATCATGCACAAAGGCGACGTTTGATGCTAATTCGGCAGTGGTTTCTCTGCCGCTGTGCCAAGCAGGGTAGCTATCCCATGAAATCACGTCGACCTCTTTTGCAAATTGATGATAATCCAGCCCAAGGAATGGACGCATATGCGGATAATCGCCCATAAAGTTTGTGGTTACTGGGATATGAGGCGTCAATTCCCGAAGCGGCTCAATTTCATTTTGATAAAAATTGATCGTTTGTGCTGTAACAAAGCGCTTCCAATCTAGATTCATCCCGTGAATCATGTGCTCCCCGTGCGGTGCAGGTGACTCGATTTGTGACCAATCACTATACGTGTGGCTCCAAAATCCTGTCCACCATGCTTGATTCAAAGCCTCAAGATCATGATTGTATTTATCTTTCAAATAGTCTCGAAATGCTTCCTGGCAAAGATCACAATGACATTCGCCGCCGTACTCATTCGAAATGTGCCACATGATCAGTGCGGGGTGATCCTTGTAGCGTTCCGCAAGCAGCCGGTTGAGTGTATTCGTTTTTTCTCGATAAACGGGTGAGGTGAAGCAATGATTATGGCGCAGTCCATGTAAATTGCGCTGACGGTTGGCCTCGACCCGTAATACCTCTGGATATGTTTGTGACAGCCAAGCAGGTCTTGCCCCGCTTGGCGTTGCGAGAATGGCGTGTGCCCCCTGCGCTGCCAAGCGGTCCATAATGTCATCCAGCCAGGCAAAGTCATACTGCCCTTCTTTTGGTTCTAGCTTACTCCATGCGAAAATGTTGATGGAGAATGTTTGACAGTGTGCAAGCTTCATTAATCGAAAATCTTCATCTATGATCTCTGGCATATGAAGCCATTGATCTGGATTATAATCGCCACCATGTAAAAAGCCTTTTACATTTGGGTGAACGAGTGGGTAACGCTTTCCCATTTTGTCACGTCCTATCCTTTTAATTACGGTGTCATTTGTTTAAATACATCAAGAGAAGGCAGTGCTTTTCCGTTGAAATCAAACATCGCTTGATTTTCCCAAGCATTTCCGACAGTCCCGGTTGTTTGAATATAAGCGAGCCCGTATTGACTAGACCAAGGAGCACCTTTCGCTGGAATCCAAAGCGGCTCCCAATAAAAGAATCCCTTCCCGCGGTTGTTGTTTACTTGTGAAATCTTTTCGGAAAGATCTCGTATAAAAGAAGCCTGACCCTGTGGTGATGCTGGATAACCGGCTGTATTGACGGAGTCTTGATTAAAAGAGTTTTCTAAGTTGTCACCATTTGCTGTCGTAAAGCCGTAAGCAGTTTCTACCACGATGACGTCCTTGTTATAGCGGTTGCTAATATCATTCATATTGGAGGTCAGACTGCTAAAGCCGCCGTCCCAATACGGGTAATAAGATAAACCGATCGTATCGAATGGGACGCCTCGTTTTGTGATTTCATCAAACCACCAGCGGGAGGCACCATTGTCCCCTCCATGTGCAAGGTGAAGCATAATTTTGATATTTGAATCGACAGAGCGTACGGCATTTGTGCCAGCCTTTAGCAAAGCGGCAAGCCGGTCAAATTCACCGCCGCCTTCCCCCCAGCTTTTGCCGTTTGGCCACAGCATACCTGAGTTCAATTCATTCCCGACCTGAACCATATTCGGCAAAGCATTTTGTGCTCTCATTGCTTTGAGTACATCACTTGTGTAAGTACCGACCGCTTTTTCTAAGTCGCTTTGTGAGAGGGACGCCCACGCTTTCGGTTTGAATTGTTTACCAGGATCCGTCCAGAAATCACTATAGTGAAAATCAAGCAGCACTTTCATGTTTTGTGCTTTTGCCCGTTTCGATAAAGCGATGGCTGTATTGAGATCATTTGTACCGCCGTTATAGGCGCGGCCTTGATTGTCATATGGATGGTTCCACAGTCTGATGCGCACATAGTTGACGCCTTTATCCTTTAAAAGCTTAAGCGGATCAACCTGCTGTCCGTTCTGGTTGTAGTATTTGCCGCCGCTTTTCTCTACTTCTGCAAGCATAGAGATATCGGCTCCTTTGATGAAATCACCTTGCAACCCTTTGATCGGCTGTACAGAAATCGTATCTGCCTTTGCTTCAGGCAAAACACCTAACCCTATTAGAAAGAAAGCGACAACAGTGACAAGCAACCATTTTTTCATCAAATCTCTCCTTATCCTTTTGTCCCGCCTTGTGTGAGACCGGACACAAATTGTTTTTGTAAAACAAGGAACAGTAAAGCGACTGGAATCGCAATGAGTAAAGCCCCGGCTGCAAAGGTCGTGTAGCTGGCACCCATTTTGTCTGACACAAGATTGTACAGACCAATCGGGAGCGTATACATTTCGGGTGAGCGGACAATGACACTGGAGATGATGAAATCACCCAGTGGTCCTGTAAATGAGTTGATCGCGACAACAGCTAAGATGGGCTTAGCGAGCGGCATAATAATTTGGATGAAAATCCGGAAATGCCCTGCACCATCCATTCTGGCTGATTCATCGAGATCCTTCGGAATCGCATCAAGATAGCCTTTCATTAAATACGTATTCATCGGAATTTGTCCGCCTGCATAAATCAAAATCAAAGCAAGGTGGCTGTTAATCAGTCCGAGCATTTGAGCTAAAACAAAAATCGCAATCAGCGCTGAAAATTGAGGAATCATTTGCAGCAGCAAAAAGAGCATGAGCCCATTTTTCCGCCCTTTGAAACGAAATCTAGAAAAGGCATAGCCTGTGAAGCTGACAAGAATCAGCGTTAATATCATTGTGGCAATACTGATTTTCATAGAGTTCCAATACCATTTTGCATAAAGTGCCCCTTGACCGAAGAACAGCTCGGTGAAGTGGCTGAACGTTGGATTCTTCGGAAACATGCTCGTACTCATGAGGCTGTTGCCAGGGTTAAAGGAAGCACCGATCGTCCAAAGCAATGGATATAAAATACAGATGGAGGCAATGAAAAGGATAAAATAAGTGATGCTCAGGCGAATGAGCTTGTTTTGTTTTGATCCCATATCACATCATGTCCTCCTCTTTGAATGAATTCGTTCTCTTAAACTGCCAGAGTGCAATGGCAATGACAAAGATCGAAAGTAAGATCGTAACAGCGGCAGCAAGTGCATATTGCGAAGACTGCATCGTGAGTTTGTAAATCCAAGAAACCAAGATGTCCGTTCCCCCAGCAGTTGACCCAGCAACAGGCGGCCCTCCGCCATTAAATAAGTAGATGATATTAAAGTTGTTAAAGTTAAACGTATATTGCGTGATAAGTATAGGTGCAATGGAATAGAGGACAAGCGGTAACGTGATAGATCGGAACTTCTGAAAGAAATTAGCCCCATCAATGGTCGCTGCTTCGTATAAATCCTCTGGAATCGCCTGCAAAACACCGGTTGTCATAATAAAAACGAAAGGAAATCCAAGCCAAGTCTGCATCGCAATGAGTGCAATTTTGCTCCAAAATGGATCTGTCAGCCATGGTTTTGGGTCAATTCCAATCGATGCAAAAAGTGTGTTGTTAATGGCCCCAAATGTATCATTGAATAGTCCGGCAAACACCAAAATGGTCACAAAACCCGGAACAGCCCATGGAAGAATCAAAATCGTTCTAAAAAACCGTTTTCCTTTTAAATCTTTCTGGTTGAGCAGAACCGCTAGAAAGATGCCGATGGCACATTGAAGGGTCGACGCAGCCAACGTCCATACGACAGTCCAGCCAAGTACATCAATGAAGGTATCTCTCCAAATATCAATAGAAAAGATATTTTGAAAGTTCTTGATCCCTACCCAATCGATCAGATTGGCAGGAGGCGAGTGGTATAAGTCGTAGTTCGTAAAAGCAAGTGCAAAACTAAACATAATAGGAAAGACAACAGAGAATAGAAGTAAAAAGAAAGCAGGAGTGCTCATTAAGTAAGGAAAGCCTTGGTCGATGAGCTGATGATATTGTGCACGGATGGAATGAAGCGGAACCCCTTGATCACGTTTCTTTCCGTTCATAAAAGCATCACGTATCATGAGTACGTAAAAGCCGATACCAAAACCAGCTGTTAACAACGCAATAATTCCCTTTGCCAACAGAAAAACAGAATTGTCACGAGGCAGCATTGTACCAAGTGTGAACAGTCCCCAAAAGCCAATATTGAATAAATCATAAAATACGATGATAAAAGAGACGCCGAAGAGGAAAAAGATTGCCCCTTTGCCGTACTGCTTGTTGTAAATCTGCCCCATCCCGGGTATAAAGGAGAACATTAGCGCCCGTCTCCGGTGTGTCTTTGATTCCACTGTGTGTGTGCGGTCTAGTTCAAGGTTACCCGTCACGTCTAACACCTACTTCATATGAAATTAGATCAAATACGGGCAGCTTGTTAGACTTAAAGCCTACCCGCGTTTGATGATTATTTAGAGTGATTTGCTTTAATTTGAGAGTCAATTTGATTGACCGCATCATCAAATGCCTTTTTCACATCTGTTCGGCCGGTTGCAATGAGACCTAATGCGCTGTCAATCGGCTTCCACACCTCTGCCATTTCAGGGTTGTTCGGTGTCAGCGTGGCATATTTCGTTTGTTTTGAAACAGCATCCGCATTGGCGTTTTCTGTAATGACTGGATCTTTCATCAGCTTTTTCACTGGTGGAATTTCCTCTGTCACTTCAAATCGCTTCTTCGAATTTTTTTCATTCGTGATAAACTCAACAAATTTCTCAGCAAGATCTTTATTTTTAGAATAAGAGGAGACGTTGTAACTCTTTACACCTAAGAATGAGCTCATATGCTTTCCATTAGGAAGTGTTGGCAGCTCTGTTACGCCATAGTCAATACCAGCTTCTTTATATGGGCCAAATGACCAAGGACCAGAAATGACAGCTGCCGCCTTTTTCTCTGTGAATAAGGAGTTGAGGACATTGATTCCTTGTTCACCAATGATGCCTTTAGGGAAAAGTCCTTCACTAAAGAATGTCTCAATGTACTTTCCGCCTTCAATCGCGCCATCGTTGTTCAGGCCAATATCCTTCACATCATAGGAGCCATCGCTTTTCTGTTTGAAAATATAGCCCCCTGATCCGCCTAACACACTTTGTGCATAGTAAATTTCATCCCATTTCGCAACAAAACCGTATTTTCCGTCTTTTGTCAGCTTCTTCGAAAGGTCATACCAGCCATCAAGTGTAGTTGGTGCCTTTTTGACAAGGTCTTTGTTATAGAAAAGCACGGTTGTTTCAACGGATTTAGGAAGTCCATACAGCTTGCCGTCTACCGTTTGTGATTGAATGGATTCGTCTGTGAAGGAATTGATCACTTTTTGATCAGGCTTGATTTCCTGCAATAGCCCCTCAGTGACAGCTGATCCAATTTGATCGTGAGGCATCGTGATGACGTCTGGGCCTGTGCCGGCTGCTCCATCAAGACGGAGAGCTTCGATTTGGTCGGCATACGCTTTTTCGACCACTTTGATTTTCACATCACTTTGTTTTTCGAATTCTTTGACAGCGTCTTGAATCCCATCAGACTTTTTGACATCCTCCCACACTAGCAAGGTCTTTGTACCTGTAGATGCTGGCTGGGCCCCGCTTGAATTGTCATCTCCCGGCCCGCATGCTGAAAGCAGAAGTACAGCAGCACCAACGACTGCTGATAATGTCGCCCATTTTCCCTTTTTCATTGATAATCCCCTCTCGTTCTTTTTTCACAGATGATAAGAAAACGCTTTCTTAATGTGAGAATATCAACTTAAGTAAAAAAAGTAAACATATTTTATTAAATTTATTAAGTAAAATTTTTTACTTGTGTAGAGAGAAAAGAAGCCCTTCTCATTGGGAGGGGCTTCCACTTGTTTATATGGTGCTTTTCCGAAAAACAGGCTCAGAGGCAATCAGCACAGTTTTGGGTAAGGTTCTGCCGTCCACAAGTCTTTCTAAAAGTAAATCGATCGCTGTCTCACAAAGTAATGACGTATGGATATGATATGTGGTAAGCGGCGGTGATACATATTGAGACACATGAATATCGTTGATACTAAAGACACTGACGCGATTTGGCAAAGAAAAACCGCGCTCATTTAATGCTTGCAAGCAGCCGATGGCAAGAGGGTCACTAGCGACGCAAAAAGCGGAAGGTAGATCATCACCAAGCTCGCTGATCGCCTTCATCATCAGCGAATAACCTTCATCGACTGAGAAGTGGTGGCCGATATAGACCAATCGTTCATCAAGCATATTTTGAGTCATCATGTATTCACGGAAGGTCGTTTCACGAATATCTGGAATATGCACATTTGTATTCAGATCAAGGTCTGTGCCGCCAATGAACCCAATGGATGTGTGCTCTTTTTTAATAAAAGAATCGATGATCTTTTGAACAATTCGTTTCAGGTTCGGCTTTACAGAATCAAAACGGTCTTCATCTGGTGTCGTATCAATAAAGACGACGTGCTGAGTGATCGCATATAATTGATCAAGCTCTGACGTTTTAAATCGGCCGATGGCAATGATTCCTTCTGTAGCAGGATCAATGGAATGAAGGCCATCAGATGGATTGTAAGCGGTAACATTTAAGCTTCGAGTACTGGTCAGTTCTTCAATGCCTAGACGAATGGATTTAAAATAAATATCTTCAAGCTCTTCCTTTTCGGTCATCCAATAGAGAAAGGCAATTTTTTTTAATGAATGTTTGAATGTCTTCTTTTGATAGGACAAAGCTTCTGCGGCGGCATATACTTTTTCGCGTGTTTGATTGGTGACAGATAGGTTGGGGTCTTGGTTCAGTACGCGCGAAACAGTCGCAATGGATAAGCCTGCTTTTTCTGCAATGTCCTTTATTTTAGCTGCCAAATCAGCACCTCCTATAGAAAATATCTCCTCTTAGTATAGAGTCTTTAAAAAAATTAGTAAATATTTTTATTAAATTTTTTTCGTTTAGACGGTTCTTTACGCGCTGGAAAGGAATTAGTAAGATGTATATATGTAAGGTGTTGGATTAAGATTTCTGATAGGAGAGGGACTGATGTATTACGATGCACTGAAGACATTTGTGACAGTGGTGGAGGAGAAAAACTTTACAAAGGCAGCTCAGAAGTTACGGATTTCTCAACCGAGTGTCAGTCTTCATATTAAGAACTTAGAGCAGGAATTCCAGACAGTTCTGCTGAATCGTTCGCCAAAGCAATTAACCGTTACACCAACAGGGGATATGTTGTACCATCGATCAAAACAAATCATTCGCCTATATGAACAGGCGAAGCAGGATATTTATGAGCATCATCATCTGGCAAGAGGAAAGCTGACCATCGGGGCGAGTTTCACTATTGGTGAGTACGTGCTGCCGCAAATATTGGCGGAATTTCACCAGCTTTATCCGCATGTGGACATTGAGGTGGTGATTGATAATACAGAGGCGATCGCCGGACATGTCCGCTTATTCCATGTCGACATCGGATTGATCGAAGGGCAGACCAATGACAAAGAGCTTTCTGTAGAAACTTTTCTAGAGGACGAGCTTTATATTGTGGCGCCGTTAGATCATCCTTTTGCTAAGAAAAAGGATGTCACGATTGATCAACTGCAAAACGAAACTTGGGTCACAAGAGAAGAGGGATCAGGTACCGGAGAATACTTGCAGCACGTCCTAAAGTCAAATGGACTGAAAGCACGAACCTTTGTGACATTTAGCAGCAATCAAGCGATAAAAGAAGCTGTGATTCATGGAATGGGGCTTTCTGTTTTATCTAAATATGTCCTCCAGCGAGGCAGCATTGGCGGGGAATTGGCTGTTATTTTTGTGAGAGGAATGGACTTTAAACGGAAATTCTCCTATGTCGAGTCACCAATGACAGGAGGGAATAAAAATAAGGAATTGCTCGTTGAATTGTTAAAGAAAGAGAGAAAAGACGCTTCTCCGCAGTAGGAGAAACGTCTTTTTTTATAGCCCTTTTATTTTGATTTCATCGACTGGAAGGAAGATTTCACTTGTATCTGTATATTTGATCGTGACCTGATCCCCTTCTTTTAAATAAATGACAAGGGGCTCTTTTTCAGATGACATGGTGTAGTTCTTTCCATCGCCAAGGAGGAAGGTGACGGTTGTATAATCACCGGTCTTTTCTTTATAGACGCGTTTCACTTTCCCTTCAGCCTCTTTCTTTTCTTGCTTTGATGAACTGTTGACAGTGCCGCCTCCCTTTTGAAGAGCTGTTTTATAGGCTCTCAGTGCTTCGTTTGGTGTTGAAGCATACGCAGCGATTTCAGGATTGGCTGCAGAAACAATAAAGTAGTTTTGCAGGAATCCATTTGAATCGAGAACAGGTGTGAGCCAGCTGGCTTCCCCATAGAAATTATAGAGAATGGGCATGCGCCCTTTCCATTTCTTCTCGATGAATCGTTTCTCAATAATTTGCAGAGCGCCCTGAGAATCCATGTAGGATTCTTCAAGATTTCCGGTATAGTAAGTAGCTTTTCCTGTCCGGGCATTTGTCAAAGCATATCCGAGCATGGAATCAACGCCCTCTTTCGGACTTGTGAAATCTGTGAAGTAATACATATCTCCTTTTGAATCAAACACGGGACTCACATTGGCTTCTGTTCCTTCATCTGAAGGCAGCTTTACATCTGACTTTCCAAACATACTGTTCCAGAACCCGTGAATATAGTTGCCGAAATAGCTGTTTTGCAGACTGACCGCTTCGGGAGAAACAGCGCCATCGATAAAGGCTGGCACTTGATCTAGAGTATATTTCTTCGTTGCACCCGTTTTGGCATCAACCACGACCACGCCGGAAGCTTTAAAGCCGTTTCGGGCAGAGATAAAATCACCATATGTTTGAATGTAATAAGGCTTGCCGTCATCATTGATTTCCAGCTGGGTGTCGCCGTAGAAAATCAAATCTGGATACTGGAGACGAATATGCCGCTCAATTTCTTTGTTGAAATAGGAGGAAGGCGTATAAACCATCTCCGTCTTCATGAACTTTGGATTAGCAGATGAGTCGGTCGCACTTAATGTGAAATAACCCGGTGTGCTGCCTGCACGAATCCATTTAAAGAAGTCCGAGAATTCTACTGGGGCAATGTATACATATTCACCATTGACCTTCTGAATTTGCAAGCTGCCAAGCTCGTAGTAGCTTGTGTTTGGAACCTGTCCGAACGACTTCTTCATTTTATTACGGGCAAATTGAGGCGGTACACTAGCAGGTGTTTCTGTTTCTTCAAATGCTTTGATTTCTACTTTTTGCTCCATTTTGGAGACAGCGAATTTCTCATTCGCATTGAAGAGAGAAGCTGTCGCCATGTAAACGCCGAGCAGCAATAGAATAAGAAACAACACGCCTTTCACCTTACGCTCCAATCCCACTGATATAAAGGCGCCTGCTGCTGTCACAACAAGTCCAATCAGCCAAAGGGAGGAAGGATTGCGATCTAAGTTGGTGATGTAATAGAAAACAAAAATACCGATCATAAACAGCAAAGCAAGGCCTGCAATCCACATGAGCGGCACCTGCTGTTCTGTTCCTTTCTTTCTAACGATCAACCTGAGCGGTGTGAGCAAAAGGGTTAGGACAAGACCGATCACAACCGAAAATAACAATATATATCCCACAAACAGATCTCCTTTCAAAAATCACTCTTTTAGTATATACGAGTGAAGCGGGCAAAAGATTCATCGGATGGAAGGTTCGTTTTAGATGTCAATTGAGTCGATGACGGCTTGAACATCTTCTTTCAGTTCGACAAATGTGAGTCTTTGCTCGATTTTCTCTGTTAAGGCGTCAATTGCTTGACCTGACATATGCGTTTGGATGCGATTTTGATGTTTATACACTTTGATCTGAAGTTCATCAATTAGACCTAAAATTTTTTCCGCTTCTTGACGGTCTTCGGCAAATTCATTTTGAAGCTGATGCCGAATGGCTCGTGCTAGCGCTGTTTTCTGTTCTTCTTTGATTTTTGCTTTCAAAGCAGCCAGCTCTGCTGGTGTCATCTCTTCTGTGTGAAAGTTTGTTTGAGAGAAGACCGAGGTTGCTGTATGCGTATCTGTCATTCTTTGCAAAAAACGATCTGCATCTGTTGGTTGTTTCTTTGAAAATTCCATTTGTCGTACTCCTTAAGAAATACCCATATTCTTCGCCAGGGCTGTATCTGCATCGTGGTATTGTTTTCCGAGTTCGCTCATATCATCTGATATTGAGTCCATCCACCTTTTCATATTCATAGCGCTATCAATCGCTGTATCATACTTTTTGACCGAATAGAACTCATTCTCAAGACCCTCTGTTTTTAAGTGACGAATCACGGCATCTACATCTGAAGCTGTCAGCTGGTCATACGAACCAAAGCCAACAATCTGTTTATACCTTGAGCGTACCCGTTCCACAGATTGATCCACTTTGTCATCGAGTTTCTCGATTTTGTGAATAATATTCTGCATATTGTGCTCGGTAAGTGTCGAGAATTTACGTCCTGTGTTCATGAGAACATGTGACTTGATTAAAATTGCCACCACACTATGCGGGTGAACATTCGATTGACTCAACTGATGTAACATAGCAGTGGTGAGAGAAGGGTTTTTTCGCAGCATATCATCAATGGTTTGAACGGAGCCATTTGGCGAAAAGGTATAACGATCTAAGCCATGGCTGCCAGCGAGGGCTTCAAGGAATAAATTCGCATCCAGTGAAGGATTCACACTCATTGCCCGATTGAGGAGGTTTTTCATGAATTGGACGGCTTTTGAGGAGTCCTCGGAGTAATCGACGCCTTCAGGGAGAGCGGCATCATACATCACTTTCACTCGACCGATTTCTGTCGTATGTCGATTTAAAAGTGAAAGCCCGTCATTGAGATTGATATATTCTGTTAATCGACTGCGGTAATCGCCTTTTAATGCTTTTGCCTGTAGACCATCCGATAGATTTGGGTAAATATTTGGATTCTCAAATGTGACCCCGCCTTGAATAAACTCATTTTTGACAAGAACAAAGGAAGCATTTGACCCGCCGAGTGAATGACCAGTCACATACATCTTGGCATTCGGCATTTTCTTATGTATTTCTTTCGCATACCGATCAGCTTGAATCATTTGATTCTCTGCACCATGCTCAAAAGGGATATTTTGAATCAGATACTTTGTATCTGAAACCATCCAATCTTGAACAACTTCATTTGTATAGGTGGTTGTGCCTGTTGTCATCTTAGTCGTCACTTCCTGTGAAGCCTTCGACCGACTAAAAGGAGGCAGCTTCGTCAAAATGGTAGAAAGAAGATCATCTGACTCTTTTTTTCCATGTTTTTTAATGGTATCTTTATATTGCCCTGCGCCAATCGGTTCAGAACCACGGTAAGCGATGACTGCGTTTTTGATTTTGGTGAGGTCTTTGCCTTTGTTTGAAATACGATAATCTTCTCTTGAGACAAGGGTTAGTGCATTTAGACCTTTTTTTGTTTCTTTATAATCAACGACGTACATGATTTTCTTCCCGTCGTTTAATTTAATTATTTTGGACGTGTTATAATTCTCTATTTTATAGGATTCTTCAGATATTAAAATATAGTCTTGATCATTAAGTTGAAATTGGGATGTTTTTTTAGACAAAAATGTCACTCCTGTAATATTTATCTTAATAATTATATTATAGAGTTTGATAAATATCTATTGTAAGTGTGGGGATTCAGCCCATAATTAAAAATTTATAAAGGTGGATATTGTTACTAATGAAGAATACTATAAAGATTTTAATGGTTTTGGTTATCATTATAATTATTTCAATATCTTCGTTATTTTTCCAAAACAAAAAGCTGAGTAAGCCAAATGATTCAGGAGGAAAGAATATCGTGCAAGAAAAAGAGAAAAGTGAACAACATAAGGTAGAAGAATTTGCAAAGAAAATGAGGCCAAAAATCGAAAAAGATTTACATGAAATGGATATACATCATTTTATAAAGGATATCACTTTTGAAAATGAAGTGACAGTTAGTCCAATGGGGTTTATTGTAGTTAGAGGATATGTGAATGATGATCCAAAAAAATACAATTTCTCCGCTTCGTTAAAGTACAGATCAAATGAAGTTGGTTCAATGAGTTATTCATCTGAGCTAGGGGATCGTTTTGAGAATTGGGATGATTTTGATCCTCAAGTGAAAGAAGATTTTCTAAATAGCCTTTCCGAAAAAGAACGTGAACAGTATCTTAAGGATATTGGAGAAAAAGAGTAAAGCAGGTACTCACCTACCTGTTTTTATTTGTGTCAATTTCATTGGTAGATTGATTAAAGGTTCATTAAGGAGTTTTTATTTTTTATGAGAAATACAATGAAATTTTCTATATTAATTGTGGTCGTTATTGTCTCAGTAACTGTGTTCATTGTAGAGTGCATTCAACAGAGTCTGTCAGATGATGTAGTGGAAGAGAAGGGCGATCAAGAAAAAGCAGAAGAATTCGCAGAAAAGATGAAACCAAAAATTGAAGAACGTTTACATGAAGAAGATATTCACAATTTTATCAAAACCATCACATTTAAAAAAAATGTATCTATAAGCCCTATGGGTTATGTCACAGTTGATGGATATATAAATAATGAGCCTGATAAATACCATTTTTCTGCATCATTAATATACAAATCTAATGAAATAGGTTCGATGAGTCATTCCCCTGACTTATCAGACCGCTTTGAGAACTGGGATGACTTTGATCCTCAAGTAAAAGAAGATTTTCTAAATAGTCTTTCTGAAAAAGAACGTGAACAATATCTCAAAGACATTGGAGAAAAGGAGTAATCACAAGTCTTCAACTTCTGATGATTTCCAATAGTTGAAAAAGGTACATGCTATCATTCACCTAACAACACTTTAAGATAAGGGAGAGATTTCACCCATGCCAAATACTAAGAAATTGATTTTGGACGTAGATACTGGAATCGATGATGCGATTGGGATTTTGCTGGCGGTGAAAAGTCAGCAGTTTGATATTTTGGGGATTACAACTGTATGCGGGAATGTGTCTGTTGATGCGGCTACATTGAATACGTGTAAAGTGCTTGAGCTGGTTGATGCAGTTAAGATTCCTGTTATCAAAGGGTCAACTGCACCCCTTTTAAGATCGCCTCATTATGAACATCGGGTACACGGAGAGGATGGGATTGGTGGTGCTTTAAAGGATGTTCAGGCAAAGAAAAAAGCAGATGCTGGTTTTGCGCCTGATTTTATCATTGAACAAGTGATGCAGTATTCGAGGCAGGTCACGCTTGTGTTGACAGGACCTTTAACGAATTTAGCCCTTGCGGTGCGAAAATGCCCTGGGCTGATTCATCACGTGAAAGAAGTCATTTTTATGGGTGGTGTCGTGAAGGGACAGGGGAACGTCACACCGGTTGCGGAATTTAATACATATGCAGACCCAGAAGCAGCGAAAGTGGTGCTGGAAGCGGGCTTCCCTTCATTGGTTCAAGTTGGATTGGATGTCACGAGACAGGTCTTGTTAACGGATGAGAGAATCGATGCCATTCAAAATGAAAAGTTGACAGCTTATATCAAACAAAGTACAAGCATTTACCGCCAGCGCTATTTTGAGAGAAATGGTGTGTGGGCGTGTGCCATGCATGACCCGCTTGCTGTAAGTCTTGCCATTGACAAGCAGCTTGTGAGCACACAGGCTTTTCACGTAGAAGTGGAGACGAAGAGTGAGTTTTGTGATGGTCAGATGATCTGTGATTTTCAGCATCAATGGGAAAAAAAACGCAATGTCCAAGTATGTACGGATGTAGATGCGGAAGCCTTTTTTGATTTATTGATTAAGGTGATGAATTCCTAAAAAGCCTGTGCAAACAGGCTTCTTTTTTATAAGATGGGAACATGAGGAAATGTATGCGTTCACATGAATAAGGGAGGAGTGAAGTCAATTGGGTTCTGTCAGTGTAAGTAGTATTGAAAGAATACGAGCAGCAAGCAGAGGATTGCCGCCAAAGCTGAAAGGAATTGCAGAACATATCACGAGTGAACCGAGTGATGTGATCCATTTGTCTATTGTAGAGCTTGCCAAAAAGACAGCGAGCTCAGAGGCAACCATTTTTCGTCTTTGTAAAAGGCTTGGATTTGAGGGCTTTCAAGATTTGAAAATTACTATTGCCCAGGAAATAGATCAAACAAAGCCTGATTATGTAGATGAAGAGATGAGTCTTGAGGATGATATGGCCGTTTTTATGCAAAAGGTTTTTCAAACAAATATTTCTGCATTAAAGGATAGCTTTCAATTGTTGAATCCAGAGGATGTAGAAAAAGCCGTACAAATCATTCATGAAACAAAACGATTAGAGTTTTATGGGAGTGGTGGGTCTGGTCTCATTGCAACAGACGCTTTTCATAAATTTATGAGGACAGGCATCAACTGTATTGTTCACACAGATTCTCATTTTCAAGCGATGTCTGCCAGTCTTCTTGATCAGCACAGTACAGTGATCGGTATATCTCATTCTGGCCGTAATAAAGATTTACTCGATGCGATGAAAACAGCAAAGGAAAAAGGAGCCAAAACGATCGGTATTACAAGTTATCAGCGCTCTCCATTGAGCCAGCTTGCCGATGTCACATTGTATACATCGACTCAAGAAACGGCTTTTCGGACAGAAGCGATGTCTGCAAGGCTTGCTCAGCTTACTGTTATTGACGTACTATACTTTGCACTTGCTCATTTAAGACAGCAGGAAACATTAACAAATTTAAAACAAATGCGAGAAACCATTTCACAAAAAAGGGTGTAATGATTTCAAAAATAAATTTTTCTATAAGTGAAAAATGCTGTTGTGGTAACGATTGTGAGCTTTTAAGCGAAAAAAATTTTCTTTTCGGTCGTTGAATGTCGAAAAAAATATTCCTATAATGGGATTTAACAGGCAGATCAAAATGACAAATGTGATTTCAAATCAATGATTGGGCGTGATACAGATGGAGGGAAACCAAGCGGTAATTGGTTTGGATATTGGAACAACTAGTACAAAGGCGGTTCTGTTTGGGCCACAGGGGAAAGTGATAGCAAAGCATTCAGTTCCTTATGATCTCATTCAGCCCCAGCCAGCATGGGTTGAACAGGATCCCGAACATATATTAGAAGCCGTCATTGCGAGTGTAAGAGGTGCGTTGACGAAGGCAGCATTCGATCCAAAACATCTCATAGGCGTCGGCATTAGTACAGCGATGCATTCTTTGATTGTAATGGATGAAGATGACAAGGCGTTAACGAACAGTATCATTTGGGCAGATAACAGAAGTGCAGAACAAGCGAAACGTATCATTACGGACATGGATGGCTTTCAAATTTATAAAAGAACTGGCACACCGATCCATCCAATGTCACCGCTTGCAAAAATACGGTGGTTCAAGGAAATGGCACCTGATGTCTTCAAGAAGGCAGCGAAATTTATTTCCATCAAAGAATATATTCTTTATCATTTTTTTGGCCAACATGTGGTCGATTATTCAATCGCTTCAGCAACAGGAATGTTTCGTTTGGAAACGCTTCAATGGGATGAAGAGGCGCTTCGTATTGCTGGAATTAAAGCCAACCAATTGTCTGAACTTGTCCCGACGGCGCATCAACTGAGAGGACTTCAGCCTGAGATCGCACTGCGAATGGGCATTGCGGAAGATACACCATTTGTTGTTGGTGCGAATGATGGGGTTCTAGCGAATTTAGGTGTGGGCGCAATTGGAAAAGGTGAGGTCGCAGTCACGATTGGGACAAGCGGTGCAGTCCGTACGGTCGTGGACAAACCAATCACAGATGAACAATCAAGAACGTTCTGCTATGCGCTGACAGATAAGCATTGGGTGATTGGAGGACCGACGAATAATGGCGGAATTATGCTGAGGTGGCTAAAGGATGAATTTGGATCTTCAGAGGTCGAGGTAGCAAAGCGCCTTGGTGTGGACCCTTATGACCTGATGATTGATATTGCAGAAAAAGTTCCAGCTGGCTCAGAGGGATTGCTGTTTCTGCCATTTTTAACAGGTGAACGTGCGCCTTATTGGAATCCAAATGCGAGAGGTACTTTCTTTGGGATCGGTCTTCAGCATAAGCGGGAGCATTTTATTAGAGCTGTGTTAGAAGGCGTCATTATGAGTGTTTTTTCGATCGGTGTTGCCTTAAGGGATTTAACCGGTTCAGCAAAGGATGTCAGGGCATCGGGCGGATTTGCGCGATCTCCGCTGTGGCGGCAGATTTTAGCGGATACGATGGGAAGAGAAGTGCTTGTCCCAGAAAGCTTCGAGGCTTCGGCACTTGGAGCGGCTGTCCTCGCACTTCATAGTCTAGGTTATATGGAAGAGATAGAAGAGGTTCAAGAGTGGATTCGGATCTCTGACCGTCATGAACCAAATATGGAGAACAATGAAACTTACATAGAGCTGTTTTACTTATATGAGCGTCTCTATGACAAACTGAAGGATGAATTTGATGTCATCAGTGCGCTGCAATTAAAACAAAATCGATAAACATCAGGGAAAAGGTGGGAGAGCATGCTATTATTCATCGTGATTGCGGCAATTGTCCTTTTACTTATTCTGATTACGGTCGCTAAGTTGAATCCGTTTGTGAGTTTAATTATTACCTCTATGCTAGTCGGCTTTGCCACTGGAATGGACTTGCAGGAAATCATTCAATCCATTAAAACGGGATTAGGCAATACGTTATCATTGCTGGCCATTGTTCTAGCGCTTGGAACCATGCTTGGGAAAATGATGGCTGAATCAGGGGGAGCTGAGCGGATCGCTCACACATTAATCGGCCGGTTTGGGACGAAAAATGTACATTGGGCAATGATGTTTGTTGCCTTTATTGTGGGAATACCTGTCTTTTTCCAGGTCGGATTCGTCCTTCTTATTCCTTTACTCTTTACGATTGCGATTGAAACGGGTATCTCGCTCGTGACGATTGGCATTTCTTTAATTGCGGGATTGTCTGTTGTGCATGGGCTTGTACCTCCTCATCCAGCAGCCATGGCAGCCGTCGGCATCTATCATGCCAACGTGGGGAAAACCATTTTCTTTTCCATTATTGTCGGTTTGCCGACAGCTATCATCGCTGGACCGCTTTATGGAAAGTGGATTGGCAAACGGATACATAAACCAGTTCCAGAGTTGCTGAGAAAGCAATTTACTGAACGAAATGAAGATCGACAGCTTCCCGGCTTTGCGAATACGATGTTTACCATATTGGTGCCGGTGATTTTAATGCTTCTTGCCACACTGGCGGACATTATTTTACCAGAGGACAGTTTATGGTTTCAGATATTCAAGTACATTGGAGATCCAATTACAGCGCTGCTGATTGCAACGGTGTATTCTTTCTTCAGCCTTGGTTTTATGCAAGGAATGAGCCGTGATCGGGTGCTTTCCTTTAGTAATGATTGCTTAGGACCGATCGCTTCGATTCTGCTTGTCATTGGAGCAGGTGGGGCCTTCAATCATGTGCTCATTGATTCGGGTGTTGGTGATTATATTGCAGATTTAGCCAAACACTCTCCGATCTCACCCATTTTGCTTAGCTGGCTGATTGCTGCGGTGATTCGTGTGGCAACAGGATCTGCTACGGTGTCCATGATGACGGCAGCTGGTATTGTCGCTCCGATTGCTGCTTCAATGCCGGATGTAAGCAGAGAACTTCTTGTGTTAGCCACAGGAGCGGGTTCGTTGATCCTGTCTCACGTCAATGACTCTGGCTTTTGGCTAATCAAAGAGTATTTTGGTATGACCATTAAAGAGACGTTCTTGACATGGACGGCCATGGAGACAATCATCTCTGTTAGTGCCATTGCATTTATTATGATTATTAATATGTTTATATAGCGAAAGTAACAGCCCCGTTCTACGGAATTGGGCTGTTTTTGCGTGTGGTGATACCACTTTATTCAGATTGGGGTAAAATGAAGATATTGAGAAGTGGGAGGCGGACACGATCGAACCATTAAAACATGTTTATCATGAGAAATTTATTCAAGAATTAGCGGAGAAACTTGCACAAGCGTCGACTGGATTTGATGCTGGTGCATTTCAGCAGCACGTGCTACAAGAGGATTGGCAGCAGCTTGAGTTAAAAGGACGAATGAGAAGAGTCACTGAATCAATGCATGCCTGTCTGCCTGCGGATTATGAACAGGCAATCGATGTGCTGCGTCAGGCAGCTCCGCATTTTTCAGGACTTAGTGCGCTCGTATTTCCAGACTACGTTGAAACGTACGGTCTTGCACATTGGGACATCTCGATCAAGGCGCTCGAATTCTTTACGCCTTTTTCCAGTTCTGAATTTGCAGTTCGGACTTTTCTAATTCAGGATCAAGATAAAATGCTGGCGCAAATGCTCGTATGGTCACAGCATCAAAATGAGCACATTAGGCGGCTTGCTAGTGAAGGATGCAGACCACGGTTGCCGTGGGGGTTAACTGTTCCTGCGCTTAAAAAAAACCCTTCAGTTACGTTGCCTATTTTGGAAAATTTGAAGTCGGATACGGCACAGTATGTGCAAAAAAGTGTAGCGAATCATCTAAATGATATCTCTACGATTCAGCCTGAACTGATGAAGAAGACGGTTGAAAATTGGTATGGAACTAATGAACATACCAACTGGATTGTCAAACATGCTTCCCGTACCCTGCTTAAAAAAGGTGATCCAGATATCATGGCTTTGTTTGGCTATGGAGACGATCCATCCGTTCAAGTAACGGATTTAAAGGTAGTGCAAGACCCCATTTGTATTGGAGAGAAAATGACCTTTCAATTTACTCTTCAGGCCGATAAGCCGCTAAAACTGCGTGTAGAATATGCCATAGACTATGTCAAAGCTCGGGGTAATCGCAGCCAAAAGGTTTTTAAAATCACAGAGTTTGAAACAGGTTCAGCGTTACATAGAGAATTTGTCAGATCACAGTCCTTTCAAAATATGACGACAAGAAAGCACTATGAGGGAACGCATACTTTAACGATCATCATTAACGGCATACCAAAAGCATCGGTTGATTTTGAAGTTAAAGCAGTTTGACGCGTTGTTAAATCTCGCATCAATGCTCATGCAATGTCAATAAAAAAACCCGCCATTTCGGTGGGTTTTGGCATTTAAGCCTTCTTTTTCATTAAGAATGAAGCAATGATGGCAGCGACTAAGAAACCAATACTAATGATTGAGCTAGGCAGGTTTTCTTGTCTGAATAGGAACAAAACAAAGCTCAAACTGAGTACAAGACCTGCAAATAAAGTCAAATACGGAAACAGCCACACCTTGAAATACGGCTCCTGTGGATATTTTGGACGGAGCTTCAGATGTGCCGCGCAAATGCTGATCCAAATAAGTGAAACAGCAAAGCCGGGAATAGCCAGCATATAGCTGAAAATTTGCTCTGGATATAAGTAAGCGAAAAATGTTCCGATGAGAAGAAACAGAACAGTGACCCATAAACTCAAAATCGGTACGCCTCTTTTGTTGACCTGTGCCAGCTTTTTCGGACCGCCATCTGATTTAGACAGAGAATGAATCATTCTCGTTGTTCCATAAATACCAGAATTGGCCGCAGATAAAACGGCAGTAATCAATACAAAGTTAATGAAATGAGAGGCGCCTTGCATACCAGCAGCAGAGAAGACTTGGACAAACGGACTGTTATTTGGATCAATTTGATTCCAAGGAATGAGTCCGCAGATGATCAAAATTGGCAATGTGTAAAATAAGATAATCCGCCACATCATACTTTTGACAACACCAGGCAAGACCTTTTCTGCATCCTTCGTTTCTGTAATGGTCAGCCCAATCAATTCAGAGCCCCCATAAGAGAAAATAACCACTAAAAGTGATGCAAAGATCGCACCCCATCCGTTCGGGACGAAGTTTTGATAGTTGGTGAGTGCTGGTGTGCTTTGTTCGTTTGGAATGATCCCAAATAATAAGGCTGCACCGAGAATAATAAACACAATAATAACGAAAATCTTCATTCCAGCGAACCAAAACTCAATTTCACCAAAGTATTTTACATTATTTAAGTTAATTCCGATGACTAAGAGTGAGCAAAGTAAACATAGTGACCATAGCGGCACGTTCGGCAACCAGTATTGAAGCAAACTGCCTGCTGCAATAATTTCGATGACACACACAGTGAGCCACATAAAACAGTAAACCCAGCCGACGACAAATGAAAAACGTTGACCAAGCGCAATCTGTATAAGGTCGCGAAGATTATTCCCCGGATAGACAATGGCCATTTCGGCTAATGCTGCCATAACGATGAGCAGCAGCAATCCGGCAAATACATAGGAAAAGATCACCCCAGGACCTGCTAAACCAATTGTATCGGCACTTCCTTTAAAGATTCCTGTACCGATGACCCCGCCCATTGCAATCATGCGAATGTGACGTGGTGATAAAAGCTTTTTTAATTCTTGTTGCTCCTGATTCGCGCTCATGACGTTCTCCTTTTTTAAAAATGCTTATGTTCCATTTTCTTTTTTCAAGACGTCAGTGTCAATATAAAAAAAGAGATTTTTCAGACAAAATAGCCGGTTGATTTTATCAATTTAACCACATATCTCCATAAAACACTTCCTTCATCCAAATCCAACATATGAAACTTCAAGAAAAAATCAACATTTGCCTTCATTCTGACATAAACAATTTGCAGTTTTTGTCGATATATCTTTTGTATTACTAAAGTCCTAATAAAGAATTGTTTATAACTGTAAAATATTTCAAAATCATTAGAGTTGAAAGGAGCTATGAAAAATGTTTAAGCGAAAAGCAAATGATTCATCGGCTGGAACCCTTCTAAGTGAAAGCAGCCAATTAGTAGAAAGAATCGAAAAAGGAGATTTTTCAGCAAGATTAGATACTGCTACATTCTCTTCTAGCCAAACGATAGAAGCAGTGGCACAAATTAATGAAGCTTTGCAAAAGATGCAGGAAGCCAATGAACATATTCAAATGCGGATGGATTTAGTGACAAAAGCCATTCAAGTTGGCTTATGGGATATGATCGTTATCGCTGGAGATCCAGTCAATCCAAAAAATGAATTGACATGGACGGATAATTTCCGCAAAATGCTCGGCTTTCAAAATGAGCACGATTTTCCGAATCTCTTAGATAGCTGGGCATCTCGTATTCACCCAGAAGATCAAGAGTCTGCATTAAATGCATTCTCTGCGCATTTAACGGATCATTCTGGTCGTACGCCTTATGAGGACGAATTTCGCTTAAAGTTGAAAAACGGTGATTATCGCTGGTTCAAAGGAAATGGAATGACCATTCGTGATCGAAATGGTGCTCCTCTTCGTGTGGCGGGAGCTATTTTTGATATTCATGATCAGAAATTGCAAGAAGAAGAGCTGCAAGCCTTAGTGACAAGATATGACTTGATTAATCGTGCTCTTGTCGAAGCTCCTTGGGACATTATCTTAGAAGACGGCGATCCAGACCATCCAAATAGCCAAGTCTGGTGGTCTCCACAGTTCAGAAATACGCTTGGCTTTACGGATGAAAAAGATTTCCCGAGTGTTCTGGGCAGCTGGATCGACCGCTTGCATCCTGAGGATCAAGAAAATGCTGTTAAAACCTTTTTAGGTCATGTAAATGACCACTCTGGACGTACACCACTTGATGATAATTTTAGATTACAAAGTAAAAATGGTGAGTACCGCTGGTATCATGCGGGTGGTGAAACCATTCGTGATGAAAAAGGTGTCGCTCTTCGTGTCGCAGGAACCATTCGTGACATCACGTTAGAAAGAAACAAAGAGGAAACAGCGAATGAAATGGCGTCACAAGTAGAACAGCTTTCAAGCTCAATTAGCGAGATGGTATCGGGCATTAGCTCTGTGACAAATCAAGCACAGGAGCTGGCTGTCGCTCAAGAGCAGTCAACGTCTGCCGCACACTTAGCAAAAAATAGTGCAGATGAGACGAAAAATATTTCTGACTTAATCAAAGAAGTGGCGAATCAAACGAACCTGCTTGGTCTAAATGCAGCGATTGAAGCGGCTAGAGCAGGTGAACAGGGACGTGGTTTCTCTGTCGTTGCAGATGAAGTACGAAAACTCGCGCTGCATAGTGCCAATGCAACGGAAAATATCGAATCTAGTTTAACGGATATGAAAACACAAATTGATGAAATTCTTGATAATATCTCGAATATGACAGCTCTTACGCAAACACAGGCTGCTTTAACAGAGCAGGTGAATGCTGCAGTCGATGAAGTGAATCACATGTCTCAGCGTCTTGTGGCATTTTCAAAGAGCATTTAATTGTCAAAAACCGCCCCCGTAGAAGGCGGTTTTTTTCATTAAAATTGATCTGCTGGGAAGACAATACCTGCATCTTTTCTTGCAGCGTCAAGGACTTTCATCACAGAGAGACTTTCATCCAGCAGGGCATAGCACTGTTCATGATTTTCTGTTTCAATAATCTGTTGGAAAGCTTCTGCTTCATAAAACAGACGGTTTGGATTCGTTTGTGCATTGAGTGAGATGACCCTGTCATCAACATGCAGCAGCACTTCTTCACAGCCATTCGCCCCATTTTTTACATGAATGAAGCCTTTTTCTCCCTGAATCAATGCAAAATTCATGCTGCTTGTATCCTTACTGCCGACACTTGTCGCAATAAAATCATTGTAAGTGAATGTCAAAACACCAGATGTGTCAATGCCGTTTGGATGACGGTTTGCTTGGTAACGGACCTGCTCCGGTGATCCAAAAAGATTCATGATGAAATGGACATTATAAATATTAATATCCATCAGCGCTCCTCCAGAGAACTCAGGGTTAAAGACATTTGGCGTTTCGCCGGCTAGTAGCTGGTTATATTTACTTGAATATTGACTATAGTTGCATTGGACCAGCTTGATTTGACCTAATTGATGAAGGTGCTTTTTGATTAAATGATAGTTTGGCATATGGACGGTTGTAATGGCTTCAAATAAGAGCAGCTGCTTTTCCTTTGCAAGAGCGATTAAGGCTTCCAGCTCTTTCACATTAGAGGTGAAAGGCTTTTCGCATATCACATGTTTTCCGTTGTTCAATGCAGCCGTGGCATGCTCGCTATGTAAACGATTCGGCGATGCGATGTAAACGGCTTCTATGTGAGGATCTTCTAGCATAGCGGTTAGATCCGTATAAATTGTCTGCACCCCAAATTGGTCTGCAAGCTTCTTTGCCGTTGCTTCCTTTCTTGAATAGACAGCGTGGCAAGAAGCACCGTCGAGCTGTTCAATTGCTTGCAAGAAACCTTCCACAATCACACCTGTTCCGATGGTTGCAATGTTCATTCTTCAAAACCCCTTCCACTCGTTTCCTATCATCTAGTATAACTGATGTCTTCATTGAACGTGTACTTGATACATGGGCGGAGAGGTGCCAGTGACAAACACCGGGACACCTATGGCGGCCCTTACAGTTAGCTAATGTTAGCCAATGTTTGCTGTGTTAACAATTGAATGGCAGCCTTCCTCTTTTTTAACTCATGAATGGAGTGTTGAATATCTTGGATTTTTTGTTCTAGTAGCTGTTCAGCCTCTATTTTTGACTGTTTTTCAAATAATGATTTGATAATTTCGCGAATTTCTTTAAGTGAGAAATCTAGCTTTCTCGCTTCTGTGATAAAAGAAAGCATAAGGATATAATTTTTATTATATAAACGATAGCCGTTATGTGCTCTCTTTGGTTCGGGGAGCACACCCTCATTTTCGTAAAAACGAATGGTTTCAATATGTACACCAGACATTTTTGACAATTTACCTCTAGTAAACGTAATCATTTCCTTCAACTCCTTTCTTTTCTATCTATCATACAACTAGATTTGCTAGTTTCAAAATATTCTATAGTGAACAATTGTTCCATTTTACATGTTTAAATGTGAGATCAGCACAATGGAAGCAGGGATATTAGAATACGTTATAATAGTGTAGACACATGTGATATTTGTTACAGATATGAACAAGTAGACAGCGTGAAGAAAAAACGATAGGCTAAAATAGGTAAATGGTAATGAAATAACCTGTCATCATATAAACGATGACTCAAAATAGTGACAGCACGTTTTTGCTGAGAAAAGGGGACCAGTGAATGTATAAATTAGTCGCAATTGATATGGATGGTACATTATTAAATGATCAACATATGGTGCCGGATGAAGTGTCTGAAGCCATTCAACAGGCAAAAGCAGCAGGGATAAAAATTGTTTTATGTACAGGCCGGCCAATTGGCGGGGTGAATCGCTATTTAGCTGAGCTTCAGCTTGATCAAGAGGGAGATTATGTGATCGCCTATAATGGGGCGCTTGTTCAAAACAGCCATACAAATGAAGTGGTGTCAGAGCTGACGTTATCCTATGATGACTTGACATCTTTATATGAATTGAGCCGTCAGCTTGATACGCCGATGCATTATTTCGATTCAGCCAATTTGTACACACCGAATCGCGATATTAGTCAATACACAGTGCATGAAGCCTATTTAACAAAGCTGCCGCTTAAATATTTACCTGTTGAAGAGGCGGATTCATCCATGAGACTTCCGAAGATGATGTATATTGATCAGCCAGAACGTTTGGAAAAGACGATACAAGCCATCCCTTCTGAAGTGAAGGAAAAGTACATGATGGTGAAAAGTACAGATTTTTTCCTAGAAATTCTGCATCCTGATGTGAGCAAAGGAAATGCCGTGAAGCTTCTAGCTAAGGAGCTGGGAATTGCTCGTGAAGAAATCATGGCCATTGGTGACAATGGGAACGACGTATCAATGCTAGAGTTTGCGGGCTGTGGCGTCGCTATGGGAAATGCCATTGATGATGTCAAAGCAGTAGCAGATGTTGTCACAAAATCTAATAATGAAGCCGGAGTAGCACATGTTCTGCATGAGCTGGTCATAGGAAAATAAGAAAAAAGCGGTCTGCCAATACGGTAGCCGCTTTTTTATATATTGGAGAAAAAGTAAACAAGCATACGCCTACTGCTTAAATTCGTCTTTTGCAGCATCGCTTTCACATGATCATGGACGGTATGGGTTGAAATAAATAGTGTACTGGCAATTTCCTTTGTAGACTGTCCCTTTAATAAGCAGTCGAGGACGTTCATCTCTCTTTCTGTCAGCCTGTACGTTTTCGCCGCATACGGAAGAATATCGTTGGTTTGGGCTCGTTTGATGTGAATCATGACAGCCCCTTCCTGCCCGTCTGCCTGCGCTAATCGAAAGGCTTGAAGGGAGAGAAAAAGTCCCGTAGGCATTCTTGTCATGCTTGCTGCTGTTTGGTCGCTGCCGCCGTATAAAAGTTTAGCACCTAATGCTCTGAACGGGCGTGGCATGACGGCATGGTCATGGATTTGCTCAAAGGCCTGAAATGTACGAAGCCAATGAAGCCCAGTCTCATTTCCATAAAGAAGCGTGTAATGAGTTGAAAGAATGATAAATCCTTGCTGCTCCGCCTCGTCATTCTCTTCAGTTTCTCTTTTTTTGAAAAGCTCATCTCTCAACTTGGCTGCAAGTGCCGGTGTTTGCTCAATGACCGCTTGTATATCTCGTTCCTCAAAAGGTTCCTTGCCCTTTTGACGATAAAGGCTGGCGATCCCCCAGCATTCACCTTGAATCACAAGGGCTGCCCGCAATTCATCACACCATCCTTTAGGTAACAGAATATGCTGATATCGCTCGCTATTGAGAGATTCTCCGCTTTGGATCAGGCTCGCAGCATGAATAGGGCCCTTGGCTAGAGATTCATGCTGATGCACGTCCTTTTTTAAAAATTCATTTTGAAAGAGCTGGTTATGAATTTCTTCAATCGGTTCATCTGTGAAGGAACCTGTCGAGAGGAGAGTGGCTGGATCAATGGTCGTGATACAGGCGGCGTCAAAATCAAGGACGGCAGCAAGTTCGTCCCGAATATGTTGTCTCAGCTGCTGAAAATGAGTGGCTGGATTCATCACATGATCTCCTCCTCAAAAATCCCCACTTTTAGGGATCGTTTTTTCTAGCATCTCTTTTTACAATAAAGATGTCATATCGTTAGTGTACAGGAAACGATGGAAAGCGGAAAGGAACTGGAGGAGAATCACATGAAAGGAAAGCAGCATTGGCACGATCCTGTTGCTGAATCATACAGAGCAACAATTTCACATAAGGTACCCGGCTATTATCTTTTGCATGAGTTGACAGTAGATGTATTAGAAACTGAAGTAAAGGAAGCGGACTCTCGTATTCTAACGGTCGGAGCGGGTGGGGGCGAGGAGATCATCAACATGCTTCAAAGAAAAGAAGACTGGCTTATCACAGGAGTCGATCCATCAGCTTCTATGCTGGATATGGCAAGACGGCGGGTTGCACAGCTTCGTATGGAGGCGCGCGTCACTTGGTATGAGACCGCATTAAACAAGGTGTCTCCTGAAGCTGTTTACGATGCAGCGGTGAGCCTGCTCGTGATTCATTTTGTAGAAAATCGGCTGCCATTTTTACAGGAGATTGCACGCCGGCTTCGCCCAGGAGCACCTCTTGTGCTGGCTTTTATACAAGGTGACATGAAGTCCCGCGCATTTCAGCAGGAGCTTCATATGCTGTCTCTTTTCATGCAGCGGCAAGGTTTAGAAAAAGAAGTGTTTTCGTCCTTTAAAGACAGGCTGGGACGTGCGACACATCCTGTGCCTGAGGAGGAGATAAGGGGACATTTAATTGAGGCGGGGTTTAAAGACATCAGACCTTATTTTCAGGCAGGAATGATCAAAGGGCTTGTTTGCAAGCGAGGTCGTAGAGAGGCGGATGAGAGATGAGATCACAGGTCATGGTGATTGGCGGCTATGGACATGTCGGACAGCAAATATGTCTTCAGTTAAGTGAAGTGTACCCTGGGCAAATTGTGGCGGCAGGCAGAAGCTATGAGAAGGCTGAACAATTTTCACAGCAGACAAAAGGAAGAGTTCGTCCTTACCAATTAGATGTTAGTCAGCCGTTAAATTCTGACTGGATGGATGAAACAAGGCTGGTGATCATGTGTCTTGATCAAGAAGACCCTTCATTTGCAGAAACATGTTTGCAGTCAGGCATTGATTATATTGATATTTCTGCAAAGGGAGCGTATATGGAGCAGGTGGCAAATCTGGATCAGCAGCACATGAGTGGAACGGCTTTGCTTAGTGTAGGGCTTGCGCCTGGCCTTACGAATTTATTGGCGGCAAAAACGGCATCTATGCTCTCTTCAGTCGATCAAATCGATATTGGGATTATGCTTGGGATGGGCGATCAGCATGGAAAAGCCGCCATTGAATGGACCATTGATCATGTCCATACGGATTATGAACTCACCGAGCATCATCAGCGAAAAAGAGTGAAAAGCTTTACAGGAGGCAAACTGGTCGACTTTGGCGGACAACTTGGAAAGCGGTATGCCTATCGATTCCCCTTTTCTGATCAACAGACATTACCTTCAACACTTCATGTGCCCTCTGTGACGACAAGGCTTTGTTTTGATTCACGTATAGCGACGGGGGCATTGGCCTTCACAAGGAGCCTTGGAATGACGTCGTTCCTCACTTTACCGAAGATGAAGGAGCGAGCCATTTCAATGATTCAATCTTCTCAAGTGGGAACAGATCAATATGCAGTCAATGTGGAAGCGACAGGGACGGATGGGAAAAAAGTTCATCATGCAGCGCTTGGAATAAAAGGGAACGACGAGTCTCAAGCAACAGCTCAAGTCGCCTGTGCTGCGGCCCTGCATTTATTGAGCAGACGGTTTCAGCCAGGTATTTTTCATATCGAAGAATTATTTTCACTAGCATATGAGAACGGTCATTTTGCGTTGGTGGATCAAAAAACGAAGGAAGAGCAGGCATTAGCGGTGAGAGCCAGCCTTTTGACGGCATAAAAGAAGACAAAGGGCTAAAATAAAAATCATTTTAGCCCTTTGTCAATAAACTCAGACTAGCATTCATGATGACGACGACACATCTCCTTTTTTCTTAATGCTCGCTGTGATGAGCTGTGTTAATGTGTTAGATCCCTTTGTTGAAAGGTGGACACCATCTGGCTGAAAATAGGATGGCTGTTCTGTAGCGGCTGAATGCCAATCGACTAAGGTTACATGATCATATTGCTTGGCTACTCGCTGAATCACTGCATTTACATCATTTTCCCACGATCGAGGAACTCTTGTATTGACAAGAAAAATGTGTGCGTTTGAAAAGTGCTGAATCAATGATGTTAAAGTGCCCTCAGTAAAATACCCATTTGTGCCCAGCTCAATAATGACAGCCGCATCAGCCTTGTTGAATGAAGTATATTGAGGAGCGATGCTGATGGCTTCGTTCATTTGTCTGCCAATCCTTGCATCAATGGTGATTTGTTTATATACCTTTTCGAGATGAGGCGCAATATCCAGCATGACAGAATCACCAATGGCAAGTACCTGGTGAAATTGTTTAGGATCTGCTGCTTTTTTCTCGTGTTTGTCTTTCTTTTTCTCCGTTTTTTCTTCAGAAGCATCCCCAGCCTTTTTTGGAACTGTCTTAATCTGTGTCACTTCTTTCGCCTTCGGAGACGTATGGGACGAGCTGGACATGCCAATGGTAAATAAAATCAAAAGAACTGCGGCAATCCCAAGAAACACTTTATTGGACGTAGACCATTGTTTGATTCCTGTCTTCCAAATAGACCAAGAGGAAAAATATTGTCTAAAGCCAAGCTTTCGAATCGGCTGTTCAATGAAGCGATAGGAAGCCTCTGCAATCAGTAAAATGGCGATGAGCTGTATTGTGACTCGCCCTATGGAAGGCTGTCCAATTTCAATGACTGGTGTGGTCAGTACGATAATGGGATAATGCCAAAGGTAAATACCATAAGACCGCTTTCCAAGCCAGACAAGCGGCTGGAAGGACAGCCATTTTCCAATAAGACTTGCAGGGTGGCAGACGCATGCAAGTAAGATCGCTGCATTTAGACAGAATAAAAGCATACCACCTTGATAGAGAAAGCCGTCAAATTCGTCAACTGCATAAACACATAGGATAAAAACCGCAAATGAACCAAATCCGGCGATATGTAAAATACGTCTGCCAGCAGGTAGCAGCTTTTTGCTGGACAGTCTTTGCATAGGCCATACAAAGGCTAGACTGCACCCAATCAGGAGCGCAAATGCACGAGTATCGGTTCCGTAATAAACCCTGCTTGGATCTGTTTCTGGTGAATAAAGAATCGCCATCCATAAGGCGGAGACAAGCGCAAGGCCGAAGGTGATTACAGGCAGATGGGCTTTATTTTTTACCCATTTCAGTCCTGCAATCAACAGAACCGGCCAAATGATATAAAATTGCTCTTCTATCGCCAAAGACCACAAATTTTTCAGTGGAGATATGGCGTTGAAGCTATCGAAATATGACAGCTGATGAAAAATGTACCACCAGTTACTGACATAAAAAAAGGACGATATGGCATCGCCACGAATTGACAATAATGCGTTTGAACCAGCAACCGCACACCAGCTGACAGTTAAAAAAATCATGACGTAAGCAGCTGGAAGAAGCCTTCTGATCCTGCCCATCCAAAATGGCAAAAGCTCTTGATAGCCTAAATCCTGCTTATGTAACAAGATCGTCGTAATCAAGTAACCAGAAATGACAAAAAACAAATCAACGCCAAGAAACCCGCCGCTTGCAGGTCCGATATGTAAGTGGTAAGCAATGACCGCCATTACAGCAACGGCTCTTAGCCCATCTAATCCTAAAATATAACGTAAACGATTTTCCTTGCTGTTCATGAAAATGAATCCCCCATCAATGTCAAACGCTTCTTTTTGTTGTTTATTCAAAAGATTAACGATTCTTTTATTTTATATAAGAATAGACGAATCAGCATCACATTTTGTTGGCGAATTTCTGTCTTTTTTAAATTTTTTTTAAATGAAGAAAAGAATTGATGAGCTGAGGGATGTCAAATTTGATACTCAAAACCAAAATCCCTGTCATAATAAAAGAAGAAGGAAAGGGGATGCGTTGAATGAAAACAATTGAAAACGATCAGTTATCGGTTCAGATTCATGAAAAGGGAGCGGAAGTCAGGGAGGTGCTTGACAAGAAAAGCGGTCGTCACTATATGTGGTCAGGTGATCCTGCTTATTGGGGCAGGGTGTCGCCTGTTTTATTTCCGATTGTTGGGCGATTAATGAATGATCAATACAAAATTGACGATCAAACCTATGAGCTCACGCAGCATGGCTTTTTGCGTGATGTTGATTTTGATTTGTATGAGGAAACCAAACATGCCGTGACCTTTCAATATGAATCAAAAGGCCGCCATATTGAGCAGTATCCTTATGAATTTACCGCCCGTATTCGTTATGAATTGCTTGAAAATGGGCTGAAGATTTCCTGGGAAATTGATTATGACGGAGAAGACACGATGTATTTCTCCATTGGAGGGCACCCAGCATTTCATGTCCCTCTTGTTGAAGGTGAGCAAACAGTAGATTATTCACTGAAATTGACACCTTCCACTGAACAGCTCCCTGTGCAATATGAACTGCGGAATTCACTTGTGAGGGAGAAAGGAGAAGGTATTCAGCTTGATCCGATTCAGCTTAGGCCAGAGCTTTTTCAACATGATGCGATGATCTTTAGCCATATCAATCGAGTATCGTTGACTTCCAGGGCAGGTCACGGGGTTGAGGTCGATCTCACTGACTTTCCATTCGTGGGCATTTGGTCGCCTTATGATCAAGAAAAAGGAACGATGGCACCGTTTGTATGTATTGAGCCTTGGTATGGCATCGCTGATATGGAAGGGACGAATGGGCAGTATAAAGAGAAGTTCGGTATTCAAACTTTAGAGAAGAATGAAACCTTCCATGCCGCCTATACGATTTTCTTTAAATGAACATTTGTGCAAAATGATCTGAACAATTTGTTATGATAGAAGGAAAAAAGGAGGCGTACGAATGGATCGGGAGAAACAACAGCTGAGTATTGAAGCGGCAAGGCTTTATTATTTGTCTGATTACAGCCAGCAGGAAATTGCCAAGCAGCTCGACGTGTCGAGACCAACTGTGTCTCGGCTGCTTCAATATGCGAAGGAGAAGGGATATGTCCAGATTACGGTGATGGACCCCTTTGAGGATTTAAATGAACTGTCTTCATTGCTCAAGGAAAAATATGATCTGCTCGAAGCTCATGTCGTGTTTTCGCCAAAGGACGACTATCCAACCATCACTGATTATTTGAGCAGATTTGGTGCAGATTACTTGCAAGACACAGTGAAAGACGGTGATATCGTTGGCGTGAGCTGGGGAACCACCATGTATCAAATTGCACAAAAGATGCATCCTAAACAGGTCAAAGGTGTAGAGGTTGTCCAGCTTAAGGGAGGGATCAGCCACTCTCATGTGAATACATATTCTGCGGAAACCATCCAGCTGTTTGCTGAGGCTTTTCAAACGGCACCACGCTATTTACCGCTACCTGTCGTATTTGATAGTGCTGCTGTCAAGGAGATGGTTGAGCAGGACAGACATATTCAGCGAATTATTGAAATGGGTAAACAGGCGAATATTGCTGTGTTTACTGTTGGAACGGTAAGAGACGAGGCACTTTTGTTTAGGCTCGGTTATTTCCGTGAAGAAGAAAAAGCATTGCTCAAGGCAACCAGTGTCGGAGACATTTGCTCACGCTTTTATGATCAAGATGGACGCATTTGCAGTGAAGCGATTAACAATCGCACAATCGGCGTGGAACTTGATGATTTAAGAACAAAAGAACGCTCTATTCTTGTCGCTGGCGGACATCGCAAAGTTGCTTCTATCCACGGAGCACTTAGGGGAAAATATGCAAACGTATTAGTAATTGACCAGCACACAGCAAGGGCTCTTTTAAATGTCACAAAATAGATGAACAAAATTTCATAACTATGTTTACAATTGTTCATTCGTCATATATGATGAAAGTATCATAATTAAAAGGAAGTGTAAGCATGACGATAGCAAATCTTATTGATCATACAGCACTAAAACCAGATACATCTAGAGCTGCTATTCTGCAGTTACTTGAAGAAGCAAAGACTCATCAGTTTTCATCTGTTTGCGTAAATCCAACATGGGTGTCACTTGCAGCGAAAGAACTAGCTGGGACAGGCGTTGATGTTTGTACAGTCATCGGTTTCCCGTTAGGTGCAAACACAACAGAAGTGAAAGCATTCGAAGCAAAGAATGCGATTGAAAATGGAGCGACAGAAGTGGATACGGTTATCAATGTTGCGGCACTGAAAGACGGCGAATATGATGTCGTTGAGCAAGATATTCGTGCAGTTGTAGACGTAGCAAAAGGGAAGGCACTTGTGAAAGTCATTATTGAAGCGTGCCTACTCACAGATGAAGAGAAAGTCAAAGCTTGTGAGCTTTCAGTAAAAGCCGGAGCGGATTTTGTGAAAACATCAACTGGCTTTAGTACAGGAGGCGCAACCCCTGAAGATGTCGCATTAATGCGTAAAACAGTAGGACCTGACATCGGTGTGAAAGCATCAGGTGGTGTGAGAACAAAAGAAGACGTTGAGGCAATGATAGCTGCAGGCGCTACCCGTATTGGTGCGAGTGCAGGCGTTTCCATTATCAAAGGGGATCAATCAGCTCCTTCGAAAGACTATTAATTCATACAATCCTATGGTAGGATAACATTCATGACTCATAAATGATGAAAAAGTCATATGCGGAAGGATCTCATTTCTGGGAATTTCTTCCGCAATTTGTTTGCGAAATAGGGTTTGTTCTATACAAGCGCATTAATGTAAACGAATTCATTCAAGGAGGAAAAACATGAAATACGTGATTGGTATCATCGGTTTGCTGGTAATTATCGCCATTGCGTGGCTAGCTAGTAACGGGAAAAAACGAGTGAAATTCCGCCCAGTAATTGTCATGATTGTACTGCAATTTATTTTAGGTTATATTCTGCTCAATACAGGTGTTGGGAACTTCCTAGTTGGAGGCTTTGCAAAAGGATTCCAAATGCTTCTAGGCTATGCCGGAGAAGGAATCAACTTCGTATTTGGCGGGTTAATGAATGATAAAGCATCCACTTTCTTCATCAACGTCTTACTGCCGATCGTCTTTATTTCGGCGTTAATCGGTATCCTGCAGCATTGGCGTATCCTTCCGCTTATCGTACGCGGAATCGGATATTTGCTTAGTAAAGTAAACGGTATGGGGAAACTAGAATCTTATAACGCAGTAGCGTCTGCGATTTTAGGTCAATCAGAAGTTTTTATTTCTATTAAGAAACAGCTTGGATTATTACCTCAGCAGCGTCTTTATACATTATGTGCATCTGCAATGTCGACGGTATCGATGTCGATTGTTGGTGCGTACATGCAAATGATTAAACCAGAGTACGTGGTTACAGCACTTGTGCTGAACCTATTTGGTGGATTTATTATCGCGTCTATCATCAATCCATATGAAGTGTCTCAGGACGAGGACATGCTTGAAGTCGTCGAAGAAGAAAGACAATCCTTCTTCGAAATGCTTGGCGAATACATTATGGATGGTTTCAAAGTAGCGATTGTTGTTGCTGCAATGCTCATTGGATTCGTTGCATTAATTGCGATGATTAATGGTATCTTTACAGCTGTTATCGGTGTTTCTTTCCAAGAAGTACTTGGATATGTCTTTGCTCCATTTGCGTTCCTTGTTGGTGTACCTTGGAGCGAAGCGGTACAAGCAGGAAGCATTATGGCAACCAAAATGGTATCTAACGAATTTGTAGCGATGCTTGCTCTATCTGGGGATGGTCTGCATTTCACTGCTCGTACAGAAGCGATCATTTCTGTATTCCTAGTGTCATTTGCGAACTTCTCTTCTATCGGTATCATTGCTGGAGCAGTCAAAGGCTTAAACGAAAAGCAAGGGAATGTTGTCGCACGCTTTGGATTAAAGCTGTTATTCGGTGCAACTCTTGTCAGCTTCTTAACAGCAGGCGTAGTCGGTTTGATTTACTAATTTTAGAAAAGGAATGGTGAAAACAATGAGAATGGTAGATATCATTGCGAAAAAACGTGACGGAAAAGAATTATCTTCAGAGGAAATTTCTTTCTTTGTCAAAGGATATACGGACGGAACAATTCCTGACTACCAAGCAAGTGCCTTGGCTATGGCGATTTTCTTCCAAGATATGACGGATCAAGAACGTGCAGACTTAACACTCGCTATGGCGAACTCAGGCGATACGATTGACCTGTCTGCCATTGAAGGCATTAAAGTAGACAAGCACTCAACAGGCGGAGTAGGCGATACAACAACGCTTGTACTCGCTCCTCTTGTTGCTGCACTTGATGTACCTGTTGCAAAAATGTCTGGGCGCGGTCTTGGGCATACAGGCGGTACGGTTGACAAGCTTGAAGCGGTGAAAGGCTTCCACGTAGAAATTACAAAAGACGAATTCATCGAGCTCGTGAACCGTCATAAAGTAGCGGTTATCGGGCAATCAGGCAACCTGACACCAGCTGATAAAAAGCTTTACGCGCTTCGTGATGTGACAGGAACCGTTAACTCGATCCCGCTTATTGCAAGCTCTATTATGAGTAAAAAAATCGCTGCTGGTGCAGATGCGATCGTACTTGATGTGAAAACAGGTGCAGGTGCATTCATGAAAACACCAGAAGACTCTGAGAAGCTTGCAAAAGCAATGGTGCGCATCGGAAACAACGTAGGCAGACAAACGATGGCTGTCATCTCTGACATGTCTCAGCCGCTAGGATTAGCGATTGGAAATTCCCTTGAGGTGAAAGAAGCGATTGACACGCTTCGAGGAGAAGGTCCTGAAGACTTAAACGAGCTTGTACTCACATTAGGAAGTCAAATGGTCGTTCTTGCGAAAAAAGCAGACACACTTGATGAAGCAAGAGAAAAGCTAATCGAAGTGATGAAAAACGGTAAAGCACTTGAGAAATTCAAAGAGTTCTTAGAAAACCAAGGTGGAGACAGCTCGATTGTGGAACAGCCTGAAAAACTGCCGCAAGCACCTTACAAAATCGAAGTACCTGCAAAAGAATCAGGTGTCGTGGCTGAAATCGTCGCAGACGAAATCGGGGTTGCAGCGATGATTCTTGGAGCAGGACGCGCAACAAAAGAGGACGATATCGACCTATCTGTTGGCATCATGCTGAACAAAAAAGTGGGCGATCGTGTTGAAAAAGGAGATTCACTCGTGACACTGCATGCGAATCGTGAAGATGTTGCGAATGTCATGGAGAAAATTTATGACAACATCCGCATTGCTGATCATGCTGATGCACCAACATTGATCCACACAGTCATTACTGAATAAAGAAAAAGGACAAAAGTGATTCGTCGCTTTTGTCTTTTTTTATGGTCATTTTAGGCTCGCCTTTTTCTATTGAAATAAAAAAATTCACTTTATGAAACAAACCTCTTGCAATCATTAAAAAATGGGTGTATATTAATTGACGAGTCAATGATTGATATATCAAGTAATTGATTTCCGAATAGAAAAGAGGGGATGGCATTGACTGCATTTTGCTCTGAACAGGCAGAGGTATTGTATCGTTTGCAGTGCGTGAACCGTATGATGGGCGTGAAGTTCGAAGCATGCACGGGCATCAGCCAATCAAGACTTGAGTTACTATCACTGTTATTCCAAGCCGATGAAATCAGCCAGTCAGATTTGCAGAAAAAAGTAAATATTGATAGTGCGGCTGTGACGCGCCACTTAAAACAGTTAGAAACAAAAGGAATGGTCACGCGCAGAAGAAAACCAGAAGATAATCGAGTCACACTTGTTCGCTTGACAGACGAAGGCAGAACAAGAATCGAAGTATCTAAAATAGAAAAAGAACGATTTATCTCAGAAATGCTTAAAAACGTAAGTGAGGAAGAACGAAGGCTTCTCACTGATGTGCTCATCCGTATACAACAAAACATCGAAAAGATTCAAACAACCTAAAGGAGTGTTATACACATGGCTACAACATTAAAAACAAACGATTTTATGGAAATTATGAAAGGGCGCCGCTCTATTCGTAACTATGATCCATCTGTGAAAATCAGCAAAGAAGAAATGACAGAGATTTTAGAAGAAGCAACAACTGCACCATCATCAGTAAATGCACAGCCTTGGCGCTTCATGGTCATCGACAGCCCAGAAGGAAAAGAAAAGCTTGCACCACTTGCAAAATTCAACCAAACACAAGTGTCAACTTCAGCAGCTGTTATTGCCGTATTTGCGGATATGAAAAACAATGAATACTTAGATGAAATTTATTCAAAAGCAGTAGAGCACGGCTACATGCCGCAAGAAGTGAAAGAAAGACAAATTGCTGCATTAACTGCACACTTTGACGTTCTTCCAGCGCAAGTCAATCGCGAAACGATCTTAGTTGACGGTGGAATTGTGTCTATGCAGCTTATGCTTGCTGCACGTGCACACGGCTATGATACAAATCCAATTGGCGGATATGATAAAGAAGTCATCGCTGAAACATTTGGCTGGGATAAAGAACGTTATGTACCAGTAATGCTGCTATCTATTGGGAAAGCAGCTGACGAAGGCTATGCATCTTATCGCTTACCGATCGATCGCATTGCTGAGTGGAAATAATATTTTTTGAAAAGGAGACGATCACATGATTATTATTCATGCAGGGATGACCATTCATCCAGAAAAAGAAAACGTATTTCTAGAAGAAATCAACGGATTAATGAAAGCTTCACAAACTGAAGAAGGAAATGTTTCCTACAAACTGTTCAAGGATACAGAAAAGGAAAATACCTTTTTAATGGTAGAAGTGTGGAAAGATGACGCTGCGGTTCAAAGTCACAATGCAAGTGCACATTTCCAGGCTTTCGTAGCGAAGGCAAAAGAATTCTTAGCCGCTCCACTTGACGTGGTAGCTTTTAAAGGCGAGCAGCTTTCATAGAAAAACAACAAGAACCCTAGGCGATATCGCCTAGGGTTCTTTTATTTCAGGCATATAGTCTCGACCATTTCATACCCGTATTGTGCATTTTCCACAAAATTTCTGAAAATAAAATGTTTTTCGACTTAACTATAATGGAATATGCTAGAATTAGATATTATTTATTACCATATTAGGGAGGAATCAATATGAAAAAAGGAAAATGGACGAGTATTGCACTGACTGCTGTCCTCAGTTTAGGCACATTGACAGCTTTCAGCACCCCTCTATCTGCCCACACCACAGAAAAATCAACATCCTCAGATGGTGGTCATTATTCAGGTATTCCATTTGACTCAAGTATCGTGAATGAAGACCGTCTGATCAAAGCCTTGAAAAAACAAGGAAAGATTAAAAAGAATGCCAATGAAGCAGAAACCCAAAAAGCATTGAAGAACTATCTAAAGAAAAAAGAAGAAGCTGCCATGAAACAAAGTGCCAGCACCTTAACAGAAGAGCCTGAATTCCTGAAAGAATATAAACAAGAGGTACATAACAAACTAGCCAAAAAGAAAAAGTTAAAGAAGCATAATGGAAAAGAAGGCAATCAAGTAAAACCGGTCAAAAAGGAAAAGTATAAAGGCGATGTCCGCAATGATAAGGTATTGGTTTTATTAGTAGATTTTAAAGATTATAAGCATAATAGTATCAAAAAAGAAGAGACTGATATGTACTATGACAAGTACGATCAACAGCATTATCAAGATATGCTTTTCGGAAAAAATGGCTACATCGGTCCAGATGGGAAACGAAAAGTATCCATGAAGCAATATTATGAAAAGCAGTCCGGCGGCAGTTACACAGTCAGTGGAACAGTTGCAGGCTGGTATACAGCGGAGCATGAAGCAGCTTATTATGGCGGGAATGTACCTGACGAATCAGGCAGTGACGGAAAACCGCGCGAATTAGTGAAAGAAGCACTTGAAGCAGCAGCAAAAGATCCGAATATTGATCTCGGCGAATATGATCAATGGGACCGCTATGATATTGATGGCGACGGTGTTTATAACGAGCCAGACGGGATCGTTGACCATCTCATGGTCGTTCACGCTGGCGTAGGTGAAGAAGCAGGCGGCGGACAACTCGGCGCTGATGCGATTTGGTCACACCGCTGGTCACTTGGTGATGTGTTTGAAATTCCGAATACTGAATCTGAAGTAGGACAAGGCGGAAAATTAGGTGCATTAGATTACACCATCGAGCCTGAAGATGGCGCAGCAGGTGTGTTCACACATGAATTCGGACATGACCTTGGTCTTCCTGATGAGTACGATACACAGTACACAGGCGGAGGAGAGCCCGTTTCTTACTGGTCCATCATGTCAAGCGGAAGCTGGGCAGGTAAAGTTCCTGGTACGGAACCAACAGGCTTTAGTCCATATGCGAAAGAAATGCTTCAAAATCTGCATGGGGGCAACTGGCTTTCTGGACAAACCATTGATGGTACAACATTAAAGAAAAGCAAAACAGTATTAATTGATGAAGCAGCAACAAAAGGAACGAATCAAGATGCCGTTCGAGTCGATTTACCAGCTAAAGAGATTGATGTCACGACACCTGCTCAAGGGAAATATTCGTACTTCAGCGGAACGGGTGACAATCTGAATGCAACCATGACGACAACTGGTATTGATTTGTCTAAGGGCAGCAAAGCAGAGCTTACGTTTAAAGCATGGTACGATATCGAAGAAGATTATGATTATGCGTATGTAGAAGTGCGTGAAACGGGGACTGATCAATGGAAGACCATTGCGGGTAACATCACGAATGATCGAAACGAAGCAGGTGCGAACGAAGGAAATGGGATCGATGGGAAATCGGAAGGCTGGGTAGATGCAAACTTTGATCTTTCTGCTTATGCGGGAAAGAAAATCGACCTGCAATTCCGTTATACAACTGATGCAGGCTATTCACTGCCAGGCTTATTCGTAGATGATCTGAACGTTACAGCAGATGGAACGAAAGTGTGGTCAGATGATGCCGAGGGAACGTCGACATTCACGTTCAATGGATTCTCGCAATCTAATGGAAAACAATATGCAGCCCAATACTATTTACTAGAGTGGCGCTCTTATGCTGACGTTGATAAAGGCTTAAAGCATATTAAACGCGGGGCAAGTCTGATGAGCTATAATAACGGTTTGGTCGTGTGGTATGTCGACCAATCTTATAGTGACAACTGGGTAGGAAAACATCCGGGTAACGGCTTCCTTGGTGTAGTAGATGCAGATCAGCAAGTGTTGAAATGGAGTGACGGGTCCATAGCTGCCACAGGGTTCCAAGTACATGACGCAGCATTCTCTTTAAATCCAAGTACGAAGCTGAATATAGATTATACAGGAACAACAGGCTTAACTCTGGAAGACCGCTATATTCGCCCAGCTCGTACATTTAGTGATCAAAAGAATTATGTGAATCCAAATAACCCAGATGCAGGACGCGATGTACCGACATATGGTTTATCCTTTAAAGTCGTTGGACAAAGTAAGGATCGTTCTGTTGGCAAGGTATTAATTTCGAAAAGTAACTAAACAGAAAGCCGGATTCTACCATTGAATCCGGCTTTTTAATATAGTTAGAAAAGGATTGTGATGACACGATAGGTTTTTTGGTCGAATGTTTGTTCTTTTTTGTTTTGATATCCGAATGAAACCATTATATAATAGAGACTGGAAGGTTTTTCTTTCATTCTTGATTCTTTTTAGCTGTTAAAACAAAGGAAAGGATGAGCGTTACCAATGAGTTGTGTCACTGCCAAGCAATTAAAGGTGATTCGAGGGACGATGCAGACTTTTTGCAGCCATTTGGAGTATGATGGCCACGGTAAGCTTCATATTAATACCATCATGGCTTTTATTAAAAAGGAATTCGGCGTGAGAAAAATGAAAGATATTCCACAAAGTCGATTTAATGAAGCGTTAGAATTAATACAAGACTTTGATTTATACACGGATAAAATAGAGATTCGTGAACGTCTATCAGAAAGGAATTAACTAAATTGAATATTTTAGCAATTATTTTAGTAGGAATCGTCGCATTTGAACATCTTGTCATCATGTTATTAGAAATGTTCTTTATGGAATCAAAGATGGCGAAGAGATCGTTTAAGCTGCCAGAACACTTGCAAAAAGATCCAAATGTAAAAGTGATGTTTGCCAATCAAGGGCTTTATAATGGGTTTTTAGCTGCAGGACTCATTTGGGGGCTCATTTTGGGATCGAATACTGTTGGATATATGATTCAGCTATTTTTCATTCTTTGTGTGATCATCGCAGCAGTCTTTGGCGGTGTAACATCTAATAAATCAATTATCATCAAACAAGGAGTACCAGCGATGCTTGCATTAATTGCCCTGCTGCTGGCGATCTAACCTTAAATAAAGCCGCCCCTCGAAAGGGCGGCTTTTATCTTTTTCGAAGACCCATCAAACGAATAATGGATGTCAGACAAAGAGCAACGGCAACTGCCAAAATGATTTTTCCGTACATGACCCCTGTTAGGTTCATCAAAAAGACGGCCAATATAATACAGAGTGTGATGATGATCATCACAATCGAATAGGTTTTCATCTCTTTTCCACTCCTTTAATAGTCCCCTTATGTGACGAGAAATCTGTCAATCTTTCCTTATATTATATCACTCAATGACAATTTTACATGAAATTCCCTGATGGTAGAATGTGACATATTGATTAGATTTGAATTCATCCCATATTTTTTAGAAAATCGGGTATAACATAAAGAGCGCTGAATCAAAGTCATATTGTTTGATATTTAATTGTGCAAAATATAAAATAACCACATGATAAATCGAAAGGATGATCAAGATGAGTAAGAAAGTGTTATTAGTTTCGACAAGCAGCCCGGAAATGAATGGACATCCAACAGGCTTATGGCTAGAAGAATTGGCAGAGCCGTTTCATATTTTTAAAGAAAATGAACTAGACGTACAAATCGTCTCCATTCAAGGGGGCACTGTACCAATTGACAAAAATTCGATTCCAGAAGGTGTTCCAGCGCAATATCAAGACGTGTATGAATTACTTCAAGACACAAAGGCGCTTACAGATGTGAACCCAGCTGATTATGATGGAATTTTCTTTGCGGGAGGACATGGCCCTATGATCGACTTTGCATCTAATCAGCTGGTAGCTGATGCAATCTTAGCGATCTCAGATAAAAATGGTGCGGTCGGAGCCGTTTGTCACGGTGTTTCAGCATTCATTGATGTGAAGAATCAAGATGGAAAATCATTTATCGCAGGTAAAAAAATCACAGGCTTCACAAACGAAGAAGAGGAAGCCGTTCAGCTGACATCAAAGGTTCCATTTTTATTGGAAACAAAGCTTCGTGAGCAAGGAGCAGTGTTTGAAAAGGGAGATGCCTTTGCACCATTTGCTGTAGTTGACGGGCAAATCATTACTGGACAAAACCCAGGATCAAGTGCAGAAACAGCACGCTTGTTTGTCAAAACCATTGCATAAAACGATCAAAAACCAGTCGTAGTTCATACGGCTGTTTTTTTTGTTATAAAAATGTCCCAAAAAAGACCAAAACAATTATTGGAATAATGGTAAAATGATCTCAGGGTAAAAAACCCAAATAAGGGAAAAGGGGATGTTCCTTTGAGAGCATTTTATGTCAAAATCACCGCAGCTCTACTGTCTGTTTTACTCGTCGCAACAGGCCTATTTTCACCAGTATTAAAAGCAGAAGAAGCACCGAAATCAGATGGGGAAATATCACCACTAACGGAAAAGGCGATTCAGCAAGTGCAAGAGTCGTTTTTGAAGCAGGATGAAGGAATCTCGATCAAGCAGAAGCAAGTGAAGAAATCTTTTAAAGTGGATAAGAAGAAAGGAATGAGCATCAAGCGAAAAGCAGCTAAAGATGGCAAAATGCGCACGTCTGCTGTTCACTCAATTGATGGACTAGCAATCAATCAATCTTCTGTCTTAACAGAGGATGACCCTGTTGATTTATGGTTTTTAAGCACGTCTTCATCTCAGGCACTCATCAGCCGTATTACCTCTTCAAATCCTGATTATTTCGTTCAATTATTTGTTGTGGATTATGAAACAGGACAAGCCTACCCGACAGATCTGATTCAGCCGGCAGGCAGTCTGCTTGGGTTGACCAATTTACCAGCAGGTGATTACGCATTTGGTATCACAAGCGGAGGGGATTTCGGGGATTCTTACACGTTACAAGTGAATGCAAAAAACCCGCCTAATTTCACAGGAGCTGTATCCCTATCGTCTACTTTGCAATACTTTGTAGCCGAGTATGCAAACGGTGATGTATTTGCAAATGGCACAAAAGTTTACAACAAGCAAACGAAGACAGCCGATTATGAATGGAAACGTGTATTTTACTTCCCTTATGATGGAAAATATGAACAAAGAACCCATCAGGTTTCAAGTGTGAAAGTGAAAAATATTTCGGCACCTGTGTCGTACTCAGCTCCGTATGCGAGCTCCTCAGAGGCCATTCTCGTTTACTTAGATGTGGAAACATTGTTTATGTACCATCAATCATCGTATGCAAGCGGACAATATTATTACGATACCTTTGTCGATACACTTGGAAAGACAACGCCAAGGCGCTTAGATATTGACGATTTGACAAATTACGGAGACCATATTTTAGCTGTCGATTTAAAAACTGGACAGCCGATTGATTTCTTCAGTGTGTTGAATTTCTACTATGCTGCAGGGATTGAGAGTCTGCCAACAATCAGCACGTTGAATTAAGAAAGGCGGTTGACATCAAATCACCACATGTGTAGAGTAAAGATAATTAAATGACAAAAGTCCACTAGGGGAGTCATGTATGACTGAGACAAGAGGAAATCTTGGACCCTTTGAACCTGATCTAGTTCGTACTAGCGGAGGGAAGTGGAGCTGGACCTTGTCTTATTCATGTTTGAATCGATAAGAAGGCCGCTCCATTTGGGGTGGCTTTTTCATTTATTCAACTGAAAAAGAGGAGGCTTTTTTTATGACATTTTCTATGCAATTAAGGAAAGAAGCAGAACCAATATTTGAAGCCATTTATCAGCATCCGTTTGTCAGGGGACTGGCATCAGGAAAACTGGAAAAGGAACAGATCATTCATTACGTCAAACAAGATGCAGAATACTTACAGGCATTCATTAAAATTTATGCAGCAGCGCTTAACAGATGTACAGTCAGAGAGGATATTACGTTTTTCCATCAGCAGATTGCGTTTGTACTAGATAGTGAGACACACCCTCATCAAAACCTTTGCCGAGTGGCAGGAGCAGTGTATGACGAGTTGCAAGGTGCTTCTTTGGCTCCGAGTGCTCATCACTATATTCATCACATGCTGCAAGTCGCACAGGAAGGTACGCTTGGAGAAATCATCGCTGTCCTGCTCCCATGTCCTTGGACGTATTGGGAGATAGGGAAACGAATGCTCTCAGACGTGCAGCCAGACCCGTCACATCCATTTTATGAATGGATCACGTTTTATGGAGGATTAACCGATTCTGTCACGGGTGAGCTTTGTAAGCGGCTTGATCAGTTGGCGGAAGCAGCAAGTGAGAAGGAAAAGGAGAAAATGAAACAGCACTTTATCTTAAGCTGTCAGCTAGAGTACAAGTTTTGGGAAATGGCATTCACTGTAGAAGAGTGGCCAGTCCAACTGGAGGTGCATTCATCATGACATGGAAGATGAAAGAAGTTGTCCTAGCGGTGATTTTATCTGTTGCGTGCGGTGTGATCTATTTAGGATGGTCCACGCTTTACTTACCGATAACAGCACTTGTTGGCCCAGCAGGAGGCAGCATCATGTTTGGAATCTGGGTCATTGCCAGTCCAATTGTCGCGTATATCATTCAAAAACCGGGTGCTGCCCTGATTGCGGAAACAGCCGCCGCGGCTGTGGAATTACTGACAGGCAGCCACTTCGGACTTTCAGCGTTGCTGATTGGTGTATGCCAAGGGCTTGGGGCAGAAGTTGCCTTCGCTCTTTTTGGGTATAAACGGTATCGCATGTGGACACTGATGCTGTCGGGTGCTTTTGCAGCTATCGGAGCGATGGCGTATAGTCTCGTGGCAAATGGCTTTAGTTATTACACGCCTCAAGTTTTACTCATGACTCTTGTGACTCAAATCATCAGCGGGATGATACTTGGCGGCTGCTTAGCGAAAGTGGTGGTGGACACACTATCCAAAACCGGTGTACTGAACCAATATGCCATCATGAAAGAAAAACGAAACAAAGGTGAACAGCATGAATTCATTTCTCGCGTGCAATGATCTTACTGTCCGCTTTTATGAACAGCCTAAGCCCGTTTTGCATCAAATCTCCCTTACGATTCAAAAAGGGGAAAAGGTGCTTATTTTAGGACCAAGTGGAAGCGGGAAATCGACGCTCATTTCGGTTCTGGCTGGAATTATTCCAGAACATGTGGAAGCAGACATGCAGGGCGAAGTGGTGCTACAAAGACATACAGGCGTCATGTTTCAAGATCCTGATTCCCAGTTTTGTATGCATCGCGTCAATGAAGAAATTGCCTTTAGCTTAGAGAACCGTTCCGTCCCTCGTGAAGAGATGGATGAGATCATTCAGCAGCTCATGCAAAAAGTCCAACTGGATGTCGATCCGAATACAGATATTCACACATTATCTGGCGGAATGAAGCAGCGATTGGCACTTGCTTGTTTACTAGCATTACAGCCGGATGTTCTATTTTTTGATGAACCGACCGCGCAGCTTGATCCAGCAGGCAGAATGGACATATTTCAACTGCTGCAGCAGCTTGCAGCCGATCAGCAGCAAACCATGATTTTTGTAGAGCATGTGCTAGACGGTGTCATCGAATGGATGGATCGGGTGATTTTATTAGATGATCAAGGCAGCATTTTAGCAGACGGATCTCCAAAAGCTGTGCTCACGGCATATGAGGAGGAAATGAAAGCGGCAGGAATTTGGCGGCCAAAATTATTTCCCGAGAAATGGTCCACGATCATTCAAGATCCCTTTCATCCAATGAGTCAAACCCTTATGAGAACCTATGAAGATAGAAAAGAGCAGCATAAAAAAGTGCCATCGATCGAACGAGAGACCATGATACGTACAGACGATCTTCAATTAAGCTACGGAAAAAAACGGATTATGAGTAACCTTCAGCTAGATATCAAAGCAGGAGATTGGGTAGCGATTATTGGGGAGAATGGAAGCGGTAAAAGTACCTGTCTCAAACATTTGATCCGTTTAGAGCCAGCTAAAAAAGGTCATATTTTCTTAAAAGAAACCAACCTTAAAAAATGGTCTGACCGACTACTATATGAAAAAGCAGGTTTTGTGTTTCAAAATCCAGAGCTTCAATTTATACAAGACACAGTGTTTGATGAACTCGCATTTGGCGGCAGACAGCGAAATTGGCCAGAAGCAGTTGTAAAAGAAAAAACGATTCAGCTATTGGAAGAGTTCGGTTTAGCGGAGCATGCGAAAGCGCATCCTTTCACTTTAAGTTTAGGGCAAAAAAGAAGATTGAGTGTCGCCACGATGCTTCTTTTTGATCAGGATGTCTTGCTGTTAGATGAACCGACTTTCGGGCAGGATGAAAAAACGGCGAAGGAATTAATGAGGCGTTTAAAAGAGCGTCAGCGCCAAGGCACGACCATTTTGATGGTCACTCATGATATGGAGCTTGTCGATGAATGTGCCGATCAAGTGCTTCTTTTTCATCAAGGAGAGCATGTGTATGATGGCACGCCGTTTGATTTATTTTCAAATCAGGATCTTGTCGATGCTTATCAGCTGAGAGTCCCCCTACATTATCGCTATGTGGCTGAAAGAAAGGATGTGCTGACACTTGCAAAGTAATCACTCCTTTCTCGCAACTGTCAATCCAGTCATAAAGTTACTTGCTCATCTGCTTGCGATGTGCTGTCTCATGGCAATTTCTGATCCTAAAACAACCTTCATCATCTGGCTGTTTGCTCTTGGGATTGGACTAGTCTTAGGTGGTTGGAATTTGAAGTATCTCATCACAAGGCTTGTCCCTTATCTGCTCTTTTTTATTCTCGTGTTTTGGATGATGGCGGCCTTTGGCAAGGGGGACCATACCGTTTGGAAGTGGGCATGGTTTCATATCACAGAGGAGAGTTTAACAAATGGGCTTACGATCGCTTTCAGAATGCTTGGATTTGTGACATTTGGTCTCCTTTTTACGTCGACAACAGATTTGACAACATTTATGATGAGCCTGATTCATCAATGCCGAATGTCCCCGAAATGGGCGTATGGGATGCTTGCTGGCTTCCGGTTTATTCCATTGTTTCAAAGCGAATTAAAGCAAATGAAGGCTGCGCATAAAATCAGAGGCTACAAGCAAAAAAACAGCTGGAAAGCCTTTATGCGTTATGCATTGCCCCTTTTTACGCAAGGCGTACGAAAATCAGAGCGCTTAGCGATTGCGATGGAAGCACGGGGCTTCACGGGGACGAGGGAGCGAACGTATTATCATGTCATCAGCACCTCATGGATCGACTATATGTATCTTTTTCTCATTGTTATCAGTGTCTTTATATGTATTTCCTTTTTTTAAAAAAACACCCACATTCTCTTGAGAGAATGTGGGATTTTATATGTAGTAGGTCTTTAGAATGGTATTGATATATATTGTAGGCTATAATAGATCATATAACGAACCGATAAAGAAGATGTACTAAGAAAAAGAGAGGATGAACGTGAGCGAATGTCGCAGAGAATTGATAACATAATTGACGCTTTACCAATCATTGGATTAGCTATGAGAGAGCAGCTAACCTTTTCTATTATAGGGAAAGAGAAGGTTCTTTACTATCAGCAGCATGGGGGTATTGATTTAGGCTTTAAAGCTGGTGATACAGTAGATGCTGGATTCCAAAACTTTGCGATGCTGAAAAATGGGAGAGAAGCATCTTTTTTCCAAATTCCGAAAGAAGTATACGGGATTCCAATGGATATCGTAGCTGTTCCGATTACTGATGAATCAGGTCAAGTGGTTGCTGTCTTCAGTGTGGCCTATGACCAAACCAATCAGCAACGATTAGAGCACATTATGACGGAGAGCAACCAAGCTTCCGACAAACTAGTCGCAATGGTGCAGCAGGTTGCCGCACATTCAGAGGAACTACAAGCGACAAGTGAACAAATTTTACAAAACACGAAAACCACTGTCGAAAATTCCTCTAAGATCAATCAAGTATCCAATCTCATCAAGGGTATTTCTGATCAAACGAACTTACTTGGACTCAATGCATCAATAGAAGCTGCAAGAGTAGGGGAAGCAGGAGCAGGCTTTGGAGTGGTCGCAACAGAAGTGAGAAAGCTGTCAACTCACGCGAAGCAAGCGACGACTGATATTGAAACAGCCTTAAAAGATGTGCAGGGATCGATTAAAGGAATGGAAGAAGAAATTGCCCAAATTGTCGCTTCCTCTGAACATCAGGCAGAGCTTGTAGGCACTTTCACAAAAATTATTGAAGGTCTTCACGAAACAAATGAAACAATGAAAGCATTGGCAAACGACTTAGTGAACTATCAAGTGAAATAAAAGAACGACAAAACCTCCAGCTGAATTGGAGGTTTTTTTATCATTTCAAGGTGAGAAACTTGTTAGGATCATGACCGTTTTATCGCTGACAGGCAGGATACACTTCTGTATGATAGAAAAAGAGAGACTAGTTTTGTGATTAGACCTATTCATAAGGAGGAAGATCATCGTGACACAATCAGCGAAGCTGAAAGAAATACTTGCACCCTACCGTCCGTTGTTAGAAGAAACTGAGAAACCAATGATTCAATTACAGATGAAACACGGAAAAACAGGACTATACGACAGCAAAATAGCAGGAGATCCTTACTTCCCAAAGAGCGACGAATATCCGGTTGATGGTGAAGGGCATCCTATGAAACTTTTGGCACAAATTAATTTCGGCCAGCTGCCAAAGCTGAAGGATTATCCAGAAACAGGACTTTTGCAAGTCTTTATTTCTGTGCATGATGATCTTTATGGGATGAATATTGACCATAAAACAGAGCAAAAAGATTTTCGAATCAAATTTATTGAGGAACCTTTTCTGGCAGAGGAGGAGTTGCTGACTGATTTTTCTTTTGTGAAAATTCCTGATGATTTTTATTTTCCAGTTACGAAGGAAGGCGCGATTACAGGTGAATTATCAAGCGAAACGATCAGTGTAGAAGATTTCCGCTTTGAAAAAGTCACAGGAAAGCGAAGCTGGGACCTATTCGAAGATGCAGAGGGTATTGATGGTGATGAAGCAGATGATTTGCTAGATGAATTTTATGAAACAGCGAGTGGTTTTGGTCATAAATTGGGCGGGTATCCAGGGTTTACACAGGAAGATCCGCGTACCTACGTAGATCAAGAACATACCGTTTTGTTATTACAAATTGACTCAGATGATGAAGTAGATTTGATGTGGGGAGATTGCGGAATTGCCAACTTCTTTATCAAACCAGAAGACCTCAAGCGAAAAAATTTCGAGAATGTCGTCTATAATTGGGATTGTTCCTGATTTTGGAAAATACAATTTATAGAGGATTTAACTACGGTATGCACCTCCATCTCTGATGGAGGTTTTTTTGTGTGATCACGGCTCAAACGATCATTGATAGAAAATATCTATTAACCCATAAAAGTATTCGAATGAAATCAAATTGACCATGAAAAAAATGAAGGATAATATTAATATAAATTAAACGTATCAATTTACTATGTTTTAATTTAACGCGATAAGTCAAATAAGAATTTCATTCATTTATATTTTAAATATCTGAATTGTCTGATTAATATTCGTGTGATAGAATGTGAAACATTAATTTACAAAGAAGGTGCGCCATGAACATTGACCACTTAGAGGCATTCGTTTATGTTAATCATTTTGAGAGTTTTAGAAAAGCAGCGGACGCATTGTTTTTGTCACAGCCTTCTGTCTCTGCAAGAATTCAGACTTTAGAGCGCGAACTTAATACAAAATTGTTCTTGAGGAAAGGGAAACAGTTTCACCTCACTGAACAGGGAAAGAATTTCTTACCATATGCCGAGGAGATTTTAAAAAGTTACCAGAATGGAAAAAAACAATTGCATGTGCCGAACGAAAAAGATCAAGTCACGATTGGTTCCAATTTATTAATGGCACAATATTATTTACCGTATCTTTTACCGTATCTGAGCAAATGCTACCCAAACGTGACATTTAAAACGATGACGACAACGAATGATTCCATGCTTGAAGCGATTTTAAATCAACAGGTGGAATTTGGATTAATGAAGCATACTTCCCATCCGGGAGTTGATTCTTTTAAACTGTTAGACAACCAAATTCACTTGATTGTTCCACCAGATCACGAATTATTGTCGATTGAGAAGCCAACGATAGAGGATATTAGCCATTATCCCATTGTCTTTTATCAATGTGGCTCATTTGATTGGGCAATGATTCATAAAATATTTGAAGCACTTCCGGTGACGCCAAATATTGGTTTTCACACAGACAATATTGAGGTAGCTAAAGAATTAATTAAACATGGAAAAGTCGGTTTTTTGCCTGAATTGAGTGTGATGAAGGAGCTGAGAGAAGGCACGTTGATGAAAAAGAAATTGAACATGCTAAGCGTGAGTCATCAAATCAGTCTTGTTTCATTAAAAGGCACAAAATCTGTTTTTACTGATCGTGTCAAAGTGATTTATCAACAATTCAACAGGAGCCTAATGCTTGCATAAATGAGCTTTGTTTACATATAAATCATACTATTTTCATAGTATTAATCAGTTTTAACAATCATAGATGAGGTGATGAATGATGTCGTCATTAAAATTAAGTGTTCTTGATCAAAGTACTGTCCATCAAAATGAGACTGCCCAAGAAGCTTTGCAGCATACCGTCGAACTAGCAAAGCTTGCGGATGAAAAAGGATTCCACCGATTTTGGGTAGCAGAACACCACAATATGAAAGAGCGTGCAGGTTCTTCACCGGAGGTGCTCATCTCATACCTGCTCGCTCAAACAAATCAAATCAAAATCGGATCTGGTGGAGTGATGCTGCAGCATTATAGCCCATATAAAGTTGCGGAGAACTTCAATGTACTGGCCAGTCTTGCACCAGGAAGAGTGGATCTCGGTGTAGGAAAATCACCTGGTGGACTGCCGGTCTCAACTGCTACCTTACAAAAAGGTGTATCACAGGATGATTATCCGTTCACAGAAAAAATCAAAGAGTTGGCCCTGTGGCTACATAACCAAAAATATACGGATGAAAAAGGGGATGAGATTAGAGCTTATCCGCTCCCACCGGTACCTGCTGATCTTTTTTTGCTTGGTACAAGTAAGGGGAGTGCTGAGCTTGCTGCTAAACTAGGCGTTTCCTTTGTCTTTGCCCAATTCATCAATAGTGATGAACAGGAACTAGAGGAAGCAATAAAAGCATTTCAACAGAACGTAGATCCACATGTACAGAAGAAGCCGGCATTCATTCTCGCATTGCCTGTCATCACAGCTGAAACCAATGAAGAAGCAAAAAGCCTTATTTCAAATGACGAAATTGTCAAAGTCCACTTAAAGAGTGGAAAAACATTTACTCTAGCAAGCGAGGAAAATGCAAGAGAATTTGGAAATCAAAGCGGAGAACCCTACGAGATTAAAAAACAAGAGCGAAAGGTCATTTTCGGCACGCAGGCGTTAGTTCGAGAGGAACTACTTGCTTTACAGAAGAAGCTGGGAATTAATGAATTTATCATTTTAACACCAATTGATGATGCGGAAAAACGAAAAAGGTCTCTTGTTCTTTTAAAGGATGCCTTTCATCACGATCACGCAGAGACATTGGCATAAAAGGAGAAGATGACAATGAGAAAAAATAATGTGTTTATTTTACTAGCAATCATAGTGACAGTCCTAGCCGCATGCGGTGGCCAACAGTCAAGCAGCAAAGGAAAGCAGGATAAAATTGTGATTGCATCACAAGGATCAGACGCCCAAGTTTGGCAGTTTATTGCGAAATCAGATGAGGCAAAAAAAGCAGACTTGAAGATTGAAGTCAAAGAATTTAACGACGGTGTGCAAATCAATGAAGCCACAAATGATGGTCAAGTAGATGTGAATGCCTTCCAATCACTATCCTATTTCCAAGATTACGTGAATAAAAAGAAGGCAAAGCTTGTCGCCATCGCCACAACGTATCTTGAGCCAATGGGACTTTACTCTGACAAATATCAAAAACTTGATGACATTCCAAATGGTGCGAAAGTGGCGATTCCAAATGATCCAGCGAATACAGCAAGAGGACTCAGAGTGCTAGAAAAGGCTGGCCTTATCAAGCTGAAGTCTGATTTTAACTCTTTTAGCACCTTGAAGGACATTGATGACAATCCGAAAAAGCTGCAATTCGTCGAAACAGATGGTACAGCTACGGCACGGGTGCTCCCGGATGTAGACGCTGCGCTAATTGGAAACAGTGTTGCACTTGATGCCGGCCTAAACGCTATTAAAGACTCGCTATATCACGAAGAAGTGAATCAAGATACGAAGGCGAATATCAACCTGCTTGTGACACAAGAAAAAAACAAAGACAACAAAACGTTAAAAAAACTAGCGGAGGTTTATCATTCAAAAGAAGTTCAGAACTATGTCAAAAAGGAATTTGGCGGAACGAAAATTCCTGTCGATAAACCAGTCAGTGAAATCACGAACTAAAACGAATACAGGGGATGAATGCTATGACAAATATTAAATTAGATGGAGAAGAATTTTCGATTTATAACGAAAGTGGCAAACAGGTAAAAGGCAGTCGCACCATTGGAACAGAGGGCTTAACACCCCTTGAATTATTAGGTGCTTCACTTGCATACTGCACATCGCTCAATTTACGAGTGTTATTAGAAAGAGAAGGGACTCCGATCACAGAGGAAAACTTCAATGTGGCTGTCCAAGCTCAAAAAGCAGTGGAGGGACCATCCAGAGTAGAAAAACTGCACCTGTCAATGAAGCTACCTAAAGAATTAAGTGAAGAGGCTCGTCAAAAGGTCATTACATCTGCTGAAAGAGGCTGCACCATTAGACGTTCACTCGTGAATGCCATTGATATTACATTTGAAGACGTGACGAATCAAACAAAAGCTGTTAGTTCATAAAGAGGGGATGAATCTACATGAGAAAAACCAATATACTCGCTTTTATTTTCATACTGAGCCTCCTTGTTACCGCTTGCGGACAAACAAATGCGTCCAATGAAAAACAAACACTAACTTTAGGAACCACTGAGGCAACCCTTGATTTTTGGAAGGTTGTAAAGGAAGAGGCGAAAAAGAAAGGCCTTACTTTAGAGTTAAAAACATTTACTGGTGGCGTTGATCTGAATCAATTAACAGAAGATGGCGAGATAGATGCAAACTCCTTTCAGCATCTTGCCTATTTAGCAAGCTGGAATAAAACAAGAAAGAGCGAACTGGTAGCGGATATTGCCACAATTGCAGCGCCTCTCGGTATTTACTCTAAAACAAGAAAGAGCTTAAAAGATATTAAAAAGGGCGATAAAATTGCGATTCCAAATGATGATAGCAACTGGCCTCGTGCCCTCGTTTTATTGCAAAATGCCGGTTTAATCAAGCTAAAAGACGATTTTAATGGACAAGGTGGAGAGGATAAAATCTCAGAAAATCCATACAACTTAGACATTGTTCCTGCTCAAGCGGCAAACTTGCCCCGTCTTTTAGATGATGTGGATGCAGCGGTCATCAATAATGGTACAGCCCTTGAAGCAGGCTATAAATTGAAAAGTTCTTTATATCATGAAAATAAAAAAGAAGCTCCGTACGTTAATGTAGTTGCTGTGACAAAGGATGTCCAAAAGGAGAAAAGGAAAGAGCTTGATACAATCACAGAGATTTTACATTCTAAAAAAATCACGGATTATATTACGAAGCACTACGAAGGAAATTTTTTGCCAGTCACCACACCGATTGATCAATTACTAAAGGAATATGACAAAGCTATACAAAAAGAGGGGGCGTGAGCATGACCAAAGAGATGAAATTAGCCGTATATCTCGTTGGATCTGGTATGCATCTCGGTTCATGGAGACTCCCGCATGTACAAGCAGATGCAAGCATCGATGTGGATTTTTACCGAAAAATGGCTCAGAAAGCAGAGGAAGGAAAACTTGATGCGGTATTTATTGCAGACAGCCTTGCAATAGATGAGAATTCACACCCTCATATTCTTAATCGATTTGATCCAACGATTCTCATTACGGCGATGGGCACTGCTACAAATCGGATTGGCGTTGTAGCTACTGCTTCAACAACCTATAGTGAGCCATATGTGCTTGCAAGACAATTCGCATCTATTGATCATGCGACTGGAGGACGTGCTGGATGGAATGTTGTCACCACAGCAGATGCAACGGGGCGAACTGCACAAAACTTTGGACGAACGTCACATGTCAAACATGATAACCGCTACCAAATAGCAGAGGAATTCATCGATGTCGTGCAAGGATTATGGGATTCTTGGGAAGATGATGCCTTTATTCGAGATAAGGAGACAGGGCAATTTTACGATGAACAAAAGGTTCATCCGATTCATCATAAAGGTACATACTTTCAAGTTCGAGGTCCTTTAAATATAGGAAGAACACCCCAAGGGCAGCCCGTCATCTTTCAGGCGGGCTCTTCTGAACCAGGACAACAATTTGCCGCACGTACAGCGGAAGTGGTATTTAGTCATAAGAAGGATTTGCAATCTGCTCAGGCGTTTTATAAAGAATTGAAAGAGCGGTTGCCTCAATTCGGAAGAAGGCCGAATGAACTTCATATTTTACAAGGGATCTCACCGGTTATCGGAAGAACAAAAAAAGAAGCACAGGAAAAAAAGCGTCAGCTTGACGAAGCGCTCTTGCCTGAGCAGGCACTAAAGTTCTTATCTGGTTATGTTGGAAATGTGGATTTAACGGCTTATCCTCCTGACACGCCTGCAAAAGAGGTGGCGTGGAAGAAAGTAGATAGTATTCAAAGTGACTTTGAAACGATCATGCGTATCATCGATGAGCAAAACCCAACAGTTGGTGAGCTTTATGCGAAGGTGAGCAATGCAGCTTCACATGACCATTGGATTGGCACACCAGAACAAATAGCAGATGAAATGGAGAAATGGGTGGATGTAGGAGCAGCAGATGGGTTTATGCTAATTCCTGCTGTACTTCCAGATACTTTAAAAGACTTTGTCGAGCTCGTTGTGCCTATTTTACAGGAAAGAAAATTATTCCGTAACGATTACAAAGGGCACACGCTTCGGGAGCATTTAGGGCTTCATGTACCAGTGAACCGATATCAATAAAGTAAAGAGAGGTCCGGCCAATGATTGAATTTAAAGATGTACAGAAAGTATATCAGAGTGGACAGCAAAGCATTGAAGCCTTGTCCAACATCAATCTGACCATCGAAAAAGGTGATATATTCGGTGTGGTTGGATATAGTGGGGCGGGAAAAAGTACACTATTAAGACTCGTGAACTTACTAGAACGACCAACAGCAGGAGAGGTAAAGGTAAATGGAAAAATATTGACCTCACTGTCTAAAGCGAACTTAAGGAAAGAGAAAAAAGACATTGGCATGATTTTTCAGCATTTTCATTTACTTCAATCAAAGACGGTATTTGATAATGTGGCTTTGCCACTTCTATTAAGCGGAATCTCAAAGCAGAAAATCAAAGAAAGAGTTGACGAACTTTTATCATTCGTAGGTCTTAAATCAAAGGCGAACAATTATCCAGAGCAGCTATCTGGAGGACAAAAGCAGCGTGTCGGAATTGCACGTGCACTGGCAACGAATCCGTCCATTCTTCTATGTGATGAAGCGACATCTGCACTTGATCCAGATACGACATCTGCGATCTTAGACCTGCTTAAAAAAATCAATCAAGCATATGATATTACGATTCTGTTAATCACACATGAAATGTCTGTCATTCGAGATATCTGTACAAAAGTAGCTGTCATGGAAAATGGCCAAATCGTTGAAAAAGGTTCAGTGTATGAGATTTTTTCTCATCCACAAACGGATATTGCAAGACGTTTTGTCAGAACGGTTATCCATGAGCATTTGCCAAATAGTATCATTGAAGAATTAAAAAATGGCCAAAAAACGGTGTGGAAAATGAACTTTATTGGTCACAGTTCCAGCAAACCGCTCCTATCCACAATTGCAAAGAAATATGATATTGATGTCAATGTCTTGTCGGCCAATATTTCAGAAATTCAAGATACCCCTTTTGGCAATATGATTGTTGAAGTGACAGGTGAACAAACCGAAATCGAAAAAGCTTTTTCTTATATTCAACAGGAGAAGATCAATGTGCAGGAGGTAGCGGGTCTTGACTAGTACATCACAGTTTTTTGGAATGGAAGTATCGCTAGATCAACTTTTAACCGGATTTGGTCAAACTTTATATATGGTCACTTTATCCCTTTTATTTTCTATCATTATTGGACTGCCGCTTGGGATTATTCTGGTGATCACAAGAAAGGGACACATTTGGGAGCAGTCGGCCCTTTTTCATCTGTTGAATTCTGTCATTAACATTTTACGCTCGATCCCGTTTATTATTTTACTTGTTGCACTTATTCCATTTACTCGACTCGTGGTTGGAACAGCGATAGGAACGACTGCAGCAATTGTACCGCTCGTTGTTTACGCGGCACCGTATATTGCACGACTTGTTGAAAACTCACTTCTTGAGGTAGATAAGGGGATTATTGAAGCGGCAGAAGCGATGGGAGCGACAATTTGGCAAATCATTTATCGATTTTTATTGCCTGAAGGTCTCAGCTCGCTTGTGCTTACATTTACAACGGCTACAATTGGTTTGGTAGGAGCATCTGCAATGGCTGGCGCAGTTGGGGCAGGCGGAGTCGGTGATTTGGCATTGACGTATGGGTATCAGCGCTTTGATACAGCGACCATGGTGGTCACTGTTTTCGTATTGGTTGTGATTGTGCAGGTCATTCAATCCGCTGGTAACATCACATCCAAAAAAATTAGAAGGCGTTAACAGTTTGGAAAGATTTATGTATGAAAGAGAAAGTAATCAACAAGGAAGCTCTCTCGATTTTTCCAAACTTCAAAAAATGAACACCTTTGTATTTTATAAAGTGAGACAAAGTGCTAAAATGTCATTTGTTTTAGCACTTTGTCGTTTTTTCGTCGTGAATGAAATCTAGGGACGATGTGCACCAGAATGACACTGAATGAAGGGGGTGTCTACACGCTGAACACTCTAAAAAGAGTGTTTTTTGTGTATGCTTTTAGACTTTTTTGTCCCTATTTCGTCATTTCTGAGAGGCAATATGTCATTCTTACTAGTTGACCGGATCAAAAAAAAATGTAAAATCATCTTAAAGTCCTCTTTTTTGAAAATAATAATAACATGACATATGATTCAACGATAAAATGCTCGAAAAAGTGGAATGTACTGGGGGGTATCAATTGATCATTTCTAAAGTAATCAATAATAATGTTGTCAGTGCGTATGATGACGAGCAGCATGAGCTGGTCATTATGGGCAGAGGGATCGCATTTCAAAAGAAAAGCGGAGACCCAATTGATGAAGAGCGTATCGAAAAAGTATTTTCTATTCAAAATAAAGATATATCAGAAAAATTTAAGACCCTGCTTTATGATATTCCGATCGAGTATATGCAAGTGTGTGAGGCAATCATTGATCATGCGAGGACGTCCCTTAACAAAAACTTAAATGACAGCATCTATGTGACGTTGACGGATCATATTACCTTTGCCATTGAACGTCATCAAAAGGGAATGGATATTAAAAATGCTTTGCTTTGGGAAATTAAGCGACTGTATAAAGAGGAGTTCATGTGCGGTGTAGAAGCGATTCGGATCATTCAGGACAAGCTTAACATCCATCTTCCTGAGGATGAAGCCGGCTTTATTGCCATGCATATTGTCAATGCAGAACTCAATGAAGAAATGCCAAACGTGATTCAAATCACAAAGCTGATTCAAGATATTTTGAACATCGTAAAGTATCACTTTCAAATTGATTTGGACGAGGAATCATTAAATTATTTCCGTTTTGTCACGCATTTAAAATTTTTTGGACAGCGTCTGTTTAACGAAACACAAATGGAAAATCAAAATGAATTTTTGTATGAAGTGGTAAAAGAGAAAAACACCGCAGCTTTTCAGTGTGCTGAAAAAATTAACGAGTATGTTCAAAAAGAACACAACCGAAGTCTCATAGAAGATGAGATGCTATATTTAACTTTGCATATAGACAGAGTAATAAAAAGAAAATAAATTCAAAAAGAAAGCGTTGACATCACAAAAATAACATGATAATTTATAACTATAAACTTAATAACCCACAATCTTTTGGGATTGTTACTGGTCAAGCAGGCAAAACCTAAATCATTGTCCCTATCTTTGATAAGGCGTGATTTAGGTTTTTTATATCTAAAGACTTATAAAAAATAAATACGATCAATCGCTATGAAGGATTGTTACTGGTTAAGCAGGCAAAACCTAAATATCGATTAATGTCTGAATCGCTATTTTTCGGGCATTAATGGATGTTTAGGTTTTTTCTATATCAAGATGAAATCAACGATTGGAGGGTAACACAATGAACCACAAACAAACAGCAAAAGAAGTGTTAGAGCTTGTCGGCGGTGAAAAGAATGTTAAGCATGTCACGCATTGTATGACAAGGCTCCGCTTTAATCTATACGATGAGGGCAAAGCAGATAAGGAAAAACTGCAATCAACAGACGGTGTCATGGGCGTGAATCAAAGCGGCGGTCAATACCATGTCATTATCGGTAACGATGTATCAAACGTCTATCAAGCAATGATTGCTGACTCTGGGTTATCAACAGATGTAAAATCAAGCGGTACAGAAGAAGCATCAAAACAAAATGTGATATCAAAGCTTTTCGATTTTATCTCTGGTGTCTTCACACCAATTCTTCCAGCCATCGCTGGAGCCGGTATGATCAAAGGAATATTGGCACTCATGCTGACGTTCCAGTGGATATCAGATAAAAGCAGTACGTATACGATTTTAGCAGCAATCGGAGACGGAGCCTTTTACTTCTTACCGATTCTACTAGCTGTAAGCGTAGCTAAAAAACTTGGCACAAATCAATATATCGCCGCTGCCATTGCAGCAGCAGCACTGCACCCGCAGTTAACTGCTTTACTGGGCGCGGGAAATACTGAATTTTTAGGTTTGCCAGTGGTTGCCGTTGTGTACTCTTCATCAGTGATTCCAATTCTACTTACCATCTGGCTCGGCTCATATGTTGAAAGATTTGCAGAAAAATATAGTCCAAAATCATTAAAAATCATCCTTGTTCCAACAGTGACACTTCTTGTCGTTGTACCAATTATGCTCATCGCGGTTGGACCGCTTGGTGGGATTATCGGAAATGGCCTTTCAGGCGGAATTGATTTATTGTTTAAACATGCAGGCATTTTGGCCGGACTCTTGATCGGCGGATTCATGTCACCATTGATCATTACAGGCATGCACTATGCACTACTTCCAATCATGATCAACAACATTACGTTAAACGGTTTTGACTATATTCTTCCAATGATGTTTGTAGCGAATATGGCACAAGCAGGCGCAGCATTTGGTGTCTTCTTAAGATCAAAAAACAAAACATTCAAATCATTGGCGATGTCAACAAGTATCACAGCCTTAATGGGTATTACTGAACCTGCTATGTATGGTGTGAACATGCGATTGAAAAAACCGTTCCTTGCAGCCCTTATTGGTGCAGCAACAGGCGGCGTGTTCATGTCAATCTTTAAAGTAAAATCATATGTGATATCTGGATCAGCAGGTATTCCGGGTCTCCCAACATTCATTGGACCAACATTTGTCTACTCAATCATCGGTTTAGTGATCGGATTTGTTGTAGCAACGATCATGACACTTGTTCTAGGATTCAAAGATGTACCAGTAAAAGATGATACAAAAGCAGACAAACCAGAAGAAAAGAAAGACACAGGAGCACTTCAAAACGAAGTGGTACAAAGCCCGCTTGAAGGTCAGCTAAAGCCGCTGAATCAAGTAAATGATGCAACATTCTCTAACGAAATCATGGGTAAAGGTACAGCCATTGTACCAACAGTTGGGCGTGTTGTCGCACCGTTCAACGGCAAGGTTGAAACCATTTTCCACACAAAACATGCCATTGGCTTGAAGAGTGACCAAGGCACAGAACTTCTTATTCATGTCGGAATTGACACAGTAAAACTTGACGGAAAGTATTTCACAAGTCATGTGCAGTCCGGTGATCTTGTACAAGCAGGAGATGTGCTCGTTGAATTTGATATCAAGGGTATTCAGCAAGAGGGCTATGATGTGATCACACCTGTTATTGTCACCAACACGAATGATTATGCACAAGTTGATGCGAAAATAGATGGAACGATTACAGTGAAAGAGACACTGCTCACAGTCAGTGTAGAAGAAAAAGAGGAGGGCATTTAACATGAACAAATTAGAAAAAACATTTCCTAAAGGTTTCTTATGGGGCGGCGCTGTTGCAGCCAACCAAATTGAAGGCGCAAATAACAAAGATGGAAAAGGCTTATCGACAGCTGACATATCACCGCATGGTATTATGCACCCATTCGATGAATCAATGAAAGACCTTAACTTATATCATGATGCAATCGATTTCTACCATCGTTATAAAGAAGATATCGCACTCTTTGCAGAAATGGGATTCAAGTGCTTCAGACTATCCATTTCTTGGCCGCGTATTTTCCCAAATGGCGACGATGCGGAACCAAATGAAGCAGGCCTCGCTTTTTATGAAAGAGTATTTGATGAACTGCGTAAGCATGGAATTGAGCCAGTTGTCACGATTTCTCACTATGAAATGCCGCTTGCACTTGTGAAAAACTACGGCGGATGGAGAAACCGTAAGCTCGTGGATCTTTATGAAACATATGCTAAAACATTGTTTACTCGCTTTAAAGATAAAGTGAAATATTGGATGACCTTCAATGAAATCAATGTCGTATTACATGCACCTTTCACTGGCGGCGGGCTTGTATTTGAAGAAGGAGAAGACGAGAAAAGCATTCAATATCAAGCAGCGCATCACCAATTTGTTGCAAGTGCTCTGGCTGTTAAAGCAGGACATGAAATCATTCCAGATGCAAAAATCGGCTGTATGATTGCAGCGATGACCACATATCCGTATAGCTCAAGACCAGAGGATATGTTTGCTGCAATTGAGCAAGATCGTAAAACATTGTTCTTCTCAGATGTACAGGCAAGAGGCTATTACCCAGGTTACATGAAACGTTATTTCCTGGAAAATAACATCAACATTGAGTTCCAAGACGGGGACGAAGACATTTTAAGAAACCATACAGTTGACTATATTGGCTTCAGTTATTATATGAGTTTTGTGACGAGTACAGATCCAAAGATCCTTGAACAAGTTACTGGTGGTAACCTATTTGACGGTGTGAAAAACCCTTATCTAGAAGCAAGTGATTGGGGCTGGCAAATTGATCCAAAAGGACTTCGTACAACACTGAATCAGCTGTATGACCGCTACCAAAAACCATTGTTTATCGTAGAAAATGGATTGGGTGCTGTCGATCAAGTAGAGGAAGACGGATCGATTCAAGACGATTACCGAATTGATTACCTCAGAAGTCATTTGCTAGAGGCGAGAGAAGCCATCGCAGACGGAGTAGATCTGATCGGTTATACAAGCTGGGGCCCAATTGACCTAGTCAGCGCATCAACAGCTGAAATGAAAAAACGCTACGGCTTCATTTATGTCGACCGTGATAATGAAGGAAACGGTACATTTGATAGAAAGAAAAAGAAAAGTTTCGATTGGTATAAACAAGTGATTGCGACAAATGGAGAGCATTTGGATGCATAAAATAATGGTCAAACAAAACCGCTCAAGAAATTGAGCGGTTTTGTTTTTATAAAAATTTAATATCTATCATATTGTTAAGTACCAGCAAAGATCATTTATTAACAACACTGATGAAGTGTGATATTGTAGATGGGCATTATAAGAATAAATTAGTATTTTTGGTTGATAAAGTAAGGGTTTGTTATTAAGATACATATGTTTAAATTGCGTTATTACCTTAATGTGCGGACTGATCAAACGAAAGAAAAAGCCTCTCAATGTGGCTTAGGTTATTGCACATCTAAAGGAAGATACGATTTTGAATTGGGTGTTTATGAAAAAAACACTCTTGATTTATTAGAGGGGATTGAGATGGCTAGTGAACTTAGATAATAAGGAAGATACGTCGATTCTAAAGGTCGACCACCTTGGCTTTCAATATGGGAATGCAACGATCTTAAAAGATTTGTCTTTACATATTCAAGGCCCTGGCCTTTATGCCCTTTATGGAGAAAGTGGTAGTGGGAAGACAACATTTATTAACATTATTGCATTGATTCAAAAACCGAGTGCCGGGAAGATGACGTTGTTCAATCATTCCATTGATTTTACAAATCAAGAACAGGTTGATAAATACCGCAAGAAAATTGCCTATTTCTTTCAAGATTTGAACTTGATTGAGTCTTTAACTGTCAGAGAAAATTTACATGTCATCTCGTTAATTAATGAACAAGAAATCTCAAATGAAAGATTAGCAGAACAGGCTAAGAAGCTTAAAATGAGCGAGAAACTTGATGTCACAGTAAGTAATCTGTCAGGCGGAGAAAGGCAACGCGCTGCTTTTTTGAAAATCATGCTGTTTGATTATTCATTGATTCTATTAGATGAACCAACAAACAACCTTGATAAAGATAACATTCAGATGATGCTTGGTATGTTATCTGAATTGAAGAAAACGAAGACCATTTTAGTCGTTACACACTCTGATACGGTTGTGCAACATGCCGATGTTGTCCTTCGTTTTGAAGATTTGAATAAAAAGGACCAGTCCATATGAAAACATTATTCGTCTTTGAGTATTTAAAAAAGAAACATCAATCGACTCTGAGAAAATTGGCTGTTTTGAATTTTGTATTGCTGATGTTAATCTTTTTCTCCATATTTACTATATTGATTTCTGCTGATAATATTTATAAAAATGTATTGACTAACGATCGCCTATCAATGGTTTTAATTAATGGATATTCGAAAACTGGTGAGTATCAATACGATACAGATAAAATTAAGCGGATGCCGAATGTCAAAGACATTGTTTACGAATATGACGTCTCGTTATCTATTGAAGCAAATGGTGAAACGGATATATTGTCAGCTTTATCATTCAATTCGACAACAAAAGAAGCTGTGAGTTATGAAGGGGATCTAAAAGAAAACACTATTCTGCTTCCAGAAAGATTTAAAGGCAAAAAAATAAAAGCATATGATGGTGAAGTAGAACCATTAAAAGCGAATATTGAGTACTACAAAGGAGAAGGGAACTATTTCTTAAAAGATTACAGTTACCTATCACCAGATCTGTACAAAAAATTGAGTAGTCAAATTAAGATTGGTGAGAACTACGATGGTGTTAGAACACTCATTGTTAATTTAAATAAAACCGAGGATATTTATGAGTTTGTGAACCAGTTCGATCGAATGTTCGATGAAGAAGATGTTTTTGTATACTACCAAGCGCAAGGTCTAGAAAAACTAGTTGCTAATTCAAAATTGTCATTTTTGCTGCTTGTTGTTTTTCAAATCATTTTATTTGTGGTGATTGCTTTTATTTATCGAGGTCAGATGCATACACTCATTAGCATTTTGAATCGAGATTTATTGTCCTTGTATTTAAATGGGATGTCACCAAAGGATATGATCAAGCAATTCTACAGTAGTATAGACAAGATGAACCTAAAAGTGTATATTGTTGCGTTACTATTCATTGCCGTCTTGGGTGCTTTCCTACTTGGACAATTACCGGGAGAGATCATCTTATGGATTGGTGGTACAGCAGTTGGACTTCTACTTATCTTAGTTCTATTGAATAAATGGTTTGTGCGATACATGATCACAAAACGTATGAAGAAAGAACTGTCACAAGAGAATATCGTATCAAGATTACGAAACTAAGAAAAAGAACTGCTTATTGGCAGTTCTTTTCTAATAATAAAGCCCCTAAGCTTAGAGAGCTTAGAACTAGATGTTTTATTTCCACACTTGATCAGCAATCTCAATCACATGACGCAGCTTTTCCCATTGCTGCTCTTCTGTTAACAGGTTGCCTTCCTCTGTTGAGGCGAATCCGCATTGTGGACTCAAACAAATCTGGTTAATGTCTACATATTGAGCCGCTTCCTCGATCCGTTTTTTAATCTGTTCAACCGGCTCAAGCTCTCCATATTTTGAAGTGATAAGGCCTAGTACGATTTGAAGATTTGGGTTCTTCACATATCGAAGAGGCTCAAACCCGCCAGAACGATCGTCGTCGAATTCTAAAAAGAGACCATCAAGGTCTAAGCCGGCGAAAATTGTTTCTGCCGCTGCTTCGTAACCACCTTCAGCTGCCCAGGTTGATTTAAAGTTACCGCGGCAAATGTGCATAGTAATCACCAAATCCTCTGGGCGATCGGCAACGGCTTCATTGATTGTCTTCGCAAACGACTCACGCAGTTCATCTTCTTCTCGTCCAAAGGCTTTGATTTGTTCATGACCTTTTTCAGAAAAGAACACAGCCCATGCCGTATCATCCAGCTGTAAATAGCGGCAGCCTGCATCATAAAATGCACGGATGGCTTTCTTATATGCCTGAGCCACATCATGGTGGAAGTCCTCTAAGCTGTCATATACCCCTTCTTCAAGCTTTCCACGGAAAAAGAGCATATTCGGACTTGGAATCGTCATTTTAGCCGTATGATCACCAGCGATGCTGTGAAGGAAACGATAATCCTCTAGCATTGGATGATCTGTAAAATCGATCTTGCCTGTTACCTTGATCCCTCGTGCTTTTGTCGTTGTGTTATGGAATTGAATGCCCTGATCTGCCTCAAATCCTTCAACCCCATCGAGCCCTTCAAGAAAGTCAAAATGCCACCATGCACGTCTGAACTCTCCATCTGTGACAACCTCTAATCCAATTTCTTTTTGCTTCTCTACAATACGTGTGATTTCTTCATTTTCAATTTGTCGGAGCTGCTCCGCTGTCAGCGTACCGTCTGCTTTTTGCTTGCGTGCTTCCTTGATGCGCTCTGAACGAAGTAAGCTTCCTACTTGATCTGCGCGAAATGGCGGTTTCGTTGTTTTCTTTCCAATGGTTTGTACTTGTGTCATGCTGAATCCCTTCTTTCTACAGGTTTAAAAACAAATAAAAAAGCTCTCCCTTTGATAAGGAAGAGCATCATATACAGTGAGAACTCTGCCTTATCTTCAAACAAGCCTCTGCTTGCTTAAGGAATTAGCACCATTCTGTTCCTAGGAACAGCGGTTGCCGGGTTTCACAGGGCCAGTCCCTCCACCACTCTTAATAAGGTTACCTTTTGATTCAATTTTCTTAATAAACACAATTATTCAACCTTTCCGAGAAAAAGTCAATGGTTTTTACAATTTAATTTCCTACATGAACAAATCAGCGACAAGAACACCAGCTAGTCCGACAAGTGAAAGCACGGTGACCATCAATGTCCACGTTTTAAAAGTTTGGGCCATCGACAGGTTAAAGTATTCTTTATAAATCCAGAAACCTGCATCATTCACATGAGAGAACGTAATGCTGCCGGCGCCTGTTGCAATCACCATTAATTCCGGGCTGACACCTGTCAGGCCAATAAGTGGTGCAGAAATGCCAGCCGCTGTGAGACCGGCGACAGTCGCTGATCCTAATGAGACACGAAGGACAGCGGCAATGAGCCAAGTGAGAAGCAGGGGAGAAAGCGTGCTTCCTTGCATGATCTCTGCAATGTATTGATCGACGCCGCTATCAATGAGTACCTGTTTAAAGGCACCGCCGCCTGCAATAATTAATAGAATCATGGCAATAGAACCGATAGAATCTGTGATGGACTTCATCACGTCCTGCATACTCTTTCCTCTGCCAAGCCCAAACGTGTAGATAGCAAGCAGCACTGAGATTAATAGTGCAATGGCTGGCTCGCCTAAAAACTCAGCGGTCGGCAGCAATGGGGAGGATGGAAAGAAAATTTCTAAAAATGCTCTGAATGTCATAAGCAATACAGGCAAAACAGCAGTGAAAATGCTGATACCGAAGCTTGGCATTTCCTCTTCTGTAAATTCCTTTGGATTAAATAAGTTCTTTGGAATATGTGCGTGTAACTGATCTTTTTTAAATAGTTTTGTAAACAGAAGTCCGCCTATTAAAACAGCAGGAATCGCTAAAATGATTCCAACTAATAAGGTTTGTCCCATGTTTGCTTGAAAGACATTCGCGATGGCAGTCGGCCCTGGGTGAGGAGGGAGGAAGCCATGTGTTGTGATGAGAGCAGCGACGAGCGGCATACCCACATACAGCACAGGAAGCCTTGCAGCTTGAGCGATCGTAAAGACTAATGGAATTAAGATGATGAATCCGGTTTCATAAAAGAGAGCAATTCCAATCACAAATCCAGTTAGCATCGTCGCCCATTGGATTTTTCCGATGCCAAATTTGTCAATGAGGGTCATCGCGATACGCTGAGCACCGCCAGAATCCGCCATTAATTTCCCGAGCATCGCCCCAAAACCTAAAACGAGTGCTAGGTGACCGAGTGTACTGCCAAGTCCTTTTTCAACGGAAGCAATCGCTTCTAGAGGTGTCATCCCTTCTAAAACAGCAACAATTAAAGAGACAATAATCAAAGAAATGAAAGCGTTTAACTTAAAGATAACCATGAGTAAAAGCAATAACAAAACGCCAAGACCAATAAACACTAACGACATCGTCTTTCCTCCTTTGTGGTGCATCAGGGGGCACAAACACCCCCTATGCTTCATCCTTCAAGTATATCTACAGCTTCTTTTAACGTATCCTTCGACCCAACATTTCCCGGGAAAATCACATAAGACATGAAAGGAAATTTACTTTCTTCTCCTGTTTTCCAAACGGGGATACCAGGTTTGATTTGACCTGCCACGGTCGCACGTTTCACGCTAAGTCCTCTTGTTCCAATATCGCTGGAGGTAATTCCACCTTTAGCAATGAGATACTTAGGACGAATAGTGAGGCGCTGGACAATGCTTGTTACGGCATCACTAATCTGTACAGAGAGCTTTAATTCTTCCTCTTGACGACCATCCCCAAGATCAAGCCGTTCTCTTCTTGTATAAACAGCCACAGATTGACCAGATGCTAACAGTGTTTCAGTTTGCTGAATGACGCGGTCAATTTCTTCGTGAAAGGCTTCTGGCTCCAACACGAGGTGTGTATTAAATTCAATAAAAGCCAACTCTTTATTTTGCTGAAGCGCATTTAATTGCTCTGTAGTTTTTTTTACATGAGAACCAACCATAATGAGCCCACCGTGCGGGCTTTCTTCTTTTATCAAGTCATCTCTTGTTAATAAGGCTTGATTATCTATACCGCCTAGTACCTTTGTGAGCGCTGCCGCACTTCTGAACATCAGCTGTTGTCCTGCTTGAATGGCTTCAATGAGAGCTATGACAAAGACTTTGACATCGTCATAGTCTACAGCGTTTACGACCACCTTTTTGAAATCCTTCACACTCATGAGCTGATGTTTGATCTTTTCAATGCGTAAAGCGCGCAGATCATCTAACGAAATGTAGGTGGTGTTCTCTTTTGTGAACAATCCGTCTGACTTTTCTTCAATCCATTCTCCAAGATGAGATGACTGAAAGCCGAATGTACGGTCTCGCGCAAATTCTGTGTCACCAGCCGGAATTAATTCGTGTCCTTCCTGTACGTAATGAATATTGTTGATCGTAAAGCGCCCACCTTCTTGGAAAAAAGGAAGTAGGATCTCTCCATCGAACTGGCGGGAGCTCTGCTGTTCAATGGTCGTTCTGAGCACTTCAGTTTCGAGCGGAAAGTGTCCGCGAAGAGTAGAATCCCCTCGGCTGACCATGATGAAATCCTGATCAAGCCGTTCAGCCACCTTTACAATGGTTGCTGCGATGGTTTTGTGCGCAGCGGCAGTTTCTTTCTCTGTCATACTGCGAGAATTGGTCAATATAAAGAACATGCGGCTGTCTTCAAGAAAACCAGCTTCAATGCTTTCTTCTGACCAATCGGTGAAAACAGAGACGCCATGTACGGTTTGAATACCTGTTGGATCATCGTCTAATACAATGACTTTATGCTGAAAGCTGCTTAGTGCTTGTTCGTATGCTGTTTGAATGGCCTTTGAATCCGCGCTCGGAATGGCCTTCAGTATGTCAGTGCTTTGCTTCATGACCACCTCATCCTTTCTTCACTTCGACATGAGCCATTTTTTCGTAATATTGAACGATGCCACCATGATCAAGTCCGGATTTTCCGTCCGCTTTGAGGGCGTGGAAGATTTCAAGCAGCTGACTAGAAAGCGGGAGAGGAACACCGATATCATGAGCAGTTTCCATGACATTGGTTAAATCCTTTAAGTTGATGTCGATACGTCCGCCAGGTTCAAAGTTTCGTTCTAAGATAAGAGGAACCTTTGCGTCGAGAACGGCACTTCCTGCCAGCCCGCCGCGGATCGCTTCATACATCTTATCAATGGCAATGCCTGATTTAGCTGCAAGAACGAGTGCCTCGGACACGGCGGCAATATTTAAGTTGACGATGATTTGATTGGCAAGCTTTGCTGTTGTCCCGCTTCCATTCGGTCCAACTAATACGACATCTGTGCCCATCGCAAGCAGGACATCTTTTACTTGCTCAAAAATGACTTCTTCGCCGCCAGCCATGATGGCAAGTGTTCCATCTATTGCCTTCGGCTCTCCGCCACTGACGGGAGCGTCTATAAACTCCACCTGATGCTGTTTTGTAAGAGCAGCTAATGCCCTAGAAGTAACAGGAGAAATTGAGCTCATATCTATGATCACTGTGCCAGGTTTAGCTGTCGTTAAAATGCCATGGTCACCTGAAACGACTGCTTCTACATGCTCTCCTTTAGGAAGCATCGTAATGATGATATCGCTTTCAGAAGCAGCCTCAGCAGCTGAAATAGCACCTTTTGCTCCGGCTTCTTGTAAGGCTCGAATGGCCTCCTCATTCAGGTCAAAAACAGTCACAGTATGACCAGCTTTTAATAGATTGAGTGCCATAGGTTTTCCCATAATACCTAGTCCAATGAATCCAATCTTCTTTGTCACGTTGTCCGCCTCCTATATAGAAAACCCTTACAAAAAGCGCTTTCTTTTCATTTTGTTAGTATATATACTATCTTTATAAAATGATAGTAGGAAATAAACTATTGTTCATTTAATGTACATGACATGATAGGAATGTGTCAACGAAAAATATGATAAAAGTCACAAAAAAAGACCGGAAACAGCTCCGGTCTTTTTCATTCATGTTTTATTTTTAGCTACGGCTAATCGAGATCGTTTCACGTTTTCAATAGCATTTGATCCTAGTTCTAGAACAGCGTTGACATATAGTACATCAATGATCACAAGCTGGTTGATACGGGAGATCATGGAGTCTGATCGATAGGTTGTCTCTCTGGAAGAACTGAGCAGGTGAAAGTTAGATCGCTTTGCGAGTTCGGATTTCGGATAGCTTGTGATAGAGGCAATTTTTGCCCCTTTTTCTTTTGCAAACTGTACGGCGTCAAGAATTTCTCTACTCTCTCCTGAATGGGAGATCGCGACAATAAAATCGTGTTCCGTAGCGTGTGTTGCAATCATATTCATCATGTGTGGATCACTGCATAGACTCACTTCAAAACCAAGCTGCAGGAACTTATGATAAGCATCTCCAGCAATAAAGCTGGACGCACCTGCTCCAAAAAAGACGGTTTTATGTGCCTGTTTCATGTGTTCAATGAATTGTGTCACGGCATGATCTTCTAAAATATGCTTCATGTCTTGAATAGAGTTTGTTGTTAACTCTATGACTTTATGTTTAATGTCAGCTACACTATCGGATGCCTCGATCTCGCCGTATATGGATTGAGGCGTATTGGTCGCGATATCCTGTGCAACATGGACACGAAACACTTGATACGATTCATAGCCAATTTTTCGTAGAAAACGAAAGATCGTCGTTTCACTTGTGTTGCATTCAGCAGCGAGAGCACTAATGGAATGAAGCACAACTTTCTGAGGGTTTTGTAAAATGTAATTGGCAATCTTTTTCTGGGTCGGTGACAAACTATGGAATGTCGTCCGAATGTGACTAAAAATATTCTCTTCTATGATAAACACCACACTTCATCTAGCATTCTACATTAAGCATACAGGAACTTATAAAAACGGTAAACAAACCCGATGTGGAAAAAGAAAGAATAATATGGAAAAATTTCTTCTTTTGGTTCTTTTGTCATGGTATACTCGAATGGTAATAGACAAAAATGGGGGTTTTTACTATGACAATGAAAAAAGGCCTAACGATCAGCCTGCTCATTTTCTCACTGATTGTTTCGTTGTTTGCGCCAGTTGGATCTGCGGATGCCAAACAAGCAAAAAAAGCAAAAGTAAGCACACATTATTATAAAAAGAAAAAAACGTTTAAATATGCACAGGTGAAAAAACTTAGTAAAGCGCATATGAAAACCATCAATCGTGATTTAAAAGAAGATATTGCCTTCTCTTATTCTACTTACTTGTTCTTAAAGGACGAAGCGAAAAAGGAAGGCTATGGGAAGATCACGTACGAGAGATCGTTTAAAACGAAATTTAACAATGGGAAGAAACTAAGTATCTTAAACTATGACTACATGAATGATGGCAGCATGCATGGGGATACGATGGTTTCCAGCATGAACTATGTGTTAACAAAGAAAAAAACAAAGCAGCTGTTCTTGACAGACGTTGTGAAAACAAAGAAAAAGCGTACGAAAGTAAGAGATTATATTTATAACTACACAAAGAAACATAAAAGCAAATTCTTTTCGAACCTGAAAAAAAGTGACATTGAAATCAACTATAACACGCAGTATTACTTCACGAAAAAGGGAATTGCTGTTGTCTTTCAGCCATATGAAATTTCACCGTACTATGTAGGAATTCCTATGATTCAAGTCCCAGCGAAGGTGTATAAATAAAAAGAAAAACGACCAGATTTAGTGGTCGTTTTTTTGCTGTTATTCAAATGAAAAGAGCCCCTCATGAGGCTCTTTTTTGGGATTTATACTTGTTTGGGTGCATTGTTTAGTGGGTGACGGCGTTTTCCGTTGTAGTGGCGGCGCATACGAAAGATTTCAAACTCCGAAAGCTCTGCGCTTTTTCGTTTTTGGGTGCGGTTATCTTTTTTGAAAGAGAATAGTAAATAGCAGCAAAGTGAAGCGATAATCAATAAAATCATCATATGACATTCCTCCAATTCATCCTATTCTTTCAGTGTAGACAGGGTGAGTGATGTTTATAACTGAAAATATGCAGCAGGCTCGGTTTAGTTCTTAAGGTTTATTCAGTCTGCTAACTTAGGACTAAAATACTGGTTGTTTTTAACTATTATATTTCCAGTTATTGCACTCGTCAAGAAGAATTTTTCTGGGGTTGTCTCTATTAGTACGAATAAGTGTCATAAAAGTTTCAGAAAATTGTAAACTTTTATTAAAAAACCGTTCCCGAACAGGAACGGTTGTAAACATGTCTATGCTTTTTCTTCAAATAAACGGGCGATTTCCACGATGACTTCTGTTGATTTCAACATGTTTTCAACAGAAATAAATTCATATTTGCCGTGGAAGTTTTCCCCGCCAGTAAAGATGTTTGGCGTTGGGAGACCTTTATATGAAAGCTGTGAGCCATCTGTGCCGCCGCGAATTGGTTCAATGACAGGTGTTACTGAGCGATTTTCCATGGCTTCATGAGCGATGTCCACAATATGTTTCACCGGCTCAATTTTTTCTCTCATATTATAATATTGGTCCTGAATGCTAAGGGTGATGCTATTTTCACCATAGATGGCTTTTAAGTCACTTGCTATTTTTTCAAACTGTACTTTGCGATTATTGAATTTCTCTTTATCAAAATCACGGATAATATATTGCAGCTCAGCCTCTTCCACTTCCCCTACAAACTTCGTCAGATGGAAAAAGCCTTCATAGCCTTCTGTATACTCCGGAGATTCGTCAGATGGAAGCTTGTTATGAAAGAGCATCCCAATCTTCGCAGCGCTGACCATTTTGTCTTTTGCTGTCCCTGGATGGACGTTGTTTCCTTTAATTGATACCTTCGCACCTGCTGCGTTGAAGCTCTCATATTGCAGCTCGCCAAGCGGTCCACCGTCAATGGTATAAGCATAGGAAGCACCAAAGGCATCAACATCAAACTTGTGCGGCCCTCTGCCAATCTCTTCATCAGGCGTAAAGGCAACGCGAATTTTCCCGTGCTTGATGTCTGGATGCTCAATCAGATAATGCATAGCAGTCATAATTTCTGCGATACCTGCTTTGTTATCTGCACCAAGTAGGGTCGTGCCATCTGTCGTGATCAGCGTATGTCCTTGGTACTTTTGTAAATTTGGAAACTGTTTTGGAGATAAAACGATATGTAGATCTTCATTTAATGTAATATCGCCGCCTTGATAGTTTTCATGAAGCTGCGGTTTTACATTTTTGCCAGTGAAGTCAGTGGCTGTGTCGATATGAGCCAGGAAGCCAATAGTCGGCACATCTTTGTCTGTGTTAGAGGGTATCGTTCCCATGACATAGCCGTTTTCATCCATTGTCACTTCTTGAATTCCGATGGATTTCATTTCTTCAACAAGCTGTCTCGCTAAGTTCAATTGTCCTTCGGTCGATGGGCAGCTTTCCTTTTCTGCATCTGACTGCGTATCTACCTTCACATAACTTGTGAAACGCTGAATCATTTCCTCTTTCATCTATACGTCACTCCTTTTGTAGAATACGTTCATTTTATCACGTCTTGAATGCGCTTCATAACAAGAAAGGCTTTCTCTGGCAATTAGAGAGGAAAAAGGCCTACTTTCATTAGGTGATGTGCTGAATGGTTCTTTAGGGTGATTTTTTTGGGTGTCTTTTTATTTATAATGAGGACATATAAAATCATCCATTTGTACGTTAAATTGGGAGAAAGGGGTGCGAAAGTTGGATTCTAGTCAAACGCTGGCACTCGCTCAAAAGTTTCAGAAAACGGCTGATGAGATTCGGCAGTCAAAGCAGCTGCTGGAGAATCGGCTGAAGGCAGTAGGTTCAGGCTGGCAGGGAGAAGCAAGGAATCAATTTGATCAAAGCTTTGAAGAAACAACGGCACGCTATGATCAATTTGAAAAGGACTTGCTTGAAACAAGTCAGGAACTGCGGGATGCAGCGGTCAAGATCGAGGAGCGTAAAGCTGAAATTGCCAGAATGGAAGAGCTTGAGCGAAAGAGACGAGAAGAACGGAGAGAAAGTAATCGAGAAGGGAGATGATGTGATGGCACGTGACATTGTGGTTGATCCAGATCAGCTGACAGGACTGGCGAATGATGTTGTAGGTGAGCTGTCTGCTATTGAAACGAAGCACCGCGATTTACATAGTGAACTGGATGGTCTGATTTTAGGCTGTGATCCTCGGTATAGAAGCTGTTTTTCTGGTGTCGGAGATGCATGGGGGGCAGGACAAGCACTCATCAGCAAATTGAGCAGTGATGATATTGCGATTCGTCATGCAACAGATAAAATGGTCGAAGCGGATGATATATTGCGGAAAATGTACAGTATCTATGATCAATATGGTACACTCACGAGCTTAGCTGGTATCGTGATGATGCAGGCGAAATATTACGGTCTTGGGATGACGACCTTTATTAAAGAGAATGGCCGATATGCAGCGCAGCATTCAAAGTTGCTGCTTGATCTGACCAGCCGGGTAGAAGGAACGAGATTTGACCGGCTAGCAAGGATATGGCTGAGTAAAAAAGAATTATTAAAAAGATCGAACTGGTCGATGGCTGACTTGGTCCATAAGAAATTCACAAAATTTTATCCTAGCGATACAGTTGCATTCACGAACAGTGTCCGTGATTTTACAAAAGGAAGTATCAATTGGAAGGACACGGCTGCCATCAAGTCTGTTCTGAAAAATGGTGCAAGATTTGCGAAAGGAAATGCCATCATTGCAACGGTTGTCACTGGTGCAACGGAAACAGTTGGCTGTGGATTGAAAATTGCCGAGAACTATGCAGAATTCGGTGATCAGCCAGAAGTTCTCAAGCGTGAAAATGCAAAGGCGGTTGGCAATGCAGTGAATAATACAGTCTTTATCGCTGGCGGATCTGTCGCAGGTGCCGTTGTCGGCGGTGCTCTTGGAAGCTTTGCAGGCCCGATTGGAACCGTTGTTGGCGGTGCGATAGGATCAGCAGTAGGTGGGTTTATTGGAGAAAAAGTCGCCAAGCTGACATCCGGCTTTGCTGAACAGATTGCAGTGAAATTAAAGGACCCGATTCATGCGGTCGTGGATAAAGGGAAAAGAGCATTCGAACTGGCGGGTCAAGGTGTAAAAGCAGTCAATGATACCATTGATCAGGCAAATCAGTTGATACATAAAGGGATAGAAAAAACAAAAGAAACCGCAGATTCACTCATAAAGGGTGCAGGCGATTTCTTTAAGGGTGCATTTTCTTTTGGATAAGGAGAGATCAAGTTGGATCAGCTAAGTCTAAGTATTGAGGAACTCATCTTTAGTTTTTACAGTGAAGGCTATTTTGAACAAGGTATGTCCTTAAAGGAGGCCTATTATCCTGAAGTAGAGGACGAGCGTTTGGGGTTTTTATTTGAAATTGCCTGCCGCTCTTTGCTTGCAAAAGGTGTACTGGAATTTCGAAACAGACAATATCGTTATAAAGCGGAATACCGTCATTTCATTCAGGCGATGAATGATGCCTCTCATACGATCAAAGCGTCTAAATTTGGAGACACAGATGAAGAAATCAGCACTTCCTTCCACACGACACAGGCGGGTGTATATGCGCATCTTACGCTTTACGATCAACAAGTGCATCAAATTCGCAAACTGAACGACGAACAGGCAGAGGAGCAAGTGACCGCTTTTTTTAACATACAGATGAATGATCACCCTGAACCTGTCATCAGCCTGCATGCAGAGGAATTTGAAATGCTATTAGAGCAAGCAAGCGAGGCGAAAAATGAGTGGCCCTCCTTCCTGAATAAAGCCGAGAATCAAGAGCTTGTGAAGGCATTTGTTTCTGATGTACAGACGAGGAGAGGAAAAATGGACTCCCTTATGAAGGTCATGTATGACAAAAATAATACGCCTGATGTGGAGTCCATGATATTTGTGATTCCAGGTGAGAAACAGTCATGGCTTGTATCAGGAATAAAAGAAAATGAATTTCGCATTGAGACGGCTTATCGAGACGGGTTACGTTCTATATTCTAATGGAGAAAAGGAGAATGACGCTTGAATCCAAGTGAAGTAATAGAAGTGAGGAGCAGACCCTTTTTAAGAGTATGGGCATTCTTAGCAACGGGCGGCTTCGGTATCATCGGTATTTGGTTATTTTCAGAAGCTCTTACATTTGAATCGAACTATACATTGTTTTTATTTTTAGGCGGACTATTAGGCATTGTCTATGGCTGGATCTCCTTTTTGATGATTCTGCCTGCTTTTACGAAGAGAGGAAATGTAATTTTTCGCATTCAGCGCGGAGAGAACGGCGCTGTGCTGCATCGGGAGAAAACGATCCCTTTTCAAGACATTCAATCAATTGATATGCGCAGGCATCGGTACAGTATAAGAGGACTTCTCTTTATGGATGTGCTCATTCGAAAATTAGATGGAAAATTGATTAAAATTCCGGCGTACAGTATTTTAGATGAAGAAGTATTTGAGCAAACCGTTAAACAGGAGATCTATCCATATTTCATTCAGGCAGCCCAAGAGAACTGGAGGCAGCAGCATGGTCAGGTAGAAGAGAAGGGCGACTAAGCTGTTTTTGTCATGATTCTATAGGCTGAGGCGCCACTTTTTCGAAGAAATCGTGTATGATGTCAGTAAAGAATGAACACTCGGAGAGGTGATGAGAGATGGATAAAGAGATGGTAATCGACCTCGTCACAGAACAAATGGCACGGATTCGAAAAGAAAAGAATTATACGCAGGATCGCATGGCTGAGGTACTTGGTCTATCGAAGCGGCATTTACAGCAGGTTGAAAAAAACAGGCTGCGCCTCAACTGGACGCAATCTGCGGCCGTATGTGCCTTATTCAGGGATAGTGACATTTTAAAAGGAACACTAGGGGATGACCCGCTTGAGATTTTGGAAGTTGTGGCACATGATGAATTGCATTTATCAGTTGAGCGTACGATTGGCGGAAAGGTTTGGTGGAGGACGTCTGTCAAAAAAGGCACGTTTCGTCTTCAGCAAAATGTGCTGAGTCAGCATTACCGCATTTTAGATGATGAGAATTATCGCTATTATAGTTCGTTTAATAAGGAAGAAGCGAAGCGGCGGCTGGAGGAATTAAGCCATCTTTCTTCGCCATATTGATCAGCAGCTGATTGGAAAAGGAAAGAGAGGCACCCGTTTGATAGGGGCCTCTCTTTTCTGTGTTTATACTTTTAGAGTGTTTTTCGCCCGAATAAAGGCAACAAGTTGTTTGATTTCTTCATCATTTAGGGGAACGCCGTCTACATGAATGGTTCCTTCTTTTGCTTCCGTCAGTTCAATTTTGATATCAGAGATTTTGCGTTGTATCTCTGGCTCGTCCGTTCTACCAAGTAAAAAATCAATGGACGTATCATACAAATCAGCCAGCAGCTTCACTGCTTCAAGCGAAGGTCGTCGGTACCCAGATTCGTAACCGGCATAGGTGCTTTTGGCGATACCTAGGCGATCTGCCGTATGCTGGAGAGACCATTTTTTCTTTTTTCTAAGGGTGGTTAAACGATCGAGTATCATACATGAACGCTCCTTTATTTACAACTACATTATATCATATTTTGACATGGAATGTACGCGTTATGCGTAACAATTTCTTGATTAATTCGCGTTATGTGACTATAATGGCAATGAAGGTACGCGTAAAGCGTATATTATAGAATAGCACAAGCTAGCTTATAATATGTGTGACAAACGGAGTAATTTTACGAAAGAGGTGGACCTGTTGAAGAAATTATTGCTTTTAACGACTGGTGGGACGATTGCATCTGTAGAGAGTGAAAATGGTTTAGCTCCAGGTGTTAAAGCTGAGGATCTTTTGAGCTATTTAAACGAAATTAATGCAGAATACACAATGGACACAAAGTCCCTAATGAGTATAGATAGTACAAATATGCAGCCTGAATACTGGGTAGATATCGCAACAGCCATTTATGAGAATTATGATCAGTATGACGGGTTTGTCGTTACTCACGGAACCGATACAATGGCCTATACATCAGCAGCGCTGTCTTATATGCTGCAAAATCCTGATAAGCCGATCGTGATTACAGGTTCACAAATTCCGATTACTTTTAAGAAAACAGATGCGAAGAAAAACATCACAGATGCGATTCGTTTTGCATGTGACGGTGTTGGCGGCGTGTATGTCGTATTTGATGGCAGGGTCATCCAAGGAACACGTGCAATCAAACTAAGAACAAAAAGCTATGATGCATTTGAAAGCATCAACTACCCATATATTGCATCAATTGAAAATCATCAAATTGAATACAATAGCAAAGTAAAAAGAACACCAATGAAACCGCTTAAATTAGATGCATCCTTGAACACAGATGTTTGTCTATTAAAACTGCATCCAGGTCTGAAGCCTGAGTTTTTAGATGCAGTCAAAAGCATGTACAAAGGTGTTGTCATTGAAAGCTACGGCAGCGGCGGAATTCCTTTTGAAGGAAGAAACCTACTAGAAAAGATCAACGAACTGCTCGAAGAAGGCATTTCTGTTGTCATCACAACTCAGTGTCTTGAAGAAGGCGAAGACATGAGTGTGTATGAAGTAGGACGCAAGATCAATCAGGAACTTGTGGCTCGTTCAAGAAACATGAACACAGAAGCGATCGTGCCGAAACTCATGTGGGCATTAGGCAAAACAACAGATCCTAGAGAAGTGAAAAAGATTATGGAAACGCCAATCGCAGAAGATTTAGTGATTTAACTATTCTATAGAAAGCAGGTCATAAGAGATGGTTCAAGCAACTTATCGCTATGAGAAAGATTTTCTTGGTGAAAAAGAAATTCCAGCAGACGTGTATTATGGGGTTCAAACCCTTCGTGCAAAGGAGAACTTCCCGATTACTGGATATCGGATGCACGAGGAACTAATCAGAGCCTTTGCCATCGTGAAAAAATCAGCAGCTCAAGCTAATATGGAAGTTGGACGTTTATATGAAGGAATTGGAAATGCCATCGTTCAAGCGTCTGATGAAGTCATTGAAGGCAAACTCCATGAGTATTTCATTGTCGATCCAATTCAAGGCGGCGCAGGTACTTCAATGAACATGAATGCCAATGAGGTCATTGGAAACAGAGCGCTAGAGATCATGGGACATCAAAAAGGTGAATACATTCATTTAAGTCCAAACACACATGTGAACATGTCGCAATCAACGAATGATTCATTCCCAACGGCTATTCATATCGCTGTGCTCAAGCAGTTAGACATATTGCTGGAGACGATGCAAGTGATGCAGGACGTATTCCGAAAGAAAGCAAAGGAATTCGATCATGTCATCAAAATGGGGCGTACGCACCTGCAGGATGCGGTGCCAATCCGTTTAGGACAGGAATTTGAAGCATACAGCCGCGTGCTGAGCCGTGATATTAAACGGATCAACCAATCAAAGCAGCATTTATATGAAGTGAATATGGGTGCGACAGCTGTTGGGACAGGCTTAAATGCAGATCCTCGTTATATTGAGATCGTGGTGAAAAAGCTCGCTGATATTTCCGGTCTTCCGCTTGTAGGCGCAGAGCATCTTGTGGATGCGACGCAAAATACAGATGCGTATACAGAAGTATCTGCCGCATTAAAAGTATGCATGATGAACATGTCTAAGATTGCCAACGACCTTCGCCTCATGGCATCTGGTCCGCGTGCAGGTCTTGCTGAAATTGCATTGCCAGCTCGTCAGCCGGGATCATCCATTATGCCTGGGAAAGTCAATCCAGTCATGGCAGAGCTCATTAACCAAATCGCATTCCAGGTCATTGGGAACGACCATACCATCTGTCTTGCCTCTGAAGCAGGCCAGCTTGAGTTAAATGTGATGGAACCTGTGTTGGTCTTTAACTTGCTTCAATCTATCAGTATAATGAATAACGGATTCCGCTCATTCACAGATCATTGCTTAGTGGACATTGAAGCAAATGAAAAACGTTTGAAAGAATATGTAGAAAAAAGTGCAGGCGTGATCACTGCTGTGAACCCTCACTTAGGCTACGAAGCAGCTGCTAGAATTGCAAGAGAAGCGATTTTAACAGGTCAATCGATTAGAGATCTTTGCTTGCAAAATGATGTTTTAACGGAAGAAGAACTTGATATTATCTTAAATCCATATGAGATGACAAAGCCTGGGATTGCGGGTGCAGAGCTCCTAGAGCGATAATAATATCAAAAATTTTATTTTATTCATATGATGAATTGCCTGTGAAATAAAGAGAAACAGGCAATTCACATTCTTTCGAATTGACATACTTTTTTCGCAATATTTTGAAAACGCTTAACGCACGCACAAAGGGAGGAAACAACATTGAAATCGGTTCGCTTGCCATCTATGATGGAGGTCATCGCGGTATTAGGGTTATTTTTAGCGATTGTCCTTTCATTTACTATTTATTTTGACTTAGATATTCAACTGGCCTTATTCATTTCATGGTTTCTAGCAATTGGACTTGGTCTTCATTTAGGACACGCTTACAAGGATTTACAAGGTGCTATTACAAAAGGGATATCCAATGGATTAGAAGCTGTATTGATTTTACTTGCTGTAGGTGCTTTAATTGGCACTTGGATCGCTGGCGGAGTCGTACCGACACTGATCTATTATGGTCTTGAATTTATTCATCCGAATATCTTTTTGCTGGCCACACTTATTATTTGTGCCATTATGTCTGTCGCTACAGGTACGTCTTGGGGAACAGTTGGTACAGCTGGTATTGCCATGATTGCCATTGGTGAAGGTTTAGGGATTCCGCTCCCAATCGTAGCTGGTGCCGTATTGTCAGGTGCTTATTTTGGAGACAAGCTCTCTCCACTATCAGATAGTACAGTTCTTGCCTCGTCCTTATCAAAGGTTGAAGTTCTGGCGCATGTAAGAGCGATGATGGTGTTATCCATACCGTCCTTCATTATTACCGCAATCATGTTTACGGTAACTGGTTTTATCTATGGAGGACGAAACATTGATCAAGAGAAGGTCTCCTTTTTAAAGAATGCTTTGCTCGATACATTTCATATTAATGTGTGGATGCTTATTCCAGCTTTGATTGTTGTTGTTTTATTGGTGATGAAAAAGCCTGCTCTTCCGGTTATTGCGATCGGTGCACTATTTGGAGCTATCTGGGCATTTGCATTCCAAGGAATGAACCCAGGTGATGCAATCGGTACAGCATACAATGGATTTTCAATTCAATCAGATGTAGACTTCCTGAACCAGCTACTAAATCGTGGTGGAATGGTCAATATGCTTGGCTCTTTGGTTGTCATTATCCTTGGGCTTGGTTTTGGGGGAGTATTGGAGCATCTGGGTGTATTGAAAGTCATTGTCTCAACCTTTGAGAAAAAGCTGCACAATGCAGGGAATGTGACACTGTCAACCATTCTTGTTGCCTTCTTTGCAAACATTTTTGGCTGTGCGATGTATGTATCATTGATCCTAACGCCGAAAATCATGGAGAAGAGCTATGATAAATTAAAATTAGACAGACGTGTGATGTCTAGAAACTCTGAGGTCGGCGGTACGCTTACGTCCGGAATGGTGCCATGGTCAGATAACGGAATTTACATGGCAGGAATTCTCGGCGTATCGACATTCTCTTATTTACCATTTATGTGGTTGAGCTTTGTCGCTATTGGTCTTGCGATCATTTACGGATATACAGGGAAATTCATTTGGTACGTGAAAGATCAACAGGAAAGAGAAGAATCAGCATCATAAGTTTTTGTAAAAGCCGCTCCTGAACGGGGCGGCTTTTGTTTGTCCTAGGACTGAGAGACTATATATGATACATAGACAATGTTTAGTAGTTAAGACCCCTTACAAAAAAGGTCCAAAGAGGTAGTTTGAAGCAGAATGAAAGCATATTTATCCCATAAAAAAGGCACAAATCCCTATTCAAACATGAGTCTTTGAACCTTATAATAACAATATTGGAAAAAGTGCTATTCACCTTACGCTCGTTTAGAGGGACTCTAAGCAGCGTTTTTATTTTTTGACAGGAGGAGGAACCCATATGAGCTTATCGGATATGTTGTCTGCCCTAAACGGTGGCATTTCAAATAGAAAAGCAGAGATTGAAGAGAAAATCGCTCGGCTCAAAAAGGCGAAAAGCAAGGTTGAACGTGAACAAGATGCGGCAGAAACAGATTTAAAGCAAATCAAGCAGCCAAAGCTTGGGACCTCTTGGAAAGGTGAGCGAAGCCAGAATTTCAAAACAGAACGAAATGAAGCACATGATGCGCTGCAAACGATTGTGAATGACAAATACCCACGCTACGTGAGCCGCATCGAATTCAAAATCAGTACATTAGAAGCTGAACAAGCAGCGTTATCCTTTGCAAGCTCTTTAGCTGGAGACGCCGCCCGTCTTGCTGAAAAAGGAGAAGATGCAGTAGAGGACGCAAAACGCTTGATCTCAAAAGCATGGAGCAGCTTGTAAGCTGTCTTCATGCTGAACAAATCTGGAGGATATCACAATGGGACAAATTAAGTTAAACTACCAAACAGTCATGGATCAACTAGATGAAGTCTCCCAAGCAGTCGAAGCTTTAACGATGAAAAAGGCAGCAGATAAAGCGGGTGAAAACAGCCTTGAATTTGTAACAAAGTGGACGGCACGTGAAGCAGAGGTGGGCGAAATGGTCTCAAGCTTTAAAGAAGCCTTAATCAAAAATGTTCAGGACACGCGCTCTAATGTGAAAACGTTAAAAGAACAGGACGAAGCGATTGCTGCAAAATAATCAGCACAATCGCTTTTATTTATGGATTACATTGACATGATATCAATTATAGTATAAAAGACTCATATAAAATAAGGGGTTTAAGACCTTGTATTATTCCGTTTTTCTTCCAAACGTGACGATAAAAGGACACCTTTTCCCTATTTAAGGCTAAGGCTTTTCACCTTATACTATACTTAATGAAAGCATAACGATAGAAATGTCGGGATTGGAAAAATCAAGTGAGTCAATCGTTTTCAAAGGCTCTGATGCCGTGCTTTCGTATGAGGTCAGATAGAGGTGGATGACATGAGTTTATCCGAGATGCTGCACCATCTGCATATGGGAATTGAGAACAAACGTGCAGAATTTGACGAAATGATCTCTCGGTTAAAGACAGCCAAAAGTAATATTCGAACAGAACAAGATCTTGCGCAGTCAGATAGCAAGGAAATCAAGAAGCCTGCTCTAGATTCATCATGGAAAGGTGAAAGAGGAACCGACTTTCATCGCTACCGGAAAGACGCTTACAGTGTGATGCATGATATCATCAACAACGAATATGAAAAATATATAGCAGAAATTGACCAAAAAATCTTACACTTTGAATTAAAAAAAATGGAACTGGCTGTTGCCAGTAATTTTGCAGGAAGAGCCCAGGACGTGATGGAAAAGGGCGAGGATTTTGCAAATGATGTTAAACATTTAATAGAACGGGGCTGGAAAGCTCTTTGAAACCATAAACGAAACAGCCGTCTCATAAGTGAGCGGCTGTTTTTTTTGTTTAGTCACACCCACCGCCGCTATCACCTGAATCACCCCCGCAGGAGGCATCAGACACGTGATGAGTATACGAATCAGTATAGGTGCTTGTCGTTGAACTGTGATGGGCAGAACGCTTAGCAGATGTACGTTTATCCTTTGGTGTGAACAAATGGGCACTGATTGCTCCTAAAGAAGCCAATATGATGATGACAACAAACATAAAAGAACCCATGATGCATCCCTCCTCTAGTTTTCTATTCATACGAATGAGCCATATCATGGTTCCCGATTTGAAAGAAAAACTGGGCAAAGAGTTCTACTTTCGTTTATGATGATAGGCAAAAGTAAATGCCAAGGGAGGAGAGCCCATGCTGTCTTTACGTCAGGAGGAGCTCCTGAAACGCTTGATGCAAGCGGAGCAGGAACTGACAAGTGAAGAAATTGCCCGCGTGATCGGAGTCACATCACGAACCATCCGAACAGATATGAAAGCGCTTAAATCAATCTTAGTAGAACATGGAGCCACATTACATATTAAACGCGGGGCAGGGTATACATTGACTGTCGAGGATTATGGGGCATTTCGTACATTTTTGAAAAAGTCGCTGGGAGAAAGAAATGACAAAAAGGAACAGGTCATACCCAATCTGCCTGAAGACCGTGTGGCTTATTTGTTGAAAAGGCTGCTTCTGTCAGAAGAGTACATCAAATTAGATGGGCTGGCAGAGGAACTATTTGTGAGTGAATCGACAGTGAAAAATGATCTAAAAGCTGTCAAGCACTTGTTTTCATTACATGGACTTTCTGTGTCGCATCGCCCTAAATATGGGCTGCGGCTGACAGGGGATGAAATGAAATTAAGATATTGTATGGCAGAGCATGTGTTTCAGCATGCGAACTCTACATTGGTACCCGAAGAAACGTATCAATTGATTCAGGACATCGTACGCTCACGTACAAAATCCACTGGACTTCATCTGTCAGAAATCGGTTTAAGTAATTTAGTGACCCACATTGCCATCGCTTGCAAACGAATTGAAGAGAAAAAGCTGGTCATGATGCCAGAAAGGGAATTAAATGAGATTCAAGTGCAGCCCGCTTTCCAAGTGGCTAAGCAAATGGCAGAGGATATTCGCTGTGTATTAGCGATTGAATTTCCGTTATCTGAAATGGCGTACATTGCAATTCACTTAATGGGAGCAAAGATGATGGCATATGGAGATGCCGGCCATACGCTATTTCACCTGCTAGACGAAGATCACTTTCGTTTCACTCACCAATTGCTTGCTTATGTAGAGGAGCACATGTCACTTGATATTCAATTTGATAAGGAGCTGATTGTTGGATTAAGTCTTCATTTGCGTTCCGCCATTCATCGTTATAGATACGATATGAACATTCGTAACCCCTATTTACCAGAGATTAAAAGGCACTATCCCATTGCGTTTGAAGCGGGTGTCTATATGGGCAGGTGGTTGAGGGAAAAAGAGAGGATTGAGATCCATGAGGATGAGATCGGGTATTTGGCGCTCCATATTGGGGCTGCAATCGAACGAACAAAATCACAGCATGTGAGAAAGACATGTCTCATTGTGTGTGCGACGGGTGTCGCCAGCAGTCAGCTCCTTCTTCATAAGCTTTCGGCAGCTTTTAGCGGAAGGCTGGAGATCGTTGGAACTGCAAGCGTCGGAGAAATTTCTTCGTTTGATTTGAGAAGCATTGATTTTATTATTAGTACCATTCCGTTGCAGAATACATTGCCGGTGCCCGTGATTGATGTACATACGATTCTAAATGACGATGATATTGTGCGGCTGAAACGATTTGTACAGGATTCAAAGGATACAGGGGTTTTGCGGTATATCAGTCCGGCGCTGACATTTTTTCAGCAAGACTTTCAATCAAGGGAAGAGGTTCTTCAATTTTTCGTGAACGTACTAAAGGAACAACATCGCATCCCCGACGAATTTGAACAATTATTGCTAGAAAGAGAGCAAGTGTCACCCACATCATTCGGTCATTTGGTTGCCATTCCTCATCCGATGAAGCCGGCAACGGATGATACGTTTTGTGCAATCTGTACATTGAAAAAACCGGTGCTGTGGGGAGAAGATCGAGTACAAGTCGTTTGCTTGTTAAGTATCCAAAAGACGTATCAAAAAGAATTACAGTCGCTTTATCAATTTCTTGTTCGTCTGACAGAACAGAAGGAAGTGGTGGAACAACTCATCAAGGCCGCTTCATTTGAGGAACTGACAGCAGCACTTCAAGTATTGGAGCAGCCAAATGAAAAAACGGGACACTCATTTCCGCATCTGTGAGGAAAAAGATTAGATGTTAATGAAAGCGCTTTTAAAATAACATCAAAAAGGAGGATGATCACGAGTTTTTGTAAAGGGGGAGACGGATCATGAGCTTTAAGGAGAAAGCGGCAGACGTCATGGGACATGTGGCTTATCGCATCACCAACCAGAAATATATTATGGCGATTAAACAGGCATTTGTCACACTGATGCCAATCATCATTACAGGAGCTTTTGCTGTATTGGTGGCGAATATGGTTATGAGCCCGGAAACGGGGCTTGCTCATTTTGAGATATTCAGGTTTTTAGCAGAGCTTCAGCCTATTATGAAGGCAATCAATTATGCCACGCTGAACTTTTTAACCATTGGGGCTGTGTTCCTCATTGGGATTGAGCTTGGGAAAATCAACGGGCACAAGTCCCTGTTCCCAGGGTTGATGGCATTGATTTCATTTATATCTGTTATTCCAACGACACTTCTTCTTGAAGTCGATGGGTCGATGCGTGAGGTTGTAGATGTATTGGCAAGACAATTTTCCGATCCAAAAAGCTTATTTTTAGGAATGATCATTGCGATCGTATCTGTAGAAATCTTTTGTAAGCTGACCGAGGTAAAATGGCTTCAAATTAAGATGCCGGATTCGGTTCCGTCGAATGTGGCGACATCTTTTTCGTCACTTTTCCCATCGATTATTACCATTACGATCATTAGTTCATTCGGCTTTGCATTTCATCGTTTGACAGGCATTTATTTGCATGAAGCCGTGTATAACGTAGTGCAGCGCCCGCTAGAAAGTGTTGTACAGGGGCTGCCTGGAATTTTAACGTTGATGTTTGTGGCGCAATTTTTCTGGGTGATTGGCATCCATGGCAACCAAATGATTAAGCCGATCCGGGAGCCGCTCTTATTAGGGTCGATTGCCGTGAATATGACAGCATTTCAAGAGGGAAAAGAGATCCCGAATATTATCACGATGCCGTTTTGGGATGTGTATATGAGCATCGGGGGTTCAGGAGTGACCATTGGACTTTTGATTGCGATTTTTATTGCAGGAAGAAGGGAAGAGATGCGAAGTATTGCGAAGCTTTCATCCGGGCCTGGGCTATTCAACATCAATGAACCCGTTATATTTGGATTACCCGTCATGTTAAACCCTGTGATGGCGATCCCATTTATCGTCACACCGCTTGTGACAGGTACGATTGGTTATATTGCGACAGCTACAGGATTTGCTGGGAAAGCGGTCGTGATGGTGCCGTGGACGACACCGCCAATTGTGAATGCATGGCTGTCCACCGCTGGCAGCATGGGAGCTGTCATCACACAGCTCATCTGTATTGTGGTGGCAGTCTTCATCTACTTACCATTTGTTCTCTTGTCTAACCGAAAGCCAGAAGCGACACCAGATTCAGAATAAAAGGAGGGACATGAATGAACATGCAATTTAGATGGTATGGAGAGGGTGATCCTGTTTCACTCGCATATATACGCCAAATTCCAGGCATGAAAGGTATTGTAAGTGCCGTCTATGATGTACCAGCTGGTGGAAAACTGAGCAGACCTGAGAAACGGTTTATATGATCGGGCGCTTGGGGCTGTTTATTTACAAGGAATTTGGGAGGGACTCCAAGTTCAGACGAAGAAAAGGGATGTGGCGACATGAACAGAATTGAGATTCCAAGTGATTTTATCCTAGGTGCGGCGGCTTCTGCTTGGCAGACGGAGGGATGGAAGGGAAAGCAGGCACATCAGGACTCGTACATCGACTTATGGTATAAGGATGGGTATCACGTGTGGCACGAAGGATATGGGCCGGCTGGTGCGACGAATTTTTACGAGCGCTATCCTGAAGATGTGGCCCTCATGAAAGAGATTGGGCTGACCCATTACAGGACTTCGATCAATTGGTCGAGATTTCTCATAGATTACGAGAATGGGATTGTGGATGAGGCCTATGCTCGTTATATAGATGATCTGATTAATCAATTAATCGCAGCAGGTGTAGAGCCGATGTTTTGCTTAGAGCATTATGAGCTTCCTGCCGTTTTGCTTGAGAAGTACGGCGGGTGGTCATCAAAGCATGTCGTCGAGCTATTTGTTCTCTATGCAGAAAGAGTATTCGAGCGCTACGGGGACCGGGTCAAGCATTGGTTTAGTTTTAATGAACCAATTGTTGTCCAGACACGTGTTTATCTAGATGCCATTCGGTACCCTTTTGAGCAAAATACGAAGAAATGGATGCAGTGGAACTATCATAAAGCGCTGGCAACAGCAAAAGTGGTGAAGCTGTTTAAGGAACTGGGGTTGAAGGAATCGACAGGTGCCAAAATCGGGGTGATTCTCAATCCGGAAGTGACGTATGCAAGATCGTCTGCCCCGCATGACCAAGAAGCGGCACGTATGTATGATTTGTTTTTTAATCGAGTGTTCTTAGATCCCTCCATCAAAGGGGAGTATCCAAAGGAACTGCTCGATGTGTTGAAAAAGCATGATATTCTTTTTGATGCCACAGAAAAAGAGCTTCAAATCATCAAGAATCATACGGTGGATGTCGTCGGGCTCAATTTGTACTATCCGCATCGTGTCAAGGCGCCGAGTAAGGCTTGGAACGAAGGGACTCCTTTTCATCCATCTTATTATTACGATATGTTTGAGCTTCCAGGGAGAAAAATGAATCCATTCAGGGGCTGGGAAATCTATCCGAACATTGTCTATGATATGGGGATGAGAATAAAAGAGGAATACGGAAATATTGAATGGTTTGTGGCTGAAAACGGCATGGGGGTAGAAAAGGAAGAACGGTTTAAAAAAGAAGACGGTATCATTGATGATCAGTATCGCATTTCATTTATCAGCCAGCATTTGAAGCGGGCACTTCAAGCGAAAGCAGAAGGATCAAATTGCAAAGGCTATATGCTGTGGGCATTTACAGATAATGTCTCGCCGATGAATGCTTTTAAAAACCGCTACGGTTTGGTCGAAATCCAGCTGGAGAATGAACGGAATCGTCAGTTAAAAGCATCGGCGTATTGGTATCAGACATTAATTAAAACAAGGGAACTGAAGGTTGAAACAGAAGTCATCTATCAATAGGAGTGATGGGATATGAAACGAATCATTCTCGCTTGTGCAGCAGGCATGTCAACGTCCATTGTGGTGTCTAAAATGAAGGCGGCCGCAGAAGCTAAAGGACTAGATTATTATATTTATGCCATACCTGAAGGAGCCATTGCGGATGAATTAGAAGAGCATGGAGAAGATGTACAGGTGATTTTGCTTGGACCGCAAGTAAGCTTTATGAAAAAGGCAGCAGAAAAAACAGCGGCACCCTATCAAATACCTGTCGATGTCATCAATGTGAGATTATATGGAACAGCAAACGGAGAAAAAATTCTAGAGCATGCACTGAAACTAGCAAATGAATCTTGAGTAATTGGAGGAGAAGCAGATGACGGTATTAGAGGAAATGCAGGGAGCGGCCTTTCAAATCATTGCCTATGCAGGCGAGGCGAGAAGTCAGTATATAGAAGCGATTCGCCTAGCAAGAGCTGATGATTTTGAAAAAGCGCAGCAGTTGATTGAAAAAGGGGAGGAAGCGTTTCGAAGCATCCACAACCTGCACTTGTCGCTGATTCAAAAAGAAGCGGCAGGTGAACAGCTTCCCTTTTCATTACTGCTGATACATGCAGAAGATCAAATGCTCACAACAGAGACCATTCATCTGCTCGCCATCGAAATGATTGAAATGTGTAAAAAAATGAACACTCTGTCAAAATGATGTCAATGATTAACCAATTCCTGTTATAATCAATCGGTAGATAAAGAGAAAGCAGGATTGGTGAATGAAGAAAGCATGTATGTTGATGACGGTTGGTCTTTTGGTGCTGCTCTTTTCAGGATGTATGGGAATGAAGGAGCAATCGGAAGGAAACCAGCAAGTCGTCAAAGAGGAAAAGGGTCCATTACAAACAAAAGACATTCAGCAGAAAGAAGCGGCAGTGAAAGAGACACAAAACTGGATTCAACAAAAGAAGCCGATTGAGCTTCCGATTTTGATGTATCACAGTATCTCAAGCGGAAACTCGTTACGTGTCCCAAAGAGCGAGTTTGCGGCTCATATGAAATGGCTGAAGGACAACAACTATGTTACACTGTCGCCAGAAGAGGCGAATCGCGTCTTCACAACAAATACGAAGCCAAGTGAAAAGATTGTCCTCATCACATTTGATGATGGATATACGGATAACTATACAAAGGCTTTTCCGATATTAAAAAAGTACGGAATGAAAGCCACAATTTTCATGATTGAGCAATCTATTGGCCGTCCAAATCACTTAACGGATGAGCAAATGGATGAGATGATCACACATGGAATATCGATTGAGAGCCATACGATTCATCATTTAGAGCTCAATCGTTTATCAAAAAAGCAGCAGAAAGAGGAATTAAAAGGATCAAAGGCATTCTTTGATCAGCGATTTTCTCAGCGTACGAGAATGGTCAGCTATCCTGTCGGACGCTATAACGAAGACACGCTGAAACTGGCGAAGGAAGCCGGTTATCAAATGGCTGTCACCACTGAACCAGGACACGCGAAGAAGGAGCAAGGTATGATGTCCTTACACCGCGTCCGCATTTCACCGGGACTTTCACCCGAAAGCTTTGGCAGGATGGTCAAAGGGAAATAACGATCAATGTTTCACATGAAACATTTTACGACAAGTTTCACGGATTGAATAAAGGTTGTTTTGGATTTAAATAGATGAATGCAATAGAAGGAATCAGTATTTTAATATACTGATTCTATTTGATTTAGATAAACAAGGTCATACAGTTGCCAATAGAAGATAGGAGGGCATAGAGGGAAAGTACATCATATTTTTAAGAATATAGAATGTTGGTTCAGTTTATTTGATTCAGTGCACAACATAAAAGCTGGATCATTCATTTTAATCATTGTGCATGAATAAAAAATAAATTCAGCACAAACTCTTAGAGATTTTTTACACATTAAGGTTAAAAAAGTATGCTTATCTATGGTAACAAATTGATATTTATGGTAACATATAATTGCACAAGTTTTTGTTCAACTCGGACTAAGTTGAACTAGTTTTCAAACTGAAGCACGAGAGCTTCAAGGTGAATTTCTTGAACGTCACCACATAATTGAAAAGAAATTTAATTTGAGCACTCGGCTGACTACCGTGTGCTTTTTCTATGTATAAATTTATCATGTGATGAATATACTGAAACAATATAAGAAAAATAAAGCAGCCCTCCAAAAAACAGAAACGAGATAGAACCAGTATTACCTTGACTAGAGGTAATGAAGGTGCCACTTTATTTTTCATTATCATTTTAAGGGTTATTTCAGAACGGTCTCTTATCTATCATCCATGATATGAACTGGACTAGAGTTCGGATTAAATTTAAGATAAGAAACCAAAGCTTGTACTTGCAGGTACAAGCTTCTTTCTTTTTGTTCTTACGTCTTTCAACGCGTGAACGCACAAGTTTTGTTCCCAAACTGACCCCTCCTTTCTCGGCATAAAAACACCTTTAGTATAGAAGGGGGGAAGGACTATCTATTGCTACACATTTCTGTGTATATTTTACCATTCTTTCTATTAAATGACGAATAGCACTTTGGTTTTTCCTCGCATTCTTTCATCATTTATCAAAAAATTCCATGTGGGTTTTCTCTTGCTTATAATACTCCATTCGATTTTTTAGCGTTCCAGTATGAAATTCGAATTTATGTCCATCAGGGTCCGTAAAGTAGATCGACTGACGATCCTTTTCATCTCTTGGACGGCCTCGTAATATGTTGACGTTCAAATTTTTTAGTTTGTTGTACATGTGATCTATATCCTCTTCATCAATCGAAAAAGCGATGTGTGTGTATGAGTGATGGATATCTTGGCGAGGAATATCCTTTTCTACATTGAGGGCAAGCCATAGTCCGTTCAAATCGAAGTAAGCTGTCGTTCGTCCCTTTGCTAACAATGTAGCATCAAATATTTTTGTGTAAAAATCAATAGATGCCTCTAAATCTGAAACAGAAAATAACAGATGGTTTATTCCTTTTACTTTCAAATTAATCACCTCAAAATAAATGATGAGAAAAAAGGTTGTAGATCGACATCTACAACCTTTTTTTGTTTATTGATAAACGGGATAGCCCGTAATCTTAATATCTTTCCCAAGCGGTTCCACTGCGAGTTGATCCAGTTCGATGGCATCACTCATGAGGCGTATGCCTTCACCTCCGAAAAAGGAAGGGGAAAGTCGTCCGCCAATCAGTTTAGGCGCCATATAAATGACCAATTTATCTACAAGCTGCTGTTCTAAAAAGGAGGCGTTAATCTGACCGCCGCCTTCAATCATGAGGGAGGAGACATTTTTTTCTCCCAGTACTTGAAGCACTTCATGAAGGGGCACCCGCGTGTCGCTATCTGTTATAAAGACACGGACGCCAGCTGCTTCTAAAGCGGCTTGTTTGTCCTCATCGGCTTGTTTTGTTGTAAAGATCCATGTAGGTGCCACCTGATCCGTAACGACCTTTGCCGTAAGCGGAATTGAAAGCTTAGAGTCTAAGACAATTCGAATAGGGTGGTGCCCATTTGGAATCCGCGCAGTTAATGAAGGGTCGTCGTGAATGACGGTTTGAGCACCGACCAAAATGGCATCATTGATACTGCGGATATGGTGAGCATCATAACGGGATGTCTCAGATGTAATCCACTTGCTGTCAGATGTAGCAGAAGCAATTTTCCCATCTAATGTAATGCCCGCTTTGAGCGTCACGAAAGGCGTTTTTTTCGTAATAAAGTGGTTAAACACTTCATTCATTAGAATAGAGTCCTGTTCAAGTACGCCTGTGATGACTTTGATGCCTGCGTCTTGTAAAATGGCAATCCCGCGTCCAGCGACAAGCGGATTCGGATCGAGTGCTGCCACGACAACGGTTTCGACGCCGGCTTTTACAAGTGCTTCCGCGCAAGGGCCTGTACGGCCATGGTGGGAACAAGGCTCAAGGGTCACATAAATGGTGGCTCCTTTTGCCTTGTCTCCAGCCATGTTGAGTGCATGAATTTCAGCATGCGGTTCACCAGCTTTCATGTGAGTACCGACACCAACAATTTCATTCTCTCGCACAATCACAGCCCCAACGAGCGGGTTCGGAGATGTCTGACCTTTCATTGCCCGCGCATTTTCAAGGGCTAGCTGCATGTATCGCTCATGATGTGGCAATCGTACGCACCTCTTGCTCCGCCTTCATGTGACCTGAGCGGTTAATTTTTGTCTGCAAGTACTTTTCATTAAATTCAGAGACATCTCCCCAAAGCGGAATGCGTCCAGAAAGAGCTAGGCCTGCATGGCTGATCGCATCTGTCTTTTTCGGATTATTGGTAATGAGTCTGACCGGCTTTGTACGAAGTGTTTGAAGAACGGCAATGGCTTCTCCGTATTGACGTGTGTCATCTTCAAAACCAAGTGCTTCGTTCGCTTCTACTGTATCATAGCCGTTTTCTTGAAGAATATAAGCCATGGCTTTAGTGAAAAGACCAATGCCGCGGCCTTCATGATTGGCTAAGTAAAACAGGGCTCCTGCTCCATTGTCCTCAATCATACGCATAGACTGCTTCAATTGGAATCCGCAGTCGCAGCGTTTGCTTCCGAAAATATCACCAGTGTGGCAAATAGAATGCATGCGGATAAGCGCTTCGTCCGCGTGTTCGAAATCCCCATACACAAGAACGCTTGACTGCTGATGATCGGCAAGCTGGCGGGATGAGAGGCTTTCAATTAAAGCTTCATCTGACAAAGGCTCTTTCCCATCGTCTTTTAACCATGAATACCAGTTGAATATGACCGTTCTGCCGTCTAAATTCACTGGTAGTTTAATGGGTCCAGTGATATATATATACCCGTCTTCTTGCTGTACGCGTTTAATTTTATCTTTTAAAATGTCTATTTTAAGCTCTGTGTGTTTGTCCATATTCTGCACCTTCTTTTTAGTCTGTTTCTTCAATCTGTAAACGAACGAGAACGCCAAATGGATCAACAAATTCGTTATTATTTCCTAACGTGTTGACTTGAGTGCCTGCTTTTGTCAGACGTTCAATAGCGGATTGTCTGTCTGCTTCTTTTGGGAAAACCAGTGTATAGCTTCTAATTCCTGAAAAACGTGGATCAATGGCTCCCTTTCGTCCGCGTCCCCATGCATTAAAGGCAAGGTGGTGGTGGTACACACCAGCGGCAATAAATACGCTTGCTGGTGGAGCCATTCGGATATGAAAACCGAGCGTATTGACATAAAAGGGTTCGGCTTCTTCTGGGTTGAGATGGAAATGCAAGTGCCCCATCACTGTGCCAGCAGGGAGTCCTTCCCATGTGGTATCAGCGGCTTCTTTCAGGAGTCCATCTCCATCAAGCGGTGCATTTCCGCCACCTTTCAGTTCTCCATGTTCGCCTACCCAAACGTCCTCAGGGCGATCAGCATAAACTTCTACGCCAATGCCATCAGGATCACTTAAATAAATGGCTTCACTGAAAAGATGATCGCTTCCTCCAATTAAAGGATAGCCTTTTTTGATCACATGTGCCAGCCATGTGCCCAGGTTTTTTCTGGTAGGTAATAAAACTGCAAAATGATAAAGTCCTGGCTCGTGATCAGGCTTCTCCTTGAGCTGTGCATCTTCTTTTAATAACAGAATCGGTTCCTTTGCATTGCTGCCAAGTGTTACCGTAGAATCTGTCTTTTCTAAAATAGAAAATCCTAAAATGTCTGTATAAAAAGGTAAAGAACGATTAAAGCTGGACACATGTAATTCAGTGACACCCAATCTTAGCTGCTCTATTGTATTCAATCTCGGTCATCTCCTTCATGATATATGCATCGGCATGTTTAAATGTTTTTGAAAATCTATAAAAATGAATAGCTTGTTACTTTTAGTAACTAAACTATATAATAGTTAGTAACTTATTTCAAGTAATTAATTGTGTTATAATGAAAAAAAGAGAGAAAAGCAGGAGGGAGTAAGATATGGCTCAAGTAGATGGCTGTCCAATTACAGATGCCATGGAGATTTTAGGCAAGAAGTGGGTCATTCTCATCATCAATCAGCTTCTGACAGGGCCCAAGCGTTTTTGTCAGCTTGAAAATGAAATGAACATCAGCGGACGATTATTATCAGAAAGGCTGAAGGATTTAGAAGCTGAAGGACTTGTTGAGAAAAATGTATATCCCGACATTCCAGTGCGGATTGAATACGAATTAACGGTGCAAGGGAAGAAAATTGAACCGATTATTCGTGAAATGTATGCTTGGTCTTTAGAACGTGAAACAGCAAAATAGAGGAGGATGCTCTTCTAAAAAAAATTTCGATCAGCATGTCTGATCGAAATTTTTTTGTGTGATTTTCCAGAAAACTAAGACAATAGTATGAAAAATGATGTTGACAATAAATGCATCCATTATATAATATCAAGGAGAAGAGGGTTCTTTTCCCTGTAATGGAATGGAGGTTATGCCATGGTATTATGAATGGGACAGATGACCTAAAACACGTATCATTTCATCATTCAGAAGCAGACATCTTTGACTTTTAGGAAGCAAAGATTTATTTTTTCAACTCAAATGATAATGATTATCATAATCATCTATAAGTGCATCTTGCACTTATGAAGGTTATTTTTTTTATTATCTATTGAGAATAATTATCAATATCATTTAGGAGGGTTCACATGAAAGCCATTCGTTCAACATCACACGTATTATTATTCTTTAGTTTTGTTCTATTATTCGCGTTAGCCCCTGTTAGCTCTGCTTCAGCAGCTGGTTTAGCAGATGGTCAGTATTCAGCGCAATACGTAGTATGGAAGGCAGATAGCGATTCGACTTCAACAGCGAATACGTATTTTGAAAAACCAGCCAAGCTTGTCGTAAAGGATGGAAAAATCAAAGCGCAAGTCACGTTAAACAATAGCTCTTGGATCACAAGCTTTAAAACTCTTGATCAAGGTGTCTACACAGATGCGAAGGTGATCAGTACCAATACAGCTGCGAATAAGAGAACGGTAGAATTCAATGTGAACAGCCTGACTGAGGTCTTACCTGCAAAAGTGAGTGTGACTGTACCGGTCATCGGATATACAGGCAATTACGATATTCGCCTCAAGTTTGATGCGGCATCTGTTCAATAGAAGGGGAGGAAATTCGCTTGATGAAAAAATGGATGAGACTTCCAGCCTTCATGGCCGCTTTTTTACTGGCACTTATACTGCCTTTTTCAAACGCACAGGCTGCCACGTTAAAGGATGGTACATACTCCGTCAATTATACTGTGCTGAAAGCTGAAGGAAATGCGGTATCAATGGCAAATGACTACTGGCTGAAGCCAGCAAAAGTGATTGCAAAAAATGGGAAACTGACTGTGCAAATGACGATTAAAAATAGCAGCTGGGTAACGGAATTTAAAGTGCCTGGAAATGGCGGCTATGTCGACACAACTGTTCTCTCAACGAATAAAAAAGCCAATACAAGACTCGTTCAGTTCCAAGCTCAAAGCTTGTCTAAACCAATCAAGTCAAAAATTCATGTCACTGTAAAATCTGCTGATTATGATCATGATTACACCATTCAGCTGAAATTCGATGAAAGCAGCATTAAATCGCTTTCGTCTAACAGTGCAAACAAATCAACGGGTGCAGCAGAAAGTCAGCAGCCATCAAAAGAATCAACAACAAAAAAAGCTGATACATCTACTTCGAAACAAGAAGAAAATCCTCAAACTGGTGATACAAGCCAGATGGGATGGCTCCTTGTGCTTGTCTTATGTTCAGGCGGGTTTTTAGCAAGAAAGTGGATCATCAAGCATTAACGGAAGGAAGTGTCACCATTTGAAACGTCTTTTTCATCTAAAGGCAGCCATTCTGCTTGTTTTATTCAGTTTGTTGACTGCGTTTCAGATTCCTCAAGGAACAGCGCAAGCGGCATCATTCGTTGATGGGGAATACACAGTCGGATTCACCATTTTAAAGGATGGTAGCACAGAAGCGTCCATGATGGATACCTATACAGAAAAGCCAGCTAAGCTGATTGTGGAAAATGGCAAGACAACAGCTTATGTCACACTGAAGCAAAGCCAAGAAATTACAGACTTCAAGGTTGAACAAAATGGTGCTCTCGTCACCACTGAAACAGTCAGTGAGGATGAAACAACCAATACACGTGTGATCAAATTTGATGTATCTGACTTATCAGCAAAATTAAACGGCTGGGTAAAAATTTACTGGGATTTAGGCGGCTTTATTTATGACGAAGCGTATGACGTACAGCTTGCATTCGATCAAAGCAGCCTCACACTCGTTACACCTGCAGAGCCAGACGATAACGAACCAAAACCAGATGATCAAAATGGCACAAAGCCAGACGATAACGAACCAAAACCGGATGATCAAAATGGCACAAAGCCAGACGATAACGAAACAAAGCCGGACGATCAAAATGGCACAAAGCCAGACGATAACGAAACAACAAAGCCGGATGACCAAAATGGCACAAAGCCAGACGATCAAACGACAAAACCAGATGATTCCGCGCAAAGTCAATTAAATGATGGCGTATATCAAATCAATTACAGTGTGCTAAAAGGGGATACAGATGAGGCATCTCGAATGAGTGATTACTTCTCACACCCTGCATCCTTAACTGTCAAAAATGGAAAACAAACCATCTCCTTTACGGTGAAGGACGATAAGTCTGTAGCTTCTTTGAAAACAGAGAAAGACGGTTCTTATCAAGAAACGAAAACAGTCAGCACGGATGAAGCGGAGAACACTAGAGTGGTTTCATTTGATGTAGCTGATTTGAAAAACGAGGTCAAAGGAAAAGTACATGTTGTAGTAGCAGCCGCTAACTATTCCCAAACCTACGATATTCGTTTTCAATTTGATTCAAAGAGTATCGTTCCAGTGAAGGACGGGCAGGTGGTAGAGGAAGAAACACCAGCTACACCAGAAACACCAAAACCAAACACACCACCAACAGAAACAAATAATGGCGGAGCAGATCAAGAGACAGCTCAGCTAAAAGATGGTGTATACAAGCTTCCATTCTCAATGAAGAAAGCAGACAAGGATGAGCTCTCTCGCATGAACGATTACGTCGTGAGTCCTGCGACATTGGTTGTGAAAAATGGCCGTCATTTCGTTTCATATACAGTGAAAAACAGCTCAGCTATCACGTCATTCCAAGTAGGAACAGGTGGAAAGTTTGAAGAGACACTTGTCGCGAAAACAGATCAAAAAGCAGATACACGCGTCATTCAATATGAAGCAAAAAGTTTAAGTGGAGCTCAGGCTGCACGCGTAAAAATTGATATTCCAGCTGCGAACTATCATGAGCAGTACGATGTCAATCTTGTCTATGACACAAAAGGAATCGCTCTCGGTGAGGGAAGCGGAATTTCAACAGTCATCGGAGACGATGAGAACATCGGATTTGTTAAAAATCCAAATGAGCAAGATTCTCAAACAAATCAACTTGAGAATTTAGCACCAGAGGAAACGGGTGCGGAGCAGATGACATTTACTCCATCAGATGACCAAACCAAAACTGAGTCTGGACAGCTGAACCCGAAAACGGGAGATACTTCTCTTCTTTGGGTGTATATTCTTTTATTCGGCGGGTCGTTATTTGTACTCGTAAGAAAATATCAAGCGCGGACAAGATAGTTCGTTTTATTTTAAGTGAGATGCGCCTGTTACATGGGCGCATTCACTCTCTTTTTTCGAAAGGAGGCTTCTGTTTTTGAAGCATCGAATGTTATGTATCTTGATCGCTGCCTTCAGTGTGTGTGTGATCTTATCGGGCTGCTCACAGTCAGCTGAAAGTTCAGCGAAAGGCAAAAAAAGCGCAGAATCAAGTGCGCGTATTGTAGCAACGACTGTAGCTGCGGCGGAGATCATGGATGCTTTAGAGGTAGATCTTGTCGGGGTGCCTACAAGTCAAAAATCCTTGCCAGCTCGTTACAAAGGACTGCCAGAAGTCGGCAATCCCATGAGCCCGGACATGGAAATCATCCAATCACTTCAACCGACAGATGTCCTGTCTGTCACAACCCTTCAATATGATTTAGAAAAACCCTTTCAGCAAGCAGGTGTTCCAGCCACATACTTAAATCTCGAGAGTATGGCCAACATGGAGAAGGCCATCACGAAGCTTGGAGATCAGTATGACAGAAAGAAGCAGGCTGAACGCATTGTGTCTGACTTTGAGAAAAAAAAGAAAGATATCCAAGAGAAGACGAAAGGAAAACGCAAGCCGTCCGTTCTGATTTTGCTCGGTGTGCCAGGTAGTTATTTGGTGGCGACAGAAAATTCATATATTGGTGATCTTGTGCGTATCGCAGGAGGAAAGAACATTGTCAAAGGTGAGAAAATGGAGTATTTGGCATCCAATACGGAGTATTTACAAAAAGCCAATCCAGATATCATTCTCCGAGCCGCACATGGGATGCCGGATGAAGTCGTCAAAATGTTTGATCAAGAATTTAAAACAAATGACATCTGGAAACATTTTAATGCGGTCAAACAAGACCGGGTGTACGACCTCGAAGAAAGCTTATTCGGGACAACAGGCAATTTAAAGGCAGCAGAGGCATTAGAGGAATTGACTCAAATGTTGTATCCGTCATAAGCAGCGAATCTTAATGATAAAAGGACGTTCAAGATGAAAAAAACAGGTTTTTTATTTCTGATAGTCAGTCTCTTACTGGCCTGCGTGTTTATTTATTCCGCCATTACTGGGAGCATTCATGTTACCCCAATTGAATTATTGGAAGGGCTCATCACCGGTCAACATGCACAGGTAGAAATCATTAAAGATTTGAGAATACCCCGCGTGCTCATCGCGATGTTTACAGGGGCCGCCTTATCTGTCTCTGGTGTACTGCTGCAGTCGGTCATGAGAAATCCATTAGCTGATGCCGGCGTCATTGGGATTTCATCAGGAGCCAGCTTCTTTTCTTTAATGGCGATTACAGCGCTTCCTCAATTTTATTTCTACTCACCTTTATTTTCGGTTTTAGGCGGGGCGATTGCGTGTTTTCTCGTGTACGTTCTGTCTTGGAAGGGTGGTTTAAGCCCGATCCGCATGATCTTGGTTGGGATCGCCATCAATGCTATGTTTACTGGAATGGCTGAAGCATTTGTGACCATTTGTAGCTATTTCAATATCACGATTAATCAGTCAGGACAGTCGAATCTCACGATGAAAACATGGGGAGATGTCCGATTAATCGGTGTTTATGGTGTCGTTGGCCTTGTCGTTGCACTCTTCTTCAGCAGATGGTGTAACCTTTTGGCTCTTCAAGACAAGACAGCGAAAAATTTAGGATTGCGTGTGACCAGAATGCGCCTTTTGATTTCCATCACGGCGGTTTTACTTGCGGCGGTGACAGCTGCAGTAGCGGGCGTGATTGCTTTTGTTGGTTTGCTCATTCCCCACATTTCAAGAAGGCTTGTCGGCTCGGATCATCGGGTACTGATTCCATTTTCTGCGTTAAGCGGGGCTTTGCTGATTTTGACGGCTGATACGCTCGGCAGGACGCTTGTGGCGCCAAATGAGATTCCTGCTTCTACAATCATGGCTGTCATTGGCGGGCCGTTTCTGATCTTTTTATTAAGAAGGGGGGACCGTCTCCATGGACATTCGTGAGGTGTCATTCTCATATGACCAGCAGAAGGACATCGTTCAATCCGTCACAACACAGATTGAAAAGGGTAAAATCACAACTATTATCGGTCCAAATGGCTCGGGGAAATCCACATTGCTTTCATTGATGGCGAATAATCATTCTCCAAAAAAAGGGCAGATTCATTTAGACGGTCAAGTGCTGAATGCGTTCAAGCCAAAGGACCTGGCAAAAAAGCTGGCTGTCGTTCATCAGCAAAATGAAGCGCCGCTTGATTTAACGATCGAACGTGTCGTGGCATTTGGCAGAACGCCGTACCAGACAATGCGTGGAGGAGATAAGGCAGAGGATGAGAGAGCAATAGAGTGGGCGCTGTCCAGTACAAAGCTAACGGAAAAACGAAAGGTGCCGCTCGCCTCATTGTCAGGTGGAGAGCGCCAGCGTGTATGGATTGCGATGGCATTGGCACAAAAAACACCGATCCTTTTCTTAGATGAACCGACAACCTATTTGGATATCTACTATCAATTTGACATTCTTGAGCTGATCCGTGAGCTGAATGTCGCACATGGATTAACAATTGTCATGGTGCTACACGACATGAATCAGGCCGTCCGCTACAGTGATGTCATCATTGCGATGAAGGATGGACAGATCATTAGTGAAGGGCAGCCAAATGATGTGTTAACAGAAGAGAACGTACGGCACATTTATGATGTGTCTGTCACGATTAGACAGGATGCAGAAACAGGGATGTACATCGTACCTGTTGGCATTTAAGCTGTGCAAAAAGCAGGTGAAACAGTGTGAAAAGAGGAAAACGGCTCTGGCAGCGGATGCTGACGATCGTCTGTTTAGGTGTATTCATTTATAGCGGTACAGCTATCGGCTTAGAACTATTCGGTTATTATCAAAATCGCCAGGTGCTTGCAAAGGCCCAGACGATGTATGGAAACGAAGAAGAAATGAATGACAAACAAGAACCAGGAAAGATCCGTTCGTCATTTGATGAGCTGCGGAAGGTAAATGAGGACATTGTCGGCTGGATCAATATGAAGGACACGATGATACAGTACCCGATCGTTCAATCACGCGATAATGCGTTCTACTTAACTCGCAATTATTTAAAAAACGACACCCGGGCAGGCAGTATCTTTATGGATTATCGTAACGACGTCCTGCATGAAAGCCCAAATACAGTGGTGTACGGCCATCGGATGAGGGATGGATCCATGTTCGCTGGACTTACAAACTATTTAAAAAAAGATTTCTTCAATGAGCACCGGACATTTCAGTACGATACGCTGTATCAAAGCTATGAAGCGGAGATTTTTGCGGTATATGAAACGACGGTTGACTTCGATTATATTCAAACCGATTTTCAGGATCTTGGCGAATATGCGCATTATTTGCAAACTGTGCGGAAGAAATCCATCTATCAAACAAAGACAGACGTGTCCACTGATGACCTCATCCTCACCTTATCGACCTGTGATCATGTGCTTGCACCTAAAAATGGGCGTCTTGTGGTACAGGCGAAGCTAAAGAAAGTGGACTAGTAAAGGAGAGACAGGCGGTTGAAATTTTCACATGTGATTTTGGCGGGACTCGTCTTGATGCTTCTCCTCGGCGGATGCAGTCAGGCAGCACCTGTAGAGAAAGAAAGCGGGCAAGGGGCGCTGAAGATAAAGGATTTTACCGGAAGAACATTATCATTTGATGAATCCCCTCAGCGGATCGTCGCATTGTCGACCGGGGATATGAGCATTCTGTATGCTTTAGGTGGTGAGGCGGTTGGCCGTCCGACTGCCGAGTTACCAGACAGCTTGCAAAAGGCAAAGTCTGTACAAACGATTGGTACAACGCATCAATTTGATGTAGAGCTTATTACAAGTTTAACCCCCGATGTGGTGCTTGGAAATGAACAATTAAACAGCAAGGACATTTCTACAATAGAAGGAATTGGTTCACAGCTTCTTTTGACAAGTGCTAATTCAGTGAAGGACATCCAGCGCCAAATTACGTTATTTGGGGATTTGCTAGGGAAGCAGCAAAAGGCTAAAGCGCTCAATGATCAGATTGAACAGCGGAAAAAGCAGGTCAAGCAGCCTAAGAAAAAAGTAAAAACACTTGTTGTGTACGGTGCACCCGGCACATATATGGCGGCACTTCCTCAATCCTTAAGCGGAGATTTACTGCACATTGCTGGGGGTGTGAACATCGCTGAGAATGAACCAGCGCTCGAAAAATTCCCTCAATACGCACAAATCAATGCAGAAAAGGTGATCGAAGCCGATCCTGATCTCATTTTGCTCATGACACATAGCAATCCTGAAGATGTGAAAGCAGGCTTTATGAGTGAAATGAAACAGAATGCAGCCTGGCACGACGTGTCAGCTGTTAAAAATGGACACGTCGAGATTCTGCCTAGTGATCTATTTGGCACAAATCCAGGCGCAGAAGTCATCAAAGCGATTGACGAACTAGAAAAGAGATTGAAGCGATTGTCGTCATGAAGATGAATGCAGAATTAGATTTTCAAAAAAGACAGTCGAGACGAAGATGGTTGATACCGGGACTACTTCTCTCGCTTGGTGTGGGCTTATGTTTAGGGCTTGCATTAGGTTCTGTTCAATTATCGCTGCCAGATTTGATCGCTGCTTTGACGGGATCAGGCCAGCCTGTCCATGAAAAAATCGTCATGGATTTACGCTTGCCGCGCGTCCTAATAGGTTTCATCGTCGGGGCCTGTCTCGCGGCATCAGGGGCGATTTTACAAGGAGTCGTCCGAAATCCCCTCGCTGATCCTGGCATTATTGGTGTGACCGCTGGCGGTGGGTTAGCTGCTGTACTCAGCATGATTGTGTTTCCACAATTCACGTATTTGCTTCCAGCGGCTGCCTTCCTTGGCGCTTTATTAGCCGCACTTGTTGTATATATCCTGTCGTTTGACCAAGGGGTTTCACCGCTTAAATTGATTTTGGCGGGAGTGGCCGTCAATGCCTTGCTTGGTGCGGTTATGAATGGGTTTATGGTGCTTTATAGTGAGCGTGTTCAGGCCGTTCTGCCTTTTTTATCAGGAGGGTTAAATGGACGGAGCTGGCATCACCTTGGCTTTGTGTCGCCCTATGCGCTTGCTGGTTTGTGTCTTTGTTTTTTTGCAATCAAGCCGGCAAATCTTCTTTTACTTGGTGACGAATCAGCGCAGCTACTCGGACTTAGAGTAGAGCGAACCCGATTTTTCTTAATTGCACTGGCGGCCCTCTTAGCAGGTGCGGCTGTAAGCGTGGGTGGTTTAATTGGATTTGTCGGTCTTGTCGTCCCTCATTTTATTCGCCTTTTAATTGGAGATGACTACCGGTATCTGCTGCCAATCTCGATGCTGGGCGGTGGTGTACTTGTGGTCTTTGCAGATACAGCGGCACGGGTATGGTTTACACCAGTTGAATTGCCTGTTGGTATCCTGCTTGCTTGTATCGGTGCACCTTTCTTCCTCTATTTATTAAAAAAGAAAGGGAGGGGTTAAGTTGGATGTGATTGCGATGGATGACGTGAGTCTCAGTCAAGGAGGCTTTCGGCTGTCGTCTATTTCAGCAGCTGTTCCTAAAGGAAGTGTGACAGGAATCATTGGGCCGAATGGGTCAGGAAAATCGACGTTTATTAAAGCCGCCGCACGTCTTACGTCGATCGAAAGCGGCGTGATTTACATTCACGACATTCCGCAAAAAGAGATGACGGCACAGGAGATTGCACAGGAGATCGCTGTTCTGATGCAGACGAGAACAGCGATCCCAGCTATGACAGTACGTGAACTGGTTGCACTTGGACGCAGTCCGCATCGTTCGATCTGGAAAAAGAGCTCCAAGACAGATCAGGAAGCGATTGAATGGGCGCTTGATGTGACAAACAGCCGCGTGAATGAAAACAGGATGCTGCATACATTGTCAGGCGGAGAAAGGCAGAAGGCATATATTGCGATGGCACTGGCTCAGAAGACAGAGACCATTATTCTGGATGAGCCTACTACTTATTTAGATATTGCGCATCAGCTCGATTTACTAGAGCTGCTCAAACAGCTGAATGAAACACATGGAATCACTATTTTAATGGTTCTTCATGACCTGCAGCAGGCAGCAAAATATTGTGACCGCCTGATTGCGATGAAGCGTGGCCAAGTTTATCAAATTGGGACACCACAAGAAGTATTAACAGAAAACTTTTTCAAAGAGGTCTTTGGGATTCAGGCGGAGGTTCACTTAGATGGTGCGCATCCGCTCATTATCCCGATCGCTTCGATCCAACAACAAAAGGGAGATGAATCAAACATGATCATTGTAAACAACCAAGTTAGAGTAGAAAAAGGCAGTGCAGACCACCTCGTCAAGCGTTTTAACAAGCAGGGACAAGTAGAATTCATGGAAGGATTTTTAGGCATGGAAGTATGGGTCACACAGCAGACAACCGATTACGATGAAGTGACCATTCATACCCGCTGGAATCGAAAAGAAGACTTTGTGAACTGGACAAAATCTCAGGCGTTTGGTGATGCACATGCTCACGGAAAAGCAAAACCTGAAGGCCTATTAAAAAACAAAATTACGTATTATGAAGTACAAGTCACAAGACCTGCATTACAGAAAAAAGCCTAAAACATGCACTCGGCGCTGCGAACCACATGCAGCGCTCTTTTTTTGCGATATTTTATTTTACGTCACATATTGTTGACAAAGTATTCAAATAACCGACACAATACCATCCAATTTTTAGGTAAAATTTACTTTATTTTTGAAGCGTATGGGTGTAAAGTACAGGTATAAATAACTAACCGAATGAAAATCAAGAGTAAAATTTCACCGAGTGAACCATTTCAAATGGGCTGTTATTTGTGAATCATTGAACAAATAGTGAACATTTTGTGAAATGGTGAGCATGAATCGTTCGGCATGTGAAAGTAAGGGAGGATGTAAGGCTGTGAGTGAGCTGTTTTTAGCAAGATTTCAATTTGCTTCAACGACATTATTTCATTTTATTTTTGTTCCTATGTCAATAGGTTTGGTGTTTATCGTCGCATTGATGCAGACCCTTTATGTCGTCAAGAAAAAAGACATCTATAAAAAGATGGCGAAGTTTTGGGGTCACCTGTTCTTACTCAACTTTGCAGTAGGTGTGGTGACAGGGATTCTACAGGAATTCCAGTTTGGGATGAACTGGTCAGATTATTCAAGGTTTGTCGGTGATGTTTTTGGTGCACCGCTTGCCATTGAAGCACTTTTGGCCTTTTTCCTTGAATCTACATTTATTGGACTTTGGATATTCGGCTGGGATCGTCTGCCGAAGAAGATTCATTTATTGTGCATTTGGCTTGTTTCAATTGGTACGATTTTTTCAGCATTTTGGATTCTGCTCGCCAACTCATTTATGCAGGAGCCAGTCGGATTTGTCATGAAGAATGGCCGTGCCGAAATGAATGATTTTGGTGCTCTTGTGACGAACCCGCAACTTTGGGTTGAGTTCCCGCACGTTCTATTTGGTGCGCTGGCAACAGGTGCTTTCTTTATTGCAGGAGTGAGTGCCTATAAAATGATCAAAAAACAAGAAATCGCCTTTTTCAAAAAATCATTCCAGATTGCCATGATCCTTGGTTTAATTGCTGGTATAGGTGTGGCGTTCTCTGGACATGACCAAGCGAAGCACTTAATGAAATCACAGCCGATGAAGATGGCAGCAAGTGAAGCCCTTTGGAAGGATAGTGGAGATCCAGCGGCTTGGACACTATTTGCTAACATTGACACAGATAAAAAAGAAAACTCTGCGGAGATCAATATTCCGTTTGCCTTGAGTTATTTGGCTTATTCGAAGTTCAGTGGAGATGTCCCAGGCATGCTGACACTTCAAAAAGAATATGAAGCCAAGTTTGGCGCGGGAGACTACATTCCACCAGTGAAAACAACATTCTGGAGCTTTAGAATCATGGTCGGAGCCGGAATGCTAATGATTTTTGCTAGTATGCTTGGCTTGTATTTGAGCTTTAGAAAGAAACTTGAAACGAACAAATGGTATTTACGCTTCATGGTATGGATGATTGCGTTCCCGTTTATTGCGAACTCAGCGGGCTGGATCATGACGGAGATCGGGCGTCAGCCGTGGACCGTCTTTGGTATGATGACGACGGCTCAATCGATTTCACCGAACGTATCGTATGGCATGCTATTATTCTCAGTCATTAGCTTTACGACGATTTATCTGATTCTTGCCATTGTGCTTGCCTACTTATTCATTCGAGAAATTAAAAAAGGTGCACATTCTGAAGAGAATACAGATCAAAAGGATGAAACGGACCTGTCTACAGATCCATTTGATGGAGGCGCATATCATGGCATATCTTAACGAGATTTGGTTTATTCTTGTCGCAGTATTGTTTGTTGGATTTTTCTTTTTAGAAGGATTTGATTTTGGTGTCGGGATGTCCATGCAGCTGCTTGGAAAGGATGCACACGAGCGCCGCATTTTGATAAATACGATCGGTCCTTTCTGGGATGCGAATGAGGTCTGGCTGATTACAGCTGGGGGCGCTATTTTCGCTGCATTCCCTAACTGGTATGCCACGATGTTCAGTGGATACTATATTCCATTTGTAGTTCTTCTCTTAGCGCTCATTGGGCGCGGAGTTGCCTTTGAATTTCGAGGGAAGGTTGAGAAAGCCTCTTGGATCAAGACGTGGGACTGGATTATCTTCTTTGGCAGTCTGCTTCCGCCGTTTTTGCTTGGTGTGCTATTCACGAGTATTTTACGCGGGATGCCAATTGATCAAGACATGAATATGTACGCCGGTTTTACGGACTTTGTCAATCTTTATTCAGTGATCGGCGGGATAGCTGTGACGGTTCTTTGCCTTCTGCACGGATTGATTTTTGTCACACTTCGGACAGAGGGTGATTTAAGAGATCGTGCAAGAAAACTTGGGCAACGTGTCCTACTCATTGCATTGCCTGTTCTTGTTCTATTTGTCGGTGTGTCTATCATTGAAACAGACATTTATACCGTACGCCCAATGATCACCATTCCGTTAACTGTGCTGATTGTGGTTTGTTATGTAGCAGCTCTTGTCTTGATGAGAAAAGAACGTGATGGCTGGACATTCTTGTTCACTGGTGCAGGCATCATGGTGACGGTAACTATGCTTTTCACTGCACTGTTCCCACGCGTCATGGTGAGTTCAATTAATCATGCGTTTGATCTTACGATTCAAAACGCTGCATCCGGATCTTATTCACTGACGGTCATGACGATTGTTGCTATATCTTTGCTACCCTTTGTGCTTGGGTATCAAATTTGGAGCTATTACGTCTTCCGTAAACGTGTAAGCGGTAAGGAGCCAATGACCTACTAATGGATAAACGTTTGCTTCAATTAAAAGGAATGAGAGGGCTTCTTGCCCTCTTAGGTATTGTGTCACTCATCCAAGGAGCAAGTATTATTTTCCAAGCACAGTGGCTGGCACATGCCATTACAACGCTGTTTGACGGAAAAAGCCTCTCGCAGGCAACGCCTTATGTCCTGCTATTTCTTGCTGCCTTTCTCGTGCGGCACGGTCTCACCTTGATTCGAGAGAAGGTCATGTTTACCTACTCCTCCCGAATTGGAGCAGACGTCAGAAAGCAGCTGTTAGACCAACTCTTTCGTTTAGGTCCAGCGTTTACAAAGAAAAAAGGAACAGGAAAGCTTGTCACATTGGCGATGGAAGGAATTGCTCAATATCGGCAGTATTTACAGCTATTTTTACCGAAAATGGTGAACATGGCAGTGATTCCAGTAATGGTCCTTATCTATGTTTGGACATTAGATGAAACATCTGCCGTCATTTTAATTGTGACACTGCCAATTTTAATTGTTTTTATGATTTTACTAGGCCTTGTTGCTCAGCGTAAAGCGGCCAAACAATGGAGATCGTATGAGAAATTATCCAATCATTTTACTGACTCTCTCCGCGGCCTTGAGACGCTTCGTTACTTAGGTATCAGCAAAAAACACTCCCGAAACATTGCGGAGGTGTCAAAGCGATATCGAAAGGCGACCATGAGTACACTGAAGGTCGCATTTCTTTCATCGTTTGCCCTCGATTTCTTTTCCATGCTGTCGATTGCAGTCGTCGCTGTCTTTCTTGGCTTGCGATTAATTGAAGGAGAGCTTCTGTTATTACCGGCTTTGACGGTGCTGATGCTGGCGCCGGAATATTTCCTGCCGGTACGTGAAGTGGGAAATGATTATCATGCGACGTTAAACGGAAAAGAAGCGAATGAAGCCGTGCTGATCATTTTAGAAGAAAAGGGCTTCCGCAAGCAGGAGACTCAATCTGTGCAGCTGAACGAGTGGGATAATCAAGCTGTGCTCACATTGCAAGATGTTTCTGTCCTGCATGATGAACATGCCCCATATTCCATTCAGGATGTAGACCTCACTGTCACAGGGAAGAAAAAAATTGGCATTATTGGTGCCAGTGGTTCGGGGAAATCGACGTTAACCGATGTCCTCGGCGGCTTTGTTGAACCGTCTTCAGGTCAAATCACGCTAAACGGCCAGCCGCTTGTTCATTTACAGATGAAGGAATGGCAAAAGGAAGTCGTCTATATGCCGCAGCATCCTTATTTATTTCACATGACATTAAGAGAAAACATTCGTTTTTATGAACCGCATGCAACAGACGAAGAAGTGGAAAGAGCTGTTCATGAGGCTGGTTTAACTGATCTCGTCAAGCAGCTGCCAAATGGTCTGGATGAGGTCATTGGAGAACAGGGAAGAGGGCTGAGCGGCGGACAGGCACAAAGAATTGCGCTTGCTCGAACTGTGCTTGGCCAGCGGTCCATTATGCTGTTGGATGAACCAACGGCACATCTCGATATTGAAACAGAGTACGAACTGAAAAAAACAATGCTTCCGCTGTTTGAAGATAAACTCGTGTTCTTAGCGACACACAGGCTCCATTGGATGCCGGACATGGATGAAATCATTGTCATGGATCAAGGAACCATCGCCGAAATGGGGACACATGAATCATTAATGCAAAGAAAAGGCGTGTATTATCAATTGGTACAGGAGCAAATGGGGGCGGTCATACATGGTCAGTAAAGGCTGGTTTATACCTTATATCAAGGAGAATCGAAAGCTGTTTGCCTTGGTTTTATTTTTAGGAGCCATTGCGGTGTTTTCTGCTTCTATGCTGATGTATACGTCGGGATTTCTTATTTCAAAAGCTGCGACAAGACCTGAAAATATTTTGATGGTCTACGTCCCAATTGTGGCTGTACGTACCTTTGGTATTTCGCGCTCTGCTGCCCGCTATGCAGAAAGACTGGCGAGTCATCAGCTCATTTTGACAATGATTGAAAAAATGCGTGTGCGTCTGTATGACATGGCAGAACGAAGTGCCAAACAAACAAAACTGGGAACAGGTGAAATGCTTGGTCTCTTGTCAGATGATGTAGAGAGACTGCAGGACGCCTATTTAAAAACAATCTTTCCAGCCATCGGTGCACTGCTTTTATATGCCGCATCTATTGGGGCACTTGGTCTTTTCTCATGGCCTTTTGCGGGTCTGATGCTGCTTTATATGGCACTTCTCATATTCGTTTTCCCATACGTCACAGTGCTTGTGAACCGGGCGAGACAAATTCAAATGAAAAAAGGGAGAAATGAACTGTACAGTCATTTAACAGATGCAGTCATGGGTGTTAGTGACTGGTTGTTTAGCGGCAGGCAGAAAGATTTTGTTGATGGCTATGAACAGAAAGAAGCGCAGCTGTTAGCGCTTGAAGCAGCCAAGCACCGATTTATCCGTCTGCGCCAATTTTTAGCACAACTCATCATTGGGGGAGCTGTCGTGCTTGTCGTGTATTGGAGCGGTTCGGTCGTTCAGTCAGGGGCAATGTCACACACACTGATTGCAGCCTTTGTACTTGTGCTATTTCCGTTAACAGAAGCCTTTCTTCCGCTCTCGGATGCGGCAGGTGATATTCCAGTTTATCAGCATGCTGTCAGCAGATTAAATCATTATGAAAAGCTTTCGTATGAAGGAGAATCTGAGAGCAAGACAGTGGATCAGTCAGCTGTTTCCCAAGGTGAAGCTGTCTGTTTTGATCAAGTGTCCTTTCGGTATGACACGCACCAATATGTACTTCAAGACCTGTCATTTTCTCTGAAGCAAGGGGAATCTCTCGCGCTCTTAGGAAAAAGCGGTGCAGGCAAATCAACCATTTTAAAATTGTTAGAAGGGGCAGTTGTTCCAAATCAAGGGGCTGTCAGCATTCAGGGGAAACCCGTTCAAAGCATTCAAGAAAAGGTATCTGCCTATGTGTCTGTGCTCAATCAACAGCCTTATTTATTCGATACATCTGTTTTAAACAATATTCGTTTAGGATCTCCAGAGGCAACAGAAGAGCAGGTAAAAGAAGCAGCAAGACAAGTGCAGCTACATGAGTACATTGAGTCTTTGCCAGAAGGCTATCACACAGGTGTTCAGGAGACAGGGGGGCGTTTCTCAGGTGGAGAAAGGCAGCGTATGGCGTTAGCTCGGATTTTGCTGCAGGACACGCCAGTTGTCGTGCTAGATGAGCCGACCGTCGGACTTGATCCGCGGACAGAGCGTGAATTGCTTGAAACCATCTTCCGTGTGTTAAAGGGAAAAACGGTCATTTGGATTACCCATCATTTGACTGGCTGTGAGGCGTGTGACCGCATCATGTTTATCGAGGATGGACGCATTGAGATGCAGGGTCAGCATCAGGATTTACTAAGAGAAAACATGCGTTATCAAAAGCTGTATGAAATGGATCGCCCGTTTTCTACAATATAAAATGAAGGATCAAAACGTTCGGACAGGAAATCTCTGCCCGAACGTTTTGTGGTTTAAGGGTTTACTTTTCCAACCCCTGCATTTGAGATCACTTCTGATTTCACATTGTTCACGTTAAGCAAAGAGTAGTTATAAGGAGGATTATACGTGCCTGTTGAAGACGTTGGCAGACTGCCTGTGCTGTTAATGAAAGAGTTGCTGATGACATGCCATGTACCAACTTGACTGCTGTCCCAGCTGCCGATGGCATTTTTGGTGTTTTCAAATACGTTGTGTTCAATTCTCATCTTCGCGCCCATACGTGAGTTAATCGCTGTTGCCAGGATGCCATTGTAATAGTTGTTATAAACATGGCCTTCCCCGAAGCGCATAGACGGTACACGAGAGTTTAGGTTTTCAAAGCGGTTGTTGTGGAACGTAATTTTTCGATTGTAGTTATCGTTATCGGAGCTGCCCATGAGCATTGTTTTCCAGCTGTCATGTACATAGTTCCACGAGAAGGTAATGTAATCAGAGTCATTTTTTACATCAAATAAACCATCATAGTCATCCTTCCCAGAATTCAATGTGTTGTAAAGTTCATTATGATCGACCCATATGTTTTTAGCGCCGCCTTCAACTCCGATGGCATCCTTATCACCAATTTTGCTATGATGGATTTTTAGGTTGCGGATAATCACGTTATTGGCCCGCCATACTTTAATGCCAATTCCATTGAATTCGCCGTTCGTACCTTTACCGACAATAGAAACATTGTTTGTATCTTTCACATCAATTTTATTGGCAGATGTATTAGAAGGGGTAATGGTCCCATCTACAACAATTTTTAATTTTTCATCTTTTCCTTTATTTTTGAGAGCGGCTAATAGTTCATTTCCAGTTTTGACAGTTACGGTTTTACCGCCTTCACCGCCCGTTGTGCCGCCATTTAATGTGGAGAAGCCTTGTTGATTAAAGTTGGCCATAATAGAAGGGCTTTCTGGTAATTTGGCTGCTGCTTTTGCCTCTCCGTTTGGTGCGAATAATGAAGTCACGAGACCAACAGCTAACACACCGGCTAACATTGGAACTTTCTTCTTCAAAGTCAACATCTCCATTCTATTTTGTTTTAATGTAAACGTTTCCAAAATAAGCTGTGATTCAACCAATCCTCCTTCCCTTCACAAGCATCGCCTCATTCGGAATGTAGGAAGAGCATAGCATGCAAAAAGGTATCATCGGCTAAGAATAGGCACGGTGTATTCCATGATTTTCTAGGAAACTAAGGCAATGATTATTTCATTTTCTTCTTCATGAGATAAGGACCATTGACGATGGGTATGAGGATGACATCATGATTATGGAGGGGAGACTCTCTGTTTGATAGAAAATCAAGATGATTACGAACATATTATTTTGTTAGAGAAGAAGGAATGCCATAATCATTACATAAGAAAAAATTGGATATCATGATCGGATCAACCGAAGAGAAAAGGAAACATGTTGAAAAATAAAGTCTATTTTGAACGATGTTGTCATCCGTGTCGTCTTATGAATGAGAGAAGAAAAGAAAGGAGGGGCGTGTTTGGAGCAAACAGAAGAGACCTTATTGATTCAGCGGGCAAAACAGGGCGATGATGCCGCATTTACAGCCCTTTATCGGCATCACTATTCCTTTCTTTACCGTTATATGATGAAGCTGACGATGCAACAAGAGCTGACAGAAGAAATCATGCAAGAGACGATGCTGAAAGCATACATGAAACTTTCTTCATTTAGAGGCGATTCTTTATTTTCAACCTGGCTCATTTCGATTGCATCTCGACAATTTTTAGATCACCAGAAGAAAAGAAAACGTGAACAATTGAGAGAAGAAAAAGCAAATCAAGAGGCCATACGCCGCTTCAAATGGGACGTTCAGCAAAAGGGCCACACATGGCATGAGATGTGGGATGTATTGAATGAATTAAAGGCTCAGGAAAGAGCACCGTTGATTCTACACTATTATTATGGCTTTACCTACACGGAAATTGCTTCAATGCTCGGAATGAGAGAAGGCACTGTCAAATCGAGGGTTCATCATGGATTAAAGAAAATTCGAAAGGAGTGGTCTTTATGAAGGAAGATCGTTTTACCGAACGTTTAAAAGAAGAATTGCAGCAATTAGATGAACAGATTGAAGTGGAAAAGCCAAGTGAGCAGGCTGTCATGATGATGCTGAAGCAGGCGAAGGAACAAGAGAAAAGGCGCTTTAAACAAGAAGTGCTGGCATACGTTCTGATCAGTCTGACCATTCTGGCACTTTTTGCAGCTGCCATTACCCATTTGCCTATTATCTTCATTCTTCTCCAAGTAGTGAGTGTGCCGATCTGCTTTGTTGTTGGCTACAAGGAATATCAACACATCAAAGGAGGGTCTTTCTTATGAATCAGACAGAATTGATCATCTTATTGTGCGCATTGCCGTTACTGTTTGCACAGGGCTTTCTTTTATTTATAGATGCAAAGAAAAGAGGACGTTACAAGTGGTTCTGGGGCATTGTCGGTTTAATTAACTTTCCTTCGTCCTCTATTTTATATTGGCTTTGTGTCGTGTTGCCTGATCGAAAAAAAGGCGATAAGCTCCGAAAAGATTGAGTGAAACCAATCAAACTTTTGACCCTTTTTTCGCTGGAAAACCAGCTAGAAATTCATCATGATTCATGTATTTGTCAAAGAAAGCGGGATGAGTAAAGTTCAGTTGTTCATTTCTAGCACATTAGTCATTGCTTGAGCGCTTATTTTGAAAGACAATCGCTGCGGCTGCTTGATCTATCTCAATTCGGCATCATTTTCATCTGTTATCAATATTGATCAGATTTTACAATTGATGTTACATTAATCTCAATATGCGTTAGAAAATCTAACAATTAAATGTGTGGAGATATCTACAAGGAGGCAGAAGAGACATGTTGACCTTAGATCGAGCAGCACAAACAGCACAAAGCTACATCCACCGTGTGTTAGAAGAGGTGGAAAAACGAAATCCTGGCGAGGAGGAATTCCAGCAAGCCGTAAAAGAAATTCTGGAATCACTCGTCCCAGTTTTTGCGAAGCACCCAGAGTATGAAAAACAGGGCATTTTAGAACGGCTCATTGAGCCTGAGCGGCTTGTGACATTTCGTGTACCATGGGTAGACGATGAGGGCAAAGTACAAGTCAATCGAGGGTTTAGGGTTCAATTCAATAGTGCCATCGGTCCTTATAAAGGGGGCATTCGTTTCCATCCAACCGTCAATGCAAGCATTATCAAATTTTTAGGATTTGAACAAATCTTTAAAAATGCACTGACTGGAATGCCGATCGGCGGAGGGAAAGGTGGATCAGATTTTGACCCTAAAGGGAAGTCTGATGGAGAAATCATGCGTTTCGTTCAAAGCTTTATGAGTGAACTTGGCCGATATATTGGACCTGATCAAGATGTGCCAGCAGGTGATATTGGTGTAGGGGCACGCGAAATTGGCTATATGTTCGGACAGTACAAAAAAATGCGGGGTGCTTTTGAAGCGGGTGTACTCACGGGAAAAAGCCCTGGGTTTGGAGGAAGCTTAGCGCGAAAAGAAGCAACAGGCTACGGACTGGTGTACTTCATGGAAGAAATGCTGAAAGCACATGGACTCCAGTTTGAAGGGCGTTCAGTTGTGGTGTCGGGCTCAGGAAATGTGTCTATTTATGCAATGGAAAAGGTAATGGAGCTAGGCGGCAAGGTTGTGGCTTGCAGTGATTCAAGCGGAGCCATTTATGATCCTCAAGGAATTTCACTTGAGACCATAAAACAGCTGAAGGAAGTCGACAATCAGCGGATTGGGGCTTACATAGACATTCACCCGCATGCTGAATTAATTGAAGATTGCGAACAAATCTGGTCCGTTCCTTGTGATATTGCGCTGCCATGTGCAACACAAAATGAAATATCAGAGGCCCATGCAAAGCAGCTTGTGGCAAATGGTGTCATCGCTGTAGGAGAAGGAGCCAATATGCCATCTACTCTTCATGCGGTCAAAGTATTTGAACAAAATCGTATATTGTTTGCACCTGCAAAAGCGGCGAATGCTGGTGGAGTAGGTGTCTCAGCACTGGAAATGGCTCAAAACAGCGCAAGAATGTCTTGGACATTTGAAGAAGTAGATAATCAGCTGAAACAAATGATGCAGTCTATTTATCGTCAGTGCACAGAGACAGCAGATGAATATGGACACTCAGGGAACATCATAGTTGGAGCAAATATTGCAGGATTTCGTAAGGTGGCAGATGCCATGATCGCTCAAGGCGTGATTTAAATCCTGCTCTCCCGCACCTGTTTATTTCATGACAAGAGGGGGAATTGTCTTGTAAGAATGACAATAAGGAGGCGCGGGAGAAATGAAGAAGTGGCTGAAACAAATTGTCAAATGGGCACCTGTGATTTATCCAGTCGTGAGAAAAATTTATAAAGAGCGAAAAGCTTCCAAACGTCGTAACATATCAGCCGGATAATCCGGCTTTTTTTTTATGAGATCAATCAAGCAAAAAAAGATGCTGATCGAATGATCCAATTTAAATCTCTTTCCGTTAAGTACATAACAAACGGAAAGAGGAGGCACAACAAATGAAAATGAAAAAGGCTTTTTTAACCATCCCGCTTAGTGCAGCGTTATTACTTCCAACAGCTCAAATGGCAAGTGCACACGAAGGACATATGCATGGAGAGGCAAAAAAGTCTTCGGCATCTCAAGAGGTATCAAATAAAGCAACGGATCTTCGGGCAGCACTAGACCAGCTGTTTTCAGAGCATGCTTATTTAGCAGTGATCACGATGCAAAAAGGAATTGACGGCAGTAAAGATTTTGATCAAGCAGCGGCGGCGTTAAATGACAACACGAATGACTTATCAGATGCTATCGCCTCTGTGTACGGAAAAAAAGCAGGAAAACAATTCAAAGACATTTGGTCTAGTCATATCGGCTACTTTGTTGATTATGTACAAGCAACGGCAAAGAAAGATGAAGCAGGTAAAAAGAAAGCAGTCAAGCAGCTTGACGAATATCGCATGAAACAAGCCGATATGCTCGATCAAGCAACAGACGGAAGATTGAAAGCAAGTGAGCTAGAAGAAGGCTTAAAAATGCACGTCAATGAATTGCTGAAAGCTTTTAATAGCTACACAGAAAAGGATTTTGATACAACCTATGAAACAGTTAGAAAATCCATTCATCATATGTTTGAGGTAGGAAAAGGCGTGTCATGGGCGATCACAGATCAATTTCCTGAGAAATTTGATCACAAATCGGTGGATACACCAGCTGCAGATCTTAGAGAGGACTTAAACTACTTATTCTCAGAGCATTTGGCACTCGCAGTAGTGGCAATGCAAAAAGGAAACAATGGCAGCAAAGACTTTGATCAAGCAGCGGCTGCCTTAAATGAAAATACAAATGATTTATCAGATGCGATTGCTTCTGTTTACGGAAAAGATGCAGGAAAACAATTCAAAGACATTTGGTCAAGCCATATCGGTTACTTAGTTGATTATGTGAAAGCAGATGCATCAGGAGACAAAGCAGCGAAAGAAAAAGCTGTGAAAAACTTAGATGCGTATCGAATGAAGCAAGCGAAATTCTTAGATCAAGCGACAGATGGACGTTTGAAGGCAGCTGATTTAGAAGCTGGTTTGAAAACACATATTGATGAGCTGATCAAAACATATACGTCCTACCATCATGGCGAATATGATCAGCTTTATCCGACAGTGAGAGAAGCTTATGGTCATATGTTCATGGTCGGTCAGGATGTCGCAACAGCGATTGTTGATCAGCATCCTGAGCTGTTCAAATCCAACATGCCTAATGAAATGCCGAAAACAGGTATGGGAGGCACAGCCGGTCCTTTAGGTATGTCCTATGAAGCATTTGCTGGATTGATCGCAAGTTTGATCCTTGCAGGCGGCGCAGCGGGTGCGTTCTTCCTCATTCGCCGAAAGGCTTCAAATTAAGCTCGTATAAAGTCAGGATGGGAACGTGCACAATTGTGCCGTTCCTTTCTTTAAAAGGAGGCAGACCAATTTGAAAAGATGGCTGTTTGGTCTTTTGATGCTTCTCATCATCACAGGCTGCGCATCACAATCGATGGATGAATCGTCATCCTCAGAAACCATCCCAGCTTCTAAGAAAATGACCACAAATCAAGCCGAGAAACAAAGCCACACGCACGGTCCATTAAAAGCCGAGATTTCTGGTATTGTTCCAGCTGAAATCGCAATTCCTGCTATTGATGTCAAAGCAAAAGTGGAGAAAACCGCTTTGTCAAAGGATGGCAGTATGGGCGTCCCCAAAAATACTGATCACACAGCGTGGTTTAAAGAAGGTCCAAAGCCGGGGGATAAAGGGAATGCTGTCATGAATGGTCATGTAGATAATAAATGGGGGCCATCTGTTTTTTATCGATTAAAGGAGCTAAAAAAGGGAGACAAAGTGATCGTAACGTCCTCATCAGGAAAAAAGCGAACCTTTGAGGTCATGAAAGTACGAAGCTACCCGCGTGAAGAGAAGCCCAACGCGTTTTTCGGGTACGCCTTTACACGGAATCTCAATTTAATCACCTGCACAGGGACATTTGATCATGCAGCAGGTACGCATGAAAAAAGATTGGTTGTCTTTACCCAGCTGATCTCCTCATAAAGAAGGCGGATACACGAAGGTGTAGCGCCTTTTTTCGTGGTTTTCGCAAGTATCTTCCAAAAAAATTCATAGGACATTAGAAATGGTTTGTTGTATAAATAGGGGCATTTGTCATATAAATGAGTTGGCAATTTTTATTTCTTTTCAGTAGAATATGAGTAATGAAGAGAACTGCAAGCGTATACAACCTGTCCAGACAAGGCAGATTCTCCACCCTTACATAAGGAGGCCGATCTGATGCTGAGTAAAAGACTGGCGCACATCTTAAGTCAGCTCATGGCAGCTGAGACCCCGCTCACAAGCGCTGCGCTTTCTGTCAGCTTGCAAGTCACAAGCCGCACTATTCGTACAGACATCAAGGAACTGAACGACCGTCTTGCCCCTTATCAAGCGGCTGTAACAGCTGTTAGAGGTGCTGGCTATGAGCTGTTGATCAAAGATGAAAATGCCTTTCGCCGTTTTATGAAAGAGGAGGTCGAGGAGGAAGAACCGCTGGCTGTTCTGCCGGAGGATCGTGTTCGGTTTATTTTAAAAAGGCTTCTTCTTGCAGAGTCTTATGTGAAACTTGAAGACTTACAGGAGCAGCTGTTTATTAGTAAGTCGACGATGAGTAACGATATGAAATGGGTCAAACGTAAGCTTGAGCCCTTTGAACTGCGGCTGGAAGCAAGGCCGAATAAAGGCTGCCGGATAAAAGGGTCGGAGATGAAAATCCGTTATTGTATGTCAGAATATTTATTCAATGAACGCCGTTCCTACCAAACGATGCTGAACACAGCCGTTACTATTTTACCAAAGCATGAACTCGAATTAATTCAGAAAACAATGATAGATTATATCAACGAGGAAGGCATGAATCTATCAGACATTTGCATGAATAATTTAATTGTTCATGTTGCTATTGCCTGCAAACGAATTAGACACGGAAACTATGTTTCTGTTCTTCCAGAGGAAATCAACGAGATTCCTAGGGCAAAGGAATACAAGGTAGCTAAAAAAATGGTAGAGCGTCTTGAAGGGCTGCTGAATGTCTCATTTCCACAAGAGGAGATCGTCTATATCGCCATTCATTTACTAGGAACAGCCAAAATGGTACAGTCTTTTTCTTCGAGCAGACAAAAACAAATTGTGGATGATGACACGAGTCGTCTTGTGCAGCTCATGCTGAAAGCCATTGATCAAAAACTACAACTTGAATTAGCTGGCGATACGGAACTTATGATTGGACTGAGTCTGCACTTAAAGCCTGCCATAAACCGATGTAAATACGGCATGAATCTAAGAAATCCAATGCTTGATGAAATTAAAGTGGGGTATCCACTTGCTTTTGAAGCAGGAATTATCGCCAGCAGGGTCATTGAAGAAAAAGAGGGACTAAGTATTCATGAGAATGAAATCGGATATATGGCGCTTCATTTTGGTGCGGCTTTAGAGCGGAGGAAAATGGAGGTTCCGCCGAAGCGGTGTCTCATTGTCTGTGCATCTGGTGCGGGGAGTGCACGTCTGCTTCAGGATCGTTTGCGGTCACAATTTGGGTCAAAGCTGACCATTTTAGGAACAGCAGAGCTTTATTCTCTTCCACATGTCTCTTTACATGCCTTGGACTTGATTATTACAACGATCCCGATTCATATGGATTTACCGATTCCAGTCATTCAAGTGAACACCATTTTGGGTGGCGGCGACTTTTTAAAAATTGAGGAAGCCTTGACGAGTGAAACAAGAGTGACATTGGCCTCTCAATATATGAAAAAGGAATTGGTCTTTACAAAACAAGCCTTTCAATCAAAGGAAGAGGTCATCACTTTCCTCACGAAAAAAGTCATCGATTTGGGATTAGCACCAGCTGATCTCACACCATCTGTCATGGAAAGAGAAGAGGCTGCACCTACCTCTTTCGGACATTATACAGCGATCCCGCATCCTATGACGCCGCTGACAGATGAGACGTTTTGGGCAATATGTACATTAGAAAAACCGATCCATTGGGGAGAGAAAAGGGTTCAATTTGTCTGCTTGCTTTGTGTCGAAAAAGAGAATGCCAAAGATTTAAAAGGGATGTACCGCCTGCTGGGAGAGCTTGTCCATAATGTGAAATTCATTCAGCACCTCATCGCCTGTGATACATTTGAAGACATGCTTGATATCATGTATAAAAAGGCTCCTTCGTACAAGAACTAATTGTGTGAACTTAACTTTTTCCGCTTCCTAAAGGAAAAAGTATAGGTGTTTATGAAAGCGGTTTCATAATATGATGAAAGTGTAAAGAATAGCTTCACACTTTGAAAAGGGGGCGTTTACACATGAACATCTTATTAGTTTGCGCAGCAGGTATGTCAACAAGCTTACTTGTCACAAAAATGGAGAAAAGCGCACAAGAACAAGGAAAAGACTATCACATTTGGGCAGTATCTGGAGATTCTGCAAAAAATCATATTGATCAAGCCGATGTGCTTTTATTAGGACCCCAGGTTCGATATTTATTACCACAAATGAAAAAGCTCGGAGAAGATAAAGGAATTCCAGTAGACGTTATTAATACGGTGCATTATGGCGTATGTAATGGCGCCGAGGTTTTAAAATCTGCTGAACAGCTAGTGAACGGATAAGGGGGGCGGAAGGGATGAATGGATTCAACCGATTTCTAGAAGAGAAGGTCATGCCGTTTGCAGGGAAGGTTGCCGCTCAAAGACATTTACAAGCATTGCGTGACGGAATTGTTTTAACCATGCCTCTCATTATTGTCGGTTCACTGTTTCTCATTTTAGCCAACCTTCCAATCCCAGGATACAGCGATTTTATGGCAAGTATCTTCGGAGCTGAATGGGCCACGAAACTATCCTATCCTGTTAATGCAACCTTTGACATCATGGCACTTGTTGCAACCTTCGGGATTGCCTACAGGCTTGCTGAAAAGTATGCCGTTGATGCACTATCATCTGGTGCGATCGCCGTTGCGGCTTTTCTTTTAGCTACACCATATCAAGTCCCTTTCACACCTGAAGGCTCAACAGAAGCCATTCTAGTAGGCGGGGGGATTCCTGTCACACTGATGGGCAGTAAAGGTTTATTCGTTGCCATGATTATTGCCATGCTTTCAACCGAAATTTACCGCTTTATTGTACAGCGAAACATCGTCATCAAAATGCCTGATGGTGTACCGCCAGCGGTCAGTAAATCGTTTATCGCACTTATTCCAGGTTTTGTGATCATCACGCTGATCTGGGTCGCTAGAATTTTAATTGAGATGACACCTTTTGAGAGTATTCATAATATCATCACGGTCTTAATTGGTACACCACTTTCCATTCTTGGTGGAAGCTTAGGCGGTAGTATTGTTGCTATAGGTGTGCAAATGCTCCTCTGGGCATGTGGTATTCATGGAGCAACCATTGTCGGCGGCGTCATGGGTCCAATTTGGCTAGGCGCAATGGATGAGAACCGTCTTGCGTTCCAAGCGGGAGAAGTGCTGCCGAATATTTTCACAGCGCAGTTCTTTGAAATCTTCATCAATGTCGGCGGAAGCGGAGCAACACTTGCTTTGGTGCTGACCATGATCTTACGTGCCAGAAGTAAACAGATGAAACAGCTTGGCCGCCTTGCCATTGGGCCAGCCATCTTTAACATCAACGAACCGATCATTTTTGGAATGCCGATTGTGATGAACCCAATGCTTCTCATTCCGTTTATCCTTACGCCAATTATGATGATTATCACCACATATATCGGAATGAGCACAGGGCTTGTAGCAAAACCGGCGGGGATTGCTGTCCCATGGACAATGCCGCCAATCATTTCAGGCTATCTCGCCACAGGAGGTAAAATCTCTGGTGCTGTCATGCAGCTGATTAACCTTGCGTTATCATTTGCTCTATACTACCCATTCTTTAGAATGTGGGATAAGCAGAAATTGAAAGAAGAAAATGAGCTAGAAACAAAAGCATCAACTGATGAAAATGTCGTCAGCATGTAATAGAGGGAACAAGGGGGATGCGGCCGATGGAAATGGAACAAATTGTGTTTCAACTCATCCTGCACGGCGGGAATGGCAGAAGCTCAGCAATGGAGGCCATCACATGTGCAAAGCAAGGTCACTTTGATGAGGCGAAGCAAAAATTGCAGGAAGCACAAGACGCGTTAAATGAGGCGCATCACGCACAGACAGAGCTGATCCAAGGAGAAATCAGGGGAGAAAAGACGGACATCAGTCTCTTAATGATTCATGCACAGGATCATCTCATGAACGCAATGACCGTCAAGGAGCTCGCAGCGGAAATCATCGAGCTCCATGAAAAAATGAAGAAACTCGGAGGTGTGAATTCATGAAAGACGGAATCAAAATTGTCACAATAGGCGGTGGGTCGAGCTATACGCCTGAGCTCGTCGAAGGGTTCATCAAACGATATCATGAATTGCCTGTAAAAGAATTATGGCTTGTGGACATTGAAGCAGGGCAGGAAAAGCTAAACATCGTGGGTGCTCTGGCGAAACGAATGGTCGAGAAAGCTGGTCTGCCGATTGAGGTACACCTCACTCTTGATCGCCGGGAAGCCTTGAAGGACGCCGATTTTGTGACGACACAATTTCGTGTAGGACTGCTGGAAGCACGTGCAAAGGATGAGAGAATACCGCTTAAGTACGGCGTTATCGGTCAGGAAACGAACGGACCAGGTGGTCTATTTAAAGGACTGCGGACCATTCCAGTCATTCTAGACATTGTGAAGGATATGGAAGAGCTTTGTCCGAATGCATGGCTTGTGAACTTTACAAATCCAGCCGGCATGGTCACAGAAGCTGTTTTACGCTACACGAATCTAAAAAAAGTGGTCGGTCTATGCAATGTGCCGATTGGGATCAAAATGGGGATTGCCAAGGCGCTTGAAGTGGATGTCGAACGCATTGAGGTGCAGTTTGCCGGCCTTAATCACATGGTCTATGGATTAGATGTGTATTTAGATGGGGTCAGCATTATGGACCAAGTGCTTGATGAACTAGGAAATCCGAATAGCCAATGGTCGATGAAGAACATTGAAGCGAAGAACTGGGAGCCTTCTTTTGTAAAAGGCTTAGGGGTTATTCCATGTCCATATCACCGCTATTATTATAAAACGAAAGATATGCTGGAAGAAGAGCAAAAGGCAGCTCAAGAAAAAGGAACACGAGCGGAGGTTGTACAGCAGGTCGAGCAGGAATTATTTGAGCTCTATAAAGATCCTGATTTATCAATTAAACCACCGCAGCTCGAAAAAAGAGGCGGGGCCTATTACAGCGATGCGGCATGTAACTTAATCAGCTCCATCTATAATGATAAGCATGACATTCAACCAGTCAATACAGTGAACAGAGGGGCGATTGCCAGCATTCCGGCTGAATCCGCGGTTGAAGTGAACTGTATCATTACGAAGGACGGACCAAAACCAATCGCGACAGGTGATCTGCCTGTAGCTGTAAGAGGGCTCGTTCAACAAATCAAATCATTCGAGCGTGTGGCAGCTGAAGCGGCTGTGACAGGAGATTACGAGACGGCTCTTGTTGCGATGACGATCAACCCGCTCGTCCCTTCTGACGAAATTGCAAAGCAAATTTTAGATGAAATGCTCGAAGCGCACCGTGAGTATTTACCGCAATTTTTCAAATCAGTCAATGCATAAGCATAATGGCCCCTTTATGGGGTCATTTTTTATGATTACCCCATATGGAAACTGGAGAAAGAAGTGTATGATAGAAAAAACAGCATGTATGGCTTCAAAGAAAGGACTGTTGGTATATGGTTGCTATCGGTTTAATGCTTTACGGCTTTGTCGTTCAACCTCTGTTGAGTTATGGCACAGTGGTCTTGTTTTTGTATGGAATCATCGCTTCATTTATTGGTCTTATTCGTCATAGACAGTATGTGTGGATTTATATTCTTCGTCTGCTTGTTTGTTTCACCATTCCAGTGACCAACCTGTTGATGTATTTTGCAACCATTGGAGGAGATGAAAGAGACTTTGATTTCCAGCCGATGCCACTTGCTTACAACCTCGTCTTTATATTAGAAATCGTCATCATCTTTTTACCGGAGATCTTTTTATTGATCGAAAGAAAGCGGAGCGTGAAAGGGAAACAGTGGATATATGCAGGGGGCATTGTCGGTGTATCGATCTTGTTTTGGTGCACGATTTGATGAGAGGCTGACGGGTCATGATTTCGTTTTTTGCTTGTGTAGCCTCTTTCGCCTGACTTTTACGAAAGTAATGGAAAGAGCAAGGATAGAAATCCCAAGAAACTTAAATAGAAACCGGGTGAGGAACGGTGAATCGTCGAAACCTGTAGCTATGATAATTGATCCGATGCAAAGACCAAAGAAAGCTAGTATATAAGTAAAAAACATACCATCACTCCTTATACGTATGATGACCATTGTAAAGGGGTGAATAAACAAAAAAAGAACCCTTCATGCCATGAAAGGTTCTTTTACATGCTTATGCTTGCTTAACAACTGAGTCAACTTCCACTGTCCAGCCGAAGATGTCTGGTTGTTTCCCTTTTTGAATGCCAGTAATGGCTTCGTACAATTTCTTCGACACTTCGCCGGTTTGACCATTTTGGATCACATATGGCTGATCATGATAAATTAATTCCCCGACGGGAGAGATTACGGCTGCTGTTCCAGTTCCAAAGATTTCTTCAAGCTCACCAGATTGATGTGCTTCAATTAACTCATCAATTGAAATTTTGCGCTCTGTCACTGGAATTCCCCAATGCTTTAACAGCTCAAGTACAGAGTTACGTGTGATGCCTTCTAAAATGCTACCGTTCAATTTAGGCGTGATGATTTCACCGTTGATTTTAAAGAAGATATTCATGCTACCGACTTCTTCAATGTACTTTTTCTCGACCCCATCAAGCCAAAGAACTTGTGAAAATCCTTTCGTTTCAGCCACTTGCTGTGCCTTGAGGCTTGAGGCATAGTTTCCAGCTGTTTTGGCATTTCCTGTCCCGCCCTTAACGGCACGGACAAACTCGTTTTCAACTGCAATTTTGACTGGATGGATGCCTTCTTTATAGTATGATCCCACTGGAGATAAGATAATGATCAGCTTATACGTGCTTGACGGTGCAACGCCTAAATACGGCTCAGTGGAAATAATGAATGGACGAATATACAAGGAAGTGCCCTCTGCATCAGGTACCCAATCCTTATCAATGCGAATGAGTTCATTTAACCCCTCTAACACTGTTTCTGAATCAATTTGCGGGATACACAGACGGTCATTGGATCTGTTTAAGCGTTCCATGTTCTTTTCCGGACGAAATAAGAGAATTTTTTGATCCTCAGAAACATAAGCCTTTAAGCCTTCAAAAACAGATTGACCATAGTGGTAGACCATCGAAGCTGGGTCCATTGGAATCGCCTGATAAGGAATAATTCTTGGATCATACCAGCCTTTATCAATTGAATAATCCATCACAAACATGTGATCTGTGAAGATTTTACCGAATTCAAGTTGATCAGATTGAGGTTTTTGTTTTTTTGTTGAACTAAGTTCAACGCGGATGGGTTGTTTTGGCATTGTAAATCTCCTTGCTGTTTGATTATTTGAAAATTCTAATAATATGAAATAATTATGATTCTATTCTATACCTTCACAAAATATTAGCAATAGGTTTTCTGGAATTCAGATAAGAAAAATCTGTTAAAGCGCTTTCCTACTCTCTGTCGTCAGTTTGGCCTATGTCACCCCTTTTTAAAAATAGAAATAAAATCCAAATTACCTAAATGACTGATTAATCTGACAATTTAAAAACTGATGGTTTTCCTGTAAGATATTCTTTCAACCATACACCTTTTGACTAGTACATTGCAAGGGACATCGTCATATTTTAATCCTCTTTTTTTTAACCGATAAAGGAAGAAGAGAAGGGAAAGGAGCAAACAATAAGATGAAACGAGCGATATCAGGCATTTTCCTCATTTTATTCATGACCGTCATCAGCTTCGGCTGTCAAGCAATGACAGAGAAGGCTGGTGCTAAGCAAAGTACAGCCTATTACGTAGCGGTAAATGGCAACGACAAAAACCCGGGAACGAAGCAAAAACCTTTCCGTACGCTGAAAAAAGCGGCCAGTATGGCTAAAGCTGGGACAACCATTTACATGAGAGGCGGTACATACAAAGAGAAATTGATTGTCCGCCATTCCGGAACAAAGAAAGCACCCATAGTCTTTCAAGCTTACGGAAAAGAAAAGCCTGTGATTAGTGGGGCTTCCCTTAAAGGAAATCAAGCAGATGGGGGTCTTGTCACGATCAATCAAAAGAGCTATATCACCCTCAAAGGCCTGACAGTAGGACATCTTAAGACGAATAAAGAAGATTTGACACCAGTCGGAATATTCATTAAAGGGAGCGGCAAAGGCGTCAAGCTGCTCAATAACCGAGTGTATGACATTCAGACGAAACATAAAGATGGGAATGCACATGGAATTGCTGTTTATGGGACAAAAGCTCCTGAGGCGATTGAAGACATTGAAATCAAAGGAAATACCGTTGAAAAATTAAAGCTGGGCTTTAGTGAAGCCCTTGTGCTAAATGGGAACGTCAAAAAATTCCGTGTAACCCATAACACGGTCCGGCACACTGATAATATTGGCATAGATTTCATTGGGTTTGAAAACGTAGCCCCTTCCAAAAAGTATGATCAAGTCAGAAATGGTGTCGTCTCTAGAAACAAAGTATATGAGATTACGAGCGCAGGGAATCCAGCCTACGGCACCGATATCTCAGCTGGGGGAATTTATGTTGATGGCGGAAAAGACATTGTGATCGATCATAACATTACACATCACAATGACCTTGGGATTGAAGTCACAAGTGAACATAAAGGAAAAATGGCGGATCGTATTCGCATCGAACACAATCAAGTGTATTTGAACCGTTATACAGGCATTTCAATTGGTGGCTATGATAAGAAGCGGGGCGGTACAACAAATACGACGATCTCACATAATATTTTGTACAAAAATGACACAGCCGGCTTAGAAGGCGGTCAATTGTTGATGCAATATCAAGCGGTGAACAATCGAATCACGAATAATATCATGACAGCTAGTGCCTCGCATTACTTAGTCGTGAATTTGTATCAAGTGAACCAAAAGAATACATTTCAGAAGAACGTTTATGATGACCGCAAAGGTGCAAAAGCATCACAATGGGTATGGCGAGGGAAATGGCTGGAAGGCTACAAAACGTATCTTTCTAAAAGCGGCCAAGATAAAGGATCAGCCCATCTCAATCCACAATTTGTGAATGAGAAAAAATATGATTTCCGTCTGAAAACATCATCACCTGCTAAGAAAATCATCGGAAGTTAATTACGTGCTGAAGCAAAAACACGTTATTTTAGAAATTTTCAAAAAAGTCATTGACATTGATGTGACAGCACATTAAAGTAAAGAAGACATTTCAACAAAAACAAATTTCATAACGGATCTCTTATCAAGAGAGGCAGAGGGACTGGCCCTGTGACGCCCGGCAACCGTTTCTATTTTAGAAATTGGTGCTAATTCCTGCAAAGCTGTGACAGCTTTGACAGATAAGAGAGGAAGACTTCCCGATACATGTTTCATGCAACGGTGATAAAGCCTCTCTTTCCAAGAGAGGCTTTTTTTCGTCTCTTTTTCGAATCAAATGATTTTTTTACAGGTATATTCCCACTTTTTTACCTAGTTTTCCGATGTGAAAAATAAAAACAACTTGAGGAGGAACAGCAATGAAGAGAAAGCATTTTACATCATTTCTTGTCTTATTAACGGCATTAACCGTTCTATTAACCGGCTGCGGCACTGGATCAAGTGCAGGCTCAAAGGCAAATACGAACGAAAAGGTTTCCTTTGACAATGTACCGAAGCGATTTGCAAAGGGACAAGGAGCGAAAATTAAAGTCATCCGCAAAATTGGAGGAGATGATCATACAGCTCAGTTTTTAGCTGGGACCAAGGCTGAAGGTGAGGCGCTGGGCTTTAAAGTAGATGTCTACACAGCAAATGGAGATACAGCGAAGTTCCATGATGCCATCTCTCAGGCGCTTGAAGAAAATTATGATGGCTTTATCATCTCTCACGGGGACGATGAGGCGACAGTCGCTGATGTGAAAAAGATCACAGCGAAAGGCATACCAGTTGTAGCATTTGATTCAAATCCTAAGCTGAAGGACATCAAAGGGGTGACAGTGACGTCTCAAGATGATGAACAATTAGCGAAAAAATCATTAGACGCGCTCGTCTCTGATTTTAAAGGAAAAGCAAATATTGCATACTTGTGGGTAGATGGCTTCCCGCCAATGGTGAGACGCAACAAGGTCTATCAAGAAACACTCAAACAGCATTCAGGAATCAAGGAGCTTGACCGCTTTGGTGTGGCCTCCTCTGATACATCTGTTCAAACGCAAAATGCAGTAGCAGCCATGCTGAATAAGTATCCAAAGGGTAAGCTGGACGCTATTTTTGCCACATGGGATGCCTTTGCCATTGGGGCAGCAAGAGCGTTAAAGGAAGCAGGAAGAACAGAAGTGAAGATTTACGGAATTGATGTATCAAATGCTGATCTTCAAGAAATGACAGCGAAGGACAGTCCGTGGAAGTACACAGCAGCGGTTGATCCGAAGCTCATCGGTGCAGTCGACGTGAGGATTCTTGCTAAGAAAATAGCTGGTGAGAAAACACCATCTTCCTATGACCTTGAGGCCTCACTCATCTCGCAAAAGCAGCTTCAACAAGCAGGAAAAGCCATTAATATGGTCAACCTTGCAGACGAGGTGAAGGGATTCGGTTCATCAACTGCTTTTGAGGAAGATTGGATGAAGACCTTGAAGAAGCATTATACAAAATAAACGACATGCACTCTCTTCCCATAGAGGGTGTTTCGTTTTTCAGATGATGATCAAGAGAAGGAGGACACCTATGACAGCGCCGCTTGTTCATATGAAGAATATTTCAATTGAATTCCCAGGGGTCAAAGCGTTAGATCAAGTGAATTTCACATTAAAAAAAGGAACGGTCCATGCATTGATTGGAGCGAATGGTGCTGGGAAATCAACGCTAATGAAAGTTCTTTCTGGCGCTCATTCACACTTTGAAGGAACCATCCACATTCATGGCCAGGCGGCATTCATTCAAACTCCAAAGGATGCTTCCTCATATGGTGTGCAGACAGTCCATCAAGAAGTGGATACGGCTCTTGTTCCCTATTTAAGTGTGGGTGAGAATATGATGATGCATGAGATTGAGAAAAAAACATTTGTCGGCTGGAAAGAGCTGCATCGCAAGGCTGCTCACCTATTAAAAGAAATGGATATCGACATCTCCACAAAACGCCTTGTCAGTGATCTGACCCTTGCCGAAAAACAGATGGTGCTCATTGCCAAGGCCGTTTCGATTCAATGCAGCATTTTAATTTTAGATGAACCAACGGCTCCGCTTAGTCATGCAGAAACAAGTAAATTATTCTCAATGATTGATCGGCTGAAACAGAATGGGACGGGGATCGTGTTTATCTCCCACCGCATGCCTGAAATTTTCACCATCTGTGATGAACTGACTGTGATGAGAAATGGAACCGATGTTGCAGCTCACCTTGTCAAAGACACAAATCCACAGCAGGTCATTGAAGAAATGCTAGGTGCTCCCTTAGAGGAGCAATTCCCTTCTCGCAGGCCCTTGAAGGATTCACCTATTGTGCTTGAAGTGAAAGAGCTAAACGATCAGCATAAATTAAGCAACATTCATCTTCATGTGAAAAAAGGAGAAATTCTTGGGATTGCAGGACTTGTTGGTGCTGGTAAAACAGAATTGTGCAAAGCCCTTTTCGGTGCTTCAGAAAAAACGACGGGTACCGTGCAGCTGCATGGTCAAACCATTCGAATCACATCGCCTCATCAAGCTGTGAGAGCTGGAATTGCCCTTGTGCCAGAAGAGCGGAGAAAAGAGGGGATTCTGACGGAAGAGAGCGTGGGGTGGAACTTAACGGCTGCAAGTCTTCGTTCATTCTCACGGATATTCAGCTTCTTACATCGTTCGAAGGAAAAGCGGGAAGCTGGCGAAATCGTCAAACGGCTTGGGGTCAAAACGCCATCTCTTGATGCAAAGGTGAAGCATCTATCTGGTGGAAATCAGCAGAAGGTTGCCATCGGAAAATGGCTGCTGGCTGAGGCGGATGTGTATCTCTTTGATGAACCAACCAAGGGTGTAGACGTTGGAGCGAAAAAAGATATTTTCACTCTGATTGCAGAGCTTGCCGCCCGCGGGAAATCTGTGATTTATGCATCAAGTGAGCTGTCAGAGATTGCAGGTATCGCAGACCGAGTATACGTGCTATATGATGGCAGCATTGCCCGGGAAATGACCGCACCGACAACTGAAGAAGAGCTTTTATATCATTCAACAGGAGGACAATCATGAGTGAACAACAAATTCCAGCCCCTGTGCAGCAAATCAAAAAACAGCGGCCATCCTTTCAACTGTTTGATTTCTTTTATCGATATGGCACGATCTTAACCATTGTCGTATTGATCGTCGTATTTGCGGCAGCGAATCCAGCGTTTTTGCAATCAGGGAATATCATCAATATTTTACGGTCTATCTCCATTGTGACGATCATTGCAGTGGGTCTAACCATCTCATTGGCAGTAAACGGCTTTGATTTATCAGTCGGATCAGTCGCGACATTATCAAATGCGATTGTCATCTCTATGTTCGTATGGTTCTCGCAAAACCCATTGATTGCAATCCTCTCAGCCCTAGCGGCTTCTATCATTGTTGGTTTGTTAAATGCATGGATGATCGTCAAAATGAAAATTCCAGATATGCTCATGACATTAGCCATGATGTTTATCATTCAAGGGCTGGCTCAAACGTATACGAAAGGGGCGACCATTTCTGAAAATATGGTGCTGCCTGATGGTACCTTCTCAACAGGGACGATCCCTGTCTTTTTCAGCAAAATCGGACAGGTGCCCTATATCATTCTCATTATGGCCGCCATTGTTCTATTTGCGCATGTTTTCATGACCTACACAAAGCACGGCCGATTCATGTACATCATCGGTGGAAATAAGGAAGCGGCTCGATTGTCTGGTATTCATGTGAACAAATACAAGATTGCGGCATATCTGCTCTCAGCTTTATTTGCAGCGATCGGCGGTATCGTGCTGGCATCAAGGGTGATGACAGCAGAAATTAATGCTGGCGCCCCTTATTTAATGGATGGAGTAGCGGCTGCTTTTATCGGTTTTTCCGTCATGGGGGCGGGGAAGCCAAATGCATTTGGCACCTTTGTTGGGGCTGTGCTCATCGGTATTTTGCAAAATGGGCTTGTGATGATGTCTGTCCCTTATTATGCAATGGATATTGTCAAAGGTTCTGTGCTGGCCCTTGCGCTGGCGCTGACATATTACAAACAACGAGGCTAACTGCATCATTTTTTAAAACCATTCGAGTCCTCTCTTCGTCTAGTAAACGGAAAGCGGTGCAGCCGCCGTTTCCCAAAAGGAGATGACACAGAAGAATGAACATGTCAGCAACTCATGTAGAAGATTTGAAAAATGTCATGGAAGACTGGAAAAATGAACTGTTAGTATATAAATTTGCCTTAGATGAAATGGATACAAAGTTTTCGATTATCAGCCAGGAATATAATTTAATCCATGGGCACAACCCAATAGAGCATACAAAATCACGGATCAAATCCTTTGAAAGCATTGTGAATAAACTAGCCAGAAAAGGATGTGACATCACCACACAATGTGCCAAGGAGCATATCCATGATATTGCAGGTGTCCGCATCATCTGTTCTTTTATTCAAGATATCTATAACATTATGGATGTATTGAGGCAAAGAGAGGATTTAAAGATCCTTGAAGTGAAGGATTACATTCAACATCCGAAGCCAAATGGCTACAGAAGCCTCCATTTAATTGTGGAGATACCTGTCTACTTAACAAATCGTGTGGAGCATGTGAAGGTTGAGATTCAGGTGCGGACCATTGCGATGGATTTTTGGGCGAGCCTTGAGCATAAAATCTATTATAAACTGCAAAACGATGTTCCTTATCAACTAACCGATGAACTAAAGGAAGCCGCAGATATTGCCCATTACTTAGATGAAAAAATGCAAAATATCAAACGAGAAATTGATTAGCGCATAAAAAAGCAGCTGTTTTGATCACAGCTGCTTTTTTCCATGTTAAGGGTTGGTTCCACGGTCCCTTTTTTGAATAATTTCTTGAGATTGACTGTCTTTTTGAATGGAAGTGCCAATAGAAACACCTGTTATCAAGAGCGTTAAAATCGCACTTGTGATGAGCCATTTCTTCATCATACATCACTCCATATTCTTAACAAGTTTTTAAGGACAACGCCTTGTTCCTAAAATAAGAGGATTCTTCATGAAGCCCAAGATCCGTTAAGTAAGCCGCTGCATCCTCGCAAATAGCTTCAAGGTCGACAAGGAAATTCATTGATTCTAATTGATCACAATAAGACTGGATTTGCTCAATCATGTTGTCTGGCCGAAGCATAAGTGTTTCTAAGATGGATAATTTAAGTGAAATGTTTCGTTGTTTTAAATTTTCTGCTTTTTGAAGTGAAAGCTGTACATAATAGTGGAACAAACCAGGTTTTTTCAGTTTAAATAGTGCTTTTGTGTAGGCATACATAGCTAGTAAATAGCCGCCTGGAGAAGAAGTTTCGAATGTTTCTATCAATAAAGCCTTTTCTAGAAGCGGCACGGCTTCACTGTATTCATATCTTAAACTTTTAATAAAGGCTGCATTGCAATATGCGTGACCAAGTAAATCTGGATCTTCCATCTGTTCTAGTGAATGAATCACTTCTTCAAATAACGATTCTGCCTCATCATATTTCGACTGATCAGCATAATTCAAAGCAAGCATCATTTGACAGCTGATTGATTTTTTCACATAACATGGATCTGCGTCGTAAATAGATGAAGCCATCTTTAAGTGGTGGATGGAGAGAAGCGTGGACCTAATATTATAGTAAAGACACCCTGTTTTATAATGAAATTCTGCTTTTTCAATGTCATCGTGCACGAGATCTAATTTATCCTCGGCCAATTTTAAATGGTGAAATGCCGTTTCCTGATTGCCTCTGCGCATTTCATACATCCCTTTAAAGAAATAGAAATAATAGCTGAGCATATCATCCGTACGGATCGCATTTTCATCAACAAAAAGGCTATGATCTAACGAAGCTGTATCTTCTATTAGATCTTTAAAACGGTACTCTAGTAGTTGATAGTAAAGTAAGACGTCTTGATTTTCTTCCATTCGATCAAACGCTTGAAGAATGTCTTCTTTTAACTGGATTGCACCTTGTATTTCTCTTTTTTTCATCATGACATACCAATCATTTAGCATATTCGCAACATCAACGGACGACAAGACAACTGTTTCTGCCAATTCATATCCTCCTTTCTTCATCTTTCAATATCCGTTCTTCTGAATCAACTTTCCATATTCCATTATCTTCTTATATTTTAAGCTCTCTCTAGCAGTTTGTAAAACATGTTTTTAGATGTAAATTCAACCAGTAGTGAAAGAAATAGGGAGTCGGTTTCTATTGTATGCGTTTACATAATTTTAGGTAAAAAGAGGGTTTTAGAAAAGATATATTACAATATCAATAAAACAAGGAAGGCAGTTGTTGAATTTGTTTTCGTTTGCTAGAAAGAAACAGCGTTTTTCTAGGTGATGACTCATTTTTTCGTAAGATTATCTCACATCATAATTGTGAATCTCTCTTCTTTTAGAATAAAATGAGTTATTCGCAAAAAAATAAAATTTAAAGAGACTATTGATCTAGAATTGTATGGATCTTTGGTATTGATAAAAAACATCACACATCATAGCTTTAGCATGGTATAGTATGGTTGTTATTGCGAATATTTAGACAAAACTGACAATTGGGGGTCGTGTTTTATGAAAAAATCGATATTATTGATCATGGGACTAATCGTTGTGCTTGTCATGGCAGCCTGTGGATCAAAATCTGACAGTGGTTCGGGAGAAGGCAAAGGCACATATAAAATTGGGATAGATACAACTTATCCGCCATTTGAATTTGAAAAGGACGGTAAATATCAAGGGATAGACGTTGATCTAATTAACGCAATCGCGAAAGACCAAGATTTCAAAGTGAAGCTTGAAGCCATGGACTTCTCAGGTATCATTCCAGCGATGCAGGCAGGCCAGCTTGATGTTGGAATGGGCGGCATGAGTATTACAGATGAGCGTAAGAAAAAAGTAGATTTCTCAGATCCGTACTTTGACGCTGGGCTGACAGTTGTTGTGAAAAAGGACAGCAGCATCAAATCAATTAATGATTTGAAGGGGAAAAAGCTAGCTGTTAAAAATGGAACGACAGGTGCAAAATTTGCATCTGATAACGCAGATAAATATGGGTATGAAGTAGTTCAATTCAATGACAGTCCATCTATGTTCCAGGAAGTATCAAACGGAAATGCAGATGCCTTAATTGAGGATTATCCTGTCATTACGTATGCGATCGCACAACAAGATTTACATTTGAAAACCGTTGGAGACCGCTTGAATGGAGACCAGTATGGTATCTCTGTGATGAAGGGGAAAAATCAGGACTTATTGAAGAAGATCAATAAAGGACTAGAGAACCTAAAGAAAAACGGTGAATATGACAAAATTATCGATAAATATTTGAAGTCATAACACAAGCGAGGCGCGCTCCGAGCGCGCTTTCTTTATGTGTCAGCCGTATATGAATTAGGGAGGGAGAAACATGGATACAATTATTAATGCATTTCCGTATTTAATGGATGGTTTGCAAACCACTTTATATATCTTTGTTGTTGCCATCATTTTAGGATTTATCATCGGTTTAATTGTGGCATTATTCCGTCTGTCACCATTTAAAATCTTAAATTTCATCGCACTCGTCTTTGTCAATGCCATTCGAGGCACACCATTTATCGTACAGCTATTCTTCATTTATTTTGGTTTGAATACACTTGAATTCATTTCGCTTGATCGAGTGCCAGCAGGGATTATTACAGTAGCGATTAATGCAGGGGCTTATTTTTCAGAAATTATTCGTGCGGGGATACAGTCCATTGATAAAGGACAAACAGAAGCTGCGCGCTCTTTAGGCTTTACAGGGGGGCAAAACATGCGCTTTATCGTTCTACCGCAGGCATTCCGCCGCATGCTCCCAGCGATTACAAACCAAGCCATTATCAGCTTGAAGGACACGTCCCTCCTATCAATTATAGGGATCGCTGATATTATGCAGCGAGGACAAGTTCAAGCATCGGCTACATTTGATCCTTTGAATGTCTGGCTTATTGTCGGTGTCATTTATTTCGTGATCATTTATTTACTTTCTCTACTGGCTAGCTACGCAGAAAGGAGATTTGATATCAAATGAGTATGATTACGGTGAAAAACTTAAAGAAATCCTTTGGTGATCACGAAGTGTTAAAGGATATTAATGCAGTCATCGAGGAAAAGGAAGTAGTGTGTGTCATCGGTCCTTCTGGATCAGGAAAAAGCACGTTCCTAAGATGCCTCAATAAATTAGAAGATATCACGGCTGGAGAAGTCGTTGTCCACGGACATACGATTACAGACCCAAAAGTGAATATTAATAAAGTGCGACAAGAGGTAGGCATGGTGTTTCAGCACTTTAATTTATTCCCTCATAAAACCGTTTTAGAAAACATCACGATCGCACCGATAAAGGTAAAAGGTGTCGAGAAGAAGGCAGCGGTCGAAAAAGCGTTAGACTTGCTTGAAAAAGTTGGCTTAAAGGAAAAAGCACAAAGCTACCCTAACCAATTATCTGGTGGACAAAAACAGCGTGTCGCCATTGCAAGAGCGTTGGCAATGGACCCGAAAGTGCTATTATTCGATGAGCCGACATCGGCTCTTGACCCTGAGGTCGTAGGAGATGTCTTAGCTGTAATGAAACAATTAGCCGTCGAAGGCATGACAATGATTGTCGTCACACATGAAATGGGCTTTGCAAGAGAGGTAGGAGACCGTGTCATCTTTATGGATGGCGGATATATTGTCGAGGAAGACAAACCGGAAACTCTTTTTGGAAACCCGCAGCATGAGCGTACAAAATCATTTCTTAGTAAGGTGTTATAAAAAAGAGTAAGGGCATGTATATGCTCTTACTCTTTTCTTTATGAATGGGGAGGCGCCATTTCCTAGGAAATATTAGCGCTGGAAGAATTCAATCCATTCCTGGTCTGGTCCTCTGAAAAAGAAGTAGCAATATCCATTCGGTAATGTCGTAATTTCTTCATCAATTAATTCAATTTGCAGCTTTTGAATACGGTTGAATTCAGCATGAATATTGTCTGTTGTGAAGGCGAGATGATGGACCTTTCCTTCAGATGGCAGGTCACTACTGTAGCCTTGGATGAGTTCAATTTCCGTTTCTGCTTCATCTTTAAAACCGAGAAATGCAAGCTCAATCACTCCATTGGTATGAGTGATGCGATCCTTTAATTTCATGCCCACCACTTTTTCATAAAAATCAATGGACTGATCAATATTCGAAACCATAATACCTGTATGATCTAAACGTAATGTCGTCAAATGAAGTGCCTCCTATATGTCGTGTTGATATTTTTCTCCTCATCTTATCATAATAGAAGTAACGTATACATTCATATGGTAGGATAGAGAGAGTCAATTTAGGATAAGGATGACACAAATGAAAAAAATCTCATTAAAACAAACATTTGCAGAACAAGTGAAAAAAGGGTATCCGCTTATATCCAAAGATGCAGTATCACGTGTGAACGGTGCATGTGAAGGTGAGCTCATTGAATGGGTGGATGAGCGAGGCGCTTTTTTAGGAAAAGGCTATTATGGTGTCCAAAATAAAGGAATTGGCTGGGTACTGACCTTTGATGCAAACGAAAAAATAGATCAATCCTTTTTCGTCTCTAAGCTTGATCAGGCAGCGAAAAGTAGAACGCATTTATTTCGTGATGCGCAGACGACTGCTTTCCGTGTGTTCAACGGAGAGGGTGATGGAATTGGCGGATTTACGATTGATCATTATGACGGATTCTATCTCATCCAATGGTATAGCGAAGGAGTCTATTCATTAAAGGCGGATGTATTGGCTGCACTTGAGCACGTATATCCAGACTACAAAGGTATTTATGAAAAGAAACGATTTGATACGTTTGGACAATATATTGAAGATGATGATTTTGTGAAAGGGGAGAAGGGTGAATTTCCTCTCATCGTAAAAGAAAACGGCATGAACGTGGCGGTTTACTTAAATGATGGTGCGATGACGGGCATTTTCCTTGATCAGCGTCATGTAAGAAAAGCGATTCGAGATCGTTATGCAATGGGAAAAACCGTGCTCAATACGTTTTCTTACACAGGCGCTTTCTCAGTTGCTGCTGCGCTTGGTGGAGCGAGCCGTACAACAAGTGTAGATGTCGCAAACCGCAGCTTGAAAAAAACATCTGAGCAGTTTGAAGTCAATGATATTGATGTGGACGGGCAGGATATCAAGGTTATGGATGTCTTTAAATATTTCCCGTTTGCAGCGAAGAAAGGATGGACCTACGATCTCGTCATCTTAGACCCGCCTTCCTTTGCACGAACGAAAAAGCACACATTCAGTGCGGCGAAGGATTATCAGAAGCTATTAAAAGAAGCCATCCAAATCACAGCTGAGAACGGCGTCATTGTGGCATCAACGAATAGCAGTGCATTTGGCATGAAGAAATTCAAAGGATTTATTGCGCAGGCCTTTAAAGAATCAGGGAAAACCTATCGAATCCTTGAAGAATATACACTTCCCGAGGATTTCCGTACAACGAAGAGTTATCCTGAAGGAAACTATTTAAAGGTTGTCTTCATACAAGCATAAGAAAAAGCTATTTCCGATAAGGGAAATAGCTTTCAACGTGTAGACAAACCCTCGCATTCGGTGTCAGGCCTGCGCGCCGGTACTCACGAATGTCAAATTCGCTCCGTTCCGGTGCTCGTCCTTCCTAGACTGCAAAGGTTTTCTATCACGCTGAAAAGAAGACAAAGGGCTAAAATAAAGATCATTTTAGCCCTTTGTCAACAATCTGAAAGCTATTTCCGATAAAGGAAATAGCTTTTTTCTATAAGGCAAACGATATGAGGAGAGGTGCAGCACATAATGTAATAATCGCTGAGATAATCATTGATACACTTGAGATCGTCCCTGAGACGGAGCTCATTTCAAAGGCCTTTGATGTTCCTGCCCCGTGTGCACCTGTTCCAAGCAGGACACCCATGGCAATGTCATTATCGATGTGGAAATAACGGATCACCATTGGACCGATGATCGACCCAAACAGTGCGGTTAAAATGACAAACACAGCCGTAACGGACGGCATGCCGCCGATCATTTCTGACACACTCATCGCCACTGGGGTTGTGACCGATCTTGGGACAAGACTCTCAATAAGACCTGTGTCCAAATGAAATAACTTGGCGATAAATGCCGTTGATAAGATCGCAATGACAGAGCCGCATGCCACATTCAAAATAATTTCTACTGCATGCTTCTTCAGGATATGAAAATACTTATATAAAGGAATGGCAAAAGCAACAGTCGCAGGCTGAAGCATATTTGTGAGCCATTTCCCGCCTTGATTGTAAGCATCGTAAGGGATGTTGACGATTAACAGCAAGACGACAAGGACAAGCGGAGTCACAAGTAATGGAGAGACATAGACCTTCGGATGCCGTTTGTATACCGCTTTTGATCCGAGATATAAAAGAACCGTTAAGATCAGGAATAGTCCGCCAACTAACATAGCTTTTTTCGCTCCTTTCGTTTCGCAATCATTTGCGTCATGATACCAGTCGAGAGCATGACCACAAACGTACTAATTAAGACAACAAGGACAATACTTGTGCCAGATTGAGATAGCAGTTTTCCGTAATCAATGACACCAACTGCCGATGGAATAAAGAAAAGCAGCAGTTCTCCAAGCAGCCATACGGCGCCAAGTTCTATCCATTTTAATTGAATGATCTTAAAATGAAGTAATAAGAAAATGACAAGAATGCCTAAGATCGTACCCGGAATTCTTAAGTGCAAAAAGGCCGCCAGCACATTCATCAATTTCGCAAAAATAAACAAGGCCATAATCTGAAGGGCAGCAATCAGCGGCTTTTTGAGCAATTTCATTTTCTGTTCACTCCTTTTTCTCTATAAATTGTTCACTGTTTCACAAAAACATCACAACGTTCCAATTGATTAGCTTACTTTAAAGTGTACAGCACGTTTAATTATAGGTAAAATACATATATCGAATAGTTATTATTCCTTTTGTCTATAGGAAGGATGAAGCGTGTGGACATCAGACATTTAACATATTTCTTAGAAGTGGCGAGGTTAAAAAGCTTCACGAAAGCATCGCAATCCCTTTATGTATCGCAGCCGACCATTTCCAAGATGGTCAAAAACCTAGAGAATGAGCTGGGGGTGCAGTTGTTTTATCGAAATGGCCGGCAGGTTGAAATGACAGACGCTGGACAAACCATGTATACACAAGCGAGTGAAATCACACAATCATTTCAGAATTTAACGAGCGAACTAAATGATTTAATGAATGTGAAAAAAGGGCATATTCGAATTGGACTGCCGCCGATGATTGGGTCAAGTTTTTTCCCGAATGTCATGGGAGAATTCCGTCAGCAGTATCCAGATGTTACATTTCAATTGGTTGAGCATGGCTCAATTAAAGTAGAGGAAGGGGTCGAGGACGGATCGCTAGATATTGGTGTCATTGTTCTGCCTGCAAATGATAAAATTTTTCATACGTACACCATTATTAAAGAGAACATGAGGCTCGTGACGCATCCATCCCATCCGATGGCCGGTCGTGAGGAGGTACATTTAGCTGATTTAAGGGAAGAGTCTTTTATTTTCTTTAGAGAAGATTTTGTTCTGCATAGCCGGATTTTGAATGAATGTATGAATGCAGGATTCAGGCCGAATGTCATTTATGAAACGTCTCAATGGGATTTCATTAGTGAAATGGTCGCTGAAAATTTAGGGATTGGCCTTCTGCCAGAACGAATCTGCCGTGATCTTGATCCTGAAAAGGTAAAGGTCATTTCCTTAAACCCGTCGATCCCTTGGCATTTAGGTGTCATTTGGCGAAAGGACCGGTATTTGTCGTTTGCGGCAAGAGAATGGTTAAAGCATACTAAATCCTATGTGTGGGATGCAGAGTAAAAGGAGGACGATACGGATGAAAACAAGCTACGCATCTTATGTATTGGAGAAGGTTCGAGCGGAAAATCCACTTGTTCATAATATCACCAATCAAGTTGTGACGAATTTTACAGCGAATGGACTGCTTGCTTTAGGCGCTTCGCCAGTCATGGCAAATGCCAAAGAAGAAGTGGCTGAAATGGCGCAATTGGCGGATGCGCTTGTGCTGAATATTGGCACACTGACCAAGGAGACGGTGGAGGCGATGGTCCTCGCCGGACAAGCCGCCAATGAAAAAGGTGTACCTGTTTTATTAGATCCTGTCGGCGTCGGTGCGACAACGTTTCGAAAGAACGCAGCGAAACAGCTGTTAGAGCAAGTGAACATATCGGTTGTCAGAGGAAATGCGGCTGAAATGGCTCATTTACTTGGAGTGGATGGCTGGGAGTCTAAAGGCGTTGATGCGAAAGCGGCGAATGGGGATGTAGCGGCATTAGCTAAACAAGCGTCAATTGCACTTCAGACCGTAGTGGTGATCACAGGAAAGGTGGATGTGGTGTCAGATGGAGGGGAGGTGCTGTTCATTCATAATGGACATGAATGGCTCACCAAGGTGACGGGAACCGGCTGTTTGCTGACGTCTGTCATCGGGGCATTTTGTGCAGTGGGTGAACAGCCGCTTCATGCGTCGGCAGCTGCTTTGTTGTTTTATGGAGTCGCAGCTGAAAAGGCAGCTCAGCACACAAAGGATAAAGGACCGGGAACCTTTCAAATGGAATTGTTAAACGCACTATCACATACAAATGGCGATGATGTGATGACACTAGGGAAAATAGGGGGAGTTTCACATGACTAAGGCTGATCCACAACAAATCCAACAGCAATTATCGGTTTATTTTATTATGGGAACAGCGAATACAATGAGACCGCCGCTTGATGTCGTGAAAGAGGCCATTCAAGGTGGAATCACCATGTTTCAATTTCGTGAAAAGGGCGAGGAAGCCTTGCAAGGTGAAGAGAAGAAACGATTGGCTCGTCAAATTCAAGCGCTTTGCCAAGAAGCAAATGTACCTTTTATTGTGAATGATGATGTAGAGCTTGCGATAGACCTTGATGCAGATGGTGTTCATGTTGGGCAGGAAGACACAAACGCACAAGACGTTAGACAAAGGATCGGGAATAAAATATTAGGCGTGTCGACGCATAACCTGGATGAAGTGAAACAGGCCATGAAGGATGGAGCAGATTATGTGGGAATGGGCCCAGTCTATCCAACAGAAACAAAAAAGGATACACGCAGTGTCCAAGGGGTGTCTTTAATCACTGAAGTGCGTCGTCATGGTCTTCTAATTCCGATTGTTGGCATCGGGGGGATCACATACGACAATGCTGCACCAGTCATACAAGCGGGGGCAGATGGCATTAGCATCATTAGCGCCATTAGCCAGAGTGCCAATCCAACAAAAGCAGCAGAAGCACTGAAATCACTTGTTGTATCGGAAAAAGCATCTCTTTGATTTTTAAGAAGACATGGATTGACTCAATTCATGTCTTTTCTGATGTCGGAGAAAATAGACAGGAGAGAAATAATTGTGTACAATCAATTAGTTCGATTATTTTCGAAATGACAGGTAAATAAAGGAGAATGAACATGGAAATGCTCGATACGTATTTCCGCCGATATGATGAAGCGGGAAAAGGACAGGAGCAAATGGATGCATTGCTGGCATTGTTTTCTGACGATGTCATGATTGTCTTAAACGGCGACCAAAAGCCTGGTATCCAAGCGTTCACACAATTCTTGAATACATTTTTCCACGTACATGAAGATATTAAGCATATGTGGGATGGCTGGATCAAAAGAGAAGATGGAAAGTATGAAACAAACTGGGCCGTTTGCGGAAAGCTTTCGGATGGCCGTGTCTATACAGCAGAAGGAATTGATATTGCAGAGATGGATGACAAAGGGAAGATCGTTTATTTAGAAAACGTTCCGAAAAACCCAGAGTTATTCCAACGCTATTAAAAAGCCGGCTGAGCAGCCGGCTTTTCTTGATCAATCAGTATCCATATGCATGCCTGTATGTGCCTTTACTTGAATTTCCGTAAAGGTGTCTTCATCTGCTTTTTCAGACGAGAATATCGTGCCTAAGTAAGCGGCAAGGAATCCGAGTGGAATCGAGATAATTCCAGGGTTCGACAGCGGGATGAGCGGCTCGCCTGTGAAGATAGCTGCTCCCGATGGGTCCCAGACACTTGGACTGAGCGAAACGATGATTAGTGCACTCAGAAGACCAGTTAAGCTTCCAGCGATGGCACCCGTGGAGTTAAATCGTTTCCAGAAAACAGTGAAGATAATCAAAGGTAAATTCGCACTTGCTGCCACTGCGAAGGCAAGTGATACAAGAAAGGCGACGTTTAAGGACTGGGCAAATAATGCAAGAACGATGGAGAGAATCGCCACGCCGATTGAAGCAAAGCGTGCCGCCTTTACCTGTTCTCGTTCACTCGCTTTCCCTTTTCGGATAATCTGACTATAAAAGTCATGGGCAAAAGCAGACGCGGCGGATAAAACAAGACCAGTCACTACTGCCAATATGGTCGCAAAGGCGATCGCGGAAACAAAGGCAAATAATAAATCTCCTCCAAGGGCTTGTGCGAGCAGAGGTGCGGCCATATTTCCAGCTGCATCTGCTGCTGTGATCGCTTCTGTTCCAACAAAGGCAGCAGCACCAAAGCCAAGGAAAACCGTCATTAAATAAAAAATCCCGATAATCCAAGTAGCAGAAAGAACTGATTTTCGTGCAGAAATCGCATCCTTTACTGTATAAAAACGAATCAAAATATGTGGCAAGCCTGCTGTTCCAAGCACTAAGGCGAGATTGAGAGACAGGGTTTCCAAAGGTACATCATATTTATTTCCCGGGTGAAGGAATGATTCACCGAGCGGAGTCGCTGTTTTCATCTGTTCAAACATGTTCAGCAGACTAAAATCAAACTTTGCAAATACAAGCAAAGAAATAATTAACGTCCCAAGCATCAGAAGCACAGCCTTTGTAATCTGTACCCAGCTGGTCGCAATCATGCCGCCAAACACCACATAAATGGTCATCAAAACACCCACGATCAGCACGGCGATCCAGTAATCAATGCCAAGAAGTAGCTTAATTAATGCACCTGCTCCAACGAGCTGGGCAATCATATAAAAGGTAGAGACTGTGATTGTGTTAAAGGCAGCAACCCCTCGAATGGCAGGGCGCTTAAATCGTGCAGCAATCATATCGGCCATTGTATATTTCCCAAGATTTCGAAGCGGTTCAGCCACAACATAAAGAACGACAAGATACGCGACTAGAAAGCCAATGCTATAGAAAAAGCCGTCAAATCCATTTAATGCGATCATTCCAGCGATCCCTAAAAATGATGCAGCGGACATATAGTCCCCAGCAATGGCAAGACCGTTTTGAAACCCAGTCAGACCTCCGCCTGCTGTGTAAAAATCACTCGCGTTGCTTGTTTTTTTAGCAGCAAAATATGTGATGACCAATGTGAGCCCTACGATCGCTACGAACAAAATAAAAGCGGTCATGCTCATTCGTCATCACCTCTTGATTCAGTTTTTAAAGCGCTTACATATTTGTCGAACTTAGCCGCTTTTTTCGCATAAAGTCCACATAACACCCATGTCATGACAAATTGTGTGAGGGCGAATAACCAAGTCCAAGAAATCGAGCCAATTGCCGGCGTGTTCAAAAAGGTGAAGTAGGATGTAGCAACCGGAAGTGAAAAGTAAAAGAGAAAAAAGAAAATCGTCATCGGTACGATAAATCTGCGTTTTTCCTCAAGAAGTTTTCGAAAATCCTCTGAAGCGGCAACCTTCTTATAATGAACTTTTTTTTCTGCCATTGTTTCCTCCTTTGTACGAAATAGGGACAAGGTACTCCAATGCATATGAGACGATCTGGTTGTTTATGACAGTATATCATAAAAAAGGCACCCGAAAAGGGTGCTTTCTATCGATAATTTTCAAGAAATATTTCTCTCGCTTTTTCATATGCTTCTGCGTCAAAATGATCTCCGCATTTATGAATACACCAAGGCTCTTTTTGTCTTGCAATTCCAACCTCATAGCCCTTTTGTACGAATTCAAAGGACTGCGAGACATCATAAAAATGAAAGCCGTCAAAGAGATCCTCACGCCACTTGACATCATACTGTGTCGCCATGAAAAGACCATCAATGGCCGAAGCCTTGATATAATCTTGCGCTTCGGATTGTTGACGGCCTCTTTCAAACGAAAGCAGCTGATAGGTGTCGTGACGATATTCAATCACTTTCCCTCTGCAATCAGGACTCTCCCACCAAATCCCATTGTCAGGCACGCTTTCTGCTCCTATCACACCAACCATGCCAAGTGATGAATTTTGTAAAAAAAGTGGGATGAGCTCAAGCAGCATATGCTGTTTGACAATCAAGGTATCCTGATGAAGGTAAATTTTAAACTGAGCTGGATGAGTGAGGGCTTCATTGTATGCAGAGGTTATACTTGATGCATGTCTAATCGGCAAGACTTCCACGTGATATCCATGAGGAGCCGGAAGTGAAGCGAGCTGCCGGAAGCAAGCCTGAAACATCGACTCATTATTCACGCATAAAACAAACAGGATGGTAGGGTTACTCATTGATTGGAACCGCCTCAACCACATATTGATAGGCTGTAGCGGCCTCGTGAAAATCAGAACGAATGCCGTGTTTCATCAGTAATGCATGTAGATCATTCAATACGTTTGTGTAGGATGGATGCTGTACGCGAATGGCCTCGAGGCTGCGAATACGAAAACCCGCTGAATGAAAGAGTGCATGTATTTCGTGAAGGGTAAAGAAACGCAAATGTGTTTGATCCATTAACCCTGCATCTGTATAAGTAAATCTGCCGGCCAGTAATTCTAAAACCGTTGAAATATGGCCGATATTGGGAATAGATGACAGAATGGCACCCTCTTTCTTGAGGAAGGGTTTCACCTTTTTTAAAACGGCCCACGGGTCTAATAAATGTTCGAGGACGTCTCCGAAAATGATACAGTCAAATTGTTCATGCTCATAAGGGAGAGCCATCTGTTCAATATTTCCGCAGAGAACATGATCTAGCTCTTGCTCAGCCTCTTTTGCGGCATCCTCAAATGATTCAATGCCATAAATGGTCCGGCCCTTTTGTTTCAGGACTTTGCCAAGCTTGCCTGTGCCGCATCCGATGTCCATTAAAGACGTCCATTCCTCACGAATAAGGCTAACGATGACCGGGTTCACCCCATGATAATACTGATCCTTTTTTTGGTGATAATATGAAAGGGAATCTGAACTCACGCTCTACCCACCTTTCTGCTTTCTCGTTGTCTCATGTTTAATATATGGGGGGGCAGCTTGGTTTTATAACGAGAGAAGGACAATTTTCATGAATGGCAGCTATAAAGGAATCGTATAAAGAACAGGAAACGGACTGTCCTCCTAATATAGAAAGACAGAACCCCATTAAGTGGAAGGGATTGGTATGGAGAGGTGTGCAATTATTGTAGCGTCGTCATGAAAGGATTTTCAAAAGGTCAATTGACAGGTCAGAACTTTTAGCCAAAGCAGTCTGAAAGACAAAGGATAACAGCGTTGATTTACGGTTTGTTTATCATCTTCTGATCACCGTTGGATGTTAAAAAAGCTTGTATTTCCTCGATGCCTAGTCCAATTTTTTTCGCTTCCTGAATCAAATAAACCCACTCTTCGTCAACTCTTCTTTTCACTTGCGTATCCATGATATCCTCCAGTTCAATAAGACATATTCACTGCAACCAATGACTTGAACAAACCGTCTAGTAACTGTACGTGTGGTTGAAAACAGCGCAAAATAGATTTTTGTCGAAAAGTGATGACATTTAACCTATTTTGTAAAATCTATCACCTACCACATCCCTAAAAAACTGACTAAAAAACCCAAAAATATTAATTTCATACTTCTAATAATAAACAATTGTAAAGGCAGTTGAAAGATTATTAATTAAAATAATGATAAAGGCCTAAAACATTTGACTCATATAAACCAATTAGGTTGACATCTGCCATCAAGTAGAACAAATTTCATCTTTGCAGGACATACATATTGTTCGTTTGGGAAGTTCTTCTCAAGATGGTATTCTAAAAGAAACAGAAATCACCAAGAAGGAATGAAGAAAGACATGTATAGCCTTTTTCAAAAGTACCGAGAAGTTGTCATGTATCTTGTGATGGGTGTGTGTACAACCATTGTCAACATAGTCAGCTTCTATTTATTCGTTGAGATGTTTTCCATGGATTACAAAACAGCTACGGTTGTTTCATGGGTATTTGCTGTTCTCTTTGCTTATATCACCAATAAGAAGTATGTCTTCAAGCAAAAGGCTCGTGATACAAAAAGCCTCATGCGTGAGCTTTCTTCATTTTTTAGTGTCCGTCTCATGTCTCTAGGTGTAGATCTAGGGCTGATGATTTTATTTGTGAGCCAAATGGCGCTCGATGAAACTGTCGCAAAAATTCTCGTCAACTTTGTGATTGTGGTGGTCAATTATGTCGCCAGTAAGTGGTTCGTCTTCAAGAAAACAAAAGAAGATGCGATTTAACACATAAAAAAAGATAGGTGATGTGAAATGAGCAGCAGGCCAGACGACTTATATGATGCCATATATCAACAAACAGAAAAGCAGCATGAACAAGTGCTGAGGCTAGTCAAAGAAATGACCGCACATCCAGAAGCGTTTTCAGAACAAGAAAAGGAAAAGATCAACCGAATGGACATTGCGCTTCAAACGGCAACGGACATTTTAGAAAACTTAATGACCCCTGACACGCAAATGACCATTGTTTTAAGACAAGGGAGAATTCATGTTGATCTGACGAAAGCGTAAAAGAAGCAGCCAATGATGAAGCGGCTGCTTTTTATTATGCATCGCTTGTTTCCCGCAATTGCTTTGGAGACATGCCGATTTTCTTTCGAAAGACTTTATTCAAGTAATTCGCATTTCGGTAGCCGCACTGTATGGCGATTTCTTCAATCGAATATTTCGTTGTTTTCAGTAACGTTTCCGCCTTTTCTAACCGGATATTGGTTAAGTAGTGAATGGGTGTGAAGCCAGTGGCCTTTTTGAATTCCCTCGTAAAATGACTTTTGGATAAACGTGCCGCAGCTGCCATATCGTCTGGGCCAATTTCCTCCTGAAAATGATGGCTGGCAAACAAGGCCGCTTGGACGATAGGCTCAGGCCATTTCTCCATTTGTCCCTCAAGCTTTGGCAAATATGAATACAGTTCCATGACAAATTGATAAGCAAGGCTAGACCCCTCAAATGGATTGGTAATCCGTCTTTCACTGGCTTCATCATAAATTTTCTTCAGCAGGCGGATCGGTTTGGAATTTGGATGAAAACGCATGACCTGCTTGCCTTGATCTATAAATTGGTCAAAGCAAAGATCACAGGCATCCCCATAAAGCGTTAAATAGAGAAATTCCCAATGCTCACTGTCCTCTGGAAAATAGTATTGATAGGCACTTGGGCTTTTCACAAGAAAGGCCTGACCCGGTAATACTTTGAACCGCTTCTGTCCGATTTCAATCATGCCATGTCCAGACAGTGTGAGCTGAAAGATGCACTTGCCTTGATCCTTCCGCTCCACACCATTCCAGCTATATAACGAAGATGATTGAACTTCCCAGCCAACAGACCATATTTGTGCTGGCAATGTAACATCAGAATGGTGAAAACGAAATGCAAATGCTTCCTTCTTCAAATTGGACATCCTCCTTCACAGCAAAAAACAACCTTTTTCTATTTTGAATCATGGTAAACCTCATATCACATCGTAACATTCACAGCAAAAAAAGGGTATTTTTTAACGATTTTTTTACCATTGAACTTATGTTATTCCGGCAACTAAAATAAGAGTATCAGAAGAGAAAAGGGGAATGGATATGATCGATACGTTACGCGTGGCATTTCACCAGCAATTTGGAGCTAGAGAAGAACTTCGCTATTTTTTTGCCCCAGGAAGAGTGAACTTGATTGGTGAACATACAGATTATAATGGAGGTCATGTCTTCCCTTGTGCGCTCACTCTCGGTACATATGCTGTATGTGCAAAGCGGTCAGATGGCCGTGTGAGAATGTATTCTTTAAACTTCGCTGGCGATGGTGTGAAAGAATTCGACCTTTTTGAAATCGCTTACGTTGAATCGGACGGCTGGGCGAATTATCCGAAGGGTGTGTTCCATCAGTTTATCGAAGCAGGGATGAAGATAGAAGAAGGCTTTGATATTGTATACGGCGGCAATATTCCCAATGGCGCAGGTCTGTCTTCTTCAGCCTCCATCGAGCTCGTCACTGCCGTCTTCATCAATGAATGGCATTCATTTGGCGTATCAAAAGTCGATCTTGCCCTCCTTTCGCAGCGCGCAGAAAATGAGTTTATTGGCGTCAATTGCGGCATCATGGATCAGTTTTCGATTGCTCTTGGAAAAGAAGATCACGCCATTTTGCTCAATTGCGACACCCTTGATTTTGAATACAGCCCGTTTCGACAAGAGGGGCTGGCGCTTGTTATTGCCAATACAAATAAAAAGCGGACACTGGCAGACTCCAAATACAATGAACGCCGGTCCGAGTGTCAATCAGCATTAAACGATTTACGAAAAGAAATCGACATTGCTCATTTATGTGAGCTCACTGCGAATGAATTTGCCGAGCATGCCCACTTGATTCAGGATGAAACATGCCGCAGACGCGCAAGACACGTGGTGACAGAAAATGAACGGACGATGAAAGCAGTCAAATATTTGAAAGATGATAGAATGGAAGAAATAGGTGCGCTTATGAAGGCCTCTCACCTTTCTTTAAAGAATGATTATGAAGTGACTGGACATGAACTAGATACATTGGCAGAAGCCGCTTGGCTCCATCCAGGGACGATTGGTTCCCGTATGACTGGTGCTGGTTTTGGCGGCTGTACAATCAGTATTGTGAGAGAAAACCAGCTGGCTTCATTTATAGAAGAAACGGGTGCGATTTATCAGGAGAAGACGGGCATTCAAGCCTCTTTTTACACAGCTGGAATTGGAGGCGGCGCAAGAGAACTCACGAAGGAGGAAGTGTGATGACCATTTTAGTGTGTGGAGGAGCAGGGTACATTGGCAGTCATGCGGTAGCGGCTCTTTTAGCGAAAGGTGAACAAGTGGTGGTAGTTGATAATTTGCAGACAGGCCATAGAGAAGCTGTTTTGGAGGGAGCTGTTTTAGAAGAAGGAGACTTACGAGATCAAGCCTTTTTAAGACAGGTATTCAAAACGCATCAAATTGAAGCGGTCATGCACTTTGCCGCAGATTCACTTGTCGGCGAGAGTGTGACAGACCCGCTAAAGTACTATGACAATAACGTTGGAGGAGCAACAGCCTTACTTCAGGTCATGAATGAATTTGATGTGAAACACATCGTCTTCTCTTCAACAGCTGCTGCGTATGGTGAACCAAAGCGTGTGCCGATTGTTGAAACGGATGAGACGAACCCAACGAATCCTTATGGAGAAACGAAACTGGCGATTGAAAAAATGCTGAAGTGGTCTGAGCAAGCATATGGCATCGAATACGTGGTGCTTCGCTACTTTAATGTTGCTGGTGCTCATACAGAAGGACTTGTCGGAGAGGATCATCAGCCTGAGACACATCTCATTCCGATCATTCTGCAAGTCGCTTTGGGAAAACGGGATCAAATCATGATGTATGGTGATGATTATGAGACAGAGGACGGCACATGTATTAGGGATTACATTCATGTCGTGGACTTAGTAGAGGCACATATCTTAGCTGTTGATCGGCTACGCGCTGGAAAAGGAAGCGCAACATATAACTTAGGGAATGGGACAGGTTTCTCTGTAAAGCAGGTAGTAGATGCTGTCAGAAATGTCACAGGGCATGCCATCCCAGCGCAGGTGGTCAACAGACGCGCGGGAGATCCAGCAAAGCTGATTGCTTCTTCTGAAAAAGCGCTGCAAGAATTAGGATGGACACCTCAATATGCTGACCTTCACACCATCATTCAAAGTGCGTGGGATTGGTTTCAGAAGCATCCAGATGGCTACCAAAGTAAATAACGCGTAACAGGCAGGCAAGAGAGGGGATAGAGGGAATGGCAATTGATATTTTTGAAAAGCTGGAACAGTTGATTCAATTTGGAATCACTCAAGAGCTGATCACACCACTAGATATCGATTATACGAGGAATCGGCTGCTTGAGGTGCTTGGGCTCGATGAGGCGGAAGCAAGAGCGGTTTCAGGTGGCGGAGATCTTGAAGACATCTTAATGCCGATGCTGGATTGGGCAGTAGAAACAGGTCTTATTCTTGAGGGGACGGATACGTATCGTGATTTACTAGATGCGAAAATCATGGGCTGCTTGGTGGCGCCTCCAAGTGTCATCTATGCGAAGTTTGAAGAGAAACGACAGCATGATGGACCAGAGGCGGCGACAAGCTGGTTCTATGAGATGCAGCAGCATGCACACTATATTCATACAGGTAGAATCGCCAAAAATGTACAGTGGTTTACACCAACAGATGATGGTGTGCTAGAGATCACAATTAATCTATCGAAACCGGAAAAGGATCCAAAAGCAATCGCTGAAGCCAAAAAGCTTAGTCAAAAGCAATACCCTCTTTGCCTCCTTTGTAAAGAAAACGTTGGGTTTGGGGGGCGGATCAACCATCCAGCAAGACAGAATCACCGGATTATACCTGTGACACTTACAGATGAATCGTGGTTCTTGCAATTTTCACCTTATGTGTATTACAACGAGCATTGTATTGTGTTCAAGGGTAAGCATGAGCCAATGAGCATCACCAAAAAGACCTTTGAACGACTGCTTTCTTTCATATTTATTTATCCGCACTATTTCATCGGATCGAACGCTGACCTTCCGATTGTCGGGGGCAGTATATTAAGTCATGACCATTTTCAGGGTGGTGCGCATGAATTTCCGATGGCGAAAGCAGAGATAGAAGAGGTCTTTTCTCTTAAAGCCTTTCCGAAAGTGAGGGCTGGTATTGTGAAATGGCCGATGTCTGTCATCCGCCTTCGCAGCAGCGATCGGCAGACGCTCGCAGACGCCGCAGACTTTATCTTAAACGAGTGGAAATTGTACTCAGATGAAGAAGTGGGGCTGATCGCTCATACAGGAGAGACGTCGCATAATACCATTACACCAATTGCACGTCGCCATGGGGATGACTATGAATTAGATCTAGTGCTGCGTAATAATCGTACAAACAAACAGCACCCAGACGGAATTTTTCACCCGCATGAAGAAGTCCATCATATTAAAAAAGAGAATATCGGCTTAATTGAAGTGATGGGACTTGCTGTTCTTCCTGGTAGATTAGCAGAGGAATTAAGCCTATTAAAAGAGGCGCTGTTATCCCCAAAACCCCTTGAAGAAATCAAAGCCCGCCCTTCTATCACAAAGCACAAAACATGGGCAAAGCGTCTGCTTGAAGAGAACATCTTTACAGAGGACAATACAGAAGCCATTTTACAAAAAGAAATTGGCTTGATTTTTTCTAGAATTCTCTCACAGGCAGGTGTGTTTAAAAGAAACGAGCAAGGGAAAACAGCTTTTAAACGTTTCATTCAAACACTTCATACAGGCAGGTGATTAGATGATTGAACAAGTAAGAACGTTAATAGAAGAAAAACAGCTTGACGGTGTCCTGATTCAAAAGCGGAATAATTTCTCCTGGCTGACAGGCGGAAGAAGAAATCACATTGTGTTAAACACGCCAGAGGGTGTGTGCCGGCTGCTTGTGTTAAAAGACGACATCGTCCTCATTGTGAATCAAATGGAAGAAAAGCGGATCATTGAAGAAGAAATGGCGTATATTGATCACCCCTTTCAAGTGGTGACAATGGATTGGTTTGAGGATGATACGGCATACATTCAAACACTTACAAGAGACAAACGAATTGGGTCAGACATTCAAATGGAAGGATTTGAATGGATCGAACCGGAGTTGTCGCATGCCCGATCGATTCTTTCCACATCACAGCTCAGCCAATACGAAACGCTTTGTCATGAAACAGCGGTCATTGTAGAGAGTGTCTGTAAAAAAATCGTTCCAGGACAGACGGAGCACGAAATCGCTTCGCTTGTGGCTCAAAAAGCGATCGCGCAGGGAATGACGATAGAAGTGCTGCTTGTGGCAACAGATGACCGTATTCATCAATACCGCCATCCGATTCCAACAGAAAAAGCACTTCAAAAGCATGCACTTCTTGTCCTTTGTGCTGAACGGCATGGACTCGTGGCGAATGTCACAAGGTCTGTTTACTTCGGACAGCTTCCAAAAGAGCTTGAAGAGAACAAAGAGCGGCTTGCACGGATTGACACGGTTATGAATGCGGCCACCCGTCCAGGTAAGACATTGGGAGATGTACTGAAAGCAGGTATTGTTCAGTACGAAAAAGAAGGCTTCCCTGATAGTTGGAAAAAGCTTCATCAAGGTGGAAAGACAGGATTTGTTTCTAGGGAAATCATTGCAGTTCCTTCATCGAAGGAAAAAATTCAGCTCCATCAAGTCTTTACATGGAACCCTTCATTGCCTGGATTAAAATCAGAGGATACGATGGTAGTAGAGAAAGAGGGGAACCGCTTTTTAACCTATACAGGCAAGTGGACGTACATCGACATTGAACATGAAGGGGACATCTATAGACGACCTGATATTTTGGTCAGAGATGAATAAATGCAGAATGCCGGCGCTGAGCCGGTTTTTTGCTGGAAGTCTTTAGCGATATTCCACTAATTCAGCATCATTACCAATTCTTACAGCGTATACGCAGAGGATCGATACTTTCTTTTCTTGTCAACTTGCGTTAAAATGAGTAAGGTTTTTGTTAAATATGGGGATACCTATTTTGAAATTGTTTACCTAGATAAAATTTCATTAAGTTAAATTGAAATTTGACCAAACTTTTTTATTGTGGTAAACCTAAATTTGACAAAGTTCTTGATTGTTTGTCCTTTGCCTTCAACTCTCAACTTTTCAAAATCCTAGAAATTTATTGTGAGTGCAATAGTATAAATTTATGTCGAATTTATGACATTTCAAAAGAAATCTGATGAAAAATAAATGAACTTTTGAAAAAAGGGAAGCTAACTCTAACAGATTTTGATAGCATTACAAAGGGAAGAAAAGTTTTCGAAGGCAGATGGCTTTTCACAATTATTCAGCAATTTATACATTATTTAAGGAAGGATGGTGATCTTCTTGTTCAGAGTCATTAAACCTATGCTTTTATTAGCGATGCTCGTGAGTGTTTTTGTGTTAGGAGGATGCAGCAATATTGCTGTTTTAGATCCTAAAGGACCAGTCGCAGCACAACAAAAAGACTTAATCCTTTTATCCATCGGATTTATGCTCTTTATCGTTGGGGCGGTATTTGTACTGTTTACCATCATTTTGGTTAAATACCGTGAGCGCAAGGATGTTGGGAACGCCTCTTATAATCCAGAAATTCACGGGAATACGCTTCTAGAAGTTATCTGGACAGTGATCCCAATATTAATCGTTGCTGCCCTTTCGGTTCCAACTGTAAAGACAATTTACTCTTTGGAAGAGGCACCTCAAGCAACAAGCCATAAAGATCCGCTTGTCGTTTATGCGACAGCTGTTGATTGGAAATGGATCTTTAGTTATCCAGAGGAAAATATTGAGACCGTGAACTACTTAAACATTCCAAAAGATCAGCCGGTTTTATTCAAAATCACTTCTGCTGATACAATGGCATCACTATGGATTCCTCAGCTAGGCGGGGAGAAGTATGCGATGGCTGGAATGGAAATGGAACAATATCTTCAAGCTGATGAAGTAGGCACTTATCAAGGAAGAAATGCCAACTTCACAGGCGAGGGCTTTGCTCAGCAAAAATTCAAAGTCAATGCGATGACGCAGTCTGACTATGATAAATGGGTAAACAAAACGAAGAAAGAAGCACCAAAGTTAACGAAGAAAACGTATGACTACTTGATGCTTCCTGATGCTGCAGATGTGCAGACATTCTCATCAACACATTTATCTTTTGCGAAGCACGGAGAGGATTCTGAATACGCACTCCAAGCACGCAAACGTTTAGGTTATGAAGCAGTTTCTCCGCATTCCAAGACAGATCCTTTCGAGAATGTGAAGAACTATAAAAGAAAATTAGAAAATGAATAAACTGACTAAGGAAAGGAGGAGGCCGTTATGCATTTAAAATGGGATGAGTTTTTTGTAACTGGAGACCCATTAATTCTTGGTGCGCAAATTTCTATCGCTCTTACTTCCATTGCCATCGTGTTTGTTTTAACCTACTTTAAAAAGTGGAAATGGCTTTGGAAAGAATGGCTGACATCAGTTGATCATAAGAAGCTTGGGATCATGTATATCCTTGCTGCTGTGATTATGTTCTTCCGCGGTGGGGTAGACGGACTGATGATGCGCGCGCAGCTGGCGCTTCCTAATAATACGTTTTTAGATTCAAACCACTATAATGAAATCTTTACAACGCATGGTACGATCATGATTCTATTCATGGCGATGCCATTTTTGATTGGTTTAATCAACGTCGTTGTTCCTCTTCAAATTGGTGCGCGTGACGTTGCATTCCCTTATTTGAACAACCTTAGCTTCTGGACATTTATGGTCGGAGCAATGCTGTTCAACATTTCCTTCGTTATTGGAGGATCACCAAGTGCAGGCTGGACGAGTTACATGCCGCTCGCCGGAAATGATTTCTCACCAGGGCCTGGACAGAACTACTACTTGCTCGGGCTACAAATTGCAGGTATTGGTACACTTATGACAGGTATTAACTTCATGGTGACCATCTTAAAAATGCGTACAAAAGGTATGACGCTTATGCGTATGCCAATGTTTACATGGACAACATTGATCACGTCTGTCATCATCGTATTCGCATTCCCTGTATTAACAGTTGCTTTAGCACTTATGACATTTGATCGTTTATTCGGTTCAGCATTCTTTACACTCGAAGCAGGCGGTATGCCAATGCTTTGGGCGAACCTTTTCTGGATTTGGGGACATCCTGAGGTATATATCGTCATCCTGCCGGCTTTCGGTATTTTCTCAGAAATTTTTGCGACGTTCTCAAGAAAGCAATTGTTTGGTTACAAAGCGATGGTTGTATCGATTGTGGCAATTTCTGTTCTTAGTTTCCTTGTGTGGGTTCACCACTTCTTTACAATGGGGAACAGTGCAGCAGTTAACTCATTCTTCTCGATTACAACAATGGCGATTTCTGTACCAACAGGTGTGAAAATCTTTAACTGGCTCTTTACGATGTATCGAGGCCGTATCAGCTTTACATCACCAATGCTTTGGGCACTTGGTTTCATCCCGAACTTCGTAATCGGTGGTGTAACTGGGGTTATGCTTGCGATGGCAGCTGCGGATTACCAGTACCATAACACGTACTTCCTTGTATCCCACTTCCACTATGTATTAATCGCAGGTACTGTATTTGCTTGTTTTGCTGGTCTTGTTTTCTGGTATCCAAAAATGTTTGGTTACAAGTTAAACGAAAGAATCGGCAAATGGTTCTTCTGGGTATTCATGATCGGATTTAACATCTGTTTCTTCCCGCAGTACTTCTTAGGATTGCAAGGAATGCCAAGACGTATTTATACGTATGGACCAGAAGATGGCTGGACTGCACTAAACTTTATTTCAACAATTGGTGCATTTATGATGGGTATCGGATTCATCATCCTTTGCTACAACATCTACTACAGCTGGAGACACGCGAAGCGTGAAGTGTCTGGAGACAGCTGGGGAGAAGGACGTACACTTGACTGGGCGACATCTTCTACAATTCCGCCGCATTATAACTTTGCTGCACTTCCAGAAGTGACAACAACAGATGCATTCCATCATTGGAAGCAAGACAATGTGGACGTTCATCCTGAAAAAGAATTCAAGAAAATTCACATGCCGCATAATTCAGGCAGACCGCTTATCATGTCTGCATTCTTCGGACTTGGTGCATTCGGTCTTGTATTTGAATGGTACTGGATTGGCGTTATTGGTTTAATTGGTGTATTCGCAACGATGATTTTACGTTCATTCGAATATGACAATGGCTACTATATTCCTGTTGAAGAAGTCATTGAAACAGAGAAAAAGAATAAGGAGGCGCAGAAGTAATGGGACATAATGATAGCAGCTATGCAAATGCACCGCTTGAATATCAGTCTGAAACCGGACGTTTAAACATTCTTGGTTTCTGGATATTCCTTGGCGCGGAAATCGTGTTATTCTCAACACTTTTTGCGACCTACTTTGTTCTTCATGGCAGAACAGCTGGCGGCGTTTTACCAGCTGAGCTCTTTGATATGAAGCTTGTATTGATCATGACATTCCTGCTGTTAGTTAGTTCTTTTACATGCGGGATTGCCGTTCATGAAATGCGCCGTGGAAGTACAAAAGGGGTTGTCATTTGGACAATTCTAACACTGCTTCTTGGTGCAGGCTTCGTTGGATTTGAGATTTTCGAGTTCTTCCATTATGTACATGAGGGTGCCAGCATCCATACAAGTGCGTATTGGTCTGCATTCTTTGTACTCTTAGGAACTCACGGACTACACGTATCGATCGGTATCTTCTGGATTACCGGGATCTTGTTCCAAATTAAAAAACGTGGATTAACTCCACAAACAGCAGCGAAGATTTTCATCTCAAGTCTATACTGGCATTTCCTTGATGTTGTATGGATTTTCATCTTCACAGCTGTTTACTTGATCGGATTAGGGGGGCTTTTGTGATATGGCTGGAAAAACACATTCCTCAGCAGAGCACGAACACTTCCCTTGGAAACACGTAGTTGGCTTCATCCTATCCATTGTGCTGACAGTTTTAGCATTCTGGATTGCCATTGGAGCTGAAATTGGCAGTTCCGCAAAACTATGGATTATCTTTGGTTTTGCGTTCATTCAAGCATTCTTGCAGCTGTTCATGTTTATGCACATGACAGAGAGCGAGAACGGAACTGTTCAAGTCGGAAATACTTTGTTTGGTCTGTTCTGTGCGATTATCTTCGTCATTGGATCTGTATGGATCTTTGCGGCTCACTACAGCCACGGAGAGAACAGCAAAGATGGTTATTCACCGTCTGCGCCAAAGCAGTCTGAGCATTCAGAGAAATAATAAAAAACCACTCATCTCTAGAAGGTGAGTGGTTTTTATCATGATGGTGATAACGCTTCCAATAGTTGGGCGGTATTTATCTGCTGCTGAATCTTTTGCGAATGAATGGAAGTCCGTAGATGAGGAACGCTGCAATGTGTGCCAAAATTACGTTAATGGCAAAGAATGCGATCATGAAGGTATGTCCTGCTGGAGATAAACTGCTTGTCATGTAAAGACCGAAGAAAATCCACATAATCATAATTGGTGGAATAGAAGCTAATGCGATTTTTCTGTTTTCCAGCCATAAAAACAGGGGTGTAGCCGTTGCAATACATAGGTACGCAAAGAACATATCCATCGTATCCAACTCCTTTGTAAGTTGATGTTCAAATCAAATAAGAGGTCAGGATGCAATTGTGTCTGTTTTTAGGAGATATTATGAACATTTTGTTACAAGTAGTATACCACAATTGACATTGATGTAAACGCAATTATTGGAAAATGGGCCTTATTCCATAGAAAATGGTTTTTTTCCTCATTCCTCCATGCAGCTTATGCTCGTCTGATGATTACTTGTCATATTGCCACATAGGTCATTGAATTTTCCCCTTAAAATCTGTAAAATAATCTTTTTAAAGAACTTAAGATCGTTTGAATGGAAAGAGTATAGAGGAATTTTTTCCTATTGTTAGGATGAAAAGTATTTCACTTTTTAAAAAATGATTGGAACCTTTCGGATGTATCTTCCGTCATATTTAAGGTGAGTTGATTTTGTGAAAATTTCAATCTAATATAAATAAGGGCTTTTATGTTTTGTAATAAGGGTGGTTAGTTCATGAACAAGCAGAATACATCTCCTTACTATCAAGGAGATTTGATTTTTATATTTTTAGCTTTCTTTGCCATCAGTGTCATTGCGATTTTTGCTGCGGGCCAGTTTGGGCAGTATGGATCTAATGCATGGACGAGGCAGATCATATACTACATGGTCGGTGTCATATGTATTGTAGCTATTAATTACTTTGACCTGGAGCAATTAGAAAAATTGAGCTTATATATATTTATAGGCGGCATTATGCTGTTAATTCTTCTAAAAATCGCTCCTGCACAAATCGGCGGTCAAGATTTTGCCCCTATTAAAAATGGTGCAAAAAGCTGGTTTGTGTTACCGGGGATTGGAACATTTCAGCCTTCAGAGTTCATGAAAATTGGTTTGATTATGATGCTCGCATCTGTCATTGGAAAGTCTACACCTAGAGGGAAACGGACATTAGAAGATGATATTTTCCTTCTATTAAAAATCGCCGGGGTAGCAGCTGTGCCAGTTGGATTGATCTTCTTACAGGATGCAGGGACGGCGGCTGTCTGTATGTTTATTGTCGTCGTGATGGTGTTTTTATCAGGGGTCAATTGGAAACTGATCTCTCTCATCGGGTCGGTGGTTGTGCTTTTAGTAGCCGCTGTGTTAGCCGTCATCATCCTCTTCCCTGATTTTGCGAAAACAATTGGCATTCAGCAATACCAAATCAACCGGATTACCGCTTGGCTGCCTGATAATTCTACATCAGCCAATCAAGCGCAGACACAGGATGCATCTGGATCTGATAAATATCAAGTGGATCAGGCCATTATGGCCATTGGTGCAGGGCAGATTTTTGGGAATGGCATTAAGAACTTAAAGGTCTATGTCCCAGAAGCACAAACAGATATGATTTTCTCCATTATAGGAGAGGCCTTTGGCTTTATTGGCTGTGCGTTTGTGGTGATCATGTTCTTCTTCTTGATCTACCGGCTTGTCGTACTGATTGACCGTATCCATCCTTATAGCCGATTCGCATCATTCTTTTGTGTAGGATATACAGCTCTGATCGTGATCCATACGTTCCAGAACATTGGGATGAACATAGGTGTGATGCCTGTAACGGGGATTCCGCTCTTATTTATCAGCTTCGGAGGAAGCTCTGTCTTGTCTGTTCTCATTGGATTCGGGATCGCGTATAACGCAAGTGTTCAATTAACGAAATATCAAAGTTATTTATTTAAATAAAACGGGTAAGGGCAGTCTATGTATAGACTGTCTTTTTTATGCGAGTTTTAATTTTTGAAAAGCCCTATGTCTTTGCCTTATGATAGTAGAAGTGAAGGAGGTCTTCGAGTTGAATAAAACGATAGAAACCATGTTAAATCATCGGTCGATCCGTTCGTTTACAGACGAGCGTTTGACAGAAGAAGAGGTACTGACACTGATCAAAAGTGCACAGGCTGCTTCGACATCAAGCTATGTACAAGCATACAGTATCATTGGTGTAACAGATCAGGAGAAGAAGGCCAAGCTTGCTGAACTGGCTGGAAATCAGCCATACGTTGAAAAAAACGGGCATTTCTTTGTCTTCTGTGCAGACTTGAAACGCCATGATCATATTGCAAAAAAAGCAGGGAAGAATCATCAAGAAGCGCTAGAGAATACAGAAGCCTTTCTTATTAGTGTGATTGATGCGGCTTTGGCTGCGCAAAATGTCAGTGTTGCTGCAGAATCAATGGGACTTGGGATCTGCTATATTGGCGGTCTGCGTAACCAGCTGAGAGAAGTCTCTGAATTGCTTGAAACGCCATCTTATGTGCTGCCGTTATTCGGTCTGACTGTTGGTCATCCAGCCAACCAGTCGTCACAAAAAGAACGGCTGCCGGTCGAATTGATTTATCATGAAAATTCATATCAGCAAGATGAAGCGCATGTGGATCGTTATTTAAAAGAATACGATGATCGGATTTCCGCATATTATGAAGAACGAACAAACGGTGAGAGAAAAGATACTTGGTCTGAGCAGATGCTGCGAGGCTTTAGTCAGCCAAAGCGTACCTTCCTTGGAGAATTTGTTAAAGAGAAGGGCTTTAATCGAAAATAAATAAGACATCCCCCTTTCGATTAAGAGAGGGGGATGTCTGTAAGAGGTGCAGCATGATGAAATTAAGTATATTGGATCAATCTCCTTTGATTGGAGGCGCAACGCCTGCTGAAGCTCTGCAACAAACGGTTGAACTCGCGAAGCAGGCGGAAAAATGGGGCTATCACCGTTTTTGGGTATCAGAGCACCACTTTTCGAACCGGCTGGCAGGATCGAGTCCAGAGGTGCTTCTCGGCCATTTATCAGCCGTTACTTCACACATACGCATTGGCTCAGGCGGTGTCATGCTTCCCCACTACAGTGCCTATAAAGTAGCAGAGAATTTCAGGGTGCTCGAAGCATTGGCTCCTGGCAGAATCGATCTTGGGATTGGACGTGCTCCTGGTGGTATGCCCATTTCCTCCATTGCCCTTCAAGGTGAACGAAAGCGTCTAGGTGATCAATATCATGAGCAGGTAGAAGAATTGAAGGTCTATTTACATGATCTAGCCGATGAATTTTACCCACTGCCTCATTTGACTGCTTCTCCGAAGATAGAGACCGCGCCAGAAGTATGGATGCTTGGTTCCTCTGGAGGAAGTGCAAGGCTTGCGGCGAAAGCAGGTGCAGGCTATACGTTTGCTCTTTTTATTAATGGTGAAGGTGGAGAAGATTCTGTCGAGCAATATATCAACCGATTTGAGCCTTCAGCATTCGGTGATCAGCCGCGTGTCAGTCTGGCGGTCTTCGTTTTATGTGCCGAAACAGAGGAGCAGGCAGAAAAACTGGCTGTCAGCTTAGATTTATCTTTACTCGCCAATGAACAGGGTCTGAATCTTGGCAGCTTTCCTTCATATGAACAGGCGCAGGCGTATTCCTACAGTCCATATGAACAGAAACGAGTGGCTGCCAATCGTCAAAGAATGGTTGTTGGAACGCCATCTTCTGTGAAAAAGCAGCTTACTGCACTAGCGAAGGCTTACCGTACAGATGAATTGATCGCTGTGACCATCACACATCACATGCAAGACCGGCTGACGTCGTATCGTTTATTAAAAGAAGCCTTTGATGCATAACTATGTATATTTACCGTTAATCAAAAAGCCTTGATGAGCTTATCCGCTCATACAAGGCTTTTCTTGTGATGCATGTTTATTCAGGATAAATTTCGAAAGGTTCCCTCGTTTGAACGGTGTCTGATTTGCCTTTTAGGCTCGCATATGCAAGCAGTGTATACTCTCCAGCCTCAAGCTTTTGGCCTTGATTGATCGTTCCATTCCATTTCACACGATGTTCCCCTTTATCAACATGTTGATAAACACCTGCTTCACCTAAATACTCTCCATCTGTCGAGTAGACAAGGTATGCGAGGTTCTCAGCACCACCAGGCAGATAGCTGCTCATAACATAGCTTCCAGCACGGCTGTCCGGCTCTACAGAAACTGAAGTGACGCGCGGGTAATCCGGCTCTTTCACAATCAATAAAGTAGGGATTTCCGTGACCTTTCTGCCATTTTCACGAATGGTAATGCTTCCTTGGTACGTGCCTTTTTTGGTTTTTCCGTAATTCACCTGTACCGCTGAAGTAAAGGATCCAGTGGAATTTCCTTTGACGGTCATTTTCTTCGTTCCGTTTGTGCTAATCCCGCTGCCATTGAATTTGTAATCAATGGTATAGGTTTTCGGTGCTTTTGAAAGGTTTTCTACCTTGAATTTCTTCGTTTTGATTTGAATGCCTTTTTCTTTTAAGAAAGTGCCGTATGAATAGCTTGCATCAGAAACAATAGAAGATGCTTGGAGTGATTCAATGATTCGAACACTGCCTGTTCCCTGTGTGTTGTGAGGGAATGGGTTTCCATTTACGTCAAATAGCTTTTCCGCTGTATTCATCAGCAACGCTTTTATCTGCTCTGTAGAATAGGATGGTTTTGCTTGTTTGATAATCGCTGCAACTCCTGCAACATGCGGAGATGCCATACTTGTTCCTTGCTTAGAACCATACCCATAAGGAGCGGAAGGATCATGCGTCGGAATTGTACTGATAATACTCACGCCCGGTGCTGATAGGTCAGGTTTGATCATCCACGTATCCACAACAGGTCCGCGAGATGAGAAGTCAGCTACTTGCTCACTAAGCTCTTTCACAAATTGAATGGAGAAAGTTGTTGTATTGTTTCCAGCCTCAATGGCCTTCACAAGCGCTGTTCCTTCAGCTTTTGACAGCTTAATTGTAGGAAGCACGAGACCTGGTACATCGACTGGAATTTCCCCATCGGTATTGTTGTACATCACAACGCCGATTGCACCAGCCGCTTTTGCATTGTCGACTTTATCAACAAAGGCAATGGCTCCTCGTTCGATCACGGCAACCTTTCCTTTCACGTCGATATCTTCAAATGCCTTTTCATCACCGATTCCTGCATGGACGAGTGTGACTTGTTTTTGATCAAGTGCTTTTAAATCACTCTCTTGGTAGTAGCCCATGATTTTTGCAGAAGAATAGCTCGGGAATTTCACATTGTATAGACTGTACGGAAGCTGAGTTGCTCCGACAGAAATGGCATCTCTTGACGTGCCGGGAGAGCCGACTGTCCAGCTGTTCGGGCCGCTGTTTCCATTGGATGTAACAGCGACAACGCCTTCAGACATGGCCCAATCAAGTGCGATGCTTGTTGCGTAATCAGGGTTATTGACACTGTTTCCAAGAGAGAGGTTCATGACATCTGCTCCGTCAGTAACAGCCCGGTCGATGCCTGCAAGAACGTTCTCAGTTGTTCCAGATCCACCTGGTCCAAGTACACGGTACGCAAGAAGTGTAGCATCCTTTGCCACACCTTTTATTTGCCCATTTGCCGCAATCGTTCCTGCGACGTGTGTGCCGTGATCTGTGGATTCACCTCTAGGGTCTCCTTTAGGTGTCTCTTGCGGAGAATAATCATTATCAACAAAATCATAGCCTTTGTATAAACCGAAGTTTCCTTTTAAATCAGGGTGGGTATAGTCTACTCCAGTATCAATGACTGCGACTTTGACCCCTTTACCAGAATAGCCGGCATCCCATGCTTTTGGAGCACCGATAAATGGAGCACTCTTATCCATAAGCGGGGAGACATCTTCGTTTGGAAGCTGAACGCTTTCCTTTTTCACTTCATCTGTTTTATATGTAACATCCGGATAAACGGCTTTTACTCCGTCAACTGCGAGCAGCTTCGGAATTTCGTTTGCAGGAAGTTTCATAGAAAAACCAGAGAAGACCTTTTCATATTCTTGACGAACACTCGCTTTATCTAACCTTTTGAGTGCTGCGTTCTTTACTTTTGTTCGAGACTTTTTGAGGGAGGCTTTTGTTTGTGCTTCGCCTTCTTGCTTGGCTTCAACTAAGGATTTTTCCTTTAATTCAACAATGACAGTCGTTTGTTTTCCTGAGTTGACATTGATTTCACCAAAGATTTCTGCTTTTTCTAGTTCCACCTTTTTGTTAGATGGAGCAGCAGCAGCCTGTTGCCCTGTAAAGAATGTGGATAAAATAAAAATAGTGGAGAACAATAGAACAGAAGAACGAGAGATTGCTTTTTTCATTAATTTTCCCCTTTCTAGCTGTGTTTTTAGGGAGATAGCCTTTCTTTGTGTGGACAAATAGGAAAGATTCACTGCCCGTTATTAAGTATTCAATACGTTGAAAACAATTCCTTTACTAAAATGGTCTTATTTTACATAGTTACAAAGAACTATTTTGTTTATAAAGTCGCACTTATGCACAACGTACTGTTGATAACTCGATTATTTAGATATATATATGGAAAATAAAAAATTCATATACACAAAATCTAGTAATGGGGTGTTGATATGTGGATAAACCCTGTTGATAAGATGTGCTTATCTTTGGGATATTGTGTGCATAAAATTTCTCATTGGAACTTCAAGGCACATGATGTTCTTCTGCACTTTTCAACAAAACTTCTGAAAACTAGTTTATTTTTTCACCCAGATTGTGACAAACCTCTCTTTTTTCTCGGGATATGATAGGAGCAGTTGTTTTGCTAGAACTGCTAGATTCTAAGAAAAGCGGAGGGATGTTCAGTGAAGACTTTAAAAAACTGGTTGAGTGTATGGTTTGGTTTCATGATGAATGTGCTTGTGAATCCTGGTGTGATGATGAAGAAGCAAGGGTTTCAGGCGGCCGCGGTGGATGCCGGTTTCTTTCAAGTAGTGAAAGAGAGAGAGCTAGAGGAGCTGGCAGAAGGGGATAAGAAGAAACGCAGGGCAAAGAAACGGTTTCAGCAAAGTCTGATGATGCTGAATAAGAAGACGACGAGAGAGGCGCGAGCGGGTCCGCACTTACCTTTACAGAAAAAGTGAAACAGGGTAAAATCCCACATAAGAAACGTTATCTGGTGGGAGAGGATACCCCGTGAAGATATATAAAATATTGAATAACAATGCAGTGGTTGTGAAGGAGGGTGATCAGGAGAAAATTGTGATGGGTCCCGGAATTGCTTTTCAGAAGGGGAAAAATGACGTCATTCCCGTTCATAAAATAGAGAAAATCTTTGTTGTGCGTGAAGAGAATGAGAAATTCAAACAAATTCTTGCCACATTGCCAGAAGCGCATATTGAGGTGGCCGAGCATATCATCAGTTATGCAGAGGGTGAACTCATGATGCCGCTCAGTGATCATATCCACATATCACTGACTGACCATCTGTCCTTCGCCATTGAACGCATTCAAAAAGGCATTGTGCTATATAATAAATTGCTTGGTGAGATCAAAGTCTTATATAAGCAGGAATATGAAATTGGAAAGTATGCCATTCGTTATGTAAAGGAGCGGCTTGGGGTTGAACTGCCGGACGATGAGGCAGGATATGTGGCACTTCATATTCATACGGCCAAAATGAATACGGAGTCCATGAAAAAAACCGTGAAATATACAACGATGATCAAAGAAATGATCGAGCATATTGAAACCTATTTTCAGCATTCAATTGATGAGGATAGTATTTCCTATCAGCGGCTTGTGACACATTTGAGGTATGCATTAGGCAGGTTGGAATCGAATGAGGCATTTCAAATCATGGACGATGACATGCTGATTTTTATCCAAACAAAGTATGATACGGCTTACCGGTGTGCACTTGGACTCGCTGATTTGTTAAAAGATGAATATGGACTTCATCTCCCTGACTCGGAGATCGGCTACATCACGCTGCATGTCCAGCGTCTGCAGGAGGCCGAATTGGTTTAATGGTGATGCCTGCATGCAGGCTTTTTTTTATTCACACTACCCGTACTAGTGTATATGGGTCATTGGATTCGAAAAAAGAGGTTGACGCATGTCACAGTCTTATACTATGATGAAAGCGTCATCAAAATTTGATATTGCGGGATTGTGACTGTCAGGCAGGCAAGACCTAAAATTTGCGTAACGAGGGGACGTGTATGTCCTTTAATCGTTGGTGAATTTTAGGTCTTTTTTGCTTTAAAAAAGGAGGAGACATCATGGATTATCAAAAAACAGCCAAAGAATTAACAAAACTGTTAGGCGGCAAGGAAAATGTCATCAGTGCCACGCATTGTGCAACAAGACTCAGATTGGTGATAAAAGATGAGGATTTGATTGACAAAGATGCCATTGAAGAACTTGAAGGAGTGAAGGGGGCATTCTCAAGTTCAGGACAATTTCAGGTCATTTTTGGAACGGGATCTGTCAACAAAGTATATGAGCCATTTGCTCGTGAGGCCGGTCTTGAGACAGGCGACGAGAAACAAAAGCCGGTCAGCCATGATGAAGCAGTGAAACAAAAAATGAATCCACTTGCACGTTTTGCTAAAACGTTATCGAATATTTTTGTACCGATCATTCCAGCAATTGTAGCAAGCGGTTTATTAATGGGTCTGTTAGGCATGATGAAAGCCTTTAAATGGGCTGACCCAAGCTCTGCGATCTTCCAAATGCTTGATATGTTCTCAAGTGCAGCCTTTATCATTTTGCCGATATTAATTGGGGTCAGTGCAGCAAAAGAGTTTGGTGGAAACCCGTATTTAGGAGCCGTTATTGGGGGGATTATGATTCACCCAAGTCTGCTCAATCCGTGGGGACTGACGGATGCGAAACCAGAGTATATGCATTTATTCAATGTTGATATTGCCCTTCTTGGTTACCAAGGAACCGTCATTCCAGTCTTACTGACAGTCTATATCATGTGTCTTGTTGAGAAGAATTTAAGAAAAGTGGTTCCGAATAGTATTGATTTACTTGTGACCCCGTTTGTGACGGTGATCGTGACTGGATTTGTGACGTTTATTGCAGTTGGACCGCTTGGAAGAATGCTTGGTACAGGAATTTCGAATGCACTGACATTTATTTATGACCATGCAGGGTTCTTAGCAGGACTCATTTTCGGCGGTGCCTATTCTTTAATTGTGCTCACAGGGGTTCATCATAGCTTCCATGCGATTGAAGCAGGATTGCTAAATGATATTGGACGTAACTATTTGCTGCCAATCTGGGCAATGTCCAACGTCGCGCAAGGCGGAGCAGGGCTTGCTGTCTTTTTCTTAGCCAAACGTGCAAAAACAAAAGAAATTGCACTCCCTGCTGCTTTCTCAGCTTTCTTAGGGATTACCGAGCCTGTCATATTCGGAGTCAACCTCCGCTATCGTAAACCTTTTATTGCGGCGATGATTGGAGGCGCATTAGGCGGGGCATTCGTTGTCTTCACGAAGGTAGCCGCCAACGCTTACGGTTTAACAGGTATTCCGATGATTGCGATTGCAGCACCATTCGGTTTACAGAATGTGGTGAATTATATGATTGGTATGTTAATAGCTGTTGCTGTTTCATTTATTCTCACCATCATCTTTAAAGTAAAAGAAGTCGAAAAATAATCAAGGAGTGGTCACAGTTATGACAACAATTGACGCAGTACTTCGTCAAAAGGTAGCAGAACGAATTCGAAACTATGAACATTTGGTAAAAAAAGATGTGTACCGACAGCATTTTCATTTGATGCCGCCAGTTGGTCTTTTAAATGACCCGAATGGGTTGATTCAGTGGAAAGGGGTTTACCACGTCTTTTATCAGTGGCAGCCATTCAAAACGGGACACGGTTCGAAATTCTGGGGCCATTACACATCGACAGATCTAGTCAATTGGCAGCACGAAGAAGCCGCCCTTGCCCCAAGTGATTGGTTTGATCAAAACGGCTGTTATTCTGGCAGTGCATTTATAGACGATGGACACATGTACGTGATGTACACTGGAAACGTTCGGGATGAACAAGGAAATCGTGAGACGTATCAATGTTTAGCTGTTTCAGAGGATGGCATTCACTTTCAGAAAAAAGGTGTCGTGGCCACGCTGCCGGAAGGATTCACTGCCCATTTTCGTGATCCGAAGGTATGGAAGCGAAATGGCCAGTGGTACATGGTTCTTGGTGCGCAAAGCTTAGACCTGAAAGGACACCTAGTCTTGTTTACCTCTGATACTTTAGACAATTGGACATTTCAAGGCACGATTGCAGGCAGTGGAAAAAATGGGTTAGACAATTTCGGCTATATGTGGGAATGCCCAGATCTATTTGAATTAGACGGCCGGGATGTATTGATTGTGTCGCCGCAAGGACTCAAGCCTGATGGTTTAAAATATCACAATACACATCAATCAGGCTATTTTGTTGGCACATTGGATGATCGCTCTTATCAATATACACACGGAGCGTTTGAGGAGCTGGATCGCGGCTTTGATTTCTATGCGCAGCAAACCTTTCAAGACGAATCAGGCAGACGCCTTTTAATCGGATGGATGGGCGTGCCAGACCAAGGAGATGAACATCATCCGACGATTTCTTATCAATGGATACATTGTTTGACGATTCCAAGAGAGCTCCATATGGATGGTGACGGACATCTGATTCAAAAACCAGTCACTGAACTTCAAGCAATGCGGACGAATGAACAAGAGCATGTTTTTCATATCAAACGCTCTGTTCAATCCATCCCTGTAGATGATATTACGAGTGCAGAGATATTCATTGATCAAATTGACACACAAAAGGGGTTTGAATGCTGTATTCGAGCGGCTGCTCGGATCATTTATGATAAAGATGAGGGAAGACTGACTTTAGAGCGGGATCGATTTGAAGATCGATCAAAGGAAGTTCGTGAAGTAGCAATAGAGGAATTACACGATCTTCATATCTTTATCGATGCATCGTCGATTGAGATTTTTGTAAACGGAGGCCGAGAAGTATTTACTGCACGTTACTTTCCTTCCCCGGGAAATAAATCAATCTCCATCAGTGGCAGAAATGAAACAAAGCTGAAATTGAAGACATGGCATTTACAAAGAGAAGATTGAGAGAGAAGGTGCCGTTGTAGAATCCATTTCTCCATCAGATAAACGAGGTGCGAGATTTTGGGTACTCCCTACCGCATCCTCGTTTTTCTTTAGGCCCATCATTTCACGGGCACTTCCTGTTAAAGCAGCTTGTCCAAATTTAACTTCAATCCTATCAGCCTGTTTAAATAGTTCATCCACCAGAATTCATCGCTGTTTCGACATTATGAGCTACTGCAGCCAAAGAAAGTCTTGCTTCTTTACTAAGTGCAGTGCCATAGAACATTCCACTGATCATAAGTGGAATGTTTATTTTCATTGTTTTTTTACTCTTGAACCAATGGTAACCACAACGTCTACATCTTCCTCGCCATCAATTCCCCCATTTGCTTCACTGTTCGTTTTAATTTAACTGCTTTTCTTTATTAAAAAGGTTTACTTTATTAATTATGAGTGATAATATACTTTTAAATTATTGGTAATAAATATTACTTTTGTATAAAAATTAGTAATTTTTATTACGTGAGATAAATTTTATTTTGAGGGTCGTTCTGTCTCTAGAATGAAAGCTGTTACAAATGATTGATCAATATCTCGGAGGTAGGGGTTGCGTCATTCATTAATTTCATTTTTGAAAGCGTTATCTTATTGGTTTGTGTATGGACATTCAGTTGATTGTTTCCACTATCCAAAAAGAAAAGGAGTGTAAATTAATGAGTAATTTAGCACCAGTGGTTGGACGCTATCAAGGCATGTAAAGAAGCTGCTATTGTAAACAATTAAATAAACGAATCTATTCTAACAATATTAAGTTAAGGGGTGTATTTGCATGGGAGAATGGAATTTTAAAGGCGGTTCTATTTGGTCAAAAAAGGGGTTCATTCCAAATAAGTCTACAAGAATATCAGTTACTCAAGAGGATGATCGGGAGATTCATTTATCTGAATCTAGCGTAATCGTACCGGGGTTAGTCGATTTTCATTGTCATTTATGGGCACCTGGAGCAGAAATTGGTGTGACAGATAAACAATATCTCTCCTCAGGAGTAACTACAGTTGGAGACGCAGGCACTTTTGGCTATGACGGATGGGAGGAAGCAAATCGTTATTGGGAAAACAGCCCGTTAACAGTACGTTCTTGGTTATCGGCCTTACCAGAAGGGCTAACCAATCACCCTAATCCTAACCCAACCAAGCCAGAAAATATTTCGTTGGAGCGAATTGTTGAAGTTGCATCTTTAGCTGATGATCGTTTATTAGGAATTAAGATTCGCTTAGGCCAGGTAGACAAAACGACTGACCAGTCTTTATTACGCTTAGCAAGAGAAGCAGCCGATCGAACTGATTTACGAATGATGGTTCATTTAACTGAAACTAAACTAGATATTGAAGAGGTAACACAATATTTTAATAAAGGGGACATTCTTACTCATCCATTTCAAGGAAGGGATGGAAACGTGTTAAATACTGACGGAAAAGTAAAAAAGGAATTTCTAGCTGCAGTGGAAAGAGGAATAGTATTAGATATCGGTCACGGTAGAAAACACTTTAATTGGAATGTTTTTTATAAATGCTTAGCTGAGGGAATTAAACCAGATACCATCAGTACAGATTTAACAAGCGCGTCATGGAGAAAATACCCTGTTTATAACATGAGCTACATCATTTCTAAACTGATTGTAGGTGGACTGTCTCTAGATGAAGCTTTTAGAGCAGTTCTGGTAACAGCTCCTAAATTGTTAGGAATTGACGATTTCACTTTTACTCCAAATAACCTTGTGGTTCTAGATTCTACTTCTACTGAGACTGCTTTTCCTGATGTAGATGGAGAAACGGTGTTAGGAAACATTCATTATCAACCGAAACACTTAATATTTAACGGTATACCAGACATTGAGAGCGTTTCTAGTTGGAAATAAACGTTTTTAACGCGATGAAAGAAAGTTTTATGATCAGATTTGATGTATTTAATTTTGTTCGCTGTCTTGAGGAAACAACAAAAGGGTAAATGGAGATACTCTTACACATCTTACAGAATCGTAAGAGTATCTCTTTATTTTTGATATAAATGTAAGCGTTATCAAAATTTCTTTTTATTATTTTAAAAGGAGGAATTTGATTGGAAAATGCTCATTTGAATTTCGAAAAGAAGACAATTCGAAAGGTGACACGAAGAATAATCCCGTTACTATTTTTACTCTATATTATTTCTTACCTAGACAGGGCAAATGTGGGATATGCAGCATTGGAAATGAATGAAGCACTAGGACTAACAAGTAAAATGTTTGGTCTTGTGACAGGTATTTTTTTTATTGGTTATTTTCTCTTTGAAGTACCAAGTAATATTTTAATGCAAAAATTTGGGGCAAGAGTTTGGATGACTAGGATACTCTTTACTTGGGGAATTATCTCTATGGCAACTGGGTTTGCTCAGAATGCCACCCAGCTCTATATCATTAGATTCCTTCTTGGAGTAGCAGAGGCAGGTCTATTTCCAGGTATTATTCTATACCTTACTTATTGGTTCCGAGCTAAAGAAAGAGCAAGTACAATTGCGATGTTTATGACAGCAATCGCTGTTTCTTATATTATAGGAGCTCCCGTTTCTACCTTAATTATTGATCATATTCATTGGATGAATGTACCTGGATGGCGTTGGATGTTTATTATAGAAGGCGCCCCTGCTGTTATTTTAGGGTTTGTAACATATTTCTACTTAACAGACAGGCCTGAACAAGCAAAGTGGTTAACAGCCGAAGAAAAAAATTGGTTGATTTCAGAATTAAGAAAGGACGAGGAGCTAAGAGAAAAGCAAGGCCAACAAACATCTAGTCATAAGACAGCCTTGACTGATCCTAAACTGTGGTACCTCTCCTTAATTTACTTTGTATATACTGCAGGTACACTGGGCGTTGGTTATTGGATGCCCCAAATTATTAAAGGATTATCCAGCTATTTAACAAACACCCAGATCGGCTTCATTGCTACAATTCCTTACATTATTGCTTCAATCGTCATGAATTACTGGTCAAGACGTTCAGATCGCACTGGTGAAAGACGTTTACACACAGCTTTCCCATTACTCGTATCTGGGTTAACGTTATTTAGTGTAGGAATGGTGTCCAATCCATTTATCGCAATGATTTTAATCACCATTTCACTGGCAGCCATGTATTGTTTTAAAGGTCCTTTTTGGTCATTACCAACTATGATATTGAGTCCAGCCACAGTAGCTGTTGGAATTGCAGTTATTAATTCAATTGGAAGTCTAGGAGGTTTTGTTGGCCCTTATGCAGTCGGATGGCTAAAAGATGCTACAGGAAAAATGCAAGCCGGTTTGATTTTCTTAAGTATTATTTTAATGATCGCTTTTATATTAGTATTAGCAATGAAAATTGAGAAAAAAAGAACTGGCTTAAAGAGTCAGAAGGAAATAGGGGAAATCCGGCTTGAAAAATAATTTCTCTACAATCTGAGCAGATCCATGATCTGCTTTTTTCTAGTGAAATCAGCCTGTATCTAAGAGACTATATCGTGTATATACAAGGTTGGCCTGAAGCGGTTTGATGACGTTTTACATATATGATAACAGGTGGAATTATGGTATCATTTTAAAATATATACAGCTGAGGCTGACGTGTATCCAAATGCGGTAGGACAAAAAAGGGGTTGTTTACTTGAATTCAAAACAGCAGCCGACGACTAGAAAACGCTTGGAGACAATGGCAGATCATGTTGAAGATAAACGTGAAGAATATAAAGAATTGCTCATTCAAGTTCAATCTATTCTCGGTGAACCTTCTCTAGAGCAGGAAGAAGTAAAAGAGAAGCTGTCAAATACGTATAAACAAATGAAAGAATACGCTTTATTTGTTGAATCCATTGAAGCCTTTATTCGAAAAATGGCGAAAGAGTCCGATCAGCAAAAATAGGTATTCATGTATGAATAAAGGAGTGTACCTGCGTGCGGGTACGCTTTTTTGTTTCGGTCAGATTATGTAGAAATTAAAATGAAAGCGTTGACATTTCTGTTGTCATGATAAATAATAAATAAAAATTCATCTGAGCATGTACAGGAGGAACGATATGAACCAAACAACTAAGAAATGCCTGATCACCTTTATTATTGTCCTATTTTTTATGAGTTTTCTTTTTCCTTCCGTTTCTTCTGCCCGGAATCATACGTCGTATTTTGCATCAACTGCTTCAGTCCCATCTGGTCAATATTATCGTTCACAAGAGGTCGCTCTGCATTCTCACGTTCAAAAAGCTTCTCTATATTACACAACAGATGGCAGCCAGCCGACAACTCAAAGTCAGTTATACAAAAAGCCCATTCATATCGAAACTGATACGACTTTAAAAGTAAGCGTTTACAAAAATAACCATCGCCTTTCCACATCTACGTACAGTTATCGCTTTGTCTCACGAGAGGACATTGCAGCATCTTTTTTATCTTTCGAATACCAAGGAATGCCTTATCGGCTGTATATTCCAAAAAACCGTAAGCGGGATAAAGCCTATCCTCTAGTCCTGTTCTTACATGGAGGCGGGGAGAGGGGAACAGACAATCAAAAGCAATTGCTTGCGAATGATGGTGCAGCTTTATGGGCTTCCCCTGAAGTCCAAAAGAAACATCCTTCGTACGTACTAGCACCTCAGGCGCGAAATGCTGTGGATGGAGGCTTTGCATTAACAAGAAATTTGCAAAATGAAATCGATCTGACAAACGTGTTTCAATTTTCACCAGATTTACACAAAGCTTATGATGTCCTTCAGCGTGTGTTAGCTTCTTATCAGATTGATCAGAAAAGGATTTATGCGACGGGTTTATCACAAGGTGGCTTTGGCACGTACCAGTTGAACATCACATATCCTCGTTTGTTTGCAGCGATGATTCCAATTGCGGGAGGTGCAGATCCAAGCAAGGCAGGAATTTTAGCACACAAACCAATATGGGCATTTCATGCAGAAGATGACTCCATTATCCCTATCAGCTATGCCAGAGATACAATTCAAGCTCTTCAAAAAGCTGGTGGCCAGCCGCTTTATACGGAGTACGCAAGCAAGTATGGATATGATCATGCATCATGGACGCCTGCTTATGAGACGCCAGGCTTAACAGATTGGCTGTTTGCACAGAGACGCAGCTTTCGATAAACAAAAACCGATTCACCTACTAACAAGGCGAATCGGTTTTTTCTGTTCTATTTGTCAAAACGATGAGCAGAATGTTTTGTTGGTCCGATGTATTCGTTTAGCTGGAAAGAGCCTTTGATGGCAGCTGTGATGAATTCTTTTGCTGCGTAAATGGCTTCTTTCACGTCTGAACCATTCGCGAGTTCAGCTGTAACTGCTGCTGAGAATGTGCAGCCTGCGCCATGTGTGTATTCTGTGTCGATTTTATCTGTTTCAAGGCGTTCGAAGGTTTGTCCATCATAAAGCAAATCGATGGCTTTATCTTCGCTTAGCTTACCGCCTCCAGTGATGACCACATACTTTGCACCAAGTTCGTGAATGCGTTTTGCTGCTTCTTCCATTTGTTCGATTGTTTTGATTTCGCCGATTCCGCTTAATTGACCTGCTTCGAAAAGGTTAGGCGTGATGACGGTTGCAAGTGGCGTGAGCTTTTCGCGCAGTGCTTCCGCGTGCTCTGGGTAAAGGACTTCATTCGCACCCTTACAAACCATGACAGGATCAATGACGACATTTTTTAGGTCGTATGTTTTGATGGTGTCAGCTGCAAGTTCGATCACGTCGACTGTAGGGAGCATACCTGTTTTCAGCGCATCTACACCAATGCCTTCTACAATGGTAGAAAGCTGCGCACGAATTGTCGCCGTATCAATTGGAAACACCTGATGATCCCAATGATTATGAGGGTCCATTGCAACGACAACGGTTAAAGCTGTCATCCCGTAGACGTTTTTTTCTTGAAACGTTTTTAAATCTGCTTGGATACCTGCACCGCCGCTTGAATCCGAGCCTGCGATGGTGAGTGCTTTATTCATAGACATAGTTGCTGAACCTCCAATGTGATGTGTAACAGTTATTGTTCTATCCCTTATTATAATCAGCTTTTCCATTTATCACAATGAAACGGCATAAAAAAGCGTTCCTCTCTTCGGAATGTCTCCATTCTATCCCTTTTACAAATCAAAAATTCCTATTTTCCCATTACATTAAACCGCCTTTTATATCATGAGAAGAAAGCCAATTTATGTTTTAATGGAAAAAGACGAATCTATTAAAGGAGTAAGCTGCATATGAAGATTTCCTTATTAATTGTGACATATAACCGGCTCAGTGCACTGTGTGAGCTGCTTGAATCGATTACAAGACAAACCGTACAGCCCTTTGAAATTGTTGTCGTCAATGATGCAGGAGAGCGAGTTGACATTATTCAGGAGCTCTATTCTGAGCTTCCGATCCGCTTGATTCATTTAGATGAGAATGTCCAGCATGTGAATGCCAGGAATGTGGGACTGCGGGAGCTGACAGGCGACATCATTATGCTGAGTGATGACGATGATTACTTTACACCTTGTCATATCGAACGCATGAGCAAGGCGCTGGAGGACGCCGATTTTGTTTTTTCTGATGCAGAGATTGTATCATTTGAAGAAAAAGGCGCGACCCGTTTTCCGGTGTCGAGACGTTTGTTTGCTTATACAGCGGCTATTGAAGATATGCGTGTCTTTTCTACATATGTTCCTTCCGGCAGTATGTACAAACGCTGTTTACACGATGAAATTGGCTGCTTTGATCCAGCGATGCATCATTATTGGGACTGGGACTTCTTTTTACGTGTTTCACAGCATGCCCGAGTCAAACGGGTGCCAGCTGCCAGCGTGATCTATGCGTTCTTTGATGGCGGTGGAAATCAGTCTAGTGATCTTGGTGAAACAAGGAAGAACTATTTAGATGATCTAAGTGAAAAGCATGAACTGGGCGATCTGCCGACAGCTAACTTTGCTATATTATTAGAAGAACCAGCGATGAAAAAACGAGAATCAGAGAGTGAGATTGTATGGAACGGAAAACCAATGATCTCCAGACTGGCACAGCAAATAGAAGGAGGACAACCACAATGAAGCCATTTTTAAATGATAGCTGGTGGGCTGTGATGAAAAGTGAATTTGAACAGCCGTATTATCAAGAATTACGTGAATGGATGAAGGAAGAATATCGCACACAGACTATTTTTCCTAAACCAGATGACGTGTATCGTGCTCTGCATTTGACGTCATATGAAAAGGTCAAAGTGGTGATTTTGGGACAAGACCCTTATCATGGCCCAGGACAGGCACATGGATTAAGCTTTTCTGTTCAGCCTGGCGTGAAACATCCGCCATCTTTGAGAAATATTTTTCAGGAGCTCACGGATGATCTTGGTTGTCCAGTTCCAAACCATGGCTCACTTGTTAGCTGGGCAGAGCAGGGTGTACTGCTCTTAAACACTGTGCTGACTGTGAGAAAGGGCGAGGCGAATTCGCATAAAGGCAAGGGCTGGGAACGTGTGACAGACCGCGTGATTGATGTGCTGAATGAGCGTGATCAGCCCGTCGTTTTTGTATTATGGGGAAGACATGCTCAAAATAAGAAAGAACGCATTGATCAAAACAAGCATTACATCATTGAGTCACCTCATCCGAGTCCTTTTTCTGCAAGAAACGGCTTTTTTGGCAGTCGGCCGTTTTCAAAGGTAAACGCATATTTAGAGCAATTAGGAATGGAAGAAATCAACTGGTGTATCAAGGATATCGAATGAAAATAGGACGAGGGGAGAGCCCCTTCGTCCTGTTTATTTTAAAAATTTACGAATCAAGTCGAGTCCGTTTTTTGCATTTGGATAACGGAAGGAAAAATCGAAGCGGTTGGTTTGGCGCAAGACGCTTTTTTCATGGGTAAACGTAAAGAAGCTTTCCTTCCCATGATAGCGTCCCATGCCGCTTTCACCGACGCCTCCGAATGGTAGATAAGGAGTAGCGACATGCATAAGCGTGTCATTCATACACCCTCCGCCAAATGAGAGGTTGTTTATAATATAGGCTTCGGTTTCTTTATTTGTTGTAAATAAGTAAAGCGCAAGCGGCTTTGGTCTTGCTTTGATCATATGTGCGGCCTCATGCAGAGAATCAAAGGTCATGACAGGCAGGATCGGTCCGAAAATTTCCTCCTGCATGACGGGATCTTCCCATGTGATGTGGTCTAAAATGGTCGGTGCGATTTTGAGCTCCTGCTCATTGCGCTGTCCGCCCGTGACGATCGTTCCATTTGAGAGGAATTGTGTGAGTCTGTCAAAATGACGCTGGCTGACATTTTTCCCAAAGTGCGGATGCGTTTCGGGCTGTTCACCATAAAAGTCACGGATACAGGTCGTCATTTCTCTCAAAAGTTCCTCTTTGATGGATTCATGAACGAGCAAATAGTCTGGCGCAATGCAGGTTTGCCCTGCATTGGTGAATTTTCCAAAGGTGATTCGCTTCGCTGCTAGCTTAATGTCGGCATCCGGCATGACGATGCAAGGACTTTTTCCACCAAGCTCAAGTGTGACAGGGGTCAAATGCTTTGCGGCAGCTTCCATTACAACTTTGCCGACTGCCACACTTCCAGTAAAGAAGATATAATCAAAGGGTAGCTTTAGCAGCTCTGTACTGACATCGACGCCGCCTTCGACGACAGCCGCATGGTCTTCTTGGAATACACGTTCTACAATAGTGCTGATCACTTGTGCAACTGCCGGTGTCAGCTCAGACGGTTTTAAAATCACGGTATTTCCCGATGAAATCGCGCCGACTAATGGAGAAAGAGCCAATTGGAAAGGATAGTTCCAAGGGGCAATGATGAGTACACATCCATAAGGTTCCTTGATGATCATGCTTTTCGATCCGATATGAGTCAGAGGTGTTTTCACGCGTGTTGGCTTTGCCCATTTGTGAAGGTGCTTGATGGTATGATTGATTTCTTCATACACCATCCCGATCTCTGTTGTATAGGCTTCCTGTTCGGATTTATGTAAATCATGGGCTAAGGCCTGTAAAATATCCTTTTCATGCTGTTTGATGTTTGCTTTTAAGTCTTGAAGGATGCGGATGCGTTCTTGCACCGCCGGTTTCTGAAAGCTTTTTTGTTGCTGAAAAAGAGCAGTGAGCTTGTCCATTATTCAATCCTTTCATAGACGGTTTTGTTCCTTTTATTATGTGTGAATGATGATGACGGGTCAAATAAGAGAGACGTGAGCGCACTGCTTTGAAAAAATGAACCCATTTGGTTTGTTCATTTGGTAAAATAATGTTGGAAACGAATTTTTAGATTGGAGGGTCTACCCTTGAATATTCATATATCAAGCCTGCTTCAAAAAATGGAGGAAGCGGTTCAAAAAGCAAAACAAAGTGGAAATGATGAAGAGGTGAAACGTCAAGTGGCGGCGATTTCTTCACTATGTGATGTCATTCTTGACGCACCATCACAGTCGCAAATGCCGCAGTCGCCGGTTATCTCACCACCTCCATCGATACATACACCGTCAGCGCCATCTGTGTCTACAGATCAAGCCATGCTTGAGAAACTAATGGGTACAAGCGGTGCGAAGAAATTTCAGCAACATGATGAGGGGCAAAAAGAGAAGGACGGGAACGGTGACTCTATTTTTGATTTTTAATGGTCTTGTCACGACAAAGGGAAGGTGATCGGTTTGAAACTATTTTTGGGCGCCATTCAGTGGATGGCATTTTTTATCGCAGCTTCAATTGCCGTACCCATTGCAATTGCACAAGCATTTGAATTGAATCAAGTACAATCGGCGGAGCTGATTCAAAGTACATTCTTTTCACTTGGACTTGTGGCAATGGTACAGTGTTTATGCGGCCATATGCTGCCAATTAATGAAAGTCCAGCAGGGCTTTGGTGGGGTGTGTATACCCTTTATGCCGGCATGACAGGAACAATCTTTGCGACGTATCCTGAAACCCTGCAAGCATTACAAGGGGCTTTAATTATTAGTGCCGTTTTCTTTTTTATTTTTAGTCTATTTAAAATCATTAATTGGCTCGCGTCTTTATTTACGCCAGTCGTCACAGGCATATACTTGCTGCTGCTTGTTGTGCAGTTAAGTCAGCCGATCATGAAAGGGCTGATGGGCATCGGCTATCGGGGAAATCAGGTGGACGGGTTTGTCTTTTGCTTATCGATCTTGATCATTGTCCTCACCTTCATGATTAGCCGCTCAAAGTGGCATTATTTAAGACAATTTTCTGTATTATTCGCACTTGCAGGCGGATGGCTGTTATTCGCTTTACTCGGATTGGCAAAGCCGGTTCGAATTCCAGATCAGATCATTGAGTTTCCTAAGCTCTTTCCATTCGGCATGCCGGTCTTTGACAGTGGATTACTTGTCACGTCCTTTTTTATAACGATTTTACTCATAGTGAACATGCTGGCAAGTATTCGAATTGTGGAAAGCTCAGTGAAGGCATTTGGTGAACTGCGTGAGCGGCAGAGAGCACGTCCTGCTGGTTTTGTCGCAGCATTTGGTCATTTACTGAGCGGGCTGATCGGTGCGATTGCGCCTGTACCTATTTCGGGGGCAGCTGGATTTATACAGACAACCAAAATTCCATCGAGAAAGCCCTTTTTCATCGGAAGTCTGCTTATTGTTCTCATTAGTTTATTCCCGTTACTCATGAGCTTTTTCTCTGCATTGCCGTCACCTGTGGGGCTTGCTGTGAACTTTGTGGTGTTCTCATCTATGATTGGGATTGCGATGTCGGAGTTTGATCAGTATGAGAAAGAAGAAATTCCCCGGATTCGCTTTGTCCTTGGAATTGCCGTTTTAGCAGGCGTGGGGGCGATGTTTGTGCCGCAGGAAGCCTTGAAAGGCATGCATCCTGTGCTCATTTCATTATTAAGCAATGGGCTTGTGCTAGGCACGCTTATTGCGATTGTGGTCGATCAAGTCCTGTTACGAAAGAAGAAGAAATCCGACAATCTCGTGTCAACGTAAAGGGAAAGTTGAATGTCTTCTGTTACCCGCGCTATGATAAACATAATTGATGAGATAAGGAGAATGACGAATGAAACTATTTTTCATTTTAGGTGCCATTAACGCCATGCTTGCTGTTGGACTTGGAGCCTTCGGTGCGCACGGTCTGGAAGGGAAAATCCCTGAAAGATATATAGAAATATGGAATAAAGGTGTTCAATATCAGATGTTCCATGCCATTGGCTTATTTATTGTCGCTTTTCTTGCAGATAAGCTGTCAGGTGTCTCCTTGGTTCCTACCGCTGGCTGGGTGATGCTTGCAGGCATCCTTTTCTTCTCAGGAAGCCTTTATGTGCTGGCATTGACGCAGGTGAAGATTCTAGGTGCCATCACGCCTATTGGCGGAGTGGCGTTTATCGCTTCTTGGATCATGCTGGTCATTGCAGCAGCAAAAAATCTATAAGTCAAAAAACCGATGCTCTCATAGGGGAGCATCGGTTTTTTTCTTAACTCCAGTAAGGGGTATAGTTGGGCGGCGCTTGATAATAAGGAACGTAGTGAGAAGGAGGGACAGGATGCGTTTGGGCCTCTTCCTCCCTGTGGCAAAATGGTCCGATAAATACACTTGGTTTCACAGGCTTTGTCGCCTGCTTCCACTGTGTTTCGTTCATGCAATAAGTATGTGCCATGATGTGAGAAGGCGTAAGGGTGAGAAGGTCTGAGCCTAGAATCACTTCAGGTGTTGATGCGTTAAAAATGGCTAACAAATGAGTTCTGTCCTGAAGAGCGACTTCATAATGCCACCAGCCTTGAGGCACGTTTGCCACCTGTCCAGGTGTGATGGTGTAGGTGTGCAGTTTTTTTGTAAATGGATTTAGCATCGATACGGCAGCAGAACCGGCTATACAATAAACAAGCTCTGCGGCATTTTGATGGTAATGGGGCTCTACGACTTTGCTTTTACTCAAATATATATCCAGCAAGGATACTTGATCCAACGAGTTTAATTGTTTTTTCCCTAACACATTAATCAGGTTATGCTGATCGTATTTCACGAGGGGGCTTTGATTCAGATCGTATGAAAATTTGATATTTGGTGATGTGTAATCCAGCTCAACAGTCATTGATGTCACCTCTAGGCTTTTGATAAAAACTACTAGGCATCTTATGATCAGCGCCCTGGAGGTGTGACAAAAACCTAGTCAAAAGAAAAAAAGCAAGGGCGTCTGTGCCTTGCTTTTGCCATGTATGACGTTATCTCGGAGAATATGTTGACATCGAATATGGGTAGTCGTACTGAATTTCCCCATCAAATGTAATGTAATCAAGGTAGATCGTTAATAGTAAGTATCGTGTTCCTGTTTTGTTATCGCTAATGATAATGTGGTCACGTCCTGCCGCTTCAATGACGCCTCTAAAAATCTTCGAATTCCATTCCTTACTCGCCTCAAACGTCATATAAATCGTGGCTACCTTGCCGCGGTTTAATCGTAAAATATTTTCAATATAGGACTGCTCAAGAGGCAGCTGCCCGGTGACATTCTGCTGATAAATCGGTCCAGAAGGAATTTGATACGGCTGCCCGCCGCTCTGCGTTCCTTGGCCTCCTTGTGAAGGACTAGTAGACGGCATTGGCGAAAACCCCTGCTGCATTTGACCCTGCGTTTGGGGAGGGACTGAATAACCCATCTGCTGCGCAGGATACGGATTTGCTCCATATTGTTGCTGGCGAAAATCTTGACCTTCGAAACCCGAACCTTGCCCAAATTGATTTTTCAATTTCATAACGTTCCTCCTCTTTCCTCATGGTGTTATAAACAGAAGGCGATGATGCGCCTGTTGTTTCCATAGCATTCTTTCTCTCTTTCACACTATGAGACAGGAGAGGGGAATATGTACATTGAACGAAAAAAAGGAACTGCTCTACAGTTCCTAAAGCATGTAGACAAACCCTCGCATTCGCCCCAGTGCTCGTCCTTTTTACATGATCCAGTTGACGGCGCGCTGGACATCAAACAAGAGGGTCATGATGAGAAAAAAAGCGGCGAGCGGTGTGATCACAATGATAAAGGCTTGCCATAATCTTAGCTTCATCACAGCGACAATACCTAATACAGCCATTCCGAATATCCACGTCTTTGCATATGCATCCGTAAGTGTCAAAAGATCGAGATAATACCATACTTCAAAATGCTGATCTAAATATGGTGAGATTTTGACAAATGTATACGGACCGAGCATTCCCACAGTAGAAATCCAAGTGAGTGCAAATAAAGCAGAAGGGAAAAAGACCGTCAAAGTGCAGGCCTTGAGTACATCCCGATACGCCGTTTGGCAGCCGAAAAAGAGCCGCCCTAACCACTTGAGAATGAGTACACCGAAAAATAGAATCATATTACCTGCCAAAATCCCATATCCCGCTCCTTGTAACAGAATAAAAGGGAATGGAATATGATTGCCCATATACTCGCTAAAATACCCTTCGTAGATCCAGCTCGTCCCAGCGATACTTGCAAGGAGCATCATCAGCCAAATTGGAATATTGGAATGCCGGTATGAGCGAATAATCGTTTTTGTTGCGACGAAAATTTTAAAAAATCGAAAAAAACTAGTTGCTTCAACTTCTTGGGAGTGATCATTCTTCATAGCTTCCAATGTTCTTTACTCCTTTAATACATACAAATGATTACTTATATTACCAAAAAAATCACGTTTTTCAAAGATAGATCAATAAAAAAATACAATTTTATAAAAAATAGGTCACTCTACAGTCTCTTTAAGAGGAGACACATATGATAAACATAGTTTGAAAGAGACTGAGGTGAAAACTTTGACAAAAGTAACAGTCATTTTGACGAGCTACAACAAGGCGGCTTATGTCGGAAGATCGATTGAAGCGGTCCTGCAGCAAACGCTGTCAGACTTTGAACTTTTTATTATGGATGATGGTTCAAACGAAAAAACCCTTGCTGCTATTGAACCGTTTCGCAAAGATTCCCGTGTTCACTTTATCCAAAGCGGTGTGAAAACGTTGGAAGAGAGAACAGCGAAAACCCGTTACGCCGTGCTGATTAATCAAGCATTGGAACTGGCAAAGGGCGAGTATATCTCCTATGCCACAGATGATAATGTCTACGCTCCGGATCGTTTAGAGAAGCTGACTCGTTATCTCGATGCCCGCCCAGGTGAAGATATTGTCTACTCTAGTTCTAAAGTGATCTATTTAAATAGCAAAAAAGAGCCAGTGAAGGAAATGATTCGGCCAGCGCAAACGGTGCAATGGAATGCCCCTTGTGCCATTGATCATTGCTCGGTCGTACATCGTGCATCTATTTTATCAAAAATTCATGCTGAATTTGGGTCCTACTGGGACGAGAGTCCTCATTTTTATCGAATAGGGGATGCCCGATTCTTTTTTCGATTAAATCATTTTTATCCGTTCTATCCCTTTGATGAAATATTAGATACAAATTACATCACGGAACAGTCGATTCATTATCAGCTGGCAGAAGAAGAGAAAAGTGCCTTTATTCAAGCACTTCCCGAGCAGTCTACCTGCTGGGATCTCCGCAGCATATTAAAACAAAAATATGGGGGGTGACCTGAAGTGTCGCACTATATTCATCATTATTGGCAGGTGTACTTTGAGTATGTGAATCTGATGAAGGATTTGTCCTACAAGCAGATTCCGCTTGGGTTGATCAGTAATTTTTATCAATATATCAGTCCTGAAGTGAGAGAACGGATGGAAGATGAAGCGTTCGGTCAAGAACTGACAACAGCTTGTCCAACGCCAAAAGAGATTCAGCCATTTTTTGATCAACATAAGCAGCAGATGAAGTGTATTACTTATCGTCCAGCGAATGGAAAGGTATTGCTTCACTTTGAACATCTGCGTTTTACTGAACAAAATTATATGCGGTTCCATCCGGACCAAACGGTGGTGCTCGCTCGTTGGAAGAAGGCGGATTATTTCGGATTACCTGTTATCAGCAAGCCGGAATTAGCCGGAGAGGTTAATAAAGAAGCCCATGCTGAATATATTGAAAAAGCAAATGCTCTCCTTAAACCTTACGCAAAGCACCCTGTCTTTGGCAATGTCTTTTTTAGAGAAAAACTCCGCAAGGACATTGTGCAATTTATTGATGTGATTGACCAGACAGAATGGCTATTTCAGATGCAGCCGATTGCAGCTGTCATTGTTGGAACAACGGAGGATGTGTACAGCCGCGTACTCGCTTTACAAACAGTGAAACGCCAGCTTACGAGTATCTGTCTTCAGCACGGCGCACTTATGGGAGACGAAGCCTTTTTGCCGATTTTCACGACCTGCCATGGGGTGTTTGGAAAGTATGAAAAGGATTGGTATGTAGACAAAGGCTGTCAGCCGGAACAGGTAGAGATCACAGGTCATCCGAGGTTTGATTTGGTGAAGGAGCGAACACCGCTTCAACAGGAACTCATCTTTCGTAAATTGAACTTCAATCCGGCCCAAAAGACTGTGCTTGTGGCAACGCAGCCGTTTTCTGAAGCCTTCTATGGCGATGTTCTTAAAACGATTGCAAAGCGGAAAGACATTCAGTTAATCATGAAACCGCATCCGTGGGAAATAGCTCGAAATCGATTAAATGAGTATGTGTCCATTGAAAAAGCGGGAAATCATGTGAAGTTGATTAAAAAAGAAATTGACTTGTATGACCTCCTGCCATATGTGGATATTGTTATTACGCTCACATCAACAGTTGGTCTTGAAGCCATGCTTTTTGAAAAGAGTGTGCTGATCGGGAAAATGACAGAAGGCAGAAGATACCCATATTACGAGTCGCTTGGCAGCTATCATATGGAAAACCCTGTTGAACTAGCTGAGAAAGGCATTCGTATTTTGTCGGATGAACAAGAGATGAAGCTGGCAAAACAGCAAGGAGCTCAGTTCATTAAACAACATTATCCGCATGCGCGATCTACCGATGTTCTGCTTTCTCTGCTCAAAACAAAAACTGGTGTGGACTTTCAGAGATGAAGATAGGGGTGTGCAAGCGATATGGGAAAAAAGAGAGCACAATTTCTTCCTTATGCCCTGCCTTTCATTGCGCAGGAAGAAATTGACGAAGTCATTGGAACATTAAAGTCTGGCTGGCTGTCAACTGGACCAAAGGTAAGACAGTTTGAGGAAGAATTTCAGCAGCTGACCGGTGCAAAACATGCGATCGCTGTTAATTCATGTACGGCAGCTTTATTTTTAGCCTTGAAGGCTAGAGGGATTGGGACGGGGGATGAGGTGATTACAACACCTCTCACATTCTGCGCAACAGCTAATACGATCATCCATACAGGAGCAGCACCTGTATTTGTCGATATTGACCCAGCGACACTCAATCTGGATGTAGAGAAAGTAGAAGCGGCCATTACACCACATACAAAAGCGATTGTCCCTGTTCACTTTGCTGGTCAATCGTGCGATATGGACCGGATTTTAGCGATTGCGAAAAAGTATGAGCTATTTGTACTTGAGGATGCCGCCCATGCTCTTTACACAACGTACCACGGCCAGCCTATTGGATCGATAGGTGATGCGACCGCCTTTAGTTTTTATGCAACGAAAAACCTAGCGACTGGGGAAGGCGGCATGCTGACGACAAATGATGATGCACTTGCGGATCGAATCAGAAGACTAGCGCTCCATGGGATGAGCAAGGGAGCATGGAATCGTTATGGAGAAAAAGGTACGTGGTATTACGAGGTCGAGGAACCTGGCTATAAAATGAACATGTTTGACGTGCAGGCATCGTTAGGACTTGTTCAGCTAAGCCGGCTGGATGACATGCAGGCACGGAGAGAAGAAATTGCAAAAGCATACAATCAGGCCTTTCAAAAAGAAGCGGGTCTCATACTGCCACCTGTCCATCAGGAAGGAAGACATGCATGGCATTTGTATGTCCTGCAAGTAAATCCAAAAGAAGCATTCATCACACGTGATGAACTGATTGATCAGCTGCAAAAAGAGTATAAAATCGGCACGAGTGTTCACTTTATCCCTGTTCACTTGCATCCATACTATCAACAAACGTATCACTATTCACCAGAGGATTTTCCTGAATCACTTGCATACTACAAGCAGACTCTTTCACTGCCCCTTTATCCAAGTATGACAGATGATGATGTGCAGGATGTTATCACAGCGGTGTTGTCTATTTTAAAAGAACAGAAGGCATCATCATGAAGGTCGTGCATGCCATAGATGATCAGGTGCTTGTCGCTTGGCTGAAGAAATACGGCCAGAAAGCGGAACAAATGAATGGCTTCAAGCAGTTTGCCCTTGTCAGTGGCGCCCAGCTCAAAGCGGTGCTAATATACGACTGGTCAAAATGGGAAAGTGGCATTTTTGATCAGCATATTTTCCATGTGAAGTTTGTGGAAGCGGAGTCAGCGTCTGCTTTTCAAGAATTGCTGGAGCGTTTCATCAATTGGATGAGAACAGAAAAATGCGATTTTTTCTTTTTACGTCTTGAAGCGTCTGATCTTGAAAAAAACCGTATCGTCCAAAGACTGTCACATGCGTACTATGTGGGTGGTCTCACTCGTCTTGAGGCGCCGCCTGTACAAATGGAGATGCCATCAACAGATGAAGATGTGGTCATCAGTCTGCTGGATGAAAAGGAATACGATGAGGCGGTCTCACTTGCACATCAGGCTTTTGTAAAAAGCCGGTATGCACTTGATCCTTTTTTAGATCAGAATGCCGTCCAGCATTTCTATCAGGAATGGATGAGAAACAATTTGCTCGGACGTGCAGATATCAATCTCGCGGCAAAGGTGAATGATGAAGTCGTTGGTTTAATTCAAGGGATGACAAAAGGCGATGAAATGGCGCTTGAGCTATTTGCAATTAGACCGGATACACAAGGAAAAGGGATCGGGAAAAAGCTGTTTATGGCGATGATGAATGCCTCTTATGAGAGAGGGCATCGGTTTATTTCTGCCGGAACACAGATGCATAACACGATTGCCATTCAGCTGTACGAAAAGATGGGCTTTAGAACAACAAATGCCTTCTTGTATTACCATGTGTGGCCGAAAAAAGGAGAGAGGTAAGATGGCGTATTTCTACATTGGAGATCGCAAAGTGGGGGATGGTGCGCCTGTCTTTATCATTGCAGAGGCAGGCATTAACCATGATGGAAAATTGGATCAGGCGCTTGCTTTAATTGATGTGGCGAAAGAAGCAGGTGCAGATGCGGTGAAGTTTCAAATGTTTCAAGCTGATCGGATGTATCAAAAGGAACCGGGGTTGTACGAAACAGCCAAGGGAGAAGAGGTATCCATTTTTTCTTTAGTGGAACAAATGGAGCTGCCGTCAGAATGGCTGCCGGCGCTATTGACACGCTGTGAGGAAAAAGGGCTGATGTTTTTAAGCACAGTATGTGACGAAGAATCTGCGGATCTATTGAATCAAACCGATCCGCCGGCTTTTAAGCTGGCATCCTATGAAATCAATCATTTGCCTCTTCTGCGTCACACGGCTTCTTTTCAAAAACCCATCATTTTCTCTACAGCCGGGGCAACGATTGCAGATGTCCATGAAGCATATGAGGTGATGACAAGCGAGAAAAATCATCAGATCGCCATTATGCATTGTGTGGCAAAGTATCCAGCACCTAGAGAATACACGAACCTGCGTGTGCTTCAAACTTTAGCTGCGGCTTTTCCTGAGGCAGTCATTGGTTTTTCCGATCATAGTGAGCATCCAACTGAAGCCCCTGTTGCCGCTGTGAAGCTTGGAGCAGCGATTATTGAAAAGCATTTTACAATAGATAAAACGTTACCTGGGGCCGATCATTCCTTTGCTCTTAATCCTGAAGAATTGAAGGAAATGGTTCAGCAAATTCGAGCGGCAGAAAAGCAGCGAAATCAACCAGAAGCAGGCCCGCATTCTGTACCAGAGGAGCTTCTTGGCAGTTCTTATAAAACGACAACAGCTATTGAAGGTCAGATTCGTGAATTTGCGTATCGAGGCATTTTTACGACAAAAGGCATTGCAAAGGGCGAAATATTGACCGCAGAAAATCTAGCCGTGCTACGTCCAGGACAAAAAAGCCAAGGCCTGCATCCACGGTATATGGAGATTCTACTTGGCGCTAAGGCTGTCAGAGATATTCCAGCCCATACAGGGGTTTCGTGGAAAGATGTGCTCATGCAGGAGTCTCCAAATGATCAATGATGTACTTTTTGTCATACAGGCTAGAATGGGCTCAACAAGACTGCCAAAAAAGGTAATGAAACCGATTGGCGGTATGGCGCTGATCGATCTGATTGTTGAACGGGTAAAGAAATCAGATCATTACAATCATAAAACGCAGAACCTCATGATCGCCACAACAGTTGAGGCAGAAGATGATCTGCTGGCTCATTATTGTTTATCAAAGGGCTATAAAGTATTTCGCGGCAGTGAGACGGATGTACTGCAGCGATTTGCGCAAATTGTCCGTCATTTTGAACCGCAAACCATTGTGCGTTTAACGGGAGATAACCCCTTTATCGACCCGGCCCTTTTGTCGAAAATGCTTGAAAAACATAGACAAGAGAAGGCTGATTACACGTATACGAACGGAACACCACTCGGTATTTCCGGGGAAATGATCAACGCACCTATATTAAGTGAGATCGACAATTTTCTCCTTACGCAGCCGGAGCGTGAGCATGTCACACTCTATATCCGAAAGCATCCTGAGCAATTTCACCTGCAATTATTCACACCGCCCAAAGAACTTGCATATCCTGCTTATCGATTCACGATTGATACAGAAGAAGATTATGAGTTTGCCACCCGTTTACTAGAGAAAGCAGGGGGTTCGATTGCTGTGCCTACAGCAGAACTCATCACCATTTGCGAACAAGAGCCTGATATTGTTCGATTGAATCAATTTGTGAGACAGAAGGATGCTGAATGAATAAGAAAATCATGATTGTTGTGTACGGTGGTTTTTTTAGAGGAATGGGGCATGTCGTCAGAATGAAACGGCTGGCAAACGAACTGTTTCAGGAAGGAAACGATTTATATTTCTATACAAATGAACAACTCTGTGTAGAAATGCTCTCAGATCCACAGTGGCATGTTCATATGGTGCAGGAATCGAAGGCATTTCTGCAAATGGAGCAGGACATAAAACAGCTGAATCCTGATCTTCTGCTGATTGATGTACTTGATTGTGACCTCCAGTTTCTGCGAGCTGTCAAATCGTCCTCTGGCTCTGCAAGGCTCGTCTTATTCGAGGAAGAAAGAGCAGAAGCCTGTCAGCTAGCCGATGCTGTTGTGAACGGCATTTATGGCGGCCTTGACGAAAAGCACATGCAGGTACATGGGACGGAATATTTTTATGGAGCACCTTATTTATTGTTAGATCACGAGATCAGTCGATTAAAAGACACATATGAGGTTCGAAAAGAATGCAAAAAGGTGGTGATCAGCCTTGGAGGCAGTGATCCGCGCGTATTGTTATTAAAGGCTGCAAGAGCACTTCTCGAAGCCGGCCATTTACACATTTTAGCGGTGACAGGAAAAGCCTCCCGCATCGAAGAACAAATTGAGGCTGAGCATATTCAATTCATTCGTCATACGGAAAAATTACCTGTGTATCTCTCGGAAGCCGATCTGGCGATTGTTGCTGGCGGAATGACGTTATACGAGGCAGTTTGTATCGGGGTGCCCAGCATTGTCCTTTCGCAAGTAGATCACCAAGCAGTGACAGCCGCTCGTTTTGCGCAAAAGGGAGCCTGTCATCATCTCGGATTAGGTGACCTTGTGGATGAAAAAGATATTCGGTGTGCTGTTGAAAGAATTTCCAGCAGTTACTTTCTCCGCAGGAGCATCCATCTCAATGGACGGACACTCATTGATGGAAAAGGAACTGAACGAGTGAAAACCATTCTTATACACCTCATGAATCATCACCAAAAAGAACATAAGGATGTGTAGATGTGAAGGGAGTTATTTTAGCAGGAGGAAAGGGATCACGACTGGCGCCTTTAACGAAGATTTTCAATAAACACTTATTGCCGGTTGGTCCATATCCGATGATTTATTGGTCATTGTTCAAACTGAAAGAAGCAGGGATTTTAGATGTGATGGTCATTTCACAAGAAGAACAAATCCCGCTGTTTCAAAAGCTGCTTGAAAGCGATCATGAACTTGGGATGAACATTGTGTATCAAGTACAGCCAGAAGCGTCTGGGATATCAGACGGTTTATCCTATGCAAAGCCCTTTGTAGAAGGGGAGAAGTTTGTGCTCATGCTTGGTGATAATATCTTTGAGGATTCGCTAAGTCCTTTTGTTGAAGCCTTTCGACAGCAGGAAAGCGGAGCCAAGGTTCTTTTGAAAGAAGTGGGAGATCCAAAGCGGTTTGGCATTGCCGAAATTGATGCCGCGTGCCACCGAATTTTATCAATAGAAGAAAAGCCAGAGCAACCGCGATCATCCTACTGCGTTACCGGTATCTATTTTTATGACCAAGAAGTCTTTCAATATATTGAGAGAATCTCGCCGTCAGATAGAGGAGAATTAGAGATTACGGACGTGAATAATCTCTATATCTCAAATAGCCAGCTGACCTATGATATGTTAAAAGGGTGGTGGATTGATGCAGGAACACATGAATCTCTCCACCAAGCATCTGCAAAAATGTTTGAAACGATGAAGAAAAAAGAGGGATCCGAATGACGAAGTCTTATTTCATTACAGGCGGAGCAGGATTTATCGGACTGAATTTTGTGAAGCTGCTGCTTCAGGAAACAGATGTCCGGCTCACCGTTTTTGATAAATTAACGTATGCCAGCCATCCAGAGGAGATGGATGAATTATTAAAGTTGTCTCAATTTCGATTTATTCAAGGGGATATTACCCTTCAGCACGAGCTGGATCAAGCGTTTGATGAAGTCTATGATGCCATCATTCATTTTGCGGCAGAATCGCATGTTGATCGCAGCATTGAATCAGCAGAACCCTTTATTCAAACAAATGTCCTCGGAACGTACCGTATGCTTGAAGCGGTCTTACAGGGAAAGGCGAAAAAGCTCATTCATATTTCAACAGACGAAGTATATGGAGATTTGGAGCCGGATGATCCTGCTTTCACAGAAAAAACACCACTTTCACCGAATAATCCTTATTCAGCAAGCAAGGCGAGTTCAGACCTGCTTGTGAAATCCTATATCCACACTCACCAATTACCCGCAATGATTACACGATGCAGCAACAATTATGGACCATATCAGCATGAAGAAAAATTAATACCAACCATTATTAGAAAAGCGGTCAACGGAGAGAAGATCCCGATTTATGGAGACGGCCAGCAGATTCGCGATTGGCTGTATGTAGAGGATCATGCGAGAGCCGTGAAACAGGTCCTCGAAAACGGGACAGCTGGGCAGGTATACAACATTGGCGGCGGCAATGAGAAAACGAATCTCGATTTGACCAAAACCATTCTAACGCAGCTAGGGGTCAGTCACGACCAAATTTCGTTTATTCAAGACCGAAAAGGACATGACAGACGCTATGCCATTGATGCGAGTAAGCTAAAAGGAGAGCTTGGCTGGACGCAGGAGACGTCATTTGAAGAAGGTATCGAAAAAACGATCAATTGGTATCGAACCAAATACGATCAGAGCGAAGAAGGGTGACGGATGAAAGTTTTAATCACCGGTGCAGGCGGCCAATTAGGGAAAGAATTGAGCAGACAGCTCAAGGAAAAAGACATGACCGTCATTGCCTTAACGAGGAGCATGCTCAATATCGCAGATCTGCAGGCAGTCAGACATGCGATGAGACACTTTCAGCCTGATATTGTTGTCAGTGCGGCAGCCTACACATCTGTTGATCAATGTGAAACAGAAACGGAAAAGGCGTATCTTGTGAATGGCATTGGCGCTTACTATACAGCACTGGAAGCAAAGCGCGCAGGGGCAGATGTATTACATGTCAGTACAGATTATGTGTTTGATGGGCAAGCGGACACCCCATACCAAGTCGATGCACAAGCAGATCCTCAAACCATTTATGGAAAGAGTAAAAAGCTTGGTGAGGAATTGATTCAGCTTGTGTCAGACGAGGTGAAAATCATCCGCACATCGTGGCTCTACGGACATGAGGGACATAACTTTGTAAATACCATTCTTCGGCTCGCTGAAACGAAGGATCATTTGCGCATTGTCAGCGATCAAATAGGGTCTCCTACTTATACAAAGGATGTAGCCGAGGCCTTGATTCATTTATTTGATCAGAAGGCAGGCGTGTATCATGTCAGTAACCGAGAAAGCTGTTCGTGGTTTGATTTTGCGTCAGAAATTGTGTCGAAAAGCGGCCTGTCTACCACCATTGAGCCGATTTCCACGGAAGAGTACGGCTTCCAAACACCCCGCCCTGCCTATTCTGTGTTAGACCTTCAAGCGATTGAAGCCACAGGCTGGCAGCCGAGACATTGGAAGGATGCACTTCACGAATATTTGCAGAAAGAAGGGAGATGGCATCAGCATGATTGAAGGTGTTCAAACGAAAAAACTGATGAAACATTGTGATGACCGCGGCTTTTTTGCAGAGCTTATTCGAGATGATGAACCGATGCTGAAACGCTTTGGGCAGGCATCATGGTCGAAAAGCTTTCCAGGAGTGATCAAAGCCTTTCATTATCATGAAAAACAAGATGACGTTTGGTTCTTCCCAGCAGGTCATGCACAGGTCGTATTATACGATTTGCGTGAGGATTCTCCCACAAAGGATCAAACCGATGTGTATTACATGGGAGAAGACAATCCTATGCTGCTTCTCATCCCAAAGGGTGTCGCGCATGGCTATCGTGTACTAGGTGAGACGCCGCTGCAAATTGTGTATTTTACAACAGAATCCTATGACCCGAAAAATCCAGATGAAAAGAGAATCGCCTGGAATGACAAGGCGATCGGATTTAATTGGGAAACGACATATAAATAGAGAACGAGGACCTTTCGCAGGAGAAAGGTCTTTTTTCTTTTATTCAAAAGGTATGAGTTTCAACAGCCCTGCTTTTCTCTAAGCAGCATGTTCACGTTTATAGCTGACGAAGCTGATGAGAAAACCAACAAGCGTAATGAGTGCACATACAAGTCCTACCATATGATAGCCGAAATGGACATAAACAGGTCCCATCAGAGCGGACCCAAGCATAACGGCAAGATTGGAAGCAAGGCTGTAAAAAGCCATCACTTTGCCTCGGTGAGTTTGGGAGCAGTCGCTCAGGATGGTGCTCAAAAGCGTGACGGATAAACTTTGCATGGCACCCCAAATAAATAAAGCGAAAATGAGCAATGTCCATGAGAACGAGGCATAAGGAAGTAAGGCAAGAACGAACGTAATGCCGCCCAGCACAAAGAAAAGAGACCGTGTTTTGCCAAACCAATCTGCTAATTTCCCGGTAAAAATACTCATGGAAAATCCAACGCCATAAGCCATGATTAGAAGTCCAGCTGTTGTTTGCCCTCCAGAAAACAGACTTTGCAGGTAAGCTCCTAAAAATGAGTACATGCCATAAAATCCAAGCATGTTACAAAATGTCACGGTCAAATAGGCAGGGACACGGTCGATTTTCAAAGCCCCCCATAAAGAGCCTGATGTCTCCCTAGCTTGAGGTGCCTTCGTATCAGCTGTGGCGACTTGTTTTCGAGATTCAAGGATGACGAGCAGCAAGACAACGAGACTCATCATGGCGAAAATCCAAAATGTCCAGCGCCAATTCAAAATTTGACCGATAAAGGCGCCAATGGGCACACCAAGGACAAGAGAAAGAGACCAGCTCGATACAATGAGTCCTATTACTTTGCCGCGATACTCGTATGGAACCCGGTCGCCCACAAGAGCATAGGCTGTTGACACAAATACACCAGTCGCCAGTCCAGAAATAGCACGGCCTGCAAAAAACATCGCCAAATTTTGGGCAGCAGCACACATCACTGTTCCAATCAAAAAGAAAGACAGCCCAATGATCAAACAAAGCTCTCTTGAATACCGGTCCCCTAAAGGAACGAGCAACGGTGCTCCAACCAGCACAGCTAACCCATAAATGCTGATGGAAAGAGCGAGAACATCAAGAGAGTGATGAAAAGAGTTTGATAAATCAGGCAGCAGTGGTGAAATCACCAGTTCCTCCGATCCCGCCGCAAAAACGCCAAGTGGGAGTGCAATGGCAAGTGTGATGGGAAATGTTTTAGAAGCCTGGCTGTCTAAAGATTCTTTCATCAAGAGATCCCTCCATACTTGCTTTTTCATTCAATTTCGTTAAAATAAATTCTACCATTATTTAGTTTTATTTTACATTTCGTATCATAAGTGTTATTGAAAAATACTTTTCAAATAGAACGATTTTTGGATAGGAGAGGTGCGAATGAAAATCACCGATGTAGATGTGCATATTTTAAATGAATTGAGAGAAGATGCCCGCTTATCCATGAGGGAATTGTCCAAACGAGTGAATTTATCAGCACCTGCGGTAGCAGAAAGAGTGCGTAAATTAGAAGATGCAGGGATTATCGAAGGGTATTCTGTTCAGGTCAATTATAAAAAATTAGGGCTTCTGATTGACTGCCTGATGGAAGTTACGGTGCTAAATGGAGAGTATCAGCGCTTTGTGGCTTTTATAAATCAGCATCCACGCGCCTTTTTTGCTTATCGAGTGGCAGGGCAGTCGTGCTTTTTCATTAAGCTGTCTGTTGCTTCTCTTGAAGAAATTGAAGCCTTTATTCAAGAAGTGTCTGGATTTACAAAAACCGTATCTCATATTGTCTTATCAGAGCACTCTTTTTCCCATCCTGTTCAGGAACGTGTAAAACAAATAGAAGAGCCAGAAATGACTGTGATGAAATAAAAAAGGACCTTCTTAGGTACTTTTTACTCGCTTATCCGACTGATAGCTCATGATCGTAATGATGAGGCCAATCAATGTTACAGCTGCAGCAAATAACGGAACAAGCTGTAAATGTGTAATTTCGATAGCAAGACCGCCAAGTGCTGCACCGCCGGCATTCCCAATATTAAAGGCGGAATGGCTGAGGGCATATATACAAAATAAAATTCTGTATTTTCTTAAACAGACTAAATGTATTTGTAAAAATGTGCATTGTTAATAAGGTATTATTACTGATGTGAGTTTGTTGATTGTGGATTTATATTAATCATTAAAATCTCTCAATCTATTGATATATATGCATCAACAAGGTCTTTTGTAATTTCCCTTATATTTTTTGTCTTTTATTTTTATTGTTTATCTTTATATTAATTGTTTCTTTAATCTACCTTGTTTATTACACATCAGTGGCTTACTAATTAGCCTTCATTCATCAATTTAGTTATTTAATTTGTTTCCAAAAAAATAACCTTTTTATGCTAAAATATTCGTATAGTAATAATTTGAAATTAAAGGAGTTAATTCTTTTGAAGCTTTTAAAAGTAATAGATTACGCAGCATTAATGGATATGCACAGAACAAGAAGCAAAGAAAGTCACTATAATAATTTGCCTATTGACGTAGGTAACAGGGATCTTTTTTTTAGTGCTCAGCCAATTGATTTAGAATTCCACATCAACAACCATACAGCAAACTTAAAAAGTGGAGTATTTTCTTTTAATTCAAGCATCAAATCTGGTGTAGATAAGAATGACAAGGTTTCTGGGGAAGTTTTTTTACGAAAAGAGTCAAAGCACAAGCCCAATGTAATCTTTGTACATGGATGGCGCATGGATTCATACGGCAGAATTAAGAAGATTTATCATGATAAGATCGTTAAAAATTATGATTGGAATATGTATTACTACACGCTGCCTTATCATTTCGATAGGGAACCACAAAATTCAACATATTCTGGTGAACAAATGATTAGTGCCAATATAAGTCGAACAGTGAAATCCTCCCAGCAAGCTATTGTTGAACTTAGAGGGCTGATTAAATGGATCAAGGAAAATGAAGGTGGGGAAATAATCGTAGTTGGTATTAGCTTAGGAGGGTGGCTAACAAACTTATTAGCAACAGTCGAGAAAGACGTGAATATTGTTGTATCAGCTTTTTATGCGAATAACATTGCGCACTCCATCTGGAACACTCTTCCTGGGAAGTATATACGAAGAGATCTGGAGGAACATGGGGCAACGTATGAAGAACTCGACAAAGCTTGGGATATTATGAACCCTAGTAAAGCAAAACTTCTCGTAGACAAAGAAAATGTACTCTTAATATCAGGGAAATATGACATGTATATTGACATAAACGATGCTGATACTCTGTGGAATAGCTGGAATCAACCTAAAAGGCACGTATACAGTTGTGGTCATGCTGGAATTGTTCTATCTAGAAATAGAATAGCAGCCGACACACTTCAATTTATTAAAAGCAGGCTAAAGAAATAAAATGATGTTCATCCTAACTGCATTGTTGTGGGCCATGAGTTTAGTTTTGTTTCTTACTTATCCTGAAAATGAAAAAACAAGATGGGGCAGCTTTATAGGATTTTTTGGTGGTTTTGGTGGTTTAAGTGTAATTTTGTCGTATTACTTGGATGGTTCATCTAGCCATCTACAGCTAATCCATTATATTACATCATCGCTAGGACACTATGGAACAGCATATGCAATTATGATTTTCGGCCTTGTGTTCTCAGAAATAATCAAAAGTAAAAAGGGTAGTTTCATTTGGAAAATAATTTTGTTCATACCCGTAATCATTATGCAGATTTACTTTACGGAATTTCCTAAATGGCAAACACATCATGTATTTCTCTCTTTATGGGTCGTACCATATGTCTTTATTTCAATAGGTTTGATGGTTTATGCAGCATATACAGAAAAGAGTATAACAAGCAAAAGACAAAAGATTTATACATGTCTAGTTGTTGTTCCAACACTATTATTTGCGGTATTCACCAATATAATTTTAGAAGCCTTTGGAATATTTGGTGTGTGGATGCTAAACCCTTGGGTCATAGCTATAGCTTTTGTATTATTTGTTTATTTTATAATCAAATATGGCTTCCTGGGAGTACAGATAAAGTTTGAAAAACAAAGAAGAGACTTAACCATGAAGGCAGTAACATCTGGTACTGCCTTATTAAATCATTCAATAAAAAATGAAGTAGCCAAAATAGATCTCCTTGCAAATGACCTGAAAGGGTCAAAATTTGGGGGAAATCAGGAATCAGTTGATATGATTCTTAAATCAGCCAATCACTTGTTTGAGTTGTCGAGCCGTATTCAAAGTAAACTTGATATTATTGAATTAAAGGAAACAGAATTTAATATTATAGATCTTGTTAATTCAAGTGTTGAACTACTTCAGCCACAGATCAGCACTGTACAATTAAAGAAATTATTTGAAGTGGATGCGAATATCTATGCAGACCCTATTCATTTGCAAGAAACATTATTAAATTTAATGAAAAACGCGATGGAGGCAATGGGGGATAATAAGCTGATAAAGATCAGAGTCTACCAGTTGCGTCGTAAATTACATATTGATGTCGCTGATAATGGAAAGGGCGTTAATAAAGAAATGCAGGCCAAAATGTTGGACCCGTTTTTCTCTACGAAAAAGAAGGTTGGAAATTTTGGTCTTGGCTTAACATATTGTTATAACGTCATGACAAAACACAACGGCAGCATAAAAGTAAATAGCCAACTAGGAGAGGGAACAACTATAACCTTAACTATTCCTAGAAACAGAGTTATCAACTTAAAATCAAGTTCAAGTTCGAAAAAAGAAATTGTTGGTGAAAGCTATGGATAATAGGATCAAGGTAATGATTGTTGAGGATGATCCAGTGTGGATGAAAGGTATTAGCGACTTAATTTCAAAAGAAAAAGATATGGTTGTTGTAAAAAAAGCTTTCACGAAAAGTGAAGCCTTGCAGCTGGAGAATCATGAAATTGATATTATACTTATGGATTTAACTTTATCTGAAGATGAGGAATTAGGCGGTTTAGATTTATCAAAAGAGTTAGTTGAAAGAGGTTTCCAGAAGATCATAATGCTTACTTCCTGGGAAGAGCCTGCAATCATTCTAGATTCATTTGATCAAGGGGCCATGAATTACATTAACAAGTCATCATACAAAGATATTCCAAAATTTATTAGAGAAGCTTTTATAGATAAGGTTACATTAAATGCAAATGTTTCAAGTCTGTTGATTAATGAACTGCGTATAGAGAGAAAAGCCAGCATATTAACTCCGGCCGAAAGAGAGGTTTATAAATTAAAAGAAAAAGGGTTAACAAGAGGGCAGATTGCAGAACATTTGTTTAAATCGGTTGAAACAATAAAAAAACAGTTGAAGACGATAAAGAAGAAACTTAAATAAAGGGGGGGGTATAAAATTAACCCTCCCTTTTTGTTTTATCATCTTGTAAAGTAATATTCGTAATCGAATTTAAAAATCCCCTTAATAGGTCACGTTCCTTGGAGGATTGTATGAGGGGGCAATATTATTCATATGTGAAAGAACATTAGTTGACAAAAATGATTGAATAAACTCTATTTTGCTACCTGACATTTGATTAAGTAATTGTGTGATATTTCCATTATTCTGGGCGCTATCATCAATTTCAGGGAAGAGAGATTTAGGCAGAACTTCATACAATGTAATATTTAAAGCTTTGCAAATTTTAATCAGTGTCTCGATGTTTGGAGAGGAAGTCCCCCTTATAGAAGATTGGGAGACTCCTGAAAGGCTAGAAAGTTCAAGAGATGATATCTTTAATGCTTGCCTGCGTTTGAGAATATTTCTTCCTATTCATTCGTTCATAAGGTCCACACACCAATGCTTGTTTTTTATTTAATAATAGCAGAAAAAGGTGAGATATTTTAATTCCCTATGAATATTCCTTAAGGAGGTGAAAACCATAAAGAACATCGTTAAAGAAAAGAGAAAAGAAAAAGGGTGGACCCAGTTTCATTTGGCAACAGTTTCCGGGGTTTCACAAGCAACCATCTCTAAGATTGAGAATGGAGACTATAATAAATCCTCTCTTGCCGTAATGATGAAAATCGCGCAAACATTAGGTATAAAGATAGAGGATTTAACAGAAAATTTATAAACGGTGGTGCAACATCAAATATGAGACAAGCGCAAAAAATGTCAGAAGAAAAAATGGTAAGATTTGAATTTGTTGATCTTGCTAATACAGTGACGATTAAGACCTTTAATAAAGAGATTTATGTTCTGAAATCAGGTTTATTTGTTCAAAATATCAATAATAATCAAATCTTAAGATTTCATGAAATTTATTATGATATAAGAACAGTAAGAACAATTGAAGGCAAAGTTCTTGCTAAACGCAAGAATAGAAATAGTGAACTGGTTAAGGTTGGAAGATCAAGATCAGTTAGTTATAGAGCAAGTTAAACTGTAATGATTATTAGAATGTTCCTTGAAAAAAAATTATGCGTGGTGCTTGGTCGAAGATCACCAACCAAGTTAACTATACGACTAATCTAGTTAGTGGGGAGAAGCTTAAAATCCACTTGTGATCCAATTCGTGACTGAGGTTTTCTATTTATGATAGGAAATCCAAGGTTGTTGGTACATGCCAAAAACCAACATTATAAAAAGAGATAATACGAATAAATATGGAAGTTACATTTCTTGTACCATATAATGTATTTTAAGTTGGTTTCCATATTTAATTGTAGCATCTAGAGTCTTTTATTATGGCATTCATTCTTAGAAAAAAGCATTAAAAGCTGGAGTGAAACTTGAAAAAAATTATGTCAAAACAAAAACTAAAGTTGAACAGAAAAACATTGTGACTAGCAATGAGAAAAGTAATCAAGGCGATACTAGTAATACCGAAGAACAAACTCCTAGCAGCAATAAGAAAGTCCAAAATGGATACAGTTCAAATAAATCTAATAATGATTCCAATGTTTCTATACCAATTAAATCAAAATATTCCAACAAGAAAAATCACAATATTAATTCTAGTTCAACTAGCCCAAAGAGAATCAAAAAAATCGCCTAATAAATTCTACCTCTAACGGTAAAAGAACTGGTGGTGGCAATATTGAAAATAATGGTGGTAACGGTGAAGGTGAACTTGACGTGACATGGAATGAACTAAATAAATAGCAAGAAAAAAGAGTATTTCTTAAAAAGGAATACTCTTTTTTTTAAAAGGGTGAGGATACGTATATGAAATTATTATTAAGGCGTTTATTGATTGTTTTAAGTTTAATTGTTATTGCTTCTTTAATGCTAACCACAAATGCTAACCCAATCACTAATTATACGCTAGGGGAATAGAAACATTTTGGGTTAATAATGAGGGCTATTTAGAAATGGATGAGAAAGTATTGTACATGTTAGTCAATTGAAAAAGGGAGAAGGCTTCGTTGGGAAAATTAATTAATAATGGTAAAAAATTAAGAATTAGTTATTGATGAATAGATTGAAAGTATGCATTTGAACTGTCTTTTTTATTCAATCTTTTCAAGAAAAATACTGCGTATGCAGCTTCACCAAAAATTGATGATGCCGGTTGATTATCTACTTACGAAGGTGCATGTAACAGCATATCTAGAGTCATTGCTGTCGGAAGTTGAAGCAGGCAAAATGACGAAAGAAGATTTTTGCATGGAATTGAAGTAATTTGTCAATAAAACTTATTCTGCTATTAAGAACAACGTAAAGACAATAACTGTTGAACGAGAAGTAATAGCAACATGTAAACAGTGTGGAAAATCTATTCTTAAAAATTTTAAGGCTTATAGTTTTTGTTTAAAAACAACTTGGAGAAATGGGGGTAGAAAAAAGTTACGCTAAAGGAAGCAGCCAAATTACTCAATGGGTCTACTGTAAAAATGAAACTAAAGTCAAGCAAGGGGAAAGCTTGGAGCCAATTGATAGTCTATAGCTTTGAAAATAAAAGAGTGGAATTTGCTGAGCAAAGATAAACTTCCTATTTAGGAGGTTTTTTCTTTCTTTACAATAGGAGGAGTCAATTTTGGTGAGGACAAATATCTTATTGAAACTACCTAACACCTGGAATGTCTTGTTTATTGTATTTGCCGTGATTGTAATGATAGGTGTTTGTTATCATGTTGCAAGCTATCCTTCAAAGAACAAAAACAAGAGAAAATTCGTAAAGTCCGGCATTAAGGATATTGGCTATATGGATGATTTTCAGTTTGAGCAATATCTTGCGTATATGTTTAGGGCAAATGATTATAAGGTTCAGGTGACACCTGAAAGGAAGGATTTTGGGGCTGATTTTATCATAAAAAAATCAGGAGCAAAGATCGTAGTGCAAGCAAAGCGTCAAAAAGCTAAGGTCGGTATAAAAGCGATTCAGGAAATAGTGGCCGCTAAAAATCATTATAAGGCTGAAGAGTCCTGGGTAATCACGAACAACTTTTATACTAAAGGTGCGCGAGAACTGGCTGAAAGCAATGATGTTAAGCTTTTGGATAGATACAAACTCATTGAACTAATGACAGCACTCAATTTATTAGTAAGCATGACAGCTAGTGAATTCAAGCAGAAAGGAAAGGCAAAGCCGATCCAGTGTGTTTGTGGTGCTGAAATGGTCAGTAAAAAGAATAGGCATTCTGGCCGTTCGTTTTATGGTTGCACAACGTATCCAAAATGCTCACATACAAAGTCAATACTGTGATTTTCTTTCTGACTTCATGAGTATCAATGTCTGTTTCTATTCAAATGAAACACCCCCATCTCTAAGAGAATGGGGGTGTTTTATGTTTCGATAGAACATAGATTCAATCCATACTTTTCTTCTAAAAGTTTATTCATTTTTTTTAGATGTTTACTATAGCAAAGGGCAATCTCTTGATACATCTCTTTTTCTTCAGAGTCACACGAGTTAAGCTTTTGTGCTGTTTTTATTAACTCTTGTTTCAAATGAGAATAATGCTCTAGTGAGCGCTCAAACTGTTCCATTATTAATCCTCCAGTAAAAGACTCTCTAACTTATTTAATTTAAAACCGGCTACCGTAATTTCATTTGGTTCATCTTCAATCTTAATAACTGTATAAGGTACACCTAATACTTTTTTCTCTAATAACTCTTGTCTGTTTTTTTCAAATTCTACTTTCTTTTCTTTATATTCAATCGAATGGTTATCTAGCCATTCCTTCTGTTTGATACAAAAACTACAACCTTTTGCTGTATAAATAACGACTTTTGGATTCATAATCATTCTCCTTTTATTTATTTCTAAAAGGCAGCAATCGGATTTGAACCGATGATAAAGGTTTTGCAGACCTTTGCCTTACCCCTTGGCTATGCTGCCATTTAAGTAAACTAATGCATCTAATAGATTGAAAGTAAACGGTCCATTATAGATTATTTAAATTTACCTTAAATTTACTATAAAGATTATTGAAAGTGGTGATAAATTCACATAAAATAGAACATATGTTTCCTTATGTTTAATTGAACCGTTTACTTTTTGTGGGCTGAATTCATTATAAAAATAGAGGTGATTTTTTTGAGTCAAACTTTATTGAATTTCGATTTTTTAAATGAGCCGATTGTAAAACGTTTTCTTGCTGATCCCGAAAATCAACAATTATTTCAAGAGGTGACTGAAAATCCAAATGAACAAAATCATTTATTGTTAGATAGAAAGTTCAAAGTGTTTTATAAAAAGGCAAGAATGCTTAAATATTTCAGCACCATGATTAGGATATCTTCAATTGATTTTGATAAAAAAGATCGAAAGATTAAGCAGCGTTTCTTACTTACATTAGATGCTCCTTTAAATAATGAGGATGAAAAAACTACACGAACTGAGACAATTCCAGATCCCGTAGAAGAGCCCTTTACAACTACTTGTGTAAATTTAACAGAATGCATTACAGATCCAACGTTATACCAAGCTTATACCAAATTAAATAAGAAGCAAAAAAAAGTATTGAACTTAATGTATATAGAAGGCTTATCTCTTCAAGACATAGCAACTTTTTTAGGAGATTCAAAACAAAATATCAATAACATTCATAAGAGAAGTCTCAACAGATTAAAAAGCACTATTAGTCTTAAAAATTAGGAGGACTGAAATGGACTCTTTTTGTAAACATGAAAACATAACTCAAATTGAACAAGAAGAATTATTACAAATGTTAACCCCCCTTATCAAAAAATGTTTATACAATGTTTCATATCAGGAGAGAGAAGACTTTGAACAAGATATTAAGCTAAAGTTACTTGATAGATTTAATTTCATAAACGATCAGGAGGTACCAGGCTTTTGGGAGTTTGCTATACAAAAAGAAGCACAAAAGAATATTTGAATTTTTTTAAAAGGAGAATGTACTTTTGGCATATCCAATTCACTTTATAGATAACGGTGGTGATACCACTTATAAAATTAAAAGGAGTTGGAGTATTTGCAAACAATCAATGGCATTTATTTGAAAGGTAAAGAACTAGAGGAATTTAAAGAACGTGCAATTAACTCTAGTAAATTTGAGGAGTTACTAGAGGCGATTAATGGCCTTATAGGTAATGAGGATTTAACAAAGGAACAGTTGCTTATTGAATACGGATATAAAGGAGATATTGAATTAGAAAAAGACTATGTTGTTTCAGCTAGTCAAATCGTTCTCGGCAACGAAAGCAAAACAGCACGGATTGTTTACCGTGAGCTTAAAGACCTTGATGTACCTGAGAGTTTCAAATTACAAGGTCAAGTTTTAACACTTGATGAAGCTGACTCACGTCATCTACTAGGGATTTCATTTACTTCTGAAGGCGAACTTGAAATTGATACTATTCACACTGATTATCCCGATACTGAATTACCAGATATAACCGAGCCTTTGCCGGATGACCCTAATTATGTTCCACAAGATACAGAAAACTACGCTGAACCTAAAGAGAAAACTGGTGTAGCTATCACTAAAGCTTGGTGGACTTCCAATGGATGTTTACCTGGAGGATATCAACATTGCGGAGGAAACTGTGGTTATGGGCTGAAACATGGAGGTAAAAAGCCAATTAACTATACGGATAGCTGCTGCGTGTTACATGATCGTTGTTACGGTAGTAAAACAAAAAATTGTAAATGTGATTCAATGCTTATCAAGTGTGTGAGAAACGAAATCACTTGGGCTACATTTGCAATCAGATTATATTTCGGACCAAAAGGTTGTTAGAAGAAATGCCTAGCTATTCAAGCTAGGCATTTTTTTGTTCACTTTTAAAAAATCCAGAAATGCTGGTAATAATTAAAGCGATAACAGATGATATTAACAAAGAAACGCTGATCGCTCCTAACCCTAAGCCTTCCCATCTTCCGACAAAAAAACTTATGATTAATAAGATGATACTTCCCATCATTAAAGCTGCTGGAAATCCATACTGTAAAGAAGAATTTCTTTTTTTAAATATTAGAGAAATGCCAAATATAATAACTGTAAGGATAGTTGTAAGTAGCCAGAATGACATTTTTCTTGCCTCCTTGAAAGAAATGATAAAGAACCCTTATGAATATTTATGTATCTCTTCAATATCGTACCACTGATTTTGTTTGTTTACCACCGAGCCGATAAATCGTTTTTTTATTTCTTATACTTCTTTGTTGTCTTTATGGTGATTCTCGTTACTCATTTAAACATAAAATCTTTAAATTTCCTATTGGGTCTGCGATAGTGAAAATAAATTGAGAGGTTTGTTTGACGGAAAAGTAACAAGTCTATTTTTTGCTAATATGATCGGTGATTGGTACGAATTGTTAATGAAACAGAACATACTAAGGGCTGAAAATAAGAGGGAAATCCATTCACTTTCTTTTCCAATTTAAATAATCTTTATTATCGTAAGTTACATGTCAAGACTCAAACTGATGTTCAAAGAGAATAGAAGGTGATTTGGTACTCCCTAAACCCTCAATATCTGCTGTATTCCTTCTTAAAAGTCACAAGAGTATTTTTCGAGAAAAACAAAAACACTCCCAGATTTATGAAAGTGTTTTTTCGTTAGATTTACTTCGAGGCTTAAAGGATAGCTCGCAGTCTTTACAGTACAAGTAACCGAATATCTTTTCTCGTAGTTTGATCAAGTAAATAAATATGATGACAAACAATCCAATCCTTATTAAAAAAATAGAAAAGAACAATAAATTTGTTATGACATATGAGATGAAAAAAGAAATAAATAACATGAGTAATATTGCTAGGCAGCCTGCGTTTCTTCCCCTTTTCCCGACACGATTACTGTTACACCTAGGGCATCTTTGCCATTCCAAAAGCTAAACCTTCTTTCCAAATTTTATGTATAGTTTATCATAGCATAAATAGGAAAGAATTTTTCCAAAAAATTGTTAATGTTCTTGTTTAAAGAACATCAGGAAAAGTTTATCGGTATAGATTTGCGAGATATTCATTTCTGTTCACCAGTATGTATTTGACTCAAATGCAAATTAATTCGGCTAAAGGTGATGTAAAAATAGCATTACCTTCTATATACATCATCGATCTTCCCATTGGAGTAACTAATTTTGTGTCTTATTTAAGAAATGGGAGCTTTAAGAGAGCAACGAAGAAGCCTAATTGACAAATTCAGTCATGCCAATCGAAAACGCACCTAGTGTTAATGCAAAAATAGCGACGGAGAAGCTTTTCATAAGGTGATCACCTTTCTAAAAAAATACATAAAAAGGCTTCGGAGAGATCCGAAGCCTTAAGAGTTTATCATACATGGAAATAAGACGCCAACTGCTCGTTTGCTAATCGGTTTCCGACAAAGAAGGAACCAAATTCGCCGTAGCGTGCACTGACTTCATCAAAGCGCATTTCATAAACCAATTTTTTAAATTGAAGCACATCATCAGAGAAAAGGGTAACGCCCCACTCATAATCATCAAAACCAACAGAACCTGTAATGATCTGCTTTACTTTCCCAGCATAGCTTCTGCCAATTAAGCCGTGACTTCTCATGAGGGATTTACGCTCATCCATGGAGAGCATGTACCAGTTGTCATTGCCAGAACGTCTTTTATCCATCGGATAGAAGCACACGTATTGAGAAGAAGGGAGCTCTGGGTATAGACGTGCACGTACATGCGGGTTCTCGTATGGATCTCCGCCATCTCCGCCTCCTGCTAAGTAGTTGCTGAGCTCAACAACTGAAACGTACGAATAAGCTGGAATCGTAAACTCTGCTAGTCGTGTCTTATTGAATTCGAGTTCAATTTCACCGAGTTCTGCCATTGTCGGACGTAAAATCATGAGCATAATATCTGCTTTTTGGCCGACAATACTATAGATTGTTTGGGTTCCAGCCTTATCTTGTTCAGATGTTTTCCATTTTTCCAATAGACCTGTGAACTCATGAATAATCGCTTGGCGCTCATCACTTGTCAGCAGCTTCCATGCTGTCCAGTCGATCGTTCTAAAATCATGCAGCGCATACCAGCCATCTAGTGTTTGAGCTGCTTCATTTGTTGTATGTTGTTCGCTCATTTCTTTCACTCCTATTTACAGTTTTCCATCTGTTCCAACTATAACATAGTTTGTCCAAAGGAAGATGTGATCAAAACTTGAACGAAGAAAACGGCTTTTAATAAAATTGATTAAATTAGTTTGAAAAATAAGAATTTAATTTGTAAGCGCTATAATGTAAGTTGGTAGTTTGAATTTAAGTAGAAGAAGAGTATGCTTAAAAGAGAACGCTTTTTTTGTAAAATCAAGGAGGGTATTGTAGTGGCAGATATTTTTTCAACAGTTCAGGAAAAGGTTGCAGGTAAAGGAGTAAAGATCGTTTTTCCTGAGGGAATGGACGAACGCATTCTCACAGCCGTTCAAAAACTAGCAGATGGCAAAGTATTGCAGCCAATTGTTGTAGGTAAAAAACAAGAAGTTGAAGCAAAAGCAAAAGAATTAGGTCTTACACTTGATGGTGTCGACGTGTATGATCCTCATACATATGAAGGTTTTGAAGAGCTTGTACAAGCTTTCGTAGAAAGACGTAAAGGCAAAGCAACAGAAGAGCAAGCAAGAAAAGCATTACTAGATGAAAACTACTTCGGTACAATGCTTGTATATAAAGGTCTTGCGGACGGACTTGTGAGCGGTGCGGCACACTCAACTGCTGATACAGTGCGTCCAGCACTTCAAATCATTAAAACAAAAGAAGGCGTAAAGAAAACATCTGGCGTCTTCATCATGGCTCGAGGCGAAGAGCAGTATGTGTTTGCTGATTGTGCAATCAACATTGCTCCAGACAGCCAAGATCTAGCTGAAATTGCGATCGAAAGTGCAAACACAGCTAAAATGTTCGATATCGAACCACGTGTGGCAATGCTTAGCTTCTCTACTAAAGGCTCAGCTAAATCAGACGAAACAGAAAAAGTATCTGAAGCAGTTCGCATTGCAAAAGAAAAGGCACCTGAGCTTGTACTTGATGGAGAGTTCCAATTCGATGCAGCTTTCGTTCCTTCAGTAGCAGCGAAAAAAGCGCCAGATTCCGTGATCAAAGGCGATGCTAGCGTATTTGTTTTCCCTAGCCTCGAAGCTGGAAACATCGGCTACAAAATTGCACAGCGTTTAGGTAACTTTGAAGCTGTAGGCCCAATCCTGCAAGGCTTAAACCAGCCAGTAAACGATCTTTCTAGAGGCTGTAATGCCGAAGATGTTTACAACCTTGCGCTGATCACAGCAGCTCAAGCACTATAATTTGATATGAAGGCAGCCAGTACGCTAGATTCGTGCTGGCTGTTTTTTTAATCACAAATGTGTACAATATAGGGGGAAAAGAAAACAATCTGATCGTAGATAAAGCCGATAGAATGGGCAGGTGCTATAATGGAAGATTTAATACATAAGCTTCAGCATAAGGTCGTGGGATTAACCGAGGCACAGAGGAGAATTGCAGATTATATCGTCCAAAACCCAATGGAGGTCGCTTTTTTAACTGTAGATAAATTGGCGTCAAAAGTAGGGACGAGTACAGCTACCATCATGAGATTCTCTACTGCTGTAGGGTATTCCGGTTTCTCTGAGCTTCAAAAAGAGCTTCAATCCAATATGAAGCATAAAGCTGCCCCGCAAACGAGACTTGAAGCGAACTTAAAGCATTCAAATAAGAGTAAGCTCCTGCATAACCATGTCGAACTGCAATTTCAAAATATCCAGTATGCATTAGACAATATCACGGAAGAAACCTTTCAGCATATTGTTGAAAAAATAGCCAGCTCCCGCCAGGTTCTGTGTACAAGTGTCCGAAGTGGAAGACCTGTTGGTGAGTATCTGTCACTCGGAATCAATCGGCTATTGGGGAACTGTCAATATATTGATGCAGACAAAAGCGACTGGGTGGATGATCTCGTTCATTTTCATTCTGATGATTTCATTATAGCGGTCAGCTATCCTCGCTATGCAAAGCGTTTGAAGGACTTTCTGGAGGCAGCGAAGTCATATGGGGTGGAAGTGCTTTTAATTACAGACAGCTACAGCTCTCCACTAACCAAGTATGCACAATATGTATTACCATGTTCCTCAGCAAGTGTTGGTTCTCATAACTCTGTCGTATCTGCTATCTTTATCGTAGATTACATTTTAAGTGCCTTAGCCATCAATGATCCTGAAAGGACAAAACCACGTTTAGATCAAATCAATCATATGTTAACGAAAATGAGTTACCACACAACACATTAGTCGTGTGGTGACTCATTTTTTTATTTTATTTTTTTATGAAAGCGCTTTACTAAATAAAAACGAGGTGGTATGATCGTAGCACGAAGGTAATGAATATTACTTTTGATAAACTAGATGTCATGAATATAACTCTAAGGGGATGATGGAAAAATGAGTACTGTTCATTACGTGTCAAATGATCTCATTGATCGGGCAAAAAAACTGAACTCGACCTTGCTGTCAGATGTGATGGGATGCACCGGAGCGATGGATCATCAAATTAAACCTGTTGCAAGAGGCATGAATATAGTAGGGACAGCTTTTACCGTTAGCTTACGGCCAGGGGATAATTTATTTCTTCATCAAGCGATCTACTCTGCTAAAGAAGGAGATGTACTGATCGTTGATGGAAAAGACCATAAGGGTCATGCATATTTAGGGGAATTGATGGCCCATTCAGCAAAGGCTATAGGAATAGAAGGAATCGTGATTGACGGGCTTGTTCGCGACAAACTCTCTTTAGAGGAGCTGGCTTTTCCAATATACAGTAAGGGATTTATGCCAAACGGACCTTTTAAAGATGGGCCTGGGGAATTGAATCAAACCATCTCGTGCGGTGGTGTCAAAGTAGCACCAGGTGATTTAGTCATTGCTGACGATGATGGAGTCGTCATTGTTCCAAAGGAAAAAGCGGAACACCTGCTGACACTAGCGGAAGAGAAACAAGCGTATGAAAATCAGAGATTAAAAACGATTCAACAGTATGTGGACGAAGGAAAGCAAGACATCAGTCTCTTAGCACCGGCATGGCTGGAAGGCAGAATGAAAAAATTTCAGGGATAGGGGAGAATCGGTGATGAAGATAGGCTTTATCGGTTATGGAGAAGCAGCATATGAGCTATCAACGGGATTGAAAACAGAAGGATTAGATCAATTTTACGCGTATGATGTACTATTACAAAATGAGAAATTAGCTGGCGCGTTGAAAGAAAAAGCATCGCAGACAGGAGTTCAATTAACCAGCAGTATCAGCGAAGTCACTGAGAAATCTGATATTGTGATTGCAGCTGTGCCAGCGAATAAAACCTTAGAAGTGGCACAATCTGTAACGGGAAGTTTGAAAAAGAATCAACTATATGTGGATGTGTCGGCATCATCACCAGACATCAAAAAACAAGTGGCAAACGAAATTGAAAAACAAAAAGCTCTATTTGTAGATGCCGCCATGCTAGGGCCTCTTCCAGTCAACAAACACAAGGTTCCGATCACTGCGAGCGGTAGTGGAACGGACCAATTCATGAAAGTAATGAATGCTTATGGTATGAATATCACAAAAATCAGTGACCAGCCAGGAGATGCTTCGGCCTTAAAGCTAATCAGAAGCATTTATATGAAGGGGATCGTTGGTCTCATGATTGAATTTTTGGAAATTTCCAAAAAGTATAATGTAGATCATCAAGTGATTGCTTCACTAAGCGATACAATGGATAGCAAAAGTTTTGAAGAGACCATGAATCGTCTTGTGACGGGGAGTGCATTGCATGCAAAACGACGAGCGATCGAGCTTCTTGGCTCTATTGAAATGCTGGATTCAGCTCATATTGATGCCAGCATGTCTCGTGCAGCACAACAGAAGCTAGAGAGATTAGCAGAGTTTCAATTCGTTGAACGGTTTAATGGGAAAAAGCCAGCCAGCTGGGAAGAAGTCATAGACGTGATGCAGCAAGGGTAATAAAATGTAAGCGTTTTATTTAACAAAGGGGAGGCGAAAAAACGATATGGGTTTTATTGCGTTGATTGTATTCATAGCTGTTATCATTATATGGAATGTCGTCGTGAAACGGAATATGGGAGAAGCCATGCTATTAGGCTTTATTTCAACCACATTATTTGGCGGATTGGATGCGTTAAGACTTTTCTGGGATGGTTTAATATTTGCATCCACATATGAGGTGCTTTATGCAGCCGTCGCATTTGTATTCATGGCCTATTTAATCGAAAAGTTGGAATTAATTCATGCACTCTTACGAATCCTGAATTCGGTTGTTGGCAAACTACCTGGTGGAGCGGCTTATATGAGTACGTTAGGCTCAGCAGTCTTAGGTGCTCTTTCGGGTTCAAATTCGGCAAACACAGCTGCTACTGGCTCTATCACGGCCTCTTGGATGATTAAATCTGGGTGGAGCCGAACCCATACAGCCACGATTTTAGCAGGGAATGGTGGACTTGGGGCGGCACTCCCTCCGAACTCTTCAATGTTTATCATGCTCGGGTTTGCACCAATTGCAGCCCTTGTTTCTGAGGGGGATTTATATATTGCGCTTTTAATAGGAGGACTGTATCAAGTCGTATACCGATTTATTCTTGTGTATATTCTGGTGAAAAAGAATAAAATTCAGGCCATGCCGCCAGATGATATTCTTCCTTTTAGGGAAGCTGTGAAACAAGGGTGGAAGTCGATCTTTATTTTTTTCGGTGCCTTGATTCCTATCATTATCACAATAGGTCCGCTGGCAAACTACTTAAAAAGTAATCCAAACATCGGACCAGAGGCAATGGATCAAATTTCGTTAATTACGTGGATTCCGATTCTTATGATGTTAATTAGTTTAACAATTGGGAGAAAAAAGGCCTCTGCACTTGATTGGTCTCAGTTTTTCAAGTCGGCCATTCCTAAGTTTACAACGATCGGTGCCTTGATGCTGTTTGCTGTTGCGGCTAGTCAGGTGCTTGCTGAATTAGGATTGGCAGAAGATTTGACGCAAATCACATCAGTACTTACCATTCCGAAGTGGCTCATGGTGCTCATTGTTGGTGTTCTTGTCACGCTGGTGGCTGGACCACTATCTTCAACAGCCACGTTAACAGCTGTTGGACTTGTCTCATTTTCAGCTTTAGTTTCAGTCGGTGTGGACCCTGTTGTGGCTGTTGTCGCCATTCTTGCTTTTTCGTCAACAGAAGGCGCTTCCCCGCCTGCATCAGGATCGATCTTTATTGCTTCGGGTCTTGCAGGAGCCAAACCGGAGAAAACGTTTATACCGCTGATTCTCTACTATATGCTGCCGATCGTTGGAATTGGCTGGCTTATCGGAATGGGAATACTTCCAGTATAGAAAGGAGAAACACATGAGAGCATTAATGGAATTATTATTTAAAGTGCTGCTTGTTCTTTTCTTAACGTCAGGGGCCTTGTTGGTATTCGGTCAAATACTAGGGATTCTCTTGCAAAAGGGAGATATGATCATTGCAAGCACGAACCTATTCAAAAACCCAACGCTGGTGTTAAGTGCCTGTTTTAGTCTTGTTGGTTTCTCTCTCAATTATATTCCTGAAAAGAAAGACACCTCATTTAGCGATCATCCATCAGCAACAGCGGGTGATTCGCTTAAATAAGTATGAGAAGCTGGATTCATTTACTGGATTCAGCTTTTTTTGCGTGTGAAATAGGTATTAAAACCCAATACATAGGATTCATTTTTTGGTCAATTCACTTTCAATCATATGCCTCTTGTGCCAGTGAATGGTAACATAACGGAGGAATATTTAAGGAATAGAGGTGTTTGACCATATCTGGAGCAATCATTGGTTATAAAGCAGCCTTGTATTCGTTAAAGGCAGATATATCTATAAAAAAAGAACAAATCATCGAACTCAACATGTGCCGCAAAGAAATCAAAGAGGCAAAATCAACCCTGTCAGATGCCAGCAAGAAAATCACTCATCCAAACCTGACATCACACACATGGTTTGGCCATTTGGCAGACACGTTTGATGACATTCGAGACGAAATGGCTTCCGCCAGTCAAGAGATCAAAGGTGTACAGCTAACCAATTTATTAAATCGAATTGATGAGAAAATCAGTGATCTAACATCAGAGATCCATTCGTTAGAACATGAAATTCATTCGGTTGAAAGAAAAATAGAGATAGAAAAACAGAAACAACTGGAAGAAAAAAGAGGGTAGTCACATGAGTAGAGAAATTAAAATAGATGCCAGTCAGGTCAAACGAGTATTACAGCATGCAAAACAATCAGGTGCTCAAATGAATACAGCACTTCCAACAACCATCAAAGGAAGAAATCAGCTCGTGACGGCAGACACATTAGAAAAGATCAATCAACAGCTGAACGAATTAAGTACATCCTATATAGGCATCCTTCAGAAACAGCTTGTACAAACTGAACAAGCGGTGAACACCATGATTGAAACGGACAAGGCGCTTGCTTCCAGCAGTAAAAGAAAATAAAGGAGATTGCAATGAAAACCCTTGACGCCTTTGCGCTAATAAACGGAATTGATCAAACACTGAATACATTAAAACAGCAGTCAGAGCAAATCCGTTCCATAGAAAAACAAATCAATCACATCATTTCACTCGATGGCGCTCTAAAGGGAGAGGCGGGACAAGCCATCCGCGCTTTTTATACGGAATGTCATATTCCCTTCCTGCAATTCTTTCAGGTCGTCATGGAAGAATACAGCGCTGCGCTTAAAAACACAAAGCAGGCTCTTCATGCCCTAGAATCAAACGAGCATGGCTTTATATCACAAGCATTTATCGAACACGAGCTTGATCAAGGGTTAAAGAAAGCCGAACGTACGATTTCTGACATCTTATCAGATGTGAACCACACCATCGGCAAGGTTGGTCATATTGTTCATTTGCCAAGTGTAGACGAATCAGCGTTTCAGCAAGCCTATCAAAAAGCATGGCTCGAAACCTCAAGAACCATTGGCCTGCTTCATGCATTTGACAGAGAGCAAACAAGTGCTTTACATGAAACCAAAAGCTCCCTTCAAACAATGAAGCAATACATAAATACCTTGAGCACCATGTTCACCGGCCCAAAAATCGACATCACAAGCTATCAAAAGGGATCTATTTTCAAAGATAAAAAAGAAGAAAAAGTAAGCAGCACCATCAGTGGAATGAATGACAAAATAGACAACCCGAAAGACAATCCGATGATGATTATGCTGAAGAAACTGAGGGATAAAGAACGGGCGCATGTGGAGACGATGGTTCGGAATGGCACCTATAAAAACATCAGTAAACAAGTCACAGCAAACGATCCATCGCTTACGACATTGCAAAGGGAAGCCGTGAACGGGAAAAACAAGATTCATAGAGACATTAGGGTCGTAAATGGTAAACTATACAACGTCAAAGGCATTAAAAAGTTAAAAGAATTCGATATCGCAGATGAAGTCTTCACCGACTCATCCGATATAGATTTTATTGGCGGACGATACACTGTTTACGCCAATAAACAAATCATCCGAACGTATATCGCAAATGGCGAAGTAAGAATAGAAGAAGTCGATATAATTCCAGAAAGTCGCAGCCGGGGCAACGCTAAACGCATTTTAGATGGTCAAGTCGTCTCAACCACCGAAAACATCGTCCTAGAATACAGCGGCATCTACGACGGCTACCGAGCTGTTAATGGCAAAGACCCAGAAACCAGCCAAAACATCAGCAGCACAGACCAAGTCCTATCCGCAGCCTCTATCATCCCAATCACGAAAATAGTGAAGGTTGGGAGATATGTTTTTAAGGTGGATCAAGGGAAGAATGTGAAGAGAATTAAAACCCCTACTTACGGTAAACAATCCGTACCAAAAGGGCCGTACCGTGCAGTAAATGGTTTCCCTGTAAAAGTAAAATCAGGAGCCCAAGAAAAACACATTCCAGAAACGCCAAATTACAAGCAAGAAGTAGCAAATGGAAAAAAGAAAAGCATTTTTTACGGAGATAATAAAAAGGCACAAGAATTGCTGGATAATTATGCTGGGACAGGCAAAGAATTGGGTAAGAATAAAGAAAGGATAGACTTTGGCGAAGCGATAGGAAAATACTATGATATTGATACTGGAAAGTATGAAGAGACTACTAAGGGAATGATTCATTATGGGAAAGATGGTGCTCACATCGTACCAGCGAGGCCTTAATATGATGATTTGGAGGGAAAAAATGAGTTATGATCCTTTGATTGGAACATTAATAAAGTATGAAAAAAAAGATATAATATTGGAATGGAATAGTGGATTGAAAATCTTAGGAAAACTAGATACAGTTTTTGAAACAGACAACATGTTAGATGAAGAGGATATTAATTTTACGGAATATATCGCTGCCGCTTTCCAAGTAGATAATATTCAATCACATCCTGATGAAAATAGTGGTAGTGTATACAATTGGTTAATTCAAGGGAAAAGCTCTTTAGTTGAGATATCTCTTTATGATGATCCACCAAATAAAATTTTGGTAGATGGCCAAATAGTATGGGAATTAACAGAGAAGTAACAATTGACATCTTAGAATTTTAAAATCCATTCCCTCGTGTAAGAGGGTCTTTTTTATACTTATGAAGTTAGTAAACGCCCAATCGACTGATCTAAATAAAACTTTTGAAAAATAGGAGAGTTATATGATAAATGAAGAACTAACGAAACAAATCCAAACGGTCATCAACATCCTAGAAAAAGACTATTCCCAAGAAATCAACCAAGGTATCCTCCAATTAATATACAAAAGATATAAGGATGCACAAAGGATCATCCAGAACAATGAAGATCTCCAAAAGATTTTGATCATTGGCGGGGTGAGAGCTTATTTGGATAGTTACAATGACTATTTAAATCCCTTTCTAGATGAATTACATAAAGCAGAGAGTTTGCTAAAAGAAATTAATAGATAGAATGGCTGTCTGTAGTTCTAGAAAATGGTAAAATGTATTAGTGAAATCTAGAGAAATGATGAAAATATCAAGCAAAACAGAGAAAGGAATGCATATGGAACATAAACAACGCAAAATCAAAAAAACACCCAATTGGCTATTAAGTATCAGTATTTTGATTGTTATAGGAACAGCTTTGCTGAGAGGAGTTTCTTTCTCGGATGCTGAATATCGCGGTTTCCCTATTGATTGGCTAGTTCTGCACGGACATCATGCTTTTGAATTTCTAGTGTGGGGTTTTATCCTCGATGTGGCTATTTTCTATTTTCTTTTAAAGATGCTCCTTCGGATGTATAAAATGGTCATGAAAAAAACAGCAGCTTAACATAGAGGAGGCTCTTACAATGCTCAATTTACCTCAAATTCGAAATCTACACGTGAACGAACCAGCAAGTGACATACACATCAAAGAGGCAGAATCCCAACTAAACATGGTGCTGCCTCATGCTTATAAGGCCTTGCTGAAACAGACAAATGGATGTTCCGTTGGCGGCGATATTCTGTTATACGGGACGGAAGACATAGTGGAACGCAATGCAACGTGGGAGGTTCAGCAGTATGCAAGCGGCTATGTGGCGATTGGCGACGATGGCGGCGGACAAGTATTTCTCATGCGGCTGGCTGAAGAGGAGAAAAAGGTGTGGATGGTAGATGATGGTGTAATAGACCCTCAGCATGCAGAGCTCTTGACCGAAAACTTTCTGAAATGGGTGAGTGAGGGCTTTAACATAGAAGCGTAATCCAATAAAGGAGATGATCACATTGCCTTGGAACACATTTATCGCTGCTGGCATTATTATTGGGATACCTGTCATTTTGTTCGCTGCTGTTTATTTCTTCGTGAAAGGCAAGAATAAGAAAACCAAATCATCCAGCTGAAACGCTCTGTGACGCCAAATGTCATGGAGCTTTTTTGATAATCTCTCTCCATTCATCCCGTGCTCCTTCCATGGTATAATATACACAGTTTATGAACGAGAGGATATGCAGGAGATGAAAAATGAACCTATTGAGTTACTGACACAGCCGAAATGGCGAAT
>BSBG01000001.1:0-479365 GCA_030159235.1 Bacillus safensis | reverse complement strand
TATACACAGTTTATGAACGAGAGGATATGCAGGAGATGAAAAATGAACCTATTGAGTTACTGACACAGCCGAAATGGCGAATCATAGATCAGTCCAGCCTTGGTCTTTATGTAGACCCGAAGCAATCCTTTGCGATGGATGATACGCTTTGCGCGTCGGTAGGGAAGGGCCTTTCACCAGCGACAGCCCGTTCATGGGTGCATCACAATACGATTGTGCTTGGGATTCAGGATACAAGACTTCCATTTCTTCAAGATGGTGTAAAGCTGCTTGAGGAAGAGGGATATCGTGTGATTGTGCGCAACTCAGGCGGTCTTGCTGTGGTGCTGGATGAAGGTGTACTGAATGTGTCTTTGATCTTTGCGGAACAAAAGAAGGGCATTGATATAGACCGCGGATATGATGCGATGGTGGACTTAATCCGCCGGATGCTGTCGATGTATGAGGTAGACATTGAAGCCTATGAAATTGTCGGCTCTTATTGTCCAGGCAGCTACGATTTAAGTATCAATGGAAAGAAATTTGCAGGCATTTCCCAGCGTAGATTACGTGGTGGGGTCGCTGTGCAAATTTATTTGTGTGCCGATGGAAGCGGACGGGAACGTGCCGACTTGATCCGCCGTTTTTATCAAGCCGCTTTAAAGGATAAGAGGCAAGAAGTGAAGGCAGTGTTTCCTGATATACAGCCGGATACGATGGCATCTTTATCAGAATTAATTGGTGAGTCTATTGATTGTACGCTTCTTATGCGTTTATTACTAGAGGAGCTTCAAAAGCTTAGTAATCAGCTGACAGCATCAGGACTGAACGCAGAAGAACAGCTTGAATTTGAGAAAAACATGACGCGGATGATTGAACGGAATGAAAAGGTGTTTTCGTAAACATCAGTCTTTTAATCTTGAAAAGCATAGAGGTGAAATGATGGAAACAAAGCTTGTGAAAGCCATTGAACTTCGGAAAAGTGGACACCTTCGAGAATCAAATGAAATGCTCACTCACCTTGTGGTGGAGTATCCAGACGATGCCTCCATTCATTATCAATGTGCCTGGAGTTATGATCTGCTAGGAGAAGAAAGAAAGGCTGTCTTTTTTTATGAAAGAGCTATCGAGTTAGGGTTGTCTTCAGATGAACTAGAAGACGCTTTACTAGGTTAGGAAGTACGTACAGAACGTTAGGAGAATATGAAAAGTCGAAACAGACATTCTTAAAAGGGATGGAAACTTATCCGGATAATAAAGCCATTCAAACGTTCTATGCCATGACTTTGTATAATTTGAAAGAACATAGCAAGGCGATGGAAATATTACTGAACTGTTTAATTGAAACGACAAAAGATCCTGCTATTTTGAGTTATCGAAAAGCAATTGATTTTTATTCAAATCAGTTAGATACATTGTGGAAATAATTAGTTAGTTTGGTCACTCAAATAGGTACGGAGGGGCAATTTAACAGAAGAATCCCCTCCTTTGTTATGAATTTTTATATGTGATGGTCATTCATGGCGTAAGAAAGAAGGGAAATTTGTTGTCATCATTCACCACGTATTACCCGCTATTCATGCTTTGCATTTTGTCTGTGTTGTATATGATGTATCGTATTCAACCAATCGCTTCTACTGTGAAAAAAATCACCATTGTGCTTTGTGTGTTAACAAATGCCGCATATATTTGCTGGCGTCTCTTCTTTACACTGCCGCATGAAGGTACATTTAATATTGTGATGGGGATTTTGCTTGTGGCCTGTGAATGCATTGGGTTTTTACAGCTGCTTGTGTTTTACACACTTGTTTGGAAGCCTTCAAATCGGAAACAAGTCATGATCAGTGATCTTGAAAGGTTGCCAACAGTTGATATTTTCATAGCTACATATAATGAACCCATTGAGGTGCTGAAACGAACGGTTGCAGGTTGTTTGAATCTCTCTTATCCAAAGGAAAGCGTCCAGATTTATTTATGTGATGATGGCAAGAGGGAGGCTGTAGAGCAGCTTGCTTCTGAGCTTGGTGTTCATTATCTGACAAGAACAGATAACAAGTTTGCTAAGGCAGGTAACTTAAACCATGCGATGTCTCAAACGAATGGGGAGCTGATCCTCACTCTTGATGCAGATATGGTCCCTCTGCCAGCTTTTTTAGAAAAAACAGTGCCTTACTTTCATGATGGAGCAACTGCGTTTGTTCAAGTTCCACAGGCGTTTTATAACGAAGACCCTTTTCAATATAATATGTTCTCGAAGGATCGAATTCCAAATGAGCAGGACTTCTTCATGCAAACCCTCCAAGCTGGTAAGGATCGGTTTAATGCGGTCATGTATGTCGGAAGTAATACTGTATTTAGAAGAACGGCCTTAGATGAAATTGGCGGATTTGCTACTGGGGTGATTACAGAAGACATGGCAACCGGAATGCTTCTCCAAGGGAAGTTCAAATCTGTGTCTGTCGGAGAGGTATTAGCCGTCGGTCTGGCACCTGAAAGCTGGCTTGATCTGTTAAAGCAAAGAGATCGGTGGTCGAGAGGGAACATTCAGTGTGCCCGTAAGTTTAATCCTTTGAAGGTTCATGGCTTAACAGTGATGCAGCGCGTTCTTTATTTAGACGGCATTGTGTATTGGTTTAACGGTTTGTTTAAAATGATTTACATTCTTACACCGATTTTGTTTTTATTGTTTGGTATTCAAAGTTTCTGGGCGGATTTCCAGTCCATTTTCATGTTTTGGCTGCCGGCATTCTTTAGCTCGTATTTAGCGTTTAAACTTGTGTCGAATCGAAAAAGAAGTATGTTTTGGAGTCATATTTACGAAAGCTCTATGGCATTTCACCTAGCTGGTGTGGCTTTAAGTGAGCTGTTTCTAAAGAAGAGAGTTGAATTTCTTGTCACACCGAAGGGAATTCAAACAGACAAAAGACATTTCCATTTGAAAACGATGATTCCCCATTTAATCTTCTTGCTGCTCTCATTGCTTGTCCTTGTGAAAATAGGATACGAAGTGAAGGTAGAGGGGACGATGAATGCGGATCTCACGTTGATTAATATATTTTGGGTGCTTTATAACGGTGCAGGCCTATTCATGGCACTGATTGTGGCGTTTGATCGTCCGCGTTATCGGAAATCAGAGCGATTTATCATTGAAAAAGAGGGGCATCTTCGTTCTGATCATCAAGATCAGTCGATTGCTTGTTTTCTGTTAGATATGAGTGATTCAGGTGCGCGTCTATCCATTCCATTGGATCAAGCTTCTTTTCTAAATCAAGGAAACATGCAATTAATCTTTTCAGAGGATGAAAGTGTGGCGTGTGACGTGGTTTGGAGTCATCCAGAGGGAGACCAGCTGATGGTTGGTGTCGCTTTTACTGACACACAAAAATCAGAGTATCTATCACTGATCCGCTTCTTATTCACACGAGAGCATGTAGCGATTACGGATCGTGAGAAAAAATCCTATGCTGTTCGGACGTTTCTCCGCTTTTTAAGAGAAACGAAGAAGGTACCAAAGGCCTTGCAGCGCAAATGGATGAGAAGACCTTTGGAAGGGGTGACAGGCACGCTGGCCTCTGAGGGCCGATTAGAAGAGAAGGTGCCGGTGATTATACATGATATTAGTTTATCTGGGTGCAAAATCGAGTCTGAGGCTTCCATTGAATTACATGAGAAAGTGCTGATCACCATTGACACAGAATCTCTGACCGATCAACCAGCGATTGCGGTCTGGACATCACGAAAACGCGGCCATACAATGGTGGGACTCAAGTTTGTCCAGCCTGAAATCAAGCCGATAGAAGAAAGAGAGGGAGAGGTTTCTTGAAATCTAAAAACGGTGGTTACCTCTATTTACTATGGCTTCCTGTCATCATGGGAGCCGGCTATGGCATTTCGCTTTTAGTACCATTTCTTCAGCCTGTACTGACACTTGGCATTGCCGGTCTTTATCTTTTTATATTTGGTGATTTTCAGGTGAGGCAGGTCAGGTATATCTTTATGTTCGTATTTTTGATGAATGTTCTTTTTAGTGTAATGCTATTTTTGGATATTTAAAAAAGTGCTTCCCGCAGATGGGGAGCACTTTTTGTTATTCTGCCATTTTTTCAAGGTTGCCGTTTCGGTCCATTTTAAAGGTTGGTGCGGCATTATCGTCCTCTTCAAACAAAACTAGTTTTCTTGCACGGTTCATGATTTTGACGAGTGTTTCATAATCTTCTTGAATCGTGAGCTGATCCTTTTCAAGCTTTTTCACTTCAGCTTCTAGCTGCGAGACTTTATGAGAAAGCTCGTTGTTTTCTCGTTTTAAGCGGCTGTTTTCCATACGTAAGGCAGTGGATTGCTGTCCATCGCCTTCATAGCGGCGTAAGAAATCAATGATATCTTCGATGGTTAGCTCCTGACGTGGCTTAAATGGATTGGCTTCAGGCTTTTTCTCTGGGGTATTTGCGGCCGGAGAAGCCTGAGACAATAAATGTGATAAACTAGCTAACTCTTCATTGTAGCTTTGATCCACAAACTGAAGCTGTTCGGCTGTTTCAGCTGCGGGTGCAAAGGTTTCTTCCTGTGCTGGCTCTAGTTCCTGTGAGAATTCCTCCTGAAGGACCGTTTCCTCTACTTGTGGCTGATAGAGTAATCGTTTTTTTGCAGGCTGTCCATTGCCGAGTGCGCGCATCCGCTGTTTTCGTTGTTTTTTGGCTAGTGCCAACGCTTTTTCATATTGATGCCTTACGACGGCGTTCCATCTAAATCCGCATGCCGCCGAGGTGCGGTTCAGCTTGTCTCCAACTTCTTCAAACGCATTTAGCTGCGTGCTGCCCTCTCTGACGTGACGTAAGACGGTTTCTGCCAAGAGGAGATCATTTTCCTCTGACCAAGCATCTTGTCTTTGTTTTGACATGTGTTTAAACCCCCATATGATTTGATGGTATTAGATTAGCCAAGTTCAAGAAGGTTTATACAAGTTTGCTAAAAGGATAGTGGAAAATACTAGCTTTTGCGCTGACGATGCGTCTTGCAACTCCGGCCGCTTCGATGTACAATGTTGGGTGGTATATTATTCACGATTGGTTGTCCAGCTGTTTCATATAGAATGAAGTATCATCATTGAAAGGAAGCGTAAGACCATGGCTAATGAGTTTCGCGTATGTGACGATTGTGATGCGACGAACCTAAAGACGTTATTGCCTCGACTAAAATCGGTTGATCCTGATGCAAAAATTGAGATCGGCTGTCAATCGTATTGTGGTCCAGGACGAAAAAAGGCTTTTGCGTTTGTGAACAATCGCCCATTATCCGCACCAACAGAAGATGAATTACTCGAAAAGGTTCAAAAAAAAGTCAAATAAATGTCACTGAATGTGTTCAGTCGACCTAAAAAGAGGTCCGTCCCTGTCAGGTCGGGCTTTTTACGTCCATGCAATCTTTGAGAACACATTCACCAGCAAATTCAAGAATGTTTTCGGGAAAAGTTACCCGATATAATAGAAACACGTCTTAAAAAAAGAGGGACGAAACGATGGCGTATCCAAAAGGGAAATTATCTGAGGAAAAGGTATTTAAAGATCCTGTGCATCGCTATGTTCACGTACGGGACGCATTAATATGGGATTTAATAGGAACAAGAGAATTTCAGCGCCTGCGACGAATTAAACAGCTAGGAACGACTTATTTAACGTTTCATGGGGCAGAACACAGCCGATTCAATCATTCACTCGGTGTATATGAGATTGTGAGACGTATTGTGGATGATGTGTTTAAAGGGCGTCCTGAATGGGATGAAGGAGAGCGTGAGCTTGTACTTAGTGCTGCCTTGCTTCATGACCTTGGTCATGGTCCATTTTCTCATTCCTTTGAAAAGGTCTTCCACTTAGACCATGAATCGTTTACAAGAGATATTATTTTAGGACAGACCGAAGTCAATGAAGTGCTCCGCCGGGTGAGTGATGATTTCCCGAAGCATGTGGCTGAAGTCATTGCCAAAACGTATCAAAACAAACAGGTGGTCAGTTTGATTTCAAGTCAAATTGATGCCGACCGAATGGACTATTTGCAGCGTGATGCTTATTATACAGGCGTCAGCTACGGCCACTTTGATATGGAACGTATTTTACGCGTGATGCGTCCGAGAGAAGATCAAATTGTGATGAAGCAGAGCGGGATGCATGCGGTTGAGGATTATATTATGAGCCGCTATCAAATGTACTGGCAGGTCTATTTCCACCCGGTGACACGCAGTGCGGAAGTCATTTTAACGAAAATCCTTCATCGTGCAAAAGAGCTGCATGAAACGGGTTATATTTTTACACATGCCCCTGTTCATTTTTATTCAATTTTTGAGGGGAATGTCACCACAGAGGACTATATTAAGCTGGATGAATCCATTGTCTTATTTTATTTTCAGGCGTGGGAAGATGAAGAAGATCACGTGCTGGCTGATTTGTGCCGCCGTTTTATGAACCGCCGATTGTTCCAATATACAGAGTTTAATCCGAATGAAGAAATGACGAAATATTTCAAGCTGACCGCCTTGTTCAAGGAGGCAGGAATTGATCCTGACTATTATTTAGTGGTCGACTCATCCTCTGACCTGCCCTATGACTTCTACAGACCAGGGGAGGAAGAAGAGAGGCTGCCAATCCACCTTTTGACGCAAAGTGGTCATATAAAAGAATTGTCGAGACAGTCAGATATTGTTGACGCCATTTCCGGTAAACGAAGAACCGATCATAAACTTTATTTCCCGATGGACTTAATTGTAGATATGTCGGAAAAAGCTGAAGAAAAGAAGGCGATCATGAAGCTGCTTGGATTGGGATAAGGAAGTACTGAAAAAGGAGATGTCGGGAATTTGTTGAAAGAACATGCAAAGTTGATGAAGGTATTCTCTGAATCAGGAGAAATCGTTGGTCGGAAGAAGCTGCAAAAGATGATTTACATAGCAAAAAAGCTAGATTTGCCTTTTTACGAGAAATACGATTTTCATTTTTATGGCCCCTATTCAGAGGAGTTGACGCTCAGAATTGAAGAGTTGTGTAACCTTGGATTCTTGGATGAAATGAAGGAAAAAAAGGGCGGATACTATCAATATCGCTATTCGCTGACGGACAATGGGAAAGAATTTCTCGATCAGTGTGAAGTGGACATGCCTGACCTTAAAGTGCTGACGCAGCAGATGAACGAGCAATCGTCTCGTTTTCTAGAGCTCGTCTCCACGATTTTATACTTTGATGACCTGCCAGAAGATGAGGTAAAGGAAAAGGTCTTCACCATTAAAAGCAAACAGCGCTATACGGACGAAGAATTTGAGGCTGCACTTGCTTATATTGATCAGTTGAAGGAATTGAATTAACGAGAGCAACCAGTGTGTGATAGCTAATAGGCTAGAACAGACTGGTTTTTTTTCGCACAAACAAGCCGACCACATGGATCGACTTGTTTCTCATGAATGATGATAAGAAAATCTCGCTAAAAATTGTTTTGTCCGTTCTTCCTTCGTCTGTTCAAAGACTTCTGCTGGTGTGCCGGATTCAACGATGACCCCATCCTCCATAAAAATCACCCTGTCGGCAATATCATAGGCAAAGCTCATCTCGTGCGTGACGATGATCATCGTGACTCCGGTTTGTGCTACCTGTTTAATGACATCAAGTGTTTCTCCTACAAGCTCAGGATCTAATGCGGAGGTCGGTTCGTCGAACAAAATGACTTCTGGATTCAATGCCAGTGCCCGTGCAATGCCAACTCGCTGCTGCTGCCCGCCAGATAATTGATGCGGATAGGCATCCTTTTTCTCTAGCAATCCAACCTTTGTCAGCAATTGGAGAGCTATGTCATAGGCTTGATCTTTCGGATGTTTACGGGCAATGACTAACCCTTCCATGACGTTCTCAATGGCTGTTTTATGAATAAATAGATCATATTGCTGAAAGACCATAGCTGTTTTCCTGCGAAGTGCCAGAATGTCTTTAGGCTTGGCTTGGTTGAACGTGACGGTCGTATGATCAATGCTAATTTCTCCTTGATCCGCACGCTCAAGAAAATTTAAGCATCTCAGAAAGGTCGACTTCCCAGAGCCGCTTGGACCTAAAATGACAACGACTTCGCCTTTTTCCACCGTTAAATCAATTCCCTTTAGAATGTGGTTTTGACCGAATGCTTTGTGCACTTGTTTGATGTGAATCATGCCAATCGTCTCCTTTTGTTTTTGTGTCCATATTTCTCATATCCGGCTGTAATGGCTTCAATAGAGGCACACAGTGCCCAGTAAATCAGGGCAACGGCGATGTATGCTTCAAGATAACGATAGTTCACATTGGCTTTGATTAAAGCGCCGTTTAAAATATCGACCACAGACACCATAGAGACGAGAGACGAGGCCTTGATTAAACTGATCAGCATGTTGTTCAGCAGTGGAAGGGAGATGGGAAAGACTTGCGGTATGATGACCCTTCGTAAGACCTGTCTGCTGGTGAAACCGACGGATAATGCCGCATCGAATTGACCCTTTGGAATCGCTGCAAGAGAGCTGCGGAATATTTCAGATAACCCGCTTACGGCATATAAAGTAAGGGAGAAAATAGCAATCCATCTTCTATCCAAATCACTGAACCGAATCGGAAGAGAAAGAGATGCAGCCAAGTGATCTAGCGAATCGGAAAAAAGAAGATAGGATACGAGCAAAATGAGGACAACAGGGATTGCCTTGAAAATGGCCACAAACCATTTCAACAATGGAGACAAGACAGGCACTTGATAAAACCGGATAAGGGCAATGCCAAATCCAAAGACAGAGCCAAATAATAACGGAAGAAAGCCTAATAACAGAGTTGTCGGTAAATAATGAAGTGCGGCTATAAAGGCCTGCAGCATAAAGGCAACATCAAAATCCACTCAGATCGCTCCTTTCTTAAGATGTAGTAAAGTCTCCGCCCAATATTTTTTTAGACAGTTCAGCGAGCTTGCCGTTATCAATCAGTTTTTGTAATGCTTGATCAATGTCTTTTTGAAGTTTCGTATTATTTTTTTGATAAAGATAGTACGTTTTAGATACGTTCACAGGTTTTCCAGACGTCACTAGCTTGGCATTGAATTGTTTGTTTAGCTTATTGACGTCATATTTTGTGAGCAAGGCAGCATCGACCGTGCCATTCTGAAGGTTTTTGACTAAAATTTCGTTCCCGCCGTCTCCGTAGACAATGTCAATTTTTCGATCATGCTTTTGATTATATTGTTCTAGCAAATAAGCGAAATTACTGCCAGTAGAGGTGTGCACTTTGTGTCCAGCCAACTCGTCCAGGCTCTGAAAGTTATGACCGGAAGCTTTATCAACAACCACATAGCTTGTATAATCTGTGTAGCCAACTTTTCCATATAGATATTTCTTCTGACGCTCGTCATTGATTTCATATTGATGGGCGGCGAGATCCACTTTCCCAGCATCTAAAGCAGGAAGAATATTTTTAAACTCAAAGGATTCATATTTAAATTGATATTGTGGAAGCAGTTGATCGACTTCATCTAATACTGCCTTCTCATAGCCAGTTAATTTGCCGTTTTCATCTAAGTAAACGAAAGGCTGATAAGCGTTTCCTGTGCCAACGATGATTTCTTTCGCATCTGGATCATTATTCGCTGCTTCCACTTTGTTTCCACTCGATTGTTCTGCATTTCCGCAGGCAGCAAGGAGCAGTGAGCCGAGTGTAAGTAGACCGATGATGTGATATTTTTTGAATTGTTTGTTATTTTTCATGTGAATTCCTCCTCAGTTTATTTTGCATGTTTATCTACAGTGAAGGCCGCCTCGGTTCTTTTTATGGGAAGCAATGCCGTCTGACGCTGTTTCCTTGTTTTTTTCGGCGTATTGATCCGCTTTTCCAACAGGTCAAACGCTTTTTCTAACACCATACTTAAAATGATAAATATAACGGCAGCAATAAAGTATCCTTCTAAAACGCGATAGTATAAAGCCCCTAATGTTTGAACCTTTCCTATAATGTCCATCACACCTAAAGTAAAGGCGAGGGAGGTATTTTGTAATAAGTTGACAATGGCGACGCCAATATTTGGGAGTGCGATTCTCCCTGCTTGAGGAATGAGCGTCCTTCTATAAATCTGCCATTTCGTCATTCCAATCGAGGCAGCCGCTTCATATTGAGATACTGGGACACTTGATAGGGCAGATCGGAATATTTCTGAAAAGTATCCAGCTGTATTAAGTCCATATGTAATATAAAGAAAGATCAATTTGTTCCACATGGAGATATCAAGGCCAATGGTTGCAAGCACTGCTGGCAGGCCGTAAAAGACAATAAACATTTGAACAAGTATAGGTGTTCCGCGAATAAATGAGACGTAGATTGCACTGAGCTGATGCAGGACAGGAATGCGCTCAATTCGAAAATAAGCAAGGATGAATCCAAGAAAGCTGCCAATCAAAGTGGCAAATAAAACAATCAGTAAGGTTGTTGGAAGGGCCGATAATACTTTAGGGAAGAGTGTGACCACATACTCCCATTTGAAAAACTCACCCATGATGATTCCCTCCTATGTAGAAGTCGTTTCGACTTTTTCTTCTGTGGGCGGTGTGCCTAATATAGCAGCATCGAACCGTTCAGGGATGAGCACTTTATACATCAATACACCTAAATCGCCATTTTCGGTCTCACGTTCAATATATTTTGTATATCCTTTACGTTCGTACATCTCTAAAAGCCAAGGATGTTTCCGGCCAGAAGTGCCGAGTGTATATGCAGGCGCTTTATATGTCTGCCGGAGCAAGGTGTTTTCTACATAATCGAGCAGCTTATTTCCAATCCCTTGACCAGCTAAATCAGGAGCTGTCGCAAACCACCAAACAAATGGATAGCCTGAGACCGGTTGAGTGCTCTCCCAAGGAAAACGTATCGTGATGGTTGATATGAGCCGGCCGTCTCGTTCTAAAACAACGGCAACGGACTGTGTAATGTTTTCTGTGACCATTTCAAGGGTGGCGTTCGTTGATGGCCAATCAATGCCCATTTCCCCAAGTGGTTTAAATGCACTGGACAGCAATTCTAAAAAAGCTGGCGCATCTTCTTCGGTAGCGATGCGAAAAATATCTCGACTCATGACAAACCTCCATTCAATATGTCGTTGTATAAAGTTAGCTTAACGCTTTGCGTAAAGTATCGATATCTGGGTTTAGCAATGCTTGATACACGTTGGAATCATGACTGATCTCCACTACAGGCACATAGCGGACGCCGTATTTTTCCTCTAAAATGTTTCTGTAATCATCATGTTCTGTGACATCAATCGTTGAAAAAGGAATGTGTTGTTCGTTGAAGTAGGACTGAATGTCCTTGCAATAACTGCATCCATTTTTGCTCCATAAAATGATTTTTTGATTGTTTGACATTAGACGTTCACCTCTTGATTGATTTGTTTTGCTGCTGTTTGTTCATGGTTAAACGCATCTTTTAATAATGTGATAGACGCAATTCTTGCTTCAATATCAACTATCGGAGTTAGCACGATGAATTCATGGATATCATGTGTCTCGGCCAGCTCAGTCAGCCGGTGATGAACGGTTTCTTTTGTACCAGCGGTATAGCCGGTTTTTTGAACGTGAATGCTGTAGTGTTCCTTCTTCGTTCCTTTCACCAGCTTTTCTGCTTCTTCTATTGATAGGACATTGAGCTTTCTTCCATCGGAAAAGGAGACCTTTATTGTTTCCTTTTGTTTGATGTGTGAGAGAGCTTGTTCGTGATCTTCGGCAACCGAAACGGTGATGGCGAGAAGGAACTGTTGGCGAGTGCCTGCTTTTTGATATCTTTGGAATGTCTCTCTTGCTTCTTTTAATAAGACTTCATCTCCATTAATAAAGAAGGAAAACACAAAGGAGATTCCGAGTTTTGCTGCGAATTCAGCGCTCTCCGTACTTCCACCTAAAAGAAAGATGTCGGGTGACAAACGCGGGATGGGCTGAGCATTCAATTCATTTGATTGTTCCGTCAGATAGGTTTTGAGATCCACTAATTTTTGAGAAAAATCCTTCCGTGACGCTTGATAATCCTCCTGTAGTGCTTGTGTCGAGAGGTTCAGACCTCCTGGCGCTTTCCCAACACCTAAATCGACTCTGCCAGGCGCTAGTGATGCCAGTACATGAAATGTTTCAGCCACCTTAAACGGGCTGTAATGCTGAAGCATGACACCGCCAGATCCAATTCGTAAATTGCTCGTTTTTGCTAAAAGATAAGCGGCAAGAGCTTCAGGGGATGAACCTGCTACTTGAGGGTTATTGTGGTGCTCAGACACCCAAAACCTGTGATAGCCAAGCTGATCCGCTGCTTCAGCCAATCTGACCGTATGCTGAATGCCCGTCTCTGCGTTCTCATTTTCACCGACTAGGCTTTGATCAAGAATACTAAGGGTGATCGACATTTGCTGTTCCTCCTATCAGATTTTGATATTGAGATAATGCGAGGTTTAACCTGTTTATGGCATCTGGATCAAGTAAATAATCACCTGATTCCTGCTTTGTGACCTGTTGATCTACGACATATACGCCAGGTTGAACAACCGTTGCGCCAAGTTGATGAATAATCGGTTTAAGAGCATATTCTATGACGAGCAGGTGACCATAGGTTCCTCCTAAAACGAGCGGAAGGACGGGTTTCCCTTCTAATGCTTTCTGGGGAAGTAAATCTAAAAACGTTTTTAAAATACCGGAAAATGACGCTTTGTAGACAGGCGTTAATACAATGACACCGTCACTCTCATTCACGAGTTCAGTGGCCTTGATAATTTCTTCGTTTGAAAAATCCGCTCCTATTAGTGCGCTGCTAGGCAGCTGGTGAACTTGAATGATTTGTACATGTATTCCGTTGAATGTTAACTGCTGCTGAACATGTTGCAGGACACCGGTTAATCGAGATTGGATGGAATGACCTCCTGCTATAATCGTTACTTTTGTCAATTCGTCACCTCCACTTCATATAATTCCTTTTAAACAACTTGGAATAGTAAGTAATATAAATTATAATAAGGCAAACCAATAGAAAAGTATAATTAGTAATCATAAATACACGATTCAGATATTTAAAATACAGGAAAAAGAGGGGTTATCATGGAGATTCGAGCGATACGCACCTTTGCCACCATTGTGAAATACGGCAATTTTTTAAAAGCAGCAGAAGCGCTGAATTATTCTCAGCCAACCATCACTTTGCACATCAAACATTTAGAAGAGGAAATTGGAGAGAAGCTTTTAGAACGAGGGAAGACCTTAAAGTTAACAGCATCAGGACAGCTTTTTTATGAAAGAGCCAATTCTTTACTCAATGAATATGAGAAACTGACGAAAACGCTCCAAGATTTAGAGGTGGGCATTGCGGGATTAATTCGCATCGGTGTTTCCGAGCCCACAGCCAGTCTAGAGTTCCCAGCGCTCCTTGCAGAATTCAAGGAAAGGTTTCCGAATGTAGAATTTTCTGTGCAAGTAGCAGATGCAAATACACTGAGTTCCTTGCTTTCCCATGATGAGATTGATTTTGCAATTTGCGGCGCACCAGAAGCTTCGATGGAAAATAGCTATAAGCCGCTTTTTCAAGATGATATTGTTTTGCTTGTCCCATCTTCTCATCCATTGGCGGAAAAGAATGCAGTGGAGGTATCAGATTTAGAAAATGAGACCATATTATTCACGCCCCACAATTGCCCCATCCGCATCCAAATTGAACAACAAATCGTCGACGCTATTGGGACCAATTACAATAAGTTAGAGATTACGAGCAGCATGTCCCATAAACACTATGTTCAGGCTGGATTAGGAGTGTCTCTTTTTACTCGAACCGCTCATTCTTTTACACTCCCCGGTACGAAGGTATTAGAAATAAAGGGCATTCAAGTTTCCCCGCCAGTTGGTCTATTGAGGAAAACAAATGATACACCTGGAAGAGCTGTACTTCAGTTTATTGATCTTATTGAAAATCGATTGCATCGAACATCATGAAAGAGGGGTTAGCCTTTGTGCTGACCCCTCTTTCAAGTTTATTTCACTGTTTGTTTCAGAAACTGATTCTTTTTAATAGGCAGACCCAAATTTTCGCGAAGGGTATGAGCCGGATAATTTGGATCGTAATATCCTCTTTCTACTAATATCGGAATCACGTGCTCCGTCCATTCGGATAAACCACTAGCTAAAATTGGAGCGCCAAAAATAAACCCATCTGCGGCGTCCTCTTCGATCCATTGAATCAATTGGTCAGCCACTTGTTCGTAAGTGCCGAAAAAGGCACTTTTTGGGGTGGTCACTTGTAAAGCAACTTCTCTTAAGGTCAAATGTTGTTCTTTGGCCATTTTTTTAATGGACTCTGTTGTAGATTGGAAGCTGTTTGAACCAGCGTCACCGATATCAGGGAAAGGCTCATCAAGCGGGAATTGACTGAAGTCTAAATGATCAAAGAACCTGCCCAGGTAATGCAGGGCTTCTTCAATAGAGACCAAATGTTTTATGGCTTCATACTTTTCTTCAGCTTCTTCGACTGTTCTTCCTGTAATGGGGTGAATGCCAGGGAATATTTTAATATCAGATGGTTTTCGGCCAAACGCTTCGGCTCTATTTTTCACGTCGCGGTAATAGGCCTTTGCCTTTTCAAGTGAATTGGCATTTGTAAAAACAGCGTCTGCTTCTTTTGCGGCTAGATCTTTTCCTGCCTCTGAAGCGCCTGCTTGGAAAATCACGGGCTGCCCTTGTTCAGATCGTTCAATATTTAAAGGACCTTTGACAGAGAAGTGTTTCCCATGATGGTTTAATGTGTGCAATTTATCTCGATCGAAGAAGACACCTGTTGAACGATCTCTTATAAAAGCATCTTCTTCCCATGAACTCCAAAGCCCATTCACTACATGTAAGTACTCTTCTGCAATTTCGTATCGAAGTGAGTGGCTAGGATGCGAACGAATGATGTGATTTTCAGCAGAACCTTCTAATGGTGAAGTCACAACATTCCACCCTGCCCGGCCTTTACTTAACTTATCCAATGAGGCAAATTGTCTAGCAATGGTAAAGGGCTCGCTGTAGGAAGTGGATACAGTGCCCACAAGTCCAATTTGTTTAGTGACCGCAGCAAGAGCAGATAAGATGGTTAATGGTTCAAATCGGTTTAAGAAATGAGGAATCGAATGTTCGTGAATATATAAGCCATCAGCGACAAAGACAAAACGGAAACCCGCTGCTTCTGCTTTTTTTGCCATCGCTTGATAATAATCAATGTTAACACTTGCATCTGCTGGAACTGATTCATCCTTCCATGCATTCATGTGACCTCCTGGACCATGTAACATTAATCCAAATTGTATGTGCTTTTTTTCAGACATGCAGATCGTCCCTTCTGTTTTGAAATAGCCATGTTTTATGTTCTTCATCATAAGGTAGAATCGCAAAGAAGTATAATTGGTATCAGTAAAGTGTGAATTTATCTTTTCTAATATCATTTTTGTTTCTTTCAGATGTGTCACCGGGTCCATGACCTCATTTCTTAAAAACATGGGTGTTTACTAGGAAAATGACCCAGACCAAAAGCGCTATTTTTAGATAAAATGTGTGTCAAAATATCTGAAAAATTAGTGAAAATGACGTAATTCGACTTTCTTCTTGTGCATCCAATTCCCTGTTTTTAACTGAAGAGAAGGAAAATGGTGAATTTTCAGTGAATATATAACTTTGTGAAAAACAAAGGAGGGATAGGAATGAAAAAGCGTTCAGTCTTTTTGTCATTTTTATTGGTAGGTAGTTTGTTACCGGGGGTAAGTTCAGCTTCAGCACCAGCCACAAGTGCAGGTCATGGTGGTCATGATCATGGTCAAGCGCCGTTTGAAACCCATATTGGTGAGGGATTGCCAAAGACAAACAATTTTAAAGATTTGACGTCAGCACCTTCAATTGAACAAGATGTGACAACAAAGGTATTAGATGAGTCTGGTAAGCAGGTAGGCTCCAGAACATTTAAGGCCAATACAGGAGATTCTATTTCAACAAAGGCTAGTACAGGCAGTCAAAAAGTAACTGTCTATGCTGTAGCAGATGCACAGTATCGTGCAAAATATAGTGACTGGCAGACGCGTATTGTCAGCATCATCGAGCAAGCGGATGTGACTTTTAACCGTGATCATGATGTGGACTTTGTCGTACAAGCCGTAGGATCTTGGACGTCTTCGGGATCAAATTCATCACAAATTCTTTCCAACCTTGCGCGCAGCTTTGATGGCAGAGGATACGACTTTGTCACTGGATTTACAGCAAATCCAAACTTTGATGCTGGCGGAATCGCTTATGTCTACAATAGTGCTCCAAGTGGAAGTGCATTCGCCGTTAACCTTGATCAAGGAACAGCGAATACAGCAAAAGCGGCTACGCATGAATACGGCCACAACTTTGGCTTACCGCATGACCCTCAAGGCAGCGGCATTGTCTGCTTAATGAATTATGATTATTCCTACACAGTTGACTACTTTGATGCGGCTCATAAAAATCAAGTGAACCGTAACAAAGCGTGGTACAGATAGGTCAAAAATTAAAAAGAGTGACTCACAGGAATTAAATAAACTGATTGAAGAAAATAATTGTTTTTTTATAATTCACAAAGGGTTAGAAAGTTGTTTATTCTGGCCCTTTGTCTCCGTAGTTAATAGAAATTAAAAAATAAAGAAGTCTTCTAGAAATGTAAAAGTTATACAACGATTTATATAAAATAACCACATAAATAAATGGTTATTTTATACAAAAAAGTTAATTTTTATTGTTTTTTCAAGTAAACTATGATTAAATCTTATTATGTTTCAAAATATAAATAAAAGGAAGGAGTGGGGAAATGACAGCTAGAGTTAATGCTTTCAAAATCTCAGGATTACTTTTAGTAAGTATTGCATTATTATTTGCATACTTCTTTGTGATGGGTAACTTACCTATTGCTTATTTAACTAAAGAGTTTGGCATTCCGTCAGCAGTGGGAAGTACACTTACTTGGTACCTAGGAATGGGTGCAACAGCTTCAGTCATAATCGGTATATTATCAGGTTTTTTAACCGGAGGATTAGGACTAATTGCAAATGCAGGTAGACAAGCACTTACATTGTATCTTAAAGAAGAGCTTAGAAAAAGAGGAAAAAAGGCATTTATTGCTTGGTAAGGTAGAATCCTTCTAATAAGAGGATTTCTCCTCTTATTAGAAGGATATCAATAAGCAATATTATCTTAGGAGTTATTCATGTGATAACACGATATATTAACATTGTAAAAATCCATTTAATTATGCGTGCTGAAAAAGATTATTCATTTTTTGTAAGGGTTATTCCTTTTTTAAAAAGAATTAAGAATGTTGCAATCTTTAGAATGATAATTTCGACTATTTTTTCGACCATTTTAGCCTTTTTTTTATATGATAAATACTATAGTTTTGTTGAAAGATGGAATGAAATTCTTTTATTAAGTATATTTATCTTGTTATTTTTTTTAGCAATAATTAATGGAATTCTAACCTATAGAAGAACACATTTTTCAATATATCAGGATTTATTAAGTACTTCACCCCTAAATCATCGCCAAATATATGTTTTACTACTAATTGAAGAACTGTTATGGTTTGTTACACAATCTTGGAATATTATAATAACTTTATTTGTATGTCTTTTTTTTATTTTGAAAATACCTTTTGGTTTATTTTTATTACTAGTTTCCAACCTTATTTTAATCATTTTCTTATTATTTATAATCTCGAATCGTTTAATGGGGAAATATCAAATATATAAAATTAAAAATAAAATCGGTTTGTTTAGATTTGTCATATATATGATTTTCTCTTGCGGGTTAATGTCATTTGGATTCATGATAAGTCATCAATTTGCAAAAATAATATTAGCCTTAAGAGAACCATTTGAAAACATAGAACAATTATTAGAAGATTCATATTGGTTAAGTGTAAAAGACATATTCATTCAAGAATTTAGTGGGGATTTTATTAATTTAAAAATGATAATTGAAGGAATTTATGGTGGGATTACATATTCTATTAACTTACCATTCTTACTATTAGCTTTATTAGCTTTATCTATGTGCATTATCTTTATTACATCCAATTTATATCCTAATTATAACAAAAGTGATCGAATAAAATCTAAACAGGATTTCTTTGATTGGTTTACAATTTATACTAATCTAGTAAGCAAAGTCTTCAGATCCAATAAATCATTTCTGTTTAAAAAAGAACTTATTAATTTAGAAAGAAAACGATGGATCGTATCGCCAGGAGTCTTTTCTATTGTAATCTATTCATTAGAAAGTTTTTTTTATTGTGGTATTTTAATAGGAATAGTAAAAAATACTGATGACAGTTCATTAATAATGGCGATGCTAATTCTCTTTAATGTTTTATCAATGATTATTCATTGCTTTGAAGTTTCCTATGAGTATCCTCAAGTATTCTTTTTAGGCTCTGAAGGGAAAAGTATTGATTTACTAAAAACATCTCCAAATGGGGTAATGGGGTTGTTTGAAGCAAAAATAAAGTTATTAGAAGTAATTTTATTTATACCTTTTATTATAAATATGATCATATCTTTAATTATTATAAATTCAGTAAAAGAGTTGAACTTATTATCTTTTCTACAAATCATTATTTTGTTGCTTTCTGTTTATAAAATATCACCATTAATTCAATTGTATATGGCTCCGTTCTTTTCTAAATTTTCTTTTGATGATATACAGGAAGTTGGAAGTACTTATGATGAAAAGGAATTACATATTAAAGCTCAAAGTCTACCAAGGAATTTTATAGTTGTTCCATTGTTAATATTTAGTTTTATTAATATATTTATACCTATATATAAATGGATTAATAATATTGAATTGTACTATTTTATTTATTTTATGCTAACTATAGTTGTTTTTAAATTCATATCAAAAAAAATTGTTAAAAAGGGTATCGGAAAGTTAGAAAGAGGTAAATTTTGACTGGTTTGATTAATGTGTTAAAGAGATGGAAGAATGTTTATTCTTTTTTCATGATAGTTTTTGTCGTTGGTGTTTTTATTGGTTTATTGTTTCGGGAAGATGATATAGGACAAGCTAATCCCGAAAGTGTTTTTTATGCAAGTATATTCCGTAATAATATAGATGTTGGTTTGCTTTGTCTAATTGGTGGACTTTGTACAGGTGGTTCAATTCCTATATTTGTAATGTTAATGAATGGCTATATAGTTGGTAATACAATAGATAGTTTGATTGTCAATGGAAATATAGAATCTTTAATTACGGGATTGTTGCCACATTTCTTTATTGAGATGTTTGGTTTGTTATCCTTTTCAGTTCTTGGAACTTTTACAGGAGTGATATTTTTAAAATTTTTGAAAAGGGAAATTTGTAAAATTAATTATTTGACAATGTTTATAGATGGCTTAATAATCCTTGTCATTGCAATCGCAGCTTTATTTTTCGGGGCAATTATTGAAGACTTTGTGAGTAGGGTTTGAATATAATTGATTTATATCATTCATTTTTTAATATAGTAGGAGGCAAAGATGCAACTTGTTTTTAAACCTCAGAAATATTTAACGTTAAATTTAAAAAGAGTAACCAGTAGATCAATTTTGTTGCAGAATTTTATAATCATTCTATTAAATATGTTTTTTGTCACTTGTATTATAGTGCAAATTCTCCCTAGTAGTGAAAGTTATAACTTCTTTGCACTATATGCCTTTATTGCTTTTATTTTCACCCCTTTTTACCTAATTATCAATTTCATTATTTCTTTGCTTTATTTATTAGTCATGATTTTTTTTCATCCTACGTTAAAAATAAGTCGTTTTTTTGTTGTGATTTTGACATATAACACTTTGATTTTCTTTAGTAACTCTGTTGGTATAAATTTAATATTTATGTTTGAAAATTCTATTGTGATGGTGATAGTATTTCTTATAACTTTTATAACAGTTGTTTGGGCCTCTCGAATTATGTTTTTAGGATTAGTTAATTTTGTTGGTTATTCTAAGAAAGCAAGCTTAAATTTTTGTATTGTACTCTTCCTCTTTAATCTTATTTCTTTTGGAGGTGGGTTCTTAGTTAATGTCTAAATTGTTAAGTTTAAAAGATGTTAGTTTTTACTACAATAAAGGTAAACCAATATTAGAAGACTTAAATCTAAATCTTTATGCGCATGATATAATTTGTATTTTAGGTTCAAATGGAGCCGGTAAATCTACTTTATTAAAGGTAATTGCAGGTATTGTTGAATTTCAAGGGGAGCTTAACTTCAAGGATTATCCAGTTGAAAATTGGAATGAATATAAAAAGAATATTGCTTATGTTCCAAGTAAACATTTATTGTATGATATTCTTACAGGTGAGGAAAATTTGGAGTTAATTAGAAATCTTTGGGGTATACCTAAAAAACAATACTGGGAAAATGTTAGTTTTTATTCTGAAAAATTAGAGATGAACCAACATTTATATACTAGAGTCGAACATTATTCTGAGGGAATGAAAGATAAACTTTTTTTTATTGGAAGTATTTCAAGAAAGCCAGATGTTCTTTTGTTGGATGAGCCATTTATGTCTTGGGATGTTCATTCACAAAGAATAATTATTGATCTTGTCAAAAAATATAAAGAAGAAAATGCAAAATCTGTTATTATAGTCACTCATTCTGAACAATTGAAAGAAAATTTAGCGGATAAAGTATATCTAATCCAAGATAATAGACTTATTAACATTGTCTAAATAGGGGTAATAAAAATGAAGAAATTATTTATCTTATTATTAATGATATCAATCGCTGTTATAATAGTTGTTGTATCTACAGGAAGTCATCAAATTGTTGTAGGCAAGTTAATTATTATTTTTTGTTCGACTTTGGCTACAACAAGCGTTTTGAAAATAATTGGACCAAGAAAATAATTTGTAGCCTATCACATCTTTTCGTGAATATGAATTTAATCATGATCTATTCTATCTAAAACAGATTGAGTTTATATAAAGAGAGGTTAATTACTGGATAAAACTCTAATTTTATTTGAAGTCATTTAGAAAGCATATATAAAAGACGCTCCTTTAGAAAAAGAGGCGTCTTTTATATATGCTTACAGGTCGCTCATTCGTTTTCCTGCTACGGCATAGTGTTCTTTTTTCATTTCTTCAATAATGACAGAGACTTTTTCTGCACCTGCGCCTGTTGTTTCAACAACGGCATCAGTGACTTTCTCCACTAGCGCTCTTTTCTGCTCGTCTGTTCTTCCTTCAAGCATTTGAACGGTGATAATCGGCAATGTAATAACCTCCTTTTTCCTTTCATGCTACGCTTCCCTTTAGTTTAAGGGACTTCTTATAGTATACTGAATGAAGTAAATCATTGTATAGAAAGAAAGAGGGATTCATGCCTTTGAACCAATTTCTTGTTTATCCATTAGAACTTATTCCATATGTCGCTATTACGCTTGTTGTCGCATTTACGATGCACGAGCTGGCGCATGCATATGTTGCGTACCGTTTCGGAGACCCGACGGCTAAGAATCAAGGGAGACTCACGTTAAATCCACTGAAGCATTTGGATATATTCGGGACGATTTTGATCTTTGTGGCAGGGTTTGGCTGGGCGAGACCTGTACCGGTGAATCGTTACCACTTTAAAAACCCACGCTTAGCAGGGATTTGTGTCTCCATTGCTGGGCCTTTAAGTAACTTAGTGCTGGCGTTTTTGGGCTTTTTGGTGTATGTGCTTCTTCAGAAGTTTGGCGGGGAGTGGATCATGCGCTTTGAGCCGGGAGTCGATTATTTCTTCCAAATCTTTATTAACTTAAACGTCATCTTGTTCCTATTTAACTTATTGCCGCTTCCGCCACTGGATGGGTATCGAATTATTGAGGACGTCGTCAGCCCTGGTATCCGGGCGAAAATGACGCAGTTTGAACAATATGGGATCATCATTTTTCTCATATTCGTCATCACGCCGCTAGGACAGTTTGTTTTTGGTCCATTGATCGGAATGCGTGATCAAATCATACACTGGTTTAATCTTATTTTGAAGCCGCTGCTTTAGGAGGTTTAATGAATGGAAGGTAAAAAGAAGAAACCAATTGGTTTTAACATCATTAAAAAAACAGATGCAACCGACGGACATGGAGGCTTTGGGGCAGGTGCACTTAGCCTTGATAATATCTCGCCAGTCATCATTGATGTAGAGGAAAAGGAAGCTGTCATTGATATTGGTGCGATGCATGCAAGAAGTGCCGTCGAAAAAGGAATTAAATTTTTGAAAACAAAAGAAGAGGTGCCGAACGGAAAGCCGTATTGGCTTGTATGGGTGACGATTGACCGCAGAGAAGAAGGTCCTTATTATGCTGGTGTGACGGCATGTGAAATGACCGTTGACCGTTCGATTCGCCGCGGGTATAAGTCACTCCCTGAGCATGTGAATCTTATGGATAAATCAATGAAGCGAAAAATCGTTGTCAGTCATATGGATGACGTATCGAAAAAGGTGCTTGCTGATTTCTTGAAGGGTCACAATGAAGCGCTATGGGAAGCATCCACAGATGAATTAAAAGAAGGTTTGGCTGTCCCTGAATAATTGTGAAATTTTTATGAAGAATGGCAGGTTTCTACCAAATCCATCCGTTTTTTGAGTAAACTAGTGTTAAAGCTAGGACATGGAGAATCCCGAGATGCAAATCTCGGGGTTTTTCATGTCCTTTTTAACGTTTCAGCCACTTTTCCCACCATTTCTTTGGCTGTTGATCTTGAACCGGGTCCTGCTCAGAGGCTCTGTCTTCAGCACCATAGCAGACACCTGTAGGCTCCGTTCCTTCTATAAAATAGGTGAATACCTTTGATTCACATCCAGGACCTGCTAGATCGCCGGTTTTTGGATTGATATATACACCTTTTACACCGTCTGGCGGCATGAAGGAGGAGGCTGGCTGCTTCGAGAGGGCTGATTCCATAAAGGAAGCCCATAGTTTTTTCGCGTAGGCGGTTTCTTCAACCGAGTCAATGGTGCGCCCTTTATCATAGCCCGTCCATACACCTGTGACGAGCTGAGGAGAGAAGCCGATCATCCAGCTGTCGGCTCCTGTTGTCCCCGACTTTCCTCCATATGTTCGCGTAAGATCCTTCATAATGGTGCGGCCAGTGACACTTGTATAGCCGTTTAATTGTTCATTAAACATGCCTGACATCATGTCGGTGGTGACAAAAGCTGCTTTTTCATCTAGGACTTGCTCTCGTTTTTGTTTCTCTTCAAAAAGCACGTTGCCTTTTGCATCGGTTACTTTCGTAATAAAGGTTGGTTTGACGCGTTTTCCTCCATTGACTAGCATGGCGTAAGCATTGGTCATTTCAATTGGTTTGACAGGAGATGTACCCAGTGCAAGAGAGGGCACTTGATCTAGTTTTTCGTTGATTCCAAATGTCTTGCCAGCACGTACAAGCTGATCCATTCCTAAAAATAGATGGGTTTTTACTGCATAAATATTATCAGACAGTGCTAGGGCTTGAAGCATTGTAATGCCGTCATTGGCGTAATAGCCGTGATAATTGCTAGGCGAATAAGCAGCGCCGTTTCCTTGATCATCCAGCTCAAATACCGTTTCCTCACTGCGCATGACGGTTGCGGGTGTAAATCCATTTTGCAAGGCAATGTAATAGAGAAGAGGTTTCATGGTTGAACCGGGCTGTCTTTTGGCTTGTGTCACCCGATTGAATGGACTTTTCTCATAATCTCTTCCCCCAATGAGGGCAAGTACATGCCCTGTTTGGGGATGGATGGCAGTAAAGCCGACTTGGATATCTGATTTGGCATTCATCGTGTTTTTTAACGTCTGCTCGGCGATTTTCTGTAATTCTGGATTTAACGTTGTTTGGATGTGAAGTCCATAGGTTTCGATCTGTTCCTCTGTTAATCCTAAGCTTTGTTTCAACTCTCGAATCACATCGTCATAAAAATAGGGAGCTTGCTTTGCTTTTAGCTGCTTCTGCTGCAAAGGACGATAAGATAGTTTTTCTTTCGCAGCGTCAGCGGCTGCTTTTTTCGTAATCATGCCATCCTCTTGCATTTGCCTCAGAATCATATTCTTTCTTGCACCGGCTTTTTCCTCATTCACATAAGGGGAATAGAGAGAAGGCCCCTTGGGGATACCGGCAAGCAGGGCAGATTCAGCGAGGGTTAAATTCTTCGCTTTTTTCCCGAAATACAGACGGGAAGCCGCTTCCACGCCATACGCTCCATGACCATAATAAATGGTGTTCAAGTATCCTTCTAAAATTTCATCTTTGGTATAGTTTTGCTCTAAACGGATCGTGTAAAAGGCTTCATTCCACTTCCGTGTCCACGTTTTATCGTGATCTAAATAAAGATTTCGTGCATATTGCTGGGTGATTGTACTGGCACCCTGTACCTTTGCCATGGCGCGAATATCGGCGACCGCAGCACCTGCCATCCGTTTTATATCAAAGCCATGATGCTCATAAAAGGTTTTATCCTCAACAGCTATAGCCGCCTGCCTGATATGAGGGGACATGTTCTTCAGTGGCACCCAATATCTCTTTTCTCCAAAGTTTGATTCTCCAAGCTTTGATCCATCGGCTGCATAAATCGTCGTGGATTGGGGAACTTGAACAGAAGGGGCACCTTGCCATTTAGCTATTAATAGAATCGTCAAAAAGACAGTGCCTGCAAATAGAAAAGCCAGCAAGCCGATAAAAAAACAGGCTCGAATCGTTTTCACGGTCATGCGGATTTTTTTATTACTCATGATTGTGTCCATGCAAAGCCCCCATTTTGACGGTTTTTTATCAGTATGGAACAAAGAAAACCGTTTTAAACAAGTGATTGCAGGGAGCGTGCATGAAAAATGAAGAGAACTCATGCGGTTCTTTACAATTTGATACGAATCCACTATACTTTTTTCTTGGACAATCGATATAGTCATAGCCGATAAAAGGCGCTAACAATAGATGTTTGTTTATTATTGGATGAGAGGAAGATGGACAATGAGCGAACTTTGGTATACAGAGAAGCAAACGAAGAATTTTGGTATTACATTGAAGGTGAACAAAACCCTTCACACAGAACAAACAGACTTTCAGCATTTAGAAATGGTGGAAACTGAAGAGTTTGGCAATATGCTGTTTTTAGACGGCATGGTGATGACATCTGAGAAAGATGAGTTTGTATACCACGAAATGGTGGCACATGTTCCTCTTTTCACTCATCCAAACCCGGAAAATGTTCTTGTCGTAGGTGGAGGAGATGGCGGTGTTATTCGTGAAATCCTCAAACACCCAAGTGTGAAAAAAGCGACACTTGTTGATATTGACGGGAAGGTCATCGAATACTCGAAGAAATTCCTTCCTTCTATTGCAGGGAAACTAGACGATCCTCGTGTAGATGTCAAAGTCGGAGACGGCTTTATGCACATTGCTGAAGCTGACAATGAGTATGATGTCATCATGGTTGACTCAACTGAGCCAGTTGGACCAGCTGTGAACCTGTTCTCTAAAGGATTTTACGCAGGAATCTCTAAAGCATTGAAAGAAGACGGTATTTTCGTTGCGCAAACGGACAACCCTTGGTTCACACCTGAGCTGATTACAAATGTACAGCGTGATGTAAAAGAAATTTTCCCGATTACAAAGCTTTATACAGCGAATATTCCAACGTATCCAAGCGGTCTTTGGACGTTTACCATCGGTTCTAAAAAATATGATCCACTTGCTGTAGAAGATAGCCGTTTCTTTGATATTGACACAAAATATTACACAAAAGAATTGCACAAAGCGGCCTTCGTTCTGCCGAAATTTGTGAGCGACTTAATCAAATAAATGAAGCGAAATGGAAATGCGCAAATGACAGTTTGCGCATTTTTTGAAGCGTAAAAGGAGGAATCTTGCATGAGATTCGATGAGGCTTATTCAGGAAAAGTGTTTATTGGAAGTCAACCGACATGGGAGGATGCTAAGGTCATTTTATACGGCATGCCGATGGACTGGACCGTCAGTTACCGCCCGGGCTCACGTTTTGGACCGAACCGCATTCGTGAAGTATCAATTGGTTTAGAGGAATACAGTCCTTATTTAGATCGGGAACTGCACGAGGTGCCATTCTTTGATGCTGGTGACATCCCGCTTCCTTTTGGAAATGCACAGAAAAGTTTAGATTTAATTGAAGAGTATGTCGACAGTATTTTAGAAAAAGGGAAGTTCCCATTAGGAATGGGCGGCGAGCATCTTGTGTCTTGGCCGGTTTTCCGTGCGATGCATAAAAAATACCCTGATTTGGCCATCATCCATATGGACGCACATACGGATCTTCGTGAGGAATATGAGGGTGAGCCGCTTTCGCATTCGACACCGATTCGTAAAGTGGCAGGACTTATTGGACCTGAAAATGTATACTCTTTCGGCATCCGTTCTGGGATGAAAGAAGAATTTGAATGGGCAAAAGAAGCGGGGATGCATATTTCTAAATTTGAAGTGCTGGAGCCATTGAAGCAAGTATTGCCAAAGCTGAAGGGGCGTCCAGTTTATGTAACGATCGACATTGATGTGCTAGACCCAGCTCATGCACCTGGTACTGGAACGGTGGATGCTGGCGGTATTACATCAAAAGAGCTACTTGCATCCATCCATGCGATTGCAGGATCTGATGTTCAAGTAGTCGGTGCAGACCTAGTCGAGGTAGCACCTGTATATGATCACTCTGACCAAACAGCAAATACAGCGAGCAAGCTGTTACGTGAAATGCTGCTTGGGTTTGTGAAATAACATGTTGATAGAGGAGCTTGTCATCTCATGAAGACAAGCTCTTTTTTTACATGGGTCAAAAAATAAAGGAGGCAGCTCATGTTTTCATCAATATTGATGGTGTTCCTCGCTTTATGCGTGTTAGCGACAGGCTTTCTCACATTGAAACGAGAGCTCGCAGCTGATCCGCCCGTTTTTGCTTCGAAAAAAGAAGCAAAGGAAGAGATGCTGGAGCTGTTTCAGGATCCAGGCTTTTTCTATCTGACGGCCATTGTATTATTCATGCTGATGGTATTTAAAAAGGATCAAATCGCACCATTTGATTTTTTCAGGCATTTTTGGCAAGTTCAGGCATACAGGCTCTTTTTTACTTAATGAAAAGAAAAGACTTAGGCGTAAAGGCTGGACTTGTGATATTGGTCAGTTTCATTTTTCTTTTTTTCTAAAGGGATGGCTGAAGATCAAAAACGGAGTTTAATCACTGTGAAGAAGAGAAATGATGGTATGATAGGCGATCATGAATATGGTATACTATTTTAGTTAAACGGGTCTTAGCAAAGGAAGTGCAAAATGACACAAAACCAAATTTCAATTCATGTAAAGTCAGTGATGAAACCAGAGACGGAACCGGCTGAAACGATCGAATTCCGCACGACTGGAACGTACCAAGAGAAGAATGACAAAACGTATCTCACTTACCATGAAGAACATGAAATGGGTCAAGTAAAAACCGTTGTGAAAATGAGTGAAAAAGAAATTTTTGTCATGAGATCAGGGGCTATTCAAATGAAGCAGCGCTTTCTCATTGGAGAAACGACCGTCACCCACTACACGATGCCATTCGGTACACTTCAGCTTGATGTGCATACACATGGCATTGATCTCGATGTGGACAAGGGACTGCTGCACATTACGTACGATATGCTGACAGGGGAAGATCAGAAGCATTTACATACATTATCCATTTCGTATAAGGAGGATTTACGTTCATGAATATCGCAGAACAGGTCAAAGATGCGTTAAAAGAAGAAATTATTGCGGCAGTCGTCAAAGCAGGACTTGCTGATGAAAGCCAGGTGCCAGATGTCCTTTTAGAAGTGCCGAAAGACAAAACTCACGGTGATTACTCCACCAACATGGCAATGCAGCTTGCCCGCATTGCAAAAAAAGCACCTCGTCAAATCGCAGAGGACATTGTCAATTCGTTTGATAAAGGGAAAGCTTCCATTGAAAAACTGGATATCGCAGGTCCAGGATTCATTAACTTTTATATGAACAATCAGTATTTAACAAAGCTGATTCCAGCTGTCCTTGAAGCAAAAGAAGCTTATGGCGAAACGAATACAGGCGGCGGTCAAAAGGTGCAAGTCGAATTCGTCTCAGCCAACCCAACAGGTGACCTTCACCTTGGACATGCCCGCGGAGCAGCTGTAGGAGATTCTCTTTGCAACATCCTTGATAAAGCAGGGTTCGAAGTGAGCCGTGAATACTATATCAACGATGCAGGAAATCAAATCAATAACCTCGCTTTATCTGTAGAAGTACGTTACTTTGAGGCACTCGGTCTTGAAAAAGAAATGCCTGAAGACGGCTACAGAGGAGAAGACATCAAAGGCATCGGACAAAAACTTGCGGATGAATTTGGTGACCGTTTCGTGCATGAATCGGAAGAAGAGCGTATGAAGTTCTTCCGTGAATACGGCTTGAAATACGAATTAGAGAAATTACGTGTAGACCTCGAGAATTTCCGTGTCCCATTTGATGTATGGTATTCAGAAACTTCATTATATGAAAACGGAAAAATCGAACCAGCGCTGGAAACACTTCGTGAAAAAGGCTATGTCTTTGAAGAAGACGGCGCAACGTGGTTACGTTCAACGGATTTTGGCGATGACAAGGACCGTGTCCTGATTAAAAAAGACGGCAGCTTCACTTACCTGCTTCCAGACATCGCATATCATAAAGACAAACTAGACAGAGGATTTGACCAGCTCATTAACATTTGGGGCGCTGACCATCACGGCTATATCCCTCGAATGAAAGCAGCCATCCAAGCACTTGGATATCCAGCTGGCAAGCTTGAAGTAGAAATCATTCAGCTTGTGCACCTTTACAAAAACGGTGAAAAGATGAAGATGAGTAAGCGTACAGGGAAAGCTGTCACAATGCGTGATCTCATTGAAGAAGTAGGCTTAGACGCCACTCGTTACTTCTTTGCGATGAGAAGTGCGGCGACACATATGGACTTTGACCTAGACTTAGCGATTTCTACGTCTAACGAAAACCCTGTGTACTACGCTCAATATGCGCATGCGAGAATTTGCAGCATGCTGCGTCAAGGGGAAGAAAAAGGCTACGAACCAAACCTTGAAAAAGCCGATTTCTCTCACATTCAATCGGAGAAAGAATACGATCTTCTCAAAATCATTGGCAGCTTCCCAGAAGTTGTAGCAGAAGCAGCTGAAAAACGTATTCCGCACCGCGTGACGAACTATATTTATGACCTTGCATCAGCTCTTCACAGCTTCTACAATGCCGAGAAGGTCATCGATGTAGACAACGAAACAAAAACAACAGCACGTCTTTCACTCATGAAAGCAACACAAATCACGCTTGCTAATGCATTAAAACTAATTGGTGTATCGGCTCCGGAAAAGATGTAAGAACACGAAGAAACCCACTCGGAACAGGAGTGGGTTTTTTGTCATTCAACGTTTAGATCATTTTTATTTCTCTGGAAAATCTCAATTTCATAATCCTCTAATGCTTGTTTAGGAAGTTTCTTTTCTAATACAGACTGCAAACCTGCTATATCCTTTGAAGTATTGATGCCGATGGAAATTGTGGGATCTGTCTTAACGATTTGATAATGTAACAAGCCATGCTCTTTCCATAACGAGTCTAATACTTGTATGACCTTTTTATCTAATTCTTCTTCAGAAAGAGTGAGACGATTTGGAGTGGAATTTAATACAAGAATACAAAGGGTAATAAAAAACAAACCAATCAAACGTTTTTTCATGATATCTCCTTCTATAGTTAAATTATTCCTTTCAATAGATTGTAACATCCAATTGGGTTTGTTTAAATATCTTACAGATAGATGCTCATAAAAGGCCTATTTTGAATTGACGATTTTGACCATGTAAAAAACCCGCTATCCTTAAGAGACAGCGGGTTTTTTACATTATCCAAGCGTATTAATAATGTTAGAAATAGAATCGAATAATTGGCTAAGTACATCAGAGAACATGTTTTTGCCTCCTCTCTTTTCTTTTTTCATCTACTTAACGAAGGAGGTGGAGGGTTGGATCACTTTTTCTAAAAAATTTAAAAAAGATTTTGCACAGAAAAAGCACCGCGTATCGGGTGCTTTTTTGCCTTTAGTTATGCAAGAATACGCAGCTTCACGTCTCCATTTGTACACGCTAGCTGAGCGTTTCCGCCAATCGGTAAGGTGAAGACTGGCTGTGTATGTCCGATATCGACATCGTAGATCACTGGAATGTGTTGAAGCATTGGGTGCTTATCGAGAATGAACCTCAAATGTTCCTCTGTCATTTGGGATTTCTTTTGAAAGCGTCCAATGATCAGCCCTTTAATGGATTGTGCATGCTGCAAGAGGGAAGTAAGGTCTCTGGCGAACATTTCAGGGAACACCAGCTCATCATCCTCCACAAATAAGATGGCATCCTTGATTTGAGGCATAAACGAAGTCCCTTGCAGTAAGTTCAGTGTACAAAGGTTTCCGCCATACAAGGTGCCCTCAGCTGTTCCTTCCTGATAAATCTCCCATCTTGTCGGATGAAATTTTCTGTTTACTTGATCGAGATACCAAGCATCATCACTCCATTTTGTCGATGGAATCACATCAAATGGCTCACCGCCGTTCATCAAGCAGGCATGAAACATCGCGGACTGCTCCTCCTGTCCCTGCTCCATTTGAAAGCTGGAGAAATGGGGGCCTGAATATGTCACCATATCACACTTAGCTGTGATGGCGTTTGCGAGTGCGGTGATATCACTATAGCCGCATAGAACCTTGGGGTGCTGACGGATCAAGTCGTAATCGATATAAGGCAAAAGCTCATTGCAGTTGAAGCCTCCAATGGCTGTCAAAATACCATCGATTTCATCATCTGTGAACGCCTCATGTAGATCCGATAAACGGTGTTCAATAGAAGAAGAGGAATGCAGATCACATTCAAACACGTGTTTTCCGAAAGAAACAGTAAACCCTAATGATTCTAAACGTTTTTTGGCCTGAGCCATTCCTTCTTCTGATAAAATGCTGGCACTTCGGCTTGGGGCAATCATCCGAATGTGGCTCCCCTTTTTTAAAGCAGATGGTGTACGCATAAGTAATTCGTCCTTTCCTTCACATATTTTCCATTATATCGGATCAAAACGCTCTAGTCTGTAAAAGCTAAAAGAAAGCAGCCAACCGTGCGTTTCATACAAGCTGTGCAAAGGGTATGGAAGATAAAAAGACAGAAATGAATGAGGGCGGAGAATGTGAAAAAGAGGAGACTGGAATTTTTATTTTTATATTTTATGATATTCGGGGCATATGTGGTGTATTGGTGGCCTGTACCGGAGTGGGGCGTTCAGCTGTACGCAGCGATCTATATCGCCATTATTTTATTTAGTATCATTTCTCTCATGCTAGAGAACCGTACATCACAGCATACATTATTATGGATGTATGTGCTGATTTTTTTCCCGATCATTGGCTATATGTTCTATCTGTTCTCAGGGCAGCTCTATGTAAAAGGTCATTTATTCAAATCAAAGAGAATGTATAACCGTGAAAAATTAAGAAGAATATCTGAGCTTGAGAGCAAGCCGGATGAATCGCGTTTAACCGATAATCAGCGTGGTTTTTTTCATTACACAGAAAAAGCAACAGGCATGCATGTGAATACCAATAGTGATATGGACATTTTAAAAAATGGAGAGGAGACGTTTCCCCGAATTTTTGAAGAGCTAAAAAAGGCAAAATCGTTCATTCATATAGAATACTATATGTTCAAATCCGATTTCCTCGGTCACCGAATGATGGAGATTTTAATTGAAAAAGTAAAAGAAGGGGTAGAGGTTCGCTTCATATATGATGCGGCAGGCAGCATTCGCTTCTCCCGAAAAGATATTAAACGCTTGAAGCAGGCAGGTGTCAAGGTCGCTCCTTTTCTGCCTTTAAAATATGGATTTTTTAATCAAAAATTCAATTTCCGAAATCACCGTAAAATCGTCATTATAGATGGAGAGACAGGGTTTGTCGGTGGGTTAAATGTTGGCAAGGAATACGTAGGACGGGATGAAAAAATCGGCTTTTGGCGTGATACGCATGCCATGTTAAAGGGTGAGGCTGTTCAGACCCTTCATTCCGTTTTTATGCTCGACTGGGAGTATGTATCAGATGAAGTATTAATTGATGATCCGAAGTATCATACGCCGCACGCTGTGACAGGTGAGGATGTCATTCAGGTTGTACCAACTGGACCTGATATGAAGGAAAGTATGAGTGATTTATATGATGCCCTCATTTCTAATGCGAAACAATTTGTCTGGATTGCCACACCTTACTTTGTACCAAATGAATCGATTCGCACTGCGCTAAAAATCGCTGCTACGAGAGGGGTGGATGTGCGGGTGATGGTACCGGAGATCAATGATGGCTTTCTCACGCAATATGCCACACGATCCTATTTTTCCGAGCTTCTAAAAGAAGGCATCAAGGTGTATCACTATCAAAAAGGGTTTATGCATCAAAAGGTAATGATCGCAGATGGAGAACTGGCCTCTGTTGGCACCGCAAATGTGGATATGAGAAGTTTTCAGCTCAATTTTGAGGTCAATGTCTTTACAGCCGCGAAAAAGCCAATTGAACAATTGATGGCCCACTATGAGGAAGATATGATGGAATGTGAGCAAATGGGCCCTGTTCATTTTTATAAAAGAGGCTTAAAAGAGCGGTTGAAGGAATCATTTGCGCGGTTGTTTTCTGGTGTGTTATAAGTTTTTCCAGCGAAAGAAATCATAACCTGATCTAGTATTTTGAAGAGGATTCCTCTATAATTGAAAACGATTATCAATTATAGAGGAAATGAGGTTCTTTTACATATGCTAAAACGCTTTTTCGCCTATTACAGGCCCTATCGCGGTCTGTTCTTTTTAGATTTCTTCTGCGCTGTCGCAGTTGGGTTGATGGAACTTGGTTTCCCGCTGATCGTGAACTACTTCATTGATACATTATTGCCAACAGGGAACTGGACGGTCATTGCCTGGACAGCACTTGTTCTATTTATCATTTATGCACTCAGCTCGGTGATGCAATATATTGTGTCATACTGGGGGCATATGCTTGGCATCAATATTGAAACAGATATGAGGAAGAAGCTGTTTGATCATTTTCAGCGTCTCTCATTTAAATTCTTTGATAACAACAAAACGGGCAAGCTCATGTCACGGATGACAAATGACCTCATGTACATTGGAGAGGTGGCCCATCACGGTCCTGAGGATTTGTTTATTGCCATTATGACGATTCTTGGCGCCTTTGCGGTGATGCTAATGATTAACTGGCAGCTTGCCATTTTAACCTTCCTCATCATGCCTGTCATCATCTGGCTTGCTCTTCATTTTAATAAGAAGATGACGCAGGCGATTACCCAGCTGAACAATGACATTGGAGACTTTCACGCAAGGGTTGAAAACAATATTGGCGGCATTCGTCTAGTTCAAGCCTTTGCCAACGAACATTTCGAGAAAAAACGTTTTGCTGAAAACAACAACCGCTTTCGGAAAGCGAAGCTTCTTTCATATAAAATCATGTCGGTCAATGGCTCAATCAGTTACATTCTGACACGTCTTGTGACACTGTTTGTCCTTCTGGCAGGTACATGGTTTGTATTGCAAGGGCAATTAACCGCAGGGGGATTTATCGCATTTGTTCTGATCACAAACGTTTTATTCAGACCAATTGATAAGATCAACACAGTCATTGAAATGTATCCAAAAGGCATTGCGGGCTTTAAAAGCTATGTCGATTTGCTTGAAACAGAGCCGGATGTGAAGGATGCAGAAGGAGCTCGTGATGTACTCGGACTGAAGGGTGAAATTGAATATCGAAACGTCACATTTGGCTACGATGACCACAGTCATGTGTTAAAGGATATCGATTTGAAGATCAAACAAGGAGAAACTGTTGCGTTTGTCGGGCCTTCAGGAGCGGGGAAATCGACGATTTGCAGTCTGCTGCCACGCTTTTATGATGTGGATGAAGGGGAGATTACGATTGATGGTGTGAGTACAAAGGCGATGACCCTGTCTTCTTTAAGACAGCAGATCGGTATTGTGCAGCAGGATGTCTTTTTATTCTCAGGCACCATTCGCGAAAACATTGCGTACGGCAACCTAGAAGCCAGCGATGCAGAGATTTGGGAGGCTGTGCGGCGTGCGCATTTAGAGGAGCTCGTTCAACGTTTCCCAGAGGGATTACATACCGTCATAGGTGAGCGCGGCGTCAAACTGTCAGGCGGTCAAAAGCAGCGCCTGTCGATTGCACGGATGTTTTTGAAAAATCCTTCGATTCTTATTTTAGATGAAGCCACGTCAGCACTTGATACAGAAACAGAAAAAGCGATACAGGATGCACTGAGCGAACTAGCTGTCGGCAGAACAACACTTGTCATTGCCCACCGCCTCGCAACCATTAAGCACGCCGATCGTATCATCGTCGTGACAGAGGAAGGCATACAAGAACAAGGCCGTCACCAAGACCTTATCCAAATGGGCGGCGTATACAGCAGACTGCATGAAGCGCAGTTTGGTCATTAATAGGAAGGCGTAAATGAGTTCAGCTATTGAGTTGGACTCGTTTTTTTACATGTGATCATAAAAAAGTGGTTCGTTCTGCAAATGTTTAAATCACCAATTAAATGGAATTTTGATATAATTTAAGGAAATTAGATCCAAAAGGAGAGGGTTGTTTGAGTGAAAAAGCAAAAACATTCATGCTGAAAAGCATTCACTACGTGACTCTTGTTGGCTTATTTATATTGATCATTCCAGCTGGAATCAACCCAGTATTTTTTTATATCGGGCTTATTTTGTTTGGCATCCACCTTTTTGTAAACGTTATAGACAGTTCTTTAAGCAAAGTCAAAATATCGATAGCATTGATTATTAGTTTTACTCTCATATTACTTGGCCTTTTTAAAATATTTTTTTGAAAAGATTTTCATTCGCTTAGTAGCCCTTTTGATACAGGGATTTTTTTGTTAGGATAGAAAAAATGCGTGTAGGAAGGATCTGATGGAATGAAGAGGCTTCGGCGATTACAAAAGGGCGATAAGATCGGTATATTTTCACCTTCAAGTCCTGCATCAGCGACCTCGCCTCTTAGGTATGAGCGGGCGAAGACGTGGCTTGAGCGAAAAGGGTTCATTGTGGTACCAGGATCATTAACAGGGAAAGAGGATCATTACCGTTCAGGCACAATTCAAGAACGAGCAGATGAGCTGAATGAACTGATGGCTAGAGAGGACTTGGCGTGCGTGATGTCGATGATTGGCGGGACAAATTCAAACAGCTTGCTGCCTTATCTGGATTTTGACCTGCTAAAGCAACATCCGAAAATCATGATCGGTTATTCAGATGCGACAGCGATTCTTTTAGCGGCGTACGAAAAAACGAGACTGCCTGTTTTCTACGGACCGGCGCTTGTTCCTTCTTTTGGTGAGTTTGAACCGTTTGTCACTTATACATATCGGTCATTTGAGGACATCCTGATGTCCCCTCAAACCATTCCCTATCAGATTGAAAAACCGCCTTTTTGGACAGATGAACGAATCAATTGGGAAGAAAAGACGGTGGATAAAAAGCAGCGTCCGAACGAATGGATGTGCATCATAGAGGGACAGGCAGAAGGCAGGCTGATTGGTGGGAACCTGAATGCCATGTACGGCATATGGGGAAGTGAGTTTATGCCAGCCATTCAAAACGGAGACATCCTCCTGATTGAAGATTGCATGAAAACCGCGTCCGTTGTAGAAAAGAATTTCTCTTTATTGAAAGTAAATGGAGTATTTGAACGGGTATCAGGAATTCTTTTAGGAAAACATGAGCTATTTGATGATGAGGGTACCGGCAAAGAGCCTTACGAGATTTTACTTGAGGTGCTCGGAGAGACAAAAAGACCGCTCATTGCTAACTTTGACTGTGCCCATACGCACCCGATGCTCACCATGCCAATCGGGGCAAAAGTGAAAATGGATGCGGCTTCTAAACAAGTTTGGCTGACAAAAGAGTGGATCTAAAAAAGAGCGGCCTGAGGGCTGCTCTTTTTTATGAAACCTTTTCTTTTTCAAACGGCTGAAGAAGATCCTGCGCTTTTTTCCCCTCCACGACAATTAAGTAATCAGATTCTAAATGAGTGAGCCTAAAGGTTTCAAGCTCTACGATGTTCTTAATGTTGCACATTGTTTTTTTAGAATATACGTATAAACGATGCTGAGCCTGCTGGCACTTTTCATAAAGAGAAATAAGCCTATGTAAATTCAACGCTTTCGCAGCGATTCGGATTGAATAGATTTGAGACATCTTCATATCCTCCTGTTAATTACTTTCTCACAATAGCTTTGTTACCCCTATTTGCACAAAGGTAAACCTTTCTCTATGATTTCCACTCAATGGTTCCTCCGCCTGTTCGTTTATTGCCTCTTATCGCAGAGAGCTCTTCGACTAGACGAAGCAGAGCCTGATCCTTTAATTTTGCTTCAATCATAAAATCTACATCACGGCCATACGGTTTTAATGCTTGAAAAAGCGGTAAGACAAAGGCCATATCTACTCCATCTGCATGACTGCGTAAGGCTTTTTCTGATTTAGGTGAAGATAAGTGAATTTTGGGCGGAATGCCAGTGTTCGTCCAACTGTCGAACATTCTAGGCAGGATGTCATCAAGCGCGGCATCGTCATCTTTGTTTGCTATATGATGATGGTAATCAAAAACAAATGGAATGTCATGCTTTTCACATACGCCGAGCGTTTCCAGCGCTGTATACGTTTTGTCATCATTCTCAAGCGTCATTCTCATCTTGATATGAGCCGGAAGCTGTTTGATATTTTCATCAAAGCGTTGAAGAGCCGATACTTTATCACCATATGCACCGCCCACATGAATGTTCATATAGCCTTCCTTTTCGAGCTTCATCGCCTCAAGCATCTGATAATGGTACGTCATATCGATGACAGCATTTTCAGTGATTGATGGTTTTGGGCTGGTAAACAAGGTGAATTGATTCGGGTGAAAGCTTACCCGTAATCCGTGCCGTTTCACCAGCTTGCCGATTTCAAGAAATTCTTTGTGAAAAGGTGTCACGAAGTCCCAGCGCACCTCGGGATGGGTCGCGAGCGGGACGATCGAGCTCGAAAAACGGTAAAGCGGGATATCATGGGCAATGGCGAAATAGAGCGTTCTTAATGTATTCACGAGATTGGCCTTCGTTGTTCGCAATAAAGCCTCTTTTCTTTCTTCCTTTGAGAGCTTGCTGTATCTTGCAAAGGTCAGCGACTTGGCAGGAGAAGCTTCCCACAAGGTGACGGCATTGGATACATAACCAAATCGATAACGCATAGGTCATCTCCTTTATAAAAAATACGAAAACATGGCGGCAACCCACTCAAGCGGCCGTGTGAAAAGGGGGCGCTTTGACAATGTTTCTTCTGTCATGATCTCAGACACTTCGATATGTTCCCGAATCTTTTCCTCTACGTGTGCAGTAAAGGCTGGATCGTCAATGGCCACATCTACTTCTTCGTTTAAAAACAAGCTGCGTTTATCAAAATTTGCGGTACTGATCATACAGCGATTCTGATCAATTAGAATGGCTTTCGCATGATAAAAACCTTTATAAAAACGATAAACAAGGCATCCAGAGGCAATGAGGTCCTTCAAATAGTGAAAACCAGCCTCTTTCACAAGTGGATGATCTGCTTTCATTGGAATGATGATTTCAACAGTGACGCCCCGTTTTCGTGCATCAAGCAGTGCATCTAGAAGAGGGGCTGATGGAATAAAATAAGGTGTACAGATGATGATCTGCTTCCTTGCCTGCTGAATATCTTTGAGAAATAAAGCTTCTAAAGAAAAGCCAGCAGTCGCGCGTGTGGTGCATTGTAATGTTCCCGGTTCCAATGCAGGAAAAACCTCATATTGCAGCTGATGAATGCCGGACGATCGGTACAAATCATTCAAAAACACATGCTGGAGGTCTGCGACAACCTGTCCTGTCATGCGTAAATGATAATCCTTCCAAATGCCAAATCTGCCTTTCCTCCCAACATACTCATCACCAATATTAAACCCGCCAATATAGCCGATCTTCCCATCAATCACCGTAATTTTACGATGGTTTCTCCTATTTAAACGATAAATCAAAAAAGGGAAACGAGGCTTATTGAGAAAGTAAAATTGAATGCCGCTTCTTTCAAGCATGTCAATCGACTTTTGATCAAATGAATAGGAGCCTAATCGGTCTGTCAGCAAAAAGACGGAAACGCCTTGTTCCGCTTTGGCCTTCAGTGCTTGTAAGACCCTTTGACCAATCTTGTCGTTCTTTACAATAAAGAACATCATATGAATAGAAGAAGAGGCCTGCTCAATGTCAATGAGCAGCTGATCAAATAGTGGTTCGCCATCATGATAAAAGGCGGCATCACCGCTGGTTTGGTCAAAAGTTCGTTCGAAAGCGTGAGTAGAAAAGTATTTCTTTCCCATATAAAGGTCTAACAGTACGAGCAAAACGATGGCGATGAGTACGAGTAGGATGATCAATGCGATCATAAAGCTTCCTCCTTTTTTGCATATTTCAATAGTGTACCCAAACGTGTAAAAAATATTGACTGAATACTCATTCATTATTTATGATAGAGGTACAACATGGAAACGGAACAAAGAGGGTTTGGGGGAATGAAAGGGGGAGCAAGATGAATAGCCTTTTAATGATCAACTTGATCGCATTTGCGGCGGTGACCGCTTACGCTGTGTATTTGTTTGTTTATCTCATTCGAACACGAGCGGCGTATATTCGTCTTGGTAAAAAAGAAGAGTTTCAACAAGACATGAAGAAACGCTTAGAGCGTGTCTGGATCAATGTATTTGGGCAAAAGAAGCTGTTGAAGGACAAGAAGAGCGGTATCATTCATGTGCTGTTTTTCTACGGATTTATCCTTGTACAGTTCGGAGCCCTTGATTTTATTTTGAAGGGGCTGATTCCAGACAGCGGGCTCCCTTTAGGACCGCTGTACGGCGTCTTTACCTTTTTCCAAGAGGTGGTCACACTTCTCATTTTAGTGGCCGTTGTATGGGCTTTTCATAGAAGATATGTGGAGAAGCTCGTCCGTTTAAAACGAGGCTTCAAATCAGGTCTCGTGCTTTTATTTATTGGCGGCTTGATGCTGACAGTCTTACTAGGAAACGGCATGAACATGATCTGGCATGGACACTCTCTATCGTTATCAGAGCCAATCGCTTCTGGTATTGCTTTCTTGCTGGGCGGAATATCACCTCTTGCCGCTACGATTGTTTTTTATGCCGCATGGTGGGTGCATCTTCTCATTTTGCTGACATTCTTAGTCTATGTTCCGCAGTCAAAGCACGCTCATCTGATTGCAGGGCCTGTGAATGTATTTGTCAGCAGATTAGACCCGCCAGGCAAGCTGCAAAAAATCGATTTTGAAGATGAGACACAAGAGACCTTCGGTGTAGGAAAAATTGAAGATTTCCGTCAGTCTCAGCTGATCGATCTTTACGCCTGTGTGGAATGCGGGCGCTGCACGAATATGTGCCCGGCAACAGGGACAGGGAAGATGCTGTCTCCAATGGATTTGATTTTAAGGCTAAGAGATCATTTAACGAATAAAGGGGCTGCCATTACATCGAAGACACCTTGGGTCCCGCAGCTTGCCTTCAAGCAGACAACAGGAAACCAGCTGGCGCTACAGGCGAGAGGAGCAGGTGCGAAAGAATCGGCCGCCAGCTCTATATATCATCCTTCTCTTATTGGCGAGGTCATTACAGAAGAAGAAATCTGGGCATGTACGACGTGCCGAAACTGTGAGGACCAATGCCCTGTCATGAATGAACACGTCGACAAGATTATTGATATGCGCAGATATCTTGTGCTGACCGAAGGAAAAATGGACGCAGATGCACAGCGTGCCATGACAAGCATTGAGCGCCAAGGGAACCCGTGGGGATTGAACCGGAAAGAAAGAGAAAATTGGCGTGAGCTGAGAGAAGATGTATATGTGCCAACAGTGAAAGAGCTGAAAAAAGCAGATCAACCCTTTGATTATTTATTTTGGGTTGGTTCAATGGGGGCATATGACAATCGCAGCCAAAAGATTGCACTTGCCTTTGCAAAGCTTCTTAACGAAGCAGGGGTATCCTTTGCCATCCTAGGGAATAAAGAGAAAAACTCTGGCGATACACCAAGAAGACTCGGAAACGAATTTTTATTCCAAGAGCTTGCCACAAAGAACATTGAAGAATTCCAGAAAAACGGTGTCACAAAGATCGTCACAATTGATCCGCACGCCTATAACTTATTTAAAAATGAGTATCCAGACTTCGGGCTTGAGGCAGAAGTGTACCATCATACAGAGTTACTGGCAGAGCTAGTGAAAGAAGGGAAAATAACGCCTGTACATGAAGTGAACGAGGTAATTACCTTCCACGACTCTTGCTATCTAGGCAGATATAACGAAGTGTATGACCCACCAAGAGACATTTTAAAAGCCATTCCTGGTGTGACGCTGAAAGAAATGGAGCGCCATCGTGAAACCGGTATGTGCTGCGGAGCAGGCGGGGGCTTAATGTGGATGGAAGAAGAGACAGGTACGCGAATTAACACTGCACGAACGGAGCAGGCGTTACAGGTCCAGCCGTCCATTATCAGCTCAGGATGTCCTTATTGTTTAACGATGCTGGGAGATGGGACGAAGGCGAAGGAAGTAGAGGAGCAGGTAGGCACATTTGATGTCGCTGAACTTCTTGAAAAATCAGTGTTTGGTGAGGTAGGAAAGCAGGTGTCGTAAACAAGACAGGCCGATGAATAGGATATTCATCGGCTTATACGTGGCGCTGTTCCATCAGCTGCCTCAATAATGTGTAAGCGGTAACAAATAGGGAGGGGACATACATGAGTACGACGGTCATTGTATCTGGAGCAAGAACACCATTTGGAAAATTGGGCGGAGCGCTCAGTGGGTTGACTGCCGCAGGATTAGGCGGTATAGCAATCAAGGCCGCACTGGAAAGAGTATCTGGATTTCATGAAGTAGATGAAGTCATCATGGGAAGTGTGTTGCAAGGAGGACAAGGTCAGATTCCTTCAAGGCAGGCTGCAAGATATGCTGATCTTCCATGGTCTGTATCAACGCAAACCATCAATAAAGTCTGTGCATCAGGCATGCGCAGTGTGAGCGCGGCAGATCAAATCATTCGAGCGGGAGATGCTGAGGTCATCGTAGCGGGCGGTATGGAATCCATGTCTCACGCCCCTTATTTGCTGAAAAAAGCGCGATGGGGCTACAAAATGGGCGATGGTGCAGTTCAAGATGCGATGATGTTAGATGGATTAACCTGTTCGTTTACAGGCGTTCATATGGGTGAGTATGGGAGTATGGCTGCAAAGGAGCTTGGCATCACACGGGAAGAGCAAGACGTGTGGGCACTCAGAAGTCATGAAAGGGCCATCGAAGCGCAGAAAAACGGCTTTTTTCAACATGAAATCACGCCTGTCCCAGTCAAGACAAAAACGGGGGAACGACTCATCACAGAAGATGAATCTCCGCGGCGTGATACGTCATATGAACGGCTGTCAAAGCTCATGCCTGTTTTTGATCAAACGGGCACTATCACCGCTGGTAATGCACCAGGTGTCAATGATGGAGCAAGTGCGCTTCTTTTAATGAAAGACACTTATGCTGTGCAGCATGACGTAAAGCCAATGGCTGTCGTGCTTGGTCATACTCAGGTTGCCTTAGAGGCGAAGGATTTCCCGAAAACACCAGCCTTTGCCATCGAGAAGCTTTTAAAGAAAACAGGAAAGCGTTTAGAGGATATCGATTTGTTTGAAATCAATGAGGCTTTTGCAGCTGTGGCTCTCGCATGTGAAAAAATAACTGGGCTCGACCGGCGGAAATTGAATATCAACGGAGGAGCGGTCGCACTGGGCCACCCGATTGGGGCAAGCGGAACACGTGTGATATTGACATTGATTCATGCATTAAGACAAAGAGGCGGAGGCATTGGCATTGCGGCGATCTGCAGTGGAGGCGGTCAAGGAGATGCCATCATGATAAAGGTAGATTAAAAGGGAGGCGTTTATTGTCATGACTACAGAAGAGACCGTTATGGTCGTTGGAGCTGGTCAAATGGGCTCAGGCATTGCTCAAGTGTTTGCACAGTCAGGCTATACAGTCCTGCTCCATGATGCCACAGAAGCGCAGATTCATCGAGCCATTTCCTCCATGACCAAACAACTGACGAAACGAGCAGAAAAGGGAAAACTGGCACATCAGGCAGTCCGAGATATCACGCAGCGGCTTGCCATTTCCACAGATTTAAAAGACGTCAAGCAGGCTCATTTAGTGATTGAAGCTGCTTCGGAACAAATGAGTGTGAAAAAACAAATCTTTGAAACCCTCGATCAATTTGCAGAGCAGCAGACGATATTTGCGACAAACACATCTTCCTTGTCCATCACAGAATTAGCGGCTGTGACGAGCAGGCCGGAGAAAGTGATAGGCATGCATTTTATGAATCCGGTTCCTGTTATGAAACTCGTTGAGGTCATTCGAGCGCTGCAAACAAGTGATGACACGTATCGAGTTGTTTGTGAAACGGCGAAGACATTAAATAAAACCCCAATAGAAGTAGAGGATTTCCCGGGGTTTGTATCAAATCGCATATTGATGCCAATGATCAATGAGGCCATTTACACTCTATATGAAGGTGTGGCAGATGCAGAAAGTATTGATGGTGTCATGACGCTTGGAATGAATCACCCTATGGGGCCGCTTCGTCTAGCTGATTTCATCGGACTAGATACATGTTTATTTATTATGAATACCCTTCACGAGGGTCTTGGAGATAGCAAATACCGACCTTGTCCTCTTTTGAAAAAATACGTGAATGCAGGCTGGCTGGGCAAAAAGACAAAGAGAGGTTTTTACACATACCACGACCACTCATAGGGGGAGTCAAGATGGATGTATTGCTTACAGATAAACAGCGTCTCTGGAGAGAACAGACAGCAGAATTTGCACGCCAGCGTGTGTTCCCTGAAGTGGAAGCCATGGAACAAGGCCAGTTCCCGCGTACCCTTTTAAATGAAATGGGACGGCAAGGCTTACTAGGGATTCCGATACCAGCTTCTTATCAAGGTGGAGGAGCAGATTTTACAACGTATATCATCACGATTCATGAGTTATCGAAAGTGAGTGCGACCATCGGTGTCATTGTATCCGTTCATACATCTGTTGTGACGATGCCTATTTTGACTTTTGGAACAAAGGAACAAAAAGAATCCTATGTCCCGTTGCTTGCATCCGGGCAGAAGCTTGGAGCCTTTTGCCTGACTGAACCGAAGGCTGGATCAGATGCCTCTAGTATTCAGTTAAGAGCAGAGCGGTTGGGCGACGATTATGTGTTAAATGGGACAAAAATATTTATCACAAGCGGAGGAGAAGCAGAACTGTATCTTGTCTTTGCAGTGACAGATCCTGCTTCTGCGAGAAAAAATATATCGGCATTTATTGTTGAGAAAGATACGCCTGGATTTACGATTGGAAAAGATGAGAAAAAGATGGGACTGCACGGTTCAAAAACAGTCACGCTTCATTTTGATGGCGTAAGAATTCCTAAATATCAGCTGCTCGGTGCAGAAGGAGAGGGCTTTCAAATTGCCATGTCCAGCTTAAATGCGGGGAGAATCGGTATCGCAGCTCAAAGTCTTGGCATTGCAGAAGCCGCATTAACCGAGGCAGTGGCCTATTTAAAGCAGCATCCAGCAGGTATTGAAACGACCATTCGACTGGGCGATTTGGCGGCGAAGCTTGAGGCCACCAAGCTGCTCGTCTATCAAGCGGCCTCTTACAAAGAGGCGAATCGTCCAGTCACAAAGGAAGCATCAATGGCAAAGCTTTTTGCGTCAAAAACGGCGGTTGAGATCAGTACTGAAGCGATTCATTTGTTAGGCATGGATGGTTATACGACTCGTTATCAAGCAGAACGTTACTTTCGTGATGCGAAAATTTGTGAAATTTATGAAGGAACAAGTGAAATTCAGAGGCTGGTCATTTGTAAACAGCTAATATGAAATGAGGTGGCTCATGATGCAGTTCCAATTAAGTGATGAACATGAAATGATTCAAAAAATGGTGAGAGACTTTGCGAAAAATGAAGTGGAGCCAACAGCAGCAGAGCGAGACGAAACAGAGACATATGATCCATCTATTTTTCGCAAAATGGCGGAGCTCGGTTTAACGGGTATCCCTTGGCCGGAAGAGGCAGGTGGAATTGGCAGTGATTATTTAGCTTACGTCATAGCAGTTGAGGAACTTTCAAGAGTGTGCGCTTCTACAGGCGTCACCCTGTCCGCTCATACATCTCTCGCCTCGTGGCCAATCTATACATTCGGATCAGATGAACAAAAAGAGACCTATTTAAAGCCGCTTGCAGAAGGGCGGAAGATAGGAGCATACGCACTTACTGAGAGCGGTTCTGGTTCAGATGCCGGCGGAATGAGGACAACGGCCGTAAAGGCAGGCAGTGAATACGTCCTAAACGGGGCGAAAATCTTTATTACAAATGGAGGCATTGCAGATTATTATATTGTGTTTGCCGTGACAGACCAAGAAGCTTCATCTCGAAATACGTCCGCTTTTATTGTAGAAAAAGAGACACCCGGCTTCTCGGTTGGCAAAAAGGAAAGGAAGCTGGGCATACGCTCATCGCCAACAACTGAAATTCGATTTGAAGATTGCCGGATTCATGAAAGGAACCGGCTTGGTCAAGAAGGAGAAGGGTTTAAAATAGCCATGATGACGCTCGATGGCGGTCGAAATGGCATTGCTGCACAGGCTGTTGGGATTGCACAAGGCGCTCTTGATGCGGCGGTTCAGTATGCCAAGGAGCGTAAACAATTTGGCAAACCAATCATTCAGCAGCAGGGGATTGCCTTTAAGCTAGCTGATATGGCAACAGCGATTGAAGCATCAAGGCTGCTCACCTATCAGGCAGCATGGCTCGAAACGAAAGGGCTCCCATATGGAAAGGAATCAGCCATGTCTAAGCTCTTTGCCGGTGATACAGCCATGAAGGTAACAACAGAAGCGGTTCAAATCTTCGGCGGGTACGGCTACACAAAGGATTACCCAGTCGAACGATACATGCGTGATGCGAAAATCACTCAAATTTATGAAGGAACTCAGGAAATCCAGCGTCTGGTCATCTCACGGAAACTACTAGATATGTAGAAAACAAGCAAAGACCACCTGAGTGTGAGGTGGTCTGTCTTTGTGTCAAATGTGAGATCTCTCCAATATGCTCGCCTATCAACTGAGCGTTATGGTAAAGTTGGAAAAAGAATCAAAATGGAGGTTATCATGATGAGCACAACATTTATTGGTATTTTAGGAATAGTCACGATGATCATATGGATTATGGTCTCCACAGAGCTTTCAAAGTCTCCAAAAAAGAAGGAAGAAAAAGAAAACAGCCGCAGAAAACTCATTGTACTCATGTCTGCGGGCACTTTACTCACCGTACCTTTGGTTTTTTCATTAATTCAGAATATCCAACTGTAACATATCCGTTCGACTAAACCGCTGCGGGCTGTTTTGATTTCATCCATTTGAAAAAAACAAAACGGACAAGCGGTCCTATAATCAACATCTGCAAAGGGAGCGCCAAAATGACATTATGGCCGAAAATCGTAAAGTAGTCAGATAGAATCGATTGTGTTTGAAATCCTATGCTGAAGCTTTGAACTACATATCCGCATAAAGACATGAGACACACCATCCCAAACACGATGCAGATAGAAAGAGTGAGAATAAAATAGATTTTCTTGCCTTTTGGGGCAAAACGGCTGGCTGCTTTTTTTGCTGAAGGCCCAACAATACACATCTCAATCAACAAAGTGATGGCAAAACCGATCACATAGGTGAGTACACCTTCAAACCATGTCATATGTCCAAGCCGTCCATTTAGAAATAGATTATAAAAGAACATCACTGAAAACATACAAAAACACATCAAGACACCAAATTGAATATCTTCTTTTTTTGTCATTGGCAATTCGATCAACCTCTCAAAATTAGTCTATTTATTATAGATTTCTGTTTCAATTCGTCGTAAGTGAACATTTTGTGAAGGAATAAATCCCCTTTTTTAAGAAGAGTAAATGGCTTTGTATTCATCAAAAGGGAAGACAAAAAAGCATGCAAAATGTGTGCTTCACACATGAATTATGTCAATTCGGCGCAAATGATTGACCGCTAGAGGCTCCTCTTGTGAAAAAATCAAAAATTAACATCGATAAAGGTGGCATAAACTCCCCTAATTTGTTTATAATGAGAGGTATGGTTTGTCGTAAAAATAAGGTATAAACACTTATTATTTCACTGATAAATGGATACATACATGTAATAGAAAGGGAGTGTCTGACCTTGAGTTTGAAAGAATACTCACAGGAACAGCTCGAACAAATGTCTTTAGTTGAACTTGCATATGAAATTTTCAGAGACAGCAAAACACCAATTACGTTTTCCGAGTTAATAGATGAAATGGTCCGTTTGCAAGGAATACAAAAATCTGATCTTGATGATCGACTTGCTCAATTTTATACAGACTTAAATATAGATGGCCGCTTTATTTCGTTAGGTGATCAGAGATGGGGACTTCGCAGCTGGTATCCAGTTGATCAAATCGAAGAAGAAGTCCAGCCAGCAGTGAAAGCAAAAGCGAAAAAGAAAAAATCAAAAGCAGCTGTCGTTGAAGAAGATTTCGATGAGATCGAAGAGGAAGAAGAAATCGACGAGATTGAAGAAGACCTTGATCTTGTTGAAGACGACGATGATCTCGACCTAGACGATGATGAGGAAATTGACGAAGATATTGAAGACTTCGACGAAGATGATGATGAAGATGATGACGGCTTAACGGAAATTGATGAAGACGATTTAGACGATAATGAGGAAGACAAATAACCCTCTTAAACCGGTCCTCAAAACAGGACAAAACCGTCTTGACTTTCGAGAGCGAACTATGTAGTATGTATTTTGGGCTCTCTAAAAAAGAGTACGTAAAGATACGTTCATTTACGCTCCCTTTCATTTATTTGAAAGGGAGCTTTCTTATTTTTCAAGAGATTTAGGGATACACTCTAAAAAGGATGAAGCTGTGCATGTCTAGTCATGCAAGGGTAAAAAAGAGAGGAGCATACGAAATGACAAAGTATATTTTTGTAACAGGAGGAGTTGTTTCCTCACTTGGAAAAGGGATTACGGCTGCATCGTTAGGCCGCCTTCTGAAAAATAGAGGGATGGATGTGACCATTCAAAAATTCGATCCATATATCAACGTAGACCCAGGGACAATGAGTCCATACCAGCACGGTGAAGTTTTTGTCACAGATGACGGTGCTGAAACAGACCTTGACTTAGGTCACTATGAGCGTTTCATTGATATTAACTTAAATAAGTACAGCAACGTCACAACGGGTAAAATCTATTCTACTGTTTTGAAGAAAGAGCGCCGAGGCGACTATTTAGGCGGAACAGTACAGGTCATTCCCCACATCACAAATGAAATCAAAGACCGCGTGTACCGTGCCGGAAAAGAAACGGGTGCAGATGTGGTCATTACAGAAATCGGCGGAACAGTAGGAGACATCGAATCCCTTCCATTCCTTGAAGCGATTCGTCAAATGAAGAGTGACATCGGCCGTGAAAACGTGATGTACATTCATTGTACCCTCGTTCCTTACATTCGTGCAGCTGGTGAATTGAAAACAAAACCAACACAGCACAGTGTGAAAGAGCTTCGCAGTCTTGGTATTCAGCCAAACGTTATTGTGGTCAGAACTGAGATGCCAATATCCCAAGACATGAAGGACAAAATTGCGTTATTCTGTGATATTGATACAAAAGCTGTTATCGAATGTCAGGATGCAGACACGCTGTATTCCATTCCGCTTGATTTACAAAAACAAGGACTGGACAAGCTAGTGTGTGAACATATGAAACTTGACTGCCAGGATGCGGATATGACGGAGTGGACAGCACTTGTCGATAAAGTGCAAAATCTTTCGAAACAAGTCACAATTGGTCTTGTAGGGAAATATGTTGAGCTACAAGATGCCTATATTTCTGTCGTTGAATCACTTCGTCATGCTGGTTACGCATTCGATGCAGATGTTCAAATCAAATGGATCAATGCAGAAGAAGTGACAGCAGAGAATATCGCTGATTTCACTCAAGATGTAGACGGCATCATTGTTCCTGGAGGCTTCGGAGACCGCGGAGTAGAAGGGAAAATCATTGCCACACAATATGCCCGTGAAAACAAAGTACCATTCTTCGGAATCTGCCTAGGAATGCAAGTTGCGTCTATCGAATATGCGAGAAACGTACTAGGCCTTGAGGGTGCTCATTCTGCGGAAATTGATCCAGAAACAGCATTCCCAATCATTGACCTTCTTCCAGAACAGAAGGATGTAGATGATTTAGGCGGAACACTTCGTCTTGGTCTTTACCCTTGTAAATTAAATGAAGACTCAAAAGCATTTGCTGCATACAATGACGAAGTGGTCTACGAACGCCACCGTCATCGCTATGAGTTTAATAACGAATTCAGACAGCAAATGGAAGCAGCAGGCTTTGTCTTCTCTGGTACAAGCCCAGACGGACGTCTTGTTGAAATTATCGAGCTGAAGGATCACCCTTGGTTCCTTGCTTCTCAGTTCCACCCAGAATTCGTTTCAAGACCGACAAGACCTCAGCCATTATTTAGAGATTTCGTTGGTGCTTCACTTCAAGCATCTGAATCAAAATAAAACAAAAAACTGCCGAGAATATCAGCTTCTCGGCAGTTTTTTTATTCATATTCTTCCACAATTTCTTTCACAGTGAATGATAGAGCGTGGTAGACGTACAAGCAGGTCATTAACGCAGGATAACCAAACCTTGTTCCATCTTCAGCGGGCACAAGCGGTTTCTTGAGCTGGAAATCAATGTGGACATCACAATGCTCTTCAATCGTTGACGGCTCCTTCTGTGCGGGTCCTACGCCAACAACGGGCGTTCCTTGTTCATGCAGTTCTTTTACAAGAGATTGAAGCTCCTGATCTTCCGGGTCAGAATAAAATAGCAGCACCCTGTCACTTGGATGAAGTAAGCTACGCTCCTTTGGATCAAGCGGCAAAACTTTCGCACCCGGAAACGGCTCCTTGCTTTCAGATGCCTCTAGAGCGACAGCAGCCAGTTCATTTTTCCCATGAAAATAAACCGCGTGTCCACTGACAACGGCCTGTGCAAGAAGGCGTGCACCGTCCTCAATCGCTTCAGACTGCTTTTCTCCAATACGTGAAAAAATACCTGATAATTGGGTCGTGAAAATTTTTAACAAGACTCATTTCCTCCTTCGGTCAGATCATTTTATAATAGAATATAAAGAGAATATTAGGAAAAATGCTCAGAAAATGTCGTAAAGTAAACTATTATAAATAAAGGAAATGTGAAAATCAAACAGAATTATTTAACAACTGCTCTTTTTATGGCGAAAAATGAAAGCAATGGGGTGTAACAGATGAATGAGAAAATTTTAATTGTCGATGATCAGTACGGTATAAGAATATTATTGAATGAAGTGTTTCATAAAGAAGGCTATCAAACCTTTCAAGCTGCCAATGGACTTCAGGCATTAGATATTGTGACAAACCATAGACCGAACCTTGTCCTGCTTGATATGAAAATTCCCGGAATGGATGGTATTGAAATTTTAAAACGGATGAAATTAATTGATGAAGATATCCGCGTCATCATTATGACAGCCTATGGCGAATTAGATATGATCCAGGAATCCAAAGAACTCGGTGCATTGACGCACTTCGCTAAACCTTTTGATATTGATGAAATCCGAGATGCTGTAAAAGAATACCTGCCGCTTGAAACAAATGGCTAGATGGAAATGATTGAATCGAGTCATTCTGTTGCCGTTTTGTCGAATAATTGGTATTCTAGAAAAGAAGAAGAAAGCGATCTGACTTTGAAAGTTTACATATGGCGAGAAATTCTGGTCATGCTAGGGTGGAGAGCTTTTTTTAGCAAGCAAATTAGCTACATAGGGAGGATTTTTCATCATGCCTTTAGTTTCAATGACAGAAATGTTGAAAGACGCAAAGGAAAAAGGTTACGCTGTTGGACAGTTTAACTTAAATAACTTAGAATTCACGCAAGCGATTTTACAAGCTGCTGAAGAAGAGAAATCTCCTGTTATCTTAGGAGTATCTGAAGGAGCAGGACGCTACATGGGCGGCTTCAAAACAGTTGTCGCAATGGTTAAAGCGTTAATCGAAGAATATAATGTAACAGTTCCTGTTGCGATTCATTTAGATCACGGTTCAAGCTTTGAATCTTGTGCAAAAGCCATTCATGCAGGATTTACTTCTGTCATGATCGATGCTTCTCACCACCCATTCGATGAGAATGTGGAAACAACTGCAAAAGTAGTTGAACTTGCACATTTCCACGGTGTATCTGTAGAAGCTGAACTTGGAACTGTTGGTGGGCAAGAAGACGACGTCATCGCTGAGGGCGTTATTTATGCTGATCCAAAAGAGTGCCAAGAGCTTGTAGAACGCACTGGTATTGACTGCCTTGCACCTGCATTAGGTTCAGTTCATGGTCCATACAAAGGTGAACCAAACCTTGGCTTCGCTGAAATGGAAGAGATCGGTAAAATAACAGGTCTTCCACTTGTTCTTCATGGCGGAACAGGTATCCCAACTGCTGACATCAAGCGCTCAATTTCACTTGGTACAGCAAAAATCAATGTAAACACTGAAAACCAAATTGCTTCTGCGAAAGCAGTTCGCGAAACACTTGCTGTGAAAACAGAAGAGTATGATCCACGTAAATATCTTGGACCAGCTCGTGACGCAATTAAAGCGACTGTTATCGGCAAAATGCGCGAATTTGGTTCTTCTAACCAAGCATAATTTGATGAGAACCGAAAGCCGCCTGAGTCACAGGCGGTTTTCTCCATATCTTGAGAAAGCGCAATCAAATTTACATTTCAGACAATTTATTGATAGGAGAGTGGCACAGTTATGTTATTTTTCGTAGATACAGCAAATATCGCAGACATCAAAGAGGCGCACGAGCTTGGCATTTTAGCAGGCGTTACAACAAACCCTAGTTTAGTAGCGAAAGAAAAGGACGTATCATTCCACGACCGACTTCGCGAAATCACTGACGTGGTATCAGGTTCTGTCAGTGCAGAAGTGATTTCCCTCAAGGCAGAGGAAATGATTGAAGAAGGAAAAGAGCTTGCTGCCATCGCACCAAATATCACTGTCAAAGTTCCAATGACAACAGATGGCCTTAAAGCTGTCAAAGCGTTAACAGACCTTGGAATTAAAACAAACGTCACATTGATTTTTAATGCAAACCAGGCACTGCTTGCAGCTAGAGCTGGTGCGACGTATGTGTCCCCATTCCTCGGCCGTTTAGATGACATTGGCCACAATGGTCTCGATCTCATCAGCGAAGTGAAAACCATTTTTGATGTTCATGGATTAGATACACAAATCATTGCTGCATCCATTCGTCACCCGCAGCATGTGACAGAAGCTGCACTTAGAGGTGCTCATATCGGCACAATGCCGCTGAAAGTCATCAAGCAGCTGACAAAACACCCATTAACGGATGCAGGCATTGAGCAATTTTTAGCAGACTGGAATAAATAAGTGATTGTGGCAGGCGGGATCGTCTCCCGTTTGCCACAGTTTCTCTTATGAAACGCTAAGAAATGTTTTGTGCAAAGAAGAGAACATCACAGCCTCGCAAAGCTTCGATTATTTTTCTTCCGACAAATTTCGTTTAACCTGTATTCTTTCTCTAGATATTGGCTAAATTTTGGACAAGACCTTTTAAAGCGCGACATCCACAAACAGTATAACTCCAACAGTGATCTTCTTTAAGAAGGGAGATAAATATGGAAAAGTTAAACATTGCCGGCGGTGACCCCTTGCGCGGGACCGTACATATTAGTGGTGCGAAAAATAGTGCTGTGGCACTGATTCCTGCCACGATTCTCGCTGATTCTCCAGTTACCATTGAGGGCCTTCCGCATATTTCAGATATTGACACATTACGCGATCTGTTAGAAGAAATTGGCGGAAAGGTCACTTTTGAAAAAGGTGAAATGGTCGTCAATCCTGTTTCCATGATCAGTATGCCGCTTCCTAATGGGAAAGTGAAGAAACTGCGTGCATCCTATTATTTAATGGGAGCCATGCTGGGCAGATTTAAGCAGGCTGTCATCGGACTGCCAGGAGGATGTCACTTAGGACCTCGGCCGATTGATCAGCACATCAAAGGCTTTGAAGCACTTGGAGCTGAGGTGACGAACGAGCAGGGTGCCATTTATTTGCGCGCTGAAAAATTAGTCGGAGCCCGGATTTACCTTGATGTTGTCAGTGTAGGTGCGACCATCAACATCATGCTGGCAGCCGTACTGGCTGAAGGAAAAACGGTGATTGAAAATGCCGCAAAGGAACCCGAAATTATTGATGTAGCAACACTTCTTGCAAGCATGGGCGCCAAAATCAAGGGTGCAGGTACTGATGTAATTCGAATCGAAGGTGTAGAATCTCTTCATGGCTGTAAGCATTCAATCATCCCTGATCGCATAGAGGCAGGAACATTTTTAATTGCTGGTGCAGCGATGGGAGATGAAGTTGTACTTGATAATGTGATCCCAACTCATTTAGAATCAATTACGGCGAAACTTAGAGAAATGGGGTTCACCATTGAAACGAGCAACGATCAAATGCTGATCGTTGGCAGGAACGAAGGACTCAAGCCTGTCGATATCAAAACCCTTGTGTATCCGGGCTTTCCGACTGACCTTCAGCAGCCGATGACAGCGCTGTTAACAAAAGCGAAAGGCACGAGTGTGGTCACAGATACGATCTACTCAGCCCGCTTTAAGCACATTGACGAATTGCGTCGAATGGGTGCAAACATGAAGGTTGAAGGAAGATCTGCTATTATTACCGGACAAACGCAGCTCCAAGGAGCAAAGGTGAAAGCAAGTGATCTGCGTGCTGGCGCTTGTCTCGTTGTCGCAGGGTTAATGGCAGACGGTGTGACCGAAATCACAGGGCTTGAACATATAGACAGAGGATATAGTTTGCTTGAGAAGAAGCTTGAAGGCTTGGGTGCAACCATCTGGCGTGAAAAGCTGAATGACCAAGAAATAGAAGAACTTCAAAATTCATAAGGCTTTGACTGTGAGAGGAGATTTGGACAAAAATGGAAAGAAGTTTATCGATGGAACTAGTACGGGTGACTGAAGCAGCCGCATTAAAATCTGCCCGTTGGATGGGAAGAGGATTAAAAGACGAAGCGGATGATGCTGCAACAAGTGCAATGCGTGATGTATTTGACACCATTCCAATGAAGGGAACAGTGGTCATTGGCGAGGGAGAAATGGACGAAGCACCAATGCTTTATATTGGGGAAAAGCTTGGGAACGGATATGGACCTCGTGTGGATGTCGCTGTTGATCCATTAGAAGGAACAAACATTGTGGCAAGCGGTGGCTGGAATGCCTTAGCTGTCATTGCGGTTGCAGATCATGGCAATTTGCTGAATGCACCTGATATGTACATGGATAAGATCGCAGTAGGTCCAGAAGCGGTAGGCTGCATCGACATTGAAGCGCCTATCATTGATAATCTTCGCGCTGTTGCAAAAGCGAAAAACAAAGATATTGAAGATGTTGTTGCGACGATTTTAAACAGAGATCGACATGAGAAAATTATTGCTGAACTGAGAGAAGCAGGAGCAAGAATTAAACTGATCGATGATGGTGACGTTGCGGGAGCCATTAATACAGCATTTGATCACACAGGTGTTGATATTCTATTTGGTTCAGGCGGAGCGCCTGAGGGTGTCCTTTCTGCTGTTGCGTTAAAGGCACTTGGTGGGGAAATCCATGGAAAGCTTCTTCCTCAAAGTGAAGAAGAACTGAGACGCTGTGAGAGAATGGGACTGGATGTTGGAAAAGTTCTGAGAATGGAAGATCTCGTAAAAGGAGATGACGCCATTTTTGCAGCGACAGGTGTAACGGATGGAGAGTTACTGAAAGGTGTTCAATTCAAAGGCTCTGTTGGAACAACACATAGTGTTGTTATGCGTGCGAAATCGGGTACGGTTCGTTTCGTAGACGGCAGACACAGCTTAAAGAAAAAACCGAATCTTGTCATTCGTCCGTAATATGAAAGCGGGTATTCATTACCCGCTTTTCATATAGGTGTCAAATGTATATCATTTTCTTTTTAAAGTTGAATATTCCCTGCAAATGAGGTAAAACTAAAGAGTGCTGCGAAATTTTCTACGAATTTACTTCTTTTAAGCTTCAACAAGTTTAAATACTGCCGCATCATGACGATATACTCATTATCCTTCTCTATGTTAAAAAAGCTCTATATCACATTGTTCCTATCTTTCACGATAAAACGAGTGGGAGCGTTACCATGAGAGCAAGGTCATTCCAACAACAACGGAATTAAAAGCTAATCAAATACAATGGTCATGTTTGTAATGAAATACATTGACTAGAAAAGTGTGGTGTCCATATTGAAAGATGTTTCGATTTCATCTTTGGAAAATATGAAATTAAAAGAGCTGTATGAGTTAGCAAAACGATACAAAATCTCTTATTACAGCAAACTAACAAAAAAAGAATTAATTTTTGCCATCTTAAAGGCAAATGCTGAGCAAGAGGATCTCTTATTTATGGAAGGGGTTCTTGAAATTATTCAGTCTGAGGGATTTGGTTTCTTAAGACCGATCAACTACTCCCCAAGCTCAGAAGACATTTATATTTCTGCTTCACAAATTAGACGCTTTGATTTACGAAATGGAGATAAAGTGTCTGGAAAGGTACGACCTCCAAAAGAGAATGAACGCTACTATGGCCTCCTTCATGTAGAAGCGGTAAATGGGGACGACCCAGAATCAGCAAAGGAACGTGTTCACTTTCCTGCACTCACACCGCTATTTCCTGATCGCCAAATGATTCTTGAAACACAGCCTAATCACCTGTCTACTAGAATTATGGATATGATGGCACCAGTTGGGTTTGGACAGCGTGGATTAATTGTTGCACCGCCTAAGGCTGGGAAAACCATCTTGCTTAAAGAAATTGCCAACAGCATCTCTGAAAATCACCCAGAGGCAGAGCTAATTGTCCTTTTAATTGATGAGCGTCCAGAGGAAGTAACAGATATCGAACGTTCTGTTGCAGGGGATGTCGTTAGCTCAACCTTTGACGAAGTACCAGAAAACCACATTAAAGTAGCAGAGCTTGTGTTAGAGCGTGCGATGCGTCTTGTTGAACATAAAAAAGACGTCATCATTTTAATGGACAGCATCACAAGACTTGCTCGTGCATACAACCTTGTGATCCCGCCAAGCGGCCGAACACTTTCTGGCGGTATTGATCCAGCTGCTTTCCACCGTCCGAAACGCTTCTTTGGTGCTGCGCGTAACATTGAAGAAGGTGGAAGCTTGACGATCTTAGCCACTGCACTTGTTGATACAGGCTCACGTATGGATGATGTGATTTACGAGGAGTTTAAAGGAACTGGGAACATGGAGCTTCATTTGGACCGTGCTCTAGCCGAAAGAAGAATTTTCCCAGCGATCGACATTCGCCGTTCTGGTACGAGAAAAGAAGAACTGCTTGTGCCAAAAGAGCATCTTGATCGTCTATGGGCGATGAGAAAATCGATGTCAGATACACCTGACTTCGCTGAGAAATTCATGCGCAAAATGAGAAAAACAAAGACAAACCAAGAATTTTTCGATATTTTAACGCAAGAATGGAAACAAGCCAATATGTCTGCATCAAGAAGATAGCTTCCTGAAAAAATACATTTGCAATCATAGACTCACACTGTTATAATTTTATCATGTGCGTTTCAGAATTTATTTCTGAGATATTAACTCTGTTTCCGAATTGGATTCAGGGCGGAAGGAGATGACAGTAGATGAAAACAGGAATTCATCCTAACTACAAAAAAGCTACAGTCAAATGCGCTTGTGGAAATGAGTTTGAAACTGGATCAGTAAAAGAAGAGATTCGCATCGAGATTTGCTCTGAGTGCCATCCTTTCTATACAGGCCGTCAAAAATTCGCTTCTGCTGATGGACGTGTTGACCGCTTTAACAAAAAATACGGTCTTAAGTAATAATAGATACAATAAACAGGCAGGAATCCGTTCTTGCCTGTTTTTTTACGTGGATTGATGGAACTTTAAAACGGGGGAGAAGACTTTATGTATGTGATGAAACAAAGCGGTTGGCTTGAAGTCATCTGCGGTAGTATGTTTTCTGGAAAGTCGGAAGAATTGATTCGGAGAGCCAAAAGGGCCACCTTTGCCAAACAAGAAGTAAAAATATTCAAACCAGCGATTGATAACCGATATAGTACAAACTCAGTTGTGTCACATAACGGTTCATCATTAGATGGGATTGCAGTAGCCTCACCAAAAGACATAATAACGCACATATCAGAAAGAACCGATGTCATTGGCATAGATGAGGTGCAATTTTTTGATGAGACAATCATTGACATTGTCACTCAATTGGCTGACAAAGGCTACCGAGTCATTGTTGCAGGCCTGGATCAAGACTTCAGAGGAGAGCCATTTAGTGTTGTTCCGCATTTAATGGCATGTGCAGAGCTTGTAACAAAACTTCAAGCGGTTTGTTCGGTATGCGGCTCCCCAGCGAGTAGAACACAACGCTTGATCGACGGTAAACCCGCATCCTATGATGATCCCATTATTTTAGTAGGTGCGCAGGAATCATATGAAGCACGATGCAGACATCACCATGAAGTACCAAGACTTGATGTTGGTACAACACTTGACAATTAAAAAAATAGCAAATGCCGCTGTGTTTCGTCTTACGAGATTTTGGCTGAACACCCATCATTTGTACTTAAATAAATTAAATAACACTACGATTAAATTATCTAATTTTCAACGCTTGCGTTTTGACATAAGCAGGCATAAAATGACTAACTGTAGTGTAAAGCACTTTAATGAAAAGTTCGATTTCTTGTCATAATTTTTTTGATTAAGGATTTTTCTCCTTGATCATTCTTTGAATTAATAGTTCACTTTATTTATATTTTAGAAAGAGGGTAGTTTTTGATGAACAACGTGAAGAAAACAAAAGAAGGGTACCTCGAAACCACTTTGACAGGTAAAGATGTATTATCGATTCCAACGTTGAACAAAGGCGTTGCTTTCTCTGAAGAAGAAAGACAAGAGCTTGGACTTGAAGGATTACTTCCTCCAACGGTTCTAAATTTAGAACAGCAAGCGGAGAGAGCGTACAAGCAATTTCTAGCTCAGCCAGATCGTCTTCGTCAAAACGTATACTTAAGTGATCTACAAAATCGTAACGAAGTATTGTTCTACAAGCTTTTAACAGATAAGCTTCGTGAAATGCTGCCAGTTGTGTACACACCTACTGTTGGTGAAGCGATTCAAGAATACAGCCATGAATACAGAAGACCTCATGGTGTCTATCTTTCAATCGACAACATTGATGGAATCGAGAAAGCATTTGAAAACCTGCACGCAACTGCTGGAGATATTGACCTCATCGTTGCAACTGACTCTGAGAGTATTCTTGGGATTGGTGACTGGGGTGTTGGTGGTATCAACATCGCAATCGGTAAATTAGCTGTTTACACGGCTGCAGCAGGTATTGATCCTAGTCGCGTCATTCCAGTTGTATTAGATGTTGGAACAAACAATGAAAAATTATTGAATGATCCATTATACATCGGGAACCACCACAAACGTGTACAAGGTGAAAAATACGAGGAATTCATTGATGCTTATGTGAAAGCAGCACTTAAATTCTTCCCGAAAGCATTGCTTCACTGGGAAGACCTTGGAAACAAAAATGCGCGTAACATCATGAAAAAATACAACGATAACATCTTAACGTTCAATGATGATATTCAAGGTACTGGTGCCATTACTTTAGCGGGTGTTCTTGCAGCTGTCAAGAAAACTGGTACTCAATTGAAAGATCACCGTGTTGTCATTTTCGGAGCTGGATCAGCTGGTATCGGAATCGCAGATCAAGTGCGTGACGCAATGATACTTGAAGGTCTTACGGAAGAAGAAGCAAACAATGCATTCTGGACGTTAGACTACAGAGGTTTGCTGACAGATCAATTTGAAGATGAAGTGCTTGATTTCCAAAAACCATACCTTCGTTCTTCTGATGAAGTAGAAGGCTGGGCACGTGATGAAAAAGGACAAATTTCATTTGCTGAAACTGTTCACCAAGTGAAGCCAACCATCTTAATTGGTACATCAGGTCAAGGCGGGGCATTCACTGAAGAAATCATTAAAGAAATGGCAGCTCATACAGAGCGTCCAGTGATCATGCCGATGTCTAACCCAACACCGCTTGCTGAGGCAGTGCCAGAGGATCTATTCAAATGGACAGACGGACGTGTACTTATTGCGACAGGAAGCCCGTTCGAAAACGTTAAGTATAACGGAATTGAGCATGAAATCGGACAATCAAACAATGCGTTCGTTTTCCCTGGACTTGGTCTTGGTTCAATCGTAACGGAATCAGAAATTATCACAAAAAGCATGTTCGTCGCTTCTGCGGATGCAATTGCTGAAATGGTTGATCATGAGAAACCAGGTGCTGGTCTTCTTCCAAGTATTGATAAATTGCAAGAAGTGTCCATCCATGTGGCAGTTGAAGTAGCGAAAGCAGCAATTAAAGATGGTGTCGCAAGAAAAACACCTGACAATATCGAACAAGCTGTGAAAGATGCAATGTGGATTCCTGAATATAAAAAAATTGTAAGAGCATAATAAAATGTGTAACGCGGCATTGCTTCGGGTAATTTAAGCAATGCCGCAATAAAAAAAGAAACATGTAAAGGATTTAAGGAGGAATAGTAAGATGGACTTTTTAAATATTTTGATCCTCCTAGCACCGATTTTTTTCGTTATCGCGCTGGGTTGGTTCGCAGGTCACTTCGGCAGCTATGACGCTAAATCTGCAAAAGGTGTAAGTACACTTGTTACAAAGTATGCTTTACCAGCGCACTTTATCGCCAGTATCCTGTCAACACCAAAAGATAAATTCTATAGTCAAATTCCATTTTTCGTTGCATTGATTTTCGGAATCGTTGGTTTTTATATCGTTATCCTTTTAGTTACGAAATTTGCTTTTAAATATGATTTAACAGATTCATCTGTTTTCTCATTAAACTCAGCACAACCGACCTTTGCATTTATGGGGATTCCGGTCTTGGGCAGTTTATTCGGGGCTCAAGAAGTTGCAATTCCGATTGCGATTACCGGAATAGTTGTAAATGCAATGCTCGATCCAATTGCCATTATTGTGTCAACTGTCGGTGAAAAAACAAAAGGAAAAACCAAAGACGGCGAAAGTTTCCTAAAAATGACGACAAAAGCGATTTTGCACGGTTTATCAGAGCCGCTCGCACTTGCACCGCTAGCTAGTATCATTCTTGTTCTTTTAGGATTTAAACTTCCTGCAATCGGGCATGAAATGTTAGAGGAAATTGGTAGTGTTACATCAGGGGTTGCGCTATTCGCAGTCGGTGTTACTGTTGGTATCCGCAAAATTAAATTAAGCTTGCCAGCATTCAGTATCGCATTGCTAAAAGTAGCTGTACAACCATTACTTATGTATTTAATTGCCGTTCTTATGGGTCTTTCGGCGGATGAAATTACAAAAGCTGTATTGCTTGTTGCCTTCCCAGGTTCAGCTGTTGCAGCGATGATCGCCACTCGATTTGAAAAACAAGAGGCGGAAACTGCATCCGCATTTGTTATCAGTGCGATCATGTCACTCATTACATTACCAATCATTATTGCACTTACCGTATAATATAGTAAAAAGGCTGCCTCATAAGGGGCAGCCTTTCTTAACGAAATGAATGAAACAGAGGGAAGAGCACACGCTTTTTTTTCATCTCAGGGTGCGTGATGTCCTTTTCTTCTTCTACTTGTGACGGTGGTTTCAAGGACGCGGTAAGGCGTTCAAGTTTAGTAGATAAATCTTCAATTTCTCTGCGATGCTGGAGCAGTTGATACGATACACCTTCATCTGCCTTTTTAGCCAGTTTTCGTTCGAGCTCTTGCAATCGGTCTTCTACTTCAGTGACGTGTAATTGCTGCTGAATCAGCTGTCTCACTTGCTTTTCTAATGCTTCAATTCGCTGTATGGAGACATTAGTTTCAACAGCAGGTGCTAATTGACGAACGGTTTCCTTATGAATGGGCAGTTGAATGTCTTGGAGGATCACACCTTCATTCATTTGGTGTTTGACCTCTTTAAGCAGTTGCACAATATCTTCATGAAAATCATAATGTCCAAGTTCATTCCGGGCGACAGGGATGTTGAGCTGTTTGACCCAACGCTGAATTGTTTTTGAAGAAACACCAATTTCTTTTGCAACCTCATTTGTATTCAAACCAAATGCCCTCCCTTTTTTCAATTACAAGTACCTTTCTCTTTAAGGAGGACCTGTTCCTTCCTGTTAGACAAAACAAGTAACCAATCGCCAAAGATCGTGTTTTCTAGCGGAAAATTGCAGAAAATCAATTGTTTTGGAAATTTTTTTGACTGTCATACCCCGCTATACTATAATTAGACTGTTACGCACAAAACAGAGGTGAAGACCATGTTAGACCGTTTAAAATCAATTGAAGAACGCTATGAAAAGCTAAATGAATATTTAAGTGACCCTGAAGTGGTGAACGACCCTAAGAAGCTTCGCGAATATTCGAAAGAACAATCTGATATTCAAGAAACTGTTGAGGTATATAGACAATATCGTGCAGCGTACGAACAGCTGAGTGATGCGAAAGCAATGCTAGAAGAGAAGCTGGATGCGGAGATGCGCGATATGGTCAAAGAAGAAATTTCAGAGCTCACAGAGGAAACGGAACGTTTAGAAGACGAGCTGAAAATCTTGCTGATTCCGAAAGATCCAAATGACAACAAGAACGTTATTGTGGAGGTTCGCGGTGCAGCGGGCGGAGAAGAGGCTGCTCTTTTTGCAGGAAACCTTTATCGTATGTACAGCCGTTATGCTGAAATGCAAGGCTGGAAAACGGAAGTCATGGAAGCAAGTGTCACTGGCACAGGCGGTTATAAAGAAATCATCTTTATGATCAGCGGGAAAGGCGCATATTCTAAATTGAAATTTGAAAATGGCGCACACCGCGTGCAACGTGTTCCTGAAACAGAATCAGGTGGACGGATTCATACATCAACTGCGACAGTCGCGGTATTACCTGAAGCTGAAGAAGTTGAAATTGATATCCATGAAAAAGACATCCGTGTAGATACTTTCACATCAAGCGGACCTGGCGGACAGAGCGTAAACACGACTATGTCGGCTGTTCGATTAACTCACCTTCCAACAGGAGTCGTTGTATCCTGTCAGGATGAGAAGTCGCAAATCAAAAACAAAGAAAAAGCCATGAAAGTACTGCGGGCGAGAGTTTATGATAAATTCCAGCGTGAAGCACAGGCTGAATATGATCAAACACGTAAATCTGCTGTTGGAACAGGGGATCGTTCAGAGCGTATCCGTACGTACAACTTCCCACAAAACCGTGTAACAGACCACCGCATCGGATTGACGATTCAAAAGCTTGATCAAATTTTAGAAGGGAAACTTGACGAGGTCATTGATGCATTAATTATGGAAGACCAATCAAGAAAACTTCAAAATGCAAAATAAAGAGCGAACAATCTTTGAAGCCCTTAAATGGGCTTCTTCTTTGTTAATGGAAGCCGGAAGAGACCAAAATGCAGCGGAGCTCCTCTTGATGCATGTACTTGGCTGGAACAGAAGTGAGCTTCTTGCGTGTTTTCATGATTCGCTGCCAGAGGAGCAGGATCAACTGTTCAGCGAGTTTGTTACGCAGCATAAGATGGGTGTACCTGTTCAGCATTTAACGGGTGTTGAATTCTTCTACGGACGTCCCTTCGAGGTGAACAAACATGTGCTTATTCCTCGTCCTGAAACGGAAGAAGTTGTTTTGGCGGCGCTGAATTTGGCGAGTGACGTTTTCCCAAAAGATCAGGCGCTCAAAGCTGTTGATGTAGGCACAGGAAGCGGAGCAATTGCGATTACGCTGGCTCTTGAAAAAAAATCACTATCTGTCACAGCAACTGATATTTCACATGAAGCACTTGCGGTAGCAAAGCGGAATCAACAAGCACTTGGTGCAGACGTTCATTTTTTACATGGAGATTTACTTGAACCGATTAAAGCTCAAGGCATCAAAGTAGATTTGTTTATTTCCAATCCACCCTATATTGCGGCAGAAGAAATGGACAGTCTGTCAGAGGTTGTGACGAAGCATGAACCGGTGAATGCACTGACGGACGGACGTGATGGCTTGTGGTTTTATAAGCGTCTTGTTCGTGATCTTCACAGCGTACTGAGCGAGCAGGCGATTGTTATCTTTGAAATTGGACATACGCAAGGTCAAGATGTCACAGCACTTCTCTTGCAAGCATTTCCTGCAGCAGATGTCCGCATTGTCAAGGATATTAACGGGAAAGATCGAGCTGTTTGCGCACACATTCAAAACGGAAAGTCCGGCTGAATAAAGTCGGACTATTTTATTATGTAAAGATGAAACTTATGGTAAAAGAGAAACGTATATAATAGAAGAATGAACATTCTGATCATGATTTTTTACATAAATTTGTTTTGAAGGAGCGAATGGTGTGAACAGAAGGTATACGATGGTGTTGGTCATCGTCAGTGTACTATTGATTGTGAGTGCTTGTGGTAAACCGAGCTTTAAAAAAGAAGCAGCAGCATTTGGGGAAAACTATAAAAAAGCACAATACACAGTGAATCGAACGGATGACCTATCTGATATGAAGGAGAAGCTGAAATTTTATTTAACCGAGCATGAATACCAAGAATATATACAAGACAGCATGTTCCCGAGCGTATTAGAAGCAGCGAAGGACCAAGATTGTCAAATTAAGCTGAAGAAAATTACGTTTACGCCTTCAGATGAAAGCGATGACAGAATTGAATTTAACTATGACATGATGATTCAATTTATTGATCAAAAAGGAAAGATCAAAAAAGAAATCGAGAAAAAAGGCGCAATGACTGTGATCAAAACAGAATCAGGCTTAAAAATCAGCCGAGATTGGGACGGGCGACTTTACCCTTCTGATTACCAATCCTCACTCCGAGGTCGTTCTTAATAGAACGGCTTTTTTCATTGTGCTCATAATCTATTAAAAAAATCATGTTTGCTGTTTACGAAATGGGTTTCCTGGCCACAATGTTTGTAGCAAAGAGAAAAGTGGGGGGAACACATCATGCTTAAAAGTAAAATGATGATTAGTCTTTATATGTTTCTATTATTATGCGGTGCTTTCGCAAATCTTGGCAAAGAGGAGACAGCAGCAGCTTCTGCAAATCAAGCTGTTGTCATACCAGATGAAGCGATTCGATTACGCATTTTAGCAAATAGTGATCGTTCAGCGGATCAGGATGTGAAAAGAAGCATTCGAGACGAGGTCAATGCCAAGATGACGGAGTGGGTCAAAGACCTCACCTCCATTGAAGAAGCAAGGCGTGTCATTCGGTCGAAGCTGCCAGAAATCAATCGTATCGCCAAAGCGAAATTGAAGGAACAGCACATTGATCAATCTGTATCAGTCAGTTTTCAAAAAGCTTCATTTCCAACAAAGCTTTATGGAAACTTTGTCTACCCTGCTGGGAAATATGAAGCCATTTTAATTACGCTTGGAGAAGGGGACGGAGCCAACTGGTGGTGTGTGTTATTCCCGCCGCTCTGCTTTATCGATTTCTCAAATGGAGAAGCCATCGCATCGCCAGAAGGGGATGCTGATCAACAAGTGACAGCGCAGCAAACCGATAAGTCTGTCAATGAAGTGGTGAAAGAAGAGGAAGAAGAGACAGGTGAAGTGAAATTCTTTTTGTTCGAATGGATTTCTAGTCTTTTCTCTTAAAAAAGGTATAAATCTGTTTTTGCCTCATAGAGTTGAAATAAAAGATCATGAAAGAGGTGAAGGCATGTATTATCAATTAAGGATAGCCACAGAAGAGGATGCCGCGGCAATCAATGCTTTTCTTGAAAAAGGACAAGCGAAAGGCGGAGTAACGATTGCAGACCGTACGACATTTGTTGTGATGGAAGATGCGGACGGTCAGTTGGCAGGCTGCTTAGGTCTGGAACAGCTCAATGAACAAGAGGGGCTGCTGCGGTCTCTTGTCATATCAGATAAGCTTGGTCAGGGACACATTGTGTCTTTGTTCCAAAGTGTTCAAACGCTCGGAGGGAAAATAGGTGTGGATACATTTTATGTCGTCGCAAACCATTCCTCCTCACATGACTTTTTGGCATTAATGGGCTTCACGCCTTTAGAGGAAATTCCAGAAAGCATGTGGACATCTGCTCATGCAAAAGAGACATTGGGGAAAGGAGACGCTGTGGTCCTGCAAAAAAAAGGAATTTAAGCAGCAAACAATGAACTTATACACATACTTATCCACTGTTAAACAAGCGTTATCCACAAATTGTGGACAACGCTTGTTTTATTGAGGATCATCTTTTATACTTTCAAAAGGATAATTGAGATATATCAACAGTTTTATCTTTTTTAAAAGGAGTTTGTATGATGTTAAATACAAAAAGGTGGTCTGTGGATTTAGAAAAGAATTTATCCACATACTATCCACAAATTAAACAGGCAGCTCTGCTGCTGCAGCAAAACGAAGTGGTCGCTTTCCCGACAGAGACCGTTTACGGACTAGGGGCAAATGCGAAAGAGACGGAAGCTGTCATGAAAATTTATGAAGCGAAAGGGCGTCCAAGTGATAATCCGTTGATTGTCCACATTGCGGAGATTCAGCAGCTTCATGAATTTGCACAAATTAAAAACGAAAAAGCGAAGTCGTTGATGGATGCCTTTTGGCCAGGCGCCTTAACTATTGTTCTTCCATGTAAGCCTGGCGCTTTATCAAAGCAGGTCACAGCGGGTTTATCCACAGTAGGTGTGAGAATGCCTGACCATCCTATTGCGCTTGAGCTGATCCGAGCAGCTGGTCTGCCAATTGCTGCACCAAGCGCCAACCGCTCAGGAAAACCTTCACCGACAGAGGCTGACCATGTAGCGAGTGATCTGGATGGAAGAATTGCCGGGATTGTAGATGGCGGTTCAACTGGAATTGGCGTTGAGTCAACAGTTGTCTCCTGTGTAGACGAGATTCCAGTGATTTTAAGACCAGGCGGGATTACAAAAGAAGCATTAGAAGAGGTAGTGGGGACAGTGAGTGTGGACCCGGGACTGACAAAAAAGGACGAAGCGCCTGTATCGCCTGGGATGAAATATACTCACTATGCACCTGAAGCCCAGATGTATATCTTTCATGGAAGTGATGAAGACATGCAGCGTCACATTCAGAAATACAAGGCTGAAGGTCTAAAAGTGGGAGTGCTGACAACAGAAGAAAAGAAATCATTGTTTGCAGCAGATGTTGTTTACAGCTGTGGATGGAGAGAAAAACCCGAAACGGTTGCAGCAAACCTCTATCGTGTATTAAGACAATTCGATCAAACGGATGTAGATGTCATTATTTCAGAAGCCTTTTCAGAGCAGGGAGTTGGTTCAGCCATTATGAACCGTCTGCAAAAAGCGGCAGGAGGACGTACACTCCCTTCGTTCAGATAGTTCTAACCCTTCTTGGACAAACATAGGTTAAAGGAGAATGCGTGTCCAAGGGGGATTTACATGAACGAGCTTGCTGGCGAGTTGCTGACACTCAGCATCATGGCTTTTGCACTTGGGATGGATGCTTTTTCGGTCGGACTTGGTATGGGGATGATTCAGCTGAAGTTCCGCCAGATCATTTATATTGGACTTGTCATTGGGATATTTCATATGTTTATGCCACTTTTTGGCATGCTGACAGGTCAGCTTTTATCTGGCTGGCTCGGTCTTCTTGCCACCTATATCGGCGGGGCGCTGCTTTTGGTGCTGGGGCTGCAAATGATTGCTGCTTCTATCCGCAAAGAGGATCAACCATTTATCGCACCTGTTGGGGGTGGTCTCGTTCTTTTTGCTACAAGTGTCAGTTTAGACAGCTTCTCCGTTGGTTTAAGCCTTGGGATTTACGGTTCCCGGGTGTGGATGACCATTTTATTGTTTGGTTTTTTTAGTATGATCCTCACATGGCTCGGATTATTACTCGGTAAACAGGTTCGGTCATGGGTTGGTTCATATAGTGGGACACTTGGTGGAATCATTTTACTAGCCTTTGGTATCAAATTATTATTTCCGCTCTAGCCAGTCTCTTTACATAACATGTAGAATGAAATGCTATATAATAGAAGAAAAGGAGGGCGAAAGATGAAAATCTTATTTGTTTGTACGGGAAATACATGCAGAAGTCCAATGGCTCAAGCCCTTTTTGCTTCAATTGCAGATGAACAAGGTTTAGAGGTCACTGTAAAATCAGCAGGTATTTTTGCCTCCGATGCAGGGAATGCTTCTCCTCAAGCAATCGAAGCATTATTTGAGAAAAGCATTCCACTGAATCACTCATCATCAAAATTGACAGAGGATCTTCTACGCGAAGCTCATTACGTGTTTACGATGACTTTACAGCATAAACAGTTGATTGCAGAGCAATATGCACATGCAAAAGGCAAAGTCTTCACTTTAAAGGAATTTGCCACAGGAACAAAAGGCGATGTATCCGATCCGTTTGGAGGAAGTCTGTCTGTTTATCAGGAAACACGTGATGAATTAGAAGCCTTGCTGTATCAGCTGGCTGAGAAATTGAAAAAGGATCATCATAATAGATAATCTGTAAAACCGTTGCGTTAACGGTTTTTCTGCTTTTGTTTGCAAATCACTAGGCAGAGGTTAAAATATAACTGTAAATAAAGAATGAATGTAAGACATAACAGATCAACTCACCCTTAGGAGGAATTGCCCGATGAAAGTAGCCATTGCATCCGATCACGGCGGAACGAATATTCGTGAAGAAATCAAACAACTGATGGATGAATTAAAGATTGAGTACATTGATATGGGTTGTGAATGTGGATCAGGTTCTGTAGACTATCCCGATTATGCTTTCCCTGTAGCCAATATGGTAGCAAACGGAGAAGTCGATCGCGGCATTTTAATTTGCGGGACAGGCATCGGCATGAGCATCTCGGCAAACAAAGTAAAAGGAATTCGCTGTGCGCTCGCACATGATACATTTAGTGCAAAAGCGACTAGAGAACATAATGATACCAACGTCCTTGCAATGGGAGAGCGAGTGATTGGACCGGGATTAGCACGTGAGATTGCTCACATTTGGCTGACGACAGAGTTTACGGCAGGACGTCATGCTGTGCGAATCGGTAAAATTGCCGATTACGAAGAAAAGCACCTATAAGGAGCGCTTAACATGAACATTGGTCAAGATTGGCTTGAAATGTTAAAAGAGTTTCATCAAACGGTTGAACTGCGTGCCGGCCAAATCTTAGTGATTGGCTGCAGTACGTCAGAAGTGGCTGGTGAGCATATTGGGACTGCAGGAAGTGAACAAATTGCGGCGTCTATCTATCAAGAATTGGATCAGCTAAGACGGGAGACCGCCATTGAGCTCGCTTTCCAATGCTGTGAGCATCTGAATCGTGCCCTTGTCGTTGAAGAAGAAGTGGCTTTCCGTCTTAACCTAGAGATTGTGGCTGCGGTACCAGTCCGTAAAGCGGGTGGTTCGATGGCAGCCCATGCGTATCAGCAAATGGAACATCCTGTGCTGGTCGAATCGATTGAGGCGCATGCCGGAATTGATATCGGTGACACGTTGATTGGAATGCACTTAAAGAGAGTCGCAGTGCCTGTCCGCCTCAGCCTTCATCAATTAGGACATGCACATGTCACGTTTGCGAAAACGCGTCCGAAGCTGATTGGTGGAGAACGAGCGGTTTATACAAGACCATAGCTTAGATATATTTCTAATATAATGTTGAATGATGAAGGTGCTTTACTACTTAAATATTCGGGTTTTCATAAAAAAGAAGTCGATTTTCCAAAAAAAACTTTTACATTTCACTCAAAAACCGTGTACAATGAGATGGTGAAAACATCGAATGGAAATAGATTGGAGAGGATTTCGCTGATGAAACATTTACCTGAGCAAGACGCACAAGTATTCAAAGCAATTCAACTAGAGCGGAAACGCCAGCAGGACAAAATCGAATTAATTGCATCAGAAAACTTCGTAAGCGAAGCAGTTATGGAAGCACAGGGCTCTGTATTAACAAACAAATATGCTGAGGGTTACCCTGGTAAACGCTACTATGGCGGCTGTGAACATGTAGACGTTGTAGAAGATATCGCACGTGACCGCGCAAAAGAAATTTTTGGCGCTGAGTATGTGAACGTACAGCCTCACTCAGGTGCTCAAGCGAACATGGCCGTATACTTTACAATTCTTGAGCATGGCGATACAGTGCTAGGCATGAACTTATCACATGGTGGGCATTTAACACACGGAAGCCCTGTAAACTTTAGTGGTGTTCAGTACAACTTTGTTGAATATGGTGTAGATAAAGAAACTCAGCATATCGACTATCAAGATGTACTTGAAAAAGCACGTGAACATAAGCCGAAGCTGATCGTTGCGGGTGCAAGTGCATACCCACGTCAAATTGATTTCAAAAAGTTCCGTGAGATTGCTGATGAAGTCGGTGCTTACTTTATGGTCGACATGGCTCACATTGCAGGTCTTGTTGCAGCAGGTCTTCATCCAAATCCAGTTCCTTACGCAGATTTTGTGACAATGACAACGCACAAAACTTTACGCGGGCCTCGCGGCGGAATGATCCTATGCCGTGAAGAGTTTGGTAAAAAGATTGATAAATCGATCTTCCCTGGTATTCAAGGTGGACCACTAATGCATGTCATCTCTGCAAAAGCTGTTTCTTTCGGTGAAGTATTGAACGGAGATTTCAAAACATATGCACAAAACATCATTGATAATGCGAAACAATTAGCTGAAACGCTTTTATCTGAAGATATTCAGCTTGTATCTGGCGGAACAGATAACCATCTTGTTCTCATCGACTTGCGCTCTCTTGGCATCACAGGAAAAATTGCAGAAAACGTTCTTGATGAAGTCGGTATTACAGTGAACAAAAATGCCATTCCTTATGATCCAGAGAAACCATTTGTCACAAGTGGTGTACGTGTAGGTACAGCAGCAGTGACAAGCCGCGGTTTCGATCAAGAAGCGATGAAAGAAGTCGGTTCCATTATTGCGCTTGCGCTAAAACATCATGAAGATGAAGCGAAATTAGAAGAGGCGAAAAAGCGTGTATCTGACCTTACAGCTCGCTTCCCTCTATATAGTGAATTAGATTATTAAAAGACAGACCCATTTGCCTATTTTTGGCATGTGGGTTTTTTTTGTAGGATTTGCGAATCATATTGAAAGATGATGTCTTTTTATGTAGAATTGTAGGAAGTGTGCAAAGTTCACCGGAAGATGACAGAAAAGGAGTTGTAGCAAGCAATGGCAAAGGTTTATGTATTTGATCACCCGCTTATTCAGCACAAACTTACATATATTCGTGACGTTCATACAGGAACAAAAGAATTTAGAGAGCTAGTGGATGAAGTCGCAACATTAATGGCATTTGAAATCACAAGAGACTTACCGCTTGAAGAGGTAGATGTAGAAACGCCTGTACAAGTAGCGAAATCAAACGTGATCTCAGGGAAGAAACTAGGTGTTGTGCCAATTTTAAGAGCAGGTCTTGGAATGGTAGACGGCATTTTGAAACTCATTCCAGCTGCTAAAGTGGGACATGTTGGTTTATACCGTGATCCGAAAACATTAAAGCCTGTTGAATATTATGTGAAGCTTCCATCTGATGTGGAAGAGCGTGAATTTATTGTAGTAGACCCAATGCTTGCAACTGGCGGATCAGCAGTCGAAGCGTTAAACAGCTTGAAAAAACGCGGTGCGAAAAACATTCGCTTCATGTGTTTGATTGCTGCCCCTGAAGGTGTAGAAGAAATGCAAAAGCATCATCCAGATGTTGATATCTACATTGCGGCATTAGATGAAAAACTAAACGAAAAAGGTTACATCATCCCAGGTCTTGGTGATGCTGGTGACCGTATGTATGGAACAAAATAAGAAAGTCCAATAAAAGCCCACATGCAAACGTGCATGTGGGCTTTTTGAAATATATGACAAACGGTTGATATCGTTCTTAGAGAAATCAATGTATACTGAACATTAGCTGTTTTCTTCAATGAATGTCACATCTCTCCTAAAGTTTGATGAAATTGTGAACATTTTGTGTGCTCTATCACTATAGAAAAGTTTTTTAACTTTCAACGGATTGACACATCATAGACGCTATTGTATGCTAAACGAGGGTATTATGGTAAGGTTTTCATAGCCTATAGCACTCTACTAATCCTCATTGTGAACCCTTTAAATATCAGGGTTTGTATCAACGAATGAAGCAGCATCCCATAGATCTAAAGATTTCAAGTCTGATTGTGCGATTAGACCGATGGGTGATTGATTTTTTTCGAACAGGACGGCTTTCTCATAAGCGTCTTCTACGCAGTTTTCATCACCATTTATCACCTTTTTTACAATACTTTTCATCGGGAGTCAGATGAATGAACGATCCAAACGCGATTTTCCGCAGACAGAGTAAATACATGTTCTATCTATTGGCAATTTTTGTGTTTGGCTATGCCATGCCTGGTTTTAAACCACTGTTTCTTGGTTTGATTATCGGCACAATTTTTGCTTTCTTTAATTTATTCCTACTTATACGGAGAATGCACGCTTTTGATCGGGCGGTTAAAAAAGGAAAATCCATTCGTTCAATGGGAAGTACAGCCAGGTGGGCCAACGCAATTCTCGCAGTAGCGATTGCATGGCGTTACCCTAATGAAGTTCATCTGGCAGGTGTTGTTATAGGATTAATGACAATATATCCTGTCATTATGATAGATTCCTTCATTCAACTTAAACGTTCTACTATGGAAGAGAGGTGAATACTCTTTGGGTCACAGTTCAAAAACTACAGAATTTTTAGGGTTAACGTTCAACTTATCCAACGTTCTCATGATTACGATTGCTAGTATCATCGTTCTTCTCATAGCGGTGCTGACTACTCGTGTTCTGTCTATTCGTCCGACAAAGGCGCAGAACTTCATGGAATGGATCGTTGATTTTGTTCGAAATATCATAGGTAGTTCGATGGACATGAAAACAGGAGCCCCATTTCTAGCGCTTGGCGTTACATTACTCATGTACATATTTGTTTCAAACATGCTTGGACTGCCATTCTCGATTACGGTCGATCACAACTTATGGTGGAAATCACCAACAGCAGACCCTGCAATCACAATGACACTAGCGATTATGGTCATGGGATTGACACATTACTACGGTGTCAAGGCAAAAGGAGTCAAGGAATATACGAAAGACTTCTTCAAGCCAATCCCATATTTAGTACCGCTGAAAATTATTGAAGAATTTGCAAACACGTTAACACTTGGTTTGCGTCTTTACGGAAATATTTTCGCTGGGGAGATTCTTCTTGGTTTGCTTGCAGGACTTGCGACCAATTTCTACACGCAAAACATTGCGCTTGGTATCGTTGGTACATTAGGTGCCATCGTGCCGATGATTGTATGGCAGGCATTCAGTTTGTTTGTCGGAACAATCCAAGCATTTATCTTCACCATGCTGACAATGGTGTACATTTCCCATAAAGTCAGCGACGAACACTAAAAAATTGAGAGTCCAAAAAGGACGTTATTTTAAAGGAGGAGCTTTTTAATGAATTTAATAGCAGCAGCAATTGCAATCGGTTTGGGAGCACTAGGAGCAGGGATTGGTAACGGTCTAATCGTATCTAAAACAGTTGAAGGAATCGCTCGTCAGCCAGAAGCTGGTAGAGAACTAAGAACACTTATGTTCATCGGGGTTGCATTAGTTGAGGCACTTCCAATTATCGCTGTCGTTATCGCATTCTTGGCATTCTTTGGTTAATATGTGAGAAGCGTTCTAATATGAATTTTAATGGCGAAGATCAGATTAGTTCGAAACTTCGCCATTCCTTTATGTTTTGTTTCTTAACATATTATTTAAAGAAGGGAGTTGCCGTACTAAATGTCTCAGTTACCAGTGGTTTTAGGAGCAGGGGGCTTAAGCTTCAACGCCGGTGATATGTTATTCCAGCTTATCGCTATGCTCATCTTGCTTGCACTTTTAAAGAAATTTGCGCTTAAACCTTTATTAGGTATTATGAAACAGCGTGAAGATTATATAGGAAATGAAATTTCAAGTGCTGAACAAAAGAACGTTCAAGCTGAAAAGCTTCTCGAAGAACAACGTGTCTTATTGAAAGAAGCACGCGAAGAATCACATACACTCATCGAAAATGCGAAAAAGATTGGTGAGAAACAAAAAGAAGAGATTATTCAAGCAGCACGTCAAGAATCAGAGCGCTTGAAAGAATCTGCTAGAACTGAAATCGTGAAAGAAAAAGAACAAGCTGTGGCTGCACTGCGTGAGCAGGTTGCATCACTATCTGTGCTGATTGCATCTAAAGTGATTGAAAAAGAACTTGATGAGCAAGCGCAAGAGAAATTGATTCAAGAGTACCTTAAAGAGGCAGGCGAAAGCCGATGAGCGTGACTATTGTCTCTAAGCGTTACGCTTCTGCTCTTTTTGACATCGTTCTTGCTTCTTCGGCAGTAGACGAAACTGAAAAAGAGCTGAATGAGATCAAAAAAGTTCTAAAGGCTGACCAAGAATTGAACAACTTTCTTGTTCATCCGAAGATTACAGCAGACAAAAAGAAGCATCTAATTGCAGAAGCCTTCAAAGGTGTTTCAACATATGTTTTACACACAATGTATTTATTGATTGACCGCGGACGCACGAATATTTTCTCTGAAATGACGTCTGAGTTTGTGAAACTTGCAAACCGTACGAAACAAATAGATGATGCGATCGTGTATTCAGTGAAACCGCTGAGCGGAGCTGAAATTCAATCTTTATCTGAAGTATTTGCCAAAAAAGCCGGAGTCATATCATTGCGTGTTGAAAACGTGATTGACAAGGATCTAATAGGCGGAGTGAAAATCCGTATAGGAAACCGCATTTATGACGGCAGTGTCAGCGGAAAGCTTTCCCGCATTGAACGTCAGCTTGCAGGCGAAAATCGTTAGAAGGGGTGAAACCTTAGTGAGTATCAAAGCTGAAGAGATTAGCGCGCTGATAAAGCAGCAAATCCAAAACTATCAATCTGAAATTGAAGTAAAAGATGTCGGTACAGTCATTCAAGTAGGGGACGGTATCGCGCGTGTACATGGCCTTGACAACATTATGGCAGGAGAGCTGGTTGAGTTCTCTAACGGTGTAATGGGTATGGCTCAAAACCTTGAGGAGTCTAACGTAGGTATCGTTATTTTAGGACCTTACAAAGATATCCGTGAAGGTGACGATGTAAAACGTACAGGTCGTATCATGGAGGTTCCAGTAGGTGAAGAGTTAATCGGACGTATTGTGAACCCGCTTGGTCAGCCTGTTGATGGACTAGGCCCAATCTTAACAAGCAAAACTCGTCCAATCGAAAGTGAAGCACCAGGCGTTATGGATCGTAAATCTGTACATGAGCCGCTTCAAACAGGGATTAAAGCAATTGATGCCTTGATTCCAATTGGACGCGGACAGCGTGAACTGATCATTGGTGACCGTCAAACAGGTAAAACATCTGTTGCAATCGATACGATCCTAAACCAAAAAGATCAAGACATGATCTGTATTTATGTAGCGATTGGACAAAAAGAATCAACGGTTCGCGGTGTTGTTGAAACACTTCGTAAGCATGGTGCGCTTGATTACACAATCGTTGTCACAGCTTCTGCATCACAGCCAGCTCCGCTTCTTTACCTTGCTCCTTATGCAGGTGTAACGATGGGTGAGGAATTCATGTATAACGGCAAGCACGTACTTGTTGTATATGATGACCTTTCTAAACAAGCGGCAGCTTACCGTGAGCTTTCATTATTGCTTCGTCGTCCTCCAGGTCGTGAAGCATTCCCTGGTGATGTTTTCTATCTTCACTCTCGTTTATTAGAGCGTGCAGCGAAGCTTAGTGATGAAAAGGGTGGCGGTTCTATTACAGCATTGCCTTTCGTAGAAACGCAAGCTGGAGATATCTCTGCATATATCCCAACTAACGTTATTTCCATTACAGATGGACAGATTTTCTTACAATCTGACCTCTTCTTCTCAGGCGTACGTCCAGCGGTAAACGCAGGATTGTCTGTATCCCGTGTAGGTGGTTCTGCACAAATCAAAGCGATGAAAAAGGTAGCAGGTACACTTCGTTTGGATCTTGCTTCTTATCGTGAGCTTGAAGCATTTGCTCAGTTTGGATCTGATCTAGACCAAGCGACTCAATCGAAATTAAACCGTGGTGCAAGAACAGTTGAAGTCTTAAAACAAGACTTGAACAAACCGCTTAAAGTTGAAAAACAAGTAGCGATTCTTTATGCACTTACTAGAGGATACTTAGACGATGTCGCAATTGCTGATGTTAAACGTTTTGAGGCTGAGTTATTCTTGTACATTGAAGAAAACCATAAAGGCTTGTTCGACACCATCTCTCAAACAGGAAATATGCCTGCTGATGAAGAGTGGAAAACAGCAATCGAAGGCTTTAAACGTACGTTTGCACCAAGCAACTAATTAGTAATCTTTCCGAGAGAAAAAGATTCTCTTTTTCTCTCTTTTCACGTAAATGAACACGGATTCCTGAAAAAAGGTGGTGAAATCTTTGGCCTCATTACGCGATATAAAGTCAAGGATCACGTCAACGAAAAAATCGAGTCAGATCACAAAAGCGATGCAAATGGTATCAGCTGCGAAACTGAATCGTGCTGAAAACAATGCGAAGTCTTTTGTTCCTTACATGGAGAAAATCCAGGAAGTGGTTGCTGCAATCGCAACTGGAACAAGTGCTAAGCACCCAATGCTTCTTTCAAGACCTGTCAAGAAAACAGGGTATCTCGTCATTACATCTGACCGTGGGCTTGCAGGACCTTTTAACAGCTCGATTTTGCGTGCCGCTTACCAAACCATTCAATCTCGTCATCAATCCGCTGATGAATATGCGGTGATTGTCATTGGTAAAATCGGACGCGACTTCTTCAAAAAGCGCGGTATTCCAGTTATTTCTGAAGTAACAGGGCTTGGAGACGAAGTAGCGTTTGCTGATATTAAAGAATTAGCAAGCAGTACAGTTCAAATGTTCTCTGATGAAGCGTTTGATGAGCTTTACATGTTCTACAACCACTTTGTCAGTGCCATTTCACAAGAAGTAACAGAGAAGAAATTATTGCCGCTAACGGACCTTTCGGTGGCAGCGACACCAAATAAACGTTCCGCATCTTATGAGTTTGAGCCTTCTGAAGAAGAAATCCTTGAAGTTCTCCTTCCTCAATATGCAGAGAGTTTGATTTTCGGTGCGCTTCTTGACAGCAAAGCAAGTGAACATGCTGCAAGAATGACAGCAATGAAGAGTGCAACAGACAACGCAAAAGAATTGATCGACAGCCTGACACTCTCTTACAACCGTGCTCGTCAAGCAGCGATTACACAAGAGATTACAGAAATTGTCGGCGGAGCAGCTGCCTTAGAATAGAAATAATTGTCAGGAGGGAATGCAATGAAAACAGGACGCATCAGTCAGATCATGGGACCAGTCGTAGACGTTCGTTTTGAAGATGGTCACTTGCCTGAGATTTATAATGCGATCAGAGTTTCGCATAAAGCGGAAAGTGAAAGTGAAGTTGATATCGACTTAACTTTAGAAGTAGCACTACATTTAGGTGATGATACAGTGAGAACCATCGCAATGGCATCAACAGACGGTGTGAAGCGTGGTATGGAAGCTGTAGACCTTGGAAAACCAATTTCAGTACCAGTTGGTAACGTAACACTTGGACGTGTATTCAACGTACTGGGAGATAATATTGACTTAGATGAGCCACTTGGTGTGGAAGCTCAAAGAGATCCAATCCACAGACAAGCGCCTTCTTTTGATCAACTTTCTACAGAAGTTGAAATTCTTGAAACAGGTATCAAAGTTGTTGACCTTCTTGCTCCTTACATCAAGGGTGGAAAGATCGGTCTATTCGGTGGAGCTGGTGTAGGTAAAACCGTTCTGATTCAAGAATTGATCAACAACATCGCACAAGAACACGGCGGTATTTCTGTATTCGCTGGTGTTGGAGAGCGTACACGTGAAGGAAACGACCTTTACTACGAAATGAAAGATTCTGGCGTTATCGAAAAAACAGCCATGGTCTTCGGTCAAATGAACGAGCCACCAGGTGCACGTATGCGTGTTGCCCTAACTGGTTTGACAATGGCAGAGCATTTCCGTGATGAACAAGGTCAAGACGTATTGTTCTTCATCGATAACATCTACCGTTTTACACAAGCAGGTTCTGAAGTATCAGCCCTTCTTGGTCGTATGCCTTCAGCGGTAGGTTATCAGCCGACACTTGCAACAGAAATGGGTCAGCTGCAAGAGCGTATCACGTCTACAAATGTAGGATCGGTTACATCGATTCAAGCGATCTATGTACCTGCGGATGACTATACGGATCCAGCTCCTGCAACAACGTTCGCTCACCTTGATGCAACGACAAACCTTGAGCGTAAGCTGACTGAAATGGGTATTTACCCAGCGGTTGATCCTCTTGCTTCAACATCTCGTGCACTTGCACCTGAGATTGTTGGCGAAGAGCATTATGCGATTGCGCGTGAAGTGCAGCAAACATTGCAGCGTTATAAAGAACTACAAGATATCATTGCCATTTTAGGTATGGATGAACTATCTGAGGACGATAAGCTTGTGGTACACAGAGCGCGTCGTATTCAATTCTTCCTATCTCAAAACTTCCACGTAGCAGAGCAGTTCACTGGCCAAAAGGGTTCTTATGTGCCATTGAAAGAAACTGTTAAAGGCTTCAAGGAAATCTTATCTGGTAAATACGATCACCTTCCAGAAGATGCATTCCGCTTAGTTGGACGCATTGAAGAAGTGATTGAAAAAGCCAAAGAGATGGGTGTAGAGGCCTAATCTGGTCCTTAGGAGGGTAAAAGCATGAAGACCGTTCAAGTCAATATCGTTACTCCCGACGGCCCAGTGTATCAAGCGGATGTGGAAATGGTCAGTGTCAGAGCAGAAAGCGGTGAGCTTGGTATTTTGGCTGGCCACGTTCCAATGGTTGCTCCGCTAAAAATCGGTGCAGTTCGCTTAAAACATAGTGGATCAACTGAATTGGTTGCAGTAAGTGGCGGATTTGTTGAAGTTCGCCCTGAACAAGTAACCATTCTTGCTCAGGCCGCTGAAACATCAGACAAAGTTGATGTCGATCGTGCTAAATCAGCGAAACAGCGTGCTGAAGAGCATTTGAACCACCCGAATGAAAGTGATGTACGCCGGGCGGAACTCGCATTAAAACGGGCGTTAAACCGTTTAAATGTAGCAGGGAAATAAAACAGAAAATCCTTCTTATCATAGTGATAAGAAGGATTTTTTTAGAATGATATGAGAGATTGATACATCGACACATAAGGATGAGATGCTTGCTTTTCTAGATATAAGTGCTCGCAAAATTGCGTACTACTATGCCATGTTTTATTGTTTCTGCGCAAGCCAAGCGTATATTGATGCGAAGAATCCATATAAGGCCGTACCACCCAGTCAGCATCTGAATGATGACGGATGACAACCTCTCCCATATACACACTCATCATTGCTTCTAATGCATCTATTGGCATTTTCCACTCAGCGAACAACTGCTTGGTCAATGCATCAAAGTATAGTGTTTCTAACTGATACAGGCTTTCCTCAGAGTAATCCAAAGAAATGTTATGAAAATGACACAATTGTGCTAATTCTTCTAGCTGTGTCTGTCTATAATCAAAGTAGAAAGCAATGGCCTCCCATTCATGATCAAATGAGGGAACCAATTCTCCGTACAAATCAACAAAGTCAGGAAAAGAATCTTTCAATGTGTTCAGCTCCTTCCAAACGCAGTATATCATCTCCTTGGCATGAGGATAAGAGGGGATTCACACTAAATGTAGCTCTTTTTTCCAAATGATTCATCTTTCCGATTTTCGAGGATATAATGAAAGGGAGTTTTCCTTTACAGAAATAAATAAAAGGAGGATTCAACTGTATGGAAGACGTAGGACAACAAGCAATCGTGAGTATTGTGGTCCACCTATTTTTTATTGCAATTACATGGTGGGCATTGCTTGCTATAAATATTGATCCACTGATTAAAAAAGGAAAAATCGTTCAGGCAAGGTTGCTGATGATGCTCCTTACCATCGCCATCGCATCTGCGGTCAGCAATTTCTTCCTTGATTATTTAAATTTCTCCAGACAAATTCCTTATATGTTTTAACATAAAAGGTTTGGTTCCTGCCTTCTGCGGGAACGTAAAAAGAAGGTTCAAAAGTATGGCCTTTGATGACTTTTCCACGTATGCATTGGGCTCCTTGCGGCAACACTTGTAGCAAGGGGGAATGACAAGTGAGAAAGTATTTGAAAGGTTGGCCATTATTTGCGTTTATTCTTTTTTTTGTTCTGATAATTCAAGGTGTTCGTGCGGAAGAAACTTCCCCGCTCGTCCAAATAGCAGAAGGTTTGAAAAACCAGCGAATCGAAGTCGATGGATGGACCCTTCATGCCAAAACAAATGTAGACATTTCATCCGGACAATTTTCAAAAAAAGTGAAACGTTTGAAAGACGAACTACGACAGTATGAGTGGACCGAAAAAAAAGAGAAACATGTCACCAAAGTCACAGGAATTTACAAAGATGAAAAAAATGATACAGTATCGAAAATTTTACTCGTGAAGACCGACACAAAATCAAATCAAAAGTCGTATTTATTATATGAGCAAAAAGGTGCTCGCCCATTGAATACATGGAAGCATACATATGATCAGTTCGTACGTCATGCAAAAAGCATGTTACAAGAGAAATTTGTAATTTTTACTTGTCTCGATGGTCATGTAAATGGTATGATGGATGTTGTTTTGCAAAAAAAAGCTGAAACGTTAGCAAATGAATTTCAAGCAAAACCAGTTGAGTATCTCGTTGAGTCTAATTTTGTGTCGCTTTCCGCTTACACAGATAAGTGGGAACAGTTCATTATGACTTCAAATGATAAAATGAATGTTCAAATTGCCATCAGAAGTTCGGAAATGAACGAAAATCATACGATTACGGTTGGCACACCAATCGTAACGACTGAATATTAATATAGAGAATTTGGGACGCGGAGGGGAAGACCTTGGAAAAAATCATCGTCCGCGGCGGTCAAAAGTTAAACGGCACAGTTAAAGTAGAAGGAGCAAAAAATGCCGTTTTACCAGTTATCGCTGCATCTTTGTTAGCAAGTACAGAAAAAAGCGTAATTTGTGATGTACCTACGCTCTCCGATGTATATACAATCAATGAAGTGTTACGTCATTTAGGAGCAGAAGTACATTTTGAAAATAACGAAGTATCAGTAGATGCATCTCATGCACTAGAAACTGAGGCTCCGTTTGAGTATGTCCGTAAAATGCGAGCATCTGTGCTTGTCATGGGACCACTTTTAGCAAGAACAGGTCACGCAAGAGTTGCATTACCTGGAGGCTGTGCGATTGGTTCAAGACCAATTGATCAGCATTTAAAAGGCTTTGAAGCAATGGGAGCTAAAATTCAAGTAGGTAATGGTTTCATCGAGGCTGAAGTAAATGGCCGTTTAAAAGGTGCAAAAATCTATTTGGATTTCCCAAGTGTAGGGGCAACTGAAAACATCATCATGGCAGCAGCATTGGCTGAAGGAACGACTATTTTAGAAAACGTAGCAAAAGAACCTGAAATTGTTGATTTGGCAAACTACATCAATGCCATGGGTGGTAAGGTTCGCGGTGCTGGTACTGGTACAATCAAAATCGAAGGTGTGGAAACACTTCACGGTGCAAAACACAACATTATCCCTGACAGAATTGAAGCGGGTACTTTCATGGTGGCAGCAGCGATTACAGAAGGAAATGTTCTTGTAAAAGGCGCAGTGCCGGAGCACATGACATCACTTGTTGCAAAAATGGAAGAAATGGGTATTCAGATCATTGAAGAAGAAGAAGGTTTAAGAGTTATTGGACCATCTGAGCTCAAGCCAATCGATCTAAAAACAATGCCGCATCCTGGGTTCCCAACGGATATGCAATCTCAGATGATGGCGCTATTGCTTCGTGCGAACGGAACAAGCATGATCACAGAAACGGTGTTTGAAAACCGCTTTATGCATGCTGAAGAATTCCGCCGTATGAATGGCGATATTAAAATTGAGGGTCGCTCTGTGATTATCAATGGACCGGTTCAACTTCAAGGTGCTGAAGTGGCAGCGACTGATTTAAGAGCAGGAGCAGCACTTGTACTTGCTGGATTAGTGGCAGAAGGTCATACACGTGTCACTGAGTTGAAGCATATTGACCGTGGCTATGTAAACTTCCACCAAAAGCTTGCAGCAATCGGTGCAGATATTGAAAGAGTAAACGATGAATCAGCAGATGTGACACAAGAACAAGTTGTATCAGATCTGAACGCGTAATCATAAAGAAATCAGTGTGTCCATTGGGGCATGCTGATTTTTTTATTAGAGTCATAGAATACTTTATTGTTTAAAAGCTTATCATTAGTGTATCCAAACATCTTAAATTTTATTCATAAAGACGAACAGTAAAATCAATCGATGAACAGCATGATACCTTCATTCAAGACTTGTCCACTAAATGAAAGAAGCTGTCATATTAGCTTGTCCCTATCCATAGGATAAAAGAGATTCAATGACAAATGGGGGCAGCCAAATATGAAACCAATGATATGGACAATCGCAGGAATATGCATCATCATTTTAATGATTCCAACATTACTTGTGTTGCCGACGTTCCAAGGGAAACCAGCGGCCAGCCAGCACGTAGCAGCGGAACCATCAGATAAAAAAGAAGTGAAGGGTTCAGTCAAATTGAAGCAATCACCCGTCGCTATCCCCGTTTATCGCTCAGCTCATCAACAGGTAGAAAACATCCCCTTGGAAGAGTATGTGATTGGTGTCGTAGCTTCTGAAATGCCAGCTGATTTTGAAATGGAAGCACTCAAAGCACAGGCACTCGCAGCAAGAACGTATATTGTCAGACAAATGATCATTGATAAGACTGTCAAATCACCAAAGGGCTCTCTTGTAGATGACACCCAAATGTTCCAAGTCTACAAAAACAAACAGGAACTCAAGAAAATTTGGGGGAAAGCGTACAATTGGAAATTAAAAAAGGTCACAGAAGCTGTCGCTAGCACACAAGGAAAAGTGTTGACCTATGATGAGAAACCAATTGATGCTTCATTCTTTTCAACAAGTAACGGGAAAACTGAAAATGCCGAAGCTTATTGGAAAAACGAAATCCCTTATTTGAAAAGTGTCTCAAGTAAATGGGACGAAAAATCGCCAAAATTTCAAAACAAGAAAACCATCTCAGTTAGTGAATTTCAGCAAAAATTAGGTGTGACGCTTACTCAACAGACTCAGATAGGACAGATTGTGGAGCGGACACCAGGAAATCAAGTAGCGAAAGCCGTGATAAACGGTAAAACACTGACAGGTCGAGACATTCGGGAATCACTAGGCCTTCATTCAGCCGACTTTACATGGGAGCGCCAAGGCCAGCAGGTTGTCATTACAACAAAAGGATATGGTCATGGTGTAGGCATGAGTCAATATGGTGCACATTATATGGCGCAGTCAGGCAAAAAAGTAGAAGCCATCGTGAAACATTATTATAAAGGAATTCAAATCGAATCAGCTGATCGTTTTCTCAACACGTATATGGCTAAAAAATAAAGAAAAGGTGCCTCAGAAATGGGGCATCTTTTTCTGTGTTCAAAGAGGTTTGAACAAAATGTGTCAAATTGCGACTTAAGACGCACCGCAGGAAAACTTAAACATTTACGTCCCGACAAGAACTGATGGCCGATACAAAGCCCCTCAAAAGGAGGAGAAAACGAGAGAGTAATCGACACGTTAGGTGAAAGTATCTAGACATCTGACAGAATTTTAGTGATTTTGATGAAAGAGAAAAAGGGACCCAGTCCTATACCATTCCAAGACAGAATATTTTACGATTAAGATGTTTCAATCAAATACATAAGGAGGAAGGAAAAATATGTTGAAAAAAGTATTCTCACTCGTAACCTTAGCTGTATTGACATTATCTATGTCAATCTCTTCACCAGTATTTGCAGAAGCATCTACAGTCAAAAAACATAACAAAGATGTTAGAGTCACTATCTTACTTGATGCAAGTGGAAGCATGGCAAGAAAAGTTGAGGGAGAGCGTAAATTTGACCTCGCAAAACAAGAGGTATTTAAATTTGCTCAGTCACTTCCAAAAGACGCTAAAATTCGTATGAGCTTGTTTGGTTCTGAAGGAAACAATAAAAATTCAGGTAAAGCTCAATCATGTGAAGTTATTAGAGGTGTTTACGGAGTACAGCCTTATGAAAAGGACAGCTTCGAAAACTCTTTAAACGGACTTGGGCCAAATGGCTGGACACCGATTGCACGTGCACTTGAAAATGCAAAGCAAGCGGATGAGCAGCTTAATGAAGGAACAAAGCATATTGTGTACTTAATCACTGATGGTGAAGAAACTTGTGGCGGAGATCCTGTAAAAGTGGCAAAAGAATTGCATAACTCAAAAGGATCAACTGTTGTGAATGTGATCGGATTAGACTTTAACGATGGCTATGAAGGTCAATTGAAGCAAGTAGCTAAAGCTGGTAAAGGCCATTACTACCAAGCAAGCACTGGTAAAGAAATGGGCTCTATCTTTACAGCAGAATCATTGAAACTACACGAATAACTTACTGAACAAAAGGGAAACGATTGATTTATGCTTTCGTTTCTCTTTTTCTGTACAAAAGTAAAAAGGGAGGTTTTTTGATGAAAAGAAATATCGTATTAACCATTTTGGCTAGTCTTGTCCTACTTCTTTCCTCACCAGCTCATGCTGTAACAAAACAGGAGCCTGCTCATGTGGTGATATTACTCGATTTAAGCGGCAGCATGGCACAATCAGTTGAAGGCGAAAAGAAAATCGATATCGCCAAACGTTCTATTCAAAGCTTTGCGAGTATTTTATCAGAAGATACACAAGTTCTGCTGCGTGTATTTGGTCATGAAGGCACCAATAGAAATGCAGGGAAAGCCGTTTCTTGTTCAAGTTCTGAAGCCGTTTATGGATTTGGGGCATATGAGCCATCAACATTTCAGCAAGCACTGAATGTGTATAAGCCAACCGGCTGGACACCACTTGCCAAGGCATTAACGGATACGAAACAAGATTTTGAAGATCACCTGGCTGCAGGGAAAAATATTGTGTATGTCGTCAGCGATGGTGAAGAAACTTGTGGTGGAAGCCCTTCACAAGCTGCAAAGGAATTACATGAAGACGGAATTGATACAATCGTCAATATCATTGGCTTCGATGTGGATGAAAAAGAAGCAAAAAGTCTAAAATCTGTTGCAAAAGCGGGTGGAGGACAATACCAACCTGCTGCAAATGCAGAAGAATTGAACCGCATTCTTCAACAAGAAGCGAGCGCTTTTGGCCGCTAGAGAGTGAATGGCAGCTGGGGAAAACAACCCCAGCTGTTTTTTAAGTTGACGATCAATTCAAAGTCGTTTCTAATTCATCAATTCGTTTCTCTACGTAATGCTGATCCTTCCTTGCATGAAAGGTTTCGGCTTTTTCTAATATGGCAGCCGTATTATATTCGGGAATCTGTGAATAGCTTTCATATATACCTTTAGGAATTAAAACATTTCCTTCAGGCCAATAAACCGCGATATTGCCACGTCTCAACTCTCCGAATTGAGCCACTCCTTGATAGGACCCATATTGATTAAAGAGAACAACTGGATCACCTTCTTGGACGTAAAGCTCTTTTGCATCTTCTTCATTTATTAAGATAGAATGCCGTTTTCCACCATTAAAGGCATCCTTTTCACTATAGATCATGGAGTTGAATTGCTTTCCTCTTCTTGTTGTGATATTGAAATGTCCTTCGGTTTTTCGGTATTGAGGCAGCTGGGCAGGAAGAAGATGTCCCTTGCCGTCCGGTGTTGGACAAACCCCATCTTCACAAAGCCATGCGCCTCCCCATTGAAAAACGTCTCCTTTTTGACGTAAATGCTGGATACCATCATAGTTTCGATTAGCGGTCGCAATCTCACGGCGAATGTCTTCAGCTGTTTCAAAATGAATTAGCGCGGCATCTTCTGGCCGGGCCCTTTTCGCAAGATCAATATAAATATCCCATTCTGCTCTGGCTTCCTCGATTCGAGGTCCTTCAATTTCTGGACTGAAATATACCATGCGTTCCGTACTGGTGGATGTGCCGCCGCCTGGTTGTTCATACCTTGTCATAGCAGGCAGAACGATCACCGCCTCTTCAGCGTCTACCAGCGTGGAAGTATTCAAAATGATATCTTGATGGACACGGAGTTCAAGCTCAGATAAAGCTTTTTCGATCGCTTCTGGATTTGGCATCGTTTCTAAAAAGTTTCCACCGCTCGTAAACAGCATTTTGAGTTTTTGTGGATGATCTTTTGGGAGAGCCATCTTCTCAAAGGATTGCCCAATGGTGTCACCATGCCATTTAGGAATGTCAAATCCCCATATTTGTTCGACTCTTTCAATATTTTCTTCATCAAAATCACTTCCCGGCAAAACGAATGGGTCAGCACCCATTTCACCGGATCCTTGGACGCCGCTATGTCCCCGAATAGGCATGACACCACAATGTTTTCTGCCAATAAATCCACGCAGCATGGCAAGGTTAGCGACCTGTGAGATATTATCAGTTGCAAAGCGGTGCTGGGTAAGGCCCATACTCCAAATGAAAACGCCTGAATTGGCATTGGCAAGAAGTATGGCAAATTCCTTCATTCTTTCTTTTGATAAACCTGATGATGCTTCTAGGTCCTCCCACTTCAACTGTGCGACATGCTGTTTTAAATCTTTTATGCCTGTTGTATGGGATTGAATAAATTCATGGTCAAGAGCGGAATGAGGAGCATGCTGCTCCATGTCAAACCAATGTTTGATGACGCCGTTCATAAACGCAATATCGCCGCCTATATTGACTTGGTAAAAATCATCCGCGATTTTTGTACCGAATAAAGCACTTTCTGGAATAGAGGGAACCCAGTACTTCTCCATGGCGGGCTCTTTATACGGATTGATGACGATAATCTTGGTGCCTTTCTTTTTAGCAGCGTACATATATTTAGTAGAAACAGGCTGATTGTTTGCTGCGACAGATCCCCAAAATATTAATACATCCGTTCCAATCCAATCACTGTAATTACAGCTGGAGGCACCTATGCCAAGGGATCGTTTGAGAGCGGTTTTACTCGGTGAATGGCAAATGCGAGAAGCATTATCGATATGATTGGTCCCTATAAATCGAGCTGCCTTTGCCGCGGTATAATAAACCTCATTTGTAATTCCTCTAGCGGTTAAATAGAAAGCAAGCTGCCGTTTATCAATTGTTTTGATTTTAGCTGCGATTTGATCTAATGCATCATCCCAAGAAATACGTGTAAAGGCATTGTCACCTTTTTTTCGGATGAGTGGATAGGGAATACGCCCAAGCTTGCGAAGAGAGGTGCTGTCCATCTGCTTTAGCTGCTGAATATCTTCAAACCATTTTGGGTCAATAGCTGGCATTGTGTTAAGACGAAGTACATTTAGTCTTGTGGTGCATATATGAGGTCCTGCGAGCGTTTGATCATACAAACCTGAAACACCAAGGGCACAGCCGTCACAAACACCCTGCGTTAAAATACGATACGCATAAGGAAGGTTATCTTTGTTATCCCATGCTACTTTCATCGTATCTCGAATGTGTTTCGGTTTCACTTTGCCAAGCCCCATTGGTGCAAAAGAGGCCCATAGCTTTGGTGAGGGTTTTTTATTGAGTTTAACAGGCCCCTTATGTTTTGTTTTTCCCATGATATCATTACCCTCCTATTACTTTGAAAAGCGTTTTCATATCTAAAAATTACCTGTAGATTATGATTCTGTCAAATTCAAATCAAGATCGGGCTGAAACAGAGGAAGTAGCAGTAAGGTTTGTTTCTCTCAGCTGCTGAATATCTTTCCGAATGAGAAGAGATATGATGAAAGCGATGAAAAATAACCCTGAAAACACGATGAGACTTTGTGTGTAATTACCTGTTATATCTCGAATGAAGGATGAAAATAAAGGTCCTGCTAAACCCGCAGCTGCCCATGCGGTTAGAATATAACCGTGTATTGCACCAAGCTGCTTTGTACCAAACAAATCCCCAATATAGGCTGGAATTGAAGCAAATCCTCCTCCATAGCACGTATAAATGATCGCCATCACGATTGAAAAAATGAGCGGTTCTTTTAAATAGGGGAGTAAAGGAAAAGCAATGAGCTGGATACTAAAAAAAATCGTATACGTATTCGGCCTTCCGATATAATCTGAGAACGAAGCCCAGCCAATCCGCCCTAAACCATTAAAAGCACCTAAAATGCCAACAAGAGTAGCAGCAGCACCTGCAGTGAATCCAACACTTTCTTGAGCAAGAGGTGACGCTACTGAAATAATGGCTATTCCGCATGTGATATTAATAAAAAGCATAAGCCACAAATAATAAAAACGTCTTGTTTTAATCGCTTCATTTGCTGTAAGCTGTGATAAATCTTGAGGAATTTTTCTTTGATTTGTTTTTAACACATCAAATTGTTTGACGTCATCATGTGTTGGTGGTGATAAATAAAGAGATGAGATGACCATGATCATAAAATAGGAGAGTCCAAGAATATAAAAGGTATTTGCGATATTCACCTTTTCGATGAGAAATTGAATAATTGGGCTACAAATAAGAGAAGCAAATCCAAACCCCATAATGGCTAACCCGGTTGCAAGTCCTCTTCGATCAGGAAACCATTTGACTAGTGTTGAAACAGGTGCAATATAGCCTACGCCTAAACCTATTCCAGCGAGTACACCATAAAATAAATAGAGGAGAGGCAGTGAGGACAGGTGGACAGCGAATCCTGATCCAGTCATTCCGATGCCGAAGAAAATAGCTGAGAAGAGCCCAGATGCTCTTGGACCATACTTATCAACGAAATGTCCCATAAAAGCAGCAGATAAACCTAAAAATAGAATAGCAATACTGAAGGTCAGGCTTATTTCTGTTAATGACCACTGAAAGGCTTCATGTAAAGGATTCGTAAAAACACTCCAAGCATAAACAGACCCAATAGATAAATGAATTCCTACAGCACTTGTTGCAATGAGCCAGCGATTTTTCGATTTGTTCATTTTGTTCCCCCCCATATAAAGCGATCAAGAAGTTTGATAAGATAGAAATATGTTACATTTTTATGACTTTTTAAAATAATATCATAATTTGATTGGATCATATAACTAAATTTGTGCTGAAAGGAAGATCATACAATGAATCCTTCTGTTAAAAAGAAACGAGTCATACACCAATATCGTGAAGGCCAGTTTACCTGCAAAACGGATGAAGTTGTAGAAGAATTTCCTTTAACTGTGATGGTGAATGGAGAAGAATTTGTGACACTCGTTTGTTCACCAGATCATCTTAAGGAATTAGTTATCGGCTTTTTAGCTTCAGAAGGAGTTATTCGATTTGAAAATGAGATTAAAAGGTTTACAATAGATGAAAGTATGGGCTTTGCCTATGTTGATTTAGTTCACTCAAGTGGATTTCATTCATCAGATTTTACAAAGCGAGTGATTGGTTCATGCTGCGGAAAAGGAAGACACTTTTACTTTCTCCAAGATGTGAAGACGGCAAAAACAGCCATTGACCGAATCAGTATTTCTGCTGAAACCTGTATGCATCTAATGAAATGTTTGCAAGAAGAAAGCCAATTATTTCAACATACTGGTGGTGTGCATAATGCTGGACTATGTGACACAGAGAAGCTATTCATCACTAGAACTGATATAGGAAGACATAATGCATTAGATAAAATCTATGGGCATTGTTTACTTCACCGAATACCACTTAGAGATAAAATCCTTGTGTTTAGCGGCCGGATATCGTCGGAAGTACTATTGAAGGCAGCAAAACTAGGAGTGTCTATCGTGATTTCAAAATCAGCACCTACCGAGCTAGCGCTTCAAATGGCAGAAGAATTAAATATGACGACAGTTGGATTCGTCAGAGGAAAATCCTTTAATATCTACACTCACCCTCAGCGTATTACAGAATAGGAGGCAAAGTATGGCCAGTATTTTGGATAAGAGACATCGACCATTGCGCGATTTAAGAATATCAGTAACTGATCGCTGTAACTTTAGATGTACGTACTGTATGCCTGCTGAAATTTTTGGACCAGATTATCCTTTCTTAAATAAAGAAGAACTGCTTAGTTTTGAAGAAATTGAACGACTTGCCACCCTTTTTGCAATGAACCTAGGTGTGGTGAAAATACGTATCACGGGCGGAGAACCTTTAATGCGAAAAGATTTACCTGTCTTAATAGAAAAGCTCTCAAAAATTCCAGGGATTGAAGACATTGCAATGACAACCAATGGAACGCTTTTACCTGTATATGCTGATCAGTTAAAGAAGGCAGGTCTTAATAGAGTCACCATTAGTTTGGATTCATTAAATCCCGACCGTTTTAAGCAAATGAATGGAAGACATATTTCTATCCAAAAAGTGTTTGATGGCATTGAGGCTGCAAAAAAGGCGGGACTTGCTATCAAGATCAATATGGTTGTTCAAAAAGGTGTGAATGATCAAGATGTCTTACCAATGGCAGCTTACTTTAAAAAAGAAGGACACGTTCTTAGATTTATCGAATTTATGGATGTCGGTAATACGAATAAATGGAATCTAGAGCATGTCATGACAAAGAATGAGATCATTAAATTAATTGATACAACGTATCCTATCAAACCAGAACCTCCTCAATATGCAGGGGAAGTAGCCAATCGATTTTTTTATAAAGATGGTTCAGGAGAGATAGGCATTATTTCTTCCGTTTCAGATGCTTTTTGTGGAACATGTAACAGAGCAAGGCTATCTGCACGCGGGGAATTGTTTACATGTCTGTTTGCATCATCGGGTTTTGATCTGAAACAGATGATTCGTTCAACAAAAGATAATGAAGAGTTAACGAACATATTAAAGGAATTATGGTCGAATAGACATGATCAATATTCAGCTGAGAGAGAGCAGAAAAAAGATCAGAAAAAGGTTGAGATGTCATACATCGGTGGGTAATGACAACAAAGTATCATGATCAGGTATTTTTGAAAAGAAGAGAAAATGTCATAATAATTGTTGAAAATCCTTTTTTTAGAATAGGGTCATTTTATCTTATGAACTCAGTCATTATGAAAAACCAGCAGAGATCCTGCTGGTTTTTAAATTGCTATTTTGCACCTCAAAAAGGTTGAGATAAGCCTTGATAATAGATTTTTCATCGTTTTGTGCTGCTTTACTTTTCCGAGTGCTGTGATAAGATCAAATCATTCTTTACCAGCTCGACTTTTTCACTCCGGGGATATGACCCTTATAGGCGAGCTCACGAAAAGCAATCCTAGACATTTTGAATTTTCGTAAATAACCTCTTGGGCGGCCCGTTAATTCACAACGATTTTTTAAACGGATAGGGGAAGAGTCCCTAGGTAATTTCCGTAAAGCTTCATAGTCACCTTTTTCTTTTAACTCTTTCCTTAATTCTGCATACTTCAATACAAGCTGCTGTCGTTTTTTTTCTTTAGCAATCTTAGATTTCTTTGCCATTTAAAACCCTCCTGGCTTAATTTTGTATTTTCCATTGAAAGGGGTCCTCAAACGTAGTCCAATCATGATCAAATTCCTCAGATGTGAGTAAGCATTGATCAAGTGTGCGAATGATATCTGCTTTAGGCAAGTCCACACCGATAAATACAAGTTTTGTATGGCGATCACCAAATTCTGCGTCCCACTCATCAAGAAGCTCTGGTTCCTGATTTAATATCCGTGCTTTTTCTTGCTCGGGCAAAGCAGCAATCCAGTAAGCAATTGGTTCAATCGCAACAGATTTCCCAGCCTGTGAAATTAAAATGGTTAAATCATGGTGTGTGGCCAGCCAAGTAAAACCTTTCGCACGAACGATCTGCTCGGGCATTTGATCTAACCAATTATTCAGCCTGCCTGTATGAAAAGGAAGTCTTCTTTCGTAAACAAAGGATGAGATTTGGTATTCCTCTGTTTCCGGCGTATGCTGAGAATGTCCAGCGTTGATTTCTTTAATCCATCCAGCAGAAGCACTAGATTTTTCAAAGTCGAATAAACCAGTATTCAAAATGTCATCTGGCTGTACTTTCCCTTTTGAGGTTCTGATAATGGATGCTTCTGGTTGTAGTTTATTCAGCACCTGCTCAAGTCGATCTAATTCTGAGGGTGACACGAGATCACATTTATTGATAATCAGCACATCACAAAATTCAATTTGATCAATGAGTAAATCAGAAATTTCTCGTTCGTCCTCTTCGGAAACCGCTTCTTTACGGTCTAATAAACTCTCTCCTGACTGGAAATCAGTCCAGAAACGATTTGCATCTACTACTGTGACCATCGTGTCTAGCCGGCAAAATCGTGTTAAATCTATGCCCATTTCTTCATCAATGTAAGAAAAAGTTTGAGCAACAGGAATAGGTTCACTAATACCAGTTGATTCAATGACAATATAATCGATATTACCGGCCTTGCAAAGGCGTTCTACTTCAATTAATAAATCTTCTCTCAATGTGCAGCAAATACAACCGTTAGATAATTCAACTAGTTTCTCATCTGATCGAGAAAGCTCGCCACCTTGTTTGACTAGTTCTGCATCAATGTTAATTTCGCTCATGTCATTGACGATCACAGCTACTTTTAATCCTTTGCGATTTTGAAGTACATGATTTAGTATCGTTGTTTTTCCTGCTCCTAAAAAACCGCTTAATACTGTAACAGGTATTCGCTTATTCATTTGTTTTTGTCCTTTTGAAAACGCTCATTTAGTTTTCCGCCTCACTTAAAGAGTAATGATTACGATTTAAAACTCAAAAAATTTATTTTGTTTCTCTATGAAGGGTATATTTCTTTAATCGAGGAGAATATTTTTTTAACTCCAATCGGTCAGGGTTCGTTCTTTTATTTTTTGTTGTGATATAGTTTCTGTCACCTGTTTCAGTACAGGCTAAAGTAATTTTCACGCGCATAAGTATTATAATCCTCCTTTAATTCGTAATAGTTACGATTTGTATTTTAAGATGATCAAGACTGAATGTCAAGTTTAGCAGGATGATCAAAGTCAAATGATCAAACAAAAGGGGTATCGAACGTCCATTGATACCCCTTTCCCTTAATAAAAATCACCGAGTTCTTGTTCGTATTCACCTTCGTATTGCTGGACATCATAAGGAATTTCTTGGAGGAAGGCTAACCCGCCTAGTATAAGCATCAAAACGATAGCAACGAATGAGAGAATGACTGCGGCAATACTTGATATGGCAAACAGTGTCTGCATTTTCATCATCTTAGCATATTGCTCTAATAAGTCTTCATAAGAAGTATCTGGTGCTTGAATCAATTGTTCAGCTGCTTTGACAGATTTTTGTACATGGATTCCCATCATAATAAGGAAGACGCCAAGGGCAGCAGGAAGAACAAGCCAAAAACCAATAAGAATAGCGAGCCCGCCTGAAATATAGAGAAAGATACTACCAACCTTTCCCCACTTTACGATTGAATGAAGAGATTGAATGATTTTCCCAGTCTGTTGCAATGGTGTTCACTCCTTTATGTATTCACTCTTTATCATACTTGAGTAAGTAGTGCTTTAGGAAGAGTGAATGTTAGATATTCAAAATGTTTCTATCTTCACTTCAGTATTTAAGGGTAAATAAATTATTTTCAAATAAGAAAAAAGTAGCATTTACTATGATTTTTATCGACGAATTATGTCATAAATAAGATCAATAGTTAAAAATAATTAGTAAATTTATCAAAATATGTTGTTAGTTGTCTTGTAATTGGTTATTATTGTTTTGTATTAACATAAAAATTGGAAGGTGGAATTCATATGTTAGATCGTTTTTTAAACAAAATGACCAATGTTCAACCTGCAGCTGCAAGATGTATTTTGCAAAGATTAGTCACGTCATGTAAATCAGCGCCTACTTGTTTCCTTCAAGGTGTTGGTACTTTCCGTTACTATGTGGATCGTGACACAGGTGAGATTTGTACTAGCCAAGAACGTATTAGATGTGGCTGCTAAATCTAAGAATCTTATTTAATAGGATGTGAATGCATGAGCATATCTTCAATTTCATTTTTAACAAATGCTATGCAGACGTCAAATAGTCGTCAAGTGGGTCAAACATCAAATTCTTTTTTAACCCAAGCTGCTCAAATTGTTCAAGGCGACCATTCTCCAGAAGAGAGAAAGGCATTATTTCAACAACTGACTTTAGTTCAGCAAGGAAAAGATTTAGAGCTTCATGTTTCTAAATTAAAGGAACTAGAGAGAGAGATTCAAAAAGAGGCGTCTTCTTCGTCCGTTACTGTGAATCAGCATGGTGACCAAGTAGACATTTCAAATGAAGCTCGCAGTGAGTTTGAACAAGCCGAAGAACAGGCTTCAAGTGAAGCAAATGACATTGCTGCCGGGGAAAAAGAACAGGATGTTCAGCCAGATCCACAATAAAAAAATGAGGCGTGTGTTTGATATTCTTCACATGCCTCATTTATCTTTATTTTGCAGGAAATTTTGAATAAAGACCATCCGGAAAAGGTGCTGCATATGAGATGGTTTCATCTTCTTCTACCATCATGTAATACGGAAACTCTTCAATTTTGAATGCGTCTATCATTTGTTCATCCACTGGGATAATTCGCATGGTGGTTTGGCTATCACGATATAATTCCTGATCCTCTTTTTGCCCATTCTTTAGCAAAATACTAAATGAAACGTTTAAGTTGCGCTGTTTTTTTGTTTCTAGGAATTGTTCAAGTGATGGGATGCAGTGCGGACATGCTGTATCAGTGAAAATAAGCAGTTCCTGCTTGCTGTTTGTGTGCAGTAATTCATTCATTTGGATAGGTGATGTCTTTTCAAGAAGCGGATGTACAAGTTTTTGTCCAACATGCTGGATCGGTAAGATGATCAGTTCCATCTGGTGTTTTAAATAAATGATGATTCCGATCGTTAATAATAGGCTGCAAAGAATAAGAGTGAGCTGTAAAAGTAAGATTGAATTCATCGTATATCGTCCTCTCAGAGTGAAGTTACGCAAAGCTATCATAATATAAATATCAAAAATATGTCAATTATACTAAATGGTGTAAGGTGGAGCATTTGATGAGTACAGTGAACCATTGTTTATATGCAATCTCCTATACTTGGAAAAGGAGTCGGTCTTATCTTCTTTTGAATTTGTTTATCCAAGTAATTGTTGGTTTTATGCCTTTAGCTAGTGTCTGGATCATTCAAACCTTGATTAATGAAATTATTTTATTCATGACTTCTTCAGGAGACATTCAAAAGGTTTTATGGTTATTCGGGCTGCAAATGGTCATTGTGGTTTTAGGATATGGGCTTCAATTCATTCTTCAGCTTAGCCAGCAGAAAGCGACCAATTTGATTGGTTTGCATTTGAAGGGTGAATTGCTTCAAAAGGCGATCAGGCTACCGTTTATTACGTTTGAACACCCGTCTTTTTACAATGAAAGTCAACGTGTGATGAACAGTCATCAGCATGTTCTGAGTATGGTTAGAAGTATTTTTACAATCATGAGCGCATTGATTACTGTTGTATCACTTCTCATTTATATGATCGGTATCCATTGGGGATTGGCGGTCATTCTGATCGTGTTTACCATGCCTGTCTTGTGGATTGAGCTTTTCTTTGGGGGAGCGCGTTATCAATTAAACCGCATGTTAACTGCCAATGATCGAAGAGAAATGTATGTGTCCGATCTTGTTGCACAACGAGACTCATTGAAGGAAATCCGTTTATATGGAATAGGGAATTATCTTCTTCAAAAGTGGAAAGGTCATTATGTAAAAAGTGCAGATGAAAAATATAAACTGCTTAAGCGGCAAGTTCGCTGGGAGATGGCCGGCGGATTGCTTATGACATTTGCCTATGTATGCTGCGGTCTTTTTATTGTCTTTCTTATTTTCCAAAAAAAATTAGCAGCCGGGACGTTTGTTGCTGTGCTACAAGCAGTTCAAAACATTCAAAGTGGTTTTCAGGACTTAACGAGGGAATGTTCTAGTTTATATGAAACGAGTCTTTATGTTGATGAAATGAGAACTTTTCAAAAGAGAAAAGAAGAAATTCATGAGCAACCAGAAGAGGGGGCATCGCTTCGGAAGATTGAGCGTATTCAGTCCATTACTCTTGAAAATCTCTCTTTTACTTACCCCAATATGAAAACACCTGCTATAGAACATATACATTTTCATATCAATAAGGGTGAACGCATTGCATTGGTGGGGGATAACGGATCAGGTAAAACGACCTTAATCAAATGTTTGACCGGTTTATATGATCCAGATCAGCCGAATATGCAAAAAGTCAATGGTGAGTCCATTTCTACCATTCATAAAAAATCCTATCATGCGAGAATGGCGGTTCTTTTTCAAGATTTTATGAAGTACGAGTTCACTGTGAAAGAAAACATCGGATTTGGTCGTATTGATCATATGGATGAGGAAGAGCGCATGATATCAGCTGCCCAGCAAGCAGGCATAGAAAAAAGAATTCATCAAATGGAAGAAGCGTATGATGCACAGCTTGGACGGTTTTTTGAAGAAGGTCATGAACTGTCTGGAGGACAATGGCAAAAGCTTGCGATGGCGAGAACCTTTTTTAGAGAGAGTGATTTTATCATTTTAGATGAACCGACTTCTGCTCTTGATCCAATATCGGAGATTTCACTCATTCGAAAGCTATTCGATCACACACAGGATCAAGGTGTCTTGTTTATTACGCATCGAATGGGAGCAGCTCGTTTAGCAGACCGTATTATTGTAATGAAAGACGGTGCCTTTGTTGAAGAGGGAAACCATGATGAGCTGATGGTGCTAAATGGAGAGTACAAAAGACTTTACGAGGCACAATCTCAATTATTTCAACAAAAGGAGATGGTGTAAAGTGAGTGTTTTTTATTTCATAGGTGTCTATTTACTAGGTATTATTTTTGCGGGTGCATGGCTTGATAAAGTGAAAAAACAAACGGCGCATAAGCAGCAGATGGATGCTTATCGGCTGCTGCCTCCTTCTTTCACGGCACCAATGTTTTATTTGTTTTTAACTGTTGAATTGGTTTGTACTGTTTATTTGTTCATTTGGCATATGTCTCTCGTACCTGCGATCGGCCTTACAGCACTTTTATGTATCTATACCGGAGCGGTGGCGTTCAATTTATTGAGAGGGCATCGTGATATTTCGTGCGGCTGTGGTGGGCTGCTTGAAAATGAACGCCTTCACTGGGGAATTGTGATTCGTAATGTGTTGATGCTGGCTCTTGTGAGAGGGTTGTTTTATGTACATCCCTATGTAGAAAGCATTCCATGGCAAATGAATGTCATTTGTTTTCTAATCGCTGTGGCTGTCTGTTTCATTATAGCTGTGGGTCAAGAGGTCATGTTGTTTAAAAGAAAGTGGATCAATCAATTTGAATCATTTATAGAAGGAGACCAAGTGAAATGACAGATATTCTATTAATTATTGTGCTATTCATTGTCATTGCTCAGCTGGCTGTAGTGTTTTTGCTTGCCCGTTTTATCGGAAAATTTATGAATAAAATTAAAACACTTGAAGGGATTGAATTAAAGGAAGCGGATGTTGGAGATCCGGCGCCGTTATTTCGAAGCTATACCCATTTAGGGAATAAGGTCATTTTAAAGGAATATTTTCAAAGCGGGAGCGCCGTGATGCTGTTATTCGTGAACTCTACTTGTATGACGTGCAAAAGCATCTTGGCTGATATGCAGCAGCAAATTTCTAATGATGATACTCAATTCATTATTATCAATGGAGATGAACAAGCGGATGATTCGCCGATCCTTGAATTACTACCGTCCCAGGCTGTTTATACCCGCTCTTCACAAATCATGGAGCTGTACGGGGTAACTGTTGTTCCGCAAGCGATTCTTATTGATGAGCAAGGGATCATCCTACAAAGGAAATCCCTTCAAAATGCGAAACAGTTTGAACAGTTGTTACATGCTTCATAAAAAAGCGTCTCTTTGCCGGAGAGACGCTCGTTTTATAATTCTTTTCCCAGAATATCTAAATCGTACCTGCTGCCGTCCATTTCTGCGATGCGTGGCAGGTGACCCCATGTCTCAAAGCCATGCTTTTTAAATAGTCGAATGCTGGCTTCGTTATGCCCGAAAATAAAGGCAAGTAATGTTCGAATGCCTAATGAGGGCGCGAGTTCAATGGCTTCTTGTAAGAAGAGTGATCCTAAGCCTTTTCCTCGATCGTCTTGGTTTAAATAAATACTCATTTCAACGGTCCCGTTGTATGCAGGTCTTCCGTAAAATGTTTCAAAGCTGAGCCACCCGTAGATATGTCCATTCTCATCTGTTTTCACATAGAGCGGTCTTTTCTCTGAATGATTCAAAAACCATTGCCGGCGGTCTTCGACAGAAACTGGTTCTGTATCAGCAGTCACTTCTCTTGAAGCAATGGTCGAATTATAGATATCAACGATCGCTTTGAGGTCATCTTCTGTTGCTATACGATTGAAAGTTTTCACAATTAAGTCCCCCATCTTTTTTCATTTATCATACATATTATTGATGCGGTTGCGCAAAATAAAAAGAAAAATAATTTCGTGTGTATATATTTTTTGAAAAGTGTTCAGAATGTTGCTGAGGTGATGAAAAATGAGAGAGGAAGAAAAGAAACGTACTTCCAAAATCACAAAAGTTCAGCAATTTTTCCGTAAGCGCTGGGTATTCCCTGCTATTTACTTGGTCAGCGCAGCGGTCGTGTTAACAGCCGTTCTTTGGTATCAAGCTGTATCAAAAGATGTGAAAGACCAACTATCTGATGGAAATCAAACAGGGCAAGAACAACGTGATGATGCCGTTGAAGTTGGAAAGCCAATTGAAAATGTTGCAATGCCGGTCCAGAATTCTGATAATGTTTCTGTCGTGAAAAAGTTCTATGAAGCAGATGCTGATCAAAAAGAAAAAGAAGCAGCACTTGTAAACTATAATAACACCTATACCTTGAGCAAAGGTATTGATCTTGCAGATAAAGATGGCAAAGTGTTTGATGTCACAGCTGCTCTTAGTGGAACAGTGGTTCAAGCGAAAAAAGATCCAGTTCTCGGTCACGTCGTGGAAATTGAACATGAAGATGGATTATCGACTGTTTATCAATCGTTGTCACAAGTGAGTGTCAAAGAAGGCGATGAAGTCAAGCAGAACGATGTCATTGGTGCTTCTGGAAAAAATCTATATGGTGCTGAAAGCGGCAACCATGTGCATTTTGAAATTCGTATGGAAGGTTTAGCGCTTAATCCACTTAGCTTCATTGACAAGCCTGTTTCTACGATTGAAAAAGCAGCACAAGAAGTGACGGAACAAGCAAAAGAACCTGCTCAGCCAAAGGCTGATGAAAAAACGAAGGAACCTGCTGCTGAAGATAAGGCCAAGGAGCCTGCTGGAGAAAAATCTGAAGAAAAGTCTGATGAGAAGGGGAAATCCTCTGATCAAGAAAAGTCTTCTGATTCCTCTAAAGGCAGCAGTCAGTCAGAAGAAACAAAACAATCTTAATGTCTGACAAGATCCTCTGTGTATGTGAATATGCAGAGGTTTTTTTCTGCTTAAAAAGATCCTCCGCCACTCGGCGAAGGATGAATGAACTATAGGGCGGCAGGTCCTTCTTCACCTGTCCGAATGTTGATTGTATTTTCTATTTCATATATAAATATTTTCCCATCCCCTGGTTCGCCTGTCCGAAGTACCTTTTGAGCTGTTTCAACGACCTGTTCGACAGGTACTTTGCTTAGGACGATTTCAATCTTTAATCGTTCGTATACGTTGCTTTCCTTTTTGACGCCGCGGTATAGCTCTGTATGTCCCTTTTGTAAGCCGCAGCCGTGTACATTAGAAAAGGTAATCGAGGTGACACCAATCTTTCCAAGCTCGACCTTTAATGTTTCAAAATTTGCTGGACGTGTGACAATCTCCACTTTATACATTTTGCTCATAGAGACACCCCTTTTTCTTTAATCTTGATAAGCTTTTTCACCGTGCATGGTTAAATCAAGACCCACTGATTCTTCTTCTTCGGTTGCACGAATTTTGAAGAAGAGATTGACCACTTTGATGATCACGTATGTCACAACGGCAACAAAAGCGTAAGTGGCAACTATGGCGACCACTTGCTTCCAAAGTAAGCTGGGATCTCCGTAAAATAAGCCATTGGCTCCGCCGTCATTGACAGAGGTTGTGGCGAAAAGTCCTGTTGCAATTCCTCCCCAAGTACCGCCAATTCCGTGAAGGCCGAATGCGTCGAGTGCATCATCGTAGCCGAATTTGGCTTTGAGTGAAAAGACTCCCCAGAAACAGACGATCCCGCCTATGAATCCTATGATAATAGAAGCAAACGGTGTGACAAAGCCTGCGGCCGGTGTAATGGCGACAAGACCTGCGATCGCTCCAGAAATTGCGCCGAGCATCGTTGGTTTTTTGTTGATCATCCACTCTATTAACAGCCAGCCGATGATTCCTGCAGCGGCAGCTGTATTGGTGTTGATAAAGGCAAACATGGCCACACTGTCTAAAGTAAGTGCACTTCCAACGTTAAAACCAAACCAGCCAAACCAGATAACAGCTCCGCCAAGAAGGGTGTAGATCAAGTTATGCGGAGAAGAGCTTGTTGCTTCTTTACGTTTCCCGAGTACAATCGCAACGACGAGGCCGGCAACACCGGATGAGATGTGAACTACGTTTCCGCCTGCGAAGTCAAGCGCACCCATCTTGCCAATCCAACCCCCGCCCCATACCCAGTGTGCGACTGGAGCGTATACAAATGTGACCCAAAGGAGTGTAAATACGACGACTGCTGAGTAGCGAATCCGTTCAGCAAAGGCACCTGAGATGATGGCTGTTGTTAAGACGGCAAAGGTCATTTGGAACATCATGAACAATGAATGTGGAATCGTATCACTATAGGAACCAGGCTCAAAGCCCACGCCTTTTAGTCCCACCCAGTCTAATCCTCCGATCCATGCATTGCCTGGCGCAAAAGCTAAGGAATAGCCGAACACGATCCATACGATTGAAACGATCGCTAGTGATGTTAAGCTGTGCATGGTCGTGCTCAACACGTTTTTACTTCTCACGAGTCCTCCGTAAAATAAGGCTAAACCAGGTGTCATTAACCACACGAGTAGTGTGCAGAAGAACATAAATACTGTATCACCCATTTGCATGCTGCATTCCCCCGAATCATTCAGAATTAATTGATTTCTTAATTCTTCATTATAGAGAGAAAAGTCACATATAACATATACGTGTAAGTTTATCTGACATGGTTTTTGGTTAAGTTCTATATAAATGGATGGAAAGTTCGTAAAAAATGTACGGTGAGCACTGAAAATAACGGGCGTTTGACCTATAAAATGGAGCTGAGAAAGAGTTTTGTTCGTTCCTCTTGAGGAGAATCAAACAATTCCGATGGGACGCCTTCTTCGACGATGCGGCCTTCATGCATATAGACGACACGATCGGCGACTTCTTTTGCAAAGCCCATTTCATGTGTGACAATGACCATAGTCATGCCTTCTTTTGCGAGACTTTTCATCGTTTGCAGCACCTCGCCTACAAGCTCTGGATCAAGGGCAGACGTAGGTTCGTCAAATAACATGACATCAGGTTTCATGGCGAGAGCTCTCGCAATGGCCACACGCTGTTTTTGGCCGCCTGATAGTTTAGAAGGATACACGTTGGCTTTATCCGCAAGTCCAACTTTTTGTAACAAAGCGCTGGCTTCAGCAATGGCCTGTGCTTTTTTTGTTTTTTTCACCATGACAGGCGCTTCGATGATATTTTCAAGCACAGTTTTGTGCGGGAAAAGATTAAAATGCTGAAACACCATCCCTATTTTTTGTCTCATCTCGTTTAATTGATCACGCTTTGGATGAACTGGACTGCCATCAATGATGATGTCTCCATCAGTCTTTATTTCTAAAAAGTTCATACAACGGAGCAAGGTGCTTTTCCCGGAGCCGCTTGCGCCAATCAAGACGACGACATCATTTTCATAAACGGTGAGATCGATATCCTTTAAAACATGCAGCTCTCCGAAGTGTTTATTGAGTTTTTCAACACGAATGATTTCCTTAGATTCTGTCATGTTTCTCCTCCTATTGGTCACTGGTTGATAGTTTTTGCTCAAAGGTATGAACGGCAAATGTTAACAGCAGGACAAGAACTAGGTAATAGACGGCTACAACAAGTAAATACGTCATATTGTCAAAGCTGTTAGAGCCTTGAGTGGTAGCGACGTTAAATAGTTCGTTGACGCTGATGAAGGCGGCGAGTGATGAGTCTTTTAAGCCGATAATGAACTGGTTGCCAAGAGGAGGGAGGGCGCGCCGCATCGCTTGCGGGAGAATGATCCGCCTCATGGTTAAAAAGCGGCCCATGCCAAGAGAGCGCCCTGCCTCTTTTTGCCCTTGATCGATGGATTGGATGGCGCCTCTGAATATTTCAGCTATATAGGCGCCATTATGAAAGGCGAGTGCAATGGAGGCAGCCCAGAAGTCCGGTATATTTAATTCTGTGAGTCCGAAATATAGGATGAAAATTTGAACAATAAGTGGTGTTCCGCGTACAAGAAAGATATAACCATTGGCGATATAACCAAAAACGGCAACACGGGAAATTTTCAGTAAAGCAAAGAAGAGCCCAATGAACATACCGATGAAGATACTGATGACGGTCAGCTGTAAGGTGAGCAGCATCCCTTCTAGGAAAACGCCTTTGGAATCAATCAGTGTCTGAAAAAAGTGTGATAGGGTAGGCAAAACAATCATCTCCATTTGAAGAAAGTGCGCCTATGAAAAAGGCGCACAATCGTGGTTTTAATCTTGTTTGACAGTGATGTCTTCGTTAAAGTACTTTTCGCTCATTTGTTTTAGTGTTCCGTCTTTTTTCAATGCATCAATCGCTTCGTTGATCTCTTTTATGAGTTGTTCATTTTCTTTTGATACAGCGATTGCCTGCTCACTTTGTCCGAGTCTTTCCTGCGCTTCGATCTTTAGTTTTTTCTTCATGGCTTCTGCGCCTGTGACGAAATCAGTCACGACCGCATCGTGTTTTCCGTTGGCTAGTGCTTCTAAAGCGACGACATCACTATCGTAATATTTTGGTTCTTGCCCGCTATGTTTTTTTGCAATATCAGCGTAGGATGATCCTTTTGATACAGCGATTTCTTTGTTTTTTAAGTCATCGGCCTGTTGAATGTCTGATTCAGGTCTTGTGAAAATTTGTGGACCGGAGTAGTAATAGGGTTTAGAAAAAAGGACGTGTTTTTTTCGTTCCTCATTGATGGTATGACTTGCAACTGCTGCATCAAATTTACCTGCTTTCAGGCCTTCGACGATGCCTGCGAATTTATATTTTTTCTGTATAGGTTCGAGGCCTAGTTTGTCACTAATCGCATTGCCTACGTCGATATCAAAGCCGGACATCTGATTTCCATCCATATAACTAAACGGATGAAATTCACCTGATGCTGCAAAAATAAATTTTCCATCCTCCAAAATTGGCGACCCTTTCGCTGTAGAATTACGTTTATCTCCGTTCCCATTGGTTTCATTTGAACCGCACGAAGACAGAAGTAATACTGCAACTGAGAAAAGGGCTGGGACCCAAAACCGTCTTTTTTTAATAATAAGCTTCTCCTCCTTTTCAGCCATCCTCCCTGTAAGGAGAAAGTAGGCTTTTAAAATATGAAGTGAATATTACCATTAATACCTCATATTCTCAATTTTATATGTGTTTTTCCAACGCTCGCCCTTTTTAAAATGTATGTCTTCATTTCCCGAGAGAGAACTGGAATTGATAAGGGTAAAAAAGGGAAATGAATCTCATAATAACGGAAGGATTGGCAAAGAACATGTCAGAAAGAGGAGTAGTGTATGAACAAGTGGAAAGACAACCGAAAAGTTTTTTTAACCGCTATTGCCTTTGGAACGATGTTGAATCCGCTGAATTCATCGATGATTTCTTTGGCCTTGCATCAAATTCAGCATGAATTCGGTTTGTCGTTTACGACCGTTTCTTGGCTTATTTCTTCTTTTTATTTAGCGAGTGCTGTGACGCAGCCGGTGAGCGGCCGGATTGGGGATCATATGATGAGCCGGAGAACCTTGTTTTTATTCGGGCTGGTTCTTGTCGCGGTCTCAGCCATCTGTGCGCCGTTTGCTCCAACGTTTGCGGTACTGATTGTGATCCGTCTGTTACAGGCGATTGGGAGCAGTGCCATTTATCCTTCTGGTGTCGGACTCATTCGGGATCATATTCAGGAAAGACAGGCTTCCGCGTTAGCGGTATTATCCATTTTTGCTTCAGCGATGACGGCGCTTGGACCGACGCTTGGCGGGTTTTTGATGACCATCGGCGGTTGGCCGGCTATCTTTTTAGTGAATCTGCCGTTTATTTTCATCAGTTTCTTTCTTGGGTTTTCTCTGTTTCCGAAGGAGCAGAAAAAGAGAAAACTGCGTATAGGCGAAACCGTGCGAAAGCTCGATTTGCCAGGGATGCTTCTTTTTACCGTTTGCATAGTTCTCCTGCTTTCCTTTTTATTATCACTTGGTGACGGCATTCAATATGTCCAAGGCATTCTTTGTCTCCTAAGTGTAGGCGCTTTTATTTGGTGGGAATATCAGGTGGATGAGCCGTTTATTCAAATACGGATGTTCAGACAGGAGCAGCGTCTGTCACTTGTGTATGTACAATTTATCATCTTAAATATCTTTTTCTATTGTCTCTTTTTTGGTTTGCCGAGTTATTTTCAGGATGAATTAGGCTGGCGTGTGGAGATGACAGGTCTCTTTATGCTATGTATGTCAGGAGTGAGCATCATTGTGTCTCCGCTGACAGGAAAGTGGGTGGATCGCGGGGATGAACGCCATCCGGTTTTAGCGAGTGCAGTATTGATGCTGGCTGGAGCGTCTGCGATGACTTTCTTTTTTATTCCTGCGCCGTTATGGGGGAAAGGGGTTATTCTTGCGCTGCTTGGGCTCAGCTATGGGAGTGGGAATGTCGCGCTGCAAGCTGCGATGCTCAAGGCAAGTCCAAAGCAAATGATTGGCACGACCTCTGGACTTTTTCAAACATGCCGCTACCTTGGGTCTATTTTGTCGTCTGCCGTGCTTGGCATGTTGTTCGGGGATGAAATTGCTGGTTCTCATTTTGCACAGTTAGGCTGGACATTGATCATCATTTCTCTTATCGGCATTGGTGTCAGTCTTTATTTTTCAAGTATGGTCAGAGGGAGACAGCCAATAAAAAAAGCGGCGCGATAGGTGGAAGAAGAATCTTCATCACGTTATCGCAAGCCACTTAAGAGTTGGACAGGTCAGAGCCCTGATCCTTTGTCTTCCTTCTGAAAATTTTCCCTACAATTGTCTCGTAAAATGTCACGATGCGATCAATTGGAGAGTCAAAAAACTTCCATAATTTATTCATGATAAAGACAACCACAATCGATACGACCAAGCTGCCTAAGACATCGAATGGATAATGGTGCCCGACCCAGATGCGGGAGAATCCTGTGAGTAATCCAAAAACGAGCAAGATGTTGCCGAGCTTTTTATTACGAGATCGAATGGCTAGTGAAAGAGCCAATGCACCTGTTGTATGGTCACTCGGGAAGGAAGCGTCTGCTGAGTGCGGAATGAGTGTGTCGACTTTATGCGCCACAAACGGCCGCTCTTCATAATGAAACAATGTAATGGCAAAGTTGACGATAAGTGCTACAATGCCTGTTACACCGGAAAAGAAGACATGCTTCTTAAATTTGTGATTTCCTAAAAACCAGCAAATTAATAAGACAAGGGCATATACAAGAATGGCCTTTTTCGTAATGAATATCATGGCCTGATCTAAAAATTCAGAATGGTGAGCCATCCCGTGTATGACTTGAAACAATTCGTAATTCAAAACATCACCTATACTTTCGCTTAATGCCAACTATTTTTCAAAAAAGCCTGTATGCTCTATTTGAAATATCCTATATTTTAGCATGTTTCCGGCGAAGTTTAAAATAGTATCCTCTTATTCTGAAAGGGAGACCTTTTGTACTTTTGCTTCTTGGGGTTTTCGTTCGCTCCAATAAAAAACACCCATGCTCAGCAAGACAACAATGCCTGCAATGAGATACACGTTTGAAAAGTCTGTGAAGCTGACAAGGAGTCCAAAGACAAATGAGCCAGCAGCAATACCCGTATCATACAGGGTGAAGAAAGTAGCCGTCGCATACCCCGTACGGTGAGCTGGTGAGTGCTGAATCGCAAGTGTTTGTAAACATGGCACCAATGACCCGTAGCCAAGACCAATTACAGCGCCTGATAAAAGAAGCATTGTGGCTGAATGCGTTGCTGTCAGCATCCATAAGCCAATGGCAAAAAGGGCAATCGATGGATAGATCACAATGTGAGCTCCTACTCGGTCAAAAAGTCTGCCTGTAAATGGTCGTGAGCCAAGCATTGCTGCCGCAAATACAATAAAGAAGTAACTGCTTGCACCCATCAAGTTGAGTGAATTGGCATAGACTGAAATAAATGAAATGATCGGTGAATAACAGAAGGAAATAATAATACCGACTGCCGCTGTTTTTAATGCGCCTTTTTCAAATAGATGAGAAAAAGTGAACCTGAAAACGATGCTTCCTCCATTTTTAGGCTCTGGTTGTCTAATCAGCATCGTAAAAGCAGCTCCGATGGTCACGATAATGGAAAAGAGAAAGAATAAGGAATGAAATCCTATTTTTCCTACTTGATTCAGTGCGATAAACGGACCAATGACAACAGCAAGGTTCATAGACATCACAAAGTATCCAAGTCCTTCCCCGCGTTTATGTTTCGGGATCATATCAGCCGCAATGGCACTTGCTACTGTCGTTAAAATGCTAAAAAAGATCCCATGTACGAAACGCAGCATGAGAAGCGTTTGGAATTGATCAATCGGGATGTATAAATACGTGAGTAGGGCAAAGGCCGTTGAAGAGAAAATCGCCATCCGTTTTTTGCCGAATTTCTCAATTATCGCTCCAGAAAACGGTCTTGTCACAATGGCAGACAATAAGAAGACCGTCACAAGGAGGCCGCCCTGTGATTCTGTTCCATTTAGTTCATCCATTGTGTAAATGGGCAGTAATGTCAAAAGAGCATAAAAAGAGGTGAACGTAAATAAATTCACCAGGACGATCATGATAAAGTCTTTCGTCCAAATGCGTTCGTTCATGATGTATGTCACTTCCTATTCAGTTGATAATTTGTGTAAAAGTGTATGGAGGAGTTGTTTTTCTTCGTAGGTGAAATTTGAAAGACATTCTTCTTCAAATTGTTCCATTGTGCGTTTGATTTCTTCAAATCGGGCTTTTGCATCATCTGTCATCACGATCAAATTTTCACGTTTGTCTTTTCCTTGTACACGTTTCACCCATCCGTTCGCTTCTAAACGGGTCACGGTTCGGGTGATAGTCGGTGCTTCGACGTTTAAATATGTCCAGATATCTTTTTGGGTTTTCGGTCCGAATGTATCCAAACAAAAAAGTACAGTCCACTGGGACATGTACAAATCATAAGCAGCAAGCGCTTCGTTCGCCTTTTTAGACAGCAGCCGTGCGCTTTGATGTATTTGATGTAAACACTCTCTATTTAACGTATCCATATGCTCACCTTTATTTAATATTTAGCTAGGTAAATAAATTCACCTTTTCTATTTTACGTGCTATATCCATTCTTGTAAAGTGGAAATTTTCGCTCCTCGAAATGATTTTTTGTTTTGCCTTTTCTGATAAATCCCTTGTCCCATCTTCATTTTTAGCATATTCCCTATGCAATGCTAATACACTGTTACAAACCTGACAAAGAGAGTGTTTGAGGTGAGGGATCGTGTTTGGCATTTACTACCTAATGGATGAGAAATTATGACGAACAAGTGCTGCTGAAAATAGATAATATTCATACGGATCTCATTTCACACTTCTCACATCCATTTTAGGGAGGTCGAGTGGTGTGCACGATTACATCAAAGAGCGAACAATCAAGATAGGAAAGTATATCGTGGAGACAAAGAAAACCGTTCGTGTTATTGCGAAAGAATTTGGAGTCTCTAAAAGTACTGTACACAAGGATCTAACAGAAAGGCTGCCAGAAATTAATCCAGATCTGGCTAATGAAGTGAAGGAGATACTGGATTATCATAAATCAATCCGTCACCTGCGAGGGGGAGAAGCCACCAAGTTAAAGTATAAGAAAGAAGAAATTTTAGAAGGCGAGCCTGTGAAACAGTAAGCTTAGTTCTTTGTTCATAAACATGATATATATATCTTCCTCATATCGGTAGTTTCTAACCACAAAATTTGTAAAGACTTTTGTAAAGAAATATCTTTTTTTCTGCAAATTATGATAGAATATATAATTAGGGCAGAATGTGGTATTTGCTATGGAAACAGATTTTCAAGGAGGATATATATAGATGTTTGCTAGGGATATTGGAATTGACCTTGGTACTGCCAATGTACTGATTCATGTCAAAGGAAAAGGAATTGTGTTAAATGAACCATCTGTTGTAGCTCTTGACAAAAACAGCGGGAAAGTTTTGGCTGTTGGAGAAGAGGCTAGACGTATGGTTGGACGTACGCCTGGGAATATTGTTGCGATTCGTCCATTAAAAGATGGCGTAATCGCTGATTTTGAAGTAACTGAAGCGATGCTCAAGCATTTTATTAACTCATTAAATGTGAAAGGGCTGTTCTCTAAGCCGCGTATGCTCATCTGCTGCCCAACAAACATTACATCTGTTGAGCAGAAGGCGATCAAAGAAGCTGCTGAAAAAAGCGGCGGTAAGCATGTATTTCTTGAAGAAGAGCCAAAAGTAGCAGCAATTGGTGCTGGTATGGATATTTTTCAGCCAAGTGGAAACATGGTCGTAGATATTGGAGGCGGAACGACAGATATCGCTGTCATCTCAATGGGTGACATTGTAACCGCCTCTTCTATTAAAATGGCTGGAGACAAATTTGATCTGGAAATTCTCAACTACATTAAAAAAGAGTACAAGCTGTTGATCGGTGAGCGCACGGCTGAGGATATTAAGATCCAAGTTGCAACGGTATTCCCAGACGCACGTCACGAAGAGATTTCAATTCGTGGACGAGACATGGTGACAGGATTACCAAGAACGATTACCGTTACAAGCAAAGAAGTAGAAGAAGCATTGCGTGAATCTGTATCTGCGATTGTTCAGGCTGCGAAGCAAGTTCTTGAGAGAACACCGCCTGAATTATCAGCTGATATTATTGATCGCGGCGTCATCATTACAGGTGGCGGAGCTCTTCTAAACGGGCTTGATCAATTGCTTGCAGAAGAGCTGAAAGTACCAGTTTTCGTTGCTGAAAATCCGATGGACTGTGTAGCAGTTGGTACTGGTGTGATGCTTGATAATATGGACAAGCTGCCAAAGCGTAAACTCAGCTAATGATTTCCCTCATTCTTTTTAGAAAGAATGGGGGATTTTTATTAAAGAACCCTGCAAATTTGCCGATATATTTCATAGAAGATTGTGTTTAGGTCATGTGAAAGAATTTTAATGAGGTGAGCACGTGTTAAAAGGACTATACACCGCAACATCTGCCATGATCGCTCAAGAGCGGCGGACAGAAATGCTTTCAAATAATATCGCAAATGCGAATACACCAGGCTATAAAGCGGATGAAGGAGCCATGCGTGCATTTCCAGAAATGCTGCTGAGCCGAATGGAATCAGGACGTTTCCAAACATCCTCAGGCAAAGGCTTTAGTGTTCCGTTGCAAACGCCGATTGGCGGAATCAATACTGGGACATATATGCAGGAATTAATTCCTCAATTTACACAAGGAACTTTAAAAACAACAGATCAAACAACGGACGTAGCACTTGTTGAAAATAATGTGCCAATCAACCCGGAGACCAATCAGAAATCAGCGCTATTTTATGCAGTCAACACACCAGAAGGCGTTCGTTATACGAAAAGCAGTTCAATTACATTAAATGAACAAAATCAGCTGACCATCAATGGCCGCGCTCTTCTTTCCGTGACGGGGCAGCCGATTACGGTTCAGAGTGAGAATTTCAAAGTGAATGCAGACGGTACTGTCAGTGAAAATGGCCAAAATCTTGGTCAAATTGATGTACGTGTGGCAATGGATACAAGGAACTTAGCGCGTGAAGGAAATGATTTATACCGTACAGCTGATAATCAGCCTCTGCCAAGTGCAGTCAATAACGGTCAAATGTCTTATACGTTGAGCCAAGGGGTATCGGAGCTATCGAACGTAGATGTAACGAAATCTTATACAGAAATGACAACCGCCTATCGAGCATTTGAAACAAACCAAAAAGTGGTTCAGGCGTATGATAAAAGCTTAGAAAAAGCCGTGAATGAAATTGGAAGAGTGTACTAATCAAGAAATGAAAAGAAAGGAGGATTCTCATGCTTAGAACGATGATAAATGCAGCTGTATCGATGAATGAAGTGCAAAAGCAGCTTGACATCATCAGCAACAACATCGCGAACAGTGAAACAACAGGATATCGTGCGAAAAACACACGTTTCTCAGAGCTGATGAGACAGCAGTTTAATCAGGTAGATGAAAAGAATGAGCAGGTAGCAAACAGTCGTCTGACACCTGCTGGTCTAAGGCTTGGAACGGGAACAATGGTCAATGCATCCATTAACTCGCTGCAAGGCTCTATTAAAGAAACAGGGCGTGATCTTGATGTTGCATTCGGAGCGCCGTCGCAGTATTTGCAGGTGAATGCCGGCGGTAATATCCGTTATACAAGAGATGGCTCTCTTTACTTACAGCCAGGCAATAATCGTAACCAAGTGCAGCTTGTCACGAGCGAAGGCTATCCGATTCTTGATGAAAACGGAAATGCAATCGTCTTAAATGCGAATTTCCGTGATATTTCAATCGACAAAAATGGACGGCTTACTGCGGTTTCAAGAGATAATCAACCGAATCAGCAGGTGAATTTAGGCGTTGTACAAGTCAATAATTCGTCAGCGCTTGTCTCTGAAGGAGATAATTTGTTCTCGGTCGATGGTACCTATCAAGGTGCATTAACGGCACTAAATGGAGCAAACCGCCAAGCGATTCAACTTCAGCAAGGTGCACTGGAAACGTCGAATGTGGACATGTCTAAAGAATTAACGGACCTCATGACAACACAACGTTCCTATCAGTTGAACTCAAGATCCATTACGATGGGCGATCAGATGCTGGGATTAATTAATACCATTCGATAATCAGCAGGCTCGTATCAGCCTCTCATGATAAAAAAGGCGGCTCGCTCAAAGTCGCCCTTTTTTTTATAATAATCTGAGACATCGGCAAGCAGATCCTCAAGATCAATCCAGGCTTCTTTTCGTTCAAGACATGTGACGAGCGTGGCGATCTGCTCATCTGCCTTTGGCGTTTGGCTATAGAGAAGGGATAAAATTTGAAACTTCATTCTTAATATATCAAACTGGGAAGCGACGGCTTCTTTTAGCCCTTTTTGAATATACTTCATTCCTTCATCTGTTAAATTTTCTTTAAAACAGGAACGTACTGTTTCATATAGGCACGATACATAGGAATGTGCTGACTTTCGGTATGCTGGGAGACGAAGCGCTTTTTTGAAGTATTCTAGCGCTTCCTTGTGACGGTTTTGTCTCGACTGAATAAAGCCAGCATCATAATAAACGATGCCGAGCAGCTCTTGATCATCCATCATTTTCACGTAATCGATGATCTCAATGAAAATAGCTTCTGCTTCCTCATATTTTTTTTGGTCGGTATAGTTAAGAGCAAGCACAATTTTACACCGATTGATGCTGTGGATATCTCCGTGCTTTGCAAAGATATCCATGGCTTTTTGAACATGACGAATCGATAACACCGAGTAACGGTTGTTATAATAAACACCACTTGTACGAAAATGGAACTCTGCTTCCTCCAGCTCATCATGAAGTAATGGCAGTCGTTCCTCTGCCTTTTCGAGGTAATGAATCGCATCATTTTGATCGCTTTTTAAAGATTCATATAGTCCGAGAAAGAAGTAAAAGTAATATTGCAGTTCTTCGTTCATTTCGTCTTTGCGCGGCATTAGTTCATGCTTAAGTTTTTCTAAGTCCTCCGTCTGATTCATCCAGAGCTGATGACGAAAAAGCATCAGATGATAATGGAGATAGAGGTCCTGTTTTTTTGATAATTTGCGTTTATGTTTTAGTAGCGTTGTTTTGATTTCTTCAGCCTTCGAAAAATGTCGATGCTTTAGCATTGTATACCACGAATGGAGAAGTTTTTTAATGGATTTATCACTCATAAAAATCATTTTTACCCTCTTATTCAATCTATGATGTAATATATTTTACCATATTTGTGAAAAAACAATGAGTGTAGTGTGGATTATATTTGATGACAATTGGTAATAGTAGATTCTATTTTTTACCATTAACATAAGGGGGACATTGAAAAATGCCAGCATTCATAATATACTTCTATAGGAATCAAATGAAGATCAGCGATATAGAAAAAAAGGAGAGATCAAGATATGCTTGATGCTCAGCAAATTCAAGACATTATCCCACACCGTTACCCATTCTTATTGGTCGACCGTATTTTAGAGGTTGATGGAGAGAAAAGAGCGGTTGGGATTAAAAATGTCACAGTGAATGAAGAATTTTTTAATGGCCATTTCCCAGGATATCCAGTCATGCCGGGTGTGCTTATTGTAGAAGCACTCGCACAGGTATTTGGTGTGATTATGTTAGGCAAGGAAGAAAACAAAGGGAAAATTGGTTTGTTTGCAGGGATTGACGGCTGCCGATTCAAAAGACAGGTTAAGCCTGGCGATCAGCTTCGTTTAGAGGTAGAAGTGACACGTCTCCGTGGTCCAGTTGCAAAAGGAAAAGCAGTAGCTACAGTAGATGGCGAAGTGGCATGTGAAGCCGAACTGACATTTTCTATCGGTCCTAAAGTATCGTGATTTGTTTAGCGGTTCATCAAGGATGAATCGCTTTTTTATGTCGATACGGTCAGTTAGAACGGATAAGGACTTGCAATTTTGACAAAAAAACGTCATATTAGACAAAAAAAGATGAAGGTGATAAAGGATGCTGAAAGAATTTAGAGAGTTTGCCGTCAAGGGAAATGTGATTGACTTGGCTGTAGGTGTCATCATTGGGGGAGCATTTGGCAAAATTGTCACTTCTCTTGTGAATGATTTGATCATGCCGCTCGTCGGTATTATTATCGGAGGGCATGATTTTAGCGGTTTATCCATTAAAATTGGGGCTTCTCAAATTTTATATGGAAACTTTATTCAAACAGTGGTTGATTTCTTGATTATCTCGTTTTCCATTTTTATCTTTATTCGTTATTTGAATAAATTAAAGCGGAAAAAGGTAGAGGAAGAAGAAGTTGTAGAAACGCCGGATCAAACGGAAGTTTTACTAACTGAAATTAGAGATTTATTGAAAAATCAAAGCCAATCTAAAGATGTGCAATAGAAAAAGAGCGGCTAATCCCGCTCTTTTTTATGTGTTTTGTTTAAAAGCATCCAGTAGTTTTTCTCCTGACAGCCCCTCTTTGACGAGGTCTTTTAATACTTCTTCGGTTTCTGTTCTGTAACGATTTGTAATCATTTTACCATCAAGTAACACAGAAATGTTTTCTTCTAAGGCAACGATGTTTTTGACTTGTACAGATAAATGAACAGGGCGGTTGTTTTCTTTAGTGATCGTTACAAGAATCTTCACTTCTGTGTGCTGCTGAAAGAGCACCTCAAACACCTGCCTATGTTTCTTTGGAATGAGTGCCTCGATCATCCAGTGATTTTCACCGTCTTCTTTATTAATGATTAAACCGTCACGAAGGGGAATGCTGGACATTTTATCTTGCTCTGGATCAAGTTCGATTTTTAAATCAATCAGCCTAAAGGTTTTCATATTTATCACCTCACAAGCGTTCATTATTCGTAAGTATTATTATAGCATACAACATCTGTATAAATGAAACCGCTGCCTGCTTAGAACTAGCTGGAGTGAAAGGAGATGTTTTATGGAATCCTATCAACTGCGAAATATACATATTGGTAAGGAGAAGACAACGAGCAATATGCGCGTTTATTCATGGGGAGACATTCTTTCATTTTGTGATGTGTACATGGAAGAAGGTGAGTCACTCACGTTTCAATACGTCACCGAGGATCGAATGGACTGCTTTGAGTTTCAACTATCAATTCATGATGGTCGGCTTTGTTTTTATTGGTTTGCATGGGACGGATCTGATTATATTCACATGCCTTCTAGTAATTGGATTCATTCAGATATTTTTTATCAATTTATGAAAAATAAGTATTTCATCAAACAAAACAAGATCATGTTTTATACACAAGCGGTAAAAAACAGAAATTAAAGAGGAAATAGAGAATTTGAAAGTCTATTTTGCCATTTTCGTGTTTTGTCATATTTGGCCTTTCTCTGTAGACTAGGGGCAGTTGAAAGGAAAGGAGGCAAGGTATCGAATCAAAAGGTAACGTCTAGCATCTGACAGCCCCCCTCTAGCTAAAGCTGATAGACGCTGCCTTGTGCATGTGAACACTGCGTAATAGAACCAATGCTTCTTTGAATAGGTTATGTGTCCCCTGTGTATCCCCTTATGTGTATCCGGTCATATATTGTGGCCGGGTGCCCTTTTATTCACTGATCAACCGCTCATCTCTTGCAAATAACGGATACTCATTTCATCATTTTATTTATGGCAGGTCGGTTGAAAATAAAGACAAAAAGGAGAAAACGATGACAAACATTCAATTAATCGCAACGGATTTAGACGGAACTTTATTGAACAGTGAACACAAAGTGAGTCAGGAAAATGAGCAGGCATTAAAGGAAGCAGCAGCGAATGGAATTGAGATTGTCGTTTCAACAGGAAGAGCGTATTTTGATGTGAAGTCTATTTTTGATCAGCTTGGTATGAATACATGGGTGATTAGTGCCAATGGAGCTGTCATTCATGATCCATTGGGACAAGTGTACCATTCAGCTGCTTTACAGGAGGAAAAGGCCAAACACATCATATCATGGCTTGAAGAACGTGATTATTATTATGAAGTTTTTACAAACGAAGCTATTTTCACACCGAATCACGGCAGAGGGCTTCTTGCAATTGAGATGGACCGCTTAAAAAGTGCAAATCCAGAAACGGATCAACATGTTCTAAAACAAGCGGCAGAAGTTCAATACAGCCAGTCAGGATTTGCTTATATTGATACATATAAAGAATTGTTTCGTGAGGATCGAAAGCTTTCATTTTACAACATCTTAGGTTTCTCTTTCTTTCAAGACAGATTAAAAGCCGGATGGGATATGTTTGGTGATGATTCAGAGCTAACATTGGTCAGCTCGGCTGATCATAACTTTGAGATTGGTTCCAAGGACGCATCTAAAGGGCAGGCATTAACAAGATTGACAGAAAGACTAGGAATACCTTTAAGCCAGACAGCGGCTGTAGGAGACAGTTTAAATGACGAATCGATGCTTCAAGCAGCTGGTGTTGGGGTTGCGATGGGTAATGCGAGACAGGATATAAAAGAAATCGCTGATCAGGTCACATTAACAAATGATGAACATGGTGTGGCGCATATGATTCGGCACTTTTTGAAATGATCAGATGTCGTTGTATAAATCATATAGGATAAAGCGCATTCTACAAAAGAGGAATTCAGAACTACTTCTATTTACACATGATGTGGAACATCATATAATTTAATTATGAATATATCCCGCTTGTAAGGCAACTAAGGAGAGTAAACGAATGGCGCTGGAATCTTATAAGTCCGAAAATCTGCATTTAATCAAGGAAGCCTTGGACTATACTCAGGTTGGTCTGACAGTGACGGACCCGTCTTTACCTGATAATCCTTTAATTTATGTGAACAAGGGCTTTTTAGATATGACAGGCTATCAAGAACCCGACGTATTGGGGAGGAATTGTCGTTTCCTTCAGGGAGATGAAACGGAGCAAATCGCTCTCAAACAAATTAGAGCAGCCATTGAGAACAAAGAGGCTGTCACTGTTCAGTTGAAAAATTATAAAAAATCTGGACAAATGTTTTGGAACGAGTTAAGTGTGGCTCCTCTTTGGATTGACGAAAATGAAGGGAAACGTCTTTATTTCGTGGGTCTGCAAAAAGATGTCACGAAAGAGAAGGAACAGCAGGAGCTTCTTGAGCAATCAATTCATGAAGTGCTGAATATTTCTGTCCCAATCGTACCTGTAAAAGATGGTATATCTGTATTACCGATCATTGGTACGTTAACAGCGCCAAGATTTGATAAGATCATTTCAACGGTCTCCACCTATATCTCTCAATCTAAGGATGATTATTTTATTGTCGATCTGTCCGGCTTATTAGAAGTGGATTCATTTGTGGCAGATGCCATCTTTAAGCTGAACGATTTAATTTTAATGACTGGTACTGAACTCATTGTGACCGGAATTAAACCGAATTTGGCGATGAAAATGGGAGAAATGAGAGAGGATTTCCGTGAATTAAATACGTATATGAACGTGAAATCTGCATTGAAGAAGCTGAACATTTAACATACGTTCATATGAAATAAAAAAGAGGACTTTTCTCAAGATTCATGAAAAGTCCTCTTTTTGCTGTGATTAAGATGATTGAGCAGCGGCACTTAATGTGAATAAATCTTCTAGTTCGTTCGTCGATAGCTCTGTAATCCAGCTTTCGCTTTGAATGATTTGATCATTTAACGTTTGTTTTGTTTCGAGCATTTGATCGATTTTTTCCTCGATCGTTCCCGTTGTGATCATCTTATGGACGTGAACAAATCGTTTTTGTCCGATTCGATAAGCTCGGTCTGTCGCTTGGTTTTCCACAGCAGGATTCCACCATCTATCGTAGTGAATGACATGATTTGCGGCGGTTAGGTTGAGTCCTGTGCCTCCTGCCTTTAAAGAGAGAATTAAGATGTTGAATTCTTTCTTTTGGAAGCGGTCTACCATTTTGTCCCGCTCCTGTTTTGACAGGCTGCCATTTAAGAATTGGACCGGTTCTCCAAACATCTTTTCTGCCAGCTGCTTGATCATGTTGCCCATTTCAATATACTGCGTAAAGATGAGACAGCTTTCTCCTTGCTCATGTATCGCTTTTAACAGCTCTGCGAGTTTATCCATTTTTAATGAACGTTTCAGCAGTTTCACGTCTGTTCCACTCTCTTTTAAATAAAGAGCAGGGTGATCACAAATCTGTTTGAGTCTGCCAAGCATGCTTAAAATAATGGCTTTCCGCTGCATTCCTGTTAATGAAGCCATGTGTTCAAATGTATCCTTTACGAGCTGTTCATATAAAGACGCCTGCTCAGCGGATAGCGGAATGAATTCTTTTTCTTCGAGTTTCTCAGGCAGGTTCAGAGCAACCTCTTCATCTTGTTTTGTTCGTCTTAATAAGAAGGGCTTGATCAGCTGCTGTAGCTGTTCAATTCTTTTCTCTTCACGGTCCTTTTCAATCGGAAGGACGAACTTCTTATGGAAGCTGGTCAGACTGCCGAGATATCCTTTGTTAACGAAGTCGAATATGGACCAAAGCTCTGTCAAACGGTTTTCCATTGGTGTCCCGCTAAGGGCAATGTGATGCTGCCCTTTGAGCTGTCTGATCGCTCTCGATTGTTTCGTATGAGCGTTCTTGATGTTTTGGGCTTCGTCTAAACAAATGGTATTCCACTGTGCTGCCGTTAATTCATCCCGATCAGAATGAGACAGTCCGTAAGACGTCAGCACAATATCTGTAGACTCGTATGCCTTTGTAAAGTGTTCACCTTGAGGACGTGATGGGCCGTAATGCAAGGCAACATTTAAATGTGGTGCGAATGTTTCAAGTTCTCGCTGCCAGTTTCCTAAAACAGAGGTTGGCGCAATGATGAGAGATGGAGCGGTATTTTGCTCCTGCTCTCTCAAATAAGTAAAATACGCAATCATTTGAATCGTTTTTCCAAGACCCATATCATCTGCTAAACAAGCTCCAAATCCATGAGATCTTAAAAATAAAAGCCAGTTGACGCCGTGATGCTGATACGGACGCAGTGTGCCTTTAAAGGACTCACTCATTTCGTAGGAAGGCAGCTCATGCGTATCATTTAACTGATGGACAAGCCCTCTTAATTGCGACGAAAGTTCAAATTGAATATGGGCAAATGCTGAACTGTCTAACAGCTCTGGAATCGATTCAGAGGATGCTTCTTGATCTGCCAGTTCGCGTGACAAAATATCGGACATGTGAAGACCTTCGTTTTCAGCACGCTCCATCCACTTTTTCATTTGCTGGATGAAGGTCGGGTCTATTTTAATCCATTGTCCTCGAATATTGACAAGGCGTCGTTTGCTTTGGACAAGTTCGTTGAACTCATCTTCTGTCAGTTCGATTCCGTTTGTAGCAAAGCGCCAATTAAAGTCCATTAAGGCATCCATTCCGACATGCGATTCGCCTCGTGGTGTCGAAGAAATCCTTGCCTTTAGCATCATTGTGCTATCTTTGACAATTTGCCACCACGATGGAAGTAGAATCTCAATACCCATATTCACAAGTGTTTCACTTGCTTCAGATAAGAAGAGCCATGCTTCTTCTTCTGACATGAGTGTGGTGCCAGATGTGAAAGAAAGCCAAGGCACAATTTGACTGAATCGTTCCAGCTCTCTTGAGATTTTATCTTGATACGGATGCCAAGACCTTTTCAACGAACGGATGCCTTCAAAAAAGTGAAGGTCACTGTTTTTCTTATCGCGCAAAAACAATTCGATTTTCCAATCATCTCCGTCAAAATCCGGCTCATTTAAGCGTAAGCCGACAGTGAACGGTGTCTCGTCATCAACCCAGCCAATCGTCTCTAAGAAATCCTGCTCATCTAGAAAATGCCCTTGGAAGGATGAGAGTGCAGGTGATTGTGCGGTCATGCGGTTCCATTTGTGCTGCAAGGCATCATCATACTGAATGTAGTCCTGTACGGCAAAGGAGAACCAATCAGCCGTATAACCATCTAATAGGCCTTCTTTGTCTTTAAACCGAAGCGTACCTTTTGTCCATGCCTCGTAATCGGGAACATAATCTTCATCCTCAATGAATTCATAAATGGTTGAGGCTGTTTTCATCAGCGGTTCCGTTTCATCTGTTAATGTCACATGACTAAACGTATTAAATGAATTTTTTCCTAGCAGTTCAACTGTCATCCAAGGGCTTAACAGGAAGGCGGGTGTGCCAATAAAGCTCACATCTTCTAAGAAGGTTCCGTAGAAAGAAGATTCGTGCCATTGGAAAAGCTGTCTCTTCATTTCATTAAGTGGAACAGGGTGTCCGTCCTCTGCTTGAGCTGAAATGGTGAAAGAGAAATCTTCTGTTTGTTCTGCATGAATGACAATTTGTTTATGGCGTGTCATCAATCAATTTTCCTTTCTTCATTTCCTCTTGGAACGCACGCAGCCGTTTTGTTGAATCTTGTAGCTGCTTGACATATCTTTCCCAAATCGCGGTTTTTTTCGTTTTATGATAAAGCGTGCGCAGCTTCTTTAGCATTTTCACAGATTCACGATAAGCACTTCGATTCTTTTGATCGAGAAGTAGTGAAATTTCACGGTGGTACGATGGGATAAGCGCTTCAGGTTCCTCTTTTGAAATCTGTTTAATCAGATCCTTCTCCAGCTCACTGATGGAGAAACCAACAAGGCTGTGAATCTCAATCCATTCTGCATAACGCTGCTGTGCATACAATAGCTGACTGTATTCAGTAAATGCATAGGGCATACAGATTTGAAGATAGCGTTCATATAAATGATGATCCTTCGTCTGCTTAAAGTATGCATCTAAATAAAAGAAGAAATCACTGACGGCTCCTCGCAGTTCTCTGTAGGAAAGGTCGAGTTGGCAATATTCCTCTAATATATAGGTGATCTCATGATACCAGAGCTTGAGCCGTTTCCAGTCCTTTCGGCTGGTGAGATCCTTCAGCCAATTCAGCACATTTGGCAGCATATCTGCATTGAGCAGCTGTAATTGCTGAAAGAGGCTTTCGTCTTCTTTTAGTAAAAAATCCATGTGCATCAGCCCGATGGTACGTTCAACCGTTTGTTCTTGCTGCTGGGCGTTCTTTAGTAATTCTGTTTCTTTTTTGACCCATTTCCCTCTATTTAATATGGTGCCCCAAATCTCCATAAAGACCGCTATTCGTTCATGCTGGAAAGGTCCATTGATTTGAAGAAGTCTGCGAACCGCAGTTGGTGTGTTCTCAAGAAACGGATCGAGGGAAAAGGAAAGGGCGTATGTCTTCAAATGATCCACTGAATCGAAAATGGTATTCATGAGCTGTTCTACATATGGATTCATGGAATAAAAGTCTTTTTCAGCATCAAGCCGGCCGAGATCGATCAGTTCATGAAGCCTTAACCATACGTCGATCGACGTATGAATCGCATACAAACTCTTGAATTCAGGTGAAGCAGGTGCATGTTTTTTTAGGATTGATAAATAGCCATAATACAAATGCTGCGGTGTTTGCTGGTGCTTCGGTGTCCGTTTCAGCCAGAGGTTAAATTCCTCTTGAAAAAAAGTCAGCCAGCTTTGGAGTGATTGTTCGTCTGGGCGCTTCACTTGGAAGTGCTGGCGAATCAGTTCTTTGCTGCGATGTAATTCATCCTTTTCTGACCAATTTTCTGTAAATCCGGTCACACTCTCTACTTGAGCGTATAGCGAAAAGAAGACAGCGAGAATGTGTTTGCAAAGTCCATCTGCCGGACATGAGCAGCTGCTTCTCACTGGAAACAGTACATGAAGGTGGACTCTTGCTGCCACAACATCATGTACATAAGCTGACCATTCGGTATCAGACTCTTGCTTGAGACGGTATACGCTGTCCTGTCTATAAGAAATCAATGCTTTTTTGATGAGTTGTTTGTTTTCATCTGTTGCAGGAAGAAGTTCTTTGATCTGTTCGGCTGTTTGTTTCATTTCTTCTTCATTGATGTTGTGCTGAAGCATTTGATCCGCTCCTAACCAAGTAAAAGATTCCAATTCTTTTATTATAGCTCAATGGTGATTTATAAAAAAGTTTTTCATGAAAATGGTCATAAATTTCAAAAGCTGTCGAATGATGTATTAGAGTATTGCATAAACCAACCTTACAGCATATAATAATGAAATTAGTGGATTCGAAAGGATACAGACATGGATAATAAGGGTTTAAATCAAGAAGAGTTTTTAAAGATTTTGATGTACGCTCATGATATTGGTGAAAATTCAAATGATGTCACAACAAAAGAAATGCTTGAAAATCTGATTGCTCATATTCGAAATGGTCTTGTTTCATAAAAGTGACCCCCTGCTAGTGATGGCAGGGGGTTTTTGTATGCTTTTAAGAATGGAACGAAAACTCCCGGCATACGATGTCATTACAAGCATAAGGAGTATGGGGAGCTGATGGTGTCATGAATATTGCGATTGCAGGCTGTGGATATGTAGGGCTTGTCACAGGTGTGTGTTTAGCGGAGGCGGGACATGATGTGGTGTGTATTGATATTGACCGACGAAAGGTCATGCAGCTGAAGCAGGGAAATCCGCCAATGTATGAGCCAGGGTTAAAAGAGCTGCTGAAACGCAATCTTGAGCAAGGACGAATTCATTTTCACGTAAATGGAGCGGAGGCATATACGAAGGCAGATGTACTAATGATCGCGGTCGGCACCCCGCAGCAGGCGGATGGCCAAGCTGATTTACAATGTGTATTTCAGGCTGCAAAAGAGATGGGCATAAAAGCAAAGTCAGGTGCGATTCTTGTGGTGAAAAGTACAGTGCCTGTCGGAACCGGTGATCAAATCGATCAGCTCATTCATCAAGAATTAGGACGGCGTGAGCCATTAGCTATTGCATCTAATCCAGAATTTTTACGGGAAGGCTCTGCCATTTCAGACACATTGAGGGCGGACCGGCTTGTGATTGGAGCTGAAACAAAAGCCGTATTAGACCGGCTGGAGGACATGTATGCTGATTTCCACCTTCCAATGGTCAAAACAGATCGTAAAAGTGCTGAAATGATCAAGTATGCATCAAATGCATTTCTTGCGACAAAAATCAGTTTTATGAATGAGATTGCCTCAATTTGTGAAAAAACAGGTGCTGATGTTGAATGGGTGGCGCAGGGAATGGGGCATGATCAGCGGATCGGTTCTTCCTTTCTCAGAGCGGGCATTGGCTACGGAGGTTCTTGTTTTCCAAAGGATACAAATGCACTTGTCCAAATTGCAGGGCATGTGTCCCATGATTTTGAGCTGCTAAAGGCTGTCATCAAAGTAAATAATAAGCAGCGAGCCGGTTTTATCCGAAATATTCAGGAGCGGCTGGGGGCAAATCTTGAAGGGAAGCGAATTGCGCTTCTTGGTCTGTCCTTTAAACCGAATACAGACGATATGAGGGAGGCACCGTCTGTTCCGATCGCTCATGAGCTCCATCGATTAGGTGCGGAGCTTGTGGCGTATGATCCTGTAGCTGCCCGACGTGCAGCTCGTGAACTTCCGGATCAAGTCTTTTTTGCTCAAACGATTGAAGAAGCGATCAAGGATGCCCATGCGGTTTGTCTATTAACAGAGTGGGCGGATATTCAGTCATTTCCACTCTCGTCCTACAAGGAATGGATGAGACGACCGCTTATTTTTGATGGACGAAACTGTCATACTCTTGAAGCGGCAGAACAAGCAGGGGTCGAGTATCATTCGATTGGGCGCAGATCAGTTACTCCTATTTATATGTAAAAGAAAACCGATAACATGTCCTGTTATCGGTTCAGCGTGTAGGCAAACCCTCGCATTCGGTGTCAGTCCTGCGTGCCGGTGCTCAAGAATGCTCAATTCGCTCCGGTACTCGTCCTTCCTAGACTGCAAAGGTTTTCTATCACGCTGAAAAGAAGACAAAGGGCTAAAATAAAGTTCATTTTAGCCCTTTGTCAACAATCTGAACCGATCACATTTCCTGTAATCGGTTTTTATTAATGCGGCAGAATGAATCCGCCATATAAAAATGCAGCCACAATAAGAAAGGCAGGGTGCAGCTTGAATTTGGTCATTAAGAAAAAGGAGATCGCGGCGATTGCGAGGGATTGCGTCCAGCCGATGGCCTTCACTGCATCTCCGCCGATTTCCCACGTTAATAAAAGCATCATCATCGCAATAACAGGCTGAACGGATAAGGTCATGCCTTTGACGATGGGAGATTGACGAAAACGTTCAATGAGCTTGAGCAATAAAATCAACCCAACAGCGGATGGCAGTACAGTTGCAAGCAGTGCCACAATAAAGCCTGGCCAGCCCATGACGTCATAGCCGACATATGCTGCAATCTTTGTAGCGATTGGCCCCGGAAGTGCGTTGGCTAAAGCCAGCATATTGGAGAATCCTTCGTTCGTCATCCAATGAAAATGATTGACGATTTCTTCATAATTGAGCGGGATTGATGCAGGGCCTCCGCCATATCCTAATAGATTGGACAAAAAGAATGCCCAGAATAAAAAGAGAATCAGCATCATGAAGACACTCCTTTCTCTTTATTTGGCCGATTCCAGCGATTTTTCAGTTTAAAATGAAAAGCGCCATAGAATAAAAAGATGATGACTATGATTCCTGGATGAATGGACAGCACCTTCAGCCCGATAAAGGCAAGAAGGAATAGAGCGATCCCGAAAATCATACCAAAGCCTTTCAGCGTTTTTTGTCCAAACTCATATGCCATGATGCCTAGCAGGACGGCAATGACTGGTGTCACAGCGCCAATCATATTTTGAATGATGTGGGAGGAGCTTAAGACGCTGACAAGTGTGACAAGTGCCACCATGGCAAGACAGGTCGGTAAAATATGAGCAGCTGTTGCGACTATTGCGCCAGATACGCCCTTTAATCGATAGCCGAGATATGCTGACATTTTGGTTGCGATCGGCCCAGGTAATGCATTGGCGATGGCGAGTGTTTCGCCGAATTCATCATCATTGATCCATTTGTATTTCACCACCGCTTCATGGCGAATAAGCGGTATCACGGAAGGGCCTCCGCCAAAACCGAGGATACCGGTTCGCACCATAGCAATAATGAGTTCGATATATGATTGCAAGTGGTTCAACTCCTGTCTACAATTTCATGCCCATGCGGCTTTTGTATCGTTTAATGAGCATTTGGCAGTCCACACTGACGACGCCTTCTAGCGGATAAAGCTTTTTTGTCAGGAATGTCTCCATTTCCTGTTCATCCTGAAAAATGCCATGCATATGCAGCTTACTTGGTCCTGTCATGTGATAAAGGCTTGTGACAGCTGTTTCTTGTTCAAGCTGAAGGGCGACCGCTTCTAAAAATTTCGGTTCTACCTCTACATTAAAGAAGACAGATACATGAATGCCGACCTTAACGGGGTTAATCACAGCAGTGAATCGTTCAATGACGCCTGCTTCAATGAGCTGCTGAATGCGGGCTTGTACAGCAACACGGGAAAGACCGACTTGTTTTCCAAGATCTGTATAAGACATCCGCCCGTCCTCATGTAATAGGGATAAAATTTGTTTATCTCTTTCGTCTAATGTTAGGTTAGGAATGCTATAGTCTTTTGACACCGTATAACCACCTTTCTTCTGTTGATATTCTATCATATTTTGTTTCGAATAGAATGAAATGTTTTCAATTTGCTATCGAAACGAAAACTTTATCGATGGTAAATAGTCTTTATGCATAAAAAATACCCCGAATCAACGGGGTGTCTTCATTTATTCATCTGGGCTGCTTTCCGCACTGGCAATTTGCTGTGCAAGGTCAGCTCGATCAATGTCTGCTTGGAAGAATTCCTGCGTATTTGGCAGGTGTAAATTCATATGACGTTTTTGAGAAATGCGGATGGTCACTTGATCAACGGTGTAATCAAATACGTGTCCGCCTACACTTCGATCATCATCAATGAAATGAAGATGATATCCACTCACCGCAATGCCGTGCGCGTACTGCGGTGTACGGAAGCCTGCGATCGTTCCTTGAATATCCTCGAAATCGAAAATCGGCTGTGATTTGACTGCTTCCACCATCGGAACGTAAGGTTTTTCCTGTTTTTCGACCGTACGTGTTTGAACCTTTTTGAAAGATCCATCAATACGGACGGCATAAAAAACATTCTTACTTGGTAAAATGCGGTTGATTTCTTCTTCTAGCTCTTTGGACGTCATGGGTGCATCAATTCGATGCACGATATCTGTTTCAAAGAATGCTAGAGAGCAAAATGGTGAATAATCTTGATCGGTGACCGGTGTCGCTGTTCCATCCGAGCGCAGTCGATAGAATGCGCCGTCAAAGCCGATCAGCTCTCCATCTAACTGATTGAATGTACCAATGCCGAAATCACCGTGTTCAGGAATATGCGCGAGGGAGAAATCTCCATCATATACGGCTTCCAGCAGGGAGGTCATCGTTGATACTTGATAGACCTCTTGCTGTTTCTCATGTTGTCTTGTGTCGTTCTGTTGATTCATTGGGTGCATCATACCCATATCCGCTCACTCCTTTTTCATGTATCTGAAGTCTTATCTGACGTTCATTGTATGTTTTCCGCGAAAGACTTCTGGCCATTTTTGACTGGCGAGGTTAGGGTTGTCTTGATAGTCAATCGGGATATCAATAATAACGGGTCCTTCTATGTTTATACCCTTTTGAAGGACAGTTGAAAGCTCCTCAGGTGAGTTGACCCGCAGTCCAGTCGCCCCAAAGCTTTCCGCATACTTCACTAAATCGATCTGCCCGAATTCAACGCAGGATGTGCGGTCATATTTCATTTCCTGCTGGAACGCGACCATGTCGTATGTGCTGTCATTCCAAACAAGGTGAACGAGGTTTGTTTTCTTGCGGACAGCTGTTTCTAATTCCATTGCGGAGAAGAGAAAACCGCCATCACCTGAGACTGAAATAATCTTTTCATCTGGATTCAATATGGAAGCCGCAATGGCCCATGGTAATGCGACGCCCAATGTTTGCATACCGTTACTCACTAGGAAAGAGTTCGGTTCATAGACGCGGAAGTGACGGGACATCCAAATCGCGTGAGATCCGATATCACATGTGACCTTCGTGTCATCAGGAATCAGGCGTCTCAATGTATGAATGACATCCAGCGGGTGAGATAGATGACTTTCTCTTTCTGGTGTTTTTTCGATGTCATTTAATAACTCCTGTAAATCAGTGACTAATTCTATGTTTTCCTTGGATAGAGAAAGTGGAACGCTGTCATGTTCTAGATGTTTGACAGTTTCACAAATATTGCCTACGAGCTCAAGTGCAGGTTCATAAAAATGGTCAATATCTGCCTGCATGTCATCAACATGGATGATCTGACGCTGCTGCGGCTGAACATTCCAATGCTTCGGATCATATTCGATTGGATCAAAGCCGATGGTCAAAAGGACATCTGCTTGTTCAATGAGAAGATCGCCCGGTTGATTACGGAATAAGCCGATTCTACCCACATATTGAGACTCGAGCTCTCTTGAGAGAACGCCAGCTCCTTGGTATGTTTCGACAAAGGGGATACCAAGTGTTTTTAACAATGTTCTTGTGGCGTTTGCAGCAGCTGGACGACTAGCTTTCATTCCCACAATTGCAACAGGTAAGTGTGCATTTTGAATTTTGGCGATAGCCGAACTGATGAGAGCATCTGGTGCAGGGCCTAATTCTGGAGAAGGGTGAGCAGACACTGGTGTTTGTGTGGTGTGTTCTGTCACGACATCTTGTGGAAAGCTGATAAATGCTGCTCCAGCCTGCCCTTTTTGTGCCGCGCGAAATGCATTTGTTAATGCTTCTGGTATATTATGAACGTCTTGTACTTCAACACTATATTTTGTGACTGGTTTGAATAATGCCGCATTGTCGAGTGATTGATGTGTTCGTTTCAGACGATCCGCACGAATGACGTTTCCAGCGATAGCGACAACAGGATCACCTTCTGTATTGGCTGTTAATAGACCTGTTGCTAGATTAGATGCACCAGGACCTGATGTGACAAGACAAACACCTGGTTTGCCAGTTAAACGGCCGACAGCAGCTGCCATAAAGGCTGCATTTTGTTCATGTCTGCATAGGACAAGCTCTGGACCTCTGTCTTTTAATACATCAAATACAGCGTCAATTTTTGCACCTGGAATGGCAAAAACATGGGTCACTCCTTGAGCAATCAGCGTATCAACAATCAACTCTGCTCCTCGTCTTGTTAGGGGTTGTGCTTGAGAATTCATTTACCCCACACTCCTTTCGGCAAGTAAAATTTTTTATGAAAATATATTTTCATGATATGATTTACTATACATTTCACAAAATAAATTTTCCAATATATGTTTAACGTGGTTTTAATATGTTTCACGAATAAGTGTGCGAGGAGTGAAAGAATGGAACTGAGACATTTGCAGTACTTTGTCACAGTAGCGGAGGAGCTGCATTTCGGCAGAGCAGCCGCACGGTTGAATATGACACAGCCGCCACTTAGTCAACAAATTAAGCAGTTTGAAGAAGAATTGGGTTTTCCTTTATTTCACCGGTCGAAGCGAGTGGTCGAATTAACAGCTGCTGGAAAGGTCTTTTTACAAGAGGTTCGAGGAGTGCTACAACAGCTTGATAAAGCCATTGATCATGCCCGTCATACAGCAAGGGGAGAGCTGGGGAAAATCATCATAGGTTTTGTTGGAACTGCGACGTATGATATTCTGCCGCCCGTTGTACGTGAATTCAGAGAGCTGTATCCCTCTGTCAGTATTGAGCTGAAGCAGCTTTCAGTACCTCAGCAGCTGGGAGCACTTTTAAAAGGAGAAATTGATATCGGTTTTTTACATCCTACATCGCCTCACGAAGAACTAGTCAGTCGTTTGATGAAGCAAAGTGAATGTATTTTTGCGATTCCAAACAATCATCGATTGGCTAAAAAAGAGACGGTCACGATTGAAGATATCCGTCATGAACCGATTATTTCTTTATCAAAGGAATCGTGGCCGTCCCTTTATCAGCACTTTATCCTGCTATGTGAAAAGTACGGATTTTGTCCAAATATTGTGCAAGAAGCGGCGGAATATCAAATGGTCATTGGCCTTGTCACAGCAGGGATCGGCATTGCGGTCATTCCAAAATCAGCACGGCGTTTATTTAATCTGGATGTTGTGTATCGGTCCATTGAGGATGAACAGCTTCTGGCGGAATGGACCATTTCCTATAGACGAGAAAATCATAATCCTGCTTTATTTCATCTTGTCCACCATATCCTGCATCGCACTGAGCCGGAATAAGGTGTAAAGGGAAAGGGGTATGGTATGATGTCGTTACATTCAAAGGAGGCGTACCTGAATTGATTACATTGCAAATGGATCAGTTGTCACGAAAAGAGGCATATAAAGTATTATCTGGTTCTATCGTCCCGCGACCGATCGCGTTTATTACAAGTCTATCTAACGAACATGTTGTCAATGCCGCACCGTTTAGTTTTTTTAATGTCATCAGCGGACAACCGCCGCTTATTGCGGTTTCTATCGGACGACGAGAAGGTCAGATGAAAGATACAGCGCAGCATATTATCGACAGGAAAGAGTTTGTTGTTCATGTAAGTGATGAAGGCATGATCGAAGATATTAATCAAACGGCTGCTACGCTACCGCAGGAGGAAAGTGAGCTGGATCGTACCGGTCTTCATCAAGTAAAAAGCCATGTCGTTTCAGTCCCGGGGATCAAGGAAGCGCGCATTCGTTTTGAATGTCAGTTGGAAAAGCATCTCACCTTTCGAAATGATGAAGGAGAAATCACGGTCGATCATATCATTGGCCGGGTTGTATGTGCACATTTAGATGAGTCAGTTTATGATGCGGAAAAAGGCTATGTTTTTACGAATGAACTGAAGCCAGTCGCGCGTTTAGCCGGAAATGATTATGCCCATTTAGGCACGCCTTTTGTGCTGAAAAGACCAGAATAATAGGAAAACCCCCGAGGGAAATCGGGGGTTTCTGTTTATTTCTTTTGTTCTAGTTTTAGTGGAGCTGCGATGTTCTTTTGTACTTTTTTCCCTTTTAATACGTCGTTTGCAGCGCCGACTGCCAGCTGACCGATCAGCTCTGGCTGCTGCGCAACCGTTGCGGAGAGCTTTCCTGCTTTGATTGAGCTGAGTGCATCTTCGTTTCCATCAAAGCCAACGACGAGAATGTCTTTCCCTGAGCTTTGAATCGCCTCTAGCGCGCCAAGTGCCATTTCATCATTGTGGGCAAAAACGGCTTTGATGTCAGGGTTTCCTTGAAGGAGGTTTTCCATGACATTCAGCCCTTTTGTCCGGTCGAAGTCAGCAGCTTGTTTGGCTGTCACTTTTAGATCTTGATCCGCCATTTGATGGAATCCTTTTCCGCGCTCACGTGTCGCGGAAGCGCCTGGTACACCTTCTAGTTCAGCGACCTTTGCTCCTTTACCAACCTGATCGATGATGAAGTTAGCTGCCATTTCTCCGCCTTTGACGTTATCTGAGGCGACAAGGGCTTCTACCTTTCCACTTTCGGATGAGCGGTCTAATGTGATGACAGGTATATCTGAAGCATTCGCTGATTCGACAGCGGTTGAAATGGCAGATGAATCCGCTGGGTTGATGAGCAATGCGTCGACACCTTGCTGAATGAGGTCTTCTACATCACTTGTTTGTTTAGCTGAATCATTTTGTGCATCTGCGATCACGACTTCAATGCCTAGCTTTTTCGCTTCTTTTGTCACGCCGTTTTTCAGAGAAACGAAGAATGGGTTATTTAACGTCGAGATCGACAGCCCGATTTTGATGTCTTTTTTCTTGCCATCCTTTGATGACTTGGCCCACTCTGGCGGTTCAAGTGAGCAGGCAGAAAGCATGAACAATGAGAGAGTCAGGATGAGAATAAGATATTTTTTCATAGCAGCTGCCTCCTTAAGCAGATTTCTTTCTGTCTAAAAGGACTGCAATTAAGATGACAATCCCTTTTACAACAGATTGATAGAATGATGAAACACCAAGTAAGTTCATACCATTGTTCAGGACACCGATGATGAGCACCCCGATCAGTGTGCCGACAATTCGTCCTCTTCCGCCGGAAAGGCTTGTCCCGCCAAGTACGACGGCAGCAATTGCATCAAGTTCGTAGGACGTACCAGCTGTTGGCTGGGCTGAGTTTAGACGAGATGTTAAGATTGCACCTGCTAAGGCAGACATGAAGCCTGCTAATGAATAGATCATAATTTTTACGCGCGGTACTTTTATTCCTGAAATAAGTGCAGCTTTTTCATTCCCGCCAATCGCATATGTTCTCCTGCCGAAAGGCGTTTTATGAAGTAGCACCCAAAGTACGATAAAGGTGAGAAGCATTGTGATTGCTGGAACAGGAATACCTAAGAAATATCCGCGGCCGAATAATTGGAATGCATAGTTAGAGCCAAGTCCAGTAATCGGGTTTCCGTCTGTATAAACGAGTGTCAATCCTCTGAAAATGGTCATCGTAGCAAGTGTTGCGATAAAAGGAGCCATTTTTCCTTTTGTGATTAAAAGACCGTTGATCATCCCAAGAACGGCACCGATGATACAGCCGACGATAATGGCTAAAATCGGGTCCAGGCCAGAAACGATAAAGCCGGCAGTCAGTGCACTGGATAGTGCTAGAATGGCCCCGACAGATAAATCAATGCCTCCAGTTAAAATAACAAACGTCATCCCAAAGGCTATGAGGGCATTAATGGAGATTTGTCTCAGTAAGTTTAAAATGTTTAATGGCTCTAAAAAGGCTGGGTTTAAAATAGAAACAATGGCGACAAGGATGATGAGTCCTAAGAATGGCCCAAGCTTTTGCATGATGTGGTCAAATCGTCCATTTGAAGTAAGTGGTTTCATGTTACTTCCCTCCTGTAGCTAGTGTCATGATTCGTTCCTGTGTAGCTTCTGTTTTGTCTAATTCTCCGCTAATGGTTCCTTCATGAATGACGAGAACTCGATCGCTCATGCCTAGAACTTCTGGGAGTTCAGAGGAGACCATTAAAATGGCAACACCTCGATCGGTCAGTTCATTCATTAATTGGTAGATTTCTCGTTTCGCTCCGACGTCGACACCTCGTGTCGGTTCATCTAAAATCAACACCTTAGGCTGTATGCCGATCCATTTGGCGATGACGACTTTTTGCTGATTTCCACCTGAGAGACTTCGGGCAGAAATGTCAGAGGAAGCCGTTTTAATCGTCAGTCTTTTGATGAGCAGATCAACAAAATCCTGTTCGGTTTTCTTATCAATCAGTCCCTTTGGAGAGAAGCTCTTTAAGTTTGGTAAACCAATGTTTTCTCGGATGGATGCATCAAGCATCAGTCCTTCATCCTTGCGATCCTCTGTGATAAAGCCGATGCCGAGCTTGACGGCATCACTTGGTTTTTTAATGACAGCCTTTTTTCCGTGCACCCAGATTTCTCCTTGGTCAAGAGGATCGAGACCAAACAGAGACCGCATCATTTCGGTCCGGCCAGCACCCATTAAGCCTGCAACACCGACGATTTCTCCAGCTTTGACTGAGAAGCTGATATCTTGAAACTGTCCTTTTCTCGTCGCTTGCTTCACCTCAAGGACAATCTCTCCTGTAGAAGGCGTTCGCTCAGGGTATCGATCTGTCAATTCTCGGCCGACCATTTTTTTAACGACTTCATGAAAATTCGTTTCAGGTATGGCTTTCGTATCGACTGTTTTCCCATCACGCATAATCGTAATCCGGTCACAGATTGCAAAGATTTCCTCCATACGGTGAGAAATATAGACGATGGAAACGCCTTCTTTTTTGAGAGATTCGATGACTTGGAAGAGCTTTTCAATTTCACGTTCCGTTAGAGCGGCTGTCGGCTCATCCATGATGATGACCTTCGCATCGGTCATTAATGCCTTTGCAATCTCAATCATCTGTTTTTGTCCAACAGAACAGCTGCCGGCCTCTTGATCAAGCGAGAGATTCACAGACAATCGGTCCAGCTGCGCTTGGGCGAGGATCTTCATTTTCTTTGTGTCTAGCAGTCCAAGCTTTGTATACATTTCTTTTCCGATGAATAGGTTTTCCAAGACGGTCATATCCGGCCAAATGTTAAGCTCTTGGTGAATGAAGGCGATGCCATGCTGTTCCGCTTCCTTCGGATTCTTGAAAGCGGTTTCTTTTCCGTCGATTTGAATCGACCCTTGATCTAATGAATAAAGACCTGTGAGCAGGTTCATTAAAGTTGATTTTCCTGCTCCATTCTCACCCATAAGTGCGTGAACTTCACCAGCAACGAGGTCAAAGGAGACCCCGGAGAGAACGGTGTTTTTTCCAAAAGCCTTATGGATGTTATGCATCTCAATGTTCATATCTGGTTCCTCCTTTTAAAAGATGACACCGGCATGAAGAATGCAGTTTGCATAAGGGGTGGCTTCACCCGTTCGAATAACTGCTTTTGCCTGTTTGGTCATGTCTTTGAACGTCTCGTGGTCTACATCATGTAATGGTGTTGAGAACGCTCTTTTTAGAAAAAGATGATCTCGCTCATTGGCTTCTTTGATTTCACTAGCCACAGTAATGTTTTCAACAGCCATTTCCTGAAGAAGGAGGGTGGTGACCTCCTGAAAGGACGGTGTGCCGATCGATAACGCCAGATCGATTTTCACTGGACCTTCTGGAATAGGGAGACCGCAATCTGCGATGACGATTGTATCCGTGTGGCCAAGGTCAGCAAGCACTTTGGCGATGTGGCTGTTTAGGATGCCGTTTTTTTTCATTTCTTTTTCTCCAATTCTTCTCTTGTTGGCATGCCGCCTTGTGCGCCGAATTTTGTGACAGACATTGATGCTGCAAGGTTGGCAAAGGTAAGTGCGTCATAGAGAGATTTGCCTTCTGTTAGGGCAACAGCGAAGGCTCCGTTAAAGGTATCGCCAGCGCCTGTTGTATCGATTGCTTCGACAGGAACGCCTGGAACCAACACTTCTTTCGACCCGTCAAAATATCGAACGCCATTTTTCCCTTCTGTGATCAGTAATTTGTTAGGGTATTGACGCAAGGCGTCTTCGATTGGGAGACCATCAAAGATGAGAACAGCTTCGTGCTCATTCGGCGTGATGTAGGCAGCCTGCTCTAAAACTTGATGCGATACTTTGCGTGCTGGTGCAGGGTTTAAAATCACAGGGATTTCTTTTTCACTGCAAATCGCGCAGACAGCTTCGACCGTTTCTTCAGGTATTTCCTGCTGGATGAGAACCATCCCAATATGATCAATCGTAGAAAGAGCATCACTGACATAGTCAGGAGTGACCTCGTCATTTGCCCCTTTGACCACAACAATGCTGTTATCACCCTCTGCTAAAATGATATGAGCTGTGCCGCTCTCCATTTCGGTAACCGGTTTCATATAAGTGGTGCGGACACCCTGTGCTTGTAAATTGCTCAGAATATCCTGACCATAAGTGTCATCACCAACTCGGCCGACCATGTATACATCTGCACCGAGTCTGGCACTTGCGACTGCTTGATTGGCTCCTTTTCCGCCGGGGACGGTTTTAAAAGATTTTCCCAAAACCGTTTCACCGGCATTTGGCCGTTTATCTGATGTGACGACTAAATCCATTGAACAGCTTCCTACTACGACAATATGACTCATTGTGAATCCACCTTTCTTGTGGTCTCTCGTTCAATAAAAGAGACGGGCATTTGGATAACTGATTGATCTATCGGTTGTTTCTGAATCGCTTTGATTAACAGCTGTGCCGCTTCTTTTCCCATATCATAGGCGGGCTGCCTAATGGTCGATAAGGAAGGGAAGAGCAACTCACTTTGCGGAATATCATCAAATCCAATGATTTGAACGTCTCCAGGAATGGTTTTTCCAGTCCGAAGCGCTTCGTGTATAACTGCTGTTGCAACGATGTCATTGCTCGCAATGATACCATCTGTTTCAGGATACAGCTGAAAAAGGGCTTTGGCGCTTTTTCGGGCTTCTTGAAAGGAAAATGAAGCATTAGACATCACATGAAAATCGACACCTGTTTCCGTGAGAACGTCGAGTGCGCCTTTGAATCTCTGCCTCGCTGTTTGCAGGTGTGCAGGTCCTTTCAGCAATGTGATCTGACGGCTGCCGCGGTTGATTAATTCCATAGCGGCCATTTTCCCGCCAGCTGCAGCATCTGCAAAGACAGAAGGTGCATGTGGAACCATTCGATCTAAGAACACAACAGGTAGATCATCATCATTGTATATATCTGATTCAGGTAAATTTGTGACCGCGATGACACCGACCACTTGATTTTGTTTAAAGGTTTGTAAGTAAGCCATTTCCTTCTCACGGTCTTCATCACTGTTCCCAAATAATAACCGAAAACCGTGCGCATGAATCTCATCCTCAACGCCTCTAGCCAGCTGAGGGAAGAAGGGATTTGTGATATCAGGCAAGATCAAACCGATTAAGCGGGATTCTCTTTTGAAAAGGGATCTAGCGACTTCATTGGGAAAGTAGTTCAGCTCCTGCATCGCTTGTGTCACACGGGTTTTCGTATCTGAATGGACATAGCCGGTATCATTGAGCACGCGTGAAACAGTGGCAACAGACACTTGTGCAGCTTTTGCAACATCTTTAATTGTAGCCAATGGAGAGCCTCCCTTCATGAATGTGTAACCGTTTACACACATAGATTATCACGAATGCATCGAAATGACAATCTAAAAAAAATAAAAAAAGAAAAGAAAGATGGTTTCTTCCTTTTCTTAACTAATAATACCTGTTTGTGTAATGTTCACTTTCACTTTTGGAATGATTTTCACACTTGGATAATCGGTGACCCAGTTCATTTTCATATATTCATCATAGTGTCTTACTCGATATTTTCTGCCAAGGCTGAGAACGTCAGAATTCGCCTCTTGCAGGGCTGTAATGATTTTTTCAGCGTCTTTTGTCAAAATAGCTGACAGCCTTTTATTTAACATTTCAATTTTCTTGTCTGTATCTAAATTATCTTTCGGATATTCAAGAACAGAGGTATTGAATTCAAACTCAAGAGAGAAGGTTACGTTTCGGTGATCAGGATTGACGATTTTGATGTCTCTCTTTGAATCGGTTACTTGAATGGTGATGTAATTGTTCTCCTTTGATTTCATATCATTTCTTACTTTTTTAGTGAAGTTTGCATAATTGCCCATTTTCCCATCCATGACGGTGAGCAAGATGGCATCCTGAGCATACAGTTCACCTTTCTTTTTCTCATTATCAAATAAGGCAACCCCTCTCACACTTGTTAACTTTTTTGATTTATCGTAGTAAAGCAACGGCAGTGTAAAGTCCTCACCGGTTTGCAGCATTTTGGAGCGGACATTTTGGATGTTCTTAGGTGAAACTTGTGAGGAGCGTGCTGCAGAAGTGATCAGGTTGTTTAAATAGTCGCTTACAATGAGTTTTTCTTTGAGTAACTGATTGATCAATTCCACACAGTTTCCCCCTTGCACCACCGCCAAGTTTGCAAGCAAAGGGCTTTTCGGATCGCGATAAAACATATCTAAGTAAGGGAGCATCCGCTGCTTGGCAAAATCGTCACCGATCAGCATCACCCGCATTTTTGACATATCAATTTTTTGGTCTACACTCCGGCTAAAATTACTTCTTGCTTTTCTTAAAGTAGGTGCTTCGGTTGTGAGGACAGTGGTTAAATAGCTGCCGGTATTCCCTTGCTGCATACTTTGAGACTGCTGCACCTTTCGATAGGTAATCGAGTATTTAGCATTGTCATCTTCTCCTTGATCAACGGCTGAAGTTAAAACAAGAGAGATATCTTTTAATAGGTTTTGATCCCAGCAGCCTGGCATGAAAATGAGGGAAACACACATGAGCAGCGTCAACATGTACCTATGATGCATGTGATTTCACCTTTCCTTTTCGGTGTTTGATCAAAATGATAACGGCCATAATGATCGGAAGTGTGTAAATAAATGAATATTGCGCAACGGTGGTAAAGTCATTGAAGCGCTGAATTCTAAAGTTATCAGTTGAAAGAAAACAGCTGGCAGCATAAATCAAAATGGCAAAATAGTAGACATATTTTTTGTGATTTTTTTTCTTCAGCATACTGGACAGACCATTTGCACAAAAGTACAGATAATTACTCAGTGTGGCTAGGATGACAAAGACCCAAAAGCTTAAGAAAATTAAATCCGTTCGCTCAATGACACCGAATGAAATGGTTTTTAATAGATACAACACAGGATTCGGGATGATATCAAGCTCAGCCGGACTGAAAAACATAAAACAGATTAATGTAATAAATAGGTAGTAAAGCGTCGTACATATATTTGAAATGGTCATCACTTTATATCGTTGCTTAATGGTGCCCTTCATCAGTGGAGAGATGACAAGAATCATCTCAAATCCATTCATTGACAGCACCACGTCCTTCAATCCAAGCCGGAATTGAGAAATATCCGTTTGGAAAAAAGGCATGAGATAATCAATATTGGTTCCTTTCAATGCATAGAGCATCAAGAGAGAGAGCATAAGCAAAAAGGGAGTTAAGATAAAGTTAAACCTAACAATGGCTGTAATTTTCTCCTTTGCGATATAGATAATACATATCATGAGTAATAGGTTAATGACCCAGTTCGGTGTGAGTGGGAGCACCCATATGCCAAGAATCCTTGTGAAGATAGACAGCACCACGATACAAACTGAGGCAAAGTATATCATATAGAGCGTGACCAAAAGGCGTCCAATCCATTTTCCAAAGACCTCAATCAGCGCTTGGAAAAATGACGTCTCAGGATACTTGTGGATGATATAAAGAAAAATGGTATTGATGATCTGGATAAAAAAACACGCTAAAATAATCGCCATCCAGCCATCGTGCCCCATGTCTTTCATGAGCAAATGGGGGAGCGCTAAAATACCAACACCAATTTGAGATTGAATGATAAAAAAAGCAGCCTGAGGGGGAGATATCTTATTCTTCATGATTGTTTTTCCACCCTCTCAAATTTTTAATTTGCTCTTTCTTTTGCGGATTCAAATACACAGGGCGCTGTTTGTACATCCACATAGGCAATCGAATGATGGTGTCTTTTAAGTCCTGCCAGTTAAATGGAGCAACAGGTGATAAGTACGGCACCCCAAGTGATTCTAGGCGGCATAGATTCATGAGGACGATGGCCAGTCCAAATGAAATGCCAATAAATCCAAACATCGACGCCATAAACATGAGCGGGAACCGAAGCATCCTGATCGTGGACGTCATTTCAAACGACGGAAGTACAAATGAAGCGACAGCCGTCACAGCAACGACAATAACTTGGACATTCGAAATAAGTCCTGCTTGTACAACCGCATCCCCAATAACCAAACCACCTACGATTCCAATGGTCTGCCCGATTGGTTTAGGCAGACGCACCCCGGCCTCGCGTATGAGTTCAATCGTGATCTCCATTAGCATAGCCTCTATTAATGGAGGAAAGGGAATGCCGATAATAGAGTTCTTCATCGTAATGGCTAGTTCATCTGGGACAACCTCATAATGAAACGAAATAACAGCAATATAAAAAGAAGGCAAAATGACTGCTATGACACAGGCAAGATAACGAAGAATACGAATAAACGTAGCTGGTATCCAGCGGCTATTATAATCATCTGGTGACTGAAAGAAGCTAAAAAACGTGATAGGCAGAATGATGGCCATTGGACTGCCATCCATGAGTACGACTATCCTGCCCTCAAGGATTGCAGATCTCACCTTGTCCGGACGTTCTGTATCAATCAGCTGAGGGAAAATAGAAAATGAATCTTCCTCAATTGCCTCAACGATAGAACCAGGACTTATCAGTGTGTCTACTTTAATAGAAGAAATCCGTCTGTTTACCTCTTCGACCTTTTCTTGATTGGCAATATCAGATATATAAACCGTTGCAAGCTTTGTTTCCGATTTTGTCCCGATCTTATGATACTGAATGGCGAGCTTCCGATCATTTAAATGCGAACGCAGTAAGTAGATATTGGTATCAAGACTTTCGACAAATCCATCATGTGCGCCCGCAATAATACTTTCAGAAGAAGGTTCAGAAATAGAGCGCAGCGGCGGCTGTCCAACAGTAAATAACTTGATCTGCGAGGCATTTTCATCAAGAAAGGCAATACTTCCTGCAATAATACTGTCTGTGACCAGCGTCAAGTCGCCTGTTTCAAGTGTGCTAAGGGATTTTGTATAATCCTGCTTTCCAGGAGGGCCTAACAAGTTGCCGATGATGAAATCATTTAGTTTGCCTTCATCCACTCTTGTTTTAATAAAAAACAGCACAGATTTCGTTTCATTCACCATTAACTCGCGGTATTCAAAATCGCCGCTTTGCTGAAAGGTTTTTTTCAGGATCCGAATTTTCTCCTCGAAGCTGCCTGATAAAAAATGCAGGCGTGTTTGCTCATTGGCGTTTGGCATCTTTAGCCTCCTTTCACAGGTTTTGAAACCTTAGTGTAAGCGGAGAAGCGAATTTTATTCGTCCCCTTTGGGGAAAGCATGACATGGGCTGACAACTTTCAACTAAATTCATATTAAAAATGTTAAGAAATGATGAATCTTGATAAAAACAAATGAATAATGTTTCATTGTTTAGGTCATTAGGAGCGAATATCGTAAAGAGAAGATACACCTAAATGATCAATACTTTACATCTTATCCCAATTTTTCGTGACCTGAAATGAAGCAGATGACTTGATTTTTTTAGAGGTGACCTTTGTCATGGGTCAACACATAGCATTCTGACAAATGAGGATGACTTTCTAACCTGTCCGTTTAAAAACATAAAACATTTCAAAACACGCACTATTCATTTAAAGCACTGATATAACTGATGTTCTAGAGCAGAGTGGGTTTTAAAACATTGATTCAAAATACATCTTAATAATTGTCAAAAAATTTAGGGAGAAAAGGACAAAAGATTTTCCGATCATTGATGGTAACGCTTTCTCTTGAATTCAGCAGAAATTCAGGCTGATTTTTGTCCGCCTTTTGGCCTTTTCATTTGATGGACGGGTAGGCAAAAAAGCCTTCTGATTAGAGGAATTTGGCATACGAGGAACTGAAAGATTATGTTACATAATACCGATTGTGATTTTATGCTGAACAGATATACTGTTGAGTGAATTTACATATCACACTCATAAAAAAAGGAGATGTAGATAAGCGATGTGGTTAATCGTTATAGCCTGTGTCATCATGTTAGGGATTGGCTTTATTGAAAAGAAGCGTCATCAGAAAAATATCGATGCCCTGCCGGTGCGCGTCAATATTAATGGTATTCGCGGGAAGTCTACCGTCACAAGATTGACAACCGGTATCTTAATGGAGGCAGGTTATAAAACTGTCGGCAAAACAACGGGAACGGATGCAAGAATGATTTATTGGGATACGCCAGAGGAGAAACCGATTAAAAGGAAACCGCAAGGACCGAATATCGGAGAGCAGAAGGAAGTTATGAGAGAAACAGTTGAAAGAGGAGCAAATGCCATCGTTAGTGAATGTATGGCGGTAAATCCAGATTACCAAATTATCTTTCAGGAAGAGCTGCTTCAAGCAAACATTGGCGTAATCGTAAACGTTCTTGAAGATCATATGGATGTTATGGGGCCGACACTTGATGAAATAGCAGAAGCCTTCACAGCGACAATTCCTTACAATGGACACTTGGTTATTACGGATAGTGAATATACGGATTTCTTTAAAGAGATTGCGAAAAAACGCAACACAGAAGTGATTGTTGCAGATAATTCCAAGATTTCCGATGAGTTTTTGCGGAAATTTGAGTACATGGTTTTCCCAGATAATGCTTCACTTGCACTTGGTGTGGCCCAAGCATTAGGGATTGATGAAGATACGGCATTTAAAGGAATGTTAAATGCACCGCCTGATCCAGGAGCGATGAGAATTCTCCCATTAATGGACGCAAAAACACCTGGACACTTTGTAAATGGATTTGCGGCAAACGACGCATCATCTACATTGAATATTTGGAAGCGTGTGAAAGAAATTGGATATCCAACAGATGAACCGATTATTATCATGAACTGCCGTGCGGATCGTGTAGATAGAACGATCCAGTTTGCGGAGGATGTACTTCCTTATATTGAAGCAAGTGATCTTGTCTTAATTGGTGAAACAACAGATCCAATTGTAAAGGCATATGAGGAAGGAAAAATTCCGGCTGACCACTTACACAACCTTGAATATCAATCTACAGAACAAATTATGAATATGCTTGAGAAAAAGCTTCATAATCGAGTGGTTTATGGAGTCGGCAATATCCATGGTGCCGCTGAACCGTTAATCGAAAAAATTCAAGAATACAAAATTAAGCAGCTTGTCAGCTAGGAGGAAATATAGAAAATGTTCGGATCAGATCTTTATATCTCGTTAATTTTAGGTGTTCTACTTAGTTTAATCTTTGCAGAAAAAACAGGAATCGTACCAGCTGGACTTGTAGTGCCAGGTTATCTGGCGCTCGTATTTAACCAGCCAGTCTTCATTTTAGTCGTCTTATCTGTCAGCTTGCTTACGTATGTGATCGTTCGTTTTGGTCTATCAAAATTCATGATTTTATACGGACGTAGAAAGTTTGCTGCGATGCTGATTACAGGGATTGCCTTAAAGCTGATCTTTGATTTCTTCTATCCAGTGGTCCCATTTGAAATAGCTGAATTCCGCGGAATTGGAATCATCGTCCCTGGATTGATTGCGAATACGATTCAAAAGCAAGGTCTTACGATTACCCTTGGAAGCACGTTACTTCTAAGTGGTGCAACATTTGCCATCATGTATGTTTACTATCTATTTTAAGATAAGGTGTGTCCAATGATGAATAAAAAATTGAGCTTTCAGGAAAAGCTGCTGAAAATCACAAAGAATCAAAAGAAAAAGACGAATAAACACGTACTGATTGCTTTACCGATCGTCATTGCTTGTACATTTCTATTTACGTTTATCGGGAAAGCACAAGTGCCAACTGTACAAAAGAATCCACAAAACATCCTGACCGCTTCGTTTGTCGGTGACATTATGTTTGGAAGAAACGTAGAGAAAGTAACAGACCGCTATGGAAAACAGCATCTCTTCCGCTATGCAAAGCCATATTTTGATGTGTCAGATTATGTGACAGGCAACTTTGAGCATCCAGTTGCATCGGATAAGGAGCAGGCGGCTCAAAAGAATATTCATTTAAAAACAGATGAAGATTCTGTCCAAGCGTTGAAGGATTTAAATTTCTCAGTAGTAAACTTTGCGAATAACCATGCGGCAGACTATGGTGAAAAAGGGCTGAACAATACGATTGATGCCTTTGAACAAGCTGACATGGACTATACAGGTGCCGGACGTAATCTCCCAGATGCGGAGCAGAACATTTCGTACAAAGAAGTAAATGGTGTCAACATCGCTACACTGGGTTTCACAGATGTGTATGGGAAAGATTTTAAAGCAACGAATCGTCAGGCGGGGATTCTGCCAGCCGATCCATCTATCTTTATTCCGATGATTTCGCAGGCCGCTGAAAAGGCAGATATTGTCGTTGTTCATGCTCACTGGGGACAGGAGTACAACAATGAAGTAAACGACAGACAACGAGAATTGGCAAGAGCGATGTCCAAGGCCGGTGCTGATATCATTATCGGTGCTCACCCGCACGTCCTTGAACCGATGGAAGTTTATAATGGAACGGCGATTTTCTATAGCCTAGGAAACTTTATCTTTGACCAAGGCTGGTCAAGAACACGTGATTCTGCACTTGTTCAGTATCATCTGAATGAAGATGGAAAAGCGACATTTGAAGTTGTCCCAATGTACATCAAAGAAGCAACACCAGCCCCGTTAAAAGCAGGATCTCTAGAATCAAAAGCCATTATCCGTATGCTCACTAATGGAACAAATGCGGATTGGAAAGAAAAAGACGGACACATTTTCTTTGAAGTAGATCACGCTGATAAAGTTAAAAACTTAAAAGAAAACGGAGGGAAAGAAAAGAAATGAAATTCCTAAAAGCAAGCTGGCCGTTTGTTGCGTTAATTTTAGTCTTTGTCTTTATGTCTGCTTTTAAATTTAGTGACAGCCTGACAGATCATGAAAAGCAAAAGATCTCGGTTGAAATGCAAAAAATTGAACAGCAAAAGCAGTCAAAAGCGGAAGCAGGTCAATAACGAAAGAGCATAAAAGGGCACGCACATTGCGTGCTCTTTTTTTGTCAAAAAAGGGTGTAAAATGAAAGGTGTCATGCCGAAACTATAGAAGAAAGGAGGGAATAAATCATGAAATGGAAAGGAATGCTGCTTGGAGGTTGTGCGCTCATAGGGCTGATGTTCATGTCTCCATCATCGGTATCTGCTCAAACACCGTCTCTTTTGGAGCAAGCAGAAAAGCTCATTGGCACACCTTATCAAAAAGGAGGAACCGATCCGAAAACGGGCTTTGATGCATCTGGGTTTATTCAATATGTGTACAAGGCATCCGAATCATTTAACTTGCCGCGGAAGGTGATTGATCAATATCAGATTGGAGAAAAGGTATCATGGGACAAAGCGCAGCCTGGTGACCTTGTGTATTTCCGAAGTCTTGAAGAAACGAAGAATATCCCGACACATGTGGCATTGTACGCTGGTAATGAACAGGTCATCCATATCACGCTTAGTCAAGGTGTGGTAAAAACGGATGTCAGCAAGAGCAAATATTGGACAGAGCGATTGTATGCGGTCAAACGACTGCCTGGTACGCAAGAAATTTCTGATGACCCTCTTGTGAAAGATGCGATGAAATATTTAGGTATCCCTTATGTATTTGGTGGAGCAGATCCAAAGGATGGCTTTGATTGTTCAGGTTTTTTACAGTATTTATTTGAAAAATCACTTGGCATATATTTACCTCGAAGTGCTGAACAGCAGTGGATCGTCGGAGAAAAAGTGGCGCGAGACGATATCCGCCCCGGGGATTTTGTTTTTTTTAGCAACACATATAAGCCGGGAATTTCCCATGTAGGTATGTATATTGGGGGCGACCGCTTTATTCATGCGAGCCGTTCGGAAAGTGTGACGATTTCTTATTTGTCTGAATCGTATTGGCGTGAGAAATGGACAGGTGCGAAACGTTTAACAGATTTGGAGCTGGCGAAAGAAGACCCTATCGTATCAAAAGCCGCTACGTATATTGGCGAAGTCCCTTATGTCAAAGGCGGAACGAACCCAGAGCAAGGATTTGATACAGCAGGGTTTACGCAATATGTATATCAAGAAGTACTCGGTATTGAGCTGCCTCGTTATGCATCAGGTCAAGTCAAAGCAGGTACGCCTGTGAAACGTTCTGAACTTAAGCCAGGAGATCTTGTCTTCTTCGGTGGGACTTCATTGATGCCGGCTATTTATGCAGGATCAAATCAAGTCATTCATGTCACTGTGTCAAACGGTGTTGTCCTGACTAATATGAAAACAAGTACGTACTGGAAGGATAAATATGAGACGGCTGTAAGAATAAAAAAATAAAGAAAAAGCCCGATCCACACTCGGATTGGACTTCTGACTTCTCTCTAGGCGCTGATCAGACAAGCGTCTTTTTTTCATGGAATTGATTTTGTAAAAGAAGATCAATAAAATAAGCGACCCCATCTTCATGATTCCCTTTTGTGATGTAGGTGCTCTTATCTTTAATCACATCGACGGCATTCCCCATTGCAATGCGGTGACCCGCTTCTTCAAACATGGATAGATCGTTTGGGCTGTCGCCAATCGCATAAATATGTGAGCGGTCTACACCATAATGGGCTGCGAGCTTTTTCAAGGCATGTCCTTTTCCAGACTCTTTTGGCAGTACCTCAATAATGTGTTTTCCCGAAGAGGTCAATGAAAGCTCAGGCATGTCCGCCAAAAGATGTCGTGCTTCGTGCAGTTTGTCCATATCAAACGAGAAGCAGAGTAATTTATAGGTCGGATCATTTGACTCAAAAATCTCACGAATATCATCTACTGGTTTGATGCCAAATTGTTTAAATTGCGTCATGGCGCCTTCCCATAAATCAGCTAAATCCTCATCTGGGTTTGCGCTTTTGATCAGATCGAATTCTGCTTTCAGCTTCTCTTTTCCATCAAAAGGAGAGAGGAGAGCATCGTCTGTATATACTTCAAAGTAAATGTTCCGTTCCACTAATGCCTTTGCAGCTCGTTTCCCCGCTTCTTGGTCTAGTGTGATTCGGCTGAAGAGCTCGTATCCTTCAGTATGAACAGTTCCACCGTTTGCCGCAATAATAGGGATGTCCAAATCGCCAAGAAGCTCCTTCACATCAAAAGTTGCCCGCCCTGTACAGATGGTGACAATATATCCAGCTTCTTTCGCACGAATCAATGCCTCTCGGTTTTGAGCGGATATTTCACTTTTGGTATTTAAAAGTGTACCGTCTAAATCAATCGCAATCATTTTTTTCATCGCTGTCAAATCCTCCTTCATTCATGCAATAGCCTCTTCAAAGTATGTACGATTTCCTTCATTCTCATAAAAAAAGGATGGTTGATTCCTCTCTATCAAGGCTAAACAAAAATGAGCGAATGATCAAGGAAATAAGAAAAAGCGCCCCAAAGGGACGCTTCTACTTATGATAATTCAAGCTGCTTTTTCAATTCAGTTTTCACTTCGTTCAGCTGGTTTTGATCTAATTGGAAATAATAAACCCCGTTTGGCTGGTAATCAGATCCTTTGAGCTGAATGGTATCAACCGATTTCAATGAAGTCAGAAGCGGGAAAAGACCGACTAGTTCCTTCATCGAAAGGGTGGTTGACACATTATCGCCGAGTGTATCAATAATATTGTCGTATGATGGAATAGACGTTAATGATTTTGATTTATCAAAAATGGCTTTTAACACTTCCATTTGACGCTGTCCGCGCATTAAGTCACTATCTGCTTTTCTTGTTCTCACATAAGCGAGCGCTTGATCACCATCAAGTGTATGCGTTCCTGTTTGAAGCACAACCTTGCCTTTTGTATCTTTTTGAATTTGTTTCACAAGGTATTCATCCTTGATGTTAATCGGAACCCCGTTTAATTCATTTACGATTTCTTTAAATGCTTTGAAATTACTTTGGATGACAAAGTCGACCGGAATGTCTAGTAAATCTTCAACAGTGCTCACTGTTAAATCTGCACCGCCAAATGCGTGTGCGTGAGTAATTTTGTCAAAACCGTGACCTGGAATATTAACGTATGAGTCCCTTGGAATGCTTAATAATTTAACGGTTTTATTGGTGCGGTTAATGGTCGCCAAGACCATTGCGTCGCTTCGTGCTTGTTTCACTGTCTCGCCAGGTCTGCTGTCAATTCCAAGCAGCAAGACAGAAAAGCTGTCTTTTCCTGGATCGAATGCTTCAATCCGTTTCACAGATTGTGCGCCGCGATCTAGAGTCACTTGAGCCTTTTTAGCAGCATTTGTTACTTTATAGTAGGCATAGCCTGTGACCGAAGCGGTTGTCAGTAAAAGAATACCAAATATAAAAAGAGTGACTTTCACCCATGGTTTTAAACGCTTTTTCCCTTTGCGTTTACTTCGTGATTGATCCATATATTTTAAACCCTCGCTATAATTTTATAGTAAATATGTCCTGCTTATTACTTACAAACTAAAACAAATATACCTTAAAACGGGATATAGTGCGACATTTTTTTCACTAACGCTTAATTGACGTTTCCTTATCATAAAAAGTTTCAATGATTCACAAATGAAATATATTTGTCATAAAACATCGAAATGTTTGAAATGACAGGAAGTGAGGAAAATGATTTTTCATAGAGAAATATCTCGTATACAGAGACAAAAGAGGGGTTATGAACATGAAAAATCGGAATGGATGGCTTTATTTCTTCGGCGCCCTTGGCGGCGCTTTATATGGCTATGATACAGGTGTTATCTCGGGCGCCATCTTGTTTATGAAAGAAGATTTAGGATTAAACGCATTTACAGAGGGGCTTGTCGTCAGCTCCATTTTAATCGGGGCGATGCTCGGTTCCTCTCTTTCTGGAAAGCTGACAGACCAATTCGGGCGGAAAAAAGCCATCATTGCCGCAGCTATTCTATTTATTATCGGCGGATTTGGTACTGCCCTTTCCCCGAATACAGAAGTGATGGTGCTATTCCGAATTGTACTAGGGCTCGCGGTTGGGTGCTCAACAACGATTGTGCCATTATATTTATCTGAACTTGCTCCAAAGGAATCACGGGGAGCTCTGTCCTCTTTAAATCAACTCATGATCACATTTGGTATTCTTCTTGCCTATATTGTGAACTACGCTTTAGCGGATGCAGAGGCATGGCGCCTAATGCTTGGAATTGCGGTCGTACCTTCTATTCTTTTACTATTTGGGATTTTATTTATGCCGGAAAGCCCCCGCTGGCTGTTTGTTCATGGACAGGCTGACCGTGCGAAGGAGATACTATCTAAACTCAGAAAAAGCAAGCAGGAAGTCGAAGGTGAAATTTCAGATATTCAAAAGGCAGAAAGTGAAGAAAAAGGCGGTTTTAAGGAATTATTTGAACCATGGGTACGCCCAGCATTGATTGCTGGTGTCGGCCTTGCCTTTTTACAGCAGTTTATCGGTACAAATACGATTATTTACTATGCACCAAAAACATTCACAAGCGTTGGTTTTGGGAATTCAGCGGCGATCCTAGGAACCGTCGGGATTGGTGCAGTGAATGTCATGATGACGTTTGTTGCGATCAAAATCATTGACCGTGTAGGGCGAAAAGCGCTGCTCTTATTTGGGAATGCGGGAATGGTCACTAGTTTAATTGTCCTGTCAGTAGTCAATCGGTTTTTCGAGGGATCAACAGCTGCAGGATGGACAACCATTATTTGTTTAGGGCTCTTTATCGTCATCTTTGCCGTCAGCTGGGGCCCAGTCGTTTGGGTGATGCTTCCAGAGCTATTCCCAGTCCATGTCCGGGGAATCGGTACAGGTGTCTCAACCTTCCTCCTTCATACAGGAAATTTAATCATTTCGCTCACATTCCCAGCTTTATTAAGCGCGATTGGCATCAGTAACCTCTTCCTCATCTATGCGGTGATCGGCGTAGGCGCCTTCTTATTTGTGAAATACTTGGTAACCGAAACGAAAGGGAAAAGCCTTGAAGAAATTGAAGAAGATTTAAAAAAGAGAAACCGTGCCATCTCTGGTGACGAAGGAAAAACGGTATGAAAAATGACCACCAGCTGCCGCATACAGCTGGTTTTCCTTTGTTAAACAAACGTTTAATCAAGAAAGGACAATCTCTCATCTTCTGAACGTGCTGCCTATTACATACATATGGAACACAGGTGGGCGAAAGGTGGAAATGAGATGAAAGGGAAAACAAGCATTGTCATGCTGACGTACAATGAACTGCATTTAACGAAAAAATGTATCGACAGTATCAAGCAGCATACCCAGCGTGACCAATATGAACTTATCATTGTTGATAATGCGTCAACTGACGGCACGAAGGAATATGTGAGAGAGCTGGAAGATGTGATTTTCATTGAAAACGAAGAAAATCAAGGTTTTGCAAAGGGTTGTAATCAAGGGGCAAAAGAAGCTTCAGGAGATAGCATTCTCTTTTTAAATAATGATACGATCGTGACGGAAAACTGGCTTTTTCCATTAAAAGAGGCGTTATTTGCATCAGAACGGATTGGGATGGTGGGGCCAGTCTCCAACTATGTGAGTGGGCCTCAGCTGGTCCAGCCATCGTATACAGATGTGAAGGAGCTCCCAGCCTTTGCTAAGGAATATACAGAGGGGAAAAAAGGTCAGAGGACTTACGTGCATCGGCTTGTAGGGTTTTGCTTGCTCGTGAAAAGAGAGCTGATCGAGGATGTGGGGGTATTTGATGAACGATTTGTATATGGATCATTTGAGGATGACGATCTTTGCTTACGTTCATTATTGAAAGGGTATCAGTTGCAAATTGTGCATGATTCCTTTGTGCATCATCATGGCCATGCCACCTTCAATGCCAATCAAGAAACGAACATCTCTACACTGTTTACTGAGAACAGACTTCGGTTTTTAGATAAATGGGGCATTGATCTAAATTTGATCACCCCTCATCCGTATTTTGCGGAATTGCTCCCTGAGGAAGCTGCATGTGTACTGGATGTTGGATGCGGCGCGGGGGCAACTGGGCTTGAACTGATGAACCGGCAGTCTGTAGCCATGTACGGGGTAGAGGCAGATGCATTAAAAGCAGCGGTCGCTAAGGCGTATTACGAAGAAGTCATTGAGGCAAATGCGGATGAGTACCCATGGTCAGAGAAAGAGGCCTTTTTTGATGCGGTGATTTTTTCGGATGTTTTAGAGCATGTGTCAGAACCTTGGCGCATCATTGAGCAAGCACACGCATCCCTAAAGCCAGGTGGTGTCATCATTTGCTGCCTGCCTAACATGATGCATGCAGAGGTGCTTCTTCCGTTGATGACAGGGGATTTTACGTATCAAGATGTAGGGATTTTAGACCGAACCCATATGCGGTTTTTCACACCAAACACGATGCGTGCGCTTTTCCCAGAGCATTTGTTTGAACGCGTGATCGAGCAGCGGATCAATGTACAGATTGATCAAAACGTTCAACTATTTTTTGACGAGGTGGCGAGAATAGGAGCGTCTCTTGGCTTTCAAACAAAAGCGTTGTCTGACCAAGTGACCTTGTATCAGCTTCTTTTCGTCGTGCGTAAAAAAGGCGGCTCTCCTTCGGGATAACCGCCTTTTTGTTTTACCATTTGAAGCTTTTCGTTGCGCCTTCTGCACCGAAGTTTAAGATACTGACTATGATATCATAATCAAAATCTGCTTCTTGGAAGAGTCTGTCCCACTCATCTCCATGCTGATCCCAATAGTCAGGGTATTTCATACGAAACTGCTGGTTTAATAATATAGGATCAACGCCCACTTCTTTTTGCAGATGCTGGACCGATTTTTGAATACGTTCTTTTATTTTATGAGAAAAAATTCGTTCATATCGCTTGATGTACTGCTCATCGTAGGAGTTTTCAGGAGGATATTGATCCTCTGATAATTTTCCTTTTGTTTGTACATGAATGTGAAAGGAAACCTTACCATCCTTCAGATGGGGTTCGACCTTCGTTTTTGCTTTCTTGATTTCATATGTTATTGGATATCCTTTGTAGGTGGCAGGTACAACGCCGCCTGAAATACGATCCATCACCCAGTTTAAAGATTGTACATCTTTTGCTGGGATGAAACCGATCAGCTTTCTTGTTTTTCCATGTATGATACCGCCCCCATCATAGATAAGTTCACCGTTTATCACATCTACACTTTGCACAAGGAAACTGACGCCCATCTGAAAGTAATCAGATGCCCGGCCAATCCGTGTGGGCGGTAAGATCTTTCCGTTAAAGCTTCGGTTTTTGGATGTTTCAAAGATATGCTCAACCGGAACCTTCTGTTGAGACTTTAACTTTTGATTGATTACTTTTGCTGCATCATCTCTTGATACTAGGAAGTAACTGCTTCTCCGCACCTCATCATCTCGTATAAAGTGATTGAGTGTCCCTTGAATATCGTGATGCTCCGCCTGACCTTTGCCGAATAAAAAGATTTTGAGATGATCACTGTAAATCGGTGGATCCTTCAAAGCGACATTGCTGACTGCCTCCAGTACATTTTTTCCCTTTGAGACCACATTGACATAACCAGGGGAATCGCCCTCTTGCGTCCCGCCCATTTTAGGGACAAGATTTTGATAGGTGAGTTTGACCTCCTGATTCTCTTCCTCATCAATGCCAACGCCGCGCACAAACGATAATTTTTCAATATCCTTTAAGTCCCAGCAGCCTGCCGATAACAGCAAAAGAAAGCAGGACAGAAAGGCTAGTGATAAACGATGTCTTCTCATGCAGAACGACCTCCCCATTTTTTACGTATCATTAGGAGAATAGCTGTTATAAATGGAATGGCTAAAATGGCGAACAACGCATAGCCGAGTAAAGTAGAGTAATAAAAGACCTCATTGATATTCTTCGGGAAAAGAGAAAGGGCTGAGGTAATTAAAAACAGCAGCCATAACAATCTCGTTAAATTGGTGGTTTTAAAGACCGTATGACAGCCTTTAATGGCAAATTGGAAAAAGCCAAGCATACAAATGAACTGCTGGCACGTCCAAATCGTCAGTAGGAAAATATCAAATCGTTCGATAAACACGCCTTCAAGTTCAAGCGCTTGAATGAGGGAAACCGTCGGCCAAGTGAGAGATTTCGTTTCTCCGACTGTCATGGAGCCAATCACAATAAAAAGTGTAAGCGAGTATACGAGGCTTGTAATTCCAACTCCAATGGCAGCTGCCCATTTCGCCTTCGACCATTTGTCTTTATAAATAAGCGGCACGACAAACAAAATTACTTCAAAGCCTGTAAATTGAATAAAGGTTTGAGAGAACAGATTACTAAAATCTTTAAAACCATGCGCCATCACAGGACGCAAATAATCAAAATTAAATATTTTTAAACAAAACAGCATGAGCGCTATGTAAATGATCATGGTGATCGGATAAATATATGTCACCATTTTGACAACTGGAAAGATACCGCTTTTCAAATGATAGATCGCCACGAGTAAAAAAATCATCACAATCACTGCCATAGGAGTCGATTGTAGTAGGAAAAACTGAACGACTTCCCCGAGCACACGTGCTTCAAAGCCGACGATGCCTAGTAGATAAGCAATTAGCATTAAATTAAAGATCGTGCCAAAGAATGCCCCTGCTCCTTTTGTATTTGACTCAAAAATGGTGTCTGGTGCATTCTTTTCGGCAATCCAGCCTAACAAAAAAGCAACGAAAGCAAAGATGACTCCCTGTATTAATACAATGATCCAGCCATCTGGGTATCCTGAATTGGCAGAACTGCGTGGAATCGTTAAAATTCCAGCACCTATCATTGTAGAGCTGCACAGGATGGTGACTTGTAACAATGATAGCTTTTCAGGTCTGTACATCGTTTACTCTCCTTGTCTTTTGAGATTTTTTATCTTAGCTGTTTTCGGTCTTGATTTAAATAACCCAATTGGTAAACGAACGTACGTATCCTTTAAATCTGAAAACGGTGAAGACAACACAGGTGTGAAATAGTCGAAACCAAAGGTCTTTAATTGCATCAAATGACAAAGCACAAATAAATAACACATGATTAAGCCGTATAATCCAAACATTGCTGAACTAAAAATCGCCATAAACCGCAAAATGCGCAGCGGAAAACTAAAGTCATATGATGGTGCCGTGAAGTCAGCCAATGCGGTCAGCGAGACAATAATGACCATTAAGGCGCTGACGATATTGGCTTGAACAGCCGCCTGACCAATGATAACGCCGCCAATAAGTCCAATGGTCTGTCCGATGGCTCTTGGAAGGCGAAGCCCTGCTTCCCGCAACAGCTCTATCGTAAAAGACATGAGAATGGCTTCGACAACGGGAGGAAACGGAACATTCTGCCGGCTGCCTGCGATGGTGAGTGCCATTCTTGTCGGTAATAAACCGGGATGATAAGAGACAAGAGCAATGTAAAGCCCTGGTAAAAAAATCGTGAGCAGCACGGCAATATAACGAAGTAAACGCAAAAGAGTCGCGCTTGTCCATCTTTGATAATAGTCCTCGGGCGATTGCATTAAAGCTGTAAGTGTCATAGGTAAAATGAGGGCAAAAGGAGTCCCATCGAGCAAAATAGAGACTTTGCCTTCAAGCACAGATGCAATCACCCGGTCCGGACGTTCTGTGTTTTGAATCTGTGGAAAAATGGAGATGTGACTGTCCTCAATCAACTGTTCAATATAGCCGGTTTCAGGGATGTCATCCATGTTGATTTCGGACATGCGTGATAGAACATCTTCTACAAGTTTAGGATTAGCAATATCACGAACGTACACAAGAGCAGCGGATTTTTTATTACGAGTACCTATACTTACCTTGTGAATCACAAGATTAGGGTCGTTTGCACGTTCACGGAGTAAAGCCGTGTTTTTTTCAAGATTCTCAATAAATCCGATCCGCGGTCCTCTTACAAGAACTTCAGATTGCGGCTCTTCCACTTCCCTAAATTGAAAAAGATTCGTATGGAGCGCAAGCGCTTGATCCGCTCCATCTACAAATAAAATAGCCTTGCCGCTATATAACTGCTCGATGGCAAGGTTCATATCTTCCAGCACATCATTTTGAATACCAAAGAACGTTTTAGAAAAGGAGGAGAGCGTAGTAGGGCCAACCTCGGTGATGTCTAATTCCTTTTGCATTGGTGAAATGATTTGCTTGGAAAGCATCTCAAATTCTGTGAGTCCTTCAACGTACACGAGACATGCAGAGATAGCGGAAGGACCAAATGAAAAAGAGTGGAACACGATATCATCACTTTTCCCGACAAAGCTTTTGACGCGCTTGATGACGGATGTTATGTCTTGTTCAATACGACTTTTCATAATACCTCACCCTCATCACATGTTTTTTATAGAGTGACTCGGAAGGTGGAGAATTATACAAATAGAAAAAAGAGAATCCCCCGAATAGGAATTCTCTCGTATATTTATCTCGCAAGCCAGCCGCCATCAACGGCTAAAATATGACCGTTCATATAATCGGAAGCTGGTGAGCTAAGGAAAATAGCAGCACCGGCAAGATCTTCGGGCTGCCCCCAGCGCCCAGCAGGAATTCGTTTGAGAATCTCTTCATTTCGATTTTCATCGTCACGAATGGCTTGTGTGTTATTGGTCGCAATATACCCAGGTGCAATCGCATTTACCTGAATATGCTGATTCGCCCATTCGTTTGCAAAAGCTTTCGTCAGCCCTGCGACAGCATGCTTACTTGCTGTATAAGCAGGGACAAAGACGCCGCCTTGAAACGATAGAAGGGAGGCGATATTGACGATTTTCCCTTGCCCGTTTTTCAGCATCTGCTGTCCAACCTTTTGAGTGAGGAAAAAGAGGCTGTTGATATTCACATCCATGACCGTATGCCAATCTTCCTCTGAATAGTGTGCCGCCTGCTCTCTTTTAATGGTTCCAGCATTATTGATTAAAATATCAATCGTATGCTTTTTTAACATGGCATCGACATCCTGCTTTGCAGACTGAGGGTTAGAAAAGTCAACCTGAACCGCATGAAATGATCGGCCTGCCTGTTCGACAAGCGCTTTTGTTTCTTCAAGCGGTGTGTGGTGATATGTGCCGATGATATCTGCGCCTGACCGAGCAAGCGCCACGGCAATGCCTTGCCCTATGCCAGTTCCAGGGCCTGTCACAAGGGCTGTTTTTCCTTCGAGGGAAAAGAGGGACGCTACATAAGATGCCGTCGTCATCCTCGTTACCTCAGCTGATCCATTGGGACAAAGTCCATATCTTTGAACGTATAGTTTTCCCCCGCCATTGCCCAAATAAATGAATAATTCGCTGTACCTGAGCCTGAATGAATAGACCATGCAGGTGAAATGACTGCTTCTTCATTTGCGACAACGAGATGTCTTGTTTCAGATGGCTCTCCCATAAAATGAAAGACACGTGCATCTTCTTCGATATCAAGATATAAATACACTTCCATCCGGCGATCATGAATATGGGCCGGCATCGTGTTCCACGTGTTATTCGTTTCCAGCTGAGTGATGCCCATCATGAGCTGACAGCTTTGAATACCATCTGCATGGATGACTTGATACAGGTTTCGTACGTTGGAGGCAGCTGCTTCGCCTAAGTGGTTTGGTGTTAATTCAGCGATGGCTGCTTTTTGTGTAGGGTACGCTCTATGAGCCGTGGCTGATACAAGATAGAATTTGGCTTGCTCACTTGATGAACTAGCAAACTGTACATCTTTGTGTCCAAGACCAATATATAAGAAATCCTTATGCTCCAGCACAAAGGCCTCGCCATCAACAGTGACCGTTCCTTGTCCGCCGACATTCACAATCCCGATTTCTCGTCTTTCAAGGAAATACTCCGTACGTAAAAAATCACCGGCATCTAGTGTGAGCGCTTCTACTGTCGGCATGACGCCGCCAATGACCACGCGGTCCTCATGCGAATAGTAGAGTTTTAATTCACCACTGACAAATAGCGTAGGAATATGAAAATGACGACGAAGTTCCTCTGTTGTAAAACGTTTGACCTGTTCAGGATGTACAGCATAACGATTTTCCATTTGAGATAAGCCTCCCTTTTCATCAGAAACAAAATGTTGTTATTTTATTTGGTATCGGTTTCAAGGAAAATTCTAGAGGAAAAAAGGAGCCGCGTCAACCGTTATTTTGAAATCGCTTTCTTTTTAGCTCATTAGGTAAATTTTTGCCAACAACATGCAAAAAAATCTTCTGATATTCATGCGATTATGGTATGCTCTTTTTAAGTTTATTTGAAATCGGTTTCGAAACAAATGAAAAGATTGATTGTGGGAGTTTTTTGAATGAAAGAGAAAAAGCCAACAAAAGTCACCATTAACGAAGTGGCAGCTTATGCCGGGGTTTCAAAATCAACTATATCAAGATATATCAATGGCAGAACAAATGAAATTTCTGCTGAAAAGGTAAGAAAAATCAAGAAAGCCATCGAGGAGCTCCATTATCGTCCGAGTCAGCTCGCCCAAGGACTGAAAGTAAGGAAAAGCAAGGTCATTGGGTTTATTGTAGCCGATATTACGAATCCATTCTCAGTGGCAACACTTCGCGGGGTCGAAGAGATTTGTGATGAATATGGATACAGCATCATGGTGTGCAACACAGATAACCGTCCTGAAAAAGAACGGGAAATGCTCTTGAAGCTGAATGCACACTATATAGAAGGACTCATCATCAATACGACAGGTCAGAACAATGACATTTTGCAGGATTTTAAGAAAAACGGTGTACCAATTGTCCTTGTGGACCGGAAGTTACCTGAACTAAAAGTCGACACAGTGACAACAAATAACCGTGATATCACAAACCGTCTGCTGCAACAGATGTATGAGAAAGGCTATGATCACATCGCATTCTTTACTGAGCCAGTCGATGGAATCAGTCCACGTGAAGAACGAAAAGAAGCATATGAACAAACAGCCTTGAGTAAACATAAGAAGCCGATCATTGCAGAAATAGATTTAAAGCAAAAGGAACAAATGCGCGAAGAGCTTGTCCGTTTTCTACAATCAAACGAACAGAAAAAAGCGATTTTAGCAGGAAATGGATTACTCATGCTGAAGCTGATTAATGAACTTGTAGAGCTTGGAATAAAGATTCCTGAGGAGATAGGCATTGCAGGGTTTGATGATACAGAATGGTATAAGCTGATTGGACCGGGAATCACAACGGTTGCCCAGCCATCTCATGAAATGGGGAAAGCAGCCATGCAGAAAATCAAAACACGGCTTGAAGGGGATGAAAGTGCGCCCCAAACCATTCAGCTTGATGGAGAAATTATTGTGAGGAAATCCTTATAAACGAAAGGCAGAGAAGAGTATACAGACATGCATGCTCTCTCTTTTTTCAACTAATTTGAAACCGGTACCGAGAAAGGGGAGAAATGAGTGAAAGCATTGGATGCGGTCACATTTGGGGAATCAATGGCGATGTTTTATGCAAAAGAAGTCGGAGAGCTTCATCAAGTGCATACATTCCAAAAGGCGCTTGCTGGTGCTGAGAGTAACGTGGCTGTCGGCTTGGCGAGACTGGGCTTTGAGGTGGGCTGGATGAGCAAAATAGGAGCTGATTCACTTGGCACCTTTATTTTAGAAGAGCTTCAAAAAGAAGGAGTCGATACAAGCGCAGTGCTCCGTTCCAATGATGGGTCTCAAACCGGCATTTTACTTAAATCAAAAGTGATCGATGGAGATCCTGACGTAACATATTATCGGAAAGGATCTGCTGCGAGCACAATGAGTCCAAGTGACTTTCCCGCCACCTATTTCAAACAGGCAGGCCACCTTCATATGACAGGTATTCCGCCTGCATTATCCAATGAAATGAGAGCGTTTTCTTTGCATGCACTTCAAGAAATGAAGAAAGCGGGTAAAACCATTTCATTTGATCCAAACCTTCGTCTTCAGCTATGGGAAGAGGAGGAAGATATGATGCATACAGTGAATCATATCGCCTCGCAAGTGGATTGGTTTTTTCCGGGGCTTGCAGAAGGACAAAGGCTCACGGGTTGTCATGAGCCAGAGGAGATAGCAGATGTATATTTACAAAAAGGTGTCAAGCTAGTGGTCATTAAGCTAGGTGCAGAAGGTGCCTTTTATAAAAGTGCAGCCGGTCCGGGAATTGTCAATGGATTTTATGTTGAGAATGTCGTAGATACAGTCGGTGCTGGTGATGGATTTGCAGTGGGGGTCATCAGTGGATTACTCGATGGCTTATCATTCGAAAAATCTGTGACGAGAGGCAATGCCGTTGGGGCACTTGCCGTGATGTCTCCTGGCGATAAGGATGGCCTGCCTACACGGGAGGAACTTCAGGATTTTATGAAAGCAGCCAAACGATATCAAAGACGGGAGTATATGAAAGGGGATGAGAGATATGGGAAAGTCAGCAAGTTTGAGCGTTAAAGAGCAGCTTACGTCTTGTAAGTTGATCGCAGTGGTGAGAGCGGGAAGTGAAGCAGAAGGCATTGAGATCATTGAACGTTTAAAGAAAAAAGGGGTCCGTGCTATTGAAGTGACGTATACCACACCCAATGCTGAACGCATCATCGCATCCTTTCAGCATGAGCAAGACCTGATTGTAGGAGCAGGAACAATTACGACGCTTGAACAGGCACAATCAGCCATTGAGGCAGGTTCACAGTTTATCGTCAGTCCAGGATATCTCCCTGTCATCGGAGAGCATCTCTCATTTCACGACACACTCTATGTACCAGGTGTCCTCACCCCAAGTGAAATCATGCAGGCGAAAGCGGATGGCTACAGCTTGCTCAAGCTTTTTCCAAGTGGCTCCTTCGGTTTATCCTATATGAAAAACTTACAGGGTCCATTTCCAGAAATTGAATTTATTCCAACGGGCGGCATTCATCCAGCTGATGTTCCGAAATGGCTCAAAGCAGGCGCAGTAGCTGTAGGTGTCGGAAGTCAGCTTGAAAGCAGTACAGCAGCAGAATTACAAGCAGTTCTTTCTTCATAAATACTTGAAAACGAACAAACAACTGGCTGGTGGATGCCGGTTGTTTGTTCGTTTATCTGACATAATAGCAGGTCAACATACAACTCTTCACGTACAATGATCGTGAAGGAGTGATTGTCATGTACATTCAACAAGATGAACTCACGGATGGACGAATCGACCAGCTGATCACCGCACATGTAGAGGAGATGAAGGAGCATTCGCCGCCAGAAAGCATTCATGCCCTTCCATTAGCTGATTTAAAAAAGCCAGATGTCACAGTGTGGAGTGTGCGAGATGGAGAGGACCTTCTTGGCTGCGGAGCATTAAAGGAGCTGTCAAGTGAACACGGGGAAATCAAATCGATGAGGACCGCAGCCCTCCATATGAGAAAAGGTGTAGCGAGGTATATGCTGAACCATCTTCTCCAAGAGGCAAAACGGCGCGGGTATACACAAGTCAGCTTAGAAACAGGTGCAATGGCTTTCTTTGAACCAGCAAGAAGACTATATGAGAGCGTTGGTTTTCAGTATTGCCCGCCTTTTGGTTCATATCAAGAAGATCCAAACAGTTTATTTATGACAAAGGAATTATAGACGTCGAGAGAGTATGCTTATAAGCAGCTCTTTTTTTATGTGTGAATATTAGAAAGGAGGAGGATGTGGTGAAATTCTCTAAGTGGATCGCAATGGGCGCATGTCTCGTATTTTGCGTGGTATCTGTCATTTTTTTAACGTTATTAGGTCGAGATTTATTTAAAATTGAAAGCGCTTCCGATGAAGCGGCGTCCACCTATCAATATCATTTTGTCCTTGTACCAGAGGAACTTGATAACGAATATTGGCAGCTTGTACAAAAGGGAGCTGCCGATGCGGCAGATGTACATCGCGTGTATCTAGAATATTTGGGTCCAAAGCAAGCGGATGTGGACGATCATCTGAAAACCATTGATATGGCCATTGCTGGGCATGTTGATGGCATTATGACACAGGGACTTGATGCGAAGAAATACAAACCGCTTTTTCAAAAGGCGAGGGAAAAAGGTATTGATGTCGTCACCGTCGATACGGATGCAGAAGGGAGCAAGCGTCAAGTGTATGTAGGAACGGATAATTATTATTCAGGCTTTATCGCAGGGCAGGCACTCATCGCAGATACAAAAGGCGAACAGTATGTAGGAATTGTCACAGGCAGGCTTGATGCCATTCACCAAAAGCTGCGCGTCAAGGGCTTTCGAGATGCCGTTGCTGCTGAAAAACGTATTCATATTGCTGGTATAGAAGAATCAGCCATTACAAAGTCAGGGGCCTCTGGTGCCGCTTATAAACTATTAAACGATCATGCAAAGCTCACCGCATTTTATGGCACGAGTGCATTGGATGGTGCAGGCATCATTCAAGCAACAGCGCAGTATCAATCATCCACTGATTTCTATGTGCTTGCATTTGATACATTGCCTGATACGATTCAGGCGCTTAATGATGGGATAATTGATGCCGTGGTCGTGCAGCATCCTTATGAAATGGGCTATCAAGCGGTTGAATCACTTGTGCGTTTGCAGAAAGGTGAAAAAGAAGAACCGCTCCAGTACACGGGAACGAGTGTGATTCGCCGCGGGGATCTGCCCTTGCAGCAAACAGACCGAAAGCAAGGGGTGCAGCCATGAGAAGGATTCGAAGTAAGCTGTTATTGGCATTTTTAATCCTTGTGCTCCTTGGTAACGTGGCCGCTTTTTTTATCTATTGGAGCAGCTCGAACATCACATCAGAATATAGCAGAAGCTTTCGTTCCTTTCTCCTGCTCAATGATATATCGACAGAGGCGAAAACGATGTATGAAAAGGTCAATGCCTATGCCATTGAAAAGGATCGGCAGTTTGCCAAAGAATATCTTCTATCAAAACAGAAAATGAAATCCTATGATCAGGCGCTGCGAAAGGATGCCGGGCTGCATGCCGAGATTCCGTCCATTGAAAAATATCAATATATGATGCGGACGCTCATGAATGAAAGTGATGCGACCATGACACATGTAAAAGAAGGGAAAATCAAAGAATATGCTGCAAGTGTGAAGGAAGTGAGAACCGTCTCCTCCTATATACAAGAGCAAACGATGACCCTGCTTGATGAAGAATTATCTGAGTATCAGGTCCTCTATCAATCTCTTCAAAAAAGACACCAAACCTATGCGCTTTTTACCTTGTGTCTGTTTGTGTTATCCATTGGGGTCGCATTATGGATGGCGTATATGATTGCTGGCGGGATATCAAGGCCGATTGTCCAGCTGTCCAGAAGCGTAAAAGAAGTATCAAAAGGGAATTTTGATGGAGCGAATTTGCGCGTCACCTCAAAGGATGAAATTTCTGTCTTAAATGAGGCCTTTCAGCGAATGCGGCAAGAAATGAAAATGATGATTGAAGAGATAAAACAAAAGGCAGCATTGGATCAAAAAATCAAAGACATGAAGCTAAAAACGCTGCAAAACCAAATGAACCCGCATTTTTTATTTAACACATTAAACATCGTTTCACGTATGGCTTACTTAGAATCAGCGGAAGCCACATCGAGGTTGATTCAATCTGTTTCCACACTGATGCGGTATTCGCTGTCTGCTCTCAGTACATCCGTTACATTAGAACAAGAAGTGAAAGTGGTGAAGGAATATTTTCATATACAAGAAACAAGATTTGCCGATCGTATTACGTGCAAAACGTTCATAGATGAATCGTGTTTATCTGTTCACATCCCAAGTCTCACCTTACAGCCGCTTGTCGAAAATGCCTTTATTCATGGCGTTGAACCAAAGGAGGAAGAGGGACTTGTCGAGCTCTCGATCTATCAAGAAGGCGGCTATGTGATGATACGAATTCGGGACAATGGAATGGGCATCGATGAACAAGAGATTAGAAGATTGTTGTCAGAAAAAGAAGAGAAAGATCCAAACACACTGAGTAAAGGTCACTCGACAGGGATCGGCCTACGAAATGTGATGTCAAGACTGCATTTGTTTTACGGAGTACAGGATGCCCTTCAAATTGATTCAAGACCAAACGAAGGCACTACCATTCAATTGACCATTCCGCTAAAGGAGGGACCGGTATGCTGAACGTACTGATTGTAGATGATGAAAAAATAGAACGATTAGCCATGCGAAAGTTCATGACAGAATGGCTTCCAGAGTGTCATATAGCAGGAGAAGCTGAAAATGGAAAGAAGGCGGTTGAATTCGTGCGATCCGAGCCCATTCATCTTGTGCTCATGGATATTCAGATGCCTGGAATGGATGGGCTGACTGCAATTAAACAGATCAAAGCAAGCAGCCCTCATACAAAATTCATTATGCTGACAGCCTATGATACGTTCGATTTTGCTAAGCAAGCGATGCAGGAAGGGGTAACACAATACCTCGTCAAACCAGCTGACAAAGACGAAACCATTGCAGCTATTCGAGCGGTTGCGGCAGACATTCAGCAGGAGACATCACAGCGGGAGGCGGCCGCGGCCGATCAGCAGTCAAAGTGGCTTGAAGCCCATGTCATACAAGGTCAATCCTACACCTCTATAGAGTTTCAGCAACTGTTTCACGAATATGAGTCAGGTCTTGTCATTGCTGTTCAGCGGGCAGGCGGGGATCAGTTGCTGACTGATTTACAGAAAATTTCACTTTTTCATACAGTGCCTATTCAAATGAGGGGCGAGCTGTTTACATCGCTCATTTATAGTCACCAAGCGCCAGGTCAGCTAAAGGCGGATGTCCTGCAAGCCATTCGGGCTGCTATGACAAATGAATATCCTTCACCTATTGTTGGCATGGGCCATCCCGTGTCGAACCCGCTTCACCTTCAAAAGAGTGCAGCAGAGGCGAAGCTCTCTTATTATCAGCGAAAAAAGGATGATGGTGTTGTTCGTTATGGCTTTTACAATACAGCGTTACAATCTCATGTATTGATTCATCTGCCTGCGCTTGCTGATGACATGATGATGGCACTAGAAGAAGGGCGAAGAGAGGATGCTCTTGCTTACTATGATGCCTTTGAATTAGAAGGAGCAACCCTATCTCATGTAAAAGAGCTGCTCATTTTACTAAAATCACGACTTCGTGCAGATATGCCCATTTTGACCATCAGCACAGCATCAGAATGCCGCCGTTGCTGTGAGCATCTTTTTGATCTGTATGAAGCGAGAACGCAGACCGTAAATGACATGGAGCGGGCTAAACGATATATTCAAACGCATTTTTGTGAAAACATTACGCTGGAGCAAACTGCTGCTTATGTCGATCTAAGTCCAACCTATTTCACAAAGCGCTTTAAAGACGAGACAGGTCTTACGTTTAAAGAATATGTGACAACCTGCCGGCTCGATAAAATCAAGAAGCTTCTCAAGGACAGTACGCTCAGTTTAAAAGAAATTACGTATCAAGCAGGGTATACAGATCCGAACTACGTCAGCCGGGTGTTTAAAAAAATGGTTGGCTGTTCACCGAAGGAATATCGAAAACAAGTCGTAAAAAAATGAAGAATTTCATAAAAAAGTGAAGAAGTTTACCTGAAAAAAAGCAAGGATCTGCCATTATACTTAATTTGATAACGCTTACAAAATAGGGATGGGGGATCACTCATGAAGTTCAAATTAGGCTTTACGCTGTTAGCAATCTGTATGCTGATCATCACTGCCTGCAGTTCTTCAACGAACTCAGATGCAAAAAAAGAAGGCGGAGCAGAGAAGCTGGAAATTTTCTCTTGGTGGACTGGTGCAGGTGAGGAAGACGGACTGAAGGCACTCATTCAATTGTTTGAAGAGAAAAATAAAGACATTCCAATTGAAAATGCCGCCGTCGCAGGTGGTGCCGGTACAAATGCAAAGGCTGTGCTGACTAGCCGAATGCAGGGAAATGACCCGCCAGCTACGTTCCAAGTACATGGCGGGGCAGAGCTGAATGAAAGCTGGGTTGCGGCAGGTAAAATGGAGCCACTGGATGATCTTTATGAAAAAGAAGGATGGAAGGACAAATTTCCAGAATCATTGATTGATCTTGTGAGCAAAGATGGAAAAATCTATTCAGTACCAGTGAATATTCACCGAGGCAATGTGCTTTGGTATAACAAGAAGGTATTTGATGATGCAGGCTTAGAGCCGCCAGCGACATTTGATGAATTTTTCAAAACAGCAGATGCATTAAAGAAAAAGGGAATTACGCCGCTTGCACTTGGGGATAAAGAACCTTGGGCAGCGACTCATTTGTTTGAGAGCGTCCTGCTTGGTGTATTAGGTGCAGATGATTATCAAAAACTTTGGGCGGGCGACTTGAAAATGGACGACGCAAAAGTGAAGGAAGCGGCAGATATCTTTGGACGCATGCTCGAATACGTCAATAATGATCACAGCTCACGTAACTGGCAGGATGCCTCACAGCTCGTGGCAAAAGGGGAAGCTGCAATGAATGTCATGGGCGATTGGGCAAAGGGATACTTTGTGAATGATCTAGACTTGAAGGTCAATCAAGACTTCGGATACGTGGCAACTCCAGGTACGGAGGGGAGCTTTATGGTGATCACCGATACATTCGGACTGCCAAAGGGCGTTAAACAGCCAGAAAACGTGAAGAAATTCTTATCTGTTTTAGGATCTGTGGAAGGACAGGATGCGTTTAATCCGCTAAAGGGATCGATTCCGGCACGTGTGGATGCAGATGTATCAAAATATGATGAATACGGAAAATCGGCGATGAAGGCCTTTAAAGAGTCAAAGCTGGCACCGTCTCTTGCTCATGGCTCAGCTGCTGAAGAAGGGTTTGTGACAAAAGCAAATCAAGCCGTCAATATCTTCGTGACACAAAAAGACAGCAGTCAGTTTGTATCATCTTTAAAAGATTCAATGAAATAAAGACGAAGGAGGCGGCGACTTAGCACCGCCTCTTTTTTAAAAAGGAGTGTAGCTTCATGCGCATGGACACATCGCCGATCACCAAAACACCAGCACCCAAGGTCAAACGTGTTCGGAAAAAGTGGAATGGGGACCAGCTGCTGGCGCTGCTATTTTTAGCCCCGTCAGCGGTTTTATTATTTATCTTTGTTTACGGCTTTATCGGCTGGACAGGGTATGTTTCATTATCAAACTGGACCTCGCTTGTTCCTGATTTCTCTTTCGCGGGCTTTCGGAATTATGTCATGCTGTTTCAAGATTTCCGCTTTCAATCAGATCTTCGAAACACGGTCTTTTTTACTCTCTTTTTTATTGGAGCGGTCATTGCTTCTGGTCTCACACTTGCGATTTTACTAGACCAGAAGATCAAGGGTGAATCTATTTTTCGGAATCTATTTTTCTTTCCAATGGCCCTTTCCTTCGTTGTCACAGGTGTCGTATGGCAATGGATTTTAAACCCATCAACTGGGGTGAATTTATTTTTGAAAACGCTTGGTATTCAGCCTAAGTGGTATACGGATACGAACATATTGGCCGGATTTGTCTGGGGGAAAATTGAGTTTGGTGTACCTGCGGCCATGATTGCAGTTGTGATTGCAGCTGTTTGGCAAATGACCGGCTTTTCTCTGGCCATGTATTTGGCGGGTCTGAGAGGAATTCCCGAGGAAGTGAGAGAGGCTGCTAGAATGGATGGCGCATCGGAGTGGCAGATTTACTGGAAGATCATTTTCCCTCTTTTAAAACCGATTACGGCAAGTGTCATTATTATCATGGCTCATATTTCTTTAAAAATTTTCGATTTGATTTACTCGATGACAGGACCAGGTGCGAACTTTGTCACGGATGTTCCGGGCGTATATATGTTTGAAATGACCTTTAGAGGAAACCATTATGCAGGCGGTGCCGCTATTGCGATCGTCATGCTGATCTCTGTTGCGGTCTTTATCGTGCCATATCTCCTGTCTAGCCGAAAGGGGGCTTCATCATGATCGCAAGACGGTTCATACGCCCAGCGCTCTATGCTTTACTGATTTTGTGCAGTCTGTTTTTTCTCATGCCTGTCTATGTCATGCTCGTCACAAGCTTAAAGCCATTAGGTGAAGTAACCCTTGAACGAATGTGGTCGCTTCCATCTACACTTGATTTTTCAAGCTATCAAATTGCTTTTGAAAAGCTATCGCCCAATTTAATGAATTCACTGTATCTTGTCATTCCAGCTACCTTACTGTCGGCGGTGTTAGGTGCGATGAATGGCTATGTGTTGTCAAAATGGCGCTTTAAAGGATCAGAAGTCGTTTTTACATTGATGCTGTTTGGGATGTTCATCCCCTACCAAAGTATTCTCATCCCGCTCATTCAATTTTTACGTGAAGTCGGATTGTATAATTCAATTCCAGGGCTTGTGCTAGTCCATGTCGTATACGGACTTCCGATCACAACACTCATGTTCCGAAATTTCTATGTGAGCATTCCTGATGAAATGATTGAATCGGCGAAAATGGATGGCGCGGGGTTTATCGGGATTTTCAGACATATGATTCTTCCGCTTTCGATCACGGGATTCGTTGTGGTTGCCATTTGGCAGTTCACAAATGTGTGGAATGAATTCTTATTTGCCGTCACGATGACGACTGCGGAGCATCAGCCGGTGATGGTCGCCCTGCAAAATCTATCAGGCAGTCAAATTGTGCAATGGAATGTCCAAATGGCAGGGGCGATATTGGCTGCACTGCCGACACTATTAGTCTATGTTCTCCTTGGAAAATACTTTGTTAAAGGGCTTCTCGCAGGCTCTGTCAAAGGGTAAAACATGTTTTGTGATATCGTTTACATTAGGTGCACTGAAAGGATTGACTTCTTTTTAGATAGCGTCATAATAAAAGTTGAGACTTACTAGTTTTCAATGAAACTAGGCAAGGATGATCAAAGGGTAGAAAAGGGAGGAGTCATTCTGAATGAAGCAGTCACCAATTTTTTTACTGCCTGAATTGAAGGAAAGAATATGGGGAGGTACAGCCTTAAAGGATCAATTTGGCTACGATATTCCTTCTGATCAAACGGGAGAATGCTGGGCAATTTCTGCTCATCCAAACGGACCAAATGTCGTGCAAGACGGTCCGTATAAAGGGAAAACGCTGATCGAACTGTGGGACAATCACAGAGAATTGTTCGGTGGAATAGAAGGCGATCGATTCCCGCTCTTAACCAAAATTTTAGATGCAAATCAAGATTTGTCCGTTCAAGTTCATCCAGACGATGATTATGCGGAGAGACATGAAAATGGCGAGCTTGGAAAAACAGAGTGCTGGTATATCATTGACTGCAATGAAGGCGCAGAAATGATCTATGGGCACAATGCAAGAACAAGAACTGAGCTTGTAACCATGATGAACAGTGGAGATTGGGAAGGTCTTTTGCGGCGGGTGAAAATTAAGCCTGGTGATTTTTATTATGTGCCAAGCGGTACCATTCATGCGCTTTGCGAAGGAACGCTTGTCCTTGAAACGCAGCAAAGCTCAGATACAACCTATCGAGTATATGATTATGAACGAAAAGACCAGGATGGCAATGAACGTGAACTTCATTTTGCGCAAGCCATTGATGTCACAACTGTCCCTCATGTAGACGGTTATGCAGATGAATCAGTTGAAACACGACAGGGAATCACCATTCGAACATTTGTCGAAGCAGAATATTTCTCCGTGTATAAATGGGAGATTGATCAAAAAGTAGAGCTTTCACAAGATTATCCATTTTTGCTGTGCAGTGTGATTAGTGGAGAAGGGACTTTAGAGCATGATGGAAACACATATCCACTGCCTAAAGGGGCTCATTTTATCCTGCCAGCTGAAACAGGAAGCTTCTCGATTGAAGGATCTTGTGAGCTGATTGTGTCTCATATATAAGGAATGGAGGGCTTCTGAGTGAGTCCTCTATTTTTCGATTGCATAAATGACTTGAAAGAGTACTTATTTTGTCGATAAAGAGATTAGTAGACTATTATGCAAAGTTAAGAGAGGGACAGGGAACGTGAAAAAAACCATCAAGATTATGTTACTCGCAGCTGCCTTTGGTATGACATTACACACAGGTAAAGAAGTGCAAGCAGCCTCCTATGTCGATCAATCCATTTACACGATGAACACCACTAAGGTATTTACAACAGAATCAGAAGTGAAAAAAGCAGTGGAAACACTGAAAAAGGACAAAAATTGGACAGCTACATATCAAACTTCAGGAAATACGACGACCTATCAGCTCACTGCCTCAGGATATGAGTCGCAAACAGCAGCGAGTGCAAGTGCAGCTGCATTAAAAAAAGAGGTGGGCATGAGCGGTACGGTGTCTCCAGTAGGTGACCGCCTTCCTTTACAAAAGGTCGTATCTGATCCAGTCAATGATGAAAGTCAGGCTAAAAAGCTCTCGCTTGAGCTAACGAAAACATCAGGACTCAATAGCTCCTATGAAGTCATCAATCAAAGCAAACCTTCTTATCAGGTCATATCAGGAACCATTGATTCTGAAACGAAAGTCAAAAATATTCAAACCGAATTACAAAAGCAGGCAGGCGTCAACAGTACATACCAAACCGAAACCAAGGCTGGCACTGTGTATCAGCTGATTTCAAGCGGTGTTGTTGGACAAAGTAAGGCAAATACCATCCTGCAAGGCTTTCAAAAGGCATCTGGTTTAAAACCGGTGCTTCAAACAGTGACAGCAGGCAAGCCGTATTACATTGTTACATCTGCTGCGCAAGCCAACCAGTCGAAAGCGCAGACGCTTTTAACCCAGCTGCAAAAAGAAGCAAAGATCAGCGGGAAGATTCAAAAGACAGGCGCCTTAAAAAATGTTTACAGCATGGAATCGGGCTATTTCAAAGACAACAAACAAGCCGCTTCAGCTGTGACTCAGATTAAGAAACAAACCGGTGCTGCAGGTACTGTGCAGCGAGTGGGGAAAACAAAAAATTATATCGTGAAGCTCAATCAATTGAACGATACAGCTTACGCAAAAACGGTGGCGTTTTTCAAGAAAAAGAAATGGCGCTACACGTCCAAAAAGATCTCTTCTACACAGCCATACCAAGTAGTGACTGGAAACCTTTTGGGAGATGATCAAGCGAAAAAAGCAACGGCTTTCTTCCAAAAGAAAAAGGTAACTGCGACAACGAAAAAAACAGGCAAGGTATCTGACAGCACGTATCGACTCGTCGTCAATCAAGCAGTGGACAAAGCAAAAGTGGATAAAGGTGCCGCATACTTAAAAACGCAAAAAATGACAAGCAGCATCACAACAGGTAAGGGACAAGCTGTCAGTAAAACATATAGTCTTAAGACAACACCTGTATTTGATCAAAGTAAAGTCAAGCAGGCTCAAGACATCATCAAGAAAAATGGTGTTGCCAGCAGTACAAAAACGCTGACAGCAGCGGTCAAGCAATACCGTATCACGACAGAGCCGACAGTGAATCAGACAAAACTGAATCAAGCAATTAGCTATTTGACGAAACAAAAAATGAAGGCAGCTGCTCAAAAAACAGGTGCAACTGATTATGGTCAATATCAGATCAAAACAGGTGTCATCTCAACAGCTGCACTGCGTGACAAAGGCATCGCGTTTTTCAAAAAACGGAATGAAACAGCTAAGTATACAACAACAACGAAACCAACTTATAAAATCAATTTGACGCAGCAATTTACAGGATTACAAACTGTAAATGATGCCATTGCTTTTGTGAAAAGCCAATATGGCTGGACAGCCACAGCTGTAAAAATGAAAAATGGCCCAATGGTCATGCAAACGAACTACAATCTCACGGTCAATGAGATGGTGAACAAACAAATGAAGGTGTCGCCACAGACTGACGGTGCAGCCTATGTCTATGCAACATATGTAGACACGGCGACGTCAACTGTGAATACGGACGGCTTAAATGTCCGTTCTACACCTGATTCAAGCTCTTCAAGCAACATTGTGGCACAGCTGAATAAAGGAACAAAAGTGAAGCAGCTCGGAAAAGAAGGAAACTGGATCAAGATCAACCTCGGCTGGAGAAATGCAAGTTCCGCAGAGGTGCAAAAATATGTAGATCCAGCCAATATTGCTGAGGGCACTCAATCCTATTTTCAATTTCTGAAACTCTCTGAAGCTGCAAATCTTGATCCGGCAGAAGTTAATGCAAAGATTTTAGCAGGCAAAGGGATTCTTGCGGGTAAAGGACAAGCCTTTATTACAGCAGCGAAAACGTATCATATTAACGAAATTTATCTCATTTCTCATGCGCTGCTTGAAACAGGTAATGGAAGTTCCATTTTAGCGAATGGCACAATGTTTAATGGGAAGAAAGTATATAACATGTATGGCATTGGCGCATACGACAGCAATCCGAATTATCTCGGGGCAAAATATGCGTATGAACAGCAATGGTTCACGCCAGAGGCAGCCATTATTGGCGGGGCAAAATTCATTGGCAACAGCTACATCAATAATGCCACATACAAACAAGATACGATTTATAAAATGCGCTGGTCTGCTTCAGCCACTCATCAATATGCAACAGATATTGGTTGGGCATATAAACAAGTCACTCGTATGTATAGTTTGTATAACCTGCTTGATAGCTATACGCTGTATTACGATATTCCGGTTTATAACAAATAAAATAACGTCCGTGCTTCCTAATGAGAAGCCGGACGTTTTTTGTGTAAAATCTGCTGTTCGATAAAGGATAAGAGCTGCTGACTTGATTGTCCCTTTGAATATTGGTTCCATTCCTCAGCAAAGGTTTTAATTCGTTCTCTATTGTCTGCTGCGTTCAGATGCAAAAGCTCCTGCAAGAGCATGTCTTGAGTGACGCAAGCCTTTCCAGGAATGATGCCTTCATACTGATCGACTAAGCCGCGTTTTTCTCGGTACATTTCTAAGTCATAAGTAAAGAACAAGACAGGCTTTTCAAGCAGCGCATATTCAAACACAATCGACGAGTAATCTGTTATCAAGACATCACAAGCACAAAGTAATGGATAGAGCGGCTGATCAGACACATCAAAGATCCATTCACTGTCTGTTTCTGCTTTCGCTAAATGTTTCACCGCAGGATGAAGCTTGACGAGCAGAATATAGTCGCCATTCAGCTCTGTTTGCAATTGCTCTTTTGAAAAAGGCAGGACAAGATCGTCCATTGCAAAGTCGCGATAGGTCGGTGCATAGAGCAGAATCTTTTTCCCTTTTGGGACATCATTCAGCCTCAAGGAAGGCAGTTGATGATCATAGTACACATCCGTAAATGGCACACCAGTTGGTAAAAAACGTTCGTCATTGACACCAAATGAGGTTTTGAAAATCTCACGCATGTGATCTGAGCCTGTAACGATATAATCAAAAGACGCATAGACGCGTTTGAACCGTTCAATGTCACGTGGACTCCGGCCCGAATTTGAAGCATCTTCAAGGCCGAACTTTTTCAAAGCCCCATTGGCATGCCATACTTGAATACAGGTTGTAGAAGACCGTTTTCTGAGTGCACTAGTCATGAGAAAGTAATTATCCGTCACGACAACCTTACTTTTAAACATCGTATACATACATTGAATGAGATGGAGAGGATTTTTTTCATGAAAATAGCGAAATGACAGATGAGGCCCGTCCTTTTCTATCGCGGAAGCATGCTTCGTATAGAGGACAGTGAGCTTCATTGTCATGTTCGCCTGTTGTTGATAAGTTTCAATGAGAGCAGCCGCATTTTCTTGGAATGAAACAAGCAACGTCACCTGGTTTTCACGCGGTTTCACGCCGCTCATCAGCCATCCAATAAAAGAAACGAAAGCTGCGTAACATGAAATGATTATTGAGCGCATATTCATCATTTGTCAGTCTCTCACAGCTGCTTCGTCTGATCCTTTACTTGCTCAGGATAGTAACGTTTTTTTCCTTTGCTTTCTTTCATTACAGCAAAAGCGTACTTAGGAATATTCAGCATTCGTTTCCATCTCCATGGATTTACAATCAGTCTGTAGAGCCATTCTGTATTTGTCTTAATCATCCAGCGTGGTGCACGCTTTACCGTTCCACTAAAAACATCAAAGCTTCCGCCTAAACCGATGCAAACAGCCTGCGGGAATAAATGACGGTATTCATAAATAAAATTCTCTTGGTTTGGATAACCTAAAGCAACGAACACCATATCTGGTTTCGAGCGTGCAATTTGCTTCGCTACGAAACGCTTATCTGCTTCATAGCCGTCACAGCTTCCGGCAAGGATCACATTCGGATATTCCGTATCAATTCGCTGAATGACAGCCTCAAGCACTTCTTTTTTCGCACCATATAAAAAGATTCTGTTAGACTGCTTGTTTGCTAGATCAAGCATAGACATGAAGACATCAAAGCCAGCAATTCTTGATTTAAGCGGATTTTGTATCATGCGAGACATCATTACGACGCCAACACCATCCGGTAGTACATAATCCGCAGAGGAGAGCACTTCATGATATGCATGATCCTTCATAGCTGCATAGCCAATCTCTGGATTCACTGTTGCTATCATCGCGCCTCTTTTCTGAGAAATATGATGCTGGTTGATATAGCTAATAAATTCATCTAAATTGCCGTTTACATAAGAAAGGTTAGAGACCATCTCCGTTTGCATTGTTTAGACCTCCTTTTTCATCTAGTTATCTATAACGTTCGTTCATTGTAAATTCATTCTTAACCTACAGACCATTTTATCACAGATGCTCCATGAAACATTAACAATAACTTTACAATCCTTTAAATTTCATGACATTTTCATCAATTCATATGAATGATACTCAACAAAACATTGATTTTTCGGACTTTCTCTGATTTATCCATTGAATTGGAAATAGTTTGTCTTTACAATTTCTTAACCTTTCATAGGCATTGTGATATAATGAGGTTCCGAAGAACGAAAAAAACACGACCGATGATTATAGGATTACGGATAAACTTTACTGCTTGAAGCAGACGAATAAGGATGAAAGAAAGGAGTTTATGTTTGCAATGAAGAAAGTTATTACTTACGGTACATTTGATTTATTACACTGGGGGCACATTAAGCTGTTAGAGCGTGCAAAGCAGCTTGGAGATTACTTAGTGGTAGCCATTTCTACAGACGAGTTTAATCTACAAAAATCAAAAAAAGCTTATCATAGCTACGAGCATAGAAAGCTGATTCTTGAAACCATTCGTTATGTGGACGAAGTCATTCCAGAGAACAGCTGGGATCAAAAAGTCCGTGACGTGCAAGATCACGATATTGATGTGTTTGTCATGGGAGATGACTGGGAAGGTAAATTCGATTTCTTAAAAGAGCATTGCGAAGTCGTATACTTGAAGAGAACAGAAGGCATCTCGACAACACAAATTAAAGAAGAAATTGCGGGGCTTTAATAGATTAAAAAAAGTACTTCTTATCTTTTGGTGAGAAGTACTTTTTCATGTAAAATACAATAGCAAGACATCATTTTTAATAAGGAGAGCTTCCAGTGTTTCAAAATTGGATGAAGAAAAAAGGTGAACGCACATTGGATCAACCTGAACTAGATGAAACAATGACATCGGCTGAGATTCCTGATATGGACTACTACTTTATCATGGGGGATGTGCCAAAACAGGACAGTACCTTAACGAATTCATTAAATATAAGATTAAAGCCATTGGCTGAAAAGCATAAACATGCTGCGATTTTAACTTTGAATTACGATGTAAATGTAAAGGAACATATTCGCATGATGGAGGAGACCTTTCACCCTCAAATTGACATCTTGAACGTATTTGAACACTTTATTCTACCGGAGAGCGGAAGTAAAAAACATTATTCGGAGTATATAACGGGTACCTCATTGCATTCGATCAATGAATCAGTGATATCTGAAGATAAATCAACCGTTCAAGTGACAAGATACGAGTTGCCTTCTTCCCCAATTCATTATATAGATCAATTGAATGGAGACCGACAATTGATAAAGCGGGAAGAATACGATATACATGGTTCTTTGCGGAGAGTACTTCGCTATGTTCCGCATACAGGTGCCCTTTTTATGGAAGAATTGATTAAAGATGATGGAAGTATCTACATGGAAACCATTTACTCTGGAAGTATCAAGAAGAATACAGTAAGGCATATTAATTGGTACAAAAAAACAGGTGTTAGCACATTTGTCAAAAAAACTGACATAATGCAGCAATGGTTATCCTTTATTCAATCTCAAAATGAACGGTTAAAATTGATCATCACAGAAGATCGTGAGCTGGACCACGATCTGTTTAAAATAGAACATTCTGATTCAGTATTTTATGCTGCTTTTGTGCATGATGCACATTACGAGGAAGATCCACGTCAATTGCATCCTCATTATGAGGAATTGTTTAAACAAATAAGAAAGCAGCAAGTGGATGCCGTTTTCTTTTGTGATACAAGGCATAAAGAAGATGTCGAAAAAATTTTAGGGGAACAATCCGATTTTTATATGCTGCCATCTGATGAAGCTTCTCTTTGGGGGTCGGCTCTTCAGAATATACTTGGAAATCGAGTGCTAAAAGAAGCACTGAGAAGTATGGTGGAGCGTACGAAATGGGTTTTGCGTGATCTTAGCTCTGAACATCATGTCCTTCATCTGCAACTTGAGATGGAAGGCGAAATGAGCATTGCGGATCAGGTTCAAATAGACTTTGCAGGATATGATCGAGTCAATGGTGCTGAAATCATCTCTCAAACAATTGATGAAAATCATCAAGTGATTTTCCCGATTGGTCATTTTCAAACCAAGAAGAACATTGAACTCAATCATACGAAACATGTCGATTTTTATATTCGATATAAGGCGAAACAACAAGAAGTTCTGCAACGTTTAGAAGTGCCGGAAGAGCTACTTACTAGCAAGCCTTCGGCAATAGATGGATTATCCTACCAAACGAAAAATGGCTATTACTCCTGGAAGATAAGTTAAAGGAATGACTGTACTCTTTGTGAAAGCATGTGAATGAAATTGAAAAAAGTCCTTACAATTTTATATATAAGCGTTTTTAAACTCTTGTTTTGGGGTGCTAGTAAACTGCAGCCTAAAAAGAAAACCGTTGTTTTTGAAAGTTTTTACGGAAAACAATTCAGTTGTAATCCGCGTGGTATTTATGAGTATATGAAAGAAAACCACCCTGAATATACGCTGATCTGGAGCGTTAAAAAGGGTCATGATGCGCCGTTTAAGGAAAAGGGCATCTACTATATCAATCGTCTGTCATTGAAATGGATTTTTGCGATGGCGAGAGCCGAATATTGGGTCGTAAACAGCCGTTTGCCGCTGTGGGTCCCAAAACCAGAGCATACAACATATTTGCAGACATGGCACGGTACGCCGTTAAAACGACTGGCAATGGACATGGACGAGGTGCATATGCCCGGAACAAACACAAGGAAATATAAAAGGGATTTCACGAAAGAAGCATTGAAGTGGGATTATCTCATTTCTCCTAATGCCTACTCGACTGAAATCTTTACACGAGCGTTCCAATTTCAAAAGACCATGATAGAGTCAGGATATCCAAGAAACGACTTCCTTCACAATCAAAACAATGAAGAAACGATGAGAGCGCTGAAACAAAAGATGAACTTGCCGCTGGATAAAAAATTGATCCTATACGCACCAACATGGAGAGACGATCAATTTTATAAAAAAGGGCAGTACAAATTTGATTTAGACCTTGATCTGCATGAGCTGAGAGCATCAATCGGAGACGATTATATCATCATTCTGCGCATGCACTATCTAGTTGCTGAAAACTTTGATTTAGGACCATATGAAGGCTTTGCCTATGACTTCTCTCATTACGAAGACATTAGAGACCTTTATATGATTTCTGATCTACTTATTACCGATTACTCTTCCGTTTTTTTTGATTATGCAAACCTCAAGCGTCCGATGCTGTTCTATGTGCCAGACATTGAAACATATCGTGACAAACTCAGAGGATTTTATTTCGACTTTGAACAAGAAGCACCTGGACCGCTTGTGAAAGAAACTGCAAGTGTGATTGACTGGGTAAGAGAAACAGAAACGCCGGCCTTTACATTACCACCGTCATTTGAACCGTTTTATGAGAAATTCTGTTACTTAGAGAACGGGGAGTCATCGAAACGAGTGATAGAGACAATTCTGAATGAGAAAAGATGAAGGGCATAAATCAGGTAACATACTAGCACTGTATGTTTATCTGATTTATGCCCTTTTTTGCAACTTTAGTTTTAGATCTTTAAGACTGGTAATGGTAATTTTCTAATAAAATATTAGTGTTTTTTTATCGAAAGATGTTGAAATTTACAAGATTTAAAGTCTTTAGAATCAAAAAGATGTTGTTTTTAACGCAGCATAAACCTATAATTGTTGTTATAGTTAAAAAATTGTTTAAATATGTTGTGTTTGCCAATATCGATTGTCAATTGAAAGTGCAGGGGATTTGATTGTCAAAAAGGATTTTATTAATTACTCAAAATTTCTACCCTGAAATAGGTAGCGCTGGTAATAGACTCAAGAATATATTTTTGATGCTGCACAGAAAAGGATACGATGTGAAAGTTTTAACAACGGATCCAACTTATCCAGAAAAAGGTTTCTATGATTGTCATGACCTTTGGGACGAAGAAGAACTAAATAGTCAGAATGAAAAATTTATAAGATTGAAAGTAAAAAACAAGAAATATGCTTTTAATTTCTTGAATAGACTTTTCTATTATTTAGAAATAATGTTTAGAATGATCATATTTATTTTTAAGGATAAAAATAAATATGATCTAATTTATGTTACAACTCCGCCCATATTTGTTGCCTTCGCTGGCATAATTGCTAAATTTAGGTATAAAACAAAAATGATATTGGATATAAGGGACTTGTGGCCTGACTCACTAAAAGGAGTGGGGATATTTAAGAATCCAATGATCATTGGATTCTTTAAACGTGCAGAAAAATATGTTTACTCCCAGTCTGATCACATTATCATCAATAGCCAAGGATTCCAAAAACACCTGCAAGATCAGGAAGCTAAATTGACCTTCATACCAAACTCTGCAAGGCGTGAAGAGTTGCCAAGATGTAAAACGAGAATGTCCAAAGAATTTAAGGTGGTATTTGCAGGGAACTTAGGTTTGGCTCAAGATGTAAACGTCTTTCGAGATATTGTGATTAGATTAAAAGATTATAATATAAAATTTATGATTCTAGGCTATGGGGTAAATAAAAAAGAATTAGAGAGAGAGATACTAGAAAGAGAATTGAATCACGTTGAATTTATCATGCCAGTATCGAGAAAAGAGTGTCTCAAAATAATGGCAAATTGTGATGTAGGTATTGCAACGCTTAACAATTCAGTTATCTTTGAAACAGTGCTCCCTGGGCGTATTATAGACTATTTAAGTTGCAGATTGCCTGTAGTTGCTTCAGTCTCTGGTTATTCAAAAGAGTTAATTGAGCGAGAAAAAGTTGGTTTAATTGCAAATACTAAAACTAGTAATGAAATGGTTTCTCATATTCTTCATTTGTATAATAATCCTAACTTAGTTGAATCAATGAAACAAAATTGCGGGACGTTTATTGAAAAGAATTTTTTGTGGGATAAAAATATACTTATACTAGATGAATTGATAAAAAATACAATAAAAAAGGGTAATTAATTATGAATAAAAATATATGCATGTTTGTTTGGAACCACTTTACAAATGATGCTAGAGTGTTGAGAGAATGCACAGCATTATCAGAAAAGGGATATAGTGTAGACTTAATTTGTATTCATGACCCATCAATGGCTGAATTAAAGACATATGAAGAAATAAATGAACGATTCCATGTCCACAGGGTGAAAAGGTACCCACAATGGTTAGTTCTATTTCAATTCATGATGAAATTGTTAAAAGAGAAAAAATATCTTTTACTTCTTCTTATGTTAGTTTGGGTCGCGGGTGTTTTTTACGTACCGTTAATAACAATCCCTTTGACCATCCTTTTCTCAGTATTACTAATTAAAAAAGTAAGAACATTAATTATTCGAGCAAGTATTTTCTTAAGAATGATCTTAAAAGGATGGCAAAAAAATTACGATGTCTTTCATTCTAATGATTTAAATACTTTACCACAGGGTGTAATTTGTGCAAAGTTTAAACTTTTCAACAGAAAAAAGCTAATCTATGATTCACATGAAGTTCAAACAAGCAGGACTGGATATGATAGCAAACTGTATGGAAAAATGGAATCTTTACTATTGAAGTTTGTTGATCAAATGATAGTCGAAAATCACACGAGAGCAAAATACAATGAAGATCTCTATGGTTTTTATCCTAAAGTAGTGCATAATTATCCATTCGATCAAAAAAAAGAGATTAAGAAAATTAATTTGCATGAAATTTTAAACATTCCCAAAAATGAAAAAATTCTGTTGTATCAGGGTGGAATTCAAACTGGAAGAGGTTTAGAAAATTTAGTGAAAGCCGCTCCATATTTCACTGAAGGAACTTTAGTTTTTATTGGAGACGGCCGTATTAAAAATGAACTTATTCAACTGACTGAAGAAATGGGCCTTTCTCCTAAAGTTAAGTTCCTTCCTAAGGTTCCTTTAGCAGACCTCCCTAAATATACACAGAATGCTTATTTAGGTTTTCAAGTACTGAATAATGTCTGTTTTAATCATTATTCAGCTTCTTCAAATAAATTATTCGAGTATCTAATGAGCGGGTTACCAGTAGTTGCTTGTAATTTTCCAGAGATAAAAAAAGTAGTTGAAGGTAACAACGTAGGGTTGTGTATTGATTCTCATGATCATGAGGAAATTGCTAAGGCCGTAAACTATATGATTGAGCATCCTGAGAAAACTGCTGAATTTAGTACAAATGCTTCTGAAGCAAGCAATAAGTACAACTGGGAAAATGAAAAGGAAAACTTCACTCGCATCTACGAATCATTAGGAGGAGAAACTTCTTGAAAAATGAAATTGACTACAGAGCAAAGAGTGTCGAATTAGAAAGAGAGTTAGTTAGTTTGAAGAAAAGGACGCTTCGATATATAGCTGTCATGAAAGAGATAAATAATGAAGCTTTGTCCCTTGACAAAACAGATGTTAAGGGTAAAGAAAAAGATCAGTTACTCTCTAAGTTACGCAGGGTAGAAAAGCAATTAGAAGTTACCGAACGTAAACTCTCTGCTTTGCAAAATTCAACATTAGGTAAATTGACGTTAAAGTATTGGAATTTACGTAAACGGTTGAGAAGAGGGGTATAAAAGGAAATGAAATTATTAGAACTACAGAAGGAGCTCGAAAGCTTCGAAACACAGTTAATAAGAGAGCTGAAGCCAGAAGTTGTTGAAGATGATGAGCTAGTTAATGCGAGTCTCTGGTTTAATAATAATGATTCTTCTGTTGAAACATTTAATCAAGGTGAAAAATTTATCATTGCAACAAATAAAAAAGAGAAGACTTATATTTCATTTAAAGAGAAGAATAATAGTTTCAAGGTACTTCCTCAACATGAAATACAGATATATCCAGAGGAAAGAATCAGTGTTGATTTAAAGGCCCAGACATATGGAGATATCAGTGTTTATTTAATAGCGATTGAATATGATGAAAGTAAGAAACTAGCTACTGAAGTAGTGAGACCTAATCAAATGAAAGAATTTATCACCACAAAAAACTCGAGAAATCTGAGGATTGCTTTAAAGATTTCGGGAGAAGGTTATATTGTTGTTGAAAGCATGAGAATTACTAGAAACTTTGATTTCGATGTATCTTCTATATCGAGAATGGACGTATCCCAACATCATACTCCTCGCCATGTTCCAAAACCTCTTAAAGAATATAAAGTGGCATGTATTTTTGATGAATTCAGCATGACTTGTTTTAAAGAACAAGTGACCCTCATTCCCTTTACTAAAGATAATTGGAAAGAGGTATTGACACAAACCCCGCCAGATGTACTTATCGTTGAATCTGCATGGAAAGGTAATTTTGGTTCATGGGAGTATATGATTGGAAAATATAATAATCAAGATCAAAGCGAACTTATTTCTCTAGTTGAGTGGTGTAAGAAAAAGGGGATTCCAACTGCGTTTTGGAACAAGGAGGACCCAATTCACTTTGCAAAATTCATCCATACAGCACAACTTTTTGATCATGTATTTACAACTGATCAAAATATGGTAAGTGAATACGTGAAAATTCTTGGAAGGCCTACCGTGTATGCCTTACCTTTCTCAGCAGAGCCTAGACTACATAATCCTGTACAATTAAAGGAGAATAGAATAGATAAGGTTTGTTTTGCTGGTTCTTATTATGCAAACAGGCATGAAGATAGAAAGAGAGACATGGAACAAGTTCTGGATATTGCTGCTGAATTTGGTTTGGACATCTATGATCGAAACTATACCTTAAATCAAAAAAAAGAAGGAGATTTCAGTTTCCCTGAAAGGTTTCAACAAAGTATTAAAGGGAGCTTGAAAATTGATGAAATAGCGAAGGCTAATAAAGGCTACAGGGTAATGTTAAATGTCAATAGTGTCAAAAATTCACCGACTATGTTTTCAAGGAGAGTATTCGAGGGGCTAGCAAGTGGGACCCCTATATTAAGCAGTTATTCAGAAGGTATTAAAAGAATCTTTAAAGATATTGTCATGATATCAGAAGATGAGGAGACATTAAGGCAACATTTGAAATCAGTGTTTAAAGATGAAACCTTCTATAGAAGTAAAACAATGGAAGGAATTAGGGAAGTATACTTAAATCATACCTACAAACATAGGCTTACTTATATGTTGGGTAAATTTGGATATAATGTAAAAGAGGAAGAGAAGACTGTTACAGTTATCTCAGTTGTGCGCTCCAAGGAAGAAGCATTTAAAGTGATTAATCTGTTCAGAGAACAATCTTTTGAGAATAAAAAACTTCTCTTGCTATTAGATCTATTCGATGGATATATTGATATCTTAAATCAATTTAATAGTGGTCACATCAATGCTTATGTTCTCTCATATATGGATCATTACGACCGAATGGAGAACCTTGTCGATTCAGACTATGTCTCATATTTCTCACCTAATCATTTTTATGGGGAACATTATTTGCTAGATTTATTGATTGCAACAGAATATACTCAAGCTGAAATCATAGGGAAAGCAAATCATTTTGTTGGTGATGAAGGCGAAATTCATGAAGTAGGGCAGGGCGCAGAGTATGTGTATGTCAGCGACTTGAGTATCCATAATTCTTTACTTCATAGTCAAGTCTTTAAAGGAGTAGAATTAGTGAAAGTTATTTCAGATTTTGAAAACAATATCTCTTTGTACTCGTACTTCAAGCAGGGTTATAGGCTTTTCAGTTCTGATAAGTTCAACTTTGTAAAAAATCCTTCTTCAAATTCAACTGAAAAAATTGAGAATACTATAGAAATTTAGGTGGTTAGCATGAGGAAATTAAAGGTTCTTATATATGGTGATGTAGACTTGAACATAATGGATGGTTCAGCTGTTTGGCTAACATCCTTGGCAAATGTATTTAGTGCAGATGTAAATATAAAGGTAGATGTCATTCTTAAGGCTCCTATTATTAAAAAACAACTTATACAATCACTAGAGGGTCTATCTACAGTAAATTTGATTGATTCGTTTGAAGTATTCTCTGATAGAACATTTGAGTCTCGAAAGAGAATGAATGTAGTAGAGGCAAGAGAAGTTATTGAAGAAATGGATTCCATCAATCATTACGATTTGATAGTTGCGAGAGGGAAAAACATTGTCAATGAGCTTGCTCAAAGCAGCCTTACTCAAAAAATTATCCCTTATGTGACAGATTTTAACCATGATCAAGAGTCGATTAATAGATCGGAAATTTCTCAATTAAAAGGTTTCTATGATGTATTTCCATATATGTTTGTTCAAACGAACAGTATGAAAGAAACTTTACAATCCATACTGAATGTCAAAGGTGAGAAATTTAAACTCCTTTCGCCTATGATTCCTAATTATAAAGGTACCCCATCTTTTAAAAATGAAAATAATTCATTAATTTATGCAGGTAAATTTGCCGAAGATTGGTATACAGAAGAAATCCTTGATGCATTCTCTGAAATCAGAAAGTTAGATTCTACCATTAGTTTAAATATAGCTGGAGACAAATTTCAAGGTGCTCTTAGAGACAGAAGAGATGAAATTATAACCAGACTGGAAAACGAAAATGGGGTCAACTGGAAAGGGGCAATCTCAAGGAGTGAGGTTCAAGATCTACTCGATCAATCCGATATAGGGATTGCATGGAGAAGCAGCTTGATCGATAATGATCAAAGTGTTGAGTTGTCTACTAAATTACTGGAATATGGAAGAATGGGGAAGCCAATTCTACTTAGAAGAACAAAGCTTCATGAAGAGATATTGGGGGAAGATTATCCAATGTTTGTGGATACCCTAAGAGATTTTGTTGAAGCAACAATTGAGCTCTTATATAATCGCAAACTTTATAAAAAAAGTGCAAAAGCAGTTTATAAGGCATGTGAAAAATATACTTTTAAGGAAGTGTATGAAGTATTAAAACCTCTGATTTGGAGCTTTTATAAAGGGAAAACCAAAATCGTATTTGCTGGTCATGACTTGAAATTTTTAAAGCATACAATAGCTCACTTTGAAAATCATTCCTCTTACGATGTAGAAATTGATCAGTGGAAGGGGCATAGTAACCATGACCTTAATAGATCTAAAAAATTAAGAGATTGGGCAGATATTGTTTTTTGTGAGTGGGGATTAGGCAATGCTGTTTGGTACTCTCAAAATAAAAGAGAAGGTCAGAAATTAGTTGTTAGAATGCATCGACAAGAGATAGACACAGATTATCCTAGTCAATTTAATTTTGAAAATATTGATCGTTTTATTGCAATCTCACCATATATCTTTGAAGAATTCTCAAGAGTTTGTAGGATTCCAAGAAGCAAGATGACTATGATTTTTAACATGATTGACACAAAAGCATTAAATCAACCGAAAAAAAATCTTAAAGAACTCAATTACAACTTAGGTGTTTGCGGAGTACTCCCTTCCTCTAAGAGATTGGATAAGGCAGTAGATATTTTAGAAACTCTTTGGAGTATCGATAAACGTTACAAACTTTACGTAAAAAGCAAACTTCCCAGCGATCTGCCATGGATGAAAAATCGTCCTGAAGAAATACAGTATTTCGATAAATTATTTGATAGAATAAAGCGATCCCCTTGGGGTAAAAATGTTATTTTTGAAAAACACGGAAATGATATGGTTGAATGGTTCCGTAAAATTGGATATGTATTATCAACCAGTGACTTTGAAAGTTTTCACCTTGCCCCCATGGAAGGGATGGCAACTGGTAGTATCCCAGTTGTTTTACAGTGGAGAGGATCTGAAACGATTTATCCAAGAGATTATATTTTTAAAGACAAAGAAACAGCAGTAAATTATATTATTAGTAATAAAGCCACTGAAAATCAAGCTTCTAGAAAGATTTTCCCTGTAGAAAATTACGATATTCAAGTTATTAATAGTAAAATCGAGTCCTTAGTTGTTAATTTGCTTTAATGGGGGATATATGTGAATAATCTAAACAAAGATTTTCTGAACGAAAGAGAACAAAAACTCTTATCTATTCTTCCTAAGAGTAGAAATAGAGACCCTATTTCTACTGCTAATGCAATTTTAGAAAATAATCTATATACTATTCCGCCATTCGGTTTGCGTGATTACTCTCAAGGAATCAACTGGACAGCAAAAGAGTCCAGAAGTTTCCTTAGATTACTTCATGGACTTACTCCACTGGGGTGTCTTACTGAAGCTTTTGAACGTACTGGCAATGTAAAATATTTGATCAAAGGGTTACAAGTCATATTGGATTGGGTTACCAAAAACAAATATTCTGAAAATATAAAGACAATGGCGTTTCATGATGAGACTACTGCTCTAAGACTTCAGTATATTTTAAGATTCTATCTAGTGGGCCATCTTCATATTCATTCTTCTGACCAAAAAAAGCTAATGGAGATAATAGAGTTTACTTGCAACTTGTTAGCTAAAGAAAGCTTCCATTCAACGAACACCAATCATGGAATGTTTCAAGACATTGCTTTGTTGCAATGTAGTTATTACAAAAATGATGAAGAAAAAAAAGAGTTGGCATTAAGAAGGCTGTTAAATTATTTTGAACATGTCTATACAACTGAAGGAGTACACAAAGAGCATTCACCTGCGTATCATTTAGTAGTATCAAATAACCTAAAGAAAACCATTGATTTTATAAAGAATATTAATTTTAATCTTAGTAATACTTTGAATGAAATATTCTTAAAAACTGAGGAATATGCAACATTTATACTAAAGCCAGACAGCTCACTGCCACCTTTGGGAGATACTGAAAGTAAACCAATAAAGGAAACAGGCTTAATGGGTTTGTATCAAGGAGAGTCATTCTTGTTTTCATCGTCTAAAGGAAGAAATGGAAACCCTCCGGAAGAATCGTGTAAGGTATTCAAAGAGTCAGGTTATGCTATATTTAGAGATAATTGGTTGAAAAAAGAAAAAGCTACTTACGTTTTATTTAATGCTTCTTATCATGTGAATTATCATAAACACAGCGATGATCTTGGGTTATTTATTTATGCAAATGGAGATTTGATATCTGAGGCTGGCCCCAACGGGTACAATTATTCAGATCCGCTAACCCAATATGCTTATTCTTCATATGCTCATAATACCTTAATTGTAGATGGAGTTGGTCTTGTACGTACGGATGGTCAATACGATAAGGTATTTATTGAAGATTATGTTATTGCAGATGATTATGCTGAAGTAACTGGAATTAATGAACGATATGAAGATGTAACCCATAATAGAAATGTGTCGTTTAGGAAAAGGGATCAAGTGATTCAAGTAAAGGACACTGTTATTTCTAAAAAAAGACATAATTATAAATTATTATGGCATGTAGCTGTTGGAGTAGATGTTCATTTAAGAGATTACATGGTTGAACTATTTAGAGGCAGTGAGAAAGTAGCTGAAATAGAATTTTTGGCTGAGGTTCCTTTTAAAGTTTCTAAGTGTGCTGGTCAGAAAGAGCCTATGGTGAAAGGCTGGATGTTCAGTAAAATGGAAAATGCAGTTCCTTCTACAGTTTTGGAAGTGGAGTTCGAAGGAAGTACATGTGAATTTGAAACAATTTTCAGACTGAGTGAATTTAAAATTCAAACACCAGTACCTCCATTTTGTTTAGAGGCTGAGTTTAGCAGTATGAGAAATGTACGATATCACTTCCAGGAAGCCAAGAATGAAAAGTTAAAAGACAAGTTAGTTATTATCTTTTCAAGCCTTACTGAAAAATATAAGTTTAGGCACAACTATATTAGAACGTTAGAAAACTTGCATGTTAATAAACTGTTCATCTTAGATGATTTCGGAGATCAAGGTGCCTACTATTTAGGAAGAAATAAAGATTTTTCAATAGAAACAACTGTAAATTCCTTAATTCAATATTTTCAAAGAAAACATAAAATTTATAATGAAAACATTACAATGGTTGGATTATCTAAAGGTGGATATGCAGCTATATATTTTGGATTAAAAAACTATGTAGGCAATGTTATAGCGGGGGCACCTCAAAGTAACTTAGGACACTTTCTAATAAATCAAGCGAAACATCCAAATATCGCTTCATATATTTCTGGAAGAGCTGATAAAGCAGATCAAGTCTACTTAGACGAACTTCTTTACAAAGTAATACAGCAACCTTCCGATGTTTCCCCATTTATAAAAATCATGGTTGGAAGTAAGGATCATCATCTTAAAAATCATGTTGAGCCCCTTGTAGCGGCACTACAGGAAAGAAAATTCGAGGTATCTTTAAAGATTGAGCAAGGCATAGATCATGAAGGGTTAAAAGATCACTTTCCTAAATATCTTCTGGAGACAATTGTGAGTCGTTTAGGAATAGAGTATAAGGTTCCTGAGATTAAGAGCTCGAATATTAGTTATTCAAATTCATTGCTCAACATAATGTGTGATGTTTCAGGGGATCAATTGAATTTTGCATATTATATATACAAAGATAAAGAAGTTATAGAGAAAATAATGTATGGTCCGAAATCAACAACTACGTATTATGTAAAAGAATCTGGTGTATATCAAGTTAGAGTTTTTGTACGTGATCAATTTGGTAACAAGGTTACACAGTATACTGGTGAACTAGTCATAAACAAATTGGAGGATATATAATGAAAATTTGTACAGTAGGATTAGGATATATTGGACTGCCTACATCAATTATGTTTGCAAAATATGGAGTTGAAGTAGTAGGTGTGGATGTTAACGAAGCAGTCATTGAATCATTAAATAAAGGGGAAATTCATATTGAGGAACCAGGTCTCCAAGAAGCCCTTGAAGATGTTATTGCTTCTGGGAAGTTCCGTGCATCTGGTTCACCTGAAAGTGCAGAGGCATTTATTATCTCTGTTCCAACCCCTAATAATGATGACGAATATAAATCTTGTGATTTGTCTTACGTATTGAGTGCTGTAAGAAATACTATTCCTTTCTTGAAAAAAGGAGACGTGCTTATTGTCGAGTCAACCATAGCCCCCCGGAGCATGGATGACCATGTAAAACCTTTAGTAGAGGGAGCTGGTTTAACGGTAGGGGAAGATATTTATTTAGTCCATTGTCCAGAGAGGGTATTACCAGGACAAATCATGCATGAATTGATCCATAATAACCGAATCGTAGGTGGAGTAACCCCGGCTTGTACAGAAGCTGGCGCAAAAATATACAGTACATTCGTTCAAGGGGAAATTATTAGGACGAATGCGAAAACTGCTGAAATGTCAAAATTGATGGAGAATACATTCCGTGACGTGAATATAGCTCTTGCCAATGAATTAACAAAAATCTGTAACAGCCTAGATATCAATGCTTTAGAAGTTATCGATATGGCCAATAAACACCCACGTGTAAATTTACATACTCCTGGCCCAGGTGTTGGTGGACATTGTTTGGCGGTAGATCCTTACTTTATTATAGCTAAAGCCCCTGAGACTGCTAGGTTAATAGATATCTCTCGCTCAATTAATACTTCTATGCCTTATTATATTGTTGAAAATGTAAACAAAATTATGGAAAAGTCCGGCGGAAAAATCATCACTATTTTTGGTTTGACTTATAAAGGAAATGTTGATGACATTAGAGAAAGCCCAGCTATGGAAATACTACAACTACTTAAACAACAAAAAAGATATCAAGTTAGATCTTATGACCCGCATGTTGAAAAAGATTTTGTCATGCATGATATTGAAGAGGCTACTGAAGATGCAGATTTAATTTTAATTTTATCTGATCATGATGAGTTTGTTGAATTAGATTGGGACAAGCTTTCAAAAATGTCTAATAAACAAATTCTAGATACTAAAAATGTAGTGAAAAATCGTTCAAGTGAATTTGAGTATATCAATTTGGGAAATTTATATACAGCCATCCAAAAACAGAATGTTTTAATTTAAGCAATGTATTCTGAGAAAAATAAATGAAATTCTTGAGCTTGTAGATACTGTCTATAAGCTTTTTTGTTTAATTAGCCAATTAAAACTCTTTAAACAGCATTGACTGCATGGTTATGGTTGAGGACTCTAGGATATCTGGTTTAAGGTGAAAATTCCATTGTAATCTGTTACAATTAAGAGCAGTGTTTTGAAATAGAATATGCCAATAATTAAATTTAAGGACGATTATTATGAATGCAATGTTTAAAATTCTTAAAGAGCAGTTCACTTCTACCACTTTAATTTTTAGACTGTCTATTTATGAAACAAAATCAAAATATCAATTGAATTATTTGGGTGTGCTGTGGCAATTACTGAACCCTTTAATTCAAATTATGGCTTATTGGTTTGTGTTCGGTTTAGGTCTCAGAGGGGCTGGAAGAACCGCAGAAATGGCAGATGGTTCTCACGTAAGTATTCCTTTTCTCATTTGGATGTTAGCTGGTTTAATCCCATGGTTTTTTATCAGCTCGACTATTACAGAGGGTGCAAATAGTGTTTTTAAGCGCATTAATTTAGTATCTAAAATGAACTTTCCTATTAGCGCGCTGCCTTCAGTAGTCATTACTTCAAATTTATTTAGCTATTTTTTAATGATGGCTATTTATGTAATTATGCTCATAGCAAATGGCATATATCCGGATATCCATTGGATTCAATATATTTATTACCTTATCTGCATGATTGTGTTTATGTTTGCTTTCAGCTTATTTAATTCAACAATTAGTGTACTTGTTCGAGATTATCAACTATTATTACAATCATTAACAAGGCTGCTGATGTTTTTGTTGCCTATCTTATGGGATATTGGAGATAAATTCACGGGTAAGTATGAATGGATTGCGACTACCCTAAAATTAAATCCCTTATATTATATTATTGATGGATTTAGGAAAAGTTTTATTAAAGGAGATTGGTTTTTTCAAGATGTCAAATATACGCTTTATTTTTGGCTAATTACACTTCTTCTTTTAATAGTTGGTTCATTGCTACATTTGAAATTTAGGGATAAATTTGTCGATTTTCTTTAAAAAGTAAGGAGATTATACGATGAAACTAAAGGTTTCGTTTCGAAACGTATCCAAGCAGTATTTTCTATATAAAAAGCAGTCGGATAAAATCAAAGGGCTGTTTTTTCCTAATAAAAATAATAAAGGTTTCTTTGCTGTTCGTAGCGTTTCCTTTGACGTATATGAAGGTGAGACAATTGGTTTTGTAGGGATCAATGGTTCTGGAAAATCAACAATGTCGAACCTTCTGGCGAAAATCATACCACCAACAAGCGGTGACATTGATATGGACGGACAGCCTTCGTTAATTGCCATTGCGGCGGGGCTGAACAACCAATTAAGCGGGAAAGATAACATTCGTCTAAAGTGCTTAATGATGGGGCTGACGAATAAGGAGATAGACGACCTTTATGATAAAATCGTAGAATTTGCGGATATTGGTGACTTTATTGATCAGCCTGTAAAGAGTTATTCAAGTGGAATGAAATCACGTCTTGGCTTTGCCATTTCAGCGTATATCGATCCAGATATTCTCATTATTGATGAAGCATTGTCTGTTGGAGACCAAACCTTCTATCAAAAATGTGTGGATCGAATTACAGAGTTCAAAGAGCAAGGGAAGACGATCTTTTTTGTTAGTCATTCCATTGGTCAAATTCAAAAAATTTGCGATCGAGTTGCATGGATGCATTATGGTGAACTTCGTATGTTTGATGCTACGGATAAGGTGGTAGAAGAATACAAAGAGTTTGTGAATTGGTTCAACAAGCTCTCTAAGAAAGAGAAACAAGAATACCAAATGGAACAGAAAGAAGGCCGAAAAGGAGTACACAAGGCAGAAAAAGTCACTCGTTATAAAGAAAGTGGACAGAAACGTTCATTTTTTGGTCCTGCATTTCAAGTGACACTTGTTACAGCCTTGACGATTTTACTTGCCCTTTCGATGTTTTCAGATCGCCCTCTTCGAACGCTGGCCACCTTTGGTGCTATTACGTTAAATAAAACAGAAGTGCCCCAGACCACAAGTTCTAAGCCGAAGGATACGTCTCTAAAAAAGGTTGATCAACAAGGTATTGTTGTGGAAGATCCAATAACAGTCTATAAAGACCAAGCCATGAAGAAAAAGGTAGACGTCACGTTATCGTTTGGACAAGAAGTACAAGCTGTAGGGAAAAATAAAAAAACCGTTCAAATTAAAACAGCTACAGGGACGTATTTTGTGAAGCCAGATGCTCTTCAAATTTCAGATGAATTGAAGCCATTATCCATTGGATCAGGACAGTTTAATTCCTATGTATCGCCTGCATCGGCAGGTTCGTATGAGTATTTACTTTCCTTCCTTGGAAAAGAAGAGTCTGTGCTTAAGCAAAGAATGCAATCGCTCAGTTCGGTTAAAAGTGAACAAGGTGATACAATCGAGCGTTTGACCACTGAGAAAACGGATTATGTGATTCAAAATGGACAGGCGAATGCGATCATATTCCGTGAGATCATGTCAATTTCTCCTTCCACACTTGGGCTGACAGAACAGAATGTCTGGATGAATGAGAAACAAACGAAATTCGCAGTAAAAGGCGAAAATCATCTCTTTGTCATAGATAATGAACTGCATACGCTCACTATTTCAGTGATCAAATAAAAAGCTGCCGATGCCGGCAGCTTTTTTAATTCGCTTCTTCTTTTTCGAGAAGCTGTTTCATAAATGGAATGAGTTTCTTTTTCAATTCTTCATCCTGAAGGGCAAACTCAAGAGTCGTTTCAATAAAGCCTTGCTTCTCGCCGACATCGTATCGTTTTCCTTCGAAATCATAGGCAAATACACGCTGGATGTCATTCAGCTTTTGAATGGCATCTGTCAGTTGAATTTCTCCGCCTGCACCAATCTCTTGCTGATCGAGGTACATAAAGATCTCCGGTGTGAAAATGTAGCGCCCTAAGATGGCAAGATTCGATGGTGCTGTTCCTTGCGGCGGCTTTTCAACAAAGTTTTTCACCTGATAGCGGCGTCCTTCTTGTGTAAGAGGGTCGATAATCCCATAGCGATGCGTATCGCTGTCTGCTACCTGCTGAACCCCAATCACAGATGAAAGAGTTTTTTCATATTCATCCATCAGCTGGCGAAGCCCAGGTGTTTCAGCTTGAACAATATCATCACCTAATAAAACAGCAAAAGGCTCATCACCGATAAAGTTGCGTGCGCACCAAACAGCGTGCCCAAGTCCTTTCGGCTCCTTTTGACGTATGTAATGAATGTCGGCAATGTTAGAGGATTTTCTCACCTTTTCTAAAAGCTCGCTCTTTCCTTTTTCCTCAAGGTTGCGCTCTAGCTCTGGTGCGAAATCAAAATGATCTTCAATGGCTCTTTTTCCTTTTCCAGTGACGATAATAATGTCTTCGATTCCTGATTCAACAGCTTCTTCAATAATATATTGAATGGTTGGTTTATCAACGATTGGGAGCATTTCTTTAGGCATCGCTTTTGTTGCAGGGAGGAAACGAGTCCCAAGACCTGCAGCTGGTATAATGGCTTTACGTACTTTTTTCAATGAACTTTGCACCTTCCTTACATAGATAACCGATTTCATATTTCAACGTTTGTTCTTGATCGTCTGTTTAAAGTGTAACTTACAAATCATAGGAAAGACAAATGATTTCACTAAAATGACTTTTAGATAATTTATATATTATATGTTAAATGTAAAGGAAAGAGAAATTTAACGTTAATTCAATGTAAATTTCTTTTTTTATATCATTAAATTTATCCTCCAAATTGTGTATAATTATAAGTACTATACTAGGAAAGAGGCATAAACAAGTGAAAAAACTAAATGTAATGACTATTTTCGGTACTAGACCTGAAGCAATTAAAATGGCACCACTTGTCCTTGAACTGAATAAACATCCACAGATAAATTCGATTGTTACTGTAACAGCTCAGCATAGAGAAATGCTTGATCAAGTCCTTGAGGCTTTTTCTATTACGCCAGATCATGATTTAAACATCATGAAGCAGCGCCAGACATTATCTGAAATTACATCAAATGCACTATTGAAACTAGATGAATTATTCCAAGAGGAAAAACCTGATATTGTGCTAGTTCATGGAGATACAACAACAACCTTTGCAGGAAGCCTGGCCGCATTTTATCATCAAATTTCAGTCGGTCATGTTGAAGCGGGTTTAAGAACACATAATAAGTACTCACCGTTCCCAGAGGAATTGAACCGACAAATGACTGGCACTATTGCTGATATTCATTTTGCTCCTACAAATGAGGCAAAGCAGAATCTTTTAATTGAAAATAAAAAAGAAGAGACCATTTGTGTGACAGGGAATACGGCGATTGATGCATTGCAAACAACGGTTACAGAGCAGTATGAACACCCTATTTTAGAGAAAATAGGTACAGATAAAATGATCTTGTTAACGGCTCATCGCAGGGAGAATCTTGGCCAGCCGATGAAAAACATGTTTAGAGCGATTAGACGTGTGGTAGAAGAGTTTGAAGATGTTCAGGTTGTATACCCTGTACATTTAAATCCTGCCGTTCGTGATGCGGCTCAGACAGAGTTCAGTGATCTCGATCGTGTGCACTTAATTGAACCGCTTGAAGTTGTTGATTTCCATAACTTCGCTGCTGCTTCACACTTTATCTTAACGGATTCTGGCGGGGTGCAAGAGGAGGCACCTTCTCTTGGAAAGCCAGTATTGGTGCTACGTGATACAACAGAACGTCCTGAAGGCGTGAAAGCTGGGACACTTAAGCTTGCAGGTACAGATGAAGAGACCATTTATAACATGGCAAAAGAGCTACTAGTAGATCAGAAAGAGTACGACAACATGTCGAAGGCGTCTAATCCTTATGGTGATGGACAAGCGTCAAAACGAATTGTCGAAGAACTTCTTCATCGTTTTGGATTAAGTGAACAAAAACCAGTTCCATTTCAATCATAAAAAAGAAGACTACAGAAATGTAGTCTTCTTTTTTTACTGCTCCAAACTTTCCTTCAATTCCTTCTTCACATTCGCAAGACTGCTGTCATCAAGCTGGTAGTAATAAATGTTGTTGATACGTGTGCCTGACCCTTTCAGCTCATGCTGCTTTACATGCTGTCTTGCATCACGATAATCATTCATCATCGTCCACATATCGTCAAATGACATGTTCGTCTTCATATTGTTTTCCACAACTTTGAACATATCGCCGAATTTCGTAATAGATGAAATGTTGGCACCTTTTGCAATGATGCCTTCAATGACCTGACGCTGTCTTTGCTGACGTCCGAAGTCACCCTTCGGATCTTGTTTTCTCATTCTTGTATAGGCAAGGGCTTGATCCCCATTCAGGTTAATCTCTCCTGTACCAAATGAATGACCATCATAGCTAAATGCAAACGTACTATTTACCGTAATACCGCCAAGTGTATCAACGATATCCTTAAAGCTCTCCATGTTGACTTTGACAAAGTAATCAACAGGTACATCAAGTAGTTCCTCCACAGTATCTGCAGCCATTTGTGTGCCGCCGAATGCATAGGAGTGGTTGATTTTATCCATTGTGCCTTTTCCGACAATTTTTGTATACGTATCACGCGGGATGCTCACCATCTCGGTCGTTTTGGTTTTCGGATTCACTGTCATGTATATTAATGTATCTGCACGGCCTCGGTCATTTTTTCGTTCGTCGACACCCATGACTAAAATCGAAATAGGGTCTTTCTTATTTAAATCGACATCTTTGTCACGCTTATCTGACTTCTTTAAATTCTCCTGAATGCCTGCGACAGTCGATGCTGCTGTGTTCCAAAGATGATACGCGTATCCGCCAGTTGCTAATACGAATAAGCCAATAATCGATAAAACAATCCAAAGAACCTTCTTCTTCTTTCTTTTTCTCTCAGCTCTCATAATGTCCCTCACCTTTTCTATGATTCTTCCATGATTATAGGTTTACGAATCTTGATAAACAAGTTATTTTTTTACTCTGAACCTAGATATAGACGCTGTAACAAAAAAAAGGTTTCAAAAAACCTTAAATTTACCTTAAAATAATATGTTATAAGACGATACAAAGACATGAGGTGAAAAAAATGAAGAAAATCGTCGTTTTACCGTTCTTAATACTGCTGTTAGGTATCATGCTCACAGCATGTGGAACGGCTGAGCAGTCCTCAGGAGAAAACAAGACAAGCAGTTCAACTCCTCAGGTACTGGAAGAAAAAGCTGAATTTATTGGAATGGCTGATGCACATACAGTCGAAGTGAAAAAAGTGAATACGACCTTAAGCTATGAATTTACGGATAATTTTAAAGATGTGTTAAATGAATTTAAACCAGGAGACACAGTACAAATCTCTTACTTTATTAATGACAATGGTCAAAAGGAAATTCAAAAGATTGAAAAACAGAAGTAAAAAAGATGGGCGGGATGAACAAAATTGAAGAAAACAGGCATTACACTTATTGTCCTAATAACACTGACTCTACTAGTTGCACCCCTTCAGTCTGCCATGGCCAGTTCGACAATTTCGGTAAAATTGTCTAATTATATCGGAAACAAAACAAGCATGGATCTCTCAACAACTGGGGAATACAAGCTATCAGGATCAAATGTTGCTGTGACGAAAAGATATGACGGCAAAAATAGATACGAAGTAGCCAACAGTATTGCATCTGCAGGGTGGAAGAATCCTTCAACTATCGTCGTTGTAAATAAGGATGCTTTTGATCATGCAATGACCGTTTCTCCATTGGCTTACAAATTAAATGCACCGATTCTATATTCTGGTGCTGCGAAGCTAACAAAAGCAACTGAGAACCAAATTAAAAAAATGAAACCCGATAACATCTTAATCATTGGGAATACAAAAAGTATTTCGTCAACCACTGAGAAAGCCTTAAAAAAGTACGGGAAGATTAAAAGAATAAGTGGAAAAGATAAATTTGAAATATCCCAAAAAATAGCCAAAGAGATGGGGAGCTATAAGCAGGCAATTGTTGCTGGTGGGGCTTCTTTTATGAATGGGACGTCCATGATCTCTTATGCAGCTAGAAAAGGGTATCCAATCCTATTAACGAAGAAAAGTTCGCTGCCATCTTATAAGATCCCTAGTAAGGTAATTGTTGTAGGAAGTACTAAAAGTATTAGTGAAAAAGTTGAAAAACAATTAAAAAAGACATCACAAGTGACAAGAATCAGTGGTGAAAATCGTTATGAACTTTCAGTAAATATCATTAAAAAATTGAATTTAAACGTAGATAAAGTCTACATTGCCAAAGGTTCGAGCTTTAAATATGCAATCCCTATGTCACTTTTAGCTGCGAAAAACAATCGTTCTATGATTTATGTGAAAAAAGATTCTATCTCTTCATCTTTAAAGAAGCTTTTGAAAGAAAACGGCACACATACATATCATATTGCAGGCAGTTCAAGTGTGCTTTCAGATACACTAAAAAATTCATTAGCCAAACAAGTCTATCTGAAAAAAAATCAAAACTACCAATTGAATATTTCTAACGGAAAAATTTCATTAAAAGGTATCAAAACGTATAACACAGTAAGAGTTGTTCCTGAGAAATATTCAACGAAAAATGTCCTTCAAATTGCAGGGAATCCTTATTTAGGCAGCGTAAACTTTGCAATTGAATCAGGGTATATCAGGCCGACTCTCGAGAATATTCCATTTGAAGACTATCTAAAAGGTGTCGTACCAAATGAAATGCCTGCAAGTTGGCATGTTGAAGCGTTAAAAGCGCAGGCGGTTGCCGCTAGAACGTATTCGGTGAATAGTATTGGTAAAGTCGTGCCTGATACAACAGCCTTCCAAGTTTATGGAGGATATAACTGGTACACAAATTCGACAAAAGCTGTCGATGCCACAAAAGGAAAGGTTCTGAAATACAACAATCAGCTTATTTCAGCAACCTATTACTCTAGTAATGGCGGCTATACAGAGGCAAGTGAAGAAGTATGGGCAAATGCACTGCCTTACTTAGTGGCTAAAAAGGATCCAAAAGATCCGGTCAATACATGGACACTGAAACTCTCTAAAAAACAACTAGGAACGACATTGACTGCTAGTACAGCAGCATCCCAGTGGTCTAAGGCAAAAGAGACAAATGCAGCTGATCTTGCTGGTCTCAAATCATGGCTGCTAAAAAACAAAGAAACAGCTGCATCTGATATGAAGATCGCATCCATCTCAAGCCTGACGTTTTCAGGAAAAACAAAAGGCCAGCGTGCTAAGACGGTATCGATCAAGTTGACATACCATCTGAAAAACAAAACAGGCACGTATTCAGTGAACAAAAGCACAACGGCAAGTATGAAGATGACCGAGTTTAGATCAGTCATGGGCGCAACAAAGGTGAAAAGCACGTTTGCGTCAGTCAAAAACAATACAAATGACTTCACGATTTCAGGTAAAGGGTATGGTCACGGCATTGGCATGAGCCAATATGGAGCCAAAGCTAGAGCTGAATCTGGAAACTCATATTCTTCCATACTCTCGTTCTACTATCCAGGTACAAAACTAACAAACTATTAAAAGTTTAAGGGAGGATTTAGATGATGCGCTCAATCATGAAAACAGCCATCCTCAGCCTCATCGCCATTTTCGTTATTGTTCCAACAGCTTCAGCGGACAATTCTGTATCACGAATAGATGGAGGCAATCGTTATTCTTTATCTGTCAATGTGGCGAAAAAAGGTTGGGGAACAGCTAATACTGTTGTGTTAATAGGGAAGAAAGCTTATGCTGATGCCACTGCAGCTGTCCCTTTAGCTTATCAACATAATGCCCCAGTTCTATTTACAAATAGTAAAAACCTTTCGTCAGAAACGAAGAAAGGATTAACGTCTTTAAAAGCGAAAAATGTAATTGCAATTGGTACGACAGCAAGTGTTTCTAATAATGTAATCAATCAAGTGAAAAAACTAGGGATTTCAACAAAACGAATTACTGGAAAGAACAGATATGAAATTTCTACGAATATTGCAAAGCAAATGAAAAGTCCTGCTGGTGTAGTGGTTGTAGAAGGTCATTCATATGCGCATGGGATTGCAATTGCACCATATGCTGCACAGAAAGGTTTCCCAATTCTATATACAGATAAAAAGGGACTTCGTTCTGAAATTTCATCTTTCGCAAGATCTAGTAAAATTAAGCAGACAATTGTGATTGGTGGCGAAACATATGTCACCAAAGCAGCATACAGCAAGCTAAAGTCACCAACGAGAATAAAGGGTGCCAATCGCTATGATATTGCTGCAAAGATTGTAAATAAGTATAATCTAAGTACGAGCAATACGTATGTTGCCAGAGGCTTTGGGTATGCCTCTGCACCAGCAGCAGCTGGAATTGCAGCTAAAGAAAAGAAGGCTCTTTTATTAACAAATGAGAAAACCTTACCAGTTCATACTAGATCCATTATTGGCAGTAAAAACATTTCGAAGTTTACAGTGGTAGGAAATTCTGCGACAGTCACCAATACTGTAGCATCTCAATTAAAGAATCCGGTTGTAGGTAAAACTGTATTTCTTGATCCAGGACACGGCGCTCATGATTCTGGTGCTGTAGGATATGGTCTTTATGAGAAAAATTTAAATTTAGATGTAGCGAAGAGAGTCAACACTAAATTGAAAAATGCAGGTGCACTCACTACCATGTCAAGAACATCAGACACATTTGACAGTCTTCAAACACGAGTCAGCAAAGGTGCAAACGCGAAAGCTGATATCTTCATTAGTGTCCATGCGAACTCAAATGATAACAGCAGTGCAAATGGAACAGAAACGTATTATGATAAAACATATGCGGCTGCAAACAGCCTGAAGCTGGCGCAAAACATCCAGCCTAAAATGGTCAGTTCACTAGGTACAAGAGACCGTGGTGTGAAAACAGCTGGCTTCTACGTCATTAAATATTCTAAGATGCCGAGTGTTCTTTTAGAAACTGGTTTTGTATCCAGTCCAGTTGATTCAAACATCTTGAAATCTGCTACGTATAAAGATCGATTAGCGTCAGGCATTTCAAGCGGCGTATCAGGTTATTTTAGATAAGTAAACATCAACCTGAGGGGTGCCTCAGATACTCCTCTTAGGCTGCTCGAGAACGTCTCTCGGCAGCCTTTTTTCAAAAGTCCATAAATGAAAGTTGTCAAGTTAAAAATACATTTCATTTTTGATTATGTTTGTTATAATTGAAACATAGAAGATGAATGGTTTACACATAAATCTTCAAGCGACAGTAAACCGACAAATCATGAAGAGGTGACGATCTTGAAAAAATTAATCACAATGCCGTTTCTAGTATTGCTTTTAGGCGTATTGCTCACAGCATGCGGCACAACAAATCAATCAAGCGACAACAATAAGGATGACAGCAAAAAAGAAACAACTGAAGCGGCTGATCAAAACAAAGATAAGGCTTCAGACGAAAAAACAGAAGATCAATCATCAAATGAAAAAACGGATGATCAAAGCAAAGAAACAGCAGCTCAAAAAGAAGAGCCGGCAGGTCAATCTGATGAAGAGTCAAAAGACAGCTCAAGTAAAGAAATCACAAAAGAAGAAGAGCCTGCTAAGGATCAATCAAAAGCCGAGTCTAAAACAAAGAAAGAATCAACAACAAATAAGAAAAATGAAGTCACCAAAGAAGGCACATATGTCGGTTTGGCTGATGGACATACAATTGCTGTCAACATTGATGGAAAAGAAGTAGCCATTCAATTTGGCAATACGTTTTCTAAACAAGTGAACAGCTTAAAAGAGGAATCAAAAGTGAAAGTCACCTATACAAAAGATGCAAACGGAACACTTCGATTGAAAACCATCGAATCCGTCAAAGCAAAATAAAGAAAAGACCCGGAGACCCGCATAATTGCGGGTCTTTTTTACGTTGAAAAGGGCATAACTTGATATAAGTGCACATTCTTAACACAGTTTTACAAGACTTAACAGCCCATTTACATTTGCTTAATGTTGCTCTGCTAAACTGACTTTCATAGAACATCTCTTTACACAACAACTACTTTGAATGGTGAGGTGCAGGTCAGTGAGTGCAGAGAAAGCGATGAATCTTTACAGAGAATATGAAGTGAGACGAAATCATTCTTTTGCCTTAACAGAACATATGGTTCGTTATTTGTTTGCAAAACGTTTCATAGATTTAATGTTCTCGTTCATCGGATTGATGTTGAGTACGCCGATCATTTTGCTGTTTGCTCTTTTGATTAAGTTAGAAACACCAGGGCCAGCCTTTTATATGCAGGAAAGGGTCGGAAAAGACGGTGTTTACTTTAAACTATGGAAGCTTAGATCGATGAGAACCGATGCAGAAAGCGGTGGAGCGAAATGGGCTCAAAAAAATGACCCGCGTATCACCAAAGTGGGGGCATTCATCCGTCAAACAAGAATTGATGAACTCCCGCAATTTATCAACGTGTTAAAAGGAGAAATGAGTATCGTAGGCCCGCGGCCGGAAAGACCAATGTTTACCGCAGAATTTAATCGGACGATTCCAGGCTTCACAAAAAGATTGGCGGTAAAGCCGGGGCTGACAGGTCTTGCTCAAGTAAATGGCGGATATGAAATGAGTCCAAGTGAAAAATTAACACATGACTTACAGTATATTCAAAACTTGACATTTTCTCTCGACACGAAGATTATGGTAAAAACGTTAAAAGTCATCATGACTGGTGACGGAGCCAGATAAGTAAAGTAGGGAAGAGTAATGGCAAGTATGAAAAAACGCATACTAGGCGGGGCGAAATGGACAAGCTTGTCCGCATTGATCATCACCATCATCCAAATTACACAGTTCGCCTTTTTAGGGAACGTGATGTCACTGAAAGAATTTGGACTCGTTGGCATGATCACAACTGTCACAATATTTACGCAGATTTTACTTGATCTAGGGATTGGCGCAGCAATCATTCAAAAGGAACAAATGACAGAACGTCAATTATCTACATTATATTGGATCAACCTGCTCACAGGGATTATCTTATTTTGTCTGCTCATCCTGCTAAGCCCAATGATTGCCGCTTTTTATAACCGGCCAGAGCTAGAGGGGCTGCTCAAGCTATTATCGATCATGTTTCTGATCGCGCCGATTGGCCAGCAGTACCAGTATATGATGCAAAAAGACTTAGCCTTTAAAACATTAAGTACCATTGAAACCATTGCGACCATGATATCGCTGCTCGTTTTACTCGCTCTCGCCTTCTTCATGAATCCGATTGTTGCCTATGTCATCTCTCAAGTGCTGCTGCAATCAGGAAAAGGTCTCATGTACGCAGCCGCATATTGGAAGAAGTGGCGTCCATCACCTGTTTTTGCATTAGGGGAAGTGAAGGGATTTTTCTCATTCGGTGCATTCCAGCTCGCATCTAGACTTGTCAATCGAGCAGGGGCGAACATCGACATGATTTTGATCGGCCGATTTCTTGGAGCGGAAGCGTTAGGCATTTACAGCTTGGCTTATCAAATTGTGACGATTCCCGTGCTGAAGATTAATCCGATTGTGACGAGAGTGGCGTTCCCTGTTTTCGCAAAAAGTCAGCGTGATCATTCCATGCTGCGTGAGGGCTTCCTGAGTATGACAAATATGCTCGCATTAATTAGTTTTCCATTATTAATCGGCCTTGCTGCCGTATCAGATAGCTTTATCGAAGTGGTGTTTGGAGAGAAGTGGCTAGTAGCGGTTCCTGTTCTGGATATTTTGTGTATTGTCGGCCTTTTGCGTGTGCTAATGAATCCAAACGGTTCAATACTCCTTGCAAAAGGGAGAGCGGACTTAGCCTTTTATTGGGATACGGGGATGCTCATCGTGTATGGATGCGCATTATATGCAGGTGTCACTACGGGGAATTTGCTCACAGTAGCATGGATCTACTCAGGTGTCAGTCTGCTCAACTTTATTGTCGGCAGGTGGCTTATGGCGTATGTCATTCAGCTCGATATGAAAGTGTATTTAAAATCACTTGGAAAGCCTGCTGTCATGACGCTGCTGATGGCAGTCTGTGCGGTAGTTTTACATCAAGGAATGAAACTGACATCAGCAGGTATTTCACTTCAATTACTATTGACTGTTTGTTTCAGTGCCGCATTGTATGGCTTGCTGCTTATCAAAATGTATCCGCAGGCTGCAGGCAAATTACTGAGAAGAGGTCGTTCGTCATGAAGGTGCTATGGCTGACAAGTGTATATCCAAGTGAAAAACATCCGAGTGAAGGCGTGTTTCATGAAACACAAGTGCAGGAGCTGCACAAACAAGGAATAGAAGTGACTGTCATTTGTCCCAATCCAGTGAATCCACCGGTTTTACGGATGCTCAAGGCATCCTATCGGCAGAAAAAAGATCTGCCTGAACAGGAAGTGAGGAATGGCGTGACGGTATACAGGCCGCATTATACGGCGCTACCTGGACAGCTGAAATGGGCGCAGCCGAGTAAACGAATCGCAGCTTCCGTTCTGCGCACCATGGAGCGTTATGAGCTGTCGCCAAACTTGATCCATGCGCACTTTGCCATGCCGTCTGGCGGAGCAGCGGCTGTGATTCAGAAAGAAACGCAAATCCCTTATCTTCTGACGTTACACGGCAGTGATGTGAACGTGTATCCGGGCTATAGCCAAGGGGCACAGGCAGCCTTTGAAACTGCGGTGAAACAGGCATCTGCTGTTCTGACGGTGAGTGAGGAACTGGCAAAAAAGACAAATGATATGACAAAGGTGAAAGCGACATTTCTTCCGCTCGGTATTCCGCTCCAGTCTTTTTCTAAAACGGAAGAAGATCAAGAAGGCATCAGGCAGCAGTTAAATTTACCGCTTCACGACAAGCTCGTTGTCTACATCGGGCGTTTAGTGAAAGAGAAGGGCTTGTTTGAATTAGCTGATGCTGTCAGCGGCATGGAGGGTGTGAAAGCCGTCTTTGTCGGAAAAGGCCCCCTTGCAAAGGAGCTCGCAGAACGGGCTGGAGCATCTATTATACTCCCAGGGCAGGTGCCGAATGAGCAGGTGAAAAACTACTTAATGGCAGCCGATCTGTTTGCACTCCCTTCCTATAGTGAAGGAATGCCAACCGTTGTTCTGGAGGCGCTCGCTTTAAAAGTACCTGTCGTTGCGACACGGGTTGGTGGTCTTCCATCCTTATTTTCTGCCTATCAACACCTGCTCGTTGAACCGCGTTCGACGAGTCAGTTAAAAGAAGCGATTCACGCCTGTCTTTATGAAAACAGCTGGAATAAGCAAATGAAGAATGAGCTTCATGAAATGGTTCATACAGAATATTCATCAGCAAATAATGCAAAACATCTCATTCAGCAATATGAAAAGGTGCTTCATCCATCGTTTAAACAAGATGAAATGTGCAAAGAATGATAGATAGATAAACAGCTTGGAACGGACAATATGCTTTTACTGAGAGGATGAAAAATGTTGAAGAAAATCGCTGTGATTGGAACAGGGTATGTCGGGTTAGTATCGGGTACTTGTTTTGCTGATATCGGAAATCGTGTCATCTGTTGTGACATTGATGAATCAAAAATCAACAGCTTAAAAAGCGGTGTCGTTCCTATTTATGAACCAGGTTTAAAGGAATTGATTGAAAAAAATACGGAAGAAGGAAAATTATTTTTTACAACCAATATTCCTGCCGCCATAAGGGAATCAGAGATTATCTATATTGCCGTAGGGACACCGATGACACCACAGGGGGAAGCAGATTTAACGTACGTAAAAGCTGTCGCTCAAACGATCGGTGAACATCTGAATGGCTATAAAATCATCGTCAATAAAAGCACAGTGCCCGTTGGAACAGGCCGGCTTGTTCAAGCCATTGTTGAAAAAGCATCGCGCAGTAAATATCCTTTTGACGTCGTATCTAATCCAGAGTTCCTCAGAGAAGGCTCGGCGATTCAAGACACGATGAACATGGAGCGGGCGGTTATTGGAGCGACAAGCACTCATGCCTCAGCCATCATCAAAAGATTGCATGATCCGTTTCAAACAGAGGTGGTGGAGACCAACTTAGAAAGTGCTGAAATGATTAAGTATGCTGCAAATGCCATGCTTGCCACAAAAATCTCATTCATCAATGACATTGCAAATATTTGCGAGCGGGTAGGCGCTGACGTTGAAAAAGTCAGTGAAGGAGTTGGATTAGACAGCCGGATCGGGCATAAATTTTTAAAAGCAGGCATTGGATTTGGGGGCTCTTGTTTTCCGAAGGATACGATGGCTCTTCTCAAAATTGCCGAAACAGCCGGCTACCGGTTTAAGCTGATCGAATCTGTCATTGAAACGAACAACCACCAAAGAGCTCATCTTGTCAGTAAACTGATGAGTGTGTTCGGTGATATTAAGGGAAAAACCATTTCCGTCTTAGGTCTCGCTTTCAAACCGAATACGAATGATATACGTTCCGCGCCTGCATTAGATATTATTCCGATGCTAAGAGAGCTAGGTGCTTTTGTGAAAGCCTATGATCCGATTGCTTATGTGGAAGCAGAACGAGAGCTTGGTCCGCAGGCGGTCTTCAGCAATGACCTGTATGAAACGGTAAAGGATACGGATGCCTGTCTTGTCCTAACAGAATGGGATGACGTACAGAAGATGGATAAAGATCAGATCAAGCAGCTGCTTCGTTCACCGATTGTAATTGATGGAAGGAATTTGTTTGATCCAGCAGAAATGAAAGAGAGAGGATTTATTTACCAGTCTATCGGCCGCCCAGGTGTATGGGAAGCAGAATTGGTATCAAAGGCACAATAACAGGGGGAACTTGGATGAAGAAAGTATTGGTTACTGGGGGAAGCGGATTTATTGGGTCACATACGGTAGAGGCTTTACTAGAAAAAGGCTATGAGCCCATCATTCTTGATAACTTTTCAACTGGATCTCGTGAAAATATTGCCCATCTCTCTATTCAATGCATGGAGGCAGATATCACAAAGCCAGAAACGATTGATTTGATTAAACAAATCGCACCAGATTATATTATTCACCTAGCAGCACAAGTGAGTGTAGCCATTTCAGTTCAGAATTTCGTTTATGACGAAGAAGTGAATATAAAAGGGTCTCTGCACGTCATGAAAGCAGCAGTCGAAGCAGGAGTGGAGAAAGTGATCTTTGCCTCATCGGCAGCTGTTTATGGAGATCCAGTGTATCTGCCAGTGGACACCGCTCACAGGCTGAAGCCTGGTTCACCTTACGGCTTAGCGAAACTGACAGTAGAGCGATATTTAGAAATAGCAAAATCACTCTATGATGTGGACTATTGTATTCTGCGGTACAGCAATGTATATGGTCCGCGCCAAGACGCACTTGGCGAAGGCGGTGTTGTCTCTATTTTCTCGGATAAGTTTGCAAAACATGAGGCGCCTTTTATCTTTGGGGACGGGGAACAAACAAGAGATTTCATCTATGTGGGTGATTTAGCAGCAGCGAATGTTGCAGCTTTAACAGCCCAATCAAACGTTTGTTTAAACATCTCGTGTGGTGATTCCATCACTGTCAATGAACTGTTTCGAACGATGAAGCAGGTAACGGGATCAGAGCTTGAACCGATTTACAAGCCGCAGCGTGCAGGAGATATTGTGCATAGTACATTGGCAAATGAGGAAACAAAACAAGTCTTAGCATGGGAGCCTGTTGTCAGTTTACAGGAAGGTTTGGCTCGTACCATTTCCTACTATAAACAGGAAGTCAAGGCTTAATCCCTCAAATCGGATGGGGTGCTTAGGAGGAAAATGGGTATGAGTGTGAAACAAACAGCATGGCAATTCATGATCGGATGTATATTGCTCGCAGCAGGGATAGGGCTTATGCAAATGGCGTCTGCGCAGCCTGCCGGGTTAAAAAAGATCGTCGCCATTCCGGTCCTGCTCTTGGTCCTGACAGTTTTTCTCGTGTTGATAAAGCTATACATGAACGGTGAGCAAGTGTTCATGTCAGCCATCTATCTTTTGATTGCATTGACCTTTCTCAACAACGCGTTCTTTTCGATTAGTGCCGGGTTTTTTAGTCTTTTTCTCTATCGTATCATGCTCATTGCCGCCTTTGCTTTATTCATATGGCGGATGAGAGATAAGGGGACGTACATATCGCAGTGGCAGAAAATTCGTGTAAAAGGGATTCTTGGTTTTTTCGCCGCATGGTTTCTTTACGGGCTGATTTCACTGCTGTGGGCACATTCGGTGACAGACGGCCTGAAATATATGTCCCTGCTTGCAATGGGGATGGGGTTTATCTTTCTTGTGGTCATGTACATTCAACGCATCGATCAAGTGGTCACCTTTTATAGCATTTGGCTGGTCATGACCGTATTTGTCATGGGTATTGGGTTTTATAATCACTTTACTTTGAACCATTTGCCGAATACCTCATTATATCTTGGGCCAGCGTATAAACAGCACTATCCTACATCTGTCTTTTTTAATCAAAATGACTTTGCGACGTTTTTATCTATTAGCTTTTTCTTGTATCTAGCGTGCATGCGGCAAATGAAAAATGGCTATTTCAAAGCGTTTGGATTACTAGGCGCAATCGCAGCACTGTATCTCATTTTGTTAACAGAATCCCGTGCCAGCTTACTAGGCATATTTGCGGGGGTGGCAATCTATGTGTGGCTGCTAATGCCCCGCTTTCTCAAAAAGTGGTCACTCGTCGCAGCAGGCGGACTTGGTGTTATCTGTATCGCTGCTTTTTCAGCCAAGATATATTCGGTCTTTTATGACTTGTTTCTCGCTTCTCAGGTCGCGCATTCTTTTAGTGAACCACTTCCCTCCAACATTGCGAGAGCGAATCTGATTAAAAATGCCTGGCATTTCTTTACGGATTCATACGGGTTCGGGGTCGGAGCGGGGAATGTGTCTTACTACTTAGCCCACTTTTCGATCTTTGATACAGATCAAGTCGTTGAAGTGCACAATTGGCTGCTGGAAGTGATGACGAACTTTGGATTTGCGGTCATGCTGGGCTATATCTCCGTCTACGCTTATCTCATGTTCACGCTGTATAAACAATATCAATGGGCTGACACAAGATCAGCAAAAATGATGATTGAAGGTTTGTTTGCAGCCATGCTGAGCTTTCTCGTTTCAAGTATCAGTCCTAGTTCTGTCTCGAATTTATATTTCCACTGGGTCTTTTTAGGACTGGTGATCGCAGCGGTGAATATGTTGAAAAACAAACAACGATGTCAGAAAGCAAATACGTCAATGTTGGGAGAATGAACATGTCTGGTTTCATATCTAGAATAGGGAAGCGAATCAAAAAGTATATCGTATGGATCGTGCTGCTGCCTGTCGTCTTAGGCGCTTTTGGTTTCTTTTTTGCCAAAGGAACAGCCCATCAGTCTAGTTACACAGCTGCTGTTACCCTCACACTTGGTAAATATGATGACGGGGTGTATAACAATATGGCAGAAGTGACATCTTTATTAAAAAGCGATGCATTTCTGGATGAAGCACTCAGTGATGTCAAGGAAGAGGAAAGGCAGGACGCGAAAAACCGTTTGATTCTCACCAATCAATCAGATACACAATTACAGCTGTCTTTCACTGATGCCGGTAAGGCTCATGCTTTAGCTGTCGTGAAGCAGATGTCAGATACATTTTTGAAGCAAGACAAAGCATTATTTACAAAAAGGCAGCAAGTGATTGAAAGCAGATTAGCTGCTCTTGAAGACGAATCTGTCAGCAATGATTCCAAAGTAGATAAAGAACGATTTTTATATGAATTGGAGTCGACAAAGCTCGGAATGAAGCAGGCGAAGATTGTGGATCCCGCCCAAGTTCTTGATGAAGGCAATAAAGGCATGTCAGCGAAAAAGCGGGCACTGCTTGGACTTGTCATTGGCTTTAGCATCTCGCTCATGTTTGTGGTCTTACCCGAAGTGTTCAAAGAATCTTAATGATGAACTGGAGATGAGTCTAGGTGAACAAGCAACCGTTAGTATCAATCATTACACCGGCCTATAATGCGGAACGTTATTTAACGGATACAGTTCATTCCGTCCTTGCCCAAACCTATTCTAATTGGGAGCTGATCATTGCAGATGATTGTTCAACAGATGGAACAAGGAAGCTGCTTGAGGATGTAAGTCAAGTGGACGACAGAATCAACGTCATTTATTTAGAGCAAAACGGGGGAGCCGCCATTGCTAGAAACGCAGCCATCAAACAGGCAAAAGGACGCTTTATCGCTTTTTTAGACAGCGATGATAAATGGAAAGAAACGAAGCTCGAAAAACAGATAGACTTCATGCTGACAAATGATTATGCCTTTACTTTTACGGCATATGACATCATTGCAGAAAATGGAGAACCGCTAGAAAAAACCGTCACTGCACCAACGAGATTGACCTATAATGAAGCTTTGAAAAATACCATTATCGGCTGTCTAACGGTGATGCTTGACCTTCACAAGGTAGGACAGGTAGAAATGCCAAATATCCGCACAAGACAGGATTTAGCTACGTGGCTGTCAATTTTAAAAAGAGGATTTACAGCCTATGGTATAAGTGAACCGCTTAGTGAATACCGCATCGTTGGAAACTCGATCTCCAGTAATAAGTGGAAAGCAGCGAAAAAAACGTGGTTCGTCTATAGAGAAATTGAGCAGCTTCATTTTGTCAAAGCATCTTGGTGTTTTATGCACTATGCGACAAATGCTGTGAAGAAGCGCTTATAAACAGAAGGGAAAAAAGGTGATAAAGGTGAAAGCAGACTCGATCATACATGTTATCGTAGCGACGGGAGAATGGGGACAGGACGGCCTGAGGTACAGACGGCATCGATTGGCGGAATTTCTAGCATCTGATCCAGAAACGAAAGAGGTCATCTGGGTATGCCCATCTGCAACTCGTCATACAGCTCCCTTTCAGCCCATTACCGATCGAATGAAGCAATTGACCATTCCTGATGTGCTTAAGAGCAAATTTTTTCGCTTTGGTCGATATCAAGACATGTTCTATATTCATAAATTGTCCCCTCTTCTTGAGCATTTGCGGCAGGAGGAAAAGAAGGGGACCACAGTTTGCTTATGGTATACGTTTCCTGGCTTTCCGCTCTTATCTTCTTTATTTGAATGGAAACATATTGTCTATGATTGCAGTGACCTGTGGGGAGAGCCGATAAGCGGCAAAAATAACATGCTTTCTTACATGAGGCAGCGTGTCATTGTCAAAGCAGAAAATCGAATCATCAAATACGCACACAGCATTACATGCTCTTCTCAATACTTACACGATCAGATCAAAAAACGTCTCATGGGTGAACCGAAAGATGTGTTTACGGTGGAAAATGGCGTCGAATATGATGTATTTGCGAAAAGCAATCTTCCGTGTAAGGAGGATGTGCTGAAAGGAAGAGAAGGGACCGTTCTTGGTTTTATTGGAGGCATCAAGCCAAAGCTTGATTTTGACATGATAGCTGAAGCTGCCCGCACGAAGCCAGATTGGACATTTTTATTTGTTGGTCCGGATGGAACAAATGGTGATCCATCTTTTCAGCATGCACTCAAATTGCCGAATGTAATTTGGACAGGTGCTGTTGCACCAGAAGAAGTGCCTGCGTATATGAAGCTGATTGATGTAGGCATGATGCCATACAAACAATCTCCTTACAATCAAGCTGTGTTCCCGCTCAAGCTATATGAATTTTTAGCTGCCGGAATACCGGTTGTCGGTTTAAATCTTCCGTCAACGGAAAGGCTAAAAGAGAGTGATGTGTATGAATATTTAGAGGGCGAAGATCCTGCGCTCTTCGTAGAAGCCTGCCAAAACGTGATCAGCAAAAAAGACGACATGACCTATAGACATCTTAGACAAAGCCGTGCGAAGAAAAAAGATTGGCATGCGCTGTTCACAAACATGGTGGAACTAACGAATATTAAAGAAAACGCATAATTCATCAGGGATTGTGCGTTTTTATTTGGTTCTTCTTCACAGGGGGAGCTTGTGATCATCCTCTATTCAATTGTATAATGGAAAGAGCGGCCAATATACAAAATACAGATTTCAATTTAGAAGGAGACTGACCTATGGATTACGAACGCGCCTTATTAGCGTTTTTTGTCTCTCTGGCTACAGTTTTAATTGTGACACCAATCGTCAAAAAGTTTGCAATTAAGATTGGTGCAGTGGACCAGCCGAATAAACGAAAAGTTCATGATAAAGTTATGCCTCGAATGGGCGGTTTGGCAATTTTTATTGGGGTAGCGGCTGGAGCATTAGCAGGCGGGCTGTTTCTACATAATAAAATTACAGCAATTTCAGTTGGCGCTGTACTCATCGTCATTCTAGGTATATTTGATGATAAATATAATTTGAGTGCAAGATTTAAGTTTCTCGTACAAGTCCTTGTTGCTTGTTTGATTGTGAGCACGGGCTTAAAAATGGACTTTTTCTCTGTTCCTTTTTTAACAGATCGAATTGAGTTAGGCTGGATGGCATATCCCCTAACCGTGTTATGGATTGTTGGAATCACAAATGCCATTAATTTAATTGACGGCCTTGATGGACTGGCTGCCGGTATTTCTGTCATCGGTTTATCAACGATTGCAGTGATGGCATTTTCTGCTGATAAAATTCTGATTCTTTCTTTATCTCTTGTTGTCATTGGAAGTACCATCGGCTTTCTCTTTTACAACTTTCATCCGGCAAAGATTTTTATGGGGGATACCGGCTCGCTGTTTTTAGGCTATATGATCTCGGTGCTGTCTCTTTTAGGGCTATACAAAAGTGTCACTTTGTTTAGTGTTGTTGTCCCAGTGATCATCTTAGGAGTGCCTATTTTCGATACCACCTTTGCCATCATTAGACGAATCTTAAACAAACAGCCGATTTCAGCGCCTGACAAATCTCATATTCATCATAGACTGATGGCCTTTGGCTTGTCCCATCGCATGGCTGTTATCGTCATTTACATGATTGGTTTAGTCTTTAGCTTAAGTGCGATTTTGCTGACAAGCGCCACCATTTGGTTATCACTGATCATTATTTTTTTACTGGTCATGTTCATGCAAGTGATTGCCGAAGTCACAGGTTTGGTGAACGAAGAGTTCAAACCATTTACGAAATTTTATAAACGAATGGTCAAAAGACAATAAAAAAGCAGCCCGTTCCTAGGAACAGGGCTGTTTCTTTATTGTCCTGATGAAGTTGTAGGAGGATTCGCAGTATCAGACGATCCTGTTTCACTAGAGGTTGAATTGGTTTGTGAATCTGTTTCAGTCGAAGATTCAGAAGGAAGCTTTAAATGCGTCCGTAATTCATTTTGTACGTTAGCTAAATTGGTTGGGTCTGGCTCAAAGTAATACGTTCGATTTGGCCCTAAATAAAGATCTGTTCCTTTAATAGAAAGGGTTTCTGTGTCGTCTCCTTTAAATCCGCCGTAGATTTGCTGAAGAGCAAGTCCTTCTGTGATACGGAAATTGGTCGTAATGTGATCACTTACTTCTTTTGCGATATTATCCACGTTCGCAATGTTATTTGGCTTCGACATTTGGTCGATCATTGCACGTAAAATTTGTTTCTGACGATCGTTACGTCCAAAATCACCGCGAGGATCTTGTTTTCTCATCCGCGCGTAAGCGAGTGCTTCTTCCCCGTTTAAGTGCATATTGCCTTTTTTGAAGTAAATCTTTTTCGATTTTTTAACATCACTTTTTTCATTGAAGTCAAATGGGACATCGATATCAATTCCACCCATTTCATCAATGACATCCTTGAAGCCGTCAAAATCTACTGTGGCATATTTATCGATTGGAATATGCAAGAATTGTTCGACAGTTTCAATCGTTTCGTCTTTTCCACCTTTAGCAAAGGCCGCATTGATCTTTTCTTTATTTCCTGTCGTGTCACTTGCAAGCTGTACACGAGTGTCACGAGGGATACTAACCATTTTCATCGTTTTGTCTTGCGGGTTAATTGTTGCGACAATAAGTGAATCTGAACGGCCGTGATCACCATCAGTAGCATAATCCTCAATTCCGACAAATAAAACGGAGAACGGCTTCTTCTTAATATCAATGACAGCATCACGAAGCTTCGATTTCTCCCCGCGGTCTAGTTCATCATATGTTTTGTCGGCAGCCTGGAGTGTATTGACTATTTTATATACTGCAAATCCGCCCATGCAGATGATAAGAAGCAAAAATAAGACCAGAATACGTTTGAAAATTTTCTTCTTCTTACTCTTTTTCTTTCGTACACGCACTTTTACTCGTTGTGCCATTCATCTGTCTCCTTTATCGGACCAATGTCCTTCTCTAAATAAATAAGTTCGCCTTCTTTTGTAACACTCTTTCCATTTGTCAGCTCAGTCATCCACTCAATGAACTGCTCTGTTTGTGTTTCTTCTACATATGTCTCAAAAATAACATCTTCTGCATAATGGATTTCTTTTAGCTGAAAAGATGAGGCTCTAAGCTCATTCTCTACCTTTCCAAGCCATGTATAATCTATTGTTGTGTGCATCGTACGCATTAAACAGCGCTCTACCATACCAACATGATTGATAGCTTCTGATACAGATTTTCCGTAGGCACGAATCAATCCACCGGCGCCTAGCTTAATACCGCCGAAATAACGAGTGACCACAACGACTGTATCTTTCAGCTTCCGTTTTTTTAACACTTCAAGCATTGGCACACCTGCTGTACCACTTGGTTCACCATCATCATTCGCTTTTTGAATCAGGTCATGTTCACCGATGAGATAGGCTGAGCAATTATGTGTGGCATTCCAATGTTGTTTTTTAATGGATTGTATAAATGCCTGTGCTTCTTCTTCTGAGACAGCACGTTGTATGTGACAAATAAAACGTGATTTTTCAATGACGATCTCATGCTCGCCACGACTTTTTACTGTAAGATAGCGATTCAGCAAAAGACATACCCTCCTGACAAGCAAATTGTAAGACTAGAGAAAATTTGCATTGGTTTTAGAATTTCACAGCGTATTTTGTTATGATGATAGGAGTGGAAAAAGGGTCGCCATAAAAACTTCATGATTTATACGCATTCTTTCATTATAATTCGACATAAATTGCAGATCAATGACATTTATAATAAAAAAAGATGACATCACTGTTACGGGAGGGAAAAGCCATGACAACACCCAAAATGGATCCGAAAATATTGGATTCAATCATCATGAAAATGCTAAGTACAGTTGATGGCAGCAAGGACGAAGTATTCAGAATTGGCGAACAGTCCCGTCAACAATATGAAAACCTAGTAGAAGAGCTGAAGCAAATCAAGCAGCAAGTAAACGAAGTAATTGATTTTGGGGATAAACTAGAAGTTCATACAAGGCATGCTAGAAATCGCTTATCTGAGGTCAGCCGAAACTTCAACAAATTCAGTGAAGAAGAAATAAGAGAAGCCTACGAAAAAGCACATAATCTGCAAGTGGAGCTCACCATGATCCAGCAGCGCGAGAAGCAGCTGAGAGAAAGAAGAGACGATCTGGAAAGACGATTATTAAGCTTACAAGACGTCATTGAACGCTCTGAAACGCTTGTGAGTCAGATCACAGTTGTTCTCAACTATCTCAACCAGGATTTACGCCAAGTCGGCGTTTTACTTGAAGATGCTCAGGCAAAACAAGATTTTGGGCTAAGGATTATTGAAGCCCAAGAAGAAGAACGCAAAAGAGTGTCTCGAGAAATTCATGACGGCCCTGCTCAAATGCTAGCAAACGTGATGATGCGTTCCGAACTAATTGAACGGATTTTTAGAGACCGTGGTACAGAAGAAGGCTTTAAAGAAATTAGAAGCCTTAGACAGAATGTGCGGAATGCACTGTACGAAGTAAGAAGAATCATTTATGATTTAAGACCAATGGCTTTAGATGATTTGGGTCTCATTCCGACACTGAGAAAATACTTAAACACAATTGAAGAGTATGACGGAAAAACCAAAATTACGTTCCAATGCCTAGGCGATACAGAAAGCGAAAGAATTGCTTCTCAATTTGAAGTGGCACTGTTTAGACTAGCCCAAGAAGCTGTCACAAATTCATTAAAGCATTCTGAAGCTGAAGAAATCTCCGTCAAAGTAGAAGTAACGAAAGACTTTGTGACTTTAATTATTAAAGATGATGGAAAAGGCTTTGATATGAAAGATGTGAAAACAAACAAAAACAAATCCTTCGGTTTACTTGGCATGAAAGAACGCGTAGACTTACTGGAAGGTAAAATGACCATAGATTCAAAAATAGGTCTAGGGACATTCATCATGATTCGCGTGCCATTAGCATTGCAAAATAAAATTGTAAAATAGAGTCAAAAGACATATTGACCATAAAGTTCAGGTGTAGAACAATAAACATGGGGAGGCGTAGCTTGTGACTAAAGTAAATATTGTAATTATTGATGATCACCAATTATTCCGTGAAGGTGTCAAACGGATTTTAGATTTTGAACCTACTTTTGAAGTAGTTGCAGAAGGAGACGACGGCGACGAAGCTGCACGTATCGTAGAACACTATCATCCGGATGTTGTCATTATGGACATTAATATGCCGAATGTAAATGGTGTTGAGGCTACAAAGCAGCTAGTTGAGCTTTATCCCGAATCCAAAGTCATTATTCTATCTATTCATGACGATGAAAACTATGTAACACATGCATTAAAAACAGGGGCGAGAGGCTACCTGTTAAAAGAAATGGATGCAGACACGCTCATTGAAGCAGTGAAAGTTGTAGCTGACGGAGGCTCTTATTTACATCCGAAAGTCACTCATAACTTAGTAAATGAATTCCGACGCTTAGCGACTAGTGGTGTTTCAGCACATCCACAGCACGAGGTTTATCCTGAAATTCGCAGACCACTTCATATCTTAACGAGACGTGAATGTGAAGTTCTTCAGATGTTAGCTGACGGAAAGAGCAACAGAGGAATCGGTGAATCGCTCTTTATTAGTGAGAAAACAGTCAAAAACCACGTGAGTAACATTTTGCAAAAAATGAATGTAAACGACCGTACACAAGCTGTTGTTGTGGCTATTAAAAACGGCTGGGTAGAAATGAGATAATGTTCCGGACAAGTACTCCTGTTTCGCCTGTTCTTTGTTCTCTCACATTTTAGCTGGAGAGAAATGATAGGCAGGAGAAGGAGTCTTTTTCGGATATAGCGGGCTTGCCTATTGATTAGGCAGGCTTTTTTGATTACTATTATAAATCTAGTGAAAAAAATGATCATTCTTTTAAAATAAAAAAAGAGTAACTTAACGAATAAGGAAGGTATTTAAGAATGAAAATAGCCGTTGTAACAGACAGTACTGCTTATATACCACAAGAGCTGCGTGATAAACACGATATTCATATGATCCCCCTTAATGTCATCTTTGACAGCGAATCATACCGTGAAGAAATAGAAATGGACTGGAAGACATATTATGAAGAAATTAAAAAGCATAAAGATCTTCCAACAACCTCTCAGCCTGCTTTCGGTGAATTAATAGCCTTATATGAAAAACTAAGTGAAACATACGATGCCGTGATTAGTATTCACCTTTCAAGTGGAATTAGTGGAACATATAATAGTGCTGCCTCAGCGAATGATCTAGTGGACGGAATTGACATTTACCCGTTTGATACAGAAACAAGCTGTATGGCACAAGGCTTTTATGCGTTAGCAGCTGCTGAAAAAATCCAAGATGGTGCTTCTTTAGAAGAAGTGTTAGCACATCTAAATGACCTAAAAAAAAGTCAGCGAGCTTATTTTATGGTAGACGATTTAACTCATTTGCAAAGAGGCGGCAGATTAAATGGTGCTCAGGCTTTCATTGGAAGCCTCTTAAAGGTAAAGCCTATCCTGCATTTTGACAACAAGCTAATTGTCCCTTTTGAGAAGATTCGCACACGCAAAAAAGCCATTTCACGTGTTTTTGAATTATTTGATGAAGATGCATCACGTGGTGTACCGATGAGAGCAACACTGATACATGGTAATAGAGAAGAAGAAGCAGATGAATTAATTGCGCACTTATCAGAAAAATATCCTCATGTTGAATTTTATAAAAGCTACTTTGGTGCTGTGATCGGCACTCATCTAGGTGAAGGCTCTTTAGCTCTTGGCTGGGTGTTTAGATAAATCCTAAAAAACCTCTTTTCTTATAGAAAAGGGGTTTTGTTTTTCTATTTTACCTGTTGGACGAAAGGTCGTGTCTTTGCGCATAATAGGCAAACATCAATTGAAAGGTGTTTGGTGAAGTTGAATATGGACAAAGCAATGAAACTAAGGCGGCAGCTGTATTCACGTCATCTACTTACCATTGAAACAAGGTGCTCACAGTCCAATTTGGATTGGCTGGAGGAGAAAGGCTTAGTCAATCGGACACCTGCCATTGAGAGGAAAGCAAATGGTTTTACATGCTTCCGGTGTGGTGTATCACACAAACGGTACTTTGCTTACTCTCCGTGTGAAGTGTGTCAAAAAGATTGTGTGTATTGTAGGTCATGCATCATGATGGGGAAAGTGACTGAATGTGGATTTCTTTATGAATGGGCGGGGCCACAAATGGTAGAAATATGTCGAGCCGAATTAACATGGCAGGGTGAGCTGTCTAAAGGACAAAAAAGAGCGTCAGAAAAAATGATCGAAGCGATTAAAAATAAATTTGATCTACTCGTCTGGGCGGTTTGCGGGGCAGGGAAAACAGAGGTGCTTTTTCACGGAATCGAATATGCGTTAAAACAAGGAATGAGTGTCTGTATTGCGACACCTAGAACAGATGTTGTGCTTGAACTCGAACCACGGCTTAGGAAAGCATTTCAAGGAATGAAAATAGCCGTTCTTTATGGCGGCAGTTCTCAAAGATTCCAAATAGCACCACTTGTGATCGCCACAACCCATCAACTGATGAGATATAAAAATGCATTTGATGTGCTTATTGTGGATGAAGTCGATGCCTTTCCTTATTCAATGGATGAACGCCTCCAGTTTGCTGTTCAAAAGGCGATGAGAAAGAAAGGAGGGATTAGGATTTATTTAAGTGCGACCCCCTCTAAAAAAATGACAAGAGAGGTTTCTCGTAGAAAACTGGAAGCGATAAAAATTCCTTTGCGTTTTCATCAACAACCGTTACCGGTTCCGTCTTTTCAATGGATTGGACAATGGAAAAAGAAATTAAAAAAGAATCAGCTGCCTTCTAAAGTGATGAGTTGGATGCAGAGACATATCAAAAAGGAGAGAAGAGTGTTACTTTTTGTTCCTTCAATTGCTTCCATGAAGAAGGTAACGAAGATTCTTCAAGAACACTCCCTAAACGTAGAGGGAGTATCTGCTGATGATCCAGACAGGAAACAAAAGGTTCAGCACTTCAGAGATTACGCATACGATGTGCTAGTTACAACCACTATTCTAGAAAGAGGCGTAACCATACCAAATGTTCAAGTGGGGGTACTAGGTTCAGAATCTACTATTTTTACAGAGAGTGCACTTGTTCAGATTTCTGGAAGAGCAGGTAGACATCCTGATTATTTTACAGGAGATGTTTTCTTTTTTCATTTTGGTTTAACAAGAAGTATGAAACAAGCAAAGAAGCATATCGTAAAAATGAATGATAAGGCTGCAAAAGAGTTTTCTGAAAAATAGTGTGGGCTCAACTAAATCATGGTACATTATATTCACAATACACACATGGCAGGAGAGACAAAATATGCTACTCAATGCAAAAGAAATATTACTCAAGGAAATCCTCTATCAATATCTCAACCAATTAAACATGATTTGTCATTGTGAAAAGTGTATGGAAGATGTATTAGCGATTTCACTGAATCAAGTGAAGCCGCAATATATAACAGATAGCGATAAAATATCCTACAGTAAATCTGAGATGGTGGATAAACAGAAGAATACTGCTATGTTGGTCATTCTGACAGAAGCTGCTTCCAAGGTCTCCACATTTCCAAGGTGTGAAAACCGCCTGCCGATGAACAAGGAAAGCAATTGATTTGTCCAATTTGTGAGGGGCATTTTGTGCCTGCTTTTACATGGAAATCATTACTTCTATTAAATGATGATCGTCTTTGTGTAGCATGTAAGAATCACTTAGTAAAGATTGAACGCCCTATTTGTCCAACATGCGGAAGGGCGCAGTTAAATGACCAATTGTGCCAGGACTGTTATAGATGGAATGACCGCCCTGATTCTACGAAAGTCCTTGAGAAAAATAGGTCAGTTTATACTTACAACGAGTTGATGAAAGATGTCCTTGCCCGATTTAAATTTCGGGGTGATACGGCTTTAGTTGAGCTGTTTAAACAAGATGTACAAGCAGCATTTAAGTATTCCTTCTGCATGAAAGAACCTTTGCTGATCCCGATCCCTTTAAGTCATGAAAGGCTAAAAGAAAGAGGATTTAATCAGTCCGTCATCATCGCCTCCATGATAGGTAAACCGATATTGCAGCCACTCGTGAAAATACATCAAAGTAAGCAATCCAAAAAAAAGAAAAATGAACGCCTGGATCAAAAGGGGCTGTTTCAAATAAAGCACACAGATGCGATTGTTCAAAAAGATATTATATTAGTTGATGATATCTATACAACGGGAGCAACCATCTATGATGCGGCAAGAATTTTAAAAAACGCAGGTGCCAAAAGTGTTTCTTCTTTTACGTTGATACGTAGTTAAAAAATCATGATAATCAACCGATAATAAGAAAAGAAAATAACGTAAGGGGTTTTGGTTATGAATCAATTGGCAAACTGTCCACAATGTAATCAGCTATTCTTAAAAACCACCATCCAAACGGTTTGTAACAAATGCTTTGAAGAAGAAGAACGTTCTTTTGATATCGTTTATAAATTCTTGAGGAAGCAAAGTAATAGACAATCAACGATTCCTGAAATAGTAGATGCAACAGAAGTTGATGAAGAATTAATCTTGAAATTTATCCGTTTGAAGAGACTTCAAATTAGTCAATTTCCGAATATCAACTATCCTTGTGAAAGATGCGGCAAACCGATCAGAAAAAACAAGCTGTGCAGCCAATGTGAACAGGATATTCATTCACAAATCAGCCAAATGAACCAAGAAGAGGAGCGTAAAAGGGAGATTGAATCTAGGAAAAAAGACACCTATTATGCCATTAATCCTAAAAACGACTGATTCCCTAAACTAAGTTGCAGTTTGGTCGATAAAATGGATAGAATCAAGACAGACTGTAACGGAAAGCGAGAGGAATCCCGTGAAAATTAATCGATATGGAACACAACCAGTAAATCCTTACAAGAAAACATATGAGAAACAAACGTTGCAATCGAATCAAGCGAAAACAACTGATAAAGTCGAAATTTCTAAAAAGGCAATCGAAATGCAAAAGGTGCCGAATATTATGAGAGAACGCCAAGATAAAATAGACCAAATTAAAAAAAGCATTGAAGCCGGAACATATCAAGTAGACACAAAAGGCATTGCAGATAAAATGCTGAATTTTTATAAACAACAATAACAAAAGGGAGCAGCGTGAATGTCAGTTAAAATAATTATTGAAGAACTGCATCGTCTCTATGGATTGCATGAACAGCTTTTAAAGCTGTCTAAGGATAAAACAGAAATGCTGAAAAGCAATGAGATCGATGCTCTTTCAGAGGTTCTGAATTTAGAGCAAAAGTATATTCAGGCTATTTCTCAATTAGAAGAAAAACGAATTGAAGCGACAGTTCAATTTTTACAAAGTGATCACCCCCCAACCATTACCGCATGTATCGAAAAGGCTGAAGGTACAGATCAAGAAGAGCTCATTTCGTTATATGAGAAACTAAATGACATCATCGTGGAACTAAAAGATGTAAATGAACTGAACAAACAGCTCATTCAGCAGTCACTTCAATTTATTTCACTGACATTCGATCTCGTTAACCCTAATAAAGAAAATATGAATTACGGACAAAATGGTCTTGATAGTTCAAAGCCTAAACAGCAGAGGGCTTTGTTTGATTCAAAGGCGTAAACAAGGAGGATACCAATGGGTTCTACATTCATGGGACTAGAAACGGCAAAAAGAGGAATCACAGCCCAGCGTGCAGGGCTTTATGTCACATCAAACAACGTCTCCAATGCAAATACGGAGGGCTACTCAAGACAAAGAGTTACCTTTAAAGCAGATAATCCTTATCCAGTCCTTTCTGTTTATGACGGCAAGACATATGGTCAAATGGGGACAGGCGTACAAGTTGGAACGGTTGAAAGAATTCGAGACAGCTTTTTAGATCTACAGTATAGAGATCATAACAACAACTTGTCTTACTACTCAACGAAATCTGATGCCCTTTCACAGATGGAAGGGGTTATGAATGATTTGACGGATGAAGGCTTGAACAGAGCTTTTGATAACCTTTGGAAATCATTACAGGTGCTATCGGAAACAAAAAATGCTGATACGGCTTCTGCACGAACAGTTGTTAAAACAAGTGCACAGGCTTTAGTGGATCAATTCCGTCTGCTTAATTCTTCTTTAACAACGATACAAAAGAATTTGAAAACGGAACTCGATTCTACAGCCAAGGATGTAAACACTCTTTTATCTCAAATAGATGAAGTGAACAAACAGATTGCAGCAGTTGAACCAAATGGATATCTTCCAAATGATCTTTATGATACCCGTGATGCTTTGGTAGATCAATTATCTTCACTTGTTGATATTAAGGTCAGCTACAATCCACCTGGCGGTAATGCACTCAAAATTGCTGAAGGAACTGTCAACATCGACATTATCGGTGCAAATGGACAATCTACTGGAACCATTTTGAATGGTATTACGAACGAAAAGTCTGAACTGCAAATCTCCTATGATAATACAACGGGACTTGTCAACTCACTACAATTCGGAACAACAACCATTGCAGCGGACCAATTACAAGTGAACGGTAAAGTAAAGGCACTTGTTGAGGCTTATGGCTACATGTCAAATGGTGCTGAAAAAGGTATGTATCCTGATATGCTTGCAGAGCTTGATGAAGTCGCACAAGTTTTCATGGATACATTTAATGAAGTTCATAAGCAGGGTTACACGTTAAATGGGACAAGTGGCCAGGACTTTTTTGATATTGAGAACAACAATGATTTGAATAAAGGCCTAGCAGCTCGTATTAAAGTGAGTGATGTCATTTTAGCATCAACAGATAATATTGCAGCATCGCTCAATCAAACACAAGGTGACGGATCGAATGCAACGAAATTAGCTGATATTCAAAACTTAAAGTTACCAATCGGTGGTAATACAACGACAATTCAGGATTACTACCAAAATGTCATCGCTGAGATGGGGATACAAGGGAAAAAGAACATGACGCTGGAAAGCAGTTCAGCCGCTCTTGTCAATTCAGCCAATGAACGTAGAATGTCGACTAGTGCTGTCTCGATTGATGAAGAAATGACGAATATGATTCAATTTCAACATGCATATAATGCTGCTGCGAGAATTATGACATTACAAGATGAAATATTGGATAAAGTAATAAACGGCATGGGTGTCGTAGGAAGGTAGGGATAACTGATGCGAGTCACACAAGGTATGATTTCACAAAATTCACTGCGTAATATTAGTAAAAGTTATGAAAAACTATCTAAAATTAATGAACAGGCACAAACAGGAAAACGTTTTACGAAAACATCTGATGATCCTGTTGCAGCAGTCAAAAGCCTTCAATATAGTACTGCCATGTTTCGAAATGAACAATATCAGAATAACTTAAATGAAGCACGAAACTGGATTGATACATCTGAAACAAGTGTTACAGAAATCATTGATATTATGTCAAATGTACGAGATAAAGTGCTTGATGCAGCTAACGGAACAAAGCAGCCTGAAGATTTAGCAGCTATCGGAGTGGAAATTGGTCAGATGAAGAAACAAATCATTGATGCAATGAACACTCAAATGCTAGGTAAGTTCGTATTTAATGGGACAAATACAAATGTTAAACCAGTTGTCGAGAATGCAGACGGAACGTATACATTTAATTTCGAAAATTATACAGATGCGAATGCTGTTAAATCGAACATTTCTGATGGTATTTCTTTAAATGTGAACTCAAATCCAATCTCAGCGTTCGGTGGACAGTCTGCCAGCGGTCAAAATGTCATTGAAATGCTGACGGATTTAGAAAACTCATTGAAAAATGGCACGTTCACGAATTCTGATGATGCATTAGCAAATATTGATCAGTTTAAAGAAGTGATGAGTGCTGAGCGATCTGACCTAGGTGCTCGCACGAATCGTGTTGATTTAGTAGACAGTCGTTTGACTTCACAATTCGAAGTACTGAAAAATGCTAAATCAGATAATGAAGATGTTGAAAGTGAAAAAGCAATTCTTGATCTTCTTACACAAGAGACTGTGAATAGAGCTGCTTTAGCGACAACAGCTAAAGTCATTCAGCCATCTCTTGTTGATTTCTTAAGATAATAAAAAGCATCCGTTGGGTGCTTTTTTGCATCATGGAGGTGAATGTATGCAAATCCCTAGATTGTTAATGCAGCAAACCTATGCAAAGCTGCAAATGTCGACAACTCCTTCCAGACAAGAAGTAGAACAGCCACGAGCAGATCTTGATATTCAACAGCCGCGAGCTGTCATGAATATCACGAGGACATCGTCGAAATTAACCATTGATCAAACCGAGGCATTTGCCGATATGGATATCAAATCGATTTTTAGACGTTCTGAGGAATGGGCAGCTGAGGGGAAACGTGCTGTTGGAGAAGGAATGGGCCGAAGAGCGGAAGAAGGAAGTGAACTCATCAAGATCGAGAATGGTGGCAATGCGATTGCTGAGTTTGCCAAAATCAATGGCAGTCCTCCAGCAAAACAATTCACCATTGGTGTGATCCCTTCATTCTTTAGTGTGAAAATTCATTATCAGCCTTCAGAGCTTCAAATTGATGTGGAGCCGAAAAAGGCCGTCATAGAGGCAACACCTCATAAACCAATCGTTAACTACCAGCCAGGTAAGGTCAATATTGATATGTTACAATACCCAGAATTAAAAATAGAAGTTGACGAAACGGGCCAAAATGGTGATAAGGTATAGTTAAGAAAAACGAAAAAGGTCGTGAATTATGATCATTCAAACAAAATACCATGGTGAAGTGACAATTAAAGAGGAGCAAATCATCAACTTCTCTAATGGGATTCCAGGATTTCTGGATCAAAAACAGTTTGTCATTTTACCTTTATCAGAAGAGTCTCCATTTTTAGTTCTTCAATCATTGAAAAACGCAGCATTAGGCTTTATCGTCAGCAGTCCATTTTTATTCTTCAATCAATACGAATTTGATTTAGACGAAACGGTTGTAGATATTTTGGAAGTAGAAGATGCCAATGATGTGGAAGTAATGGTTATTTTAACAATGGAATCATCAATTGAAAAAACGACAGCCAATTTAAGAGCGCCTATTATTGTGAACCGGAAAAACATGAAGGCCAAGCAGGTGATTTTGCATGATTCAGCTTATCATACAAAACATTTGTTAGAGGTGGCATCCTCATGTTAGTGCTGTCACGTAAATTAAACCAGTCGATTCAAATAGGCGATGATATTGAAGTCAAGATTATTTCAATCGAAGGCGATCAAGTGAAAGTTGGGATTGAGGCTCCTAAGCACATTGATATTCACAGGAAAGAAGTGTACCTGTCTATTCAAGAAGAGAACAATCGTGCTGCGAGTTTATCCTTAGATCTCCTCTCTCAATTATCCTCACAAAAAAAGTGAGGATTTTTTTATCTGATTCAATTGCCTTCTCAGTGTAAAAGGGTTCGATATGGATGTTCATAATCTATATGAAACTTTAACAAATCTGTCCATCTATATTTAATTTGAAAATTCAAAGCCGATATAAAAGATAGATTAAAGCACAGGAGCTGAATAACTATGTCTGTTGGTAAGTTGACACCGCTAGAGCCAATTATCGATGCATTTCAAACCCGTGTTTCTAATAATCAGAATGACAATGTAAACTCTGAATCACAAGCAAATGGCAAGGTTGTTTCAAAAGAAGAAATTGAAAAAACGCTTCAAGGGGCAAACAAGCTCATTGAACCTACTCAATTTCATCTTCAATTCGAATTACATGAAAAACTCAATGAATATTATGTCAAAGTCGTAGATAACCAAACAGAAGAAGTTATTAGAGAAATTCCTTCCAAGGAATGGCTTGATTTCTATGCGGCAATGACAGAGATTGTCGGTTTATTTGTAGATAAAAGAATGTAATTGAAGGGAGAACACAAACAATGGTTAACCGAATTACTGGATTTTCAAATGTGTTTGATATTGATGAAATCGTCTCAAAACTAATGAAAACTGAGCAAGCACCACTTGATAAAATGACACGCCAGAAACAAACACTTGAATGGCAAAGGGACAGTTATCGTGAGGTCAATTCGAAGGTAAAAGAATTAGGTGATTTGATTTCCAGCTTAAGCTTAGGGTATCCAAGCACATATGGTGCTAAAAAAGTGACAAGCTCAAATGAAGCGGCTGTCACAGCAACTGGATCAACAAATGCGACCTCTGGCTCAATTCATGTCACTCAACTAGCGACAGCTTCTGTCTTCAAATCTTCGGGTACATCTGGATTTACACCTGCAAATGGTACGTTTACGTTTGAAGTGACGACACCAGATTCGACAAAACCGAAAACGGTGACAATCAATACTTCTGATTCCGATACAATTGATGACATCGTGAAAAGGCTGAACAACTCGCAATTAGGTGTGACGGCTTACAAAGGTCAAATCTTTGATGGAACGAACTACGTGGATACAATCGCTCTTACTTCTCGAACAACGGGTGAGGGTGTCAATATTAAAGCAGCTGATGGAAATTCGGCTTCATTTTTAACGCAATTAGGTTTCCAAGTAGATGGAGATAACAAATTGGTTGCGACTACTCAAGGACAAAAGGCGCAATACGAAATTAATGGTCTGAAAATGGAGAATAACAACAATACATTTACGCAAGCTGGTATTACGTACGAGCTTAAAGGGACAACGGATCAGCCTGTCAGCTTAAACGTTTCAACAGATGTGGATGCAATCTTTGATAAAATTAAACAATTTGTTGATAAATACAATGAGCTTGTTGAACAGATTAATGGTAAAGTCAATGAAAAAAGAAACAGAGACTATCAACCATTAACAGCAGAAGAGAAAAAAGGGATGTCTGACAAAGAAGTGGAGCTATGGGAAACGACTGCAAAGTCTGGCTTGCTGAGAAGTGATGCCATTTTACGATCAGGCGCTTCTAAAATGAGAAGTGACTTTTATGCTGAAATTACGACAAGTGATGCGAATAAAATTCAGATCACGCAAATCGGAATTGCCACTTCAGATAAATATAAAGATGGCGGAAAGCTTGTCATTGATGATAATAAACTAAGAAAAGCAATTGAAGAAGATCCGCAGAAGATCAGTCAAATGTTCATCTCGGGAAGTTTAAATGTGGATTCAAAAGATAAAGACAAAGCGCAGCAGCAATATAAAGAACAAGGAATCATCTATCGTGTCCAAAATTCCTTAACCGCCTTCTCGAAGAGCATTCAAACAAAGGCTGGTAGCACAACAATGGAATTAAAGGAATACGGACTTGGTAAAAACCTTGATTCTTTGGGCAAACGAATGAGTACGTTCCAAGACCGTTTGAAGATGGTTGAAGCCCGTTACTATAAAAAGTTTAACGCCATGGATAGTGCAATTCAAAAGCTAAACAACCAATCTGGCTATCTTTCTCAACTGCTTGGACAATAATTGGAGGTTTATAACATATGGCAATACAGAACCCTTATGCCGCCTATCAGAAAAATTCTATTGAGACTGCAACACCGGCCGAGTTGACGCTTATGCTTTATGATGGCTGCTTAAAGTTCATCAGGCTAGCGAAGTATGCCATTCAAAAAGAGGATGCGGAAACGAGAAACTTGAACTTGAAAAAGGCTCAAAACATCATTCAAGAATTAAATGTCACCTTAAATCGTTCCTATGACGTATCAAAGAGTATGGCAAGTATGTACGATTACATTTATCGCAGACTGATAGAAGCCAATCTTCAAAATGACGAAGAGATGTTGAATGAAGTAGAGCAGTACGTCACTGATTTCCGTGATGCGTGGAAGGAAGTCATTCAAACCGATCGAAAAGGCCGCCACCACTCTATCGGGGGATCTCTATGAGTATTGTAGACCAGCTGCATGATCAAACATTAAAAATGGCAGCCGAAATAGCGGCAAATCCGCAAAGTGATACACTGGTTGAAGATTTTGATGCCTTTTTAATTGAGAGAGATGAACTAATGAGAGATATACGGCATGAGTTGACCGATCAAGAAAAAGAGAAAATCAGAGAAATCATACAAACAGATCAACAGATGGCAAAACAATTAACGGTTATCCAAAATGGAATAAAAACCGATATTCAAGCCATTCAAAGGAAGAAAACAAAACAGTTGAACTATCAAAATCCATATCAGCCCATGACGAGTGATGGCGTATACTACGATAAACGGAAATAAATAGGTGAGACCTGTGGCGTATCGTTCAGATGACTATATTTTATTAACCACATATTATGACCTTCTATATACGATAGAAGAGAGTCTAAAATATTTAGATGAAATTGAGAAGGATTTTGCTAAGACAGAAGGGGATCGGATCTTTAATGATCTGATCCATGCCTTCTTTCATTTAGAGACAACGCACCCCCTTCTTCTTTCAATTATTAAAAATGAGCACTTTGCTAAGACGATTCGTTCGTTTGATCAAATATTTTTAAGTTTTGATATACTAGCTTTCTATACATTCCCTTCAAATCACTTCCAATTATTCCTGAAATCATATTTTATACCTGAATATAGAAAGTGGATGGATGAAATACATGCCTGTATGAGGCCGTATGTCATTCATTAATTTTTGTTCAATTCAGACCATTCGGAGGAAATTATGAGACTAAAAAATCAATTTTTATTTGGGCTTATTGTCATATGTGTATTGTGTGTCAGTATTTTAGGTTTTTCAAGCTTTATCTATTACAAAACAGATCAATCCTATAAAGCACTTCTAAGCAAGGAAGTGAAGCTTTATCAGACCTCGCTGGAATTAGAGGCACTTTTGCAAAAGCAGGAAGCGCAGATCAAAACGTATGTCGTCGTGCAAGATGCTAAAAATTTGCAGAAAATTGAGCAAACATATGAAGATATTAATAAGAAAACAACAGAAGCTTCAAAAATGAGTAATGTTAAACAAGCAAAAAATCTATTAGACCAAATCTCAGAGAAAAATTATCTCTACTACACCTCAACGAATCGATTATTTAATTCATTAAATATGCAAAATCAAAAGGAATTCAACACCCGCCTCAGTCAAGAATTACAACCTATTGAACAAGAAATACATACCTTTACAAAAGAATTTGCTCAAACACAATTAAAACAACGTGATCAAAAAATCGATCAGCTCAATCGAGACAGTAATCAATTACTGCTTACACTCATTTTGGTCAGTGCAGCGATTATCGTTGGCTTTTTGGTGATCGGGGTCAGATTCGTTCATCGCATGACAAAACCGATTGTTTCTGTCACAAATGCCGCGAGAAGGATGGCGGATGGTGATCTTACTCTTGATGAGATTGAAGTGACCTCTAAAAATGAGATTGGCCAGCTCGGCACAGCCTTTAACCAAATGACAGCTCATTTGCGTCAGCTCATTTTACAGGTGCAAAACGGATCAAGACAGCTTGCTGATTCTGCTGCTCAGTTTGAGGAAACCATCAGTCAAACGATATCGGCTAGTGAACAGACGTCTAGCTCGATTGAACAGGTCAGTGAAGCTTCACGTGAACAATCAGTTGCGGTCGGAAAAGTTGCCTCTGCCATTCAGGAAGTGTCGACTGGCATGCAAAATGCAGCATTACACACATCCGATGTTTCGGGTCACTCAATTTCAGTGACTGAAAAGGCTGAAGAAGGTGCGGCCCTTATTCAACAATTTGTGAAACAAATGAGCTCTATTAAAGAGTCTGTGAATGAACACCACTCCACAATGGCTCATGTACAAGCGCAGTTTAAGGGTATTCAAGACCTGTTAGGTCATATCCATGCCATTGCTGACCAAACGAATTTGCTTGCATTAAACGCAGCGATTGAAGCAGCAAGAGCGGGAGAACATGGGAGAGGCTTTGCAGTTGTAGCAGATGAAGTGAGGAAGCTGGCAGAAGAATCTAGTCAGCTGACAGATCAAATTAGTCAATTACTCGCGAACGTGAACAAAGATACGGAAAGGTCATCACAATCGATGACAAAGGTTGAGAGAGATGTAGCAGAAGGTGTAAAGGTATCACAATTATCTGAACAGAGTTTCCATGAAATCCTGGAATCTATTCGTGATATTTCAATGAAAGCAGAAGAGCTGTCAGCCACTGCAGAGCAAATTTCTGCTAGTACAGAGGAAATTTCTCAAACAGTTGGCGTCATTGAAGAAGGAGCCAAACGAAATTCAGAAGAGACGGAGTACATGACTGGTGCTGTTGAAGAATCATTAGCGGCAAATGAAGAGATGAAAGCAGCGGCAGAGGATTTAAAATCCTTGTCTCAATCACTGAAAACATCTATTTCATCTTTTACCATTTAATGTGCTGGTCTTTTTCAGGAATCAGCCGAATATATATTCATCACCTATCAAGTAACAGTTGAAACACCGCAAAATTCGACAAATTTCAATAAATATTCACATTTTTTTTACGTTTGAGCAGGAGAAAAGGAGGGAAAAGTAGAAATAGGTTTACATATCCTTAATTTTAAAGGAGGCGTTCTTTACATGAATTACAATGTCAGAGGAGAAAACATCGATGTAACACCTGCACTAAGAGATCATGTCGAGAAAAAAATTGGAAAGCTGGAGCGTTATTTTGAAACAGATGTAGATGCTTCAGTCAACGTGAACTTGAAGTTTTACAACGATCAAGAATCTAAAGTTGAGGTTACTATTCCAATGACTGATCTAGCACTTCGAGCTGAGGTGCATAATGAAGATATGTACAATGCAGTAGACCTAGCAGCCAGTAAATTAGAACGTCAAATTCGTAAGCACAAAACAAAAGTAAACCGTAAATTCCGCGAGCAAGGTGCCAAAAAGCACTTATTTGCTGGAGGAAATGGGATTGCTGATGTAGCAGTTCAAGATGACGAAGAGATTGATGAATCAGAAATCGTCAGACAAAAACGTTTCAACTTAAAACCGATGGATAGCGAAGAGGCCATTCTCCAAATGAACATGTTAGGTCATAGTTTCTTCGTCTTCACAAATGCTGAAACAAATTTGACCAATGTGGTTTATCGTCGAAATGACGGTAAATATGGACTCATTGAGCCAAACGCTTAATGATCAGCTTATGCTGATGCAAAAACAACCTAAATAAAGTAAACCCGCTCCCTTCATGAGGGGCGGGTTTTTTGTGCGAAATTATGGCAAATTCTTTGGAAATGAAAGAAGGTATGGTATGATAAATGCAGGTAAATCTGGACCTGTCAAACTTTTGGACATGCCGAAAAATTGCATGAAATAGAGGAGCGTTATTATATGCTTGGAATTTTAAACAAAGTGTTTGATCCTACGAAACGTACGATCAGCCGATATGAAAAAAAAGCAAATGAAATCGAAGCTCTCGCTCAAGATTTTGAAAAATTATCTGACGAGGCTTTACGAAATAAAACGATCGAATTTAAAGAAAAACTTGAAACAGGACAATCCGTGGATGACCTGTTGGTTGAAGCATTTGCAACGGTGCGCGAGGCATCACGCCGCGTGACAGGAATGTTCCCATTTAAGGTGCAGCTCATGGGGGGGATCGCGCTTCACGAAGGCAACATCTCTGAGATGAAAACAGGTGAAGGTAAAACGTTGACATCAACAATGCCTGTTTATTTAAATGCTCTTTCTGGAAAAGGCGTCCACATCGTGACAGTCAACGAATATTTGGCAAGCCGTGATGCACAGGAAATGGGCAAGATTTTTGAATTTCTTGGCTTAACGGTTGGCTTAAATTTAAACAGTTTAGACAAAGATGAAAAAAGAGAAGCGTATGCCGCTGATATCACGTATTCAACAAACAATGAACTCGGCTTTGACTATTTACGAGATAACATGGTGCTTTACAAAGAGCAAATGGTTCAAAGACCACTTCATTATGCTGTGATCGATGAGGTTGACTCCATCTTAATTGATGAAGCGAGAACACCTCTTATCATTTCTGGACAAGCTGCGAAATCTACAAAGCTTTACGTACAAGCCAATGCATTTGTTCGTACATTAAAAATAGAAGATGATTTCACATATGATATTAAAACAAAAAGTGTGCAGCTAACAGAAAGCGGAATGACGAAGGCGGAAAAAGCATTCGGCATCGAGAACTTATTTGATGTCAAACATGTTGCGCTGAACCATCATATCGCTCAGGCACTGAAGGCGCATGTTGCGATGCAAAAAGACGTGGATTATGTGGTAGAAGAAGGCCAAGTAGTCATTGTTGACTCCTTCACAGGACGTTTAATGAAAGGGCGCCGCTATAGTGAAGGTCTGCATCAAGCCATTGAGGCAAAAGAAGGTCTTGAAGTGCAGAACGAAAGCATGACACTAGCAACCATTACGTTCCAGAACTACTTCCGTATGTATGAAAAGCTATCTGGTATGACCGGTACAGCGAAAACGGAAGAAGAAGAATTCCGTAACATTTACAACATGCAGGTTGTGACAATCCCGACCAATCAACCAGTGGTTCGTGATGACAGACCTGATTTAATTTTCCGCACAATGGAAGGTAAATTTAAAGCAGTGGCAGAGGATGTTGCGCAGCGCTATATGACAGGGCAGCCAGTTCTTGTCGGAACAGTAGCGGTTGAGACGTCTGAGCTTATTTCTAAGCTGCTTAAAAATAAAGGCATTCCTCATCAAGTGTTAAATGCGAAAAACCATGAGCGTGAAGCACAAATTATTGAAGAGGCTGGTCAAAAAGGTGCCGTTACCATTGCGACAAACATGGCAGGACGTGGTACGGACATCAAGCTTGGCGAAGGTGTAAAAGAACTCGGGGGTCTGGCTGTTATCGGGACAGAGCGTCATGAATCACGACGTATTGATAACCAACTTCGCGGACGTTCTGGCCGTCAAGGAGACCCAGGGATTACTCAATTCTATCTCTCCATGGAAGATGAATTGATGCGCCGATTTGGTGCAGAGCGGACGATGGCGATGCTTGACCGCTTTGGCATGGATGACTCTACACCAATCCAAAGTAAAATGGTGTCTAAAGCCGTTGAATCATCTCAAAAACGCGTTGAGGGGAACAACTTTGATTCCCGTAAACAGCTTCTCCAATATGACGATGTCCTTCGTCAGCAGCGTGAAGTGATCTACAAACAGCGCTTTGAAGTCATCGATTCTGATAACTTAAAATCAATCGTCATCAATATGATCCAATCTTCAATTGAGCGGGCTGTTGGATCTTATACGCCAAAAGAAGAGCTGCCTGAAGAATGGAAACTAGATGGTCTTGTTGAATTAATCAACACGAACTATTTAGACGAGGGAGCCATTACGGTCAAAGATATCTTCGGTAAAGAAGCAGATGAAATCACAACCTTCATCATGGATCGTATTAAAGAAAAATATGATGCGAAGGAAGAAACATTTGGCGATGAACAAATGCGTGAATTTGAAAAAGTCATCGTTCTTCGCGCGGTGGATTCCAAGTGGATGGATCACATCGATGCAATGGATCAGCTGCGTCAAGGTATTCATTTGCGTGCGTATGCACAAACGAATCCACTTCGTGAGTACCAAATGGAAGGATTTGCGATGTTTGAGCATATGGTTGCTTCAATCGAAGATGATGTGGCCAAGTATGTCTTGAAATCAGAAATCCAAAACAACCTAGAACGTGAAGAAGTAGTTCAAGGTCAAACAACGGCTCATCAGCCACAAGAGGGCGATGAGGAGAAGACAGTGAAGAAAAAGCCGGTACGTAAAGTCGTAGACATTGGACGAAACGCCCCATGTCACTGCGGAAGCGGCAAGAAATATAAAAATTGTCATGGGAAGACAGAATAAGTAATGGAAAGAGGTGAGAACCTCTTTCTATTCATGTCAGCCCCCATACATCTATGAGGTGAAGGATATGGAATTAGTAGAAATTAGACAAGAGCTTGAAAATATGGCTAGCAGGCTAGCTGATTTTAGGGGGTCTCTTTGACCTAGAAACAAAAGAAGCCAAAATCGCAGAGCTTGAAGCGACGATGTCAGAGGCTGATTTTTGGAATGATCAGCAAAAGGCACAAGGTGTCATCAATGAAGCCAATGCACTGAAGGATTCTGTGCATTCCTATCATGAACTCAGTGAATCGCATGAAGAGCTACAAATGACGCATGACTTATTAAAGGAAGATTATGACGAGGAGCTTCATGCAGAGCTTGAAAAAGAGCTGAAGAACCTAACCAAGCAGTTTAACGAATTTGAGCTGCAGCTTCTTTTAAGTGAACCTTATGATAAAAACAATGCCATTCTTGAGCTTCACCCGGGCGCAGGCGGTACTGAATCACAGGACTGGGGTTCTATGCTTCTGAGAATGTATACTCGCTGGGCAGAGCGCAGAGGCTTTAAGGTCGAAACACTTGATTATCTTCCTGGTGATGAAGCAGGAATTAAGTCTGTGACATTGCTTATTAAAGGGCACAACGCGTACGGTTACTTAAAAGCAGAAAAAGGTGTCCATCGTTTGGTCCGTATTTCTCCTTTTGATTCATCTGGCCGCAGACATACATCCTTCGTTTCATGTGATGTTATGCCAGAGTTCAATGAAGAAATTGATATTGACATTCGCACAGAGGACATCAAGGTAGATACGTATCGTGCAAGCGGTGCAGGCGGACAGCACGTCAATACGACGGACTCAGCTGTTCGAATCACACACATTCCAACCAATGTTGTCGTGACATGCCAAACAGAAAGATCTCAAATCAAAAACAGAGAACGTGCGATGAAAATGTTGAAATCGAAGCTTTATCAAAAACGGATCGAAGAACAGCAGGCAGAATTGGATGAAATTAGAGGGGAGCAGAAAGAAATTGGCTGGGGAAGCCAAATTCGCTCTTATGTATTCCACCCCTATTCTCTTGTGAAAGACCATCGAACCAATACGGAGATGGGAAATGTTCAAGCGGTCATGGATGGAGATTTAGATTCATTTATCGATGCTTATTTACGTTCGAAATTATCATAAAAACTCGGCTTCTTGCCGGGTTTTTTTAATTGTGAGAAAATATAATGAATATAAAGGAATACATATGCCATACTGACTCTATATCCTTTGTATGATGAAATTAGCAAATAAAGGGGGAAATATTTTGGGATTAACACCATTACAAGAAACGTGGGATTTAGATGCCTTTTTTAAAGGGGGCAGTTCCTCACCAGAATTTAAGACATATCTGCAACACATTCAGCAGCTATTAGATGAACTACGACAAAAGGTGGATGTCTTTTCAAAAGAAGATACACACATTGAAAGCAAATTAACGTCTGTGCTTGAGACGTATGAAACGACATATAAAAAACTGTCTCAAGCAGGTTCTTTTGTATCCTGTCTACAATCTCAAAATACAAAGGATATGAAGGCAGGCAGTCTTCGAGGTACGATTGCCAAGCTGGAAGCGGATTTAGGAACCATCCTTGCACTGTTTGATCAAGCGCTTGCTGCTATCCCCTCAAGCAAATGGGACGAACTGATGAACTCCGCAGCCTTTTCAGATGTTCACTACATATTAAATGAACGCAGAGAGCGTGTGAAGGATCAATTACCTGTTGAACAAGAAACACTGATTCAAAAGCTAGCCGTAGATGGGTACCATGCGTGGGATGAGCTTTATTCCAGCTTAGTGAATAAGATTACCATTCCGTTTGAGCAGCATGGAGAAACGCAGATGATCTCTGTAGGCCAAGCGGAAAATGCTATGGATGATTCAGATCGTGAAGTGAGAAAGGCCGTTTACCACAACCTAGAGCATGCGTGGACGCAGGATGAACATCTAATTGCCAGCACACTCAACCATTTGGCTGGCTTTCGTCTGCAAGTGTATGAAGCAAGAGGCTGGGACCATATTTTAAAAGAACCGCTTGATATTTGCCGTATGAAACAAGAAACCCTTGATGCGATGTGGTCTGTGATTGATGAACATAAGCAGCCGTTCATTGATTACTTGCACCGAAAAGCTGACATGCTTGGAGTGGATAAGCTAAGCTGGTTCGATGTTGGGGCGCCTATTGGCAGTGAGACCAAAATCTATCCCTATCAAGAAGCAGCTGCTTTTATTGTGAACCATTTCGCTGGATTTGGAAAAGAGCTTGCTGCCTTTACAGAAAAAGCCTTTAATGAACACTGGGTAGAAGCTGAGGATCGCCCAAACAAACGGGTAGGTGGCTTTTGTACAAATTTCCCTGACAGCGGAGAATCACGCATTTTTATGACCTTCTCAGGAAGTCCATCCAATGTGGCAACACTAGCGCATGAGCTTGGTCATTCGTTCCATCAGGAAGTGATGCAGGATGTTCGCATTCTTAATCGGACATATGCAATGAACGTTGCTGAAACGGCATCGACATTCGCAGAAATGATTGTAGCTGATGCTTCATTAAAAGAAGCGACAAATGAAGAGGAGCGTCTCAGCTTGTTAGAGGATAAGCTGCAGCGGAGTGTCGCATTCTTCATGAACATTCAATCTCGTTTCTTATTTGAGCAGCGCTTTTATGAAGAGCGTAAACAAGGAGAAGTGCCCGCTGATCGGTTGAATGAACTGATGGTAGAAGCACAGAAGGAAGCATTCGGTGACTCTTTAGATGAATACCATCCGCATTTCTGGGCGTCTAAGCTGCATTTCCATATTACGGGTGTACCGTTTTATAATTTCCCATACACCTTTGGCTACATGTTCTCATTAGGCATTTATGCCAAAGCATTGCAGGTTGGTACATCGTTTGAAGAGAAATACATTGCATTATTAAAGGATACTGCTTCAATGACAGTAGAAGATTTGGCCTATAAGCATTTAGGCGTTGATCTGACTCAAAAAGCATTTTGGGAAGAAGCCATTCGTTTGGCTGTAGCAGATGCTGAAGAGTTTTTAGAAGCGACGAAAAAATAGCTCCCATTACGGGAGCTTTTTTGCTGGCTTTAGCCATTTAAGCATTGTCTGAATAATATCCTTTTGCTGCGTTAAAGCTGGAATGTCCGCAGACTGATCACCTTTTTGTTTGCCATACATACCAAATTGCGCATGATTCCCACCTTTTATTTCATGGTATACGGTTTGAGACGGCAGGTTTGTTTTCGACTTCTTGATTTTTTCTTGTGTCGCCAGCCCATCCTTTTCACCTGATATCGAAAGTACGTTCAATGACGATTGTTTGAGGTCATCTGATGCTGGATAAGACGCAAGAAAAAAGAGTCCGTCAAGTTTGCTCTGACTTTTTTCTGCAAACATAGCGGCAGCTGCCCCGCCAAGTGAATGTCCGCCAATATACCAGTGTTTGATCGTGTGATGATCTTTGATGATGTCCTGCGCTTTGTTTGGTTTGAAGATCGCGAAGGAAAATGGCATGTCGGGGATAAAGACAGAATAGCCTTTTTTCATTAACGTATCCCCGATATAGGCATACGCAAGTGGCTTCACTTTTGCCCCGGGATAGAGAATGATGCCAGTATCACTTTTTGGTGCTTCAAATGCATAAACCCCGCTTTTATGTTCTACTTGCTCAATGTTTACCCGCTTTTTTAATGCTTCTGATGGTCCATATGTAAAGCGGCTCCATGTATAAAAAGCAACAAAAGCTAAGATGATCAGTGCAAGTAATGTAATCCCTGTGATTTTCAGTATTTTCTTCATCGCATGCCCCTTCTTTCTCAAGTACATATTAAATATACCATCATTTTCTCCTAAGCCAACTCGAAAGTGCGCTGATCCGTCTGTGTGATAAAGTGTTAATCCATTAGCACTGCATTTGGCTGTTATTTACAATCGTTTTAGGAGGGCTTAAAATAGGTGTGCATTCAGAAGTAACGGAGGAAGAAAGACATGAAACAGGGATATGCTCAATTTTGGGTCGAAGCGAAAAATTATTTGTTCATTTTAATCGGATCCGCCATCGTGGCGATTGGATTTAATACGTTATTATTACCGAATCAAATTGCGGCAGGTGGTGTGAGCGGAATCAGTACCATTATGCAGTCATTCGGCTTTGAAGCGGCGTATGTGCAATGGGGGCTCAATATTCCGCTGTTTATCGCTGGCTTTTATTTATTAGGCGGTACATTTGGAGTGAAGACACTCGTTGGCTCGATTTTTTTACCTTTGATGGTGTTTGTCACAAGACACATCGCACCTGTGACGCATGAAGCGCTCTTAGCAGCCATTTTTGGCGGTGTGGTCATTGGGATCGGAATAGGGCTAGTGTTCCTTGGGAATGGATCAACAGGTGGAACAGCACTTGCTGCTAAAATCATCAATAAGTACACAGGACTCACGCTAGGCACATGCTTAGCGATGATGGATGGCTTGATTGTTCTAGCTGCGATGACGGTCTTTGGAATCGAAGAGGGGCTGTATGCGGTCATTGGTGTGTTTATTTCTAGTAAAACGATTGATGTGGTACAGGCTGGCTTCAGTCATTCGAAAATGGCGATGATTATTACAGGACATGAAGATGAAGTCAGACAAGCGGTTTTTGATCAAATTGACCGTGGAGTGACGAAGATCTCAGCAGTCGGAGGATATACCGATCATGACCGTCCGATTTTGATGTGTGTCGTTGGACAGACACAATTCACAAAGTTGAAACAAGTGGTGAAAGCAATCGATGCATCAGCATTTGTCATCGTGATGGATGCAAAAGAGGTGCTTGGTGAGGGTTTTAAAAGGGCATAAACAAAGATATAATAACGTTGACCAAATGATTGCAAGGGAGGGAAATAGATGAAAAAAAGTGGATTAACAATACTGTTTGCAGCGATGCTTCTTGTGCTGGCAGCTTGTGGAGGAAATTCAAACAGCAGTGACAAAGAAGGCAGTAAAAGTGCTTCAACTGTAAGCAGTGGTGAGGAGATTTATCAGCAAAACTGTATTGGCTGTCATGGAAAAGACCTATCTGGCGGAGGCGGACCAAGCCTGAAAGAAGTAGGAAAGAAATATAATGAAAGCCAAATTGCAGATATTGCACAGAATGGTAAGGGCTCTATGCCAAGCGGAATGGTAGATGAGAAGCAAGCAAAAGAAGTGGCAAAATGGCTTGCAGAGAAAAAATAAAACCTTTGTCTAATCGACAAGGTTTTTTTATATGTAGAAAAAGACTTTTTTTATAGTATGAAATGACGGTGTATTAAATTTTTATTAAAAAATAAGGGTAAAAAGACATGTTTTTCGGTTTTGGTTGTTCGATTTACCTTTTATTTATAAGTTTTGAAATATAAATGTAATACCATTGCGTCGATTCATGACGTATAATTGGAGTTGTTGAAATTTAGATGTTTCACTTTTTTCATCTTTTTGGATGAAAAGGACATAAATTGCTTGTACGTATCGAAGGGTATGTGCGTGACCATACATAACGTTTTTTGACGATAAGTGTCAAAACATCATGATAAGCTGTTAGTCAGCGAATAAGAAAAGATTAGGTGATTACATGATTGAAATGAAGGAAGTCTACAAGATCTATCCTAATGGCGTGAAGGCGATCAATGGAATCAATGTCTCTATCCATCCGGGAGAGTTTGTGTATGTTGTTGGTCCCAGTGGCGCTGGTAAATCCACTTTCATCAAAATGATGTATCGTGAAGAGAAACCAACCAAAGGGAAAATTTTAATTAATAACAAAGATTTAGGCTCGATTAAGGAAAAAGAAATTCCTTACATAAGAAGAGAAATTGGCGTAGTATTCCAAGATTTCAAGCTACTTCCAAGACTTACGGTGTTTGAAAACGTGGCATTTGCCCTTGAAGTCATTGGGGAACAGCCTCAAATCATTAAGAAAAAAGTGCTTGATGTACTTGATTTGGTACAGCTCAAGCACAAAGCACGCCAATTTCCTGACCAGCTGTCTGGTGGAGAACAGCAGCGTGTGTCCATCGCTCGCTCAATTGTTAATAGTCCTGAGGTTGTCATTGCAGATGAGCCGACAGGAAACCTTGATCCAGACACTTCATGGGAAATCATGAAGACGCTCGAAGAGATTAATAACCGTGGAACAACAGTCGTCATGGCGACACACAACAAAGAAATTGTAAACAGCATGAAGAAACGCGTTATCGCAATCGAAGATGGAATGATTGTGCGTGACGAAGCAAGAGGGGAGTACGGAATTTATGATTAAAACTCTCTCGCGGCATTTACGTGAGAGCTTCCGTTCACTTGGAAGAAACACGTGGATGACATTTGCATCAATTAGTGCGGTCACTGTCACATTGATTTTAGTTGGGGTTTTTCTTGTCATTATGCTCAACTTGAATAACATGGCATCGAACGCTGAAAAAGAAGTAGAAGTCAAAGTATTAATTGAATTAACGGCGAATCAAAAACAGCAGGATGAATTAAAAGCAGAAATCGAGAAGATTCCTGAAATCAGTGATGTCAAGTACTCATCTAAAGATGATGAACTAAAAGCGCTGATTAAAAGCTTTGGTGAAAATGGACAATCAATGGGACTTGTTGATCAAGAAAACCCATTAAACGATGCGTTTATTGTGAAAACATCAGATCCACACGATACACCAAAAGTAGCGAAGAAGTTAGAAAACCTAAAAGGTACGTATAAAGTAACCTATGGAAAAGAAGAGGTCAGCCGACTCTTTAATGTAGTCGGAGTAGCGCGTAATGTAGGGATTGCGCTCATTATTGGGCTTTTATTTACAGCCATGTTCCTCATCTCTAATACGATCAAAATTACGATTTTTGCTAGACGTAAAGAAATAGAGATTATGAAATTGGTAGGTGCAACGAACTGGTTTATCCGCTGGCCATTCTTCATTGAAGGATTACTGCTTGGTGTATTTGGTTCCATTATACCAATTGCCCTATTGCTCGGCACATATCAATATGTTGTGGGCTGGGTAGCACCAAGAGTACAAGGCTCATTTATTTCCATGCTTCCATATAACCCGTTTGTCTATCAAGTATCACTGATCCTTCTATTAATCGGTGCAATCATTGGTGTGTGGGGAAGCTTAACGTCCATCCGTAAATTCTTAAAAGTATAAATATATTTTGATGGCAGCATTCGAGGATTTTATAGGAGATGTGACCGGTTGATCCGATTCATCCGGTCGACTCTTCATGTCGACAGTTGTCATGGGAGGGGAATATCGTTTTGAAAAGAAAGCTGATGATGGCTGGAATGGCAGCGTTTATTGGAACAACGTGGCTCTATATTCCAGGGAACGAGAATCGTGCATTCGCATACGAAGACCTAGATCAAAAAAGTCAACAAATCGAAGAGAAAACATCGAAGACTGAATCAACATTGAAGAAAAAGAAGTCAGAGCTGGCAAAGCTTGAAAAGCAAGAATCAAAGCTAAAGAAAGAAATTGAGAAGATTGACCAAAAGGTAAGTGCTGCAACTGAAAAAGTTGCTGAAAAAGAAAAAGAAATCAAACAAACGAAACAAGAAATCAAGAAGCTAAAAAAAGACATTCAAGTCATCAATGAGCGAATTGAGAAAAGAAAAGTCATTTTCAAAGATCGAATTCGTTCTATGCAAAAAAGCGGCGGTACGATCAACTATTTAGATGTGCTGCTAGGTGCTCGCAGCTTTAGTGATTTTGTCAGTCGTGTTGGGGCTGTCACAACCATTGTCGAAGCAGACAAAGACATGATTACAGAACATGAAAATGATTTAAAGCTGGTGGAGCAAAAAGAAGCAGAGCTAAATAATCAGCTAAGTGGACTTGAAACATCTCTGAAAGAGCTAGAAACACTGAAAAAGGATTTATCTAAGAAATATAAAGAAAAAGGAAACATTTTAGGTCATGTCACAGATAAAAAGCATCATACACATGATGAACTAGGCAAGCTTGAGAATGAACAAGAAATCCTAGCGAATCAAAAAGCTGCTGTGAAGTCTGAGGAAGCACGCCGTCAAAAGGAAGAAGCGAAGAAAGCTGAACAAGCAGCTGCTGAAAAAAATGCACCTGCACTTCCTAGCAGCAGGTCAGATCAAGTATCTGATACACCAGCAAGCAGCTCAGGGTTTATTAAACCAGCCGCAGGCCGATTCTCATCAGGCTTTGGCGGACGTTCTGGCGGACAGCACTACGGATTAGATATTGCAGCAAGAGGCACAGTATCTGTCGTCGCAGCAGCATCTGGAACAGTTACGAACTCAAGCTACTCAACGAGCTATGGGAATGTCGTGTTCATTACGCACAACATCAATGGACAGACATATCAAACGGTATATGCCCACCTTTCTACAAGAAGTGTGTCCACAGGGCAGAGAGTCGAACAAGGACAGTTTCTTGGATATATGGGGAACACAGGCCAATCGCATGGCCAGCATCTTCACTTTGAAATTCATAAAGGATTATGGAATGGTGCAAAATCAAATGCGGTCAATCCAGCACAATTTATCCGTTAATCAAAAAGCCGATAACAGCATGTTATCGGCTTTTTTCGATTTAGATAAAATTAAAATAACAGCAGTATTCCGGCAATAATAGGTGTTAACAATACAGCCGATTTCAATAAGAGTTTCGGCGCAAGGCGTGTGAATTTTGCGCCAATAAATGCGCCTAATACCGTTCCAATTAAAATTTGGATCAATAAGGTGAAATCAACATAGCCCTCTGAAATATAACCAATTCCACCACCGATGGAAATCGGAATAATAACAAGCATCGTTGTACCAACCGCCTGTCGAATCGACAACTTCAATAGAATCAAAAGTCCTACTTGAATAAATGGTGCGGACCCGATACCAAACATACCTGACAGCATTCCTGACACAAGCCCTAAAATAATGCCCCTTGTCATCAGCTGACGTGAAGAAAGCGGTTGCTGTTCAGCCTCTTCATTAAGAACAAATAGTTTGATCATCATAAAAACAGCAGATAAAAAGAGCATCCCCGCTGTTAAATAGTGCAGACTTTCTTCGGGAATGAAAGGAGCAACCTTAGCTCCAGCAAAAGAAGCAATACAAGCCAAAGCCCCAACAATCAAACCAGATTTCAGCTGAATGTTTCCTTCCCGGTAGTGGCTGTATGCACCTGATAGCGTCGTAAATGCCATAGCGGCTAATGACGTCCCGAGTGCTGTATGGATAGGGATATCAAAAATTAACGTAAGCAATGCGATGACAAATCCAGCCCCGCCTGCTCCTACAAAACCTAATAAAATTCCTAATAAAAGCATCGTCAAAATTATGTACATAGCGAAGACTCCTTCTCAATCATAACAAAATAAAAATTACACCTAATAAAATGATTCGTCAAGCCTTCACGGGAGAATGTCTTTACATGAAATCCCTTCTTCTGGCATATAATAACTCAGGTCATCAGGAAGAGTTGAAGAAGGAGGCCAAATATGAAAAAACAAATCGCATCTATTATGGCAAGTGTCGTTCTATTAATAAGTGCAGGGGTGATAACGCATAAAGAGGGAACTCATGCCGAGTCACCGCAAGCAGCTGCCGCAATGGCTGGACAAGCTCAATCAAGTGATAAGGCGAAAGAGAATGGGATGGAAAAGATCGAGAAAGCCTATGATCTTATTTCGAATGAATATGTAGAGGAAGTGGATCGTCAAAAGCTGCTTGAAGGTGCCATTCAAGGAATGCTTTCGACTTTAAATGACCCGTACTCAGTATACATGGACAAGCAAACTGCCAAGCAATTTTCTGATTCGCTTGATTCTTCCTTTGAGGGAATTGGGGCAGAAGTGGGGGTGGATGAGGGAAAGATCATTATCGTCTCCGCCTTTAAAAAATCCCCTGCGGCTAAAGCAGGTCTTAAGCCGAAAGATGAAATCATCAGTATTGATGGTGAGCCGATGAAAGAAAAAAGCCTAAACGATGCTGTGCTGAAAATAAGAGGAAAAAAAGGGACGTCTGTTGCCTTAAAAATCAAACGAAATGGGATTGAAAAAGAATTAACGTTCCATATCAAACGAGAAGAAATCCCGCTTGAAACAGTGACTTCCTCTGTAAAAGAGGTAAATGGTCATAAAACAGGCTATATTGCGATCTCTAGCTTCTCTGAGGATACTGCGAAGGATTTCACATCAAGCCTGAAACAGCTCGAAAAAAAGGGAATAGAAGGCCTTGTACTGGATGTGAGAGGAAATCCTGGCGGCTACTTGCAAAGTGTGGAGGATATTTTGAAGCATTTTATTACGAAGGATCAGCCCTATATTCAAATCGCAGAACGGAATGGCGACCGGAAACGATATTTTTCAAAACGGAAAGAACAAAAGCCGTACCCTGTCAACGTCTTAATTGATAAAGGCAGTGCTTCCGCTTCTGAAATTCTTGCTGGTGCTATGAAAGAAGCCGGAAAGTATGAAATCGTTGGTGATGTCTCCTTTGGAAAAGGAACGGTTCAGCAGGCAGTTCCGATGGGAGATGGAAGTAATATTAAATTAACGCTGTATAAATGGCTCACGCCAAAAGGCAATTGGATTCACAAAAAAGGTGTCGTACCGACGATTGCGATTCATCAGCCAGATTACTTTACCGCAGGTCCACTTCAGCTAAAAGAACCACTTCAGCTTGATATGAACAATGAAGAAGTGAGACAAGCGCAGACACTGTTAAAGGGATTGTCATTTGATCCTGGCAGAGTAGATGGATATTTTGATGAAGAAACAAGAAAGGCCGTACTTGCTTTCCAAAGCACATACAATTTCGATAAATCAGGTGTCATTGATTTGAAAACAGCAAAAATGATGAACAAAATGGTGGATGAAGTGAAATCGTACGAAAAAAATGACCTTCAACTGCAGACTGCACTAAAAGCACTATATCTTAAAAAATAAAGAGGCGAATAATAGCCTCTTTTTTTTTGGTTCATAAGTGTCACGAACATGTAATAATTTATTCTCAAAAATAAATTATATCGAGAAATATATTCATTTATTTTACAAAAAACATAACATTCCTTCGATTTTACCCGATAACATATGTATATAAGAGACTTTCTGTTGATTTAAACATGTCATGAAAATGAAACTTTTGAAAGTTGTATGTTACATAAATAATTCTTACAATAAAAAGTAGCACTCATTTTAAATATTTTATTTTTTGCGGATATTCAGCTTGAGCATTAAGCTGTACCGAGGTTTGCGCTTTTCTTAAAAGAACTAGTAAATGGGGGTACACAATTGAAAAGGGCAAGTATTGTGAGAGAGAAAAAATATTACGAGTTGGTAGAGGAACTGAAGAGTCGTACGAAAGATGTGACGTTTTCCGCTACAAAGGCATTAAGTCTGCTCATGCTGTTAAGCAGATACTTGGTCAATTACACAACGGTAGAATCAGTCGACGAAATCGATGAAGACTGTGCTGAGATATACTTCAATTATTTAATGGATAATCATAAGAGACTTGGTATAAACTTAACCGACATCAAGAGATCGATGCAGCTGCTCGGCGGCATACTAGATGTAGATGTCAATCACTACTTAAAAGATTTTTCACTGTCGAATGTCACACTTTGGATGAACCAGGAGAAATAAACCTGATGTCAAGCATCGATTTATTTGATAGAATAAGAGAAAATGCTTGACTTGGGCGGTGAACGATAATGAGCTCGGAGTGGATGGGAGCTGGATTAAAAGCGGTCGGTCTGTTTTTAATCCACCCTCTTTTTTATTTCATGGTATTAATCAGCCTATTACATGGCTACATCCGCGTAAAGCGGGAGAGAAAAGCGTTTCAAACAAGAATAGAAGATGTATACGATGAACTTAAATTTACATATTCAAAGGGATGGATTCTAGGGATTTGCCTATCCGTCATTTCAGTAGGCTTAGGGATTGCTCTCCCTCCTGGATTGATTGTGCTGATTGCAGCGATGACCATCGTTTTCTCTTTATTCTTTAAGGCGAGTGCGCTTTCGTCTGCATACACACTCGGTTTCAGTTTTATTGCGGCATTTGGACTGATGTATTTCCAAGTGAGCCATTCATGGCTGCCGCAGCTTTCAATGATGAATGCATCAGCCGTTGTCATTCTGCTAGGTCTTTTATTAATGACCGAGGGGATCCTAGCCTATCGAACGGCGCATTTACGGACATCGCCTGCAATGGTGATGAGTGCGAGAGGACTTTTGATTGGTCAGCAACGGGCAAATCGTCTATGGTTTTTACCGCTTGTTTTGCTGATGCCAGCAGGTGAGTTTACTTCTTCTCTGCCATGGTGGCCGGTGCTTCAAGTGCATGATCAAAGCTTTTCATTGATTGTCATTCCATATATCATTGGCTTCGGCCAGCGTATTCAAGGATCACTGCCAATCGTGAGTATTCAAATTACGGCTCGGCGTATTCTCATGCTTGGACTCGCTGTTGCCTTATTAGGCGCTGCAAGTATTTGGTTTGAGCCGATTGCATGGGGAGCTGTATTGATAGCGATTGCCGGTAGAGCCTTCCTCTCATGGAAGCAGAGGGTCAATGACAATGCGGCCCCATTCTACTTCTCTAAGCGTAATCAAGGGTTGATGGTGCTAGGCATTATTCCGAATACACCAGCAGCTGATTTAAAGCTTGAGATCGGAGAAGTCATTACGAAGGTAAATGGAATTGAAGTCAAAACCGTTTCGGAATTTTACGAAGCTCTTCAAACCAACCGCGCTCTGACAAAGCTTGAGGTCATTGGCATAAATGGTCAGACAAGGTTTGAGAAACGCGCTTCTTACGAAGGAGAGCATCATCAGCTTGGGATTCTGTTTGTGAAGGATGATCCACAGCAAGAACCAACGGCAATTTCATCATAAAAAAAAGCTGCTAGAGATGGCAGCTTTTTTCTGTGGGACGCGCTTCGTTTCCATAATATTCGCCCCATTCACGCATGGCAAAGATAATGGGCTTTAATGTCTCTCCAAGAGAAGTGAGTGAATATTCGACACGAGGGGGAACCTCCTCATAGACTTCTCTATGAACAACGCCGTCTTGTTCAAGCTCACGCAATTGCAGTGTAAGAACACGCTGAGAAATTCTTGGCAAAAGCCGGCGTAATTCATTGTATCGTTTTGGACCGCAAGTCAAATGATAAAGGATCACTCCTTTCCATTTCCCTCCGATGACACTCGTCGTAATTGAAACGGGACAGCCATGATTGACAATGCTGACTGGATTGGATGGTGCACTCATCTTAAGACTCCTTTCTAAGAAAGATTTGGTGATACACGAACAAGTTTGTACCTAACGAACAAAAATGTGCGTACTTGAATCACTGGAAGCTTTTCTTTTACCATAGAGATATGACATCACACATTCGGGCTGTTTGTTTTCTTATCATAACAATTTCTATATAGGAATGGAAAGAAATTGGATTGAAGAAACACACCCTCATTTTTCGATAGAAAGGATGAATACAATGCGAGACAAAGAGCAATTAAAAAAAGAAATCATTGAGGCGTATGAGTTCCGTCATGCGACAAAAGAGTTCGACCCAACGAAAAAGATATCAGAGGATGATTTTGCGTTTATTTTAGAAACAGGAAGACTTTCTCCAAGCTCTGTAGGATTTGAGCCATGGAAGTTCCTCGTTGTTCAAAGTGAAGCGTTTAGAGAGAAATTAAAAGAGTATACATGGGGAGCGCAAAAGCAGCTTCCAACTGCCAGCCACTTTGTGATCATCTTGGCAAGAACAGACGCCCGCTATGATTCAGCATATGCAGAATACATCAACAAGCAAATCAAAGGAATGACTGATGAAACGTTTGAGATGGTAAAGGAGCGCTACAAAGAATTCCAAGAGAATGATCTTCATTTGTTGGAAAATGAACGTACGCTCTTTGATTGGGCTTCCAAGCAAACGTATATTGCTCTTGGAAATATGATGACAGCCGCTGCACAAATCGGCATTGATTCATGCCCAGTCGAAGGATTCAGCTACGATGAAATTCATCGTATTCTAGATGAAGAAGGGTTACTTGAGGATGGGCAGTATGATGTCTCTGTTATGGTAGCCTTTGGTTATCGTGCCACTGAGTCGAAGCGCGGCAAAACGCGCCGTCCGATGGATGAAGTAGCCGTTTGGATCCGTTCATAAGGGTATGTCTGAAAAAGGATGTTGACAATTGCGTGGATAGTCAGTATATTTAAAAAATAAAATCTTTGATGAATATACAAATTGACTATAAACGCTTTGACTTGAGAATAGTAGATGAACATACGTTTTTTAAGAGAGCTGCGGGTTGGTGCAACGCAGTAAAACGAATCATTGAACTCGCTCAAAGAGCGGTAAGACTGAATGAATAGTAAGTCTTTACGTGTGACCTCCGTTAACGGGTTTTAAGTTGGATTCAGCTATGGCTGAATCAATAAGAGTGGTAACGCGGTTGCAAGGTCAGTCGTCTCTTCAAGGAGATGACTGGCCTTTTTATATGCTTTTATCCTATATTTGTCTGAAGATTCAAATTAAAAGGAGCTATAGAAAATGGAAAAGGAACATGTGCAGTTAAAACGAACAATGACGTCAAGGCATATTATGATGCTCGCGCTTGGTGGTGCAATCGGTGCTGGTCTGTTTAAAGGAAGCAGCTCTGCCATTGATATCGCAGGTCCTGCTGTCATTTTGGCATATATGATTGGTGGTCTTATTTTATTATTTATTATGCAAGGACTTGCCGAAATGACTGTCGCACGACCCGGTGCAAGAACATTCCGTGATTTAATTGAACCTGTGTTAGGCAAATATCCGGCTTATTTCTTAGACTGGATATACTGGAAAATGTGGGTGCTGAACATTGCAGCTGAAGCGATCGTGTCTGCGATCTTTATTCAATACTGGTTCCCGCATGTGCCGATATGGACACTTGTGTTAATCATTTCACTTGTTGTGACATTGATCAATGTATGTTCAGTTAAAATGTTTGCTGAGACAGAGTACTGGTTAGCTTCTATTAAAATCGCTGTCATTATTTTATTTATTATCATTGGGTTAACCATGCTGTTTGTCTCATTCGGACAGCATGCAGCACCGGGATTTTCCAACTTAACAGATCATGGGGGATTTTTCCCGAATGGAACAGGCGGCTTAATTGCGGCAATGCTTGTTGTGGTGTATTCATATGGCGGGACTGAAATGATTGGGGTCACATTAGCAGAAACAAAAAACCCTGAAAAAGTCATCCCAAAAGCCATACAAAGTACATTTGTACGAATCATCGGCTTCTACGTACTGCCGTTCTTCATCATCGTCAGTTTGATTCCTTGGAATCAAGTAAACAATGAGCAAGTGAGCCCATTCGTTACCGTGTTTGCAACGATTGGTGTGCCATACGCAAGTGACATCATGAACGGTATCATTTTACTAGCGATCTTGTCTTCTATGAACTCTGGATTGTATGCCTCCTCAAGGGTGCTTTATACGCAAGCGGTGGACGGACGTGTGTGGAAGGGCTTTTCAAAGCTATCAAAACAGCAGGTGCCTGTTAGAGCGATCCTAGTGTGCACATCTACATTGTATGCCGCTGTATTGATTTCTCTTTTTGTAGGAAGTCAAACCTTTAATTATTTAATGGGATCTTTAAGCTATACGGTCTTATTCATCTGGTTTATTATTGCTGTCGGGCATCTAAAATCTCGAAGCGTCGCAGAACCAGGAGGATATCGCGTGAAGCTGTATCCTTTTACGACATGGTTTTCTGTGATTGCGATCATTGCCATTTTTATCGGCGTTGTGTCAACAACTCCGATTGTCCAAACGATGGTCACAATGGGCATTTATCTTATTATTACCCTTTCTTTCTTCATCAACAGAAAGCGATTTGAAACAGCTGTTTAACGTAAAAGCGTGCAGGACGTTCTTAAGAAGGTCTCGCACGCTTTTTTATGCTGTTTGTGTTTCTTGAACTGAAGAACTGGCATATCCCTTTTAAAAAATAGAGACATAAAGATATGTGGTCAAAAAAGGGACTAAAAATTTTCAAATTTTAGACGACTAATTCTCATATATAGGATGAAAAGCATTAGTTTACTTAATCTAATTGGTTAATTGGTTGGCATATCTTCATCGAAAGAAGTATGTGGCAGTCGAATGAGGGCTGTCGTACCGAAGCCAGGCTCAGATTGAATATTGAACGTACCATGATGTTTTTTGATGATTTGATAGGCAATGGCTAGTCCAAGACCAGAGCCGCCATCTTTTCTTGTTCGTGCTTTATTTACACGATAAAATCGCTCAGAAACATGTGGAAGATCTTCTTTTGGAATACCGCTGCCTTCGTCAGTCACTCTCAATTCAGTGATGCTTTGGTGAACATGTAATTCAATCGAAATTGATTTCCCAGATGGCGTGTAATGAATGGCGTTGTCCAGTAAATTACGTATGACTTGCTGCAGCCGGTCACTATCACCATAAACAATGCAATCCTCTTCAAGTGCCCGTTTGAGAGATATGCTTTTTTTGTCAGCGATGAATGCCATTTGATCAAGAACATCATGAATCAGCTGAGCAAAGACGATTGGTTCCGTCGTTAGTGGATAAGAGTCCCCTTCTAACTGTGCAAGATCTAAAAGATCGTGAACAAGCCGGCTTAACCGTGTGGCCTCATCTTGGATGATGTGCATCCCCTTTTTTTGATCAATGACTCCTTCTTCAATCCCTTCTGCATAGCCTTTCATATAACTTAACGGAGTTCTCAGTTCGTGAGAGACATTCGCAAGAAATTCCCTGCGGTGCTGCTCAACTTTTTCGAGGGTAGAAGACAGTTTATTAAAGGATCGGCTAAGCTGGTTTAGCTCGTCTCCTTTTTTAGTTACGGCCATTCGTTTTGAGAAATCACCTGATTCCATTTCGATTGCAATTTCTTTCATTTTATTAATTGTCTGCACAACTTTATTGGAGCTCTTATATCCGATCAAGAAAATTAGGAGCAGAATCAAGAAAATGGATATGCCAAGTGTCAATCTAATTTGGACAAAGGGTTCATACACATCAGATAAGGGCATAGAGAGGAAAATTGTACCAGATAGATCATCGCTGCTTGAAAAAACAGGGATGGCGATGCCAAGAATATCTTGGTGAAACTGTGGGTGTTCTCTAATTAACACGACGGTTTCACCTTGAAGGAGCTGTTGGCGTTCCTTGAACGTAATGAGATTATCATTTGTGTTTGTATCGAAAGGAAGACCACTTGAAAGCTCCATTGGATCATCTGTAAAAATAACGTTCGCCTGACTTGAATCGTTTGACCATTTTATTCTATCTTTAAAATACGTGTCTTTCCCATGTGTGTGGTAGATTTCTGCCAGCTTCTTACCTTGTAAACTTAAGGAATCGATCTGTTTATCAATATATAAGTGCTGGTATAAGTAATAGGTAAGGGCAAGCGCTGAGGCTGCAACGATTCCGATCACTGCAAGGATTAAGAAGAGTACTTTCTTTTTAATAGATAATGGCTTCATTCGTCCTCCTCAAACTTATAGCCGACACCCCAAACGGTTTTAATACATCGTTCTGCTCCCTTTAACTTCAGTCGCAATGTTTTGATATGTGTATCAACTGTTCTTAAAGAGCCGCTCGTTGAATGTGATTCCCACAATTTTTGATAAAGCTGTTCTCGTGAAAACACTTGGCCTTGATTGAGCAAAAGAAACATGAGTAAATCAAATTCTCTTCTTGTTAAATTAATGGGCTGTTGATCGAGATAGACTTGTCTGCCATCTTGATCGATCTCCATGTCACCAATCTGTATTCGGCTGCGCTTTAGCGAAAGACCTCTAATGCGTCTTAAGGTTGTTTCAATTCGTGCTGCAAGCTCACGCAGGCTGAAAGGCTTCATGATGTAGTCATCTGCTCCAATTTCAAGCCCTCTAATTCGATCCTCCTCATAACTTCTCGCTGTTAAGAATAAAATTGGAATTTGAGATGTTTGTCGAATACGATGACAGACTTCAAAACCATCCATATCAGGCATCATGATATCCAATACAACAAGGTCAATGGGTTCCTTTTCGAGCTGATGTAAGGCATCCATTCCATTATTTGCAGTGATAATGTGAAAGCCGTGTCTTTTCAAAAAAGACCCGATAAGCTCAAGCATATCGAGCTCATCATCTACGATTAAAATATGCATTTGTTCCTTCATTTTTTTTCCTCCAACACGATAGCATAAGGTCCTGATGGGACATTCAGTCGATTTTTCATGATGAGTGAGTGTTTATCAAAGATGGATACTGAGTTGTCATCCAAGTTACTCACGTATATTGATGTGGTATCAGCGGTGATGTAATTTGGATTTTGCCCAGTTTCAACAGAAGCAAGCCGCTTATTCGTTTTCGTATCTACTTTGTATAGCGTATGATCTCCATGACATAGTACATATAAAATAGAGGATTTTTTCTCCGAAAAAAAAGCAACAGGCATCACCCCTAGTTTTATTTCACGCTGTTTTTTACCTGTTTTAGGGTCGTAAGCAAAAATACTTTGATTTAAAGTGCCTGATTTCCCGTGGCCACCAATCCAAATGGACTGTCCATCAAAATGAATCCCAGAAGGCCGTTCAAGGACAGAGAACGTGCGTATATTTTTTTCCTTTTCAATATCTATGACGGAGACAGTATGACTTTCTGCATTTAAAACAAATAAAATACCTGAAGAAGAAAGTGTCATAGAAGAGGGAAGCTTTCCAGTTTTCACAGTCGCTTTTATTTTTTTATGCTGCGTATCAATTAAATAAACGACATTTTTTTGTGAATCCGCAGCAATTAATGTATGAGAAGTTGCATCGTATGTAAGTGAAGTCAGCCCTTTTTTCACATCCATATAAGCTGTTGCTGTCCCTTTTTTTAAATTAATTTCAATAAGGGATTGCCCTTCTTTACTAGTGGCGATGATGACGTCTTTGTTGATTTGAATAAGATCAGTGAGTGGATGTTTTAAATCCACTGAAGAGATCGTTTTATTCTTTTGTAAATCAACTATTGAAAAGGAGGCTTTTTTTAATTGAGAGATGACAGCGATCGATTGAGAGCTGCCAGGCGGCGTAAATTGCTGTTCTTTTCCACAGCCTGTCAGGAATAACAGTAGAGCTGATAAACAGATCAAAACATATTTTACACGTTCCATTCTTACGCTCCTTTTCGTTCTCTATTTTCAAAAGCATACCACAAAAATTGTGAAAAAAAATTGAAGTTATCCATGATGAAAGAGATGAAAAATAGCTTTTAGATGATTGAGTGGGGGAATTTGCACCTGAAGTTCCTTTTTTGGCGGAGCATATGTCATTTTTTCATCTTTAAAAGATGATTTTCAAGGTTTGATAATCGAAACCATATAGCTTACAGTGATACAAAGGTTGAAAACTCCCCTGCTCTAGGAGATATAGAGCAAAGGGAGTCACTAGGCGGAATGTTCAGATGATGGAGAGGTTGATTTTGTTTTTACGCGTTGAGATAAAAAGAAACCAAGGATACCTGCGCCCATTAATACAATAAATAAAGATTGAAAACCACTTATGATCCCAATCAATGTAGACGAAATGATGCTGCCAAAATATCGAAAGGTAGAGAAAATACCAGAGGCTGAACCAGATAAGCTTTGATCAACAGAGGTTAAAGAAGCCATCTGCATACTGGTCATGCCAATCCCTGATGATATTCCACCTGCGACTAGTGTCACGATAAGCAGTGGCAAGGTTGGGAACTGACTTAGTGTTATTAACATGATGCCTGATAAAGTGAGGCAGAGAAATGAAAAACGAATCATTTTTTTTGCGCCTTTTTTTGGATGGAGTCTTGCCCCTAATAAACCGCTAATAGACATGCAAAGTGAAAATACCGATAGAATGATACCGCTTTTTGTTTGAGAAAGTGCAAGTTGTTGTTCCATAAACAGCGGCATAATCAGAAGGATCGCATACATCACAAAATTACTTAGCATGATCGATAAATTCGCATTTGTAAATGAACTGTTTTTAAATAGGGATAGATCGATAATTGGATTCTTTACTTTCCTTACATGTTTAAAGAATAAAGGAATCACGATCAATGCTAGAATGCCATAGATCAAGTATTCATTTAGTAAGTGGCTTTTTGTGCATAGAATGAGTGTGGCAATTCCGATAGTTAAGTACAATGAACCAATGATGTCTACATTTGCTTGTAAGCGTGTATGCTTTATTTTTGGAATGAGTAATACACCGGTAACAAGTGTAAGGAACAAGAATGGGATGTTAACTAAGAAGATAGAGTGCCAATCAAAACTCTGAATGAGAATCGAACCAATAAAAGGTCCAAGTGCAGCACCTATACCGGCTCCAAACCCAAAGTACCCCATTGCTTTAGATAGTTTTTCAGAGGATACTGTTGCACGAATCAATGCAATACTATTTGGTGTTAAAATAGCACCACCAGCTGCTTGAATGGAACGAAAGGTGATGAGAAAAGCTAGATTAGGTGCTAAAGCACATCCAATCGAACCAATTAAAAAAAGCATGACACCAACTAAATACATTCGCCGGTGTCCGTATATATCTCCTAACTTACCAGCGATAGGCTGAGTGACAGCCATGACAATAAGGTAAATCGTGACAACCCAAGTGATGTTTGAAAGGGATTGATCATAATAAGTTGATATGGAAGATAGAGCGACTGCGATCATCGTTGAGTTGACTGGCACTAGTATAGCTCCAAGGAATAAAGAATAGATGATGAGGCTCTCTTTATTTAACTTCAATGTTTATACCACCTTTTGTAAAAAAGAAGAATTTCACCCTTTAAGCGGGAGAAATTCCTCTCATGAAAATGTGTGTGCATGTCTCAATAAAATCTTCTTTTTGTGTGAGCACGAGTTGGAAATCTTGCTCTAGCTGCTGAATGAAAAATCCGTAATACGTACTAATGAAGATGTCTGCATAAATGTCTTCTTTTCCTTTTAATACATGATGCTGAGCACCCATCTTTTTGAAATATTGTATCAGCATTTCTCTTAGTTCTTGAGGATATATCTTTTCATAATTCGTTAAATCCTTAAACATATCCGGTTCTCGCAAGCTGATATAAATAAATTCTTTTTTGGAAGTCAAATTTTCAAGGAAATAAGTACCGAGAAACTTTAAATCAGTGTATAAATCGCCTTTAAATTCTGCTTCTAGGGTTTTTGTCGGTAATGATTTCATCTTCATAATGGCAGTAATGATGCCGCGTTTGTTTTTAAAGTTGCGGAAAATAGTTGCTTCACTCACATTCGCTTTTGTCGCTATTTCTTTGGTTGTTGTTTTTTGATAGCCCTTTTCAGTTAATAAATCCATTGTTGCGCGAATGATTCGTTGATTTGTAGATTTTAACAAGCATACTCACCTCAGGTTATGAATGTGTTTGCAACAAAGTAAGTATACCGATAAAATCTATGACCGCCAATATGATAAGTTTATGAACGTGAATGCTGCTTTAATATCTGAACGCGTCCATTGCTGCCATCTACTGTCACAAGGTCACCGGATTGGAGTGTTTCAGTCGCTCTTCTAGTCCCTAGGACAGCTGGCATCATATACTCTCTAGCGATAATCGCTGAATGAGACAAAATGCCTCCAGCATCTGTGATGACTGCTTTTGCATCTCTAAATAAGCTCGTCCATAAGGGAGTAGTCGATTTGCAAACTAAAATATCATCCTTTTGAAATTGTGAGAATTCTTCAGCGCATGTAATGACTTTTACTCTTCCAGAAACAATACCGCTGGATGCGCCAATTCCATGGATCACATCGTTTGTGTTGTTTTCATTTTCTCTTAACGAACCGAGCATTCTTTCCACTTGCTGCAATTCAGCTTCAGTTGGTGTGCCGGTGTAAGCTGGGAGTTGAATGTCTTCATTTTCTTTCATTTCTATTTTTCTTTGCTGGACAACGGATTCGAATGAAGTAGACGTTGTGAGCGCTTTGTGTACCTCTTCAGCATAGAGATTCCATATATCATCTTGATGAGGAATGGCTCCTTTTTGTGTAAGAAGTTCACCAATTTTTAATAGATATACCCGGGCTTTAGCATCTAACATGGCATCAATGTAGAAGTGGTGGTCATCTCGGATATTCGCTGCTTGAAGGGCAAATTGATACAGCGTCTCAAATTTTGTTTTAAACGACTCATCCTTCACTTGACTCATAAAATGTTTATACGTCTCTTGTCTTTTGATAACTGCTTTTGCAAATTCTTCATCAAAATCACATTGGGACTGAATGTTATTTCTAATGATATCTAATATATACTCAGGGTTCTCTATCCATGTTTCTTCTGTAAAGTCATGACTTTTAACAGATCGCCAGCCGTAAACTTGGAGAAATTCCTCTAATTTCGAAATGAAGTGTTTTCCTTTTTCCGAGTGATTGAGTGCATACAACAGCTCAGGGTTCTTTTCATGCTGAATAAATGCTTGATGAAGTTCTGGATCTTGAAGGACTTCCTTTGCTATATCCGATAGCATCTTATCTGTTTCAAGAGATTTGTTCATCACGCCTATCATCATTTCGTGCAGCAAGACGACTTGTGTTTGATCACCGGTATACGTCACAAGCATGTCTTCGATTATGGATGATAGAATGACTTGTGGCATGAGGATATCAAAATGATCTTCATATGCTCGTATATAAAAAGTCTTTAATTCTTCAAAGCCTTCGGTTGCTTTTTCAATGGTCATAGGCTCATTCATTTGGCGATCGAGTTTTTCGTAAAATGGAAAGAAGTTTTCTTCTAGAATCTTATACATCCGTTCACTTAGATGCGGAAATAACTCAAACATCCTTTCATTAAAAACGGGTGCATCTGTCTCTCCCGCTTGAGACATTTCCGGTGCCGAGTATAGGTGGCCTCTGTAAAGCTTAATATCTTTGATGTTCAGATCAGGTACTTGATACTTTTCTCCACTTTTCTTCATCCCGCTTTTTAAGCTTGGTATGATCAGGCTTGAAAAAAGAGGGCTTGTTGGACCAGGCATATGATCGTCCATTGAAATCCAGAAATCTTGCAGTTCTTCTGGCTGCATGAGAAAAGAAGCACCTGCTGTTTCATTTACTGATTTTGAGAGAGATGTGGTAATCGGCCTTGCTTGAAGTAAATAAAACGACCCATTTGCTATTCCAAACTCGATATCGACTCCATGTCCGTAAAGTGCTTCTACTTGTTTTGTGATTTGTGTGATTTCTACCAATTGATCATCGCTCAAGCAAAATTGATCAGCCATTTTTTCTGCTACTGGCTGTTCGATGACACCCTCATGGTCAGGAACAATTTGCAGCTCTTTCGTCCCAAGTGATTTTTCAATCAAAAAGTTCTCCTTATCTACAATAAATGTGTCAGGTGTCACAAGGCCGGAGACAATCGCTTCTCCTAGTCCGTAGCTTGCTGTCAGCATGATTTCATTTGTTTTTCCCGATATGGGATTCTCACTAAAGATGACACCGGAGACGTCGGAATGGATCAATCCTTGAACGACAACAGCCATGAGCGGCATTTCTTCCTTGTTTTCATCCATCTCTTCTTTATATTGTGTGACTCTCGCTGCAAAATAAGAAGACCAGCATTCTTTGACGGCTAGTAAAAATTCTTCATTTGTTTTGATATTTAAATAGGTCTCATATTGTCCTGCAAATGAGGCGCCTTCAAGATCTTCAGCAACAGAAGAGGACCTCACTGCAACTGAGGGATAAGTCTTCCGCAATGATTGAAAGGACGAAAGCAGCTCTGCTTCCATTTGTGAAGGAAACGATGCTTCTTTGATTTGTTGTTCAAGGTTTTGTTCTGATGGCTGCAGATTGTGATATGAAAGAAAGCTTGCAAAGCTGTTGGTTTTGATAATAAATCCATCTGGGACTGGCAGACCGTGATTGTTTAATTTGATTAAATTTAGGCCTTTTGCCCCTGCGAGTGCTGCGGACTCTTCAGCCGCATGAAATAAAACTGAATACATGGGAATGCCCCCTTATCCAAATAGCCAATGGTTTGTATGTCTCTCTATTTATTAAAAATGATAGTGCGCACTATCATTTTAATCATAGGATTTATTGGATGTTATTGTCAAAGACGTAAAGACCTATCTTTATAAAGGGGACAATCTCACTAATTTCCTTCTATTTCTATAACAAAAGTCTCTGAACCAAAAGAAAAATAGGTGAAATTGAAAACTGTGAATTGTTCAATATGCCAATCTTTACTATAATCAAGGGAGTAGACCATGATGAGGGAGGGTTTTTGTGATTACAAAAGCCATATTTGCACTAGTTTTTCCTTTCCTGCTTGTTATTTTATTTTCAAAGGTTACTTATAATCATTACGTGGGCATTGCATTAACAGCAGCGCTTTTATTTGCTTCGTACATGAAGGGCTATACAGAAACCTACTTTATTGTGGGATTAGATATTATTTCTTTAGTAGCCGGGGCATTGTTTATGGCTAAGAAAGAAATCGAAAAAAGAGAAAAAGCTGAAAAACATCATTGATGTCATCGTCATCAAGAGCATGATGACATGTTTAAACAAGAGCTGTGCTTACAATTTTTAGTGAGTGCAGCTTTCTTTTTGTGCTCTTTTTCTGCTCATCGAATATCTCAATCCAAAATGTTCCATACTGAAAGGAAGGTTTTCTTAAGAGGGTTATTTGCCTTGGGAGAGAGGGTATGACTGTATTGGAAATAAAAATCAAGCATAAGCCCGAACTTTAGTTCGTATTTTCGTGTCCTTTTATGATAATATATTCATTAGATAGATTTCGTAACGAAACGGAGGCTTTGATGTGAGTGACCGCTTTGAATTAGTTTCTAACTATCAGCCCCAAGGAGATCAGCCCAAGGCGATTGAAAAGCTTGTTGAGGGGATCCATCAGGGGAAACAGCATCAAACGCTGTTAGGTGCTACAGGTACGGGAAAGACCTTTACTGTATCCAACCTGATCAAAGAAGTGAACAAACCGACACTTGTCATTGCGCATAATAAGACACTTGCCGGTCAGCTGTACAGCGAATTCAAGGAATTCTTTCCGAATAATGCTGTTGAATATTTTGTGAGTTACTATGATTATTACCAGCCGGAGGCATATGTGCCTCAGACTGATACATTTATTGAGAAGGATGCCAGCATCAATGATGAGATTGATAAGCTGAGACACTCCGCTACATCTTCGTTATTTGAGAGAAGAGATGTCATTATCATTGCTAGTGTGTCCTGTATTTATGGCTTAGGTTCGCCAGAGGAATACCGGGAACTTGTGCTGTCTTTACGTACTGAAATGGAGATTGAACGCAATCAGCTTCTTCGAAAGCTGGTGGATATTCAGTATTCTCGTAATGATATAGATTTTCAGCGCGGAACCTTCCGAGTCCGAGGAGACGTTGTTGAGATTTTTCCTGCTTCACGAGATGAGCATTGTATCAGAGTGGAGTTCTTCGGTGATGAAATTGAACGTATTCGTGAAGTGGATGCACTGACTGGAGAAATACTAGGTGATCGTGATCATGTTGCTATTTTCCCAGCATCTCACTTCGTCACAAGAGAAGAAAAAATGGAAAAAGCGATTATCAATATTGAGCAGGAGCTTGAAGAGCAGCTCGAAAAGCTTCGTGAAAACGGAAAATTGCTTGAAGCGCAGCGCCTTGAGCAGCGGACAAGATATGATCTTGAGATGATGAGGGAGATGGGCTTTTGTTCAGGAATCGAGAACTATTCAAGACATCTGACCTTGCGTCCTCCTGGTTCAACACCTTACACACTGCTTGATTATTTCCCTGATGACTTTATGATTGTTGCCGATGAGTCGCACGTGACGATTCCGCAAATTCGCGCTATGTACAATGGGGACCAAGCAAGAAAGCAAGTGTTGGTTGATCACGGATTCCGTCTTCCATCAGCACTTGATAACAGACCGCTCACCTTTGAAGAGTTTGAAAAGCATATCAACCATATTGTTCATGTATCCGCAACGCCTGGTCCATACGAGCTTGAGAAAACACCAGAGGTTGTGGAACAAATTATCCGTCCAACAGGATTACTTGATCCCATCATTGAAGTCCGTCCGATTGAAGGGCAAATTGATGATTTAATTGGAGAAATTCATGCGCGAGTTGAGAAAAATGAGCGTGTACTTGTGACCACGTTGACGAAGAAAATGTCTGAGGATCTCACAGATTACTTAAAAGAAATCGGAATCAAGGTGAATTACCTGCATTCAGAAATTAAGACCCTTGAGCGGATTGAGATTATCCGTGATTTACGTCTTGGAAAATATGATGTACTTGTTGGAATCAACCTTCTTCGTGAAGGGCTGGATATTCCAGAAGTGTCGCTTGTGGCGATTTTAGATGCGGATAAAGAAGGCTTTTTACGCTCTGAAAGATCTCTCATCCAGACGATTGGCCGTGCAGCGAGAAATGCAGAAGGCCGGGTCATTATGTATGCAGATAAAATGACCAAATCAATGGATATTGCGATTCAAGAAACGAAACGAAGACGAGAGCAGCAAGAGGCTTATAATGAGAAATTTGGGATTACCCCGCAAACCATCCATAAGAAAATTAGAGATGCTATTAAGGCAACGAAGATACATGAGGAATCCGAAGAATATGAAACAAATGCAGCACCAAAGCTGTCAAAAATGAGCAAAAAAGAACGAGAAAAAGTGATCGAAAAGGTCGAGATGGAAATGAAAGACGCAGCAAAAGCGCTTGATTTTGAAAAAGCAGCAGAATTAAGAGATCTATTGCTAGAGCTAAAAGCGGAAGGATGATTGCCTGATGGCTATGGAACGAATAGAGGTGAAAGGTGCTAGAGCCCACAACCTTAAAAATATTGATGTGAATATCCCGCGTGACCAGCTAGTGGTCATCACGGGGTTATCTGGTTCAGGAAAATCGTCGCTTGCCTTTGATACCATTTATGCAGAAGGTCAGCGCAGGTACGTTGAATCTTTATCAGCGTATGCACGCCAATTTCTTGGTCAAATGGATAAACCGGATGTAGATGCCATTGAAGGTCTTTCTCCGGCAATTAGTATTGACCAGAAAACGACAAGCCGGAATCCTAGATCAACGGTTGGAACTGTTACTGAAATTTATGATTACTTGCGTCTCTTGTATGCTCGGGTCGGAAAACCGATTTGTCCTATACATGGGATTGAAATTACGTCACAAACGATTGAGCAGATGACAGATCGTATTTTAGAATATCCAGAAAGAACGAAATTGCAAGTGCTTGCCCCGGTTGTATCTGGCCGCAAAGGAACACATGTGAAGGTACTAGATCAAATTCGGAAGCAGGGCTATGTTCGAGTGAGAGTCGATGGAGAGATGGAAGACCTTTCTGAAGAGATCGAGCTTGAAAAGAATAAGAAGCATTCCATTGAAGTGGTAATTGATCGTATTGTGGTGAAGGAAGGCGTGGCTGCTCGTCTGTCTGACTCTCTTGAAACTGCGCTGCGGCTAGGTGAAGGCCGGGTGATGATTGATGTGATTGGACAAGAAGAGTTGTTATTCAGTGAGCATCATGCTTGTCCGCATTGCGGATTCTCTATTGGTGAGCTTGAGCCGAGAATGTTTTCATTTAATAGTCCTTTCGGTGCTTGCCCGAGCTGTGATGGGCTCGGCTCCAAACTAGAAGTCGACCCTGAACTTGTCATTCCTAATAAGGATTTGACTTTACGGCAGCATGCGATTGCACCATGGGAGCCGCAAAGCTCGCAATATTATCCGCAGCTTCTTGAAGCTGTATGTACACATTATGGCATCGACATGGACATTCCAGTAAAAGATATACCATCGCATTTATTTGATAAAATCTTATATGGAAGTGGATCTGAACGGATTTATTTTAAATATGAAAATGATTTTGGTCAGGTACGTGAAAATGAAATTGAGTTTGAAGGTGTTCTTCGTAATATTGAACGTCGTTATAAGGAAACCAGCTCAGATTATATTCGTGAGCAAATGGAAAAGTATATGGCCAATCAGCCATGTCCGACATGTAAAGGATATCGTCTGAAAAAAGAAACGCTGGCGGTTCTCATCAATGGCAAGCATGTCGGAGAAATCACGGATTTGTCTGTCTCTGATGCACTTGATTTCTATGAAAAAATCGAGTTGTCTGAGAAAGATATGCAGATTGCCCAGCTCATTTTACGTGAAATCAAAGAGCGCTTGTCCTTCTTAAATAATGTCGGATTAGATTATCTGAATTTGAGCCGAGCAGCTGGTACACTATCAGGTGGAGAGGCGCAGAGGATTCGTCTGGCAACTCAAATCGGGTCAAGGCTGACAGGTGTTCTTTATATATTAGATGAACCATCCATTGGTCTGCATCAGCGCGATAATGACCGTTTGATCGGGACATTAAAAAACATGCGCGACATCGGGAACACACTGATTGTCGTGGAGCATGATGAAGATACCATGCTAGCCGCTGATTATTTAATAGATATTGGACCTGGAGCAGGAGTTCATGGAGGAGAAGTGATTTCAGCTGGAACGCCAGAAGAAGTCATGAAGGACCCAAAATCTTTAACAGGACAATATTTATCTGGTGAAAAATTTATTCCGCTTCCGATCGAGAGAAGAAAGCCTGACGGCCGCTATATTGAGATCAAAGGGGCAAAAGAAAACAACCTGAAAAACGTCAATGCGAAGTTTCCTCTAGGTGTTTTTACAGCTGTGACCGGTGTATCTGGCTCAGGGAAAAGTACGCTTGTGAATGAAATTCTATTAAAATCACTTGCGCAAAAATTGCACAGAGCGAAGACGAAGCCAGGACAGCACAAAGAAATCAAAGGAATGGATCATTTAGATAAGGTCATTGATATTGATCAATCTCCAATTGGTCGTACACCAAGATCCAACCCAGCCACATATACAGGTGTATTTGATGATGTGCGTGATGTGTTTGCACAAACCAATGAAGCAAAGGTACGAGGCTATAAAAAAGGCAGGTTCAGTTTTAACGTGAAAGGCGGACGTTGTGAGGCGTGTCGCGGGGATGGCATCATTAAAATTGAAATGCACTTTCTGCCAGATGTGTATGTGCCTTGTGAAGTGTGTCACGGGAAACGTTATAATCGTGAAACACTTGAGGTCACATATAAAGGGAAAAACATTGCTGATGTGCTTGAAATGACGGTGGAGGACGCACTCCAATTTTTCGAGAATATCCCGAAAATTAAGCGGAAGCTTCAAACGATTTATGATGTTGGGCTAGGATACATTACACTTGGACAGCCTGCCACGACATTGTCCGGAGGAGAAGCGCAGCGCGTGAAATTGGCATCTGAGCTTCACCGCCGTTCAAACGGAAGGTCTCTCTATATTTTAGACGAGCCGACAACAGGTCTGCATGTAGATGATATTGCCCGTTTATTAAAAGTGCTTCAGCGTCTGGTTGAAAATGGGGATACAGTCTTGGTCATTGAGCACAACCTTGATATTATCAAGGCTGCTGATTACCTCGTTGATCTCGGACCAGAGGGCGGTGCAGGCGGCGGAACGATCATTGCCTCTGGAACTCCTGAGCATATTGCAAAAGAAGAGGCTTCTTATACAGGACAATACTTGAAGCCAGTTTTAGAGCGTGATCGTGAACGCATGAAACAATTGGTCAAAGTAACGGAAAGTGTAACTTCTTCATAAAGAAACCCCAAAAGAGCTAAAATGATCTTTATTTTAGCTCTTTGTCTTCTTTTCAGTCTAGGAAGGGCGAGTACTGGAGCGGAGCGAATTGAGCATTCGTGAGCACCGGCACGCAGGACTGACACCGAATGCGAGGGTTTATCTACACGCTGAACCCCCTCTTATCGAGGGGGGTTTCTTTTATTGCACATCTTCCTTCGGCATTAAATTACTGAGATGAGTTAAATCCTTTAAAATATGGGTGCTGCTGCTGTCGAGCAGTACCTTTAAGTAACGAATATCACCATACTTCGGATGAGACGGATGAATGGATTCAAGCTCCTTGATCATATCGCTGTTCATGCTTTTCTGTTTCTGTATAAGCTCTAAAAGCGTTTGAGCCGTGTGGTTAGAATTATGATGATCTGTCAAAATAATTACCCCCTATAATGATAATCACCATCTTTTCAACATATTTTAAAGGGTAATCTGTGAAGAATCTACACTTAGGTGCAAAAAGAAATAATTTGTGTCTAAGGTCATATGTAAATCGAATGATTTTGAAACTTTTTATACGCAATAAACGTATGAGTTAGAAAGGAATTTTCGTTATGAAGGAGCGAATATATATGAATAGAGATCAGTCGATCATTGCTTCTATTTGTTATTTTAGTGTATTATTTATGCCGTTTATCGTACCAATCGTGGCGTTTTTTGTAGTAGACCAAAAGGAAACGAAACGACATGCGATGCGGGCATTATGGTCACATCTTTTGCCAGTCGCAGCATGCATTCTATTGGCTTTTGGGTCTATCCCATTTTTATTGGCGACACAGGCAAGCGACTCGCTCATTCCAGTCATGACGGTGTTCATCTTGTCCTTTTTAGTAGCCATTGGCTTTTTGATCTCTGTCATTTGGAATATCATTCAAGGTATTAAAGTACTTCAATCCATCAAATCGTAGGAGGGCTTTGTATGAATGAAAAAGAACGAATTTTAAAATTAGTAGAAGACGGGATATTATCAGCAAAAGAAGCGATTACACTGCTAGAAAAACTAGAAGAAAGTCAATCTGTCTCGTTAGAGAAGTCTACAGCTGACCACACCTTTCATGAAGAAAAAGCTGGAGCAGAGAGCAAAGGAAACGGCACCGGCACCGAAAATCTTGGGGCAAAGCTGTTTGGCTGGTTAGATTCTGCGGTGAAAAAGGTCAAAGATGTGGATCTTGATTTGAACTTTGGACAGTCAGTTGATGTGGATCACATTTTTCAGTTCAAAGACGCCTCGATCTCTCATTTAGATATTCAATTGGCGAACGGCAGTCTCAACGTGATGCCTTGGGACGACGGCGATATTCGAGCAGAGTGTCATGCGAAAATCTACCGTTCAGAGGATGGAGAGCAGGCAAGACAGCAATTTCTCAATCAATTGGACTGCGGGCTTGAAGGAGATAAATTTTTTATTCGTACCGAAAAGAAGACGATGAAAGTCAACGTTACTTTATACGTACCGCGTATTCAATACGATAAGATCAAGGTCAAGCTGTTTAATGGTCCGATTCGCGGGGAAAAGCTAAAGACAAAAGAACTTGCTGCGAAAACCACAAATGGTGTTGTCTCTTTTGCCTCGTTACAGGCAGAAAAAGTCGGAATTGAAACAGCAAACGGACAAATCAAACTGGCTGATCACGAGTGTGGTATGATTGAAGTAGAAACCATCAATGGGCTCATAGACCTACGTGGGAAAAGTGAATCAATTGATGCCCAAAGCTTTAACGGGAATATTGCTGTTCAGCTGTCAGAGGAAAATTGTCGTTCTATCTATGCGAAAACGACAACTGGAAGTGTGGACGTTCAGATCCCGCGGGTGTGTGCAGTAACCGCTGAGCTGAAAAGCAATCTCGGGTCTATCTCTCACGATTTACTTGATGCAGAGATGATTAAAGAGAAAAATGAAACCTTACAAAAAGAGAAAATGATCAAAGCCAATCAACAAGCGGTGCACGGTATATCCATTTTTGCAGAAACAAAAACAGGATCAATACAAGTAAAGCACCAATCAGACAAGGAGTGATTCTACATGAAGAAGCTTTATCGTTCAGCAACAAATAAAAAAATAGCGGGTGTTGTTGGTGGACTTGCAGAATACTTAAGAGTGGATGCATCCCTGCTTCGCATTTTAACCGTCATCATCGGATTTTTGACGGCATTTATGCCGATCTTCCTGATCTACTTCATCTGGTATTTTGTTGTTCCGGAAGAAGGCACTAATTAAATGCTTAGATGGATCGTCAGTATTTTCGTAAATGCATTACTTTTAATCGTCATTGCTGGATATTTTGATTCGGGTATTCTGCCAGGGCTCGGGAGTGTTTATATTGAAGGATTTGGCGCTGCTATTGTGGCAAGTATCATTTTGTCCTTGCTCAATATTTTAGTGAAGCCGTTTTTGATCATTTTAACGCTTCCAGTGACTGTCCTTTCACTAGGATTGTTCTTATTTGTCATCAATGCCATCACACTGATGATGACTTCGAGCTTTATGGGCGATAGTTTTAACATTGCGGGATTCGGTACGGCCATTTGGATGGCTGTCATTTTATCCATTTTCCATCTGTTGATACAAAAAGGAATTGTAGAGCCGTTAGCGAAAAAAAGCTAACGGTTTTTTCGTGCAAAATTGTATCATTTCTCCGTTCCATCTGACATAAAAACCACCTTCAGGAGACACAATATCCGAAGGGAGGCGGTGCAAGATGGTGAACGCGAGCAGACAAATCATGCTTTTATGTTTTTTTATTATTCTTTTTTGTTTCAGTCAGCCTGTTTCTGCAGGCCCTTTTCTTCAAACACAAGTGAATTTACCAGACAAACCTTTTTCTCCTTTTATCTTTGACCAGTTTCATGTGGATGTCCGTCCGGTTCAAGGAAAAAGCCGTGATCTTCAGTTTCGTGCGTCGATTAGTGACCAAGAACAGATTTTGTCTGCGAACTTGTACTATAAACAAAGTGATGAACTAGGGTACCGCTTGATTCCAATGGAACGGTTACCGGGGATGAAGCCTGAATTTACAGCGAAAATCCCGCCAGATCAATTATGGAATCCGACCGTTCATTATTATACAGAGTTCCTTACGCAAAAATCTGTGATCAAAACGGCAGAGCAGTCTGTTCAATTAAATGGTTTTGAAGAGGATCTTTCGCATATTCCGGACATATTTATTACAGAAATTGTCGTCAATTCAAAAAACCGAAAAGGCAAAGATGCTTTTGAATTTATCGAAGTTTATAACACGACACATGTGCCTATCTCTCTAAAACATTATCAGCTCCGCTACCGCAATCCCACGCAGGGTATCGAAATGGATGATGTGTATTCCTTTCACACAAATCCAGTCACTATTTCACCTGGAAAACCTTATGTGTTCTGGCTGAGAAAAAAAGGACAGGAGCATTTAACTATAGCGGACTTTAATGCTATGTACAAAAGCCAATTAAAAGAGGGCGAGCATCTATCCATTATCGAGAGCAAAGGGCTGTCCAACTCTAAATCTCGTCTTGTCTCGATCACTACAAATATAGGTGAAGAGATTTCTTCTGCATCATTTCGTTTGAAGCCATCATGGTTTAGTGAGCATAAATCCTTGTTATTCAAGTATCCGATGGATGGTACCACGCAGATGAAGCTCATCTCAAAAATTGAAGAAGAACCCACTCCAGGTAAAGTGTTAAAAGCACAAATTCCATCTGAGAAAAAGGAAATTTCTCAAGATATCCATAAACCTGTGATTGAAGATATGACGGTGAGGAAACCGGTGAAACCAACTGAAAGCATAGAGATTAAAGCAGATGTCCAGGATGATCAGGTCGTGAAAACCGTCAAGCTGCGCTATCGAACGAATCGAAAAGATGCTTTCAAGGAAATACTGCTACAAAAAGATCATAATGACCGATTATTTCATCATATTATTTATTCGCCTGAATTGATTGGTAAGGAACAATTGGAATATCAGCTTGAAGCATCAGACGGCGAAAATGAAGCGATGATGATGAAAAAAACGATTGATGTGGAGCAGATCAGCAAAGCTCACGGCCTCCGGTTCAATGTAGAAGAGGGGGACACGGTTTCAGGGGTATTTTCATTAAAGGCAACGTCTGATCAGCAAAAAAACATCGCATTGCGGATAGATGGAAAGAGGAATCAGCAAGTATCTTCTGCCCTTGAAGCAGATCCATATATCGCGTTTGATGTCAAAGGGACAAATTTATATTTTAAAAATGGTGTATCTATAGGTAAGCGTTTACTTTCTATTTTTGATGATTCGACAAAAGTGTATCGAACCTATACAATACCGATACCAGAAGAAGAGATAAAAAAGGCAGGTCCTCAAACGATCTCCTTCCATGCTGGCACGAAGTCTTCTCCGATAGACCGGCTGCCTGAAGAGAATCATGATGATTTTGAATTGAAAAATGTCAGGATGATTTTATCGAATGGAACACAAATCTCTCCAATCAATGCGAAGCCGCAAAAAGAATGGAGAATGGGAGATGGGGGGAACGCCAAAAAGGTCAGAGCGTTTCAATTTGACATCCCCAAAAAGGCTTATGTTTCAACCTATATGAAGTGGGAAACAAGAAGGCTGAAAGAAGGGCCGCATCTGATTGAGGCCAAAACCTCAGACGAGCATGCTTCAGTACGTGTAAAGGTTGATAACACTGGTCCGAGAATCAAGACCAACGTACAAGCAAAGGATCAATATAAAGGAGCCTTTACATTAAAAGCAGAGGTAACGGATCGTTGGAGTGACATAGAGGAGTTGAAGGCATATGTAGATGGCAAACCAATTTCTTTGCCATATCAGACGTCCTCTAGCGAATTAGAGCCTGGGAAGCACACGTTTACGATCAAAGCAAAAGATGCTGCTGGGAACATGTCGACGCTGAAAAAAGAGTTCAAGACCGTACATGAACATCCTGAGACACCAGAACGGGTGGCAGATAAGACAAAAATGAAATCATCAAAGCAAACCGTGCTAACCAAGGATCCAACAAATGATAAGTTAGATTACTCTTTTTATCGTGCCTATCAATACACATCACTGCATCCTTCAATGAAGATTTTTAAGTATGCCGCAGAGACTGAGCCACCAAAGAGTTTTCTTCAAAAAGGAGAAATGATCTTCTCTGATCAAGAAAGGAACCGCATTGCTTTTGTTGATGGGAAAGCAGTTGAAACGAAGGATTTACAGCGATTTCCCTATCATCGTTTTCAAATCAAGGTTCATCATGGTGTACGTGAAAAGGATGTCGTGGAAGCTGTTTGGAAAGGGGGCTCATTGTCAGGTAGAAAGGTGACAATGTACGCATGGAATTACCAGCAGGAAAAGTGGGATAAAATCACTCAACACTTTGCCAAGGATCAAAAGGAATTTTACCTGAAAGGATTGCTGTCAGTCAGACACTACATGAAAAATCAAACGTTTGATTTGCTTGTGCAGGATGAAATCAGCAAAACGCAAAAGCCATATAAGATGGTATGGATGTCTGACACTCAATATTATGCAAAAAGCTATCCTCATATCTTTAAACAAATGGTCGAATGGATTAGAGATCAGAGGGAGAAATTAAACATTCAATATGTGTTCCATACAGGCGATATTGTGGATGATTCAAAGGATAAGCAATGGAACCGGGCAGATGCATTTATGCGTGTATTAGATGAGAATCACATTCCTTATGGTGTTTTAGCTGGAAATCATGATGTGAGACACAAGGACGGTTTTTATGCAGAATACGGGAAATACTTCGGGGAAAAACGCTTTGCTGAAAAGCCTTACTATGGTGAATCCTATCTAAATAATAGAGGTCATTATGATCTCATTTCTGCCGGCGGCAATGATTATATGATGGTGTATATGGGCTGGGGGATCAAGCAAAATGAAATTGATTGGTTAAATCGTGTGATTTCTGAGCATCCAGATCGTATCGTCATTTTAAATTTTCATGAGTATTTGTTAGTGAGCGGCAATCGAAGCCCGATTGGCGACCTCATCTTCCATCAAGTGGTGAAACGTCATCCTAATATTGTGGCAGTATTTAGCGGCCACTACCATGGAGCAAGCAGGAAAGTAGATGAGCTTGACGATGACCATGATGGAAAGGTAGACAGGAAAGTATATCAAATACTCGCTGATTATCAGTCAGGACCTGAAGGTGGTCAAGGGTTTATGAGGGTGATAACAGCCGATCAGGAAAAAAATCAGCTTCATTTTACGACATACTCACCTTACTTGAATCAAGAGCATTTCTATGACCCTAAAACGTATGGTGATCAGGATGAATTTTCAATCGATGTGGATTTGACACCGAAAATGAAATCTGTCAAAACCAATTATTTTGAATTGAATGTGTATACAAATGTTCTTCTAGGTGAGGCCCGAGGCGTGAAAAGCGGCAAAAAAGCGAGCTTTGAGTGGAAAGGCTTAAAGCCAAATGAAGATTATTATTGGTACACTGTAGCAAAAGATCGTTTTCAAGGAAAAGCCATCTCACCTATATGGAAAATTCATACAAAAAATGATGATGAAACAAAACTTCTTAGGAAATAAAAAACAGTGCTCCGTGTCAGGGGCACTGTTTATCTTTCCATTGTATGAATGAGCTTGTAACGATCCCCTCTATAAACGGAAAGCACATGCTCAAATGGAATATCTTGTTGAAAAAAAGTTGTTCTTGCTATTGAGAGCACAGGATCGCCTGTTGAAATAGATAGCACGTGTGCTTCTTCCTTTGAGGCAACATTGGCTTCAAGCTCCTGTTTTGCATGAGCAATTGCAAGGCCAGTGTAAGTTTCTATATATTCATATAAAGAGCCAGTTAAATGTTCCTTTGTTAAATCTCCTGCAAACCTTTCAGGTATATAGCTTGTTTCAATCGCCATCGGTTCATCATTGGCAAGGCGGATCCGTTTTAGTTCAAATACTGCATCGCTATTGGACAGTTGTAAGACTTGCAGCAAGTACTCTGGACATGCGGTTTTTTTGAAGTCAATCAGCTGGCTTGAAGATTTGAGCCCACGCTGGCGCATATCCTCGGTGAAGCTTGTTAAGCCTTGAAGCGGCTGTTCAAATTTTTTTCGGTTAACAAAGGTGCCTTTTCCTTTTTGGCGATACAAATATCCTTCGTTCACAAGGTTCGATAAGGCTTGTCTGACAGTCATTCGACTAATACCAAAGCGTTCGGCATATTCTCTTTCAGAAGGAATGAGTGCATCAGGTGCTAATGTTCCATCCTCAATCTGTTTTTTCAAGTTCTCCATAATCTGATGGTACATCGGGATAGGTGACTGCTTATCAATAAACATGTGAAAATCCTCTCGTGTTTAGCGTAGTGAACCAGCTTCTCGATCAACTAAAATCGTGACATCTTCATGAAGTTTCAGTGCAGATGCTGGGAAGTCTGGGTGAATCTCTGTCTGTTCTAAATATTGTATCACTTTCGCTTTTGATTTTCCTGAAGCAAGAAGGAGAATTTTTTTACTTGAAAGAATGCTCGTAATTCCCATGGTGATGGCATGTGTAGGTACCTCATCAATAGAAGAAAAGTATCTTGCATTGGCCTGTCTTGTGTTTTCATCTAATTGCACGACATGAGTCTTTGAGTTAAATGGGGTACCAGGTTCGTTAAAACCGATATGACCATTTTGACCGATTCCAAGAAGCTGAAGGTCGATGCCGCCTACATCTTGAATGAGCTGATCATATCTTAAGCATTCTTTTTCTAAATGAGCTGCGGCACCATTTGGAAGGAAATACTGATCCTTTGGAAGATCAATATGATCAAATAAGTGGCGTTTCATATAGGTCATATAACTATTTTCATGATTTGGATCAAGTCCTGCATATTCGTCTAGATTGACTGTTTTTGTTTGCTTGAAAGACAATTGATGCGCTTGATGAAGTTGTATTAATTCTTCGTAAGTATCAATCGGTGTACCGCCCGTTGCTAGGCCGAGTACAGCATCTGGTTTAGCAGCAATTGTATGTGCAATAATGGCAGCGGCTTCTTTTCCTAATTGATCTTTATTTTCAAATTCCATGATGTTCATCAGTGATTGGCCCCCTTTTTTTCAAAGACGATTTGTCCACGGCAGATCGTCATCATCAGTTCACCAGATTCATCCCAAATCACCAAATCTGCTAGTTTTCCAACATCGATCGAACCTAGCTGTTGGTCTAGACCTAGCTGAGTGGCTGCATTGGTTGAGGTCATCTTTGCAATCTCTGTCCACTCACAATCTGTGATCTGTTTCATTCGTTTGACCCCATCTTTCATTCGCAAGATCGATCCTGCAAGTGTTCCATCGGAAAGCAAGGCTTTTTCCCCGCTGACTGTGACAGTCTGACCGCCGAATTCATACATTCCATTTCCGAGCCCTTTTGCACGCATTGAGTCTGTGATCATGATCAAACGATCACTTCCTTTTGCCAAATACGCAAGCCGAATGGAAAGAGGATGGGAGTGAATCCCATCTGTGATCAGCTCAGTATGAAGGTTCTCGTTCGTAAGAGCAGCACCGACAGCGTTCGGTTCCCGATGTTGAAACGAGCTCATAGCATTGTAAAGATGCGTCACATGTTGTGCGCCATGCTTAGCTGCTAATTGAATCATGTCATGACGAGCATTCGTGTGTCCAATAGAAGGGATGATGTTCTTTTCCTGTAGCAGGGAAAGAAAAGCAAAATCATTGTCTTCCTCAGGTGCAAACGTGACAATTCGAATGAGCTGTTCAGCTGCATCCAGCCATTTTTTAAAAAGCGAGATGTCGGGCTGTTTAATCCATTGAACAGGCTGTGCCCCTGCTTTATCTTTAGAAATAAATGGACCTTCGAGGTGGATTCCTAGACATTGTGCCTGACTTCCTGCCTGTTCTTCATTTCTTTGTTTCCACTGAGCGACATTTTTAAGTGCCTGCTCAATCTCTTGATGGTTTTGCGTGATGGTTGTCGCTAAAAAACTTGTCGTTCCTTCTGAAGGTAAATTGTCAGCGAGTGTATTCATCGCTTCTGATGTCGCATCCATCATGTCTGCACCATATCCACCATGGATGTGAATATCAATCATTCCGGGAAGTAAATAAAAGTTTTCCCGGGAAATATATACTTTTTCATAATTTCCTGTCGGTGGTGATGTTGAAATATAGTCAATCTTGCCATCGCGTAAACCGACAAAACCGTTTTCAATGATCTTTGTCTTTGTCACAATATGAATATTGGAGAGTAATAAAGAACTGCTCATGTTTGAGCCCCCTTATTCGTTATCTATAACATAAGTTTACTTTTTAAAAGTATAGTTGTCTATACCGGAAAAGGCGGTGAAACAGGATCAGGATAAAATACTGTTTTGGGTTCATCATTGAAAGTGATAAAATAGAGCTGTATTTCTGAATCGTCTGTGATAAAAGGAGGAAGAAGCGTGCCGAAAGTTCGTACGAAGGACATAATGGAACAATTTCATCTTGAACTGGTAAGTGGGGAAGAAGGGATTAATCGTCCCATTACAATTAGTGATCTTTCCAGACCAGGTATTGAAATGGCTGGTTATTTTACATATTACCCAAAAGAAAGAGTTCAACTTTTAGGGAAAACTGAGCTTTCTTTTTTTGAACAGCTCCCAGAGCGCGAACGAAAGCAGAGAATGATCTCTCTTTGTACAGACATTACCCCTGCGATTATATTGTCGCGAGATCGTGATGTGCCGAAGGAATTAATTGAAGCTTCAAATGAAAATGGCGTGCCCGTTTTACGATCAAACCTTAAAACAACAAGGCTTTCGAGTCGATTGACCAACTTTTTAGAAAGTAAGCTTGCACCAACGACCGCTATTCATGGTGTGCTCGTCGATGTATATGGTGTAGGTGTTTTGTTAATTGGGAAAAGCGGAGTAGGAAAAAGTGAAACAGCCTTAGAACTAGTGAAGAGGGGACACAGGCTGGTCGCAGACGATTGCGTGGAAATCCGTCAAGAGGATCAGGATACGTTAGTCGGGAGCGCACCAGAGCTGATTGAACATCTATTAGAAATCCGTGGATTAGGCATTATTAATGTGATGACCTTATTTGGAGCAGGCGCTGTCAGAAGCTATAAGAGAATTACGATTGTGATGAACCTTGAGCTTTGGGAACAAGGCAAGCAGTATGATCGTTTAGGACTTGAAGAAGAGAAAATGCGAATCATCGATACAGATGTACCGAAGCTGACCATCCCGGTACGGCCAGGACGAAACTTAGCGGTCATCATTGAGGTTGCTGCGATGAACTTCAGGTTGAAACGAATGGGACATAATGCAGCGGAACAATTTACAAGTAAACTTGCCGATGTCATTGAAGACAATGGGCAGGATGAATAGGAGTTGTCTATATGAACGAAGCAATTCAGCCAATTGATCCGATTGCTTTACAGCTCGGACCTATTTCGGTTCATTGGTATGGTGTGATTATTGGGTTCGGAACCTTGCTTGGACTCTGGCTCGCACTGAGAGAATGTGAAAAAAGAGGAATTAATAAAGATACGTTTATTGACTTAATCTTATTTGCTATTCCAATAGCGATTATTTGTGCACGGATTTATTATGTATCCTTCGAATGGGATTACTATCTGCAGCACCCAAATGAAATCATTAAGACTTGGCATGGCGGAATTGCAATTCATGGCGGGCTGATCGGTGCCGTGCTGACAGCCATCGTATTTACAAAAGTGAAAAAGGTGTCCTTTTGGAAAATAGCTGATGTAGCAGCACCTAGTATTTTACTAGCGCAGGCAATTGGACGCTGGGGGAACTTTATTAACCAAGAAGCCCACGGTGAGGCGGTTTCAAGAGCCTTTTTAGAAAATTTGCATCTGCCTGAGTTTATCATTAATCAGATGTATATTGATGGTGCCTATTATCACCCAACGTTCTTATACGAATCATTATGGAATCTTGCCGGTGTTGTGATATTAATTTTATTACGCAGAACTTCGATGCGCAGAGGCGAAATCTTCTTGTCTTATTTAATTTGGTACTCAATCGGTCGTTTCTTCATTGAAGGCATGAGAACAGACAGCTTAATGCTGACAGAGCATCTTCGAATCGCACAGATGATTTCGATTGCGATATTTGCAGTGGCTATTCTATTGATTTTCTATAGAAGAATGAAAGGACACGCATCAATTCTGTATAAAGAGAACAACTCATCGAATTAAGCAGGGGGGATCAGAAGAGATGGGAGAGACATGGAAAAACGGCTTGAAAGCAGGGCTATCGACAACATGGACACTTGGAAAAGTCATCTTTCCAGTTACCATTCTCGTCAGTATCTTGCAGCATACGCCTGTAATGGATTGGGTCATCCAATTCATACGGCCATTTATGGGGTTGTTTGGTCTTTCAGGAGAAGCGGCTATTCCGCTTGTGTTAGGAAATATGTTGAACTTATATGCGGGTATTGCAGCCATTTTGACATTAGAGCTTCCTGTGAAGGAAGTGTTTATTTTGGCAGTGATGCTGTCCTTTTGCCATAACCTGATCATTGAATCGACAGTGGCAGCAAAGGTTGGACTGAGAGTGTCTGTGATTTTGTTAGTCAGAATCAGTCTTGCTGTTATTTCAGCTATTGTCATTCATCTCGTTTGGCAAGGAGGCGAGGAGCCGGCACAATACGGTTTACTGACGGCAGCTCAAGCGGCTGATGTGCCTTCTAGCTGGCACATGATCATCCTTCTCGCTTTACAAAAAGCCGTACTCGGTGTACTCCAGCTCGCCTGTATCGTCATTCCTCTTATGATCATCATTCAATTCATGAGAGATTTAGGATGGCTCCATACGTTGTCTAAATGGCTGTCCCCTTTTACTAGAATGCTTGGAATGAAAGAAAATACGTCTATGACGATGGTGGCTGGATTGACGATTGGTCTAGCGTACGGAGCCGGCGTAATGATGAAGGCAGTGGAAGAGGACGGTGTGAGTAAAAAGGATCTAACTCTCGCCTTCATTTTTCTAGTTGCCTGTCATGCGGTGGTCGAAGATACGCTGATTTTTATTCCGCTTGGAATTCCAGTGTGGCCGCTTCTCATCATCCGCCTGATTTCTGCGATTTTATTGACAGCTGCCATTAGCTATATTTGGCGGAAGCGGGAACATGCAGCTGTTAGAAAGGAAGCCATATGAACGACTCAACGATCAACACAGTGCTCTTTGATTTAGATGGTACATTAATCAATACAAATGAATTAATTATTGCTTCATTCCAGCATACGCTGGATCATTATTATCCTGGTCAGTACAGCCGTGAAGATATCCTTCATTTCATTGGCCCGTCATTGTTTGATACATTTTCTGCGATGGACCCTGATTTGACGGATGATATGATTCAAATGTACCGGTCGTTTAATCATGAACAGCATGATCTGCTTGTGACTGAATATGAAACTGTTTTAGACACCTTGAAAGTTCTGCAGGATCGTGGATTTAAGCTTGGTATTGTCACAACGAAGATACGAGATACCGTTTTAATGGGATTGAAGCTGACTGGTTTAGAGCCGTTTTTTGAGGTAATTGTGACGCTTGATGATGTACAAAATGAGAAACCGCATCCGGAACCTGTCCAGCTGGCATTATCAAAGCTTGGCAGTGATCCGCATGAAGCGGTGATGGTCGGCGATAATTATCACGACATTTTGTCTGGTCAAGCGGCAGGGACAAAAACAGCAGGTGTTGCTTGGTCTATTAAGGGAGAAGAGGCCCTTTTAAAGCATCGTCCTGATTTTATGCTGAAGAAAATGAGTGATCTCCTAGCGATTGTTGGAGCTGATTAAGTTGAGAAAAACAGATCGTTATCCTGTAAAAGGAGTCAATTCGCTAAGACAAGTCTATCGGACGGTCCCCTTTTTCAAAGTGGTGAAAAACTTTATCTTTATTCAATTGGCACGATACACACCATTTATGGGAATGAAAAATTGGATATACCGAACCTTTCTTCGTATGAAGGTCGGTGAGGATACGGCGTTTGCCCTTATGGTGATGGTGGATCTTATGTTTCCTGAGAAAATCACGGTTGGTCGAAATAGTGTGATTGGCTATAACACGACCATCCTGTCCCATGAGTATTTGATTAAAGAGTATAGACTTGGGGAAGTCTATATTGGTGATGAAGTCTTAATTGGAGCTAATTCAACTATTTTACCTGGTGTGACCATTGGAGATGGGGCGATCGTATCGGCTGGTACACTTGTTCATAAGAATGTTCCAGCGGGCTCATTTGTTGGAGGAAATCCAATGCGCATGATTTATACGAAAGAAGAAATGGAAGCACGTCAATCTACGTCTGCTGAGTAGCTCGGCAGACTTTTTTGTTGACAATGTGCCATAGGTGTAACTATAATGATTACAACAGAGGTGAGGAAACATGAAAATCAGCAGCAGATTTACTGTCGCTGTCCATATTCTGGCCTTGCTATCACTTGAAAAAGGATCTTTACAGACATCGGAGGATATCGCGGGCAGTGTGAATACAAACCCAGTGGTCATCCGCCGTATTATGAGTAAATTAAAAAAAGCAGGCCTAATCTCAACGAGTCTTGGCAAAGGTGGTTCTCAGCTGAACCGCAGTGAAGACGACATCACACTGCTCGATGTGTATAAAGCGGTTGAAGTCGTAGATGAGGGAGAATTGTTTCAAATTCATGAAAGCCCAAATCCTGACTGTCCAATCGGTGCAAATATTCAAGCGGTGCTTGAATTAATTTTATGCCGCGCTCAAAGTGCGATGGAGCAAGTGCTTGCTGAGATCAAGTTAAGTGAACTAACGCATGTGTTAATCAAAAAAATTGGATGATCTATTCAATTTTTTTTACCTCTGTTGTAACTATATCGGTTACATCTTTCTTTATCAGCATAAAACCACATTACAGGAGGAATTACCATGAAAATTGGAATCATTGGCGCAACAGGTAAAGCTGGACAGGAAATTGCAAAAGAGGCTCAATCAAGAGGACTTGAAGTAACAGCGATCGTCCGAGATGCACAAAAGGTGACAGATTCATCACTAGCTGTTCTTGAGAAGGACGTGTTTCACTTGGAAGCAGAAGACATTAAAGGCTTTGATGTCATTGTAAATGCATTTGGCGCACCTGCCGGAAAAGAGCATCTTCACGTAGAAGCAGGAAAAAAACTGATTGATATTTTAAAAGAGCTACCTGAGACTCGTTTCATCGTTGTGGGCGGAGCAGGAAGTCTATTTGTAGATGAGGCGAAAACAACAAGACTTGTGGATACACCAGATTTTCCTAAGGAGTATGTCGCTACGGCTTCACAGCAAGGAGAAAACCTAAAGGATCTTCAACAGACCAAGGGGTTAAAATGGACCTTCCTCAGCCCAGCTGCATTCTTTCATCCAGCTGGCAAACGTACAGGTTCTTACGTGAAAGGGAAGGACCATCTGATTGTCAATTCTAAAGGGGACAGCTATGTGAGCTATGCTGACTACGCTGTTGCACTGGTTGATGAAGTGGAGCAGGCAGCTCATGTTGGCGAACGTTTTACCGTTGTATCTGAAGCAGAATAAGAAAAATGATAAATAGGGAGTCTAACGTATGAATGAGCAAGAATTGTCTTTCATCTATGTATGGGATGCATATTGTGGCTGGTGTTACGGATTTTCAAACAGTATCCGCACTTTGCATGAAAGTCATCCGGAGATATCACTAACACTTGTGTCGGGCGGTTTATTTGTAGGAGAAAGAAGTCTTCCCATAAAGGACTATCCACACATCCCAGAAGCAAATCAGCGTATTAGTCAGCTGACTGGAGTCGAATTTGGTGAACGTTATCAGGAGCTGCTAGCAAACGGAACGTTTCTTTTAGACTCTGAGGCTGCGGCCATTGGGTTTTCAGCATTAAAATTCATCGCACCAGAGCATGCATTGTACTTGGCTTCATCAATGCAAAGGGCTTTTTATCAAGATGGAAAAAGTCTGAGTAATGAAGAAACGTATCGGGACATCGCCTTGGCGCATCATCTTGATCCTGACGCAGTCATTGAACGCATGAAAACAAAAGAAGCGATCAATGATGCGTATGCTGACTTTGCAAAGGTTCATCAACTTCATGTGAATGGCTACCCTACACTTTTATTAAAAAAAGGTGATGAATACTTCAGCCTGGGCGGAGGTGCGATGACGGCTGAAAAGCTTGAAGCCCGCCTGAAGGAATTGCTAGAAAAATAAATCATTAAAAACAACCTCTATCCGCATAGAGGTTGTTTTTTAAGCTTTAATGATAATCGCCTGACTGCCCATCTGTTCCCAAGAATCTTCGAACCGATCACGGTCGACTTTCTGATTCTTTTGTCCGTATGGGTTATTCAAGTAGACATGCTCCTTGTCATAGCCTGTGATCACGACGCTATGCTCATTGAAGCTTACGTCTATTTTGCCATTTGGTGTATTCCATGTTTCGATGTTATCTGTTTTGTCAAAGGTGGATGTCGTAATGACCCAGACAGGATAACCCTTTTCAAGTGATTGATAGATGGCCTTTTTGACCGGCTTTCCGGTTAAGTCGACAACTTGATCGCCCGCGTATTTTTTCGCAAGCTGAGAAATTGGTCCATGGTAAACACCAAGACCTGGCCCATTCTCCATATCGCCTACAAACCCGTCATGAGGGTCTCCTTTTAAGCCATTTTCATAATTGAGCGGAACACGTTTGATTTCATTTGCCAATGCGTTTTTTGTTACATGCTCATAGCCACTGTAATGAAGCAGCATCGCTAAGCTCGTGACTTCGCATCCGTTATAAAGCCTTGGGGCATCCATTTGATTGTAGAGGATGACGTCCATGGCTTTTTTGCTTCCTTTTAATGAATGATCTGTAGTTTCTGCTTTTTTCGTTGGACGAGTTTCTTCTGCCGCGAGTGCCGAATCGTTTTCTTTTGCTGATTCTTGTGGCGAAGCTGTTTTTTTGACTTGGTCGAATTGTGAAACATAAATAAAGCCGAAATAAACAAGACATGCGCACAACAAAGTTAAGATGAATGTCTGGATGAATTTCACTGTAATCTCCTGTGTTATTCAATATTTTTAAGTATTATAGCATGTTCCTTCATTGAACATACAGAAAAGGCACAGGTGTCACTTGAATGTAATAATTCCAGAACATGTTGATGAAAATAAGAGAAATATAAAAATGATTGATTTAATCACTTTATTCTGTTAGCATATTATCATATTAGCGAACTAAAGGATTCGGAATTTTTGTTTTAATGTGTTGGAGGTGCGGAAGAACATGTTTATGTTTGAGAAACCATATGGTATGCGGGATTCATTACCTGGATTGTATGAGACGAAGAAAAAAGTGAGACATTCTTTAACAGAAGTCATGAATGGCTGGGGTTTCCGTTTGATGGAGACACCAACGCTTGAATTTTACGATACAGTCGGTGTGCAATCGGCGATTACTGATACACAGCTTTTTAAGCTCCTTGATCAAAACGGGCAAACCCTTGTATTGAGACCTGATATGACAGGTCCGATTGCAAGAGTGGCGGCTTCCAAGCTTCACGAACAGGCGTATCCACTTCGTGTTGGGTATGCAGCGAGTGTGTTTCGTGCGCAGGAAAGAGAAGGCGGAAGGCCGTCAGAATTTGAGCAGGTCGGAATTGAATTGATTGGTGATGGTTCAATTAGTGCAGATGCTGAAGTGATCGCGCTTGCCGTATTTGCATTAAAAAATGCCGGGCTTCAATCCTTCAAAATAGCGATCGGACATGTCGCTTTAGCAGAGACGTTATTTGTCGATGTACTGGGAAATACAGAGCGGGCAAACGTCCTTCGTCGATTTTTATATGAAAAGAATTATGTAGGATACCGTCAGCATGTGAAGCAATTACCACTCTCTTCCATCGATAAAATGAGGCTGCTACAGCTTTTAGAGTTAAGAGGCGGACAGGAAGTCATAGAGCGGGCAGAGGAAATCGTCGTTTCACAAGAAGGAAAAGAGGTGCTCGCAGAGTTAAAGGCGCTTTGGGAAACACTTGAAGATTATGGCTGTACAGATTATATCCGTTTAGATTTAAGCATGGTGAGTCATATGAGTTATTATACGGGCATTTTGTTTGAAGTATTTGCCGATCATGTTGGGTCTGTCATCGGAAGTGGCGGTAGATATGATCAATTGCTTGCTCATTTTAATGCACCCGCACCAGCTACAGGGTTCGGACTTCGATTAGATCGTCTGCTTGAAGCGCTCGATGCAAAAGAAATCAATGAGCCGCAGGAGGCTGTGATATTTAGTAAAGAACAGAGACTGGAAGCATTTGCTTTTGCAGAAAAAGAGCGGTCAAAAGGGAAAAAGATCGTTCTGCAAGACTTAGCGGGGATTGAAAATATTGACGCGATGACAAAGGCATTTAAGCAGGTGACTTATTTTATCGGCGCTAGAAAGGGAGAGCAAAATGGGTAAAGTATTGACAATGGCGATGCCAAAGGGCCGGATATTTGAAGAAGCAGCAGGGCTGTTAAGGCAGGCGGGCTACCAGCTGCCAGAGGAATTCGAGGATTCAAGAAAATTAATCATTGATGTACCAGAAGAAAACCTCCGCTTTATTTTAGCTAAGCCAATGGATGTGACGACATATGTAGAGCACGGTGTGGCAGATGTGGGCATTGCAGGGAAGGATGTCATGCTTGAAGAAGCTCGTGATGTATATGAAGTGCTTGATTTAAACATCAGCAAATGTCATTTAGCTGTAGCTGGATTGCCAGGAGCCAGCTGGGGAAGTGTCGCACCGCGTGTGGCAACAAAGTACCCAAATGTTGCATCGTCCTATTTTAGAGAGCAAGGGGAGCAGGTGGAGATCATTAAGCTGAATGGCTCCATTGAATTAGCACCGCTCATCGGACTTGCCGATCGCATTGTTGACATTGTCTCTACAGGCCAAACACTAAAAGAAAATGGACTTGTTGAAACGGAGCATATTTGTGATATTACATCTCGCTTTATAGTCAATCCTGTCAGCTATCGAATGAAGGATGCAGTGATCGATGAAATGGCACAGCGTCTGGCGAAAATCATCGAAGGAGAAGGGGAGGAATCATCATGAACATCACCTGCATACAAGAAGGTGGGACGGATAATCTCTCCCTTAAACGGTCTTTAGATACAGGGACGGAAGCGCAGCGTCAGGCTGTTCAGCGCATTATACAAGAAGTGAGAAAAAAAGGTGACGAAGCTGTACGTTCTTTTACGAAGCAATTCGATGGCGTATTGATTGAACAGCCACTTGTCACAGAAGATGAAATGGAAAAAGCCTACGAACGTTTGGACATAGAGATGGTTCAGATTATCCGGACGGCTATCAAGCATATTCGAACATACCATGAGCGTCAGTTGACATCCTCTTGGTTTTATCACCAAAAGGACGGCTCAATGCTTGGACAAAAGGTAACGCCGCTTGATGCGGTTGGTGTGTATGTCCCAGGCGGCACAGCGGCCTATCCTTCATCTGTTCTCATGAATGTCATCCCGGCACTTGTTGCTGGTGTTGAACGAATCGTTCTTGTGACACCACCAGGGAAAGACGGCCGGCTCTCTGATGCTGTGTTAGTGGCTGCAAAGGAGCTGGGGATTTCAGAAATGTACAAAATGGGCGGTGCTCAGGCGGTTGCCGCTGTTGCCTATGGAACTGAGAGCATCCAGCCTGTTGATAAAATCACAGGTCCAGGCAACATATATGTAGCACTTGCCAAGAGGGAAGTATTTGGTCAAGTAGACATTGATATGATCGCAGGTCCAAGTGAAATTGCGGTTCTAGCAGACGAAACGGCAGCTGCACATGAGGTAGCGGCTGATTTGCTATCGCAGGCAGAGCACGATGCGCTGGCATCTAGTATTTTGGTGACACCATCTAAGGCACTTGCTGAAAGCGTGCAGGCTGAGGTGCAAAAGCAGCTGGATACTTTACCAAGAAAATCAATCGCAGCACAATCCATACAAGATCATGGCCGTATTTATGTGACAGAATCAATTGATCGTGCAGTAGACGTGGTTAACCAATTAGCGCCAGAGCACTTAGAGGTGCTGACAGCATATCCAGAATCACTTCTTGGTCAAATCAAGCATGCAGGGGCCATTTTCTTAGGACGTTATAGTCCAGAGCCAGTGGGCGATTATTTTGCAGGACCGAATCATGTGCTACCAACAAACGGAACAGCGCGATTCTCCAGCCCGCTTGGTGTGACCGATTTTCAAAAGAAAACGAGCATTATTTCATATAGTCAAGAAGCCTTCGAGACACACAGGGAAAGCATTGCGGCTTTTGCGAGATTAGAAGGGCTTGAAGCGCATGCTAGGTCAATTGAAGCGAGACAGCGGGAGGAATCGTCATGAGACAGGCGGAAACAGCGAGACAAACAAATGAAACGAATATTTCTTTAGCGCTAGAAATTGATGGAGAAGGAAAAGCGGATATTCAAACAGATGTCCCTTTTATGACGCACATGCTTGATTTATTTACGAAGCATGGACACTTTAATTTGACCGTCAATGCAAAAGGAGATACCGATGTTGATGATCACCACACGACAGAAGATATTGGCATCGTGCTTGGACAGATGTTGAAAGAAGCACTTGGTGATAAAAAAGGAATCAAGCGTTATGGCTCCAGCTTTGTTCCGATGGATGAAACACTTGCCCAAGTAGTCGTTGACCTAAGCAATCGTCCGCATTTGGAAATGAGAGCCGTTTTCCCGAGCCAGAAGGTCGGTACTTTTGATACAGAGTTAGTACATGAATTCCTGTGGAAATTTGCACTTGAAGCCCGTATAAATCTTCATGTGATTGTTCACTACGGAACCAATACACACCACATGATTGAAGCCATTTTTAAAGCGATGGCACGTGCCTTAGATGAAGCAACAACCATTGATCCACGAGTGAAAGGGATACCGTCAACAAAGGGGATGCTCTAATGATCGGAGTCATTGATTACGGAATGGGAAATTTGTTCAGCGTATCAAAAGCACTGGAACGAGCAGGTGCCCGCTATATCGTCTCCTCTGAGGTGGAGGAGCTCAAAAAGGCAGATGCTTATATTTTGCCGGGAGTCGGTTCGTTTCGTGATGCAATGCAGCTGTTAAGACAAACAGGACTTGAGGCGTTTATCCACCAAGTCGTGCAGGAAGGAAAGCTATTATTCGGCATTTGTCTTGGCATGCAGCTGTTATTTGAAGAAAGTGAAGAAGCGGGACACACAAAAGGATTGGGGCTGTTAAAAGGGCGTGTCGTCCTTTTGAAGGATTGTGATCAGGACGGACAAAGGCTGAAGGTTCCTCATATGGGCTGGAATGAGCTCACATTTCATCAGCCTTCCCCATTGTTTGATGGTGTACCGGAAGGATTTGCGTACTTTGTTCACTCTTATTATGTGAGTGATATGAATTCAGATGAGCAATTAGCAAGTGCGGCATACGGTGTTCAAGTACCAGCAGTTGTCGGCAAGGGGAATGTGCTTGGTGCACAGTTTCACCCTGAAAAAAGCAGTACAACCGGAATGGCGATGCTCAAACAATTTATTCAATTAGCAAACGAACAGAGGGTGAACAAATGAGTGAATTTACATTATATCCAGCGATTGATATGAGAAATGGCAAATGTGTACGGCTTGTGCAAGGAGATTATGATCAAGAAACCATTTATGGAGATTCGCCGCTCGATATGGCTACGCAGTTTGCCAAGGAAGGAGCAAAATGGATTCATCTCGTTGACCTAGATGGTGCAAAGGCAGGGAAACGCGTCAATCATGAGCATGTGCTAGCAATTGCTTCCTCCTTAGATGTGAATGTTCAAATTGGCGGCGGCATTCGGACAGAAGAAGACGTTGACTTTTATTTAAGCAATGGCGTAGCTAGAGTGATTCTCGGCAGCTCTGCTGTGTCTAACCCAGCCTTTGTGAAAAAAATGCTGGCGCAATATGGGGGAAAAATAGCCATTGGGATTGATGCGCGAAATGGCTTTGTATCGACTGAAGGGTGGCTTGAAACGTCTAAAGTGAAGGCAGAGGAGCTCGGCAGAGAATTGGCAAAGGAAGGCGCAGAGGTCTTTATTTTCACCGATATTCAAATGGATGGCATGCTGTCTGGTCCCAATGTGGAAAGCACGGTTCGATTAGCAGAAGCAACCGGTAAACAAGTGATTGCGTCAGGTGGTGTCAGTGCGGTAGCTGATCTTCAAAAGCTCTCAGCACAAAAACAGTCTGGTGTATCTGGTGCGATCATTGGGAAGGCACTTTACACGAAACAGTTTACTTTAACAGAAGCGTTTGAAGGGCTTGACCGCATATGATGACAAAACGAATTATCCCATGTCTTGATGTGAAAGAAGGACGTGTTGTAAAAGGGGTGCAATTCCTTGGCTTAAAGGATGCTGGCGATCCGGTAGAATTAGCGCAGATTTATGATGAGGAAGGGGCGGATGAACTTGTCTTTCTTGATATTTCCGCCTCTCATGAAGGCCGGAAAACGATGGTGGATGTGGTCAAGCAAGTCGCGTCTACGCTTGCCATCCCTTTTACAGTAGGCGGCGGGATTAACCACCTTGATGACATGAAGCGCATATTAAGAGCTGGTGCAGACAAGGTATCTGTGAATACAGCGGCTGTGTTAAGGCCGGAACTGATTTCAGAAGGCGCTGACTTTTTTGGTTCCCAGTGCATCGTTGTTGCAATTGATGCAAAATACGATGAAGAGAAAAAAGCATATATGGTTTATACACACGGAGGGCGCCGTCAAACGGAATTAGAGGTCAGCGACTGGGCGAAGGAAGCTGTGCGGAGAGGAGCAGGAGAGATTTTGCTGACAAGCATGGATGCCGATGGTGAAAAAACAGGCTTTGACCATCGATTGACAAAGCTTGTATCAGAAGCAGTCACTGTGCCAGTTATCGCCTCTGGTGGCGCTGGCAATGCCCAGCATATGCTGGAGGCATTTACAAAAGGAGAAGCTGATGCAGCATTAGCAGCCTCCATTTTCCATTATAAAGAGACCTCAATTCAAGAGGTGAAGACATATTTGAAAGAACACGGGGTGAAGGTCAGATGAAACAGGTAAACGAATTAACATTTAATGAGGCAGGCCTGATTCCTGCAATTGTTCAGGATGCTCAAAGTAAGGAAGTATTGACGCTGGCGTATATGAATCAAGAATCCTATGAAAAAACGTTGGAGACAGGTGAAACATGGTTTTATAGCCGATCGAGACAGGAGCTTTGGCACAAAGGTGCCACATCTGGACATACACAGCAAGTCACCTCTATTCGATATGACTGTGACAAAGACGCTCTGCTTGTCCTTGTCGCGCCAAGCGGCCCAGCCTGTCATACTGGCAGCTATAGCTGTTTTTCGGAAGAAGGCGTGAAGCCCCAAGGCGGAGAGCAGGATCGTTTTGCGATTTTAAATGAGCTTGAACAGGTCATTGCAAAGCGTCAGGCAGAAATGCCAGAAGGCGCTTATACAACCTATCTATTCGAAAAAGGGGTCGATAAAATCCTGAAAAAGGTAGGGGAAGAAGCGTCTGAGGTCATTATTGCAGCGAAAAACCGGGATCAAGAAGAATTGAAATGGGAAACAGCTGACCTCCTGTATCATCTTCTTGTGTTATTACGTGAACAGCAATTGCCGCTTGATGATGTATTAAAGGTATTAAAAAAGCGTCATCAAGGTGAATGAAAAGCCGGGGACACCCTGGCTTTTTGCTTTTAAATGAAAGAAAAACAAATCCTCCCTTTTCTTTTGTTCTATGTGAGGCTCGTGAAGTATGTTATACTACACACGGTACACTGTTCGAAATGGAGGGTATCGGTGAGTAAATACACTTCTCAAAATAATCACACACAAGTCGTCCAGCTATTTCAAGATGGGCATTACTTTTTTCATAAAGGTCTTAAAGCATATAGAGAAAGAAATCTGTCTAAGGCAAGTAAGCTGATACAGCGGGCCATCGTACTTGAGCCTGAAAATGTAGAAATGCTGTCACAGCTTGCCATTATTTATACTGAAATGGGTCATTACCAGCAATCAAACGAACTGCTTGATTTCATCCTTGAACACATCGATGAGAACATGTCTGAGTGTCACTATTTTAAAGCTAATAATTATGCCAATCTCGGACTGTTTCAAGAAGCATATAAATCAGCTACTGCCTATGCCGCGCTTGAAGAGGACGGGGAATTTGCGGATGAAAATGACGATCTCCTCGACCTGCTCGATATGAGCGACGAAGAGGACGAAGATTTTCCTTATGATCAGGATGACCTGATTGTCAAACAGGATCAAGCGAACTATTTGCTAGAAAGCGGCAGGCTAGATGAAGCCATTGAGATGCTGGAACAGATGATTGTTGAGTATCCAGAATTTTGGTCAGCGTATAATAATCTCGCTTTGGCCTATTTTTATTCTGGTCGAATCCATCAGGCAAAAGAAATGTTAAACCGGGTCCTTCATGAAAATCCCGGTAATCTGCATGCCCTTTGCAATCAGCTTGTCTTCTACCATTATGAAAAAGAAGAAGAGAAGGTCAACGTGTTAGCGAAGCAATTAACGCACGTGTATCCAATACTAAGTGAACAGCGTTATAAGCTTGGCGCAACATTTGCCCTCGTCGGAGAATTTGAGTGGGCCTTTAAATGGCTTTATTCCTTGTACAAAACAGGCTTTCAGGGAGATAGTACCTTTTTATACTGGCTTGCAAGCGCAGCCTACTATACAGGCCACAAAACGCTCGCACAAACGGTTTGGGATAAGATGGTCGAAGAAGATATCGATGCAGATGAAATTAAGCCGTGGCAGGATAAACCTGAGGAGACTGAGCCAATGGTCTCAATTGAGGAACGGCTGACTGCGTACTATGTCAGCAAACAAAAAGGAGAACGCGATGTTCTGCAATCTGTCCTTGATGCGCGAGCAGCAAAAACAGCCTTTGAACAACAATTCATCGAACTTCTTTTATATGAAGATGAAATGGAAGAACGCACTTTTTCAGAAGACGCGGTTTTTGCAAAACAGGCAGCATTCAGTTTGGAAGAAGCCGTTCAGCCTGACAGCCATATGCCATATTTCTGGTTATTCCATATTATTCAACAGGCACGTGCCTCTGGTATAGATAAGAAAAATGCATCGGCATGGGCAGCAGCGTCTTATTATTTATGGATGAATGAACAAGAAGAAGCAGCAGTCAGCAAAAAAGAGATTGCAGCTTCATTTCAGATCAGCGTTCAAACGTTGTCTAAATATGAACATGTGATTTGTACGTTAATCGATTAAATAGGTAAATAGATTCAGAACATTGAAGCATGGCCGAAAAGGTCATGCTTTTTTCTTGGATAAAAAGGTGGAATTTACAAGGATTTGGCGAAGTATGACAATCACGACATGTTTTTGAAACATAAATGTAATAAAAATATTAGCTCATTTTGTCGATGTCTCATGTATAATGAAACTCGTGGATTAAAACAAAGACATATATTTAAATATTTTACTATACATAATGAAACACCTAGTGATAGAAACAATCTGGTCAACATCTGACTGATCAATCAGGAAGAAAGACATAGAGAGCACAGATTGGTCGCAGGGAATTTTGCTGCTTTCTAATGTCGCTTGGAAAATTGTCAAAGGAGGAACTATTCGTGAAAAAGTTTATTACTTTCGGTTTAGCTTCGGTGATCGGAGCGAGCGGTTTATTTATCCCGTTTACGTATGAAGCAAACGCACAGAACTTTGAACAAAAGAAACAAGAACTAGACAGCAAGCAATCTGAGGTAAGCAAGAATCTCCAAAAGAAAAAAGAAGAGCTTTCAAAGCTTGAAGCAAAACAAGAGGCACTTGCACTAAAGCTTAAAGATATTGACGAGAAAGCTTTAAAAACAAGTGATCAAATTGAAGAAAAACAAAAAGAAAATGAAAAAACAAAAAAAGAAATCAAAGCACTGAAAAAAGAAATTGCTGATACTGAAAAACGTATTGAAGATAGAAACAAATTCTTGAAAAAGCGTGTACGTGCACTTCAAGAAAGCGGCGGTTCTACACAATACATAGATGTATTACTAGGAGCAAAAAGCTTTAGTGATTTCATCAGCCGTGCAGGTGCAGTATCAACACTCATCAATGCAGACAGCGAAATCATTAAAGAGCAAGAAAAAGACAAAGCAGAGCTTCAAAAGTCTGAAAATGAATTGAACACAAAGCTTGAAAATGTGCAAACTACACTTGCAAAGCTTGAAACACTTCAAACAGACTTGAATAAACAGCTTGATGAAAAAGACAAGCTATTCAAGCAAGTGAAAAAGCAAAAAGGAAGTGCTTTTTCTGAAATCAGTGAGTTAAACAGTGAGGCTAACAGCATTGCATCTGAAAAAGACGCAACAATTGCTGCACAAAAACAAGCTGAAAAACAAGCTAGAGAAGCGGCTCAAAAAGCGAAAGAAGAAAAAGCACAACGACAACAGCAGCGTCAAGCTACTGTTCAAGAAGAAGACAACAGCTCAACGAACGATAGCAGCCCGTCTTCAAATAACAGTGGATCATCTAATAACAACAACAGTAATAACAATAGTAACAACAACAGCAGTTCACCAAGCAAGAAGCCTTCTTCTGGCGGTGGATCACCTGTCAGCAGTAACGTAGGCGGAATCGAAGGTGCAATCAGCACAGGTTCTACCATTGTTGGACAATCTCCATATAAATGGGGTGGTGGCAGATCACAATCTGATATTGATGCACGTCGTTTTGACTGTTCTTCATTCGTTCGCTGGGCATTCGCAGCAGCAGGCATCAACCTTGGACCAGTTGGCGGTACAACAACAGATACGCTTGTAGGTAAAGGAAGAGCTGTAAGTGCATCTGACATGAAACGCGGAGACATTGTGTTCTTTGATACGTATAAAGTAAATGGACACGTTGGGATTTACTTAGGAAACGGTACATTCTTGAACGATAACAGCTCTCGCGGTGTTTCAGTTGACTCAATGAGCAATGTATACTGGAAAAAAGCATTCAAAGGCGTTGTCAGAAGAGTCGTTGAATAAATCATTACTTTGTATATAACCGTAAACAGGCTTCCTTAAACAGCAGTTTAAGGAAGCTTTTTCTTTTTTTGAAGATATGAGCAAATGATTCGCTTATTACCCTCAGATTTAATAGGATATGGGTAAGGAATAAAAGCTAAGACTGGAAATGATGCTTTCTGTCATGAATGGAAGCATCACCCAAGGGCATTCTAATAAGAAATGCGAGTAGCAATTGAAGAGGGAGTGACAGTTGTGTCAGAAGAAAAAATCTACGATACGATCATCATTGGAGCGGGTCCTGCCGGAATGACAGCCGCTGTTTATACATCACGGGGAAATCTTTCAACACTAATGATTGAAAGAGGAATTCCAGGCGGACAAATGGCAAATACGGAAGATGTCGAGAACTATCCTGGCTTTGAAAGCATTTTAGGGCCGGAACTTTCAAATAAAATGTTTGAGCATGCGAAGAAATTCGGTGCAGAATATGCGTATGGCGATATCAAAGAAATCGTGGACGGTGAAGCGTACAAAATCGTCAAAGCTGGTTCAAAAGAATACAAAGGACGCTCTGTCATTATTGCGGCAGGAGCTGAATATAAAAAAATCGGTGCACCAGGTGAAAAAGAACTTGGCGGACGCGGCGTATCATATTGTGCAGTATGTGACGGAGCTTTCTTTAAAAACAAAGAGCTTGTGGTCGTTGGCGGCGGGGACTCTGCGGTAGAAGAGGGAGTTTACCTGACACGCTTTGCTTCAAAAGTAACGATCATCCATAGACGCGATAAACTTCGCGCACAAAGCATCCTACAAGCGCGTGCCTTTGATAATGAAAAAATCGACTTCATGTGGAACAAAACCGTCAAACAGATCAATGAAGAAAACGGGAAAGTTGGTAGTGTAACATTGATTGATACGGTGACCGGTGAAGAAGAAGACTTTAAAACAGACGGCGCCTTTATCTATATCGGAATGCTGCCACTGTCTAAACCATTTGAAAATCTCGGCATTACAAATAAAGAAGGCTACATCGAGACTAACGAAAGAATGGAAACGAGAGTGGAAGGTATTTTCGCAGCGGGTGACATTCGTGAAAAAACACTTCGTCAAATTGTAACAGCTACAGGTGACGGAAGTATTGCAGCACAAAGCGCACAGCATTATGTAGAAGAGCTTGCTGAAAAACTCAAAGCAACGAAATAAATGGCTGTCGTAAATCCTTAATATAGCGTCATGGGCTTTTAACTGGAATGTAACACGGGTGAAATAATTATCCGTTATGATAAAACTAGTAATTGACCCCCTTTTATAAGGAATACATGTTTGGCACGGATGTGAATCCGTGTCCTTTTTTTTGCCGTAAAATCAGAAATTCACGAGATGTTCACAAATAACGCATGGAGAACCGCCAAATGCTGTAAAATAAAGAGTAGAGAAATGGCCTGCCGCATCATTCTAACGAAAAGCGGTCTGTTTTCGGTGAAGAACGGGCATGTTCATTGTGGGAGTCAGGTTGAACCTGTATAATAAGTTAAAGACATAAAAGAGTAGGTGACAGCTGATGCAACGAGTAACCAATTGTGTGCTGCATCACGAAGATCAAGTTCTCTTGCTGCAAAAGCCAAGACGGGGCTGGTGGGTAGCACCGGGCGGCAAAATGGAAAGCGGAGAATCGGTCAAAGATTCAGTCGTTCGAGAGTATAGAGAAGAAACAGGTATTTATATTCTAAATCCGCAGCTAAAAGGTGTTTTTACCTTTATCATAAAAGAAGGCGATCAAATCGTTCAAGAATGGATGATGTTCACCTTTATGGCAGATTCATTTACCGGAAAAAACGTGACAGAGTCAGAGGAAGGCATTTTAAAATGGCATGACGTAAAGGATGTGCCTCGTTTGCCGATGGCTCCAGGAGATTCCCATATACTTGATTTCATGCTCAAGGGAAAAGGACTTCTGCACGGCACTTTTACGTATACACCCGATTTTGAGCTGATTGCTTATCGGTTAGATCCTCAGGGAGAATAATATATGAACCGTTTTCATAAAGAAGGAGAGGGAGCAGGCATGAATACACACAAACAAGAAGATATTCAGCTTGTGATTATTACAGGAATGTCAGGTGCGGGGAAAACCGTCGCTATTCAAAGCTTTGAAGACCTAGGTTACTTTTGTGTAGATAACCTGCCGCCATCACTTTTACCGAAGTTCCTAGAGCTCATGAAGGAGTCAAATTCCAAGATGAGCAAGGTCGCTCTTGTGATGGATTTGCGCGGACGTGAATTCTTTGACAGCTTAATTGCGGCCTTAGATGAAATGAGTGATCTTGACTGGATTACGCCAAGAATTCTATTTTTAGATGCAAATGATAAGGTGCTTGTCTCAAGATACAAAGAAACGAGACGTTCGCATCCCCTTGCAACAACAGGCTTGCCGCTTGAAGGAATTGAGATGGAGCGAGATCTGTTAGAGGAATTAAAAGGCCGGTCTCAAATGATTTTTGATACATCGGATTTAAAACCAAAACAGCTGCGGGAAAAAATAGTTACGCACTTTGCTACGAGCCAAGGGCAGGTGTTTACAGTCAATGTGATGTCCTTTGGCTTTAAATATGGTCTGCCAATTGATGCTGATCTAGTCTTTGACGTGAGATTCCTGCCGAATCCTTACTATATTGAAAGTATGCGTCCACAGACTGGAAACGATGAAGAAGTGCGCTCCTATGTGATGAAATGGAGTGAAACACAAAAGTTTACGGAGAAATTAATTGACCTTCTCAGCTTTATGCTTCCGTCCTATAAAAGAGAAGGAAAAAGCCAGCTTGTGATCGCCATCGGATGTACAGGTGGGCAGCATCGATCTGTGACGCTAGCCAACTATTTATCGGAGTATTTTAAAAACGATTACTACACTCATGTCACTCACCGGGACATTGAAAAGAGAAGCAGAAAATAGATGACGACACTTCCAAAGGTGGTCATTCTTGGCGGCGGCACTGGCTTGTCTGTTTTGCTTAGAGGGCTAAAAACAAAGCCAGTGGACATTACCGCTATTGTAACGGTTGCTGATGACGGAGGCAGCTCAGGCAGACTGCGACATGATTTGAATATTCCCCCTCCAGGTGATATTCGAAATGTCCTTGCGGCTCTCTCTGATGTTGAACCGCTTGTAGAAGATTTATTTCAGCACCGTTTTAACAAAGGAAATGACTTAACAGGACACTCTCTCGGCAACCTTATTCTCGCGGCCATGACAAATATAACCGGTGATTTTTTTCATGCCGTGACAGAAATGAGCAAGGTGTTAAATGTGAGAGGAAAAGTATTGCCAGCATCGAATTCAAGTGTTGTTCTTCATGCAGAATTAGAAAATGGGCAAATGGTGACAGGAGAATCGAAAATCCCGACCTATGGTGAGCGAATTAAACGAGTATTCCTCACACCTGATACGATTGAACCGCTCCCAGAATCCATTCAAGTGATTCGAGAGGCAGATTTAATTGTCATTGGACCTGGCAGCCTGTATACGAGTATTTTGCCAAACTTGCTTGTCCCGCATATTGGAGAAGAAGTGATTCGTTCAAAGGCGAAAAAAGTGTATATTTGCAATGTCATGACGCAGCCAGGGGAAACGCTTTCCTACAGTGCGGCTGATCACGTACAGGCATTAAACGATCATATGGATCGCCCATTTATCGATACCATTTTTGTGAACAATAAAGAAATTCCAGAAGAGATCAAAGCAAAATATGCAGAAGAACAGGCACAGCCTGTACAGTTCGACACAGATGTACTCAAAGCAATGGGACTCGAAGTCATCCCAGGGGAAATCATTACATATGACCAGCATGTGATTCGTCACGACACGCTGAAAGTAGCCTCGCTGCTTGTCGACCTGCTGCATCAGAAAAAATAGGAATGGGGGTGGCAAGGATGTCATTTGCATCCGAAACAAAAAAAGAGCTGACTAATCTGGACGTGAAGGACTGCTGCACAAAAGCAGAGCTTTCTGCCCTCATCCGTATGAACGGTTCATTATCTTTTTCTAATCGAAAATTGATTTTAGATATACAGACAGAGAACGCAGCCATTGCAAGACGGATTTATACACTGCTCAAAAAGAAATACGATGTGACAGTCGAGCTGCTCGTTCGGAAGAAAATGAGATTAAAAAAGAATAATGTGTATATTGTCAGACTGGTAGAACGAGCGAAAACCATTTTAGAGGATTTGAAAATATTAGGTGAACAATTTGTATTTGAGCGCAACATTTCAAAAGAGCTTGTGAAGAAGAGATGCTGTAAGCGCTCCTATATGAGAGGTGCTTTTTTAGCAGGTGGTTCTGTGAATAACCCAGAAACGTCCTCCTATCACCTTGAGATTTTTTCACTATATAAAGAACATAATGATGCCCTTTGTGAGCTGATGAATCAATTTCATCTCAATAGTAAAACACTTGAGCGGAAAAAAGGATACATTACGTACATGAAGGAAGCGGAAAAAATTACGGAATTCTTAAGTGTTGTAGGCGCTCATAACTCACTGCTGCGCTTTGAAGATGTTCGAATCGTCCGAGATATGAGGAACTCCGTGAACCGGCTCGTCAATTGTGAAACAGCAAACTTGAATAAAACGATTGGAGCATCACTGCGTCAGGTCGAAAACATTCAATTCATTGATGAAAAGATTGGACTGGAGGCCTTGCCGGATAAGCTTCGTGAAATTGCCAAACTGCGAGTCGACTATCAAGAGGTTACGCTGAAGGAACTTGGGGAAATGGTGGAAAGTGGCAAGATCAGCAAGTCTGGGATTAACCACCGCTTAAGAAAGCTAGACCAAATCGCAGAACAATTACGGAACGGACAAGCTGTTACACTCAAATAGGAGAATGAAAAAGGGAGGCAGATCATATGGTGGAAAAAACGGTTACCATTCAGCTGAAAACAGGCTTGCAGGCACGTCCAGCTGCTTTGTTCGTACAAGAAGCCAATCGCTTTGGTGCTGATATTTTTCTAGAGAAAGACGGGAAAAAAGTCAATGCGAAAAGCATTATGGGTCTCATGAGTCTTGCGATCAGCTCTGGGGTTACTGTCACACTGATTGCAGATGGTGCGGATGAACAAGAAGCCATTGAGGCGTTAACGAATTTTATCAATCAAGAAAACTGAGTCTCTTCACAGGCTCAGTTTTTTTAGGAGGGAATGTCTTGATTCAATCCGCTTTTTTACAGAAGATCGGATACGAAGGTCAGTCCATCACCTTTGATGACTTACCTGTACTATTAAAAAAAATGGCTTATACCTTTCCATTCGAAAATAGATCTGTCCTAAACAAACAATCCTACGCTTTGAATGAAGAAGGGTTGAAGCAGCATCTGCTTGAAGAAAGCAGAGGAGGCCTTTGTTACGATCTCAATCCTCTCTTATCCTATGTGTTAAAAGAGGCAGGGCTCGCTGTACAGCTCGTTCAAGGGACAGTGTTTAACAAAGAAGCTGGCATGTGGGCAATTGATGGCACACACGTAGCGATCCTGCTTGAGCATCACAATGAATGCTTCCTTATTGATGCGGGATTTGGTGTGAATTTACCTCTTCAGCCTGTGCCTTTTACAGAAGATTGGGTGGAAGGAGCGTCTATTCGGTTTCGCGTCAAAGCAGAGGAAACCGCAAAAGGGACACATCTGCTTCAATTAGACAGGGGAGAAGGTGCTGAAACAGGCTATGCTTTCACATTGAAAGAGGTGAGCGAGGCTGTACTGGTCCAATTGAGACACGAGATTTATGAAAATGAATCCTCTCCCTTTAACAAAAGACCGCTTGCGTCAAAACTCACGCCAACAGGACGTGTAATCGTTACTGAGGATCATGTCACCACACATGAACACGAAGAAGTATCGAAAAAGCCGCTGCCTGTGCCTTTTGAAGATTACGTGAAAAACCTTATATCGAAAGCAATAAACAAAAGACAGCCCTAGGTCGAACAGGGCTGTCTTTTATTATTCATTATCGAATACGTGTGAATGTCGCATAATGGTCTGTTGTTTTGTAGATGAGCCAGTCGCTTGAATAGACGAGGCGGTCAGCATTGCGGAAGCCTGAAACGTAGTTGATGTCTGCCTCACGCCATGTTCGGCCGCTTGCTGAAGGAAGACGTCCCTCCCGGTTTGAGAAAACATCTCCACCGATGCTTTTGCCTGGCGCAACCTCTGCTAGATTCCCCTTTGATGCCACCCATCCAAGGGCACTTGCTTGTGATTTTGTGATGTAATTATCAGGCAGTCGTTTGTAGCGAATTAAATAATCCGCAACACCATCAAACGTATTAATGACGGCAAGAGTACGCACATCTGATGCAAGTTGAATAGAAGCTGTTTCATTCGTGGCTGTTGGGGTAACAGGTGTTTCTGCATAAGCTTGCTGCGGGATAAATCCAGAAAACAGAATAGCAGCGATCAGAGCGAACATCGTAAAAATCGAACTCAATCTTTTCATCTTCATCCTCCTAATCAGGCAATCGGATGCTGTCCTCTTGATGCTTATCTACCTCATATTATAGCACCCGAACATGAAGGAAATGTAAAGAATCAGGATCTTTGCTAAAATGAGCCTTTTCTCCTGATGATCTCCAAATGAAATAAAAAAAATGACGCAGTTCAGCTCCCTGCGTCTTTTCTGATCAAGATGAAATAAGTTCTTTCACAACATCCACAGGTGCTTTGCCATCAATTCCATGAATCACATTATGAATGGCTCGTTTCAGCATCAGATCTCTTGTTGTTTCAGTAGCGGAGCCGATGTGAGGGGCAAGGGTGACATTGTTCATCTTTTTAAAAGGATGATCCTCTTGAAGAGGTTCCTGCTCATACACATCTAGACCTGCACCTTTGATCCATCCCTCCTGAAGCGCTTGAATGAGGCTTTTTTCATCTACTGTTTTCCCGCGAGAAATGTTCACAAATAAGGCCGTTTGCTTCATAAGCTTTAACTCTCTTTCTCCAATCATATGATATGTTTCCTTCGTTAGCGGGGTAATCAATACGATGATATCGGCTTGTTTTAGCAGGTCATCAAGTGCACAATATACAGCGCCATACGCCGACTCAGCCTTTTCATTCCGGCTTCGGTTATGATAAAGAACGTTCATATCAAAACCAAGTGCCGCCCGTTTGGCTACTTGCTCGCCGATACGTCCCATGCCAATAATGCCAAGCGTTTGATGATGTACATCGATGCCAAAGATATCTTCCTCCTGTACGAACTTCGTCCATTTTCCTTCGCGGATAAAACGATCAAGCTCGGCGATTCTTCGTGCAGAGGAGAGAATGAGTGAAAAGGCAAGATCAGCAACGGTATGATCGAGCGTATAAGGTGTGTGTGTACCGATCACGCCTCTTTGTTTCATCACTTCTATATCGAAGTTATCATAACCGACAGAGTTATTGCTCACCACCTTCAATTTTGGTGCGTGATCTAATAGCTCCTGATCGATTTTCGTTCCAGACGTTAAAAGACCGTCAGCATGCTGAAGTTTCTTAAATAAAATATCTTTTGGAATGGGATCTTTGGATTGCCACACCTCATATGTACAATGTTCCTTTAGCATTTTCTCAAAAGAGGAGGGTAAGGGTTTGGCGACAAAAATGTGTGGTGTCACAGTCAGTTCGCTCCTTTCACATGGTCATCTTGCTCCTTTTATTATAAAGCAACCATTTTGGCAGAACACGTTTGAATGTTAGTTGCTCAATATTTAATATACTGAAATAATGGCGAGAGAGACATTCCCTTAGTTAAAAAGTAAATTCATGAGCCATCTGATACATTTTTATTATGTAGAAAAATATGTGTTTAGTAGATATGGCATGGAGAAATGCCCGGTATTCTGAGAGGTAATCTGACAAACTGGAAAAAAGAACGAGACTTTTTGATAGAAAATTTATTATATTTGGAGTGTATTAAATGGGATATCTGATTTCTACTAAACCATTTCTTCGTCTTTTCATGAACTGAGAACAATGAGATTGTAAGGGCAAACCGTCTCCGCCTTACGCCAAAGCGGAATAGAGGACAAAATAGAAAAAACACTTACATTTTCTCTCATCGTTTTCTCATTTTTTTCTTTTTTTTCTATCATTTTTCTTCTTTATGCTTGTGAACACACGAAAGAAAAGGGGGACAGGTACGAGTTGACGTTACTTAAATAAAGATGGGAGAGGCAAAGATGGGATCGAAATTAGAACAGATTCTTCAGCACAATTCAGAGTTTGTGAATGAGAAACACTATGAGCCTTACAAAGCGGGGAAATTTCCTGAGAAGAAACTGGTCATTTTAACGTGCATGGATACACGCCTTTTGGAATTATTGCCGCAATCCATGGGACTGAGAAACGGTGATGCGAAAATCATTAAAAATGCGGGCGCCATCGTGACACATCCGTTCGGCAGTGTGATGCGGAGTATCCTGTTAGCTATTTATGAGCTGAAGGCAGAGGAAGTGTGCATAGTGGGGCATCATGAATGCGGAATGGCAGGTCTTGCGGCAGATCCTTTACTTGAAAAGGTGAAAGCACGCGGAATCGAAGAAAAATGCTTGAGCATTGTGAAAAATTCAGGAGTTGATTTAAAGGGCTGGCTGACAGGCTTTGATTCGGTTGAAGAAAGTGTGTCTCAAAGTGTGAAGCTAGTCAAGGAGCATCCACTGATGCCAAGTGATGTGGCTGTTCATGGGCTGGTGATTCATCCAGCAACAGGAAAGCTGGATGTCGTTGTGAAAGACAAACAAATTGACGCGCAGTATACCTAAATCATCTACACATACTTGAAGGAGGCCAACACATACCATGCGTTTTTATGGAAGATTTGAAGGGTATAATTCATCAAAGTTTAGACGCGATCTAATCGCTGGGCTTGTCGTGGGCGTTGTGGCAATTCCTTTAGGCATGGCATTTGCCATTGCATCTGGTGTCGGACCAGAATATGGATTATACACAGTCATCGTTGCCGGCATTTTGATTTCATTGTTTGGTGGTTCAAAGTATCAGATTGGCGGGCCGACCGGGGCGTTTGTTCCAATTTTATTCGGCATCGTCAGCCAGTACGGTATTGAAAACTTGCTCATTGCCGGTTTTATGGCAGGCTGTATGCTTGTATTATTCGGAATATTCAAACTAGGGAAGCTCATGAAATTTATTCCTCGTCCGGTTATCATCGGCTTTACTGCGGGCATTGCTGTCATTATTTTTTCAGGACAGATTGCCAACTTCCTCGGATTAAAGGGTGTTGAAAAGCATGAAAGCTTTTTCCTCAATATGAGAGAAATCGTGGTCCATCTTGGTACCGCAAACAGTCTTGCCATCATCACATCCGTCATCGGACTCATCGTGATTTTGGCAGCACAAAAATACATTCCCAAAATACCTGGTGCGCTATTAGGTTTATTGGCTTCAACGTTTCTAGCCGTTCTCTTTTTCCAAGGACAAGTTGAAACGATTGGCTCTGCATATGGTGAAATCCCTCGTCAGCTGCCAAGCTTCGCTTTTCCTGAATTGACGATTGAAAAAATGATATATCTCCTGCCTCCAGCGATTGTGATTGCGCTTTTAGGCGGCGTAGAATCCATCTTGTCTGCAATGGTTGCTGATAATATGAAAGGCTCTAGACATGACAGTAACAAGGAGCTTGTCGGGCAAGGGATCGCCAACATGGCGGCACCACTTTTCGGAGGAATTCCGGCGACGGGAGCTATCGCCCGTACGGCAACGAACATTAAAAATGGCGGAGCAAGCCCGATTTCTGGTGTCGTGCATGGCGTTGTCGTCTTGCTAATCTTAATGCTATTTGCACCATATGCGTCGATGATTCCACTTGCTGCAATGGCACCGATTTTAATGTTTGTTGCTTGGAATATGAGTGAAAGAAAAGAGTTTATCAATATTGTGAAAGTGAAAAATGCCGATTCACTTGTACTTGTTGTGACCTTCCTGCTAACGGTCATTGGTGATTTGATTATTGGTGTCACTGCTGGTCTCATTTTAGCATTTATTGCTTTTATCAAAAAAATGAGCCAGACGACCAATATTCATACAAATGTCGCTGTTCCCCAAATGGAAACGGCAGCTGCTTTAGAAAAACAGACAGACGAAAAAGAGATCAGCATGTATTCCATTGAAGGGCCGCTGTTTTTCGGGACAACAGATTCATTGGAAAATTCGATTTTGGACCATGTGCAAACAAAACCAAAAACGCTCATCCTGCTCATGAATAAAGTCAATTATATGGACACCTCGGCAGAAGCGGTTTTGATGAATATCTCCAATCGGTTAAAGCATCATAATGGAAAGCTGATGATCGTTGGACTTCAATCACAGCCTAAAGAGCTTTTGCATCGAACGGGTCTTTTCCATCATATCGGAAAGCAGCATTTCTTTGAACGAACGGATGATATCTCACCACAGCAGCTATAAGGCGGTAAAAAACACGTGACAGCTTGGTCACGTGTTTTTTACTGGCTCTATTTCTCCAGAAAAACGCTTTGTGAGTTTCTGTTGATGAGCAAAGAAGACTTCTTCTACTGTGACATCATAGAGATCCGCTAAAATGAGGAGATTGGCCAAGACATCTCCCATTTCTTCAATGAGTTCTTTCTTCAGCTCAGATGATTCCTGTCTTTGCTCATCAGGCCGGTCTCGTCCAATTTCTATTGCTCTAACGGCACGAGCGAGCTCTCCCGTTTCTTCCATTAAGAAGCCTAACCGGATAAACGGCCCGTACTCTGTCCAATTTCTCATTTGATAAAAATCCTTGATCCACTTTTCCATCTCCGTTGTTTGCATTTTCTTTATACAGCTCCTTATATGGTGTTCACTCTTTTGATTTTACACTATATATAGAAGAAGTGGCTGTTTCTTTACAAATCATTATAGTAGAATGAGTGGGTGAAGAAATCATAGAGAGAGATGGAGCTGTTTTGATGAAAACGATTTGTGTGTTTGCTGGTTCGAATCCAGGTGTAAATGAGGTCTACAAACAAAAGGCTGTGGAGCTGGGTGCTTATATGGCAAAGCAGGGCATTCGTCTTGTTTACGGCGGATCGCGTATTGGGTTAATGGGTGCCATTGCCGATGAGGTGATGAGACATGGCGGACAAGTGATCGGGGTCATGCCGAAGGGGCTTTTTAGAGGAGAAGTTGTGCATCAAGAGCTGACAGAGCTCATCGAGGTAACAGGAATGCATGAACGAAAAGCGAAAATGAGCGAGCTGGCCGATGGGTTTATTGCGATGCCAGGTGGATTTGGTACATATGAAGAACTATTTGAGGTGCTATGCTGGGCACAAATCGGCATCCATCAAAAGCCAATCGGCTTGTATCAAGTGAATGACTACTTCAACCCGCTCATTGACATGGTGAAATTTAGTGTACAGGAAGGTTTTTCGAATGAATCCCACCTTCAACTGTTACATTCTGCGAGCGAACCGGAGGAATTAATCACGCAGATGACTTCCTATCAAACACCAGCTCTTCAACAGAAATGGACGGAGCTGTCTTGAAGCATATTTAAATCACAAAAAACCGTCTGTTCAAAGAGCAGACGGTTTGTTTTGTCATGATTATTTTTGGTCTTCTGCATTACGGGTCAAGACTTTGTCAATGAGTCCGTATTGAAGAGCTTCTTCCGCTGTTTTGAAGTTGTCACGATCAGTATCGCGTTCAATCACTTCAATTGGCTGACCAGTACGTTCAGCAAGTACTTGATTCAGTTTATCACGTAAAGAAAGGATTCGTTTTGCCGCAATTTCAATTTCTGTTGCTTGACCTTGGGCACCGCCTAGTGGTTGGTGAATCATGACTTCACTGTTTGGAAGGGCATAACGCTTACCTTTTTCACCAGCAGCAAGCAGGAACGCACCCATAGATGCAGCCATACCAATACAAATAGTTGATACCTTTGGTTTAATAAATTGCATCGTATCGTAAATGGCCATACCAGCTGTGATCGAACCGCCAGGGCTGTTAATGTAGATAGAGATATCTTTTTCTGGATCTTCAGCTTCTAAGAAAAGCAGCTGTGACACGATGGAGTTGGCAACATTGTCATCGATCGCAGAACCAAGCATGATAATACGGTCTTTTAAAAGACGAGAATAAATGTCGTAAGCTCTTTCCCCACGATTTGTTTGCTCAATGACTGTAGGTATTAAATTCATAATGTTCCTCCTTCACCTTTTAGGTAAGTATGTAATTCAATGATACATTTTTGGTCAATAAAGGTCAAACAAAACGCAATCAAAAAATTCGACAGCCACATGTTATTTTTCCCAAAATTATTTTTCTTAAACCATGGAAAAGTTTTTAAAAAATATGGTAAAACTTTCTGTTATGAGGTAATATTACCTATGTTGTAATTATATATAGTCGGAAAGAAGGAAAAAGAGTGGATAATCTACTTCTAGAAAAAAGTGGTTTGACTGATCAACAGCGAATTGTTGTGTCAACTGAACTTCAAGCCAAAAAAAAGTCGAAATTAGTTGTTTTTCTTTTATGGTGGTTCCTTGGAGCTTTTGCAATTCATCGTTTTTATTTAGATGAAAAGAAAGGCTATGCAGTGGTCATGCTTCTTTTAGGATGGTTGACCTTGTTCATTTGGCCGTTTATTGATGGGATCATTTGTCTTGTGAAAACAGTGGATGAAATAAATGAAAACATAGAACGAAACATTATTGCATCTGTTAAAAATGCATAATAGAAATGTCTGCATCTTTATGGTGCAGGCTTCTTTTTTGAAGTCATCATAATTTCATTGCTTTCTTGCAGCATTTCCCTTATAATTTGATATGCTGACGTTCAAAAAACATATCGTGCGCTCGTAGCTCAGTTGGATAGAGCGGTGGTTTCCGGTACCACGTCTGCCGGGGGTTCGAATCCCTCCGAGCGCGTACTCGACCTTGCTGACGATAGATAAAGGTCTCATGAAACCCTCTCCTTTGGAGAGGGTTTTTTCGTTTAAACATAAGTATCCTTCACTTTTAAAATTTTTCAATTTTGATTGTTTATTTATGCTATAATTAATAATCATTCTCAATTGAAGGTGGTTTTGTAAGTGAAAAAAATGATTTGGCTAGTCAGTCTGCTGGCACTGCTGTTAGTGGCATGCGGGCAGAAAGAGAATAAAGAGCAAGCAGCTAGTACGCGTACATATACAAAGGAAACGGGTGAAAAGATCACCATTCCTGCCAAGCCGAAGCGAATTGTAGTGTTAACAGCGCAGCTTGGGAACTTTAAAAAGTTAGGTGTGACACCTGTTGGTATGACAGATGTTTATCCTAAATCATCCTTTTTAGATGAAACAGGTGTGAAGCGGGTGCCGATGGAAAATGTGGAGGCAATCGCTAAGCTGAAGCCTGATCTCATCATTGCATATTCACAAAATGATCAAGTTGAAAAATATAAAAAAATCGCAAAAACGATCACTTTCACAACAAGTGAACACAGCTTCAAAGAGATGCATATTGAAATCGGAAAGATTCTTGGAAAAGAAGCATTAGCGAAAAAACAAATAAAAGAAATGGACGAGCAGCTGAAAAAAGATGGCAAAGAGGTCAAAGCAAAAATTGGTGATGACAAGACGTTCTCCATTATGGACGTCCAGCCAAAGCAAGTCTACTTATTTGGTACAGATTTTGGACGCGGCGGGGAAGTCATCTATCAAGGATATGGATTCAGCTTGCCTGAAAAGGCAGAAAAAGCTCTTCCGAAAGAAGGCTATCTCGGTATTTCATTAGAAGAGATGAACCAGTATACAGGTGACTATTTACTTGTACCGACAAAGGATGGAAAAGCACCGAATCTTGATATCACAAACAGCGGTGTATGGAAGAAGAATCAAGCAGTGAAACAAGGACATGTCCTGTACTATTCAATAAATGAATTTATCTATGCGGATCCAATCTCAATTGAAAAACAGTCTGCTGCGTTTAAAGAAATGCTGCTCAAAAAATAATAGAAAAAAGACAAAGCGCTTAATAGGAGGCTTTGTCTTTTTTCTGTTATCCTCTTAAAATACTGGCCATAAGACTCATTTCAGCTCTTTTCAGGCGTATTTGTTGAGCTGGCTGTCTGTATATGATTAACATGGAAGGGAATTGACAATGAGGAGGGATTTCTTGTGGCAAAGATTTTATTGATTGCGTTTCCAGCTGAAGGACATGTGAACCCCATGTTAGGAATTATCAAAGCTTGGGCGGATCGAGGAGATGAAGTTCATGCGGTCACAACAGTACATTATGAGGAACGAATCAAACGTTTAGGCGCTCACGTACATATAACTCCAGACTATATTCGGACATTACATGTGGATGAAGGTCATATAGATACGATGCAGCCATTCTTCCATGCTATGCTGCAAACATCATTTGATATTTTAGAGGTAGTGGAAACACTTTCCGAGAAGCATTCATTTGATTTTGTCTACTTTGATATGTTTGGGGCAGGGGAGCTTGTTCGAGATTACTTACACATTCCGAGCATCGGTTCCAACCCATCTTTTGTGCTGCAAGAGGCACATTTTGACACGCCTTTATACAAAAAAGATGAGAAAGCCGATCATCTGTTAGAAAAAATACAAGAGCGTTTTGGCGTTCAGCCAACGCGTTTGATGCAATTCATGAAAAACCGTGGAGAACTGAATATCGTATATACAAGTGAATATTTTCAGCCGTCTGTCGATGCAGTGAACGAATCGTTTGTCTTCATTGGACCGAGCTTTCTAAAAAGAGCCGATCAGCACCATTTTCCGCTGGAAGCACTCGAGCAAGAAAAGGTCGTCTTTATTTCCATGGGTACAGTTCTTGGGGATACGGAAGCATTTTTCAATCTGTGTATTGATGCCTTTGCAGACTTTGATGGAAAAGTCATCCTCGCAACAGGTGAAAAAGTGGATCGCTCTCTCTTAGAAGAGGCGCCTTCTCATTTTCTGATCGAGCCTTATGTGCCGCAGCTTGAAGTACTCGAACGGACAGATGTGTTTGTGACGCACGGCGGGATGAACAGTGTCAATGAAGGCATTCATTACCACGTTCCGATGGTTGTGATTCCGATCGACAAAGATCAGCCAATGGTGGCACAAAGGCTAACTGAATTATCTGCTGCCCGTGCACTGGATAAAGAACACTTAACGGCAAAGCAACTAAGAGAAACGGTTGAGTCGGTTCTAGGCAGTGATTCATACCGGACGGGGATTGAGAAAATTGAAGAAAGCTTCCAAACAGCAGGGGGGACAGAAAAAGCATTACGGGTGATCGATCAATTCATTCAAGTAAAACAGACTCAATAGGTGGAGTTTTTTCAAAGGTAGCTGACCTATTTAATTGGGACTTTACTTGACAAAAAATAACCAATCTTTTATCGTATACGTAACAAACGACGGAAGGGTGACCCAATGCAATGAAGTACTAATCCTATGACCTGTAAGCAAAATGAACGAACGAAGGCAGTGAGCAAACGATCGGTTTGCCATGTTTGTTACGTTTTCATTTTTTAGCTTCGGAATAGGATGGTACAGCTTGGGAATCAAAGAATGAGGTGATTGATACGTGGGATGTGTGTGTTCAAATGTGAACGGCACATCACACTGGATCAATCCGCTTATTTTTGTACACCATTATGCCTCCTATTCTGAGAATGGGAGGCTTTTTCATGTCTCCTGATACGAAAGGAGAGGATTGGATGTTATTAAAAGCCAATCAGTTAAAGGTATTTCGAAAGGATCGCTTGTTATTTGATATTGAGGAGCTAGCCATCCATCAAGGTGACCGCATTGGTCTTGTAGGGACAAATGGCAGCGGGAAAACAACTTTATTGCATGTGCTGGCGGGGCAGGAAAAACCAGACAGCGGCATATTTGCCGCGACAACGACCTGTACGCTGCTTCCTCAGCTGAAACAAGCAGATGGCAGACAGAGTGGTGGCGAGATGACCCAGACTTATATTGAAAGAGCATTAAGCCAGCCATCTGCCCTTTTATTAGCAGATGAACCGACAACTCATTTGGATACAGAACATATTGAGTGGCTGGAAGAAAAGTTGCGTCATTATCAAGGTGCTCTCATTGTTGTTTCACATGATCGTGCTTTTTTAGATGTGGTATGTACGGAGATTTGGGAGCTTGATCAAGGGCAGCTTCATCAATACAAAGGTAATTATACGCATTTTGCACAGCAAAAAGAGCTGGCACATCGTCAGCAGGTGGAAGCGTACGAAGCTTATACACAAAAGAAAAAACAGTTAGAGCATGCGCTCGAAAAGAAAAAGAAAAAGGCTGACAAAGCGACAAAGCCTTCCCAAAAGGTGAAATCCTCAGGGCCTAAAATTGCAAAGCCCTACTATGCAAATAAACAAAAAAAGCTGCAAAAAACAGCTAAATCTATTGAAACAAGGATGGAGAAATTAGAAAAGGTTGAGAAGGTAAAAGACATTCAGCCCCTCCAAATGACGCAGCATACGATGAAGGAAGTTGCTAGCCGTACCATTTTAAGAGTGAAACATGTAGATGGCAAGGCTGGCGATAAAGTGCTTTGGAAGCAGGCGAATGTGGAAGTGAGAGGCGGAGATAAAATCGCCATTATCGGAAAAAACGGGAGCGGCAAAACGACATTTCTTCAAATGCTAGTGAATGGACATCCCAGGATTGCTCGCTCAGAGGCTGCCAAACTAGCATATTTTCGTCAGGATCTGTCAGGGCTGAAGCTAGACGAATCCATTCTACAAAATGCGCTGAAAGAGGCGGTTCAAGATGAGACAGTGGTTCGAACGGTTTTAGCGAGACTTGGTTTTCGTGGGGATGATGTGCATAAGCCTGTTGGGGTATTAAGCGGGGGAGAACGGGTGAAGACCATGCTTGCGTCCTTACTCGTCAGTGATGCCAATGTGCTCATGCTAGATGAACCGACGAACTTTTTAGATCTGGCTGCAGTTGAAGCGCTTGAAGGTCTATTAAAGGATTATCCAGGGACCGTTGTGTTTGTTTCCCACGATCGCACATTGATTGAGCAGGTGGCCACTCGCATTTTTCATGTTCACGAAGAACGCATTGTCGGATTTGACGGCACATATGAAGCTTATAAACAAAAGGAAGAAAAACCTGCTGTTACCCAAAGAGAGGAGGAGCTTTTGTTAATTGATATGCAGCTGTCTGAAGTGCTCAGCCGTTTAAGTATTGAGCCGTCGGAAGAGCTTGAAGAAACATTTCAAGCCTTATTGAAGCAAAAAAAGTTTTTGGAGTCATAAAAGAAACCCCCTGTGTCTACTGCATAGGGGGCTGTTCTTGTCGTTCCTTCTTTAATTGTTCAAGTTCACTCACTGTCACCAGCTGGTAGCCTTGTTTGGTGAGTTCATGGATGATCTTTACTGCTGCTTGAGCTGAGCTGTCATAAATATCGTGCATTAACACGGTTCTTCCATCTGCTGCATGTGAAAGAACGTGGCTTGTGATCTGCTGGCTGTTGCGGATTTTCCAATCCTCAGGATCAACATCCCACAACGAGACCTTCATCCCAATCGCCTGATTGATGTTTTGGTTTGTTCCACCATATGGCGGTCTAAAGTGCGTCGGTGTATATCCGCTCGCCTTCTCAATCAGCTGCTGGGTGTCCTTCACTTGTTTCACGGCTTGTTTTAAAGGTAGTCTTGTTAATAAAGGATGATTGTAAGAATGGTTTCCGATCTCATTCCCGCCTTTTAAAATGTCAGCAAGCATTCCAGGATAATATTGCACCCTGCTGCCTAATACGAAAAAGGTGGCATGTCCTTTATTCGCCTTCAGGGCATCTAAAATTTTTGAGGTTGTCGCTGGATTTGGACCATCATCAAATGTGAGTGCGATCGCTTTTTTATTTGGATCAAGCTTTGATTTTTGCGGCAGCTTGACGGCTTTTCTTTTCGGGTTCGGTTCTTTCATTTCATTTTTATTTTTGGTTTTATTCATATACTCTGGCTTCATCATGTCTTTCAGCAGCGTCTTTTTGATTGCGAGCGTTTGCGGACCAAGATCCTCTGCGGCTACTTGAGAAGCTGGAAAATAAAATTCCACATATTTATCTTTCAAGGCAAATTGGCTGAAGTTTTGAGCAGTAGGGGCAGTTCCTTTCTGAAGGAGAGGCAGATCCTTAGATAAAGTTTTGTCCTTTCGAAGCTCCGTATATGTAATGTAGGATAATTTCTTCAAATAATTGGCTTTAGGCAGAAATAAATCTTTTGTGTTAAGGAAGGTTTTTTTCTGAAAATCATAGTTAATCGTTAGATGATTGGTGGTTCCCTTTTGCTGGCCAGTATACGTATAGGTTGTAAAACGAATGGCAGCAGACTGCTTCGCATAATGCACCATATCATAATCAATATTCAGTTCATAGCGTTTATTTTCATCAATATCCTTTGCTTCACTGAATGTCTTTTTGAAATGCTCTAATGCTGAATTGGCATAGCTTTGAATCTTGTCATCTAGCTTTTTTTGATGAAAAAGAGGATAGTTGACTGCATATCTCATAAATTTCCCGTCATTTACGAGAGTGACAATTTCTACGTTTTCATAGTTTGTATCCTGCTTTACATTTTTCTTCTCCGTACCGCTTGCTTGTTGGTTTTGGAAGAATGCAACTGCTCCAATGACGGCCGCAAGTGCAAATAGGACGATACTCCATTTTCCCTTTACTGACACAACGTTCAAATCTCCTCTCATGACGGGTCATTCTTTATCAGTTTGACATCTGTTTGTAATATTTTTATAACATTTGACTTACTTTTGTAATTTTAGGGGATATTCATGCGAAATGTCAACTATTTTCCTATTAAACTATAAGAAAAAATGATAGATTGTTCCAAGCGAAAAATAGAACCTCTCATCTCGCTGCCCCGCACATACCTTTATTAATTAAAAAATAGGGCGTACATTGATTTTTTAGAGACTGGCGGCTATAATTTTGATGATTATGATTCTCATTTTCAAATTGACTTTTAATGAAGAAAAGGATGACACCGATTTTGCAGGATAAGCGAACACCTCAACAAAAACGATCATCACATATTCTGTTTTTTTTGATATTTTTTCTCGCGGTCATTGGTCTAGCGGCTGTCATGTTTTTTGCTGTGTCATACGGTGCAAAAACATTGTCCCTGCAAACGGTTTGGACAGCTGTATTTGACTACCATTCAAATGTAACAGAGCAGCAGATTATCCATGAATTAAGACTTCCTCGTGTTTTAGGGGCTGCTCTAGTTGGAGCGGCATTTGCTGTAGCGGGTGCTCTCATGCAGGGCATCACAAGAAATCCGCTGGCAGATGCCGGGATTTTAGGCATTAATGGCGGTGCGATGTTTGTGGTCGCTCTCTGTTTTGCGTTTTTCCCAGGAATGCCTTATTCGGCATTGATGTTTTTTTCTTTTATCGGTGCTGTGCTCAGTACGCTGCTGATCTTTGCGATTGGGGCGGCTGGCGGCATATTGACACCGCTGCGCCTAACAGTAGCAGGAGCCGTTGTTGCCGCATTGCTTCATGCGCTCAGCTCTGGGATCGCGATTTATTTTGACCTGAGTCAGGATTTGGCTTTTTGGTATGCGGGCGGGGTGGCTGGTGTAAAATGGCCGCAGCTGACCATTCTTGCCCCGGTCATTCTAATTGTGATCGTATGGGCGATGTTATTAGGGCGGTCACTGTCATTGCTATCGCTCGGTGAAGATGTAGCGGCGAATTTAGGGGTGAAAACACGAAAAGTGCGAATACTAGGAATGACGGCTGCTGTCTTATTAGCAGGGGTTTCTGTATCAGCAGTCGGGTCCATTGGGTTTGTCGGCCTTGTCATCCCGCATATCGCACGAAAGCTGGTTGGTGTAAACTATCGTTTCGTCATTCCGATGTCAGCGATACTAGGTGCTATGCTGCTTGTCTTTGCTGACCTTGCCAGCCGCACAGTCAATCCGCCAAGAGAGCTTGCCATTGGTGTGATGGTAGCGCTTGTTGGTGTTCCTTTCTTCTTATATATTGCCAGAAAAGAAGGGAGGAACCTGTCATGAAAGAGAAACAGCGTGCTCTTGTTGTGACAGTCGTTTTGCTTTGCCTGAGTGCGGCTGTTGTGCTGTATAGTTTAAATACCGGTACGCTGAAATTAAACCCTATCGTGGTCATCAAGACGTTATTTGGCTTTGGCGATTTTCAAAGTGAAACAGTGCTGTTTGACTATCGTCTGCCTCGGATCGTAGTGACGATTCTGGCGGGCATTGGTCTTGGCATTGCTGGTGGCATTTTACAGAGCTTATCCCGTAATCCACTGGCCGATCCTGGGATCATTGGATTGAATGCAGGGGCGGCATTTGGCTTAATTGTGTTTGTGACGTATTTTCACGCACTTGAAGGTAATCCGTCTCTTCTTATTCCGCTCTTTACGTTTGTCGGCGGACTGCTTGCGGCACTAATCATTGTGCTTCTTGCATATGACCGGCATGAAGGACTTGTTCCTATCCGGCTGATCTTAGTTGGGATTGCGGTTGCTGCGGGATTTAGTGCACTCACCTTATATTTGTCATTGAAGCTGGACGAGGATACATACACGTTTGCTTCAAGATGGCTTGTGGGCAATGTCTGGGGGAGAGATTGGATTCATGTGCTAGCGCTTCTCCCTTGGATTGTATGCCTTGTGCCGCTTACGCTGATGCAGTCAAACACCCTCAATGCATTGACATTAGGAGATGCTGTCGCCTCAAGTGTAGGTGTACGTGTCCAGCGTAAACGCCTCGTCCTGCTGATCTTAGCTGTTGGTTTGGCGAGTGCAAGTGTTTCAATGACAGGCGGTATTGGCTTTATCGGTCTCGTCGCCCCGCATTTGGCCAGACGGCTAGTCGGTTCATTGCACCAGTATTTTTTACCGGTTAGTGCGCTGCTTGGCTTATTGATTTTGGTTAGTGCCGATACAATCGGACGTTCTATTTTTGCCCCAAATGCTATACCAGCGGGTGTGGTTGTTGCCTTTATCGGAGCCCCATATTTTCTCTATTTATTGACAAAAACGAAATAAACATGAAAGAGGAACTCATCATGAAAAAATTACTAGTGCTTGGATTAACGCTCTGTTTCCTATTGCTTGCCGCATGTGGACAACAGGAAACAAAGAATACAACAAATCAAAAGGACAATGGAACACCAAAGATTGCTTCCTTGTCTATTCATTTAACCAATGACTTATTAGCGCTTGGTATCAAGCCAGTAGGCTCTGTTGTAGGAGGCGACTTAAAAGATTTCCTTCCACATGCGAAAAAACAGCTGAGTCAGACGAAGAAGCTCGGTATTGCATCTGATCCAGATATGGAATCACTTCTTGCGTTAAAGCCAGATGTCATTTATGTTGATGAAGAATTAGCTGGACAAGACTTATCGAAATATAAGAAGATCGCCAAAACGGAAGTGTTTAATTTAAATGATGGCACATGGCGGGATCATTTGAAAAAAATCGCCAAACACGTCAATAAAGAAAAAGAAGCCGATCAATATATTAAGGATTACAATCAAGAAGCAAAAGAAGTCAAATCGCTCATCAAGAAAAAGATTGGAAACGGAAAAGTCATGGCGATCCGTGTGACGGCAAAGGAGCTTCGCGTATTTAGCATGAAGCGTCCAATGGGTCCTATTTTATACGAGGATTTAGGCTTGACTCCTGTCGATGGTGTGAAAAAGCTGGACAGCAAGCGTCCATTTGAAGTGATTTCTCAAGAGGTTCTTCCTGACTATGATGCGGATGCTATCTTTGTTGTCGTCAACCGTGATGATAAAGCGCAGCAGGCATTCAAGCAATTAGAAAAGACGCCGATTTGGAAGGGTCTAAAAGCTGTGAAGAAAAACCAAGTCTATCCGATTGCTGATCAGCCATGGCTCGATTACTCAGCTCTAGGCAATAAAATGGCATTGGATGAGGCAAAAGAGATGTTTTCTAAATAACAAAATGAAAGAGGCATCATTCCGCATATAGGAATGATGTCTCTTTTTTTGATTTGTTCTTCTATTCATTCGGCTTTTGCATACATATGAGAGAGAACGAGCAGTACCGCCCGTGTGAAGAGGAAAGGGAGGGGTTATAGTTGAAGGTTCAAAAAATCAGTGCAGGTACGATTGCAAGGCTTGTGTTACTTTTACTGGCACTTGTTAACAGTGCGCTTACCGCTGCGGGGAAAAGCCCAATTCCTATTGATGAAGAAGGCGTTCAGCAATTCATCACGTTAGCCTTTCTTGGAATTACATCACTATGGGCCTATTGGAAAAACAATGATATAACGAAAAAAGCACGAACAAAAAAAGAAGAATAAGTTTAAAAAAAAGAGCCTTTCATGGATCAAAGGCTCTTTTTCGTCGAAGCGTCAAACGCCTCTCCCCGCAATTTGATTCTTCCTGAAAGACTTACGCTCGGCGTTCTCCCATGCTGGTGAGGAATGCCTTGACTTCCTCGATGCTTAAGCCGATCGCCTTCGCTTCACTCATTAGACGCTTCCACTCTGTGATATTTGAATCGGTCAGTTTTCTATTGGTGACATGTAGCGTCTTTTCTTCCTGCTCCTTTCGGTAGGTTTGGAGCAGCTGATAGAGCTCTTCTTTAGGCATACCGGATTGAACGGCATTGACGATATGCTCCCGCCATTCGTGTTCACCACCCTCAGAGTGATGAAACATCATCGTCTCTGCATCAAACAGTTCTTGTAAATCAATTTCTAGTGAAGAGGATACTTTTTTTAAGAATTGGACAGATGGATTCCTGTGGACACCACGCTCAATTTTGCTCAAATAGGACTTAGAAACATGAGCAGCTTCAGCCAGCTGTTGGATCGAGTATCCTTTCCTCTTTCGGTAAATGCGTATCACCTTGCCTATCATTCGATCAATGATCTCCCTTCTCCTCGGCGAATCGTTCTGCGACCTTTTCGTTCATTATAAGAAATAAATTGTTCTTTATAAAATTCAAAAACGTAAGAAACAGGAAGTAAATAAAAGAAAACGAACGATTTCGTTCTTTAAAAAGAACTATAAGACCTATTATGACATTTTTCTTTGCGGGTATTATCTTTTATAATCCAATCATTAACAAAAAGAAACCATATATAACCTTTTTATGATGAAGTCGGGAGGTATCTATGAATGAGAATATAGGTTTTAAGCAGCTGTTTTCTGTCATTAAAGAGAAAATGGCCCTTCTGATCCTGATTGTCCTGATCGTAACTGGTATTTCAGCCTACTATCAGTTCTATGTCTCGACTCCTGTATATCAGGCAACCACTCAAATTCTTGTTCATAAACGCAGCAAGGACGCACAAGCAAATTTAAACGATATTCAGATGAACCTTCAATATACACGTACCTTTCAAGTTTTATTAAAAAGCCCAATCGTCACTGAAAAAGTAAAAGAAACACTTCAGCTCACAGAGTCAGCTGAAGGATTAAAACACAAAATTGCCACAAGTACAGAAAATGAGTCAGAGGTCATTAATATTTCTGTACAGGATGAGGATCGCGCGAAGGCAGTCGCAATTGCGAATACCGCAACAGAGGTGCTGCAAGAAGAAATCAAAAAAACCATGAATATGGATCGCATTAATGTTTTGTCTGAAGCCAAGCTGTCTAACACGATTCTGCTGAATTCAAGGAAATTCGTTCATATCGTTCTGGCACTAGGCGCCTCATTATTAGGAGGAATGACACTCATTTTCTTAATGAATTTACTCGATGATACTGTAAAACGAACACATCAAATAAGAGAAGAGATCGGATTGCCGTCGCTCGGCAGTGTCTATCAAATGCAGACAGACAGGAGGGCCAAAAAAGACAAGCAGTCCGTCATAACGGGAGGACAGAACATTGATCTTTAAGAGGAAGAAAAGAGAAAAGAGAGATTTATCGTGTATTTCTGTATTAAATCCTCACTCTGTTATTGCGGAACAATTCCGTACGATCCGAACAAACATTGAATTCACATCGATCCAAACAAGGCTGAAATCCATATTGGTGACATCCTCCTTACCGAAGGAAGGGAAATCATTTACGGCTGCAAACTTAGCAGCTGTTTTTGCACAACAGAAAAAGCGGGTGCTGCTCGTGGATGCTGATTTACGAAAGCCGGCCGTTCATGAATATTTTGATCTGAGCTATCATACTGGTTTGACGAATGTGCTATTAAATAATTGCAGCTTGGAGGAAGCCATTTTACCTACACCGATTGAATATTTAGAGCTGCTTCCGAGCGGAACAATTCCGCCGAATCCAGCAGAACTGCTCTCCTCTTCTGTGATGAAACAGCTATTTTATGAAATTGAACAGCAATATGACATGGTGATCGTGGATTCCGCGCCGCTTCTGCCAGTTGCAGATGCAAAGATTCTGGCGAACCGGACGGATGGGAGCATTCTCGTTGTATTAAGCGGCAAAACAAAGATCGCTGCTGTGAAGAAATCAAAAGAAGTATTAGAAGGAACAACAGGTAAACTGCTTGGAGCTATGCTAAATGGCAAGAAAGAGAAAAAGGGCAGGCTGTATATGTATTAAAAGAGATTGATAGGTGATGTCTCCTAATCTTTAACAATGGAGGCACTCGATCCTGCTGTGGGCATAACTAGTGCCTTAGATGCTCGTCATCAGTAGTGGGGTGTGAGGATGGGTTTGATGCCCAGTTGACGTAATATTAGTGATGTTGAAAAAGGGGGAGGAGCGTTGACTTACGCCCAAAGATTATCAATTATCGTGGCACTAGATTCATATCTCATCTTAGTTGCCGTCTTTTTTGGCTTTCAATTTGTCCAAGAGGCGGCCTTAACCGTTTATACATTTGAAATGCTCGCCATTTCTTCGCTCAGTCTGCTCATTGGCCACCATATATTTGCCTGCATGTTTCATGTGTACAAGCAAGTATGGGCTTATACAGGGGTAAGAGAATTATTTTCTTTAATGAAGACCTTTGTGTGTTCTTTTTTATTTTCAATGACGATATTGTACCTTTTCGTGCAGACATGGCCATTTCGGTTTTTATTCATCGTGTGGCTTTTCCATGTCTTATTCATCGGTGCATCTCGTATGGCTTCTAGACTATTTCATGATGGGGCAAAGCGGCTTCAGGCAGAAAAGGAGCGGGCATTAATTATTGGTGCCGGATCAGCGGGGACTATGCTCGTTCGTCAGCTTCAGCAATCGAGTGATGTACATATTGAGCCAGTTGCCTTCATAGATGATGACAAGACGAAGCATAAGCTTGAAATCATGGGACTGCCCGTCATAGGGGGAAAAGAACATATTCAAACAGCTGTTGTGATGATGGATATTCAGAAGATCATCATCGCCATTCCGTCCAAAAGCAGCCATACCTTAAAAGGGCTATATAAGGAGTGTGTAGCGACCGGAGTCAAAACACAGATCATGCCGGAAATGGATCAGATTCTAAAGGGAACCCATGCCCTGAATCAATTACGGGATGTACAGCCAGAGGATTTACTAGGGAGAGAACCGATTCAATTAGATACGAGCCGTCTATCTGTACATTTAAAGGGAAAAACGATCATGGTCACAGGGGCAGGCGGATCGATTGGGTCAGAAATCTGCCGTCAAATATGTGTATTTGCTCCTCAAGCGATTGTACTTGTGGGACATGGAGAATTTAGCATTCATTCTATTTTACTAGAGCTGAAAGAATTATATGGGGGCAGCATCAGTCTCTATCCACAAATTGCGGATATTCAAGATAAACAGAAAATGAGCGAAATCGTTGGTCAGTTTCAACCGGATATGATTTATCATGCTGCGGCACATAAGCATGTCCCGCTCATGGAGATCAGTCCGAAAGAAGCAGTGAAAAACAATATTATCGGGACAAAAAATGTCGCAGAAGCCGCACACGAGCATGGCATTGAAACATTCGTCCTCATCTCATCTGACAAAGCGGTCAACCCTGCCAATGTGATGGGAGCGACAAAACGGTTTGCTGAAATGCTGATCATGCAAATGGGGGCAGACAGCGAAACAAAATTTGTCGCCGTTCGATTTGGAAATGTACTCGGGAGCAGGGGAAGCGTCATCCCTATTTTTAAGAAACAAATTGAACAAGGCGGGCCGGTGACGGTCACCCACCCAGCCATGACCAGATATTTTATGACCATTCCAGAAGCATCAAGGCTTGTGATACAGGCAGGTGCACTGGCAGAAGGAAGACAGATTTTTGTATTAGATATGGGGGAGCCAGTAAAAATCGTTGACCTCGCAGAAAACCTCATTCACCTCTCAGGCTACACCACAGACCAGATTCCGATCACTTTCACAGGCATTCGCCCTGGGGAAAAAATGTACGAGGAATTACTCAACCAGCATGAAAAAGCACAGGAACAAATTTTTCCGAAAATTCATATCGGCCATGCGTTGGATGGTGATCCGTATGTGCTGAATCGTTTTATCCATGAATTTGACATGATGAGTGAGGAGCAAATGAGACAAGCATTATTTGCTGCCATTGAATCACAAGAGCTGTTGTCCGATCAGATGAAACGAGAGGAGGAACCGCTTGCCAATGAAGAAAAAAATCTTGTTTTGCGCAACGGTTGATTATCATTTTAAAGCATTTCATCTCCCATATTTCCGGTGGTTTCAGGAGCAAGGCTGGGAAGTGCACACAGCGGCAAATGGTCAGCTGGAGCTGCCCTATGTGGATCAAGCTCACTTAATTCCGATTCAGCGCTCTCCTTTTCATGTACGCAACCGACTTGCGTATGTGGAGCTGAAGAAGCTGTTAGCGAAAGAGCACTATGATTTCATTCATTGCCACACCCCTATGGGAGGTGTCATTGGCAGGCTCGCAGCCAAAAGCACACGGAAACAAGGAACGAAGGTTCTTTACACGGCACATGGCTTTCACTTTTGGCAGGGGGCGCCGCTTCAAAACTGGCTGCTCTATTATCCAATTGAGAGGTGGCTCGCCAGCTATACAGACGCTCTGATCACCATTAATGGAGAAGATTTTAATAGAGCAGACCGTCTATCAAATGAGCGGGCATCCGTCTATTATGTTCCCGGTATGGGTGTCGATATGAAACGGTTTGCACCAGTCGATGAAAAAGAGAAGCAGCGTCTTCGCACAGTCTATGGCTTTTCTCCAGAAGATTTTATTGTGCTATGTGCTGGCGAATTGAATGTCAATAAAAATCAAGGGATGCTTATCAAAGCATGTGCGCAGCTAACTAGGAACATACCAGATGTGAAGATCGTGTTTGCTGGGGAAGGCACAATGAGGGCAAACTATGAAAAGCTTACCCGCCAACTCCATCTTGACAAGCATGTCTGCTTTGCTGGTTTTTGCAAACAAATCGAGGAATGGATGCATATGAGCGATGTATGTGTGTCCACGAGCCTGAGAGAAGGGCTCGGCATGAATCTGCTTGAAGCGATGTCTGCGGAAAAACCAGTTATTGCAACGGAAAATAGAGGGCATGGTGAGCTTGTCAAACATGGAATCAATGGCTTCTTAGTTAAACCGCGAGATGTGAATGGCTTAGCTGATTATTTACAGCAGCTCTATCACAAAAAGGATCAGCTGCCCCTCATGGGAAAAGCAGGGCGTTCTATGGCTCATGCATTTGCAGAGGAGCAGACAATCAGTGCCATGGAAGAAATTTATACAACCTATATGAATCAAGCAGAGAAGGTGATACAGCATGCATAAGCCAAAGGTGTCTATCATCATGGGCGTCTACAATTGCCAAGAGACAGTGGAAGAAAGCATTGAATCCATTCTTCAACAAACGTATGAAAATTGGGAGCTCATCATATGTGATGACGCATCAACAGACGGCACCTATGAGATAGTGCTGTCTTATAAAAATCGAAATCCTGAAAGAATTCGCCTTATCCGTAATAAACAAAACCAAAGGCTCGCTGCCAGTCTCAATCGCTGCCTAGCTGAAGCGAGGGGAGACTTGATTGCAAGGCAGGATGGAGACGATATATCGGTGCCTGTTCGTTTAGAAAAACAGGTTCATTTTCTCGATACACATCCTGAATATGATGTGGTCGGTACAGCAATGACGGTTTTTGATGAATCGGGAACAAAGGGTGTGCGAGCACTTGTCTCGGAGCCTGATCGAAAGGTGATGGCAAGAGGGACTCCTTTTTGTCATGGGACCATTATGATGAGGGCTTCTGCTTACAAGGCTTTACATGGATATCGCTCTGTGAAAACAACAAGGCGGATGGAAGATATCGATCTTTGGATCCGCTTTTTTGCTGCTGGGAGGAAAGGCTTTAATTTACAAGAGCCGCTATATCTTGTAAGAGAGGATGAAGCGGCCTTTCAGCGAAGGAAGTTCCGATATTCTATGGATAATGCCTGGCTCGTCTTAAAAGCATGCTGGCTGTTAAAATTGTCGCCGGTTGATTATCTATTTGCTTTAAAGCCGGTGGTCCGTGCCTGTTTGTCACCGAAGATTATGAAACTTTATCACAGGCGGAAGCTGGAGACGTCTATGTTGAAAGGGAGGGCGATTCGGGATGAGTGAGCCAAAGCGTGTACTCCATATTGTAGGAGGGATGAATCGCGGCGGAGCAGAGACGATGATCATGAACATCTATCGTGCACTCGACAGGAATGTCCTTCAATTTGATTTCGTTGCCCACCGAAAGGACGTCTGTGATTATGATGAGGAAATTCGCCGGCTCGGGGGACGCATTTTTTACGTCCCGAGTATTGGGTCGACCTCTCCAGTGGCTTTTGTGAAAACATTGACAAAGACGATTAAGCAAGCGGGACCATATCAGGCAGTACATGCACATACTGATTTTCAAACAGGCTTCTCCGCACTTGCTGCGAAATTGGCGGGTGTGAAGGTGCGCATTTGCCATTCACATAATACAGCTTGGAAACAGTCACCAAACTGGCTTGATCATCTGATGCTCAAAGGATTTCGCCAGCTGATCTTTGCGTTTTCCACCCAGCTTGTTGCATGCGGCGAGGATGCGGGTGTCTTTTTATTTGGGGAGAAAAAAATGCAGCATGGACGAGTTGAAGTCCTGCCAAATGGGATTGATTTATCCCTTTTTTTTCAGCCAGGACTAGACGAAAAGGAGGAGATCAAAAAGCAGCTTCACCTTCACGAAAAAAATATGGTCATTGGTCATATTGGACGTTTCCATGAGCAAAAAAACCACGTTTTTTTTATGGAGCTGGCGCAAACCTTAAAGAAGCAAGGGGTTTCATTCCAGCTTGTTCTAGTAGGAGATGGACCGCTGAAGCAAGTCGTCGAATCGTATGCAAAGAAGGCAGGTATTTTAGAGGATATTGTCTTTACAGGCGTCGTATCAGACGTTCCGGAGTATATGAAAGCATTTGATGTATTTGTCATGCCTTCCTTATTTGAAGGTCTTCCGCTTGTATTAGTGGAAGCACAGGCTTCGGGATTGCCTTGTGTGATTTCAGATCATATTACGGAGGAAGTGGATTTAGGCTGCGGACTTGTGAAAAGGATGTCGCTGCGGGATTCTGCACATGAATGGATGAAGGCGGTGCTTGAAGCGTATCATGCAGAGCCTCCTCTTCAAGAGACCATTACCTCTCAGCTTGAACAAAGAGGATTTGATGTGAAACAGAATATTACACGTGTGATGAATGTATATGGAATGTAAGGAAGGAAGGGCAGATGGCGGTTTATATGGTGAACATGATCATGGTCTATTTATGGTCGAGCTTTGCCGCATTTTACGGCAGGCGTGATGATACCATTCAAAGCGGATGGCGGCCTAACAAGCTTCTGGTGTTTTTTCCGTTTTTGTTTCTTTGTATTGTCTCTGGTATTCGGTACAAAGTAGGAACCGATTTTGTCACATATGGACAGATGTATGAATTCTCCATCAACTATGAAAGGCCTTGGCATATATTTGGGTTCGGTGTGGATAAGGCCGCAACCGATCCGGGGTTTACGTTTATCTTATGGATGCTCAATCAACTGTCTCATGATCCGCAAATCATGTATATCTCGATTGGGGCGATCACCTATTTCTTTATCATCAAGACGCTTATTCAATATGGCCGTCCCTTTGAGCTTAGTATGCTACTGTTTCTTGGGACCTTTCATTATTATGCGTCGTTTAATGGCATGCGTCAGTATATGGTGGCAGCCATTCTTTTTTATGCCATTCGGCTGGTGATCAATGGTCAGTGGAAATTATACTTTCCGCTTGTGCTTGTCTGTTCATTGTTTCATTCATCAGCCCTGATCATGATTCCTGTGTATTTTATCGTGAGAACAAAGTCGTGGTCTTGGATGATGCTGGTTTTATGCATGGTTTTCTTAGGCTTAACCGCTCTTTATGACCGTTTTGTCTCGGTGTTTGTGGTGATGCTGCAAGGCAGTTCATATGGTCATTACGAGGAATGGCTCACAACGAATACAAATGGAATGAATGTGACAAAAATTGGTGTCTTGATTTTGCCGCTCCTGCTTGCTTTCTTTTATCGAAAACGACTTCGTGAGCTGACGCCTGAGAGTGATTACATTGTGAATTTTTGCTTGCTTGGTTTCTTGTTTGGCATCCTTGCAACAAAGGATGTCATTTATGCAAGATTTCATATTTATTTTGGCTTGTATCAGCTCATTTTACTACCATATTTCACACGCATTTTCGATCAGCGGTCTAATGTTTTTTTGTATGTAGGGATTGCTGTTTGCTATATTTTGTACAGCATCATGCTGATGCCGTTTGATTCTTCTGTTTTACCGTACAGAACGATATTTACAAAGTAGATTTGAAGAAAGGTGGGGCATGCTGTAATGCCAGCTATCAGTCTATTGGTCGCAGTTTACAATACGAGTCAATATGTGGAGCAATGCCTTCAATCGATTGCAGATCAAAGCTTTTCCGATATAGAAGTCATTCTCGTCAATGATGGATCGACAGATCACAGCGGAGAATGGCTTGAAACATTTGCCGCCCGAGATCAGCGTTTTCGGGTCATCCATCAAACCAATCAAGGATTAGGGGCTGTGAGAAATCGGGGCATTGAAGAAGCAAAAGGGACGTATCTTGCCTTTATTGATTCAGATGATATTCTCGCACCTCATTACTGCGAAGCCTTGTATGAAAAAGCCGAAATGAGTGGCGCAGATCTTGTGGTCAGTGAATACTGGATTCAATTTGAGCAGTCAAAACGAACCATATCATCGACGCTGTTAAAAGAGCGGTCAGCTGAAAAAACGAGTTTAATCAAAGCGTTATTACACGGAGATATGACTGGATTCTCATGGAATAAGCTGTATCGGCGAGCTTTTATGGAAGAACACCACATTCGATTTCCGCTGCGGGGTGAGCTTGAGAACATTGAAGATCAATATGTGACGCTGCGCTGTTTCTCTTTATCTCGCCGTATCGCTTTTGTTCATGAGCCTCTTTATTACTATAGGGTTCATCTGTCATCTATTGTGCAGCGATATCAGAAGCAGTATTTTCATCATGGACTGACCTTTTATCATGCACAGCGCTTGTTTTTAAAAGAACATGATGACATCTCTCTGTATGAGAAAGCATTAGACTTTTTTATCGTCAACCATACGCTTCATTGTATGCTCAACGAATGGAAAAGCCAAAATGCTCTTTCTATTCAGGAAAAGCTTGATCACATGAGGGAAATGGTGACACACGAGGCTTTTCAACATGCCGTCAAACAAGTGGAACCATCGAAGCTCACGGCTCGAAAGCGAATGATCTTATTCCTTGCTAAATGCCGGTTGATTTATCCGCTTTCTGCTGCCGCTTCAAGCTATCAAAAATGGATTGAATATCAAACAAGGAAATAGGGGTGATGAGATTGAAATTGCAGCAATGGAAAGCACACGCCGCAGAGTGGCTGCTTTTAAAGGTCAAATATCCGCTTGAGTATAGACTGAGCCGCCAAAGGCTACCAGAGCTGAGTCATCAGAAGAAGATCATTCTCACGCTTTTGCCAGGGCATGATAATTTAGGGGATCATGCGATTGCCTATGCGAGTTATTGTTTTTTAAAGAAGCACTTTCCAGCCTATGACATCAAGGAAGTGGACATGAAAGAAATATACCGCCTCGCCCGTCCGCTAAAGCGAAGCCGGCATCCAGAAGACATCGTCTGTATCATCGGTGGGGGCAATATGGGGGATTTATACCGGTATGAAGAATGGACAAGGCAATTTATCATGAACACCTTCAAGTCCTATCCCATGATTCAACTGCCTGCCACTGTTCATTTTACAGAAACAAAGAAAGGGAAACGTGAGGAACGCCGCGCCATTCAAACGTATAAACAGCATCCGAGACTGCTCCTCATGGCAAGAGATCAAACAACCTATGAATGGATGAAGCGGTATTTCCCTAATCAAGATGTGTGGAAACAGCCTGATATGGTGCTGTCATTAGATGAATCATCAGAAGATGAAAGTCGTGAAGGGGTTCTGCTTTGTCTGCGTGAGGATCGGGAAGCATATCTCACAAAAGAGAAGCGGCAGCAGCTACAGCAGCATATCCGAGAGGCGTATAATCAAGTCGGTTTCATTACAACAACAATTGGCAAACGAGTTGATCGAACGACTCGTTTAGATGAATTAACGGCTTTGTGGACGGAGCTAAGACAGGCAAAGGTTGTCGTGACAGATCGTCTGCATGGCATGATCTTTTGTGCAATTACTCATACCCCGTGTGTTGTCCTCAGATCATTTGATCATAAGGTGATGGAGGGATATGAGTGGGTGAATCATCTACCGTTTATGACCCTTTTGAAAGAACCAAATGAGGCAGCTGTGAAAGAGGCGATAAATCAGCTGATGAAAACAAGCAGTCAAAAGGGAGAGGAAGCTGGATGAAGCCCCTTAGACGCTGCGTGAAAGCACAATGAATCGAGCGTTTCTTTACAATGCCAGTGCGAACTTAATCACGTTTGTCCTGATGATGCTTATGTCTGTTTGTTTAACACCGTATATTGTTCATACGCTTGGAGTGGAAGCATTTGGCTTAATCCATCTAACGCAAAATATGATCAACTATTTATCGGTCATTACGGCTTCGCTAAGTGCTGTTGTTGTGCGTTTTTTTTCTGTGGCGGCTCATAAAGGAGAGATGGAGAAGGCGCAGCGCTATCTCGCTTCCTATTTCGTCAGTTCGTTTTTATTATCTATCAGTCTCTTTTTACTTTGTCTTTTCATGTCTCATCAGCTGGTTGAGTGGCTTCATGTGCCTGTTCACCTCGCCAAAGACACACAGATCGCCTTTATTTTAGGGGGTCTTTTATTTATGCTCAATTTCGTTATGTCGGGCATTGGGGCTGCACCGTTTTATGCGAATAAGCTCTATGTATCAAGCGTTGGACAGGCGATTCAAATGTGTTTGAGGGCACTGATGATTGTCATGCTGTTTACATGGATGACACCAGCCATTTGGCATATTCCACTTGCGGCCGTCGTTGGGAGCTTAGCGGCGATGGGAATCGGTATCTATTATTTTAAGGAACTCATCCCTTGGTTTTCGTTTAAGTGGCGGCACGTCTCATTATCGTCTAGCCTCACTCTTGTTCGATCAGGGGTCTGGCATTCATTTGAACAAATGGGCATTTTGTTGTTTTTACAAATTGATTTATTGATGACCAACTTGCTCATTGGTGCGGAAGCAACGGGTCAGTATGCGGCGATCTTGCAGTTCCCATTATTATTACGCACACTGGCAGGGACACTGGCGGTTGTGTTTGCACCAACGATCACGAAATTTTACTCGAATCAGGACAAAGAGGGGCTCATCCAATATGCTGCAAACGCCATTAAGTGGAGCGGCTTATTTGTTGCGTTTCCAGCCGCACTTTTAGGAGGTCTCGCTGGTCCACTTATGGATTTATGGCTTGGGCCTGCCTTTGAGGAGCTGAAATGGCTTCTCATGATTCATGCAGCTTATTTATGTTTGACCTTGATGTTTTTACCGCTCGCATATGTACCGACCGTTTTCAATCGATTTAAAGTTCCAGCGGTTGTCACATTGATATTAGGTGTGTCCAATGTGCTTTTTGCCTATGGATTGACTCATATGCTGCAGCTTGGTTTATATGGCATTGCATCAGCTGGAGCGATTGTTTTATTGATCAAAAATATCGTGTTTCTGCCAATTTATACGGCCAGTATCACGAATCAGAAACGCACCATTTTTTACAAGCATATACTCATTCCGCTTACTGGAGCGCTCCTGATTTGGGGCGTCTGCGTAGGAATTCAGTCGGTATATAACGTGACTTCATGGTGGGAGCTGTTTTCGATTGGCGTGCTTTGTTTCATTCTTTATATGGGCTACTTGTATCTGTTTGCAGGAACAAAACGAGAGCGGATGCAGTTGATGCGTAAGGTAAAGCAAACGGTCTCCCGCTAAGTGAAAAGGAGATGCAATGATGAAAAGAATGATAGATGTGATGGTGGCATTGACGCTGCTCATCGCAGGCAGCCTTCTTTTTCTTCTTATCTATGGGCTGATTAGATGGAAAATTGGAACGCCTGTGGTGTTTCGGCAGAAGCGGCCTGGTCTGTATGGCCGGCCTTTTATGCTATATAAATTTCGGACGATGACTGATGAACGTGACGAACATGGGCAGCTGCTACCAGATCATCTGCGATTAACCAAAACCGGCGCCTTGATTCGAAAGCTCAGTCTTGATGAATTGCCGCAGTTAGTCAATGTACTCAAAGGAGAGCTCAGTCTCGTTGGGCCAAGGCCGCTTTTAATGGAGTATTTGTCTATGTATACAGAAGAACAAGCAAGGCGCCATCTTGTGAAGCCCGGCATAACAGGATGGGCACAGGTGAACGGCAGGAACTCACTTTCCTGGGAAGAGAAATTTACCTATGACCTTTGGTATGTCGAGCATCAATCGTTTTGGCTCGATATGAAAATTTTATGGATGACCTTGCTGAAAGTGATTAAAACAGAGGGGGTGCAGCAGCCAAATCATGCCACAGCTGAAAAATTCAAAGGAACCGATATGTAATGAGCAAACTATTGGTTTAATTGGGGCCGGCGGACATAGCAAAGTCATCCAAGATATCATTTTTGCACACCCTGATTACTCATTGTGTGCGGTGTTAGATGATCAATTTGAAGAGACGGTTACTCAAAGTGGCATTTTGTATGGACCGATCTCTATGAGTCAACAGCTCAGAGAGACCATGCCTCAAACCAAATGGCTGATTGCCATCGGACAAAATGAGATCAGACTGCTCATCAAGGAGCGCCTCTCATTTGAAGACGCGGCATTTGCCACACTTATTCATCCAGAGGCAGTCACGAGTCCATCAGCTGTCATTGGAAGGGGAACTGTCGTGATGGCAAGGGCAGTGATCCAAGCAGATGCAGTCATCGGCGAGCATACGATTATCAACACAGGGTCTATCGTTGAGCATGACTGCATACTCGAATCGTTTGTACATCTGTCACCGGGAGCAGTTCTGACAGGCTGTGTTTCCGTACGGGATGGAGCCCATATTGGGGCAGGTGCCGTAGCGATACCTGGTACAACGATCGGAAGCTGGACGATTATCGGTGCAGGTGCGGCAGTGACAAAAGATATACACGATCAGAAGGTTGCTGTCGGAATTCCTGCAATAGAAATCAAAGATCGGAAAGAAGGTGGCAAGTAATGAAAGAAAGCAAACGCATTTACTTATCTCCTCCGCATATGAGCGGAAAAGAGTATCTACAAATAGAGGAAGCCTTCAAGAGCAATTGGATTGCACCGCTTGGACCGCTTGTGAATAAATTTGAGCAGGCAGTGGCGGACTATGCAGGAGTGAAGGCAGGTGCGGCTTTGTCCTCAGGGACAGCAGCAATTCACCTCGCATTAAAGCTGATTGGGGTTCAAAAAGGGGACGTTGTCTTTTGTTCCACCCTTACGTTTGTTGCAACGGCAAATCCAATTTTATATGAACAAGCAACGCCCGTTTTTATTGATTCAGAAAGGGATACATGGAATATGTGCCCGCTTGCTTTAGAGAAAGCCTTGATTGAATCAACACGTCTTGGAAAAAGGCCTCGTGCAGTCATTGTCGTCCATTTATATGGACAAAGTGCAAAAATGAACGAGATCATGGCGCTTTGTGAAGCATATGATGTGCCAGTCATTGAGGATGCGGCTGAATCGTTAGGCGCTTTGTATAAAGGAAGAAAAAGCGGCTCAATGGGTAGGTTTGGTGTTTATTCTTTTAATGGAAATAAAATCATTACAACGTCAGGGGGCGGAATGCTTGTGAGCGATGATGAAGCTGCGATTGAACGATGCCGTTTTCTCGCTTCACAGGCAAGAGAACGTGCCATGCACTATGAGCATCAAGAGATAGGATACAACTATCGCATGAGTAACCTTCTAGCAGGTGTCGGAATTGCTCAAATGGATGTACTGGACGAGCGTGTTGAACAAAAACGCCTTATTTTTCAGCGTTATCAGGACGCTTTATCCGAAGTAGCAGGTCTTCATTTGATGCCAGAGTATCAAGAAACAACATCCAACCGCTGGCTGACGGCATTGACCATAGATCGTGATCAACCATTGTCTCCAGTGGATATCATTCATACTTTAGAAAAAGAACAGATTGAAGCAAGGCGTGTATGGAAGCCGCTGCATAAGCAGCCTCTCTTTCGCCATTGCCCGTTTTATACTGTGGCTCAAAAGACTCCTGTATCCGAGCTGTTATTTGAGAGGGGGCTTTGTCTCCCATCTGGAACAAGCATGACAGATGCAGAACAGGAGCGTATCATCCATATGCTTCATGATATGCTGCGAGAAAAAACATCCACCTCTTCACAGGCTGCTCGTTCATAAGCAGCCTGCCTCTCTTTCTATCAAATTCCACAATTTATGGAATAATTCGGTATAAGTATTGTCATTTCGTTTCAAATATGATATTGACAACGGGTTCCTTCCTCCTTAAAATGAAAATGATTATCAGAATCAATTAGGAGGAACAACTTATGGTTATATGGGAAAAATTTCCTAAAATTAAGATAAATACTGTGTTACCTTTCCTGCTTATTCTCTTTTTACTAGTAGGATGCTCTCAAACAAACAATGGAGCGGATGGAAACAAGGATCATCCTGACATGATTACAATGGCGTGGCCAAGAGATATTGGTGAAATGAATCCACACGTATATAATCCATCACAATTGTTTGCACAATCAATGATTTATGAGCCATTGGTGAGCTATCAAAAAAATGGAAAGCTCAAACCTGAATTAGCAAAATCATGGGATGTGTCAAAGGATGGCAAGGTGTATACATTCCATTTAAGAGACAATGTGACATTCTCAGACGGTTCTGATTTTAATGCGAACATTGTCAAAAAGAACTTTGATACCATCTTAAAAAATAAAGATATACATAGCTGGTTAGGTGTTATTAAAAAGATCAAAAAGACAGAAGCAGTAGACAAGAAAACGTTTAAGCTTACATTAACAGAGCCATATTATCCAACTGTTCAAGAATTGGCGGTTGTCCGTCCGGTTCGTTTCCTTGGGGAAGCAGGTTTCCCTAAAAATGGAGATACGTCAAAAGGAATCGAAAAACCAGTGGGGACAGGCCCTTGGGTTTTAAAAACATATAAAAAAGATGACTATGCTATTTTCGAACGAAATGATCAATATTGGGGAGAAAAACCAAAGGTAAAAGAAATCAAGGTAAAAGTCATCCCTGATGCGGAAACGAGAGTCATGGCATTTGAAAAAGGTGATGTGGATTTACTTTACGGAGAAGGAACCATTAGCCTTGATTCCTACAAACAGCTAGAGGCAAGCGGCAAGTATGAAACGAAAATGTCAGAGCCTGTTGCAACGAGACAGCTTGTCATGAACACAAAAGTGGATCAACTGTCAGATGAGAAAGTGCGTCACGCCCTTCAATATGCGTTCAATAAAAAATCAATGGTAGAAGGGGTCACATCTGGTTTAGAGGATGAAGCAGATCACATCCTGCCGACAAACATGCCATATACGTCAGACATTCAAGTGAAGTCTTTCCAATACGATGTGGACAAAGCTAAAGCATTGCTGGATGAAGCGGGCTGGACACTTCCAAAAGGAAAAACTGTTCGTGAAAAAGATGGGAAAAAGCTTGAGTTTAGTATGATGTATGACTCGGCGGAATCGATTCAAAAAGCGATGGCGGAAACGCTGCAAGCTGAATGGGCAGCCGTTGGTGTTGGCGTCAAGCTTGAGGGCGTGGATTTGGCGACACAGGTTCAACGCTTTAAAGCTAACAAGTTTGATATGAACTTCTTTAGCAACTACGGAGCGCCGTATGATCCGCATACATTTATGAACGTTCTTTCATCAGATGGTTTTGGATTCAAAGAAGCTATCTCAGCCTACCCAAATAAGGAAAAGCTGATCAAAGAAATGACGGAAATTCCATCAACAACAAATGAAAACAAACGTAAAGCACTTTATGCGTCAGTCTTATCTTCTTTACAGGATCAAGGAGCAATTGTGCCAATCTCTTATTTTAAAAAGACAGCCGTTTATCAAAAAACTGTGAAGGACTTTGCGTTCCCTGCGAACCGAGATGAACATCCTTTCACAGGCATTAAACTGAAGTAACAGAAGGAAGGTAAGGAAATGGGCCGCTATATCGTCAAACGATTGCTATCAATTATTCCGGTATTTTTATTAGCCGCACTGTTCACAACTGGCATGATTCATCTTTCGCCAGTTGATCCGGCTGAGGCATATTTAGCAGCGGCTCATATCCAGCCTACGGATGAGATATTAGCACAAAAAAGAAGTGAGTTTGGACTAGATGAACCGTTTTATATGCAGTATCTTCATACCATTGAAAAAGTCATTCACCTTGATTTTGGCCGGTCATATATGTCGAATCAGCCTGTGCTTGATGAGGTGATTTATCGAATACCGGCGACGATTCAATTGGCACTCACCAGTCTGCTGATCGCTATATGTGTCAGCATTCCGCTCGGCTTTTTCAGCGGTATGAGAAAAAACGGTGCCATTGATCATCTGAGCCGGCTTCTTTCTTTCTTAGGAGCATCTATCCCGACGTTTGTCTTGGGGTATTTGCTCATCTTCTTTTTTTCAGTGAAACTCGACCTTTTACCAGTTGAAGGGATCGGAACATGGGAGCATCTCATCCTGCCGTCGATCACATTAGCAATCCCTTTAATTGCTACATATACAAGACTGTTACGGTCAAGTGTGAGTGAGACGCTTCAAGAGCCTTTCGTTCAATATGCGAGAATGAGAGGATTAAAGGAACAATCGATCATGTTCAAGCATGTGCTTAGAATCGCGATATCGCCGATGCTGACTGGACTTGGGGTGAATCTTGGCAAGCTTCTGACCGGTACCATTATTGTAGAAGCTGTTTTTTCATGGCCAGGGTTTGGACGATTTTTTATTGAGGCGATCTTTAATCGGGATCTGCCTGTTATTCAATTTTATGTCCTCATGTCAGCATGTATTTTTATCTTGAGCAGTTTGATAGTTGACTTGATTCAACTGATCATTGACCCTCGTATCTCTAGAAAGGAAGGCCGCCAGCAATGATGACAAAAGTAAAACATCTCTTCGTTCATCAAAAGATGATCTCGATCTGCGCCCTGCTGCTCGGTCTCCTGCTCATTGTCACAATATGTGCGCCATGGATCGCTCCACATGATCCGGCCGCTGTCAATCTAGCAATGAAGCTAAAGGGGTCTTCATGGGAGTATCCTCTTGGAACGGATCAATTAGGACGATGCAATTTATCTCGTATTTTATATGGCGCGCGTGTTTCGCTGGGCTGTGCGTTATTAATCTTTCTTTCTTCGTTATTCATTGGTTTAATTGTCGGCCTCTTTTCGGGATACAAAGGCGGCTGGATCGATCATGTCTTGATGAGAATCTGTGATGGAGTCATGGCATTTCCCAACCTAGTGCTGATCCTAGGATTAGTCGGTATCTTCGGTCCGGGACTTTCTCAAGTCGTGCTTGCCTTGATGCTCGTGCAATGGGTGTATTACGCCCGCGTCTTCCGAGGAATGGTGCTAAGCTTAAAGGAACAGAACTTTATTGCAGCTGCAAAGATCAGTGGGACTTCGCATTGGAATATCATGAGAAAACATATGATTCCGAATGTCCTGCCGCCTTTAGCGGTCATTGGAACACTCGAAATGGGCTGGGCGATTATGGACATTTCTGCGATGTCCTTCCTCGGATTAGGGGTTCAGCCTCCTACGCCTGAATGGGGAGCGATGATTCATGAAGGGAAGTCGTACATTCAAACGAATCCTCAGCTGATGCTGTACCCAGGCCTTGTGATCATGGCTGTGGTGGTTCTGTTTAATTTACTAGGAGAAGCCCTTTCAGAGAAATATGGGATCAAACGCCGTGTGTAAAGGAATGATCAATGTGCAAGAGTCCATTTTACAAATAGAGAGCCTGCATGTGCATACGAAAACACCTCAAGGGACAACCCCTCTGATTCAAGAAGTATCGTTTGAAATAGGACGCGGTCAAATTCTTGGATTAATTGGTGAGAGCGGCTGCGGGAAAACAGTGACAAGTATGTCGATCTTACACATGCTTGATCGAAAAACAACTGAAGTCACTGGCAGTATCACATTACAGGGACGAGAATTGATCAATGTAAGTGAAAGGGATATGCGTTCCATTCGAGGCAAAGACATCTCATATATTATGCAAAATCCAATGAACAGCTTTACACCGGTATGGACAATCGGCCATCAGCTGATTGAAACCATCCGCCGGCATACTGCGGTCAGTAAAAGGCAGGCACGAGCGCAGGCAGTGGCTGCGTTAGCCCATATGAACCTGCCGCAGCCAGACCAGCTGTTAAACAAGTATCCCTTTGAGTTAAGCGGAGGCATGCTACAGCGTGTCATGATCGCTATGGCAGCATGTATGCACCCGCCCCTCATCATTGCAGATGAGCCGACAACTGCATTAGATGTACACAATCAGAAATTGGTTCTTCAGCATCTGAACCAGATTCGTCATGACTATGGGACAGCCATTTTACTCATTACCCACGATCTTGGTGTCATTGCCGAAATGGCAGATCAAGTTGTCGTCATGAAACAAGGGGAAATTGTTGAAAAGGCAGGAGTGCTTGACCTTTTTGAACATCCAAAGCATGATTATACAAAAAAACTATTAGCAGCTCGTCCATCCATCCCAGCTGTTTGCCCGATTTGAGGTGAGAAGGTCCTTGCATTTATTAGAAGTAAAAGCAGTCAGTCATGTATACAACAGCCGGTCATTTCTAATGAGAAAAAAAGGCGCAGTCCCTGTCTTGAAAAGCGTCGATTTGACAATTGAAGAAGGCACTTGCCTTGGACTGCTGGGACAAAGCGGCGCAGGGAAAAGTACGCTTGGCAGCATCATACTTGGTCTAGAGAAACCAAGAGCTGGACAGGTTCTTTTTGAAGGTCAGGATATATATCGTGCAGATCAGCAAACACGTAAGCATTTTCGCCGGCATGTGCAAGCGGTGTTTCAGGATTCCTATTCGGCGGTAAATCCAAGGTGGACAGTCGAACAAATTTTATCTGAACCACTTGAAAACTATGAAACCACGAGCCGAAAAGAACGTAAAAACGTGCTGATTCACTGGCTGGAAAGAGTCGGGCTAAGTGAAAAGGATTTGTCTAAATTTCCGCATCAATTCAGCGGGGGCCAGCTGCAAAGGATCAACATCGCTAGAGCTTTATTGCTGGAGCCAAAGCTTATTGTACTTGATGAATCTGTCAGCAGTTTAGATATGGTCACGCAGACGGTCATTTTAGATTTATTAGCAGAATTAAAGAAGGAGCTGGGTGTGGCTTACTTATTTATTACACACGATATGACAGCAGCCTATCAATTAAGTGATCAATTAGCAATTCTTGATCAAGGAGAGCTTGTTGCCCAATTCCGATCGAAGGATGATTTCTTTTCATCAGAGGAGGAAGCAGTGCAGAAAATGAGAGATGCAATGCTCGCAGACCATCCTTTGTCACGAACGATTGGTAGACCGGTTCGTTAAAGCTTGATTATCAACGCCTCTTTTAGAAGAGGCTATTTTTCATGAAAGGCAGGTGGCATCGTGAACCATCGAGCGTATTTAGCTTTGGCCATTCCTTTAACGATTTCAACGATGACCACGCCATTACTTGGAGCTGTTGATACAGCAGTTGTCGGTCAGCTCGCCAATCCCGCTTATATTGGAGGCGTCGCAGTTGGCAGTCTCATTTTTAGTACATTATATTGGCTGTTTGGTTTTTTGCGGGTGAGTACATCTGCTTTTGCCGCTCAGGCAAACGGGGCACAGAATGAGGAGCAGGGAGTTCTTGCATTTCTAAGACCTTTTTTCGTCGCCATCATCGTCGGACTTTGTTTTATTGCCCTGCAATGGCCGATTATTCAATCTGCTTTTCTCGTGATTTCTCCTGATGCTGATGTCCGTCAATTTGCCTCAGACTATTTTCATATTCGTATTTGGGGAGCTCCATTTACCTTAATGAATTATGTCATATTGGGCTGGCTGATGGGGATGGCAAAAATGAAGGAAGCCCTTTCTTTACAGATCTTGATCAATGTCATGAATATGGCCCTCGCATTCCTGTTTGTTCATGTCTTTTCATTTGCAGTCAAAGGAGTGGCGGCCGCGACTTTGATATCTGAACTAACCGCTTTTGTGTTAGGGGCATGGATCATCATGAAGCATTCGTCAAGCGGATTCCAGATGCCTTCTGTTAAGAAAATCATGGATACACAGGCAGTGCAGAAAATGTTTCATGTGAATAAAGATTTATTTATTCGGACGATCTGTCTGCTAGTGGTTATCAACATGTTTACGGCAAAAGGCGCTTCTTTTGGTACGGAGCTGCTGGCAGCCAATGCTATCTTATTTCAAATTCACTACATCATGGCTTATTTGTTCGATGGTTTTGCCAATGCGTCCAGCATTCTTGTTGGCCGGTCAGTTGGTGCAAATGATCGCACTCTCTATGAAAGAACCTTAACCCTTTCAAGGCAGTGGGCACTTGTCATGGCATGTGTCATAGCGGCAGTTTATTTTCTATTAAAAGAGCCGATATTAAGCTTGTTTACAAACCTTCCTCAGCTGCTTGACGTGACATTACGCTATGCAGACTGGCTCGTTCTCTATCCGTTTGCGGCTTGTTTCGGTTTGGTCATATACGGCGTATTTACAGGTGCAACAGAAATTGCTCCTGTTAGAAATTCGATGCTGTTTGCGATGATTTTGTTTATTGTTGTTCAAACAGCGGTCACGCCCATTTGGCACAATCACGGACTATGGTTTGCCTTTATTATCTATACGGCGGGGCGGTCTGGCTTTTTGATGATGTACAAATCGAGGCTGGATCAGAAGCTTTTCGCAAATAATCAACACCCTTTGCCATCTTGACAAAGGGTGTTCTTTTTCATTCGCTTTCTTTTTTTACCTTTTGGTAGGCTTCATCAAGATGCTGAATTCGCTTCAATACAACCGCATTTTTGGTCAGCTGGTCTTGAACAAGCGTGGACACGACTGAGCGGTAATAGGCATTCATCGCATGAATCTTGTCTTCATTTTGGTTCATGGCGATGTGCTGTTTCAGGTTGTCGACAAAGTATGGAACGGAAAAAAGTTCAGACACGGAAATCACTCCTATTTCGTATATACGGTCCGTCAATCTTCATGTAAAATGATGAGAGGGAGGGGAGACGATGAGCCTTAAACTGCAACAAGAACAGGTATTAAAGCCGGTGCTCACACAAGAACTCAGGCAGGCCATTACACTGCTGCAGCTAAATTGCACAGAGCTGGGCGAGTATCTTGACCAGTTAGCGCTTGAGAACCCTCTGATTGAGCGGAAAGACACGGACAGCTACCAACCAGTTTATCATAAAAAATCACAAGGTCGAATAACAGAGCCGTATCGAACGCATCAAAAAGAAAGCCTGCAAATGTTTTTAAAGAGACAGGCGATTGATTTGAATTTAGATAAAAAGAATCAAAAAATCTTCCACTTTATGATTGAGTCGATTGATTCCAATGGGTATCTAAATGAACCGATTGATGCCATGGCAGCTGTTTTAGAGGTGCCAGCTGAAGAAGTAGAAGCCGTCCTTCATCAGCTTCAATCGCTAGAGCCTGCCGGCATTGGCGCAAGATCGCTCCAGGAATGCATCCTCCTTCAGCTGAGAAGAAAAAGGGAGCGCTGGTATGAAGCCGAACTGATCATCGAAGAGCATTTCTTTCTTTTTGCAAGAAAAGCTTGGAAGGAAATTGCGGCGAAAACAGACGTTTCAATGAAAACACTCCAAGCGGTGCAAGATGAAGTGTCTCAGCTTGAACCAAGACCAGGCCTTCATTTATCATATGATGAAGAGCACGTGTATATAGAGCCTGATGTCACGATAACTGTGGTGCAGGATCACATCACATTTGAGCTGAATCCGCGCGCTTTTCCAGACGTTGAAATGAATGAAGGCTACTTCGCCATGATTCAAGATCAAAAGCGGAAGGAAGCTTATACGTATTTAAAGGAAAAAGAGCAGCAGTACAATTGGCTTGTTCAGGCGCTAAAGCAAAGAAAACAAACGATGACCCGTGTCATTTGTGAGATTATCTCACATCAGACAGATTTTTTCCTTACAGGGAAACATAAAATGAAACCGCTTACGATGAAGCGGATCGCAGATATACTGCAAGTGCATGAGTCAACAGTCAGCCGAACTGTAAAAGGGAAAATGGTGCAAACCCCTTATGGGCTCATGGAAATGAAACAATTTTTTCAAGCAAAATTAGAAGGACATTCTCTAGAAGAGGCATCCAGCTATACAGTCAAATCGCACATTTCAGAGCTCATCCAAACGGAAAATAAGAAGAAACCGTATTCGGATCAGCAAATCATGACGCTTCTTCAGCAAACCTTTGGCATCCGCGTGTCGCGCAGAACCATTGCGAAATATCGTGAACAAATGAACCTTCCGTCCTCTACACTGCGGAAGCGCTATGATTAACAAGAAGTACTTGCCAGAACATGGCACGTGCTTCTTTTTTATTGGAAGCAAGGTGCCTGAAGATTTCTTGAAAATTAAAAAGGTGAGACGTGAGATCGGAAATTTTGGGGTAAAGTATAAGATAGGGCATGAGCCGATAGGGATAGACAACAGTGATGAGGTGAAACCAATTGAAATATAAACAAATCAAAACAAAAAAAATATATGAAGAAATTGCGGATGCATTAATCGAATCCATTCGCACAGGTGAGCTTCTTCCGGGGGAAAAATTAGATTCGGTTCAAGCTCTTTCAGAAAGCTTTCAAGTCAGCCGTTCCGCTGTAAGAGAGGCATTGTCTGCTCTCAAAGCGATCGGATTAATAGAGATGAAACAAGGGGAAGGCACATATGTGAAGCAGTTCGATCCCGAACAGCTCACGATTAACTTATCTTCTGCGTTTTTGATGAAGCAGCATGACGTCACGCAGCTCCTTGAAGTGAGAGCCATTATTGAAACGGGTGCTGTCAAAAAAGCGGCGCTGCTGCGAACGGATGATGACCTTCATCAGCTGCGTGAAGCACTCGAACAAATGAAACTAGCGGAAGCACATGAAGAAATTGGGGAAGAGGCAGACCTCACATTCCACCTCGCTTTAGCCAAAGCCTCAAAGAATGATTTATTAAAGGCGTTAATGAATCAGGTCTCAGCCTTGCTGGTAGAAACGATGCGCGAAACGAGAAAAGTCGTCTTGTTTTCAAAGAAAGCCTCTATTCGTCAGCTTTATAAAGAACATGAACAAATTTATAGAGCCGTCGAGGCAAGACAGCCAGAAGAAGCGGAAAGAGCGATGCTCATACATTTAGAAAATGTAGAAAAACTGCTGAGTGATGTACTTCAAGAACCGACAGGACAGTCAGATACACAATAAGCTGTGCCAAATGAGGACACAGCTCCAGCGTGTAACCCTCGCATTCGGTGTCAGGTCTGCGCTCCGGTGTAGACTGCAAAGGTTTTCTGTCACGCTGAAAAGAAGACAAAGGGCTATAATCAAGATCTTTTTAGCCCTTTATTATTAATCTCGAGAGTTATGAACGAGAAATATGTAGTTTTTTCATTCGATATTGCAGACTTTGCCTGCTCATGCCCAATATCTTTGCAGTCTGTGAAATATTATCGTCCATTTTTTCTAAGTAATGGACGATGTATTGTTTTTCGAATCGTTCCATTTGGGTTTGGAAATCAGTCATATGTTCTGGGCATGTGAAGATAAAGGTGTCAGCTGCTGTGGTTTGCTGCATCGTCTGTAATTGCGTAGCAGGACGGCCTTCACCGTGCTTAAATCTAAAATGATAGGGAAGGTGATGCATACATAGGTCGTCTTCATCCATCATCATATTCATCCCCGCTTCAATCACATGCTCTAGCTCTCTTACATTGCCCGGCCAATGATACGACTCAAAAAGGTTTAGCACCTCTTCGTCAGCCGCCTTCACCTTCATTTGAAACAGTTCATTATATTTTTGAATAAAGTGATGCACAAACGTAGGAATGTCTTCTTTTCGCTCAGAAAGCGGCGGAATAAATAAGGTGACAATCCCTAGTCGATAAAATAAATCCTTGCGCATGCGTCCGCCTGCGATCGCATCTACAGGGTCCTCATTCATATTGGCAATGACTCTCACATCAACAGCTATTTCTTTTGTGCTGCCTAACCTTCTTACACGTTTCTCCTGCAATACGCGCAGCAATTTTGCTTGAAGACCAGGATTTAATGAGTTGATCTCATCTAACAGCAGTGTACCTCCCTGCGCCTGTTCAAATAAACCGGGCTGATCAGTCGCGCCTGTAAAAGCCCCTTTTTGCGTACCAAAGAGCAGACTTTCGATGAGGCTATCAGGCAGTGCCGCGCAATTCTGAGTAATAAATGGTCCAGATGATCGGCTGCTGCCGTTATGAATACTTTGAGCAAATAGTTCCTTACCTGTACCTGTCTCACCGACAATGAGCACATAGGAAGAGGTGCGTGTCGCTCGTTTCGCATGCTCAATTACCTCTAAAAACGCAGGGCTTTGTCCAATAATGGAATCAAATGTAAAGCGCGTGCTTCCTTTTTTCTTCATATTGTGGTGAATCAGCCGTTCTAGCTTGGTCACATCATTCGAAATTTCAACCGCTCCTTGGATGAGACCGTCTCGAACGAGCGGGTATGTATGATTAATCGTTGTGATTTCTTTTCCATTGTAATTATGATACGTCTGCTTTGCATGAACGGTTTGTTTCCCAGTACGCAGCGCTTGAACAAGCGTACTGTGCATTTCGTCTTGGAAAACAAAGAGGTCTAATACATTTTTATGAAGAACATCAGAGCGTTTCAAAGACTCAATCTCCATCATTTTCTTATTATAAACAACAGTATTTCCATTCTCGTCAATTGCATGAAGCCCGACATCAATTAAATCGAGCATTTGTTTATACAAATCAATTTCATTTTCGAGCTTTGCGGCATACGAATCTTTTTTCATTCCCTCCACCTCCAGACGTTACCTCTATTTTACATGAAAAATTTTGCGGTTTCCTCTAAAAAATTTGGCATATGCAAAGAAATTTTGCATAAAGGATTAGACAAATCAACGTCATGATACGGGCAGAAAGTTGGCACGATCCTTGCATATCATATGTGTGAAGATGAACCCAATTGAAAAAGGCTAGCTTATAGAAGGAGGAATAGACGATGACTCAGACAAATGAATTGATTCAACAAACAGAACAATACGGTGCGGCAAACTATCATCCACTGCCAATAGTGATTTCTGAGGCTGAGGGAGTTTGGGTGACAGATCCTGAAGGCAATCGATATATGGATATGCTGAGTGCGTATTCCGCAGTGAACCAGGGCCATCGCCACCCCCGTATTATTGAGGCACTCAAAAAACAGGCAGACCGTGTGACGCTTACCTCAAGAGCTTTTCACAACGATCAGCTTGGCCCTTGGTATGAGAAAATTTGTCAACTAACGAATAAAGAGATGGCACTTCCGATGAATACTGGAGCTGAGGCTGTCGAAACAGCTGTAAAAGCAGCGAGACGCTGGGGCTATGATGTGAAGGGAATCGAAGAGAATCGCGCGGAAATCATTGCGTGTGTCGGAAATTTCCATGGCAGAACGATGACGGCTGTTTCTCTTTCTTCAGAAGCTGAGTATCAAAGAGGCTTCGGTCCAATGCTTCCGGGAATTAAACTGATTCCTTACGGAGATATTGAATCGTTACGTGAAGCCATCACGCCACACACAGCGGCTTTTCTCATCGAACCCATTCAGGGGGAAGCGGGCATTGTCATGCCGCCAGAAGGCTTCTTGAAGGAAGCGAAGGCGCTTTGTGAAAAAGAACATGTACTGTTCATTGCGGATGAAATTCAGGTCGGATTAGCGCGGACAGGCAAGATGTTTGCCTGTGACTGGGAAGACATTAAGCCAGATATGCTGATTCTTGGGAAGGCTTTAGGCGGTGGTGTATTCCCAATCTCGTGTGTTGTAGCAAACCGCGAAATATTAGGTGTATTTAACCCTGGGTCTCACGGCTCTACCTTCGGTGGAAATCCTCTTGCATGTGCGGTGTCGCTTGCTGCATTGGATGTCTTAATCGATGAAAACCTTGCAGCACGTTCCATGGAGCTTGGCGAATACTTAAAAGACAAACTCACGCGCATTCAAAGCCCTGTTATTAAGGAAGTGCGCGGCCGCGGATTGTTTATCGGCATGGAGCTGACTGAGGCAGCGAGACCTTATTGTGAGAAGCTGAAACAAGCAGGACTGTTATGTAAGGAAACCCATGAGACCGTCATCCGCTTTGCACCGCCTCTCACTATTTCTAAAGAGGATTTAGACTGGGCGATTGGTCATATTGAAGCATTATTTCAAGCATAATTGGAAAAAGGGGAGAAGCCTTCACTTTCTCCCTTTCTTTTTCAGGATGAATAGAAGAGTGAAAGTGGGGAGCGGATTTGAAGGAAGAACAGCATAATGAACTAGAGCGTTCCATGAAAAGCAGACATCTCTTTATGATTGCTTTAGGAGGTGTTATTGGTACGGGCCTTTTCCTTGGATCAGGTCTCATTATTCATCAGGCAGGGCCAGGTGGAGCCATTCTTTCCTTTATCATTGGTGGATTGTTGATGTATTTGGTGATGCTCTGTCTTGGAGAATTAGCCGTGGCGATGCCGACAGCGGGCTCCTTTCAGGAATATGCAACCAAATATATAGGCCCGTCTACAGGCTTTATGATCGGCTGGCTTTATTGGTTCAGCTGGGCGTGTACGATTGGATTAGAGTTTACGTCTGCGGGCATTTTGCTCCAAAGGTGGTTCCCGGATATCCCTGTTTGGCTGTGGTGTCTTGCATTTAGCGTGATATTATTTGCCGTGAATGCCATCTCAGCTCGCAGCTTCGCTGAAACGGAGTTTTGGTTTTCGGCCATTAAGGTCGCTGCCATCCTGTTGTTTATTATCATTGGAATTGGCGCAATTTTCGGAATGATTCAGTTGAAAGGCGGAGAACCTGCCCCTCTATTTCGCCATTTGACAGATCATGGCGGACTATTTCCTAATGGCGTTTTTGCGATTTTATTAACCATGGTCACCGTCAATTTCTCCTTTCAAGGAACAGAGCTTGTAGGGATTGCAGCAGGAGAGAGTGAAAGCCCTGAAAAAACATTGCCGCGGTCCATACGGAATATTATTTGGAGAACAATGGTCTTTTTTGTCTTATCAATTGCCGTTCTTGCCGCACTTCTCCCATGGCAGACAGCAGGTGCTGTCGACAGTCCGTTTGTCGTCGTGCTGGACAAGGTCGGCATACCATATGCCGCAGATATCATGAATTTTATCATCATCACAGCCGTCTTATCTGTAGCAAACTCTGGATTATATGCATCATCACGTATGCTCTGGGCGCTTTCAAAAGACGGAAAAGGACCTGACTTTACGAAAAAGCTGTCCAAGCGCAAAATTCCGATCAATGCGCTATTGGTCACAATGGGCGTATCCGCTCTATCCCTGCTCACAAGTGTTGTCGCACCAAAAACAGTGTATGTGTGGCTCATTTCAATTTCTGGTATGGTCCTTGTTGTGGTTTGGATGTCCATTTGCTTGTCTCAATATTTCTTTAGAAAACACTTCATCAAAGAGGGCGGGGATGTAAAGAATCTTGTCTTCCGAACACCGCTCTATCCATTTGTCCCATTGGCAGGTTTTTTCGCATTTGGTATTGTTCTCATCAGCCTATTCTTTATCGAGGATCAGCGGATTGGCCTTTATTGTGGCATCCCGTTCATGGCCGCCTGCTACATCATTTATTATCTCAAAATCAAACCCAAAGGCGAAACCATCACAAAAACATAAACAGGTTCGTCTTTCCATCTAGCTGAAAACAAAAAATGTGCATGCTGATATCAACAGCATGCACATGTTCAATCGTGCATTCATTCTATATAAAAGAAAAAAATATTTTAAAAAGAAATATCATAGCAAGAACCTTGATGACAAGCAGGTTATCGGTGAAAATGTGTCTATTTTTTGTCTGAATGTGTTTGTAAGAGTTGAAAATGCAAGATTATCCTGTTAAAATAATTAAAGAAAGCAGGGATTGATTTTTTTTGGCTGTGGCGGGACGTTTTTTGTCACAGTGGGACGTTTTTAGTCCAACGTGAAAAGAAAGGGTCGTTAGCCATGAATCGTTTATTAGAAGCTCAAAAAAAATTATTGCCAGATCTTCTCATCGTTATGCAAAAACGCTACGACATTTTGCAGTACATCAGATTAGCTGAACCAATTGGCCGCAGAAGTCTTGCGACGAGTCTTGGTCTCAGTGAGCGCATCTTACGTGCTGAAGTTCAGTTTTTAAAAGAACAAAATCTGCTGGATGTCAAAACGAGCGGCATGATGCTGACGAATGAAGGTCACGCTTTGCTTGAAATGCTTGAAGGAATGATGAAGGACGTTTTAGGTTTAACCTTTTTGGAAAATACATTAAAGAGGAAGTTAGGCCTGGAAGAAGTCATCATCGTTTCTGGTGACAGTGATGAATCTCCGTGGGTGAAGCAAGAAATGGGAAGAGCTGCTGTCCAATGTATGAAAAAAAGGTTTACTGGAAATAATATCGTCGCCGTCACTGGCGGAACGACGATGGAAGCCGTTGCCGAAATGATGACCCCTGATGCTAAAAACAGAGACATGATGTTTGTCCCTGCGAGAGGCGGTCTTGGGGAGAATGTAAAAAATCAGGCAAACACCATTTGTGCCCACATGGCTGAAAAAGCTTCCGGTACTTACAAACTGCTGTTTGTTCCAGGGCAGCTGTCAGAAGGTGCTTACTCTTCTATTATTGAAGAGCCGTCCGTCAAAGAAGTGCTTCAAACGATTCAATCATCTACGATGCTCATTCATGGGATCGGGGAAGCAAAAACAATGGCGATGAGACGAAATACACCAGATGAAGATTTAAAAAAGATTGATGAGCATGACGCAGTGACAGAGGCCTTTGGCTATTACTTTAATCGTGATGGTGAGGTCGTACACAAAGTGCACTCCGTCGGTATGCAGCTAGATGATTTAGAAAGCATTCCACACATCATTGCTGTTGCAGGTGGATCATCAAAGGCGGGGGCAATTGAAGCTTATTTCAAAAAGCCACGCCGAACGGTTCTCGTCACAGACGAAGGAGCCGCAAAAGAGTTATTAAGGGAGTCAATTGATCCCTCAATATAAAACATTGTGACCTATAAAAGGAGGAAACATCATGGCAGTAAAAGTCGGTATTAACGGATTTGGACGTATTGGACGTAACGTATTTCGTGCAGCATTAAACAATCCTGAAGTTGAGGTAGTAGCGGTTAACGATCTTACAGACGCTAACATGCTTGCACACCTTTTACAATATGACTCTGTTCACGGAAAACTAGATGCAGAGGTTTCTGTAGACGGTACAAACTTAGTAGTGAACGGTAAAACAATCGAAGTATCAGCTGAACGTGACCCTGCGAAATTAAGCTGGGGTAAACAAGGCGTAGAAATCGTTGTTGAATCTACTGGATTCTTCACAAAACGTGCAGACGCTGCTAAACACTTAGAAGCTGGCGCTAAAAAAGTCATCATCTCTGCTCCTGCTAACGAAGAAGATATCACAATCGTTATGGGTGTAAACGAAGACAAATACGATGCAGCTAGCCACGATGTCATCTCTAATGCATCTTGTACAACAAACTGCTTAGCTCCATTTGCAAAAGTACTTAACGATAAATTTGGTATCAAACGCGGTATGATGACAACTGTTCACTCATACACAAATGACCAGCAAATTCTTGATCTTCCGCACAAAGACTACCGTCGTGCTCGTGCAGCTGCGGAAAACATCATCCCAACTTCTACAGGTGCTGCGAAAGCTGTTTCACTTGTATTGCCTGAACTTAAAGGTAAATTAAACGGTGGCGCTATGCGTGTTCCAACACCTAACGTTTCTTTAGTTGACCTTGTTGCTGAATTAAACCAAGATGTAACAGTTGAAGATGTAAATGCAGCACTTAAAGAAGCTGCTGAAGGAGAACTTAATGGAATCCTTGGCTACAGCGAAGAGCCATTAGTATCTGGTGACTACAATGGTAATGCAAACTCTTCAACAATTGATGCTCTTTCTACAATGGTGATGGAAGGTAGCATGGTGAAAGTGATCTCTTGGTACGATAACGAGAGTGGATATTCTCACCGCGTTGTTGACCTTGCAGCTTACATTGCAAAACAAGGTCTTTAATTTCTCACACTGAAGGAACTCACTTGGTTCTTTCCTAGAGACACGATATAATGAAGACGGACAAGGGAAGGGGAAGCATCCCTTTCCCTTTTTCTCTGTTTTTATCCGTTCTGCACGATTTCTCGTTTTGATGAGGGCAAAATGGGAAAAGGATAAAGAGAGACTTGTCCAATGCGTAAGGAAACCAGAATAAAGGAGGATCTCCTGACGAGCATGAATAAGAAATCAGTAAAAGACATTGACGTAAAAGGTAAAGTTGTGTTCTGCCGCGTAGATTTTAACGTTCCAATGAAGGACGGAGAAGTGACGGATGATACTCGTATCCGCGCAGCATTACCAACGATTGAGTATTTAACAGGACAAGGCGCAAAGGTACTGCTAGCTAGTCATTTGGGTCGTCCGAAGGGTCAAGTTACTGAAGAATTGCGTCTGACACCTGTGGCGAAACGTCTGCAAGAGCTTCTTGGACAAGAAGTGAAAAAAGCAGATGAAGCTTACGGCGACAACGTGAAAAAGCAAATCTCTGACTTAAAAGAAGGAGACGTGCTAGTGCTTGAAAACGTTCGTTTCTATCCTGGTGAAGAAAAGAACGATCCTGAATTATCAAAAGCATTTGCTGATTTAGCTGATGTGTATGTCAATGATGCGTTCGGTGCTGCACACCGTGCACATGCATCGACAGCAGGGATTGCAGCATATCTTCCGGCTGTTTCAGGCTTCCTCATGCAAAAAGAGCTTGAGGTACTAGGAAAAGCCATTTCAAACCCTGATCGCCCATTTACAGCGATTATCGGTGGCGCAAAAGTAAAGGATAAAATCGGTGTGATTGAAAGTCTTCTTGATAAAGTGGACAACCTCATTATCGGCGGCGGACTTGCTTACACATTTGTGAAAGCACTTGGCCACGAAGTAGGAAAATCTCTATTAGAAGAAGACAAAGTCGATTTAGCAAAATCCTTTATGGAGCGTGCAAAAGAAAAAGGCGTAAACTTCCTGATTCCAACAGATGTTCTGGTAGCCGACGACTTTTCAAATGATGCGAATACAAGCATTGTGCCAATCTCTGAAATTCCAAGTGATTTAGAAGCACTTGATATTGGAATAGAGACTAGAGATAAGTATGCTGACGTTATTAAAAAGAGCAAACTTGTTGTCTGGAACGGACCAATGGGTGTATTTGAAATCGATGCATTCGCTAAAGGAACAAAAGCAATCGCAGAAGCACTGGCAGAAGCAAAAGATACATATTCTGTCATTGGCGGTGGAGATTCAGCAGCAGCAGTTGAGAAATTTGGTCTTGCCGATCAGATGAGCCATATTTCTACAGGCGGCGGCGCTTCACTTGAATTTATGGAAGGCAAAGAACTTCCTGGTGTTACTGCATTAAACGATAAATAAGACCAAAACTGCTATAAGGAAGTGTCAATCATGAGAAAACCAATTATAGCTGGGAACTGGAAAATGAACAAAACACTTGGCGAAGCGGTTAGCTTCGTTGAAGAAGTCAAGTCATCTATTCCATCTCCTGACAAAGTGGAATCTATTGTCTGTGCGCCAGCACTTTTCCTTGAAAAGCTAAACAGCCTTTCAAACGGAACAGATCTTCAAATTGGTGCACAAAACATGCACTTTGAAGAAAACGGTGCATTCACTGGTGAAATCAGCCCTGCCGCTCTAAAAGACCTTGGCATCGGCTACTCAGTGATCGGACATTCAGAGCGCCGCGAATTCTTTGCTGAAACAGATGAAACAGTGAACAAAAAAGCACATGCTGCATTCAAGCATGGCATCGTTCCAATTATCTGTGTAGGAGAAACGCTTGAAGAGCGTGAAGCAGGCAAAACAAATGAACTTGTCGCTGATCAAGTGAAGAAAGCACTAGCTGGTTTAACGAAGCAGCAAGTAGCTGAATCTGTTATTGCCTATGAGCCAATCTGGGCTATCGGTACAGGGAAATCTTCTACTGCGAAAGATGCTAACGACGTTTGTACGCACATCCGCCAAACCGTTGCAAGCGAATTTGGTCAAGAAGCGGCAGACAGCCTTCGCATTCAATATGGCGGAAGCGTGAAGCCGGCGAATATTAAAGAATATATGGCAGAATCCGATATTGACGGTGCTTTGGTAGGCGGCGCAAGCTTAGAACCTCAGTCTTTCGTTCAATTATTGGAGGAAGGTCAATATGAGTAAGAAACCAGCTGCATTAATCATCTTAGACGGATTCGGTTTAAGAGGCGAAACAGTCGGTAACGCTGTCGCACAAGCTAAAAAACCGAACTTTGACCGCTACTGGAACGAATTCCCGCATCAAACCTTAACGGCTTCAGGTGAGGCAGTAGGTCTCCCGCAAGGTCAAATGGGGAACTCTGAAGTTGGGCATTTGAACATTGGTGCAGGACGCATTGTGTATCAAAGCTTAACAAGAGTGAATGTTGCCATTCGTGATGGGGAATTTGAGAAAAACGAAACGTTCCTAGATGCAATGACTTACGCAAAAGAGAATGACAAGGCGCTTCATTTATTCGGCCTCTTGTCAGACGGTGGTGTGCACAGCCACATCCAGCATCTTTTTGCCCTGCTCAAGCTGGCGAAAAAAGAAGGCTTAACAAAGGTATACATTCATGGCTTCTTGGACGGGCGTGATGTTGGTCAGAAGACAGCCAAAGTGTACTTAAAACAGCTTGAAGATCAAATCAAAGAAATCGGTGTCGGTGAAGTTGCAACACTTTCTGGACGCTATTACTCAATGGACCGTGACAAACGCTGGGATCGTGTAGAAAAAGCATACCGCGCGATGGCGTATGGTGAAGGTCCAAGTTATCAAAACATGTATGATGTCGTTGATGACTCCTATGAAAATGGAATCTACGATGAATTCGTTATTCCATCTGTCATGACGAGAGAAAATGGTGAGCCAGTTGCAAAAGTAAACGACGGCGACTCTGTGATTTTCTATAACTTCCGCCCAGACCGTGCGATCCAAATTTCAAACACATTCACAAATGAAGATTTCCGCTCGTTTGACCGCGGGGAAGCATATCCAAAGAATTTACACTTTGTTTGCTTTACACACTTCAGTGAAACGGTTGATGGCTATGTTGCCTTCAAACCAGTGAATTTGGATAACACAGTAGGAGAAGTGATTTCTCAAAATGGATTGAAACAGCTGCGGATTGCTGAAACAGAGAAATATCCTCATGTGACGTTCTTTATGAGCGGTGGACGTGAAGATGAATTTCCTGGTGAAGACCGCATCTTAATCAAATCACCAGACGTGGCAACCTATGACCTAAAGCCAGAAATGAGTGCTTACGAGGTTAAGGATGCACTTGTTGAAGACATCAATGCCGACAAGCATGATGCGATCATTCTGAACTTTGCTAACCCAGACATGGTTGGTCATTCAGGTATGCTTGAGCCAACAATCAAAGCCATTGAAGCAGTAGATGAGTGCTTAGGAGCTGTAGTCGACGCAATCCTAGCAAAAGGCGGACATGCCATCATCACGGCAGACCACGGTAACGCAGACGTGCTGATTACCGAAGATGGAAAACCGCATACTGCACATACAACGAACCCTGTTCCAGTGATCGTGACGAAAAAAGGTGCAACGCTTAGAGAAGGCGGTATTTTAGCCGATCTATCTCCAACGCTTTTAGACTTGCTTGGTCTTGAAAAACCAAAAGAGATGACAGGAACATCATTGATTCAAAAATAACAAATTGATTCAAAAGGAGAGAAATTTAAGATGCCATACATTGTTGACGTATATGCACGCGAAGTATTAGACTCTCGCGGTAATCCAACAGTTGAAGTAGAAGTTTACACAGAATCTGGCGGCTTTGGCCGTGCATTAGTTCCAAGTGGTGCTTCTACTGGTGAATATGAAGCAGTAGAACTACGTGACGGAGACAAAGACCGTTACCTTGGAAAAGGTGTTCTTACAGCTGTAAACAACGTAAACGAAATCATTGCACCAGAGCTTTTAGGCTTTGATGTAACTGAACAAGTAGCGATTGATAAAATGTTAATCGAGCTTGACGGAACAGAAAACAAAGGGAAATTAGGCGCAAACGCAATTCTTGGCGTATCTATCGCTGTAGCACGTGCGGCTGCTGATTTCTTACAAATTCCACTTTACCAATACCTTGGTGGATTCAACTCCAAAACGCTTCCAGTGCCAATGATGAACATCGTCAACGGCGGAGAGCATGCGGATAACAACGTGGATATTCAAGAATTCATGATTATGCCTGTAGGTGCTCCAAACTTCCGTGAAGCACTTCGCATGGGCGCTCAAATCTTCCATAGCCTGAAATCTGTATTAAGCGCTAAAGGCTTAAACACAGCTGTAGGTGACGAAGGTGGATTCGCTCCAAACCTTGGTTCTAACGAAGAAGCACTTCAAACAATCGTAGAAGCGATCGAAAAAGCTGGCTTCAAACCAGGTGAAGAAGTGAAACTTGCAATGGATGCAGCATCTTCTGAGTTCTACAACAAAGAAGACGGTAAATATCATTTATCAGGCGAAGGTGTTGTGAAAACATCTGCTGAAATGGTTGACTGGTATGAAGATATGGTATCGAAATACCCAATCATCTCTATCGAAGACGGCCTTGATGAAAACGACTGGGAAGGTCACAAACTATTAACTGAGCGCCTTGGCAGCAAGGTTCAGCTAGTAGGAGATGACTTATTCGTAACAAACACGAAGAAGCTTTCTGAAGGAATCAAAAACGGTGTCGGTAACTCAATCCTCATCAAAGTAAACCAAATCGGTACATTAACTGAAACATTTGATGCAATCGAAATGGCGAAACGTGCAGGATACACTGCAGTCATCTCTCACCGTTCTGGTGAAACAGAAGACAGCACAATTGCTGACATCGCTGTTGCAACAAACGCTGGACAAATCAAAACAGGTGCTCCGTCTCGTACGGACCGTGTGGCGAAATACAACCAATTACTTCGCATCGAAGATCAATTGGCTGAAACAGCACAATATCACGGCATTGCAACATTCTATAACATCAAAAAGTAATTTAAAGTTTATAACACAGTTCTGAATTGGGTCATAAACTGACTTGAGTTTAGACGTACAAAAACCCTCGTTTATCTGTGATTAAATCACATTAGACGAGGGTTTTTATGTTTTTGCTAGAAAGGACACAACCAGCGGCGCGGCAAGCAGATCTTTAAAAACACGATTGTTAAGTTATGTTCATATGTATTTACTGCATGCTCGGAATTAAGTAGAATGGCGGTATCTGAAAGTTGGGGGTTGTGTGATGGATTTAAATTTAGAGCGAAATTTCTTGGTGAAATTTGTAGAACCACAATTTACCGAAAGTATATTAGATGGTGGTTTGTTCTTTAAAAGGAATGGTCATTTTATTGAACTTGAAGAGAAACAGTTAAAAACAGGAATTGGTGATAAAAGAGAAGGGGTATGGACTCGTGTGCTTGACCCCGAAACAAGTAAAATGGTAATCATGGCTAAAAACGGTCAGGAGATCCCCTTAAAGTTTAAAAAGGGGGTTTATCGAACTTCTTACGCCGACCTAAAACATTTACCAATATGTTGCTTTGTATCATTAAATCTGGGCAGAGATTTTGATATTGATATGGAAACCAATAATGCAACATTAAAAGAAAATTTAAAAAATGAACTAGTAAATCAATTTGCTGGAAGGGATTTAATCTTCTTTGCTAATCCTGAGGAATTAATGAAAAGAGTACACTCAGAATGTGACCGTGAGGAGATTAATTTATTACGGGGATTAGTTAAGTATTACGATGATATAAATGAAGCGCACCCCCTATCTGAAAAAGAATATGATGAGGCTCCTCATAAAGGTCTTTTATATAAAAGAAAATTTTTCGAATTTCAAAGAGAGTATCGTATTGTATTAAAAAAAATATTTGAAGATGATTATATTTTGAATATTGGGAATTTGAGGGATATTGCTTATAATTTAGGAACTGTTAATTCTGAGGAGGATTTCTTTAAAATAACAATAAGTGAACAAAAAAAGCGTGAAGGTCTACTTGAATAAATAATGTCAGCTATGCGCTGCGTTCCGCTCTTTCATGAGAGTGGGACGCAGCGTTTTTTTGTGCTGCGCGAAATTTAATGGCTAATTCATTTGACTTATCCTATTTCTGTAAAAAATCCTCCTTCAGTTAGAGAAGAAGTCAAAACCGCTTCCAATTCTAAGCACTAAATCATGAAAATTCGACTAAAAATATGATCTGAAATGAACTTATGCTTTCTGTAAGGGGATGGTATCATTTTACATATATTAGGGGGTGATGAGATGCTGAATCCTTTTAGCCTTCGTTTTCCAGTAGGTGTGTATATGTATGTTATTCACCTATTGGCGGCATATGATGAAAGGAAGTACCGAATTCTAACTTCTAAGAACGTACAGAAAAACGCATTTTGGATTTATGTGCTTGCCGCTATTTTGGGCATTGTGACAGTTGCAGCATTGATTTGGGCATGCAGGACCTTTGGAAAAGGCTCTAAATTTTTAGGAGAGTTCAAGTTTTTAGGCATGTACGTTAAAATTCAATGCGGCTTTTAACAGGGTGAGAACAGATGCAAGGTCATCTGTTCCATCTGAAACAAACGGAGGGTTATGATGCTGACATTACAATTAAAAGAAAAAACGTATAGCCGCACGTTCTCTCTCCGCAATATTCAAATGACTGTGGAGAAAGGGCAGATGCTGCTTCTTTTAGGGCATAATGGTGCGGGCAAGACGACGATGATCCAAGCTATGTTCGGGCTGACGCCATTTATAGGCTGTGTCACTTTACATGGTAAACAGCTGAACCTTCAATCCTCAGATCATATCTCCTTGTTGAAAAAACATGTTTCCTATATTCCTGACGACCATGCGTTGTTCGATTACTTAACGCCGAGGGAATACTTTCAGTTACTTCAGCTGCCAAATGAGCAAGATGTCACACGGGAAGAGACATTTATCGATCTGTTTGAGCTGGGTGCTTATATGGATCAGCCGATCGCTCAGCTGTCTCATGGCAATCAAAAGAAAACGCAGATTATCTCACAGCTCCTCAGGCCATGCGATTATTATGTATTTGACGAGCCAACGAACGGACTTGATCCAGATATGATGATCATCTTAAAAAAGGTGCTCATGAAGCTGAGAAATCAGGGCGCTGGTATTCTCATTTCAACCCATCATTTGAGCTTTGGTGATACGTTGTATGACCATCTCATGATCTTAAGAAATGGTGACGTCAAGCTGGATATGTCCCGCCAAGAAACGAATCAGACATTTCCTCATCAGGCACTTGAAGAGATTTATAAAGAAGTGAATCGAGATTACTATATGCAGGTGGAGAGGTTACTCAATGATTTGGACACGACATGTTCTTCATAAAATAGAATGGGGTATGCTGACGACGAAAGGAAAGCAGCTCGGTAAAAAATATCCTTTGCAGCTTCTCGCAGCGGCGGTTTTTTTCTTGCTGATGTATGCGATATACGTCGTCATCAGCCTGCGCTTTTTTTTGCAGGCAGGAGAAAACGAGCCAACTGCTTTATACCTCCAATTGATGAAAATGACTCTCTTACTTTTAGGCGTAGGCATTGTTTTATCCCGCAATAAATTGAAGCGCCGGGAATATCAATTCTACTTTTTGAACAGTACGATTCAAAGTGTACCATTTGTCCTTTGTGCGTATTTTTTTCCAATGCTTTTTTGTTTCCTCATGATTGGACTGCTTTTTTTACCCATTGTATTAGGCCTTTTGATCAGCGGTCAGGCACCATCTCTGTATTGGATAACGGTTGTATGTATCACTTGCATTGTACTGGCGCTGTTTTCACTTGCTTCTTGGATGGTGATGCGGATTGGTGTGAGCCATTTCGTATCAAAAACAAAAGAGCATTTACTGCTTCAAACGATCGGCTTTGCGATGCTTAATATATTGGTATTTCTCCTTTTGCAAAAAGCAATGGAGATGATCCGCGTATGGCCATCAGTCTATTTGGTGTTACTGGTGATCCTTCTAAGCGCTGGATGGCTATGGCTGAAGGGGTTAGCGGCTTGTTATGTCAATCGGATGTTTTTGCAGCTAAAAACAGAGGTGAAGTCGTTCTCTTATAGGAAAATCAGAACGCAGTCTTCCTTTCTGACGCATCTTCGGCAGGAAATGGTTTATTTCAGCCGCTCAGCTGTTTTTAAAGAACAAGGCATTTTGTTTCTATTTCTTGTTTGTGTAACGGCGGGGCTGCCATTTGTCTTTACACCAGTAGAAACTGGCTGGCTGTATGCCTTTATTTTGCAGTTCGCGTTAAAAGAAATATTGATCATGCTTCCGCTGATGATTGGCAGAGAATATCATATCAATCAAAGGGCCATCTTTATGTTAAATACATCAAAGGGCGCTTATTTATTACCAAGAATTTTATTTTATTACGCAATCAATTTAATGACTTACTTTGTGTTTATTGGGCTTGCCTATTTGGTGATAGGTATCGAAAGTGAAGGTCATAGCTTGGCGAGTTTATCTATTTTATTGATCACCGCCATGGCGGCCTGTACAGGATTTGTCGTGAAGATTAGTGAGTTTAATAAACTGTTTGTGATCGTCATGATGATTGCTGTATTCAGCTTCATCGATATGCTTTTATTGCAGTGGCTTTCATCAAATGTGTATCTTCTCGCTACCGTCTATCTGCTAGGTTCACTTGCATTTTTCAGATGTATATATGCTGTCATGTTAAAGAGGCCGGTTTTGCGATGATTAATCTTGTCATTTGTTTCCTAGCGGTTGTGCTGATTCATGAAATCGGTCATATGCTGATGGTCATGGTGTGTAACAAAGTCGAAAAAAGGCCGCTTTTTGATTTCGTGGTCATGATTGATTGGAAGCATGTGGCGGTCGTCCATGAGGCATTTGCCCGGCCGAGCTTTAATTTAATGGTGGCACTTGCAGGTCCACTCTTTCCGGTGCTCAGCTCGATTGTGCTTTTTTTAATCTGGAAGCATCCAGTGAGTCATCAGCTGCTGTTTTTTTCTTTACTGAACACGGTGATGCTGCATCCAGTTTGCCCTGACGGAAAAAATATCATAGCCAGCTTAAAAGAGATAAAGGAGAGAAAGAAATGATCAAAGTATTTCATTCGTTTTCTAGCGGCTTAACACTTGCGATGCTGTATGTATTTGCAGTGTTTATAACCCCAGTTTTTTTACTGCTGCTAGAGGTCAATCATGTTGAATCAAGTCCGACGATGTTTGGAATGCCATTTTATATCATGAAGATTGAAGCGTATCAATTCAGTTCAGAGGCGACGCTCTTCGGATGTGTGCTCTGCTTTTTAGCTGGCGCCGTGCTCTATTTCTTCATTCAATATGTGATTCATGTGATAAAAAAGCGCAGAGCATAAAAAAGCAGACGGATCATAGCATCAGTCTGCTTGAAAAGTGAGTGACAGCCGTACCATATCCATACACTGAATGCCGTTTTCAAAAATCGGTTCATCATAATGCTTAAGAAAGAAATCACGGTCAATAGATGTCAGGCGGAAGCCGCATTTTTGATAAAGTGCGAGCTGCTGAATACTCGAGTTGCATGTGCCGATTTCAATCGTTTGAAATCCAGCGGCCTTGGCTTCAGCAATGGCATGGCGAATCAGCTGCTTCCCAATTCCTTTTCCCTGATAGGATTCTTTTACAGCGACATTCATGATTTCGACTGTCTGCTGAGACAAAGATAAAAGCACATAGACACCAATCACGTCCTGTTCATGAAACGCGGCATAACAAGCACCGGCTTCTACATAGGCAAGAACCTTTTCCTTTGAAGGGTCAGCTAATAGTAAAAGATCCATAGGGACGGATTCATCACGCGACAATGGTCGAATCTGTATCACATTTTTTCATCCTTTCTATTCTTTAATATACCCTTGTTTCACGCCCCAATCATATTGATCCTGTACCCACTGTGATGGCGGATGGTGGGTGACATTTGGGTCTTTTTTGACAGTTGTTTTCCTTGCAACCTGCGCTCTCTGCTTATTAGCTTGAGCAGTGGTTTTCGCTGCTGACAGCTTTTTTTGAAGCTGGTTGATTTTTGCCTCAAGTACTTTACGCTGTTCGACTTCTTTTTGATAGGCTTTTTTTCTTTTTTAAACTTTTTTGTCATGGTGGACAGTTTCTTTTTTTGATCTTAGTTTTCATGCTTCATCTTTGTTTGATCTGATTTTACCTGCGAAAGCTGCTCATCGTTCATTTTGCTTTCTTGCAGATGTTTTTCCTCTGCTACCAAACAATCAGCCGGCTCTACCTAAAACCGCAACAGATAAAAGGATAATGGTGATCGTTTTCTTCATATGTCATTCCCCTTTCTTTAAAAACCTCTATTAACATCGGTCAAAGCCGTACAGGTTTTAACATAACAAGGGAATATTCACATCAGATTGGCAGACACTATGAAAAAAGGAGGGTGTCTGTTGATTTCCTTTATGATTCATGTCGTGGTCTCATTATTTGCTGTATCAAATCCCATTGGAAACGTGCCTCTTTTCATCACCTTAACAGAAGGCTATTCAGAGAAAGAACGCTCCCAGACAGCCAAAAAAGCGATCGTGGTCTCTTTCATTATTTTAATTGCTTTTCTATTGGCAGGCAGGCTCATTTTCAAATTGTTTGGGATCGATATTCATGCACTCCGCATCGCCGGAGGTATCTTTATATTTGGTATCGCTTACAATTTACTGAATGCAAAGGAGTCACATGTTCAAAATCCTCATTCTGAGGAAAAGGAAGAAAGCAAAGAGAAGGCGGATGTCTCCGTTACGCCACTGGCGATCCCAATCATCGCTGGTCCCGGTACAATCGCTACAGTGATGAGTTTAACCCCGGGAAGTGAAGGGATGCTTCACATGTTAGCGATTCTCATCGGTATTGTCATCGTTCTTGCAATGACCTATTATGCCTTTCATTATTCAAGTTTCATTATGCGGAAAATGGGGAAAACAGAGATGAATGTCGTGACGCGGTTGATGGGATTAATTCTTGCTGTAGTGGCAGTTGAGATGATCGGCGCAGGCTTAAAAGGGATGTTCCGGGTGTTTATGTCATAAGTGTATATAAAAAAGCTGTTTTTTTCTACATTGATGTAAAATAAAAACAGCTTTTTTTAAGGTTTTGGCACATGCTTAAACACTTCTTCACTTTCAAAGAATTCAATTAAGCGGCTAATCCAATCATAGTAATCAAGACTTTCCTTGATTTCTGAAAGAAGAAGATTGATTTTTTCTTCTGTCTCTTCTGGCAGGTCGTCCTGTTCAAGCAGTTCCAGCAATTCCTTGCATGTTTTCTTATGTGCCTTGCGGTTTTTGCTGACAACTCGGGACCAATTGGCTGCAAATAATGAAATAAACGTCTGATATTGATCTTGCTCAACGTCATATAGATCTTTACGTATTCCCTTTTCATAAACCTTTTCCGCAATATTCAAATCGAGCATTTCTCGAACGACTTGACTCATCCTCGTTTTGCTCATGCCGGTCGCCTCAGATAGCTCTCCAAGCGTCATTGGTTTACGGTTCATGTGAATGATACCAAGCACTCTACCCACTGTAGAAGAAAGACCAAAGGCATTCATGTTCTCGGCAGCTTTTTCAATATAATGATCCTGTGCTTTTTGAATGGCGCCTAACGCTAGCTTGTCCACTCCCCGCTTCATCCCTTCACGACTGACAATTTGTAACACAATATATCATATACCTGTTTGTTGATGAAAACAATAAATATTGAGTATTTGGTAGTAATTTGGAGTAAAAAGAAGAAATCTCTATATATGAAGCCGTTAACTGAAAATTTTAAATAAATGTTATGCAATACAAACACATTGTAAACTTTTTATTTTATAAAGTTTGCACTATAATAAATAAGGTGTAAATTTTCTGAAAATATGAATCCGACTAACTGGAGGTGTCTCATTTGCTGAAACTAGAGAATGTATCAAAGACGTATAAAGGCGGAAAAAAGGCAGTCAAAAATATTGATTTAGACATAGCAAAAGGAGAATTTATTTGTTTTATTGGGCCGAGTGGCTGTGGTAAGACAACAACCATGAAGATGATCAACCGACTCATCGAACCTTCCTCAGGAAACATCTTCATCGAGGGAGAAAACATTATGAAAAAAGATCCAGTTCAATTAAGAAGAGAAATTGGCTATGTGATTCAGCAAATTGGACTGTTCCCCCATATGACCATCGCACAAAACATCTCACTTGTTCCAAAGCTGTTAAAATGGCCGGAAGAAAAACGAAAAGAACGGGCACGAGAACTACTGAAGCTTGTCGACATGGGGCCGGAATATTTAGAGCGCTATCCTCATGAACTCAGTGGAGGACAGCAGCAGCGAATCGGTGTTCTTCGCGCACTAGCAGCAGAACCTCCTCTGATCCTCATGGATGAACCGTTTGGCGCACTTGACCCAATCACACGCGATTCATTGCAGGAAGAATTTAAGAAACTGCAAAAAACGTTAAATAAAACCATCGTATTCGTCACACATGACATGGATGAAGCCATTAAACTAGCTGACCGAATTGTGATTTTAAAAGATGGAGAGATTGTCCAAGTAGGCACGCCAGAAGATATTTTGCGGAACCCTGCCAATGAGTTCGTAGAAGAGTTCATCGGTAAAGAACGTCTGCTTCAATCCAATCCGAATATGGAACGTGTAGAACAAATGATGAACACGTCACCAGTCACCATTACAGTCGAAAAAACATTAACAGATGCCATCTACATCATGAGAGAAAAGCGGGTCGATTCCTTACTTGTAGTAGATGAACATCATGTGTTAAAAGGCTATATCGATATTGAAACAATCGATGCGAACCGCAGAAAAGCAGCCTTCGTCGGTGATATTTTAAATACAGAGTTCTATACGGTACAAGAAGGCGCACTTCTTAGAGACACCGTCCGAAAAATTTTAATACGTGGCATTAAATATGTACCGGTTGTGGATCCAGAAGGGCACTTAAAAGGCATTGTGACACGTGCAAGTCTTGTAGATGTCGTGTACGACTCCATTTGGGGAGACGATACGCCGGCGGCTGTCACTGAAATGAATTAAGGGAGGTGTACACATGGATCAAATCATCGATTTTCTAGAGAAAAATGGCGGGGAACTCCTTACAAAAATGTGGGAGCATTTATATATTTCCTTAATTGCTGTCGTGCTCGGTATCATCGTTGCCGTTCCTTTAGGCGTGGTTCTTACACGAATGAAAAGAGGCGCAGGTTTTGTCATCGGTGTCGTGAATATCTTTCAAACACTCCCTAGTTTAGCGATTCTTGCATTTTTTATTCCTATTTTGGGGGTTGGGAAAATACCTGCAATCGTTGCTCTCTTTTTCTATTCGGTTTTACCTATTTTGAGAAATACGTATGCCGGTGTCCAAGGTGTGAATAAAAACTTGCTAGAATCCGGTAAAGGAATCGGGATGACAACATGGGAACAAATTCGTCTTGTTGAACTCCCGCTTGCTGTACCGATCATTATGGCTGGTGTCAGAACGTCAACGATTTATTTGATTGGCTGGACAACACTTGCAGCCTTTATCGGTGGAGGCGGTCTAGGTGACTACATTTTGATTGGACTTCAGCTATATCAGCCGGAATACATTATTGCGGGTGCGATCCCAGTCACGATTTTAGCAGTCATCATTGACTTATCATTGATGAAGCTAGAGAAAAAAGTAACACCAGAAGGCTTAAAAGGATTGAAGGAAGTTTCATAAGGAGTTGGCTTATGTGAAGAATCGAAAAACAAAATGGATCAGTGCACTGCTTACCGGATGCTTGCTATTGATAAGTGGCTGTTCACTTCCTGGACTAGCCGGCTCCTCAGGCAGCACACTGAGAATTGGAGCACAAAACTTTACCGAATCAGAAATTATGGCCTATATGGTTGGGGATATCATTGAGCATTACACAGATAAAAAGACGACCATTGTGAAAAACCTAGGCTCCAATACCGTGCAGCAGAAAGCGATGGAAAACGGAGATATCGACATTTCTGCGACAAGATATACAGGCACGGATTTAACAAGTACGCTTGGAATGGATGCGGAAAAAGACCCAAAGCGGGCCATGGATATTGTACAGAAGGAATTCAAAAAACGTTACGATTACAAATGGTTTGATTCGTATGGATTTGATAATACGTATGCCTTTGCCGTAACGCAGAAAATGGCGAAGGAAAACAACCTGCAAACAGTCTCTGACTTGAAAAAGAATGCCAAAGATTATCGTTTCGGAGTGGATAATGTTTGGCTTAAAAAGAAGGGGGACGGTTACGAAGGGTTTGTGAAAACTTACGGAATCGAATTTGGCAACACCTATCCGATGCAAATCGGTTTAGTCTATGACGCATTGAAAAATGAAAAAATGGATATTGTGCTTGCCTATTCAACAGATGGGCGGATTAAAGCGTATAATCTTAAAATTTTAAAGGATGATAAACGATTCTTCCCGCCATATGATGCATCACCTGTAGTACCTGAAAAAGTGTTGAAGGAATATCCAGGGCTGGACAAGGTCATCAACAGGCTGATTGGAAAAATCGATACAGAACAAATGCAAGAGCTAAACTATCAAGTCGATGGGGAACTTCAAGAACCAGCCACCGTTGCGAAAAATTTCTTAAAGGAACACAATTATTTTGAATAAGATGGGGAGGTGTCAGGGCTGATGGACACATTGCAGCAATTATGGACGTATTATCAGCAGAACGGTTCATATGTGTTAGAAGAATTTTATCGGCACTTTCTCATGTCAGCGTATGGGGTGTTGTTTGCGGCGATTGTTGGAATTCCAGTAGGCATCTTTGTGGCGCATTACCGTAAGCTGAGCAATTGGGTGTTTGCCATTACCAACGTCATTCAAACGATACCAGCGTTAGCGATGCTTTCCGTGTTGATGCTTGTATTAGGACTTGGCGCAAATACAGTCATCCTATCGCTCTTTCTGTATTCGCTTCTGCCGATCATCCGAAACACGTACACAGGAATTGTCAGCATTGAACATGCCTATTTAGAATCAGGTAAAGCGATGGGCATGACGAAATGGCAAGTGCTGAGAATGGTTGAATTACCGCTTGCTTTATCAGTCATTATGGCTGGTTTAAGAACCGCACTGGTCATCGCCATCGGCATTACAGCAATTGGGACATTTGTTGGTGCGGGAGGTCTAGGTGATATCATTATCAGAGGATCAAACGCCACAAACGGAACAGCCATCATTTTAGCAGGTGCTATTCCAACTGCGCTCATGGCCATTATCGCCGACCTTGTCATGGGCTGGCTGGAACGTTATTTAAGCCCAACAAACAAGAAGAAAGAGAGAAAAGCGTTAGCTGAGAAAAACATGACATCTGCATAAACGCTTGAAAAGACAAAACCTCCTCTATATGGATAGGGGAGGTTTTTTTATGATGATTAGGCGGCTCACACCAGGATTTATGATTCAAGCGTGATCCATTCAGAGGACCACTTTGAAATTTCCTCAAAAACGGGTGCAAGTGAGCGCCCCATATCTGTTAAAGAATACTCAATACGCACGGGTGTTTCAGCAAAAACCTCCCGTTTTACAATACCTGCTGCTTCCAGCTCTTTTAATCTCTCAGATAATACTCGTCCGCTTAAATTTGTCAGAGCCGCCTCAATCTCACTAAAGCGCTGCTGACCTGAGAGAAGCTGAAAAACAATCAGTGCAACCCAGCGTTTACTTAGTAACTCAACTGCTTTTTCAAACCGCGGGCACATGTCAGATTGATTCATCTTTCTTCACTCCAATCTGAACCCATTATACCGTAAATCTGTCATCAATCGGCGCAAAAAGCTTGTTAATGATCAAAACATTTTATGATGACGAGCGGCTGTTTAACATAAATAACAAATAGCGGTTAAGATCCTCTATTTCCTTTTTCGAAAGAGTCGACCATATATCTCCATCAAATATTTCGAGATCATTAAGTTCATAATGCGCTGCGGCTTCCTTTATTTTGGATAAAGCCATTTCCTCTTCCTTCAACTGATAGACAGAAGAGGCTTCCTCTATATAGCCCGCAGCCTGCATCATGTCTTCATAAGGTACCTTTAATGCACCGGCTAGCTTCTTAATTGTAGGAGGTTTTGGAATGCCGCGTTTCCCGTTTTCAATTCGAGAAATACCGGCAGCGCTGACCTCTGAATACATCGCTAATTGGTTCACTGACAGCTTTTTTTCCTCACGCAATGCTCTTAAATATGCACCAAAGTTCATCAACGCAAAACCTCACATAGTTATAGATTAGATATGTCTATTTTACATGATTTGTTGACTATTGGCAATAAGTACACCATGAAAATATTGACATTAGTTAATGGTGGATGTACATTAGGTTTATGCCCCGCTATTTGTTCGTCTTTTTTTGGTTGATGAGCGTGAGAAAGTATTCATTCAGCTGGCTGATGTCTTGTGCGGAGAGCCTTTCCCATTTGTCCCCGTCAAAAATGGGAAGATGTTCTACATCCTTTTGAAGCGCCGTTTGATAGATTTTTAACATGGACTCATATTTCGGTTTCATTTCATGAACTTGTTCCTGTTCAATATGACCGGCAAGCAGCATTAAATCCTCATAAGGCACCTTCAAGGCGTGTGCTAATTTTTTTAAGGTTAAAGGCTTTGGCACACCGCGCTTTCCATTTTCAATACGAGAAATACCAGCAGCGCTAACACCTGAATACATGGCGAGTTGATTGACCGACATTTTTCTGTTTTCTCTTAAAATGCGTAATTGTTCACCAAAGTGATTCATGACATCGAACCTCACATTTCATTATATGACTTATTTTAGTATGATCATTGACCAAAGGAAATAGCAGAGGGGTAAAAGTGTTGACATAAGTAAATGAATCTGTTTGATGTGAAAGCCTTACATGTTGTACATATTGATTCTATAGGAGGTTGTAATGATGGTCGAAAAGATTCAGATCAGACGGGCTTTTGTCATGCAGTATATGATCGAAAACGATATGTCTTTAAATCAGCTCGCAGATGAAATTGGCATTTCTCCTGCTACACTCAGCAGGGTATTGAATGGTCATCGGAAACCAGGACAGCTTGTCATTGGTAAAATGATTCATTACTTTGATAAAAAATTTGAAGAGCTGTTTTACTATGAAAATGTTGACAAAAGTCAATGATTAAAATCATCATATCTTCATCAAGGAGGAAATGTCATTGAAAAGGACTGGGATGGTCAGACATATTGATTCTCTAGGCAGAATTGTTCTGCCCTCAGAAATGCGCAAGGTACTCAATATTAAAGAAGAGCAGCTGTTAGAAATTTTCATTGAAGATCAAACCATTATGCTCAAAAAATATGATGCAGATAAGAGCTGCCTGCTAACGGGACAAGTAACGAAGTACAACAAAAGCTATGGAAATGGCAAAGTGATGCTGAGCCCTGAAGGAGCTGAACGTTTGTTAATAGAATTAAAACAGCTATTGAAGGAAGAAGCAACTCATTAAAACCGTGTTTTTAACCGAAAATGGCATATAAAAAATGCTGCAAGCAGCTCTTTGGTACGAAATTGAATCAAAATAACAAATCAAGTCGACAATATATAGGAAATCTTTATTTTGATGTTTCGTGACATGCACCTTGTTTTCATGTAAAATAAAACTATGTGTACCAGTTTGTCTGGAGGTGTTTTCATGCACGCATTTGTTATTACATTACTCGTAATTGTCAGTATCGCACTTATCATCGTTGTATTACTACAATCAAGTAAAAGTGCTGGACTGTCAGGCGCTATTTCAGGTGGAGCCGAGCAGCTTTTCGGTAAGCAAAAAGCGAGAGGTCTTGACTTGATTCTTCACCGATTAACGGTTATTTTGTCAGTGCTTTTCTTCATCTTAACACTTGCATTGGCATATTTAGGCGTGTAAAGCGCGAGTAACAGAAGGTCTGATCTTATTTCAGACCTTTTTTTATTATTAGCACTCTTTTGTGTTTGTTTCATACATACAAGTGGAAAATATAAACCATATCAGAAGGAAAGGAAGTCACATCATGAAAGTTGTTATACCAAAACCATTTACGTTTAAAGGTGGAGAAAAGGCGGTGCTTCTTCTTCACGGCTTTACTGGTAATACAGCCGATGTTCGAATGCTTGGCCGTTATTTGAACGAAAGAGGGTATACATGCCACGCACCTCAATATAAAGGACACGGTGTGCCGCCTGAGGAGCTTGTTCATACAGGCCCGGCCGATTGGTGGAAAGACGTAGAAGAAGGCTATCAATTCTTAAAAGATGAAGGCTATGAGGAGATTGCGGTTTGCGGGCTATCCCTCGGAGGAGTTTTTTCATTGAAATTAGGTTACACTGTACCTGTAAAGGGAATTGTACCTATGTGTGCACCTATGTACATAAAAAGTGAAGAAGTCATGTACCAGGGTGTACTAGAATATGCCCGTAACTATAAGAAATTCGAGGGTAAGTCAGAGGACCAAATTGAACAAGAAGTGGAAGAGTTCAAGAAAACACCAATGGATACACTCAGGAACCTGCAAGAACTGATTGCAGATGTCAGAAACAATGTCGACATGATTTATTCACCTACTTTTGTTGTTCAGGCACGTCACGATCATATGATTAATACAGACAGTGCGAATATCATTTATAACGAGGTAGAGACAGAGCAAAAGCATTTGAAATGGTATGAAGAATCAGGCCATGCTATTACGCTTGATAAAGAACGCGAGAAGGTTCATCAGGATGTATATGCATTCTTAGAATCACTTGATTGGTCAATTTAAATATATAGGGGGTTAGAGTGTGCAAAAAGAAGAATTTATGAATGAATTACTGGCTTTTATGAAAGATGAAGCTTATAAACCGTTAACAGTTCAAGAGCTAGAAGTTATGATGGAGATTACCAATCCTGATGATTATAAAGAGCTCATCAAAGCACTTGTGATGCTGGAAGATCAAGGACACATCGTTCGCACGCGCAGCGATCGTTACGGTGTACCAGAAAAAATGAACTTGATAAAAGGAAAGCTGTCTGCTCATGCAAAAGGATTTGCATTTGTGACACCAGAAGAGTTTGGCCAGGATGATATTTTCATTCCGCCTAATGAGCTGGGCACAGCGATGAATGGCGATACCGTTATGGTTCGTGTCAGCCACAAATCAAACGGCACAAAAAAAGAAGGAACCGTCATCCGAATTCTGGAGCGTAATACGAAGACGGTTGTCGGTACGTATACAGAAACAAAAAGCTTTGGCTTTGTCATTCCTGATGATAAAAAAATCACAACAGATATCTTCATCCCGAAATCTGCTAAGAACGGAGCGGTCGAAGGTCATAAAGTGGTTGTGACGCTGACAAGCTACCCAGAAGGAAGAATGAGTGCAGAGGGTGAAGTGACTGAAATCCTTGGTCATAAAAATGACCCTGGCATCGATATTTTGTCAATCATTCATAAACACGGCCTGCCGGGTGAGTTCCCAGAAGAAGCGCTCCAGCAGGCAGCAGACACACCTGAAACAATTGATGAAAAAGACCTGGAAGGCAGACGCGATCTGCGCAGCGAAACGATTGTGACGATTGACGGTGCTGATGCGAAGGACTTAGATGATGCTGTTACGGTACAAAAGCTGGATGATGGCAAATATAAGCTTGGGGTGCACATTGCAGACGTTTCTCATTATGTCACAGAGAACTCCCCGATTGATCAGGAAGCTTATGAACGTGGAACGAGTGTGTATCTCGTAGACCGCGTCATTCCGATGATTCCGCACCGCCTGTCAAACGGGATTTGCTCATTGAATCCAAAGGTCGATCGTCTCACGCTGTCTTGTGAAATGGTCATTGATCGAAACGGGAAGGTCGTTAAACACGAGATTTTCCAAAGTGTGATCAAAACGACGGAGAGAATGACCTATTCCGATGTGAATAAGATTTTAGTCGACCAAGACGAAGAGCTTCTAAACAAATATGAGCCGCTTGTGCCAATGTTCCAAGAGATGGAGAAGCTTGCCGAGATTCTTCGTGAAAAGCGAATGGAGCGCGGAGCTGTAGACTTTGACTTCAAGGAAGCAAAGGTACTTGTAGATGATGAAGGTGCAGCGAAGGAAGTTGTCATTCGCGAACGTTCTGTCGCAGAGAAATTAATTGAAGAATTCATGCTTGTTGCAAACGAAACAGTTGCAGAGCATTTCCACTGGATGAATGTTCCGTTCATTTACCGAATTCACGAAGAACCAAATCCTGAGAAGCTTCAGCGCTTTTTAGAGTTCGTGACGACATTTGGTTACATTGTGAAAGGAACGTCAACAAACATTCACCCACGCGCACTTCAAAGTGTCCTCGATGCTGTCAGGGATCAACCAGAAGAAGTCGTCATTCAAACTGTGATGCTTCGCTCTATGAAACAGGCGAAATATGATCCAGAAAGCATTGGCCATTTTGGACTATCAACGGAATTCTATACGCACTTCACATCACCGATCCGACGTTATCCGGATTTAATTGTGCATAGACTGATTAGAACCTATTTGATTCAGAAAAAGACAAATGAAGCGACCCTAGAAAAGTGGGGCCAGTTGCTGCCTGAAATCGCAGATCATGCATCTAAGATGGAGCGCCGCTCAGTCGATGCAGAGCGTGAAACAGATGATCTGAAAAAAGCAGAGTTTATGCTTGATAAAATCGGTGAAGAGTTTGATGGAATGATTAGTTCCGTGACGAATTTTGGACTATTCGTTGAATTGCCGAATACGATAGAAGGTCTTGTCCATGTCAGCTACATGACTGATGACTACTATCGCTTTGATGAACAGCACTTTGCCATGATCGGTGAACGGACAGGAAATGTCTACCGTATCGGTGACGAAATTACTGTCAAAGTGGTTAGTGTTAATAAAGATGAACGGTCGATTGATTTTGAAATCGTCGGCATGAAAGGCACTCGCCGTAAATCGCCAAAAGATTTCAAGTTCAAAAAACGGACAGATCCACCAGCAAAAAAAGGGCGCGGAGGTCAAAAGGCCTCTGGAGATAAAGCCAAAGAGGATAAAGGCGGAAGTGACTGGTTTACAGGCCGTAAGAAGAAAAAGAAAAAACGCGTATTTGATAACGCACCGAAACAAAAGCGTAAAAAGAAAAAGTAACGTGACAAAAAGCAAATAGGGCATCACGCTCTATTTGCTTTTTGACCACATGGCATCATCATTGTCGAAAGCTGGATTGTTTGATAAAATAATCCGTACAATTTGGACGTGTCTGTGTCAAAAGGAGGGTGTACGCCAATGCCAAAGGGAGAGGGAAAGGTTGTTTCCCAAAATAAGAAAGCAAATCATGATTATTTTATAGAAGAAACATATGAAGCCGGTCTTGTGTTACAAGGAACTGAAATCAAATCGATTCGTGCTGGAAAGGTGAATTTAAAAGATTCCTTTGCCAAAATCGAACGAGGAGAAGTATTTCTTCACAACATGCACGTAAGCCCATATGAGCAGGGGAACCGGTATAACCATGATCCGCTGAGAACGAGAAAGCTGCTGCTTCATCGCAAGCAAATCAGCAAATTGATTGGTGCGACAAAGGAAGAAGGGTACTCGCTTGTGCCTCTTAAACTATATTTGAAAAATGGCTTTGCCAAAGTGCTGATCGGAATTGGGAAAGGGAAAAAGAAATACGATAAACGTGAAGATCTGAAGAAAAAAGATGCAAAACGTGAAATCGAACGTGCCTTCCGTGATCGTCAAAAGCAATTCTAGCCTGATGCAGATGGCTTGCTGAGAGCGTAAGCATTATGCTACAATATGTTATGCAGTCAACAACTATCGCTGTTTTTACAGAAACCACCAGTTGTTTCGGGCGATGAGGTTGTTATAATAGTTATATACGGAAGCAGTTAAGCTGAACGTTTCCATCCCGTATATCCCTTTTACAAGGGGACGTTACGGATTCGACAGGGATGGTTCGAGCTTAGGCTGCGAGCCGAGAGGCGATCTCGTTAACACGCACCTAAATGTAACTGGCAAAACTAAAAGTTTTAACCAAAACTTAGCACTAGCTGCCTAATAAGCGCAGCGAGCTCTTCCTGACATCGCCTATGTGTCTGTGGGGAGCCCAATGAAGTAGGCTACGCTTACGTTTCCGTTTGAGGACGTAAGAAGAGATCCATCAGACTAGCTCTCCAAGCGCCCGTCAGCAGGCATGAGGATGAGTGAACACGAAATATGTTGACTACGCTCGTAGACGCTTAAGTAATCGATGTCTCTGGACGTGGGTTCGACTCCCACCGTCTCCATCAAAACCTTTAGAATGCAGTCGTATCAAGGGTTTGAAAGCCCTTGATACGGGTCTGGCAACATTCTGGCATCTTTTTAGAAAATTTCTTTTTCAATGAAAGCTACAACTTTCCTTTGTTTTGAAAGGTAAGGTGTTTAGTGTTTCTGCAACATCTGAGTACCTCAAATGATTGGCTAGCACCAAATGATTGCTATTCATATTTAATAAATATGGGGCATGAGAATGTCTGAATTCGTAAATAACAATCTCTCTGACATTCGATTCTTTTAAATATTTTGCATAACGTCTGTAGATAGTACTGGTAGCTATACTATCGTAAAAATCTATAATCATTTTTAACTGGCGCTGTTTTTTCAGTGTTTTTTTTTACCCTTTAATAGATCAATCACTTGATTTGGCATCAAAATAATTCTTATAGATGGGCTGTTATTGGAAGGGTAATTTATCTATTATACTCCGTCTTATTAATATCTAGATAATTTTCCTCAAAATTGACATCGGCCCACGTTAAAGCAAGCAATTCTCTTTTCTCGCTCCACTAAAATAAAGCGTGGAAAAGAATGTTTTATACAATGGGGCGTCCACCACACTTATAAATGTATTAAACTCTTCAAACCCCAGTAATACAACCTTTTATTAACAATCACTTCAAAGTTACCAACTGCTTTCACCGGATTGTTCTCAGTACTAGATACTTGGCTGAAAATTTGAATACGGCTGATAAGGTAGAATGGATTTTTTGGGAATCACGAGCTTATTTATTGATAATCGTTTCAATTAAGATTTCTATATATAGGAACAGTTCTAGCTCGTTGACTCTTAAAAAGGACACTTCTTAAATTAGTTATGAGAAGTTTTACAAATGAATCAATATTAAAAAGCACAAATAACTTTAAAATTAAACTAACTTTAAAGTTATGTAACATAAATCTTCGCTATAATTAATGTTATTATATTGAAGGAGTGGTAAGAAGTGAAAATTAAAAAGGTTTTAATGGCAATTGCCCTATGTTTAAGTTTATTGACCCCTATAGCTGTTCAAGCAAAAGACGATCCATCGAAATTTACCTTTGAGTTTAAACATCAACTTACGTCTAGAAATTGGAGTTTAAAAGGAAAGAACATTAAAATTTCAACGACTAGTGATACTTATGGACAGAAAGGCAGTTTTAAAATTGAGTTGTATCGTAAGACTAAATGGTTTTCAAGTAAATATGTGGGTGTGAAAAGTTTTACTAAAGAAGGAACCACTACAAATGTTTACTCTAATAAGACATCTGGGAAATTTTATATGATTTTTAAAAAATCTCAAAGTAGTGTTTATACTGGTGGGCATGGGAGAATAACAAATTAGTAAGAAAGGTGATTAAATGATTACCAATGGTTTAGCTATTTTCATTGGTTTATTGATGTATATTATATTTATTTTGTTTCGAATTTACAAAATATTTATATTGAAACGAAAATTTTACCCAATTGAAAAAAGTATTTTTATTTTTGGTTTGTTTGCTTATATTAGTGGACTTTTATACGTTACTTTATTTCCTATTCCTATAGATGTGGATTTGATTAATGATCGAATTTCTGAGGGGTTTGAGGAAGAAAATAATTTTATACCGTTAAGATCTATTATAAACATAATTAATGAAAGTTCATTTACCACTATATTAACTCAAATTGGAGGTAATTTATTATTATTATTTCCTTTGGCAATATTTATTCAATTAGTTTTTAATAATTTATCTTTGAAAATAAGAGGGGTATTCATAATTGGTTTTCTTTCATCACTTATTATAGAGACGAGTCAGTTAACCATCTCAAATTTAATCGGTTTTACTTACAGAAGCTTTGATGTAGATGATTTAATTTTAAATACACTCGGTTTTTTTATTGGTTATTTTTCATATAAATTTGTTTATCCAATAAGAAATTTATTTTTTGAGTGATAGGACTTGATGATGTTTGAAATCTATCGTGGTTATCTAAGCTTGTAGACTAAGTCTATAAGCTTTTTTGTATAACAATTATCTAGGAATAATTGTAATTACAATGTGAGAAGAAAGGGGAAAGCAACTAAAAACAGTGACTTTAGATGTGTTAATTTTTGAAGAGTTTCTTTTGCAAAAAAATTAAAAATACAATTCTATTCAAGGTCCCTACTAGGCTGCAATGGATTCCGTGTAAATAAATTCCTTGAATTGAAATATTTATAAATATTTAAAAGATCACTTATCCTTTTGAACTTCCTCATCTTTTATTCAAAACTTAAATAGATATTTGCTACACTACAATATGTCGTTCTTTAAAATTAAGCAAAAATAATTAAAAATAGGCAAAAAACCTCCAACCAATTCAAAATCACATCATCCTATTTGTGACGTTCTCATATATAGCGAGACTTTCCGTTTATCGCACCGCTGTAGATAGTGCTGGTAGCTATACTATCGTAAAATGATCCAAAAACTCTATAATCATTTTTAGCTGGCGCTGTTTTTGCATCAAAATAATTCTAATAGATGCGTCTATTTTTGAAGAGGTAAATTCTCCATTATATCTCCTGAAAAACTTTGAGAGTTTGCTTATTCAAAAGAACTCAATGTTTAGTAAAGCAGATTGGCCTATGTTTTTGATGTGAGATATTTTTTACTATTCTAATCCTTTTGGATCTTCTAAGAATAAACGTTCTTCAATATCATCAATATAATCACCGGTATTGTTAGCATCTAGAACGTGATCAAAGACAATCTGAACTTGGCATCTATTATTTATAACTTCAGATATTTTCGTAATAGAGTTAACTTTCACTACTTCATTTTCATAATCTCGTTGATAACGTCTCATTTCTTCTGCTAATTCATTTAAATCAGTTTTTAACCAATCATTTATATCTACGACGATCTTGGATTGATAACGTTCTATTTCCATATATTAACCTCCTTATTTAGGATTAAAGTAAAGCGGTAACTGTGTATATTAGAAGAATCGGATTTGTTAATAATTACTCTGTGGTGGTTAATTTTTGTATCACCAGTACTGATGTTACTATCAAATTCTTTTCGATAAAAAGTTCTCCAAGGAACCAAATTCCCTGTTTTTCTATCTTTAGATCTTGCTGACCATGCTTGTTCTGGGTATTTCATTGTGAACTCTCTTAATTTTTTACGTCAATATCTTTACCATCCTGTGTTGCACTGCTTGTAGCTTTCTTTTCAGAACCTTAATAACCATGCTTTTTATAAGAATATTCTGAAATGAAATCACCTTTAACTTTACCACCATTGTTTTTTTGTATTAGGAAGAAAACATTTTAAGGTGTGTCAATATCAATCTTCAAAATCGAATACTTTCCATATTAGCTTATCATAAGAAAGAAAGGGTAATGTTTAATGTAGAGGGTTTTTTGGCATCAAAAGCTTAAAAGCATTGTTTTATTCTACTCAGCTAATAACAAACAAAACATTGAATAGTCAACACCGTCTCCATCAAAACCTTTAGAATGCAGTCGTAGTATCAAGGGTTTGAAAGCCCTTGATGCGGATTTAGCAACATGAAAAATAGTAAATGACGCTTGTTATTAGCGTCATTTTTTTATTTTACACAGGATTTGTTTAGCAAATGCAAAATGTATTCTTGTTATTTTTATTTCAAGTCGGCAACAACTGTGGTTTTTTTATGTTAAGTATGATAAATTGTTGTATCATAGAAATGATTAGGTAAAGTATGTTGAATGAATGAATTTTCTAGTGAGTCGTCTTTATAGACGAATCTTTTTTTTGAATAAAAACATGTTTTTGTTATAATATTTATTGTTTTTTAATTCATATTAATTGATGAAAATTATATAAAATTTGGAAGAGGGATCTTATGTTATTTACTATTGTTATTCCTTATAAGGATACCAATAAAAAGTATACTGATAACTGCATCAAAAGTTTAGATGATCAAATTTTTAAAGATTTCGAAGTGCTTTTTGTTCACCAAGATAGTCAACACCTAGAAGAACTATTGGAGTCTTATACCTTTAACTATAGAACAATTAATATGGGACCTCATACAAACGCAGGCATTAGTAGAAATAAAGGGATCGTAGAAGCTCAAGGAGAATACATCTTGTTTTTAGATGCAGATGATTTCTTACATCCAAATGCACTTATATATGCGAAGAAAATGATTGATCAAGAACCATCGAATGTATTCAAACTGAAGGTTAAAAAGACAATCGTAGACAGAAATACATCATTAAAAGAAAAGAAGCAGGCTTTGTATCAGCATGATACTTTAGATAATTTAAGCCATGTTTTGAAAAAATTAAATGTTGATGCAAATGAAAAAGAAGTCATGCAGATGCTTTTTGAGGAAAATGTTGTATCAGCTCATTATCATGAGATTTCAAAAGAAAAGTTTTTTAAAAAGATATCCTACCAATTTAAATCACACGGATTTGTTGTTCAAAGGAAATATTTGCTGAACAACCAAATACAGTTTGATGAAAGCGCACCATTGTATAGCGATATTCCTTTCTTAATGAAAATTTATCAAGATGCGTTTTCTATTTTGGAGACTTCAATTGGCTTATACTATAAGCTGATTCATAATGATCCGATCAATTATGCATCACTTTCTCAGGAAGAACATGATCATCGATTTGAACAATTGTTTCAAACATTAAGCAAATCAATTGAACAATGCGATGATTTGGCTTTGGTGAAACAAGTAAAAGTTGAAGCAATTAGTCAATATTTATATAAAGTTGTAAAAAGTCCAATTTTTAAAGAAGGTACTCAACGTTTAACGCCTATTTATCAGTACTGTCAAACCATTTTGAATGCAGAGTCAAATCCAATCAAACTGAAGAGAAGACATACAAAAGAGATAAATGCGATTAAGAGTGGGAATTACAATAAGGCATATCGTCTAAGTAAAAAGCGCGTTATTTATTATCATTTGTATCAAGGGCTAAAACCGAAAAAGAAGAGAGCAAGACAAAGAACAGTTCAACAAGTGTTCTTCTCTAGATTGCCTATCAAACATAACACCATTGTTTATGAAAGCTTTTTAGGAAGAAACTACTCGGATAGTCCAAAAGCGATTTTTAAATACTTGCTTGAAAATGAGAAAAACCAATGGAAGCATGTTTGGATTCTTAATGATAAAGAAATGGTGGCAAATGAAGAAGAGTTTCAGCACAAGAATGTCAAAGTGATTAAGCGGTTTAGCTGGAAATATTTTTATTATGTCACAGTCGCAAAATATTTTGTTTTAAACATGAGACAGCCAAAGACGCTTTATAAAAAAGATGAACAAATTATTTTATCCACATGGCATGGAACACCACTGAAGAAGTTAGTATTTGATATGGATAATGTCGTATCTGCGAATCCTGATTATAAAAAGGAATTTTATTTACAGTCACGTAAATGGGATTACTTAATTGCAGCAAACCCATATTCCGAGAAAATCTTCGAAAGTGCATTTATGTATCCGAAAGAAAAAATATTAACTTATGGATATCCAAGAAACGATATTTTGAAAAACTTTACGGATGCGGATAAAGTGAAAATTAAATCAAAACTTGGTATACCTGCCGATAAAAAAGTCATTTTATATGCACCAACATGGAGAGATGACGAATTTCATAAAGCAGGGCAGTATAAATTCAACCTCACATTGGATTTAAATTTGTTAAAAGAAAAATTAGGCGAAGAATATGTAATCATATTACGGATGCACTATTTTATTTCAGATAATATTGATTTAACTGGGTTTGAAGGCTTTGCCTTTGATTATTCCAAATATAACGATATCAATGATTTATATATTTCAAGCGACATCCTTATCACTGACTACTCGTCTGTATTCTTTGATTTTGCAAACTTAAGGCAGCCAATTCTTTTCTTTACGTACGATATTGATAAATACAAGGATGTGCTGAGAGGTTTTTATATTGATGTTGAAAAAGATCTACCAGGTCCATTATTGTATACGTCTGAAGAAGTGCTAAATAGCATACAGAACATTGAAAGCGTGAAAGATGCCTACAAGGAAAAGTACGATGTATTCCATGAAAGATTCTGTTCTCTAGAAGATGGTAGGGCAAGTGAGCGCGTTGTGAAGGAAGTATTTACGAGTAAATAAACGTAATTTAATTCAGGTTTCTACCTCTACTTGATATGGAATCAAGTAGAGGTTTTTTGTTAGTGAAGCCATCACCAATCGAACAAACAAAGGAGAAACGACAGCCACCGCAATCATCATCAAATACCCATCCGACACAAGTTCCCCAAACATTGTTTGAATCACATAAATCACAATTAGCTGTAGATAACTACTTAAAATAGTCTTCTCTCATTTGATCCCCACATTGTACCATAACATGCTTTTCCTTGAATTTAAGCGTGAAATAAGAGGCGTCATCACAAGTAAAACGCCCCAAACTTTACAAAAAACCTCCAACCAAATCAAAATCACATCTTCCCATTTGTGACGTCCTCATATATAGTAAGATTAGACTAGTTCTAAATATCTGAAATTGGGGCGTTTACATGGATTCGATTGTTTTACATTTTATTGTGATCATGAGTGTTTCTGGCATTCTGTCCGTGATATTATCAATCATTGCTCATGCGAACCGCCATCGGTATATTGGCTGTCAATTGTTTATGTACATGTCTGGGGCAAGTGCGGTTTATATCTTTGGGCATACGTTTGAATTATTGGCGCGTACCCCTGGAGAAATCATGTTCTGGGTTTGTTTTCAATACATAGGTCTTCCGTTTATCGCACCGCTTAGTCTGCTAATCGTGCTGCAATTTACGGGGGTCCATCAATATTTTACAAAGCGCCGCGTGCTTCTCATCTTATTGATTCCTACTCTCACAACCATTATGGTGTTTACCAACTCTTTACATTCACTCTTTTATCGAAGCATCACGATAAATCCAGTAGATGGATTTTTATTGGCTGATTTTACGATTGGCTATTGGTATATCATTCATGGCGTCTACACGTTTGGCTGTTCGATGCTTTCTATTTTTATGCTGCTTTGGTTTTTGCGTGTGACAAAAAAAGAGTATTTAAAGCAGATTCTAATCCTGCTAGTAGGAATGTTATTGCCTATCACGACATCTTTTATCTATTTATTAGGGGTAACACCTCTTCATGTTGATCCGGTTCCTGTGGTGATGTTTTTAACCAACGCACTCTATCTATGGGCGATTATGTCGTTCCAGCTCTTTAAACTGTCTCCTATTGCCATGGAGCGTGTGTTTGAGCATATGTCTGAAGGAGTTCTCATTTTAGATCGATATCGGACACTCATTGATTACAACCCTGCTGCTGCATCGATCATTCCAGCACTTGTTAATAAAAAGGGGATTGGCTATAAAATCGACGATATTTTCTCAGGCATCATCAAAGAGTCAGCATTCATTCAGTGGCTGCGTTCTTCGCAGGATCATTCGCACTATGATTTGATGTGGGAAAAGGAAAAAGACCAGTCCTGTTATTATCACCTCACGGCTTCGTCGCTATTTAATAGACGAGGAGAGGTCGAGGGCAGGCAAATTGTAATCAGTGATATAACAGAGCAGCGTTTACTGCAGGAAGAGCTGGAGCGTCGTGCGTATATTGATGGTTTGACGAATATCTTTAATCGATCTTCTTTCATCGAACGAACGCAGATGATCCTGGAGGAGGATGCGAAGGATACGGCTGTTTTGCTGTTTGATATTGATTGCTTTAAACAAATCAATGACACACACGGACATCATACCGGGGACGAAGCGCTGCGTCATGTTGTCTCAATTTGTCAGCAGCATTTAAAAATGGACGATTTATTTGGACGATATGGCGGAGAAGAGTTTGCTATTTGTCTGCCGCACCATTCATTTCAAGAGGCATGTCATATCGCGGAACAAATGAGACATTCGTTTGAAGTAAGTTTCTTTCAAACTGATGAGAAAAAAGTGCGGGTGACAGCAAGCTTTGGAATTGCTCATACAGCCAATGATCCTTGTGTATTAGAAACACTTCTATTTGAAGCGGACCAAGCCTTGTATATGTCAAAACGTCAAGGACGGAACCGGATTTATGCCTCAACTGGAGCTGACTATGTGCATTATCAAGAACACGATCAGCCGCCGGCTTCTCATTGACTGCTCGCATGACATTCGATATGATAAACATAACATTTGAACGGTTTCCTAAAGGGGAGTAGCTTTTACGGTTTGGTCGTCATTACAGAAACATTCGTTGTTTCTCGGCCATTCCGGCATGAACATGTTAGCCAGACCTTTGCCTATCACACATGAGGCAAGGGTCTGGCTTTTTTTAGGTCTTTTTTCATCCATGTGATAGAGGAATGGAACAAATGATGCTTTCAATACAGATGAAAGGGTGATTGATCTTGAAAAAATATGTGATGGCTTTCCTCTTTTCCGGCACGCTTGTATTAAGCGGATGCTCCGGCTTGCTTGATCAGGTCAACGATACAACGACATATGTCACTGAGGCAAATGACTATGTGACAGACATTCAGCGATTTACAGAGGACTTTCCAAAGCTCGCTGAAGAAGCTGTGCAAAACGCCGCCAAAAAAATAGAATTAACACAGCAGCTTGAATCATTGAAGGCAGATATTCAAGAGTTTAATGAAGTCACAGCGCCAAAAATGGCAGAAGACCTGCATGCACAGATCATTGAAAAAAATAAGGTGCTGACAGAGGAGATTCAAACGTATCTACAGCAATTGAAAACAGGCGATATCGATGTTGCCGCCATGATGGAGAATCAGCAGGGATTGATTCAGCAGCTTCAGCAATCCGTCAATCTTTTACAGGATATCGAACAATTAACAAACTAGGAAAAGCACAGCTTTATATGCGGTGCTCAGCATATCTTTGCCTTTACCGGTGGAGATATGCTTTAATTTAGTTAAAGACAAGTCATAGGAAAAAAGGTGATCACATGGCAGAACATGAAGAACGGCATATGGCTTCGCCTAGAGCCGAGAAGGAAAAAGATCAATTGATCAATCGCTTGAAACGAGTGGAAGGACAAGTTCGCGGGATTCAGCAAATGATTGAAAACGATCGTTACTGTATAGATGTTGTGAATCAAATCTCCGCAGTCAATGCGGCTTTGAAAAAAGTCAGTCTTCAATTGATGGAAAAGCATACGCATCACTGCGTAGCAGATGCTATTAAAAGCGGCAATGGGGAGGAAGCCATTGAAGAGTTAATGACAGTCTTTACGAAACTGACAAAATCGTAGCATTTATGTTTACATTGATACCCTACTAGGGTATAGTAAATTGTAGAAAATGATTGATGGAGGCGATGAGAAGTGGAACAAGCAACACTTCAAGTGCAGGGCATGTCTTGCGGACATTGCGTGAAAGCAGTCGAAGGCAATGTAGGAGAATTAGCAGGTGTTGAATCTGTGAAAGTCCATTTAGACAAAGGACAGGTGGAGGTTTCATTTCACCCGGATCAAGTCACGTTACACCAGATCTCTGATGTGATTGAAGAACAGGGGTATGATGTCGTATAAATAAAGTACGTGCTGCTTAACAGCACGTATCAGCGTGTAGCCAAACCCTCGCATTCTTTGTCAGGGCTGCGCTCGAGTGCTCACGAATCTCAAATTCGCTCCGCTCCGGTGCTCACCCTTCCTAGACTTCAAAGGTTTTCTATCACGCTGAAAAGAAGACAAAGGGCTAAAATAAAGATCATTTTAGCCCTTTGTCAACATTCTGATACGTGCTGCTTAACAGCACGTATTTTTTAAAAAACATAATACCCCCATGGAGTATGTGGAGAGGTGAGATCAATGAAAAAGGAAATTGATTTTCAAATTACGGGGATGACCTGCGCTGCCTGTGCAGGCCGCATCGAAAAGGGATTGAACCGGCTGGACGGTGTGGATGATGCCAATGTGAATTTAGCGCTTGAAACTTCCCATATCGTCTATGAAACGGAGCAGCTAACGCCAGATGAACTGAAGCAAAAAATTCAATCTCTTGGCTACGATGTGGTGATGGAGCAAGCAGAATTTGATATAGAGGGAATGACGTGTGCGGCTTGTGCAAGCCGAATTGAGAAAAAAATGAACCGAATGGATGGTGTCGATCACGGGTCTGTAAATTTTGCGCTTGAGAAACTTCAGGTCACGTATCATCCGGGCCAAACGTCTACAAATGATATAAAAGATGCGGTACAGTCTATTGGGTATTCTTTAATTGAACCAGCTACGGGTCAAGCAGAGGTAGGAAAAAAGGATCATCGCCAAGCAGCAATAGAGAAACAAACAGCACGCTTTTTATTCTCGATGATCTTGTCACTGCCGCTTCTTTGGGCAATGGTCAGCCATTTTTCTTTCACGTCCTTTATTTGGCTACCAGAAGCGTTCATGAATCCATGGGTTCAGCTGGCATTAGCAGCGCCGGTGCAGTTCATTGTCGGCTGGCCCTTTTATGTAGGTGCGTATAAGGCGCTAAAAAACAAAAGTGCCAATATGGATGTTCTTGTCGCACTTGGGACATCTGCCGCGTTTTTCTATAGTTTATATGAAAGCATTCAGTCAGCGGTTCAAGGCACACATGAGGCAGCCCTCTATTATGAAACAAGTGCTGTCCTGATTACGTTGATCGTGCTCGGAAAATTAATGGAAGCAAGAGCGAAAGGGAGATCATCAGAAGCGATTCAAAAGCTGATGGGCTTACAAGCGAAGGAAGCGGTCATTGAGCGAGATGGGAAACAAATGACCGTGCCTATTTCCGAGGTGAAAGTAAATGATCTTGTCTTTGTCAAACCGGGTGAAAAAGTGCCGGTAGATGGAGAGATCATAGAGGGGACATCTGCAATAGACGAGTCCATGATTACGGGAGAAAGCCTGCCTGTTGATAAAACCACAGGAGACAGGGTCATTGGAGCAACGATCAATAAAAATGGATTTATGAAAATAAAAGCGACAAAAGTCGGGAAGGAGACGGCCCTTTCACAGATTATTCGAGTCGTAGAACAAGCGCAGGGTTCAAAAGCACCGATTCAAAGAATGGCCGATCAAATATCAGGGATATTTGTCCCCGTTGTTGTAGGAATTGCTGTGCTCACTTTCCTCATATGGTTTTTCTTTGTTGATCCAGGAAATGTGACGTCAGCACTAGAAACCTTTATAGCCGTCATCGTCATCGCATGTCCGTGTGCACTTGGCCTTGCCACACCAACCTCTATTATGGCTGGCAGCGGCCGTGCTGCTGAATCAGGCATTCTGTTTAAAGGCGGGGAGCATTTAGAAGTGACGCAATCACTCGACACGGTCGTTTTAGATAAAACAGGAACTGTGACCAAAGGGGAGCCGAGTCTGACAGATGTGACGGCATATGCCAATTGGACAGAAGATGCGGTGCTGCAGCTAGCAGGATCGGTGGAACAGCAGTCGGAACACCCGCTTGCTCGAGCGATTACAGATGGAATGAAGGCACAAGGTCTTGAAGCGGTCGAAGTTGAAGCCTTCCAAGCAGATCCAGGTCATGGAATTGAAGCAAAGGCCGCAGGGCACAAGCTTCTCATTGGCACACGGAAGCTTTTACAGAAACATCATATCCCATTTGATCAAGTTGAAGTATTCGTAACAACGCTGGAGGAGCAAGGAAAAACGGCTATGCTCGTCGCGATTGACGGCGAAGTCGCCGGCGTTGTGGCCGTGGCAGATACGATCAAATCCTCCTCTCCTCAAGCCATCACTCGTCTGAAAGAGCAAGGGATTCACGTTGTGATGATGACAGGTGATAATAAGCTTACAGCAGAGGCGATTGCGAAACAGGCAGGCATTGATCATGTCATTGCAGAAGTCCTGCCTGAGGAAAAGGCGGATCACATTGCGGTGCTTCAGAAACAAGGGAAGAAAGTCGCCATGGTTGGAGACGGCATCAATGATGCTCCAGCCCTTGCGACAGCAAACATTGGGATGGCGGTAGGAACGGGGACAGATGTTGCCATGGAAGCGGCAGATATTACGCTCATGACGGGAGATCTTCATGCTATCGCAGATGCGCTCACATTTAGTAAAAAAACAATGAGAAACATTAAACAAAATCTATTCTGGGCGCTTGCCTATAACTGTATTGGGATACCGATAGCAGCATCTGGATTTCTTGCGCCATGGCTTGCAGGAGCGGCAATGGCCTTTAGTTCCGTGTCAGTTGTGCTGAATGCGCTCAGATTGCAGCGATTGAAGCCAGTCAGAGAGGGAGTGGCGGAATGAAGCTGAATGTGAAATGGATCTGGACCATTAGTGCATTGGGCTATGTTGCTCTTGTACTCATTGGATATGCGATTTATGCTGAAGGTCTTCCAAATCAAAATACACCAAGTGAACATATGCAAAATCATTAAGACTTCGCCAAAAGCGAAGTCTTTTTTTAACAATATTGTGGAAAAACCCACCTTTTTAAAGATTTTTCATAAAAAATTCACTTCTTTTTGTTCCTTTTTGTCGTTTTTTGTAGGTTCATCGTTAAGATGCGATTAAGCAACAAAGAAAGCGTTATCAAAAAAAGGGGGTTCACGTATGAAAAAGTTAGGGTTAGCTTCTCAAATACTCATTGCACTTGTTCTGGGTGTTGTCGTAGGAGCGCTGTTTTATCAAAATGAAACCGTTATAAATGTGTTAACGCCGATTGGCGATATATTCATCCATTTAATTAAAATGATCGTTCTTCCAATTGTTATTGCTGCATTGATTGTAGCAGTTGCAGGTGTAGGGGATATGAAAACGATCGGTAGACTTGGCGGAAAAACAATCCTTTACTTCGAGATTGTGACAACGATTGCTTTAGCAGTTGGACTGCTTGCAGCAAACGTCTTCCATCCAGGTACAGGAATTGACATGAGCAACATGGAAAAAGGCGATATCTCTAAATATGAAGAGACATCGAAAGCTTCTTCCGAAAAAGCAAGTTTCTCTGAAACCATTGTGCATCTTGTGCCAACAAACGTTTTCCAATCAATTGCAGAAGGTGATCTATTACCAACCATCTTCTTTACAGTTTTATTCGGATTAGGAATTGCCGCAGTAGGAGACAAAGGGAAACCAGTGTTAGGATTCTTTGAGGGCATACTCGAGGCTATGTTCTGGGTGACCAATAAAGTGATGAAGTTTGCACCATTTGGTGTATTCGCGCTCATCAGTGTGACGGTGATCAAATTCGGGGTCGGAGCGCTTCTCCCGCTAGGTAAACTGGTACTTGTCGTTTACGGTACAATGGCATTCTTCGTCATTGTCGTACTTGGCATTATCGCAAAATTAGCTGGAACAAGCGTCTTTACACTATTTAGAGTGCTAAAAGAAGAAATCATTCTTGCCTTCTCAACAGCAAGTTCAGAAGCTGTACTACCTAGATTAATGGACAAAATGGAGAAGTTCGGCTGCCCGAAAGCGATCACGTCGTTCGTTATTCCAACAGGCTACACCTTTAACTTAGATGGAAGTGCCATCTATCAATCCATTGCCGCGATATTTGTTGCACAAATGTACGGCATGCCGCTTTCCATTTATGAGCAAATTACGTTACTATTAATCTTAATGCTCACATCTAAAGGAATGGCTGGTGTACCAGGTGCATCAATCGTTGTTGTCATCACCACTCTTGGTGCAATGGGACTTCCGCTTGAAGGACTTGCCTTCATCGTTGGGATCGACCGTATTCTTGACATGGTTCGTACAACAGTCAACGTATTTGGTAACTCACTTGCAGCCATTGTTATGTCTAAGTGGGAAAAAGTATTTGATCAAGAGAAATCGAAGAAGTATATTGAGGAATTAAAACAACAAACAAAAGCAGCGTAAAAAGGAGATCTTTTCAAATGACGAAGCTACAGGATAAGCAAGTTCGAATCGAACGAGACTTTCTAGGTGAAAAGGAAGTAGACACGCAAGCATATTATGGAATTCAAACATTACGTGCAGTGGAGAACTTTCCAATTACAGGCTACCGTGTTCATGAGGAACTCATCAAAGCATTAGGGATTGTCAAAAAGGCAGCCGCACTTGCAAATATGGATACACAGCGACTATATTCTGGTCTTGGAGAAAAAATTGTTCAAGCCGCAGATGAGGTTATTGAAGGAAAATGGAACAATCAATTTATTGTCGATCCAATTCAAGGCGGGGCTGGCACTTCAATGAATATGAATGCCAATGAAGTCATTGCAAACAGAGCGCTTGAACTACTAGGAAAGGAAAAAGGCGCTTATACTGAGCTAAGTCCAAACACACATGTGAATATGTCGCAGTCAACAAACGACGTTTTCCCAACAGCGATTCATATTTCAACATTAAATATGATTGAAAAACTACTTTATACGATGGAAAACATGCATCAAGTCATGACTGAAAAAGCGCAGGAATTCGATCATGTCATCAAAATGGGACGTACGCATCTTCAGGACGCTGTTCCAATTAGACTTGGACAAGAGTTTAGTGCTTATGCAAAAGTTCTTGCTCGTGATATTAAACGTATCAAGCAGTCTAGACAGCATTTATATGAAGTCAATATGGGAGCAACAGCAGTCGGTACAGGCTTAAATGCTGATCCTAAATATATTCGCCAAGTGGTTGGCTATCTTTCTGACATTAGCGGATTGCCGTTAGTTGGAGCTGAAGACTTAGTCGATGCAACGCAAAATACAGATGCTTATACAGAAGTATCGGCCGCGCTTAAAGTATGTATGATGAACATGTCCAAAATGGCAAACGATATTCGTTTGATGGCTTCAGGTCCAAGAGCAGGCTTTGGTGAGCTGCACTTGCCGCCGAGACAGCCAGGCTCATCCATCATGCCAGGGAAAGTCAACCCTGTTATGCCAGAGGTCATGAACCAAGTGGCATTCCAAGTTATCGGGAATGATCACACGATCTGTCTTGCATCAGAGGCTGGTCAGCTTGAGCTGAACGTGATGGAACCAGTGTTAGTGTTCAACTTACTTCAATCTCTCAGCATGATGAAAAATGTATTCGAGTCCTTCGTGGACAACTGCTTGCGTGACCTAAAAGCAGATGAAACGAGATTAAAAGAATATGTAGAAAAGAGTGCCGGTGTCATGACGGCGGTGAACCCGCACATTGGTTATGAAGCGGCTGCACGAATTGCAAGAGAAGCTATCCTTACAGGCGCATCTGTACGTGAGCTTTGTCTGCAAAATGATGTGTTAACAGAGGAAGAGCTTGACATCATCTTAAATCCTTTTGAAATGACAAAACCAGGCATTGCTGGCGCATCACTTTTAGAAAAGGATCGTTTAGAAGATTAAGCGGCATCATGAGAAGCGCACACCGGCAAATTTCCGGTGTGCGCTTTTTCATGGATGTTTGTTTTTCTTGAGCTCACATAGTATACTATCGTCAATTATTAGGGATGTGACTGCGTTTGAATCTACTGAAAAAATGGCTGAATACAGAGCCTTATTTAATTGTGATGCTCATTGTTCTCACGCCGATTGGCGGAGAGTTTAAATTTTATCCATTTGAAGACAGCTTTCGGGTCAGCTTTGGAACCGTTGTCTTTTTCTTTATCCTGCTTCAAATGAAAAGATTCCCGGCTTGGGCAAGCGGCATCATTGCAGGGGTTTCTGTTTTTGCGTTTCGCGTAATGCTTGATACAACTGTGACAGGGCATCTTCCGCTGGAAGAGGCGGTCTCACTAAGATTTCCTTCCCTGCTTTATTACGTTGTCTATGGCACGCTCTTTTATTTCTTAAAGGTCAGACGTTTCCGCGATCAGCCTTGGCTGATTGGGGCGACAGGCATCATCATGGAACTGTGCGCGAGCGTTGTTGAGATTATTGCGCTTCGCGGCACCATTGATGAAATTTTAACGGTGCGCACGCTGTTTCAACTATTTGTTTTGGCAATTTTCAGAAGCTTTTTCGTATTGGCTTGTTATACGATGATTCGATTATATGAAGAGCAGGCGAGAGAGCGTCAGATGAAAAAAGAAAAGGAACATTTGCTTATGCTCCTGTCTAACCTTTACTCGGAATCTACATATTTTCATAAAACACTCGCACATGCTGAGCACATTACGGCCACATCCTATCAATTGTATCAATCCCTTCATCACGCAAAGGATGCGGAATCATTGGATTTGAAAAAGCTCGGTAAAACCGCCTTGCAGATTGCAGGAGAGGTGCATGAAATCAAAAAGGATAATCAGCGGATTTTTTCTGCATTATCAAAGCTGATTCATGAGGAAAATTTTCAGGCCTATGCTAGTCCTGATCATATCGCTGGGCTTGTGATCCGCATCCATGAAAATTACGCAGAATCACTTAAAAAAAACATCGTCTTTCATTATGATGAAGATGGGCAGCACCCGTCCTATCACGTGTATACCATTCTATCTTTGTTAAATAACATCGTATCCAATGCAGTCGAAGCCATTCCAGTAGATGGAGAGGTGTCACTCTCCATATCACAGAAAGAGAACCATGTGATTTTTCAAATCAGTGACAACGGGCCTGGCATTAAAGAGCGTAATCATCATGTTATTTTTAAACCGGGCTTCACTTTAAAATACGACCAGGTAGGGAATCCGTCTAGCGGTATTGGGCTTTCCTATGTGAAGGATACAGCGGAGAAGCTTGGCGGAAGTGTTGAGATGACAAGTATCCCAAATAAACAAACGATATTTACGTTAACGATACCAGTAGATCAAGTCAGTAGAAAAGAGGGGATTGGGAGATGAGATTTTTTATTGTTGATGATGATGAAGCCGTTCGTTCTTCACTGGCTCAGCTCATTGAAGATGAAGAGCTTGGCATTGTGGCCGGAGAAGCAGAGGATGGCGCAGAGTTAACCGCCAGCTACTTAAATGATTTGCACATTGATATCTTATGTATTGATCTATTGATGCCGGAAAGGGATGGGCTTGAAACGATTCGAGCGATCAAGGATGAGTTTCATGGGAAATATTTAATGCTGTCACAGGTTGAAACAAAGGAATTAATTGGACAGGCGTATACGCTTGGCGTTGAGTATTATGTAACAAAGCCGATCAATCGTGTAGAGGTTTTAAGTGTTCTTCATCTCATGATTGAACGTCTTCATTTAGAGCATTCAATTGAAAATATTCAGCACTCACTCAAATCTGTCATGCAATTTCAGCAGCGCGGTCAGACGAAAACGAAACAGCGGGGGAAAAGTCTTGCAGAGGCAGGGCAGTTCTTGCTGGCGGAGCTTGGCATTGTGGGTGAGAAGGGATCTAAAGATTTATTAGATATGATTCTGTTTACAGATCAATATTTAACGCTACATGCTGATCATCACGATTCCTTTCCTTCTTTAAAGATCATTTTCACTGGGATCACGGAGGATAAATTAAGTGAGCCTTACACATCGGCAGATATTGCAAGAGAAGCAAAGGCAGCCGAACAGCGGGTAAGGCGTGCGATTAACCAATCATTGAAACACATCGCATCACTTGGGTTAACTGATTTTTCGCATCCAACGTTTGAAAATTATGCATCTAAATTTTTCGATTTCACCATCGTGCGAAAGAAAATGAGTGAATTGACAAAAGAGATGAGCGGAAGAGAAGAACATACCCGTATCAATGTGAAGAAATTTGTGCAGGTGCTCTACTACGAAGCCAAACGTATTTTTATGGAAGATTAAAAAAAGACATGTTCTCCAATTAGGGAGACATGTCTTTTTTGGTGATGGATTGTAGGTGCCTTTGCAGCACGGAGCGTATGTGCTGAGGCGGTAAACGATCAGGCTGTACGATTCCATTCAATGCAAGCCCATTGATGATCGCATAAAGCCGCTCAGTTTCTAATAAAAGATCGATATGATTTAGCAGCAGCCCATCCTCTTTCAATTTCATTAAGCAAAATTTGGCCGTTTGGAAAAGCTCGTCATACATCTTTGCATTGAGCGGCTGTAGATCTGGTTCAGTCAGCGCCTTGACTGTAAAAGCCTGCCACACCTCCATTTCAAATTTTCGTTCTTCATCAAGCGGAAGAACCTGCTCCAATAAAGTGATGACATTTTCCTCCGTTGAACCTTTTAATGGAAGTCCTGTAATCCGCTCCTTGACTCTTTCCTGAATTAAATTCATGGAGAATAGAAATAACTCTTGCTGTGTGGAAAAATAATGACGCATTGAGCCGGCTGAAATTCCAGCTTCCACTGCTATTTTTCGTACAGAAGCGCTCTCCAATCCCTCTTGTTTAATCACTCTCATTGCAGCTTGAGCGACCTTTTGTTTTTGTTTATGGTGATCGACGATTTTTGGCATACATTGATTTTAGCACAGCTATTGTTTTTTTAACACAGGTGTGTTATTTTTTATTTAGTACAAATGTGTTAAAAAGGGTGTGGGGACAATTGGTCGGGTTATTGATTGTGGCATGTGAAATTGGCTTTTGGCTGTTTATTCTAATGGGTTTAACACTGCGTTATGTATTTAAACAGAAAAAGTGGGGTGGTTTCTTTCTTGTCTGTACGCCAATTTTGGATCTAATCCTTCTTGCGGCTACTTATATGGATTTAAGACAGGGGGCCGTGGCGAGCGTCATCCACGGGCTTGCGGCTGTTTATATCGGTGTGAGCCTTGCCTTTGGACATCAAATGGTGAAGTGGGCAGATGTCCGGTTTGCTTATCGTTTTGCAGGAGGTCCGAAGCCAAAGGAGAAACCAAAGTACGGAAGGGAGAGGTCGCTGTATGAAATGGTGGGCTGGACGCGGCATTTCATCTCTTATGTCATCGGAGCGGGGCTGCTATATGGATTGACCTATCTCATCCAAGCACCAGAACGAACGGAATCGCTAATGCAGCTTGTCAGTGTGTGGGGGATGGTCTTAGCCATTGATTTCGTCATTAGCATCAGCTACGTCATTTGGCCGAAAAAGCATCCAGACAATATAGCAGGCTGATAAAAAAGACAGGCGGATTCACTCCACCTGTCTTTCCTTATGATGACAACCCTTTGTAAATGGTGTCAATATTCCATTTCATCATCTTATAGTAGCTGTCTCCATCTTCACCTTCTTTTCCGATAGAGTCAGTAAAGACTTTTCCTTTGATCGGAACCCCGGTTTCCTCAGAGAGGCTTTCAAGGCTGCGTTTATCGACACTTGTTTCCAGAAAGAGAGCAGGAACTTGATGATCTTTGACAAAATGAATGATGCGCTTCATTTGTCCAGGTGTTCCTTCACTTTCTGTGTTGATTTCCCAAATGTAGCCGGCTTTTAGTCCATACGCCTCTGCAAAATACTTGAATGCTCCTTCACTTGTGACAAGGAGTTTTTTGTCTTTTGACAGCTGATCAAACTTGTCTTTTGCTTCATCGTGAAGCGTTTGAAGCTTTTTGATATAGGCTTCTGCATTTTTTTCGTAATCTTCTTTATGCTCAGGGTCTGCTTGAATGAGTGCATCTCGGGCATTTTGTGCATAAAGAATCCCATTCTCGACATTCAGCCATGCGTGGGGATCCTGCTGGCTTTCGAGCCCTTTTGAAGACAGATGCTTCACTTTGACGCCTTTACTTAGCTCGGATACAGGTGCATCATCCCCGGCCTTGCCGCTTGATTCAAGCAGTTTTTGAAACCAGCCATTCCCTGTTTCAAGGTTCAAGCCATTAGATAGAACAAGGTCTGCATCCGTCGTATATTGAACATCCTTTGGTAGTGGGTCAAATTCATGTGGGTCTGTACCAATGGGAACAATGCTGTGAATAGAGACATGCTGCCCGCCTACTTCTTTCACAATGTCATAAAGAATGGAGTAGGTCGTGACAACTTTTAATTTACCGTCATCTTTACCGGAACTCTTTTGCTGGGTAGAACAGCCTGCGATGACCAAAAGGGCAATGAATACTGCGGTCAAACGGATTGCAAATACCTTCTTCATATATGTCCTCCTTTTACATAGACGCTTCCTTTTTTAACTGCGTTCGTTTTTGTTTAGATTTTAATGATCTCCATAGAATCCCTTGCTTCGGTGAAAAGATAAAGGCACTGCCAAATAAAATGGTCGCAACCAGCACGATAGAAGCGCCAGATGACAAGTTATACGTAAAACTCAGTCCTAGACCTAAGACGGCAGAAATTGCACCGAAGAATGCAGATAAATAAAGCATGATCCACAGCCGGTCTGTTAGGAGATACGCGGTGGCTGCCGGCGTGATCAGCATTGCAACGACAAGAATAATTCCAACGGTTTGAAGTGACGCAACGGTCACAAGGGTTAACAAGGTCATGAGAAAATAATGGATCAAACGATTTGGTAAACCGTATACCGAAGAAATCACTGGATCAAATGAACTAATGAGCAGTTCTTTGTAGAAAACGATGACGGCAAGCAAGATAAAAATGCCGATACCGAGCGTAATCCACATATCAGATGATCGAACAGCCAGAACGTTTCCAAACAGAATATGATATAAATCGCTGGAACTTTTCAAGAATGTGATTAAAATGATCCCGATGGAGAAAAAGGCGGTAAAGACAATGCCGATGGCAGAATCATTTTTTATGCGGCTGTTTTGACTCACGTATCCGATGCCAATCGCTGTTAACACGCCAGTTAAGACAGCCCCGAAGAAAAAGTTAATTCCCAGCATATAAGAGATGGCGACCCCTGGCAGTACGGCGTGTGAAATGGCGTCCCCCATCAGGGCCATGCCGCGTAAAATGATAAAGCAGCCAATAACACCGCAAATGATGCCCACCATGACGGATGTAAATAACGCTTTTTGTAAAAAAGCATATTCAAAAAGTCCTGTTAAAAATTCCATTACACGTCTCCTCCTGCTGATTTTAAGAATGGCAGCTGTGTTTCATATGCTTCCAGCATGATCTCGGGGCGAAGGATGTCGTGTACACGTCCTGCTTTAATGAGTTTTTTATTTAACAGAACAAGATGGCTGAAGTAATCATCGGCCTTACTTAAATCATGATGGACAACCAAAATGGTTTTCCCTTCATCTCGTAATTCTTTCAAAATGCGAACCATCGTTTCTTCACTTGCCATATCAATTCCGACAAATGGTTCATCCAAACAGAAGAGCTGTGCGTTTTGAGCAAGAGCCCTGGCAAGGAAGACACGCTGCTGTTGACCGCCGGATAACTCACCGATTTGTCTTTTGGCAAAGTCCTGCATACCGACCTTTTCTAAACAGTGGTACGCATATGCCCGGTCTTCTTTTTTCGGACGTTTCATCAGGCCGAGCTTCGGATATGTTCCAAGTAGCACGGTATCAAGCACATGAATGGGAAACGTCCAGTCTAAATCATTTCTCTGTGGTACATAGGCGATTCGTTTTCTAACTTGTTTAAAAGGATGGTCAAAAAAGCGGATATCCCCTTGGTCTTTTTCAATTAAATCCAAACATGCCTTGAGTAACGTTGATTTACCGGCACCATTTGGACCTATAATTCCTGTCATTGTCCCTTCCTGTATGGAAAGAGAGACGTTCTCTAAAGCATCCTGCCCATGATATGAGACATGAAGACGATCGATTGTTAAAGCATTTGACATCTCTTTGAGGCCCCTTTCAATCATCATTGCACTTCCTAAAGATATATGCATACACTAAATAATTTTGACTAAAGGATGAAATGATTCTTTAATGCTAATTTGTTTCCTTAGGGAAACTTTTATCTTATTTTAAGCGTATGTCCTTCTTTTGTAAAGAGAAATACTGCACTTATTTCGTCAGAGGTCAAACGATCGCTTTTATGTTATGCGAAAAGAGGGGGACATGAGCTTGGTTGATTGAAACTTCATGTGACTTGATTGGATACAAAAAAACCAATTATTTCTTCATAAATGATTGACAGAAGATAAGACTTCTTCATATAATAAGAGTAATCCAATATATGAATATATGCTCATATATAAAGTTTTTGATTGATAATAGGTTTAATCGATCCAGGGAACGTTACTTATCATATAGAAAAAGGTGAGAACATGAAAAAAATGAAGGATGAATACGTATTAAGTGGTCTTGATTGTGGAAATTGTGCACGTAAAATAGAAACAGGTGTCAGCAAAATGGATGGCGTTGAAGCTTGTTCCGTTAATTTTGCGACAGGGACATTGACTGTTACACATGCAGATAAGCAAGAAACGATGTCAAAGCGTATTGAAAAAACCGTTCAGTCCATCGAACCTCATGTGAGTGTATCACCAAAAGAAGAAGGACATCACCACGATCATGATCATGGGACAAAGAATTTAAAAGCGATTGTGCTGAAATTAATTGGCGGTGCAGTCATTGGAACAGCAGCTTATTTTATACCTGAAGATGGCTTAGTGAAGTTTATCATGTTTTTCGCAGCGTATTTACTAGTCGGCGGTGATGTGGTTTTTAAAGCGCTGAAAAATATCGTGCGCGGCCAAGTATTTGATGAGAACTTCTTAATGACCATTGCAACAGCTGGTGCTTTTGTTATCCAGCAATATCCAGAGGCACTCGCTGTGATGCTGTTTTACCAAATTGGAGAGCTGTTCCAAGGGGCAGCAGTGAACCGTTCAAGACGTTCAATTAGTGAATTAATGAATATCCGCCCTGAATATGCGAATCTCAAAGTAGGAAATGAAACGAAAAAAGTGAAGCCGGAAGAAGTAAAAGTCGGTGACCGTATTGTCGTGAAACCGGGCGAAAAAATTCCACTCGATGGCCTTGTCATTGAAGGCTTTTCACTCGTGGATACCTCAGCATTAACAGGTGAGTCCGTGCCGCGGGACGTAGAAGCAGGGAAAGAAGTGCTTGCAGGGTTTGTGAATCAAAACGGTATTCTTGAAATTGAAGTGCAAAAAGGGCTAAGCGAATCGGCAGTGACGAAAATTTTAGATTTGGTTGAGAATGCAAGCAGTCGAAAAGCACAGACAGAAAACTTTATCACAAAGTTTGCAAAATACTACACACCTGCTGTCGTTGTATTAGCATTGCTCCTTGCCTTTGTGCCGCCGCTTTTCATTCCATCAGCACAATTGTCTGACTGGGTTTACCGGGCACTCGTTTTCCTAGTTATTTCTTGTCCTTGTGCGCTTGTAGTGTCCATCCCATTAGGATTCTTCGGGGGAATTGGGGCAGCTTCTAAACGAGGTATCCTTGTAAAAGGAAGTAACTATCTAGAAGCACTGAACTCTGTCAGCTATGCTGTATTTGATAAGACGGGCACACTCACAAAAGGGAATTTCACAGTGACCAATATCGAGACAGCTAGTGACAAGTGGTCAGAAGAGGAGCTGCTTTCTTTTGCAGCTTTAGCAGAAGCCCATTCCTCACATCCTATTGCTGAATCGATTAAAGCGGCTTATGGTTCGCCGCTTGATGAAAGTCAGATCGAAGCATATGAGGATATTGCGGGACATGGAATTAAAGCGACCATCAGCGGTTCTCATGTCTTAGCGGGAAATCATCGTCTGATGGAACGAGAAGGCATTACGTATGAAAAAGAAAAACGAAGCGGAACGGTTGTGTACTTGGCGATGAACGGTGAGTTTGCCGGATCGATCTTGATTGCAGATGAATTGAAGGACGATGCAATTGAAGCCGTCTCTGCTCTAAAAGCATCTGGCATTCAAACAGTTATGCTGACTGGTGATTCTAAGCAAGTTGGAACAGCGGTCGCACAGAAAATTGGCATTGACGAAGTGCATGCCGAATTATTACCGCAGGATAAAGTAACGAAATTAGAAGAAATTGATCAGAAAAAAGCTCCTCAAGAAAAATTATTATTTGTTGGGGATGGAATTAATGATACACCAGTATTAGCTAGAGCAGACATAGGAATTGCGATGGGCGGACTTGGTTCAGATGCAGCTGTAGAAGCGGCAGATATCGTCATCATGACAGATCAGCCGTCAAAGGTTGCAGAAGCCATTGCTGTTGCTAAACGTACAAGAAGGATTGTCTGGCAGAATATTGCGTTTGCTCTTGGAGTCAAAGGTGTTTTCCTATTACTCGGTGCATTCGGTATTGCGACCATGTGGGAAGCTGTCTTCTCGGATGTCGGTGTCACCGTACTCGCTGTTTTAAATGCGATGAGGGTCATGAAATAAAATTGTAAGGAAAAATTCATGAATACCATCTTTCATAATGGACCCCCTCTTGTTAAGATAGAAGAAGTTGGATAATGGCATTTTTCTCAGCTGTTATCCTTTTTCTTTTTTAGGAATGATAAAGATAAGGTAGGTGCTTATGTGAGTAAAAAAAATAATCAATCTTCATCCATTAAATTTGCTGTCATTTTAACCATCATTGCAGCTCTTCTCATTGGTCTCTTTGTTGTGATTGGGAATAACAACAACAAAGAAGCACAAACAGTTGACAGTAAGCCTTCTATTAAAGGTCAGCCTGTCATGGGAGACAAAAGCGCAGCGGTGCAAATCGTCGAGTTTGGGGATTACAAATGTCCATCATGTAAAGCATTTGATACAGACATTTTCCCGAAACTGAAAGCGGACTACATAGATAAAGGCGATGTCTCATTTTCGTTTATTAACTTCCCACTTCCTGTTCATGGAGATGGGGCAGTGTTAGCTGCACTAGCTTCTGAAGAAGTGTTGAAAGAAGATCCGAAAAACTTTTGGGCATTTCATGAAGCTGTCTATCAAGCACAACCAGATAGTGAAGCAGAATGGGTCACGCCTGCTAAGCTGACGGAACTAGCGAAAAAGACAACAAAAATAGATACAGACAAGCTAAAAGATAACTTATCAAAGAAAACATATCAGCCGCAGCTGAACACAGACGATCAGCTAGTGAACCAATATAAAGTCAATGCAACACCAACTATTTTCATTAACAATAAACAAGTGCAAAACTTTTATGACTATGATGAAATCAAAGATTTAATTGATCAAGAGCTCAAAGGGAAAAAATCATGAAGAATAAGCTTGTTTACTTATACAGTGCTTGGATCGTTTCTATCGTTGCAACGATGAGCAGCCTGTATTTAAGTGAAGTAAAGAAGTTTATCCCATGCGACCTTTGCTGGTTTCAGCGCATTTTCATGTACCCGCTCGTGCTTTTACTTGGCATTGCTACATTCAGAGGAGATATCAAAGTGAAGTATTACGTTCTGCCTTTGGCTGTGATTGGTGCTTGTTTTTCCATTTATCATTATATGGAACAAAAGATACCAGGTTTTGCATCCATTCGCCCTTGCCTGAGCGGCGTTCCTTGTTCCTTTGATTATCTGAACTGGTTTGGTTTTATCACCATTCCACTATTAGCTCTTATCGCATTTATTCTCATCATCATCAGCATGCTGATGTTAAATGCAAAAGAAGATTGAGGAAGATAGCCTGCTACTAAAGCGGGCTATTTTTTATTTTTGCAAAAAGATAAAATTTAAAGAAAATTTGTATTGCTTTTCGCCTGTGTCAGATATACATTAAGGGGGTAGTGTTAGATGATCAGATAATGGTAAGGAGATAAGCGGAAAATGGCATGGGAAGTCTTAAGTATCATTGGCATTGTCGCATTCGCCATTAGTGGTGCGATTGTGGCAATGGAGGAAGAGTACGATATTCTTGGTGTGTACATTTTAGGGATTGTGACAGCATTTGGCGGTGGAGCGATTCGGAATCTATTAATTGGTCTTCCGGTGTCTGCTTTATGGTCACAGGGCAAAATGTTTACGATTGCCCTTGTATCCATTACGATTGTGTTTCTTTTTCCAAAGCTTTTGCTCAAGCACTGGAGCACATGGGGGAATTTCTCGGATGCGATCGGATTAGCAGCGTTTGCGATTCAAGGCGCATTATTTGCTGTACAAAGAGAACTCCCGCTCAGTGCGGTCATTGTGGCAGCCATTTTGACAGGGAGCGGCGGCGGAATTGTGCGTGATTTATTAGCAGGACGTAAGCCGCTTGTGCTAAAAGCAGAGATTTACGCAGTATGGGCAGCCCTTGGCGGCTTATTCGTAGGGCTCGGCTTAGCGCAAGGAGAGCTTGCTTTATATCTGCTGTTTGTCATCCTCGTCATATGCAGGGTATGTTCCTACTTATTCAAATGGCGGCTTCCCGCCAGGTCTTATTTTTTAAATAAAGGGTAAAACAAAAAGGGCGATTTCGCTCTTTTTTTTGTGTTTCATAAGAGCTGGATGTCAGCAGATGATGGAGTTTTCGTGTAAAATAAAAGCAGGGTCTTTTGTTCATCATTAGAACAATACATGTGATGAAAATTTTGTCAGCTGGCTGAATATCTGGATTCAGCCTTTTTTTGCCTAGATGGATTGTTATGTGTTGGTTTCGCTTTTTGCGGGATACTAAAAAAGCACTTATGACTGGACGGATGCATGAGCATAAAATGAACACATCTTTGCATGTAAGCAAAACTTGACGAAAAATTTGAGATAGGAGGGACATGTACTAGTGGAGATTTTTTTGTCAGTGCTTGTACTACTAGCACTCATTGCAGCATCTAATATTATCAATCGTTTTGTCCCCTTTATTCCTGTTCCGTTAATTCAAGTGGGCTTAGGAATATTGGTGGCAGCCTTTCCTTCAGGTTTACATATTTCTTTAAATCCTGAACTCTTCTTTGTTCTATTTATTGCGCCCCTGTTATTTAATGACGGGAAGCGTACCCCAAGGGACGAGTTATGGAAATTACGAGCACCTATTCTTCTTTTAGCGCTTGGTTTAGTGTTTGCAACCGTTATTGTAGCGGGATATACCATTCATTGGATGATTCCAAGCATACCGCTTCCAGCCGCATTTGCACTTGCAGCGATTTTATCACCGACAGATGTGGTGGCAGTTAGTGCCTTATCCAGTCGTGTGAATATGCCAAAGGGCATCATGAGACTGCTGGAAGGCGAGGGGCTGATGAACGATGCGTCAGGACTTGTCGCCTTTAAATTTGCCATTGCTGCAACGGTGACTGGAGCTTTTTCTATTGCTGAGGCATCCTTTAGCTTTGTGCTGATTGCCGCAGGCGGTTTATTGACTGGATTTATTCTATCCTTTTTTATCATTCGTTTTCGCTATTTTCTCCGTCGTTTAGGAATGGACGATGTTACAATGCACATCATCCTGCAAATCCTTACACCATTTGTCATTTATTTAGCTGCGGAAGAAATCGGTGTATCCGGGATTTTAGCGGTTGTGGCTGGCGGTGTGACACATGCCATTGAGCAAGATCGAATGGAAGCGAATTTAGCCAAACTGCAAATCGCTTCATCAAACACATGGAATATTATTTTATTTATATTAAATGGACTTGTTTTCGTGTTACTTGGATTGCAGATTCCTGATGTATCCTCAGTCATTTTTCAAGATGAAGCATTTAATAATATGCAGGTCATCAGTTACATTTTAATCATTACACTCTGTCTCATGGTTCTAAGATTCTTATGGGTATGGCTGTTCTGGGCAGGTAACTGGAGTGTAACGAAAAAGCAGAATGTGAAAAAACCGAAGCTGCGGGCTTCGATGCTGATGACATTCTCTGGTGTTCGTGGTGCTGTTACTTTAGCAGGTGCCTTTTCAATACCATTTACGCTTGCGGACGGATCACCATTTCCTGAGCGGCACTTGATCATTTTCCTCGCAGCCGGCGTGATTTTATGTACACTCATTTTAGCTAGTGTATTATTGCCTCTTTTATCTGAGAAAAAAGATAAGCAAATCGATGTGGACTTGGATACAAAGATCCAGCATGCGAAACGGAAGCTGCTGAGAAGTGCGATTAAAACCTTAAAAGAAGGTATGAATGAGGACAACAGGGAAGTATCCCTTGCACTCATTAATGATTACCGAATAAAGCTGAGAAATATCCAGCGTGAGCCGTACCAATTTGGGATGAGAAAACAGGAACGAAAAATCAGATTGCATGGAATTAAAGCAGAGCAAATGAAGCTTCAGCAATTAATTGATGAAGAGAAATTAGATAAAGAAGAAGCCTACGAGCTACAGGAGAGATTTCATGAGCTGGAAATGCTGTATTCAAACTCCTTTAAAATTCGTTTTTCAAAGGTGAAGTTTCTTCGCTTGCTTCAATGGCTGCAATTATGGCAGCCGAATCAGCGTATTTCAAGTGGCATTTTAGAAAACGAGGACTCGTACAAACAAATCCGTAAGAAAACGGCTGAAGCTGCGGTAGACTCGATTAAACACCATATGACAGATGAGAATCAACAAACGTGTCACCAAGTCATTGGTTTTTACAACCAAGTGATTTTCCGCTGTGAACATGGTCCAAGCTTCTTTCAGCAAAAAGACCGTTCATTTGACCGGAAGAAAAAAGAGCTTAACTTCCAAGCTGTACAGACGATTCGAAATGAAATTCAAACCTTATATGAAAATGGTGAGGTCAATCGTGATATTGCCCATCATTTAAGGGAGTATATCAATGACATGGAAGCTGTTCTGCTCACCAATACGTGATGTTGTCATCCTCTCCCCCATGTTTTATGATGAAGTAAGAGAACGAGCAGGGGGAGATCAAGATGGCGTATTATGGAGCAATTGAAGCTGGGGGTACAAAATTTTGTTGTGCAATCGGCAATGAACATGGAGACATTCTTAAGGAAATGACGATTCCTACCGAGCACCCGGAAAAAACATTACGAAAGCTCATTCCATTTTTCGAGCAGCATGAAATTACAGCATTAGGTGTCGGCTCCTTTGGACCAATTTGTGTGCAAAAGGATGATCCTTCGTACGGTTATATCATGAACACGCCGAAAGTGGAGTGGAAGCATTACCCGTTCATTCCGGAGCTTGAGAAGCAATTAGGTGTCCCAGTGTCCTTTACAACAGATGTCAATGCGGCCGCATTAGGTGAATTAACGAAAGGGGCTGCCAAAGGGCTGAGCAGCTGTATGTATATTACGGTCGGTACTGGTATTGGTGCGGGAGCTGTTGTGAAAAATGAGCTTCTACACGGTCATTCACATCCAGAGATGGGGCATATTCTTGTCAGGCAGCATGAATCTGACCCATTTGCAGGTGTTTGCCCAGCACATGGAAATTGTTTAGAAGGACTGGCAGCAGGACCTGCGATTGAGAAAAGGTGGGGAAAACCTGCCAAAGAGCTGACGCAGGAAGAAACGGTTTGGGCACTTGAAGCCGATTATTTAGCGCAGGCGCTTATGCAGTACTCGCTCATTCTAAGCCCAGAGCGCATCATAATGGGTGGAGGCGTCATGAAACAAAAGCAGTTATTTCCACTCATTCGAGAGAAGCTAGCTGCTTATGTCAATGATTATGTAGACCTGCCGCCTCTTGATACATACATTGTCTCCCCTGGACTTGAGGACAAGGCTGGCATAACAGGTGCTTTACTTTTAGCCATCGAAGCGAAGAGAAACGCCTGATAATAGAGTTTTGAAGCACAACATGAGATAATGAAAAAGATGGAATCTATAAAAAAGGTGGTTGTTAACATGGTCAAAAGCTTGAATGATACCGTAACACTGAATAACGGAGTGGAAATGCCTTGGTTTGGTTTAGGTGTATTCAAAGTGGAGGACGGCAATCAAGTGGTAGATGCCGTAAAAGCAGCCATAAAAAACGGGTATCGCAGCATTGATACGGCAGCCGTTTATAAAAATGAGACAGGCGTAGGAAAAGCGATTAAAGAATCTGGCGTGAAACGAGAAGACTTATTCATTACGTCTAAAGTATGGAACACAGATCAAGGCTATGACAAAGCGCTGGCCGCATTTGACGCAAGTTTAAACCGATTAGGTCTTGATTACTTAGACCTCTATTTGATTCATTGGCCTGGCCCAAATGCCGATACATTTAAAGACACATGGCGTGCACTTGAAAAGCTTTATAAAGACGGGAAAGTCAGAGCCATTGGTGTCAGCAACTTCTACATTCAGCATTTAGAGGAGCTGTTAAAAGATGCTGAGGTTGTTCCAGCCGTGAACCAAGTTGAGTTTCATCCGAAACTGTCACTTGTTGAACTGCGCCAATATGCAAAGGAAAAAGGCATTCAAATTGAAGCATGGTCTCCGCTGATGCAAGGGAAGCTACTAGATCATGACGTATTGAAGGACATTGCTGCACGTTACAACAAATCTGTTGCTCAAGTTATCTTGCGCTGGGATCTGCAAAGCGGTGTCGTGACAATTCCAAAATCAATCAATGAAGAACGCATCAAACAAAATGCAGATATCTTTGACTTCGAGCTTTCCAAAGAAGACATGGAAAAAATCGATGCATTAAACAATAACGAACGCGTCGGCTCGAATCCAGAGACGATGACGGTTGGGTTTGAATAATAATGAAATAGAATAATTATAAGAACACCTTTCGATAGGCGTAGGAGTGATACACTTCTGTGACTAATGGAAAGGTGTTTTTTCTATTAATGAAAGACATTCTATGATCCTAAGCTATCTTGAAAAATGAGCAGAACTTCTTAAAACTATCTTAAATATCATGAAATTTATGGAACAATAATGAATTATATGGAAAAATATTAACTGTAAAAAAAAGGAGGTTAATTATATGAAAAAAGTCATTCTTGGCTTGTCGTTAACTTTGGGTGCCACGATCCTACCTACGACATTTGCCGAAGCAACAAATGTTGATTTAAGTAAGGAACAAAAAGTAATTCAAGAAGATTATTCTAGTAGTACCATGTATGTACAAACAATAAAGGAAACGAATAAAGGTGAGATGTCTACAAGTGCTTCGAAAGTGTATGCGAAAAGGCTAACCACATCTAGAGGGAGCTTTATGGCATGGTCAAAATCATATGTTGATTGGAGGTATTCTTCGGGTAAAGTCAAATCGAGTTCTGGTTCTCAAGATGCGGGCTATGTCTTTCCTAACAAAGTAGTGAAAAATGGTTCTAAAAGATACTATAAGGGATCTAAACTTCATAAATGGGCACATAAAACAACCCTTAAGTTTGGAGCACCCACTCCGTGGGGAGATGTTACCTTTGTGAGTAACTCTTTTACAGATCGAGTTTGGGTTAATGGAAAAGGGAAACATGGTTGGGATTAATATTATAGATTAATAGAAAAGGCGCTACTTAATAACTATTTACAAATCATAGTAGCGCTGTTTAAATATTATAAATAATCTCAAAAAATAGTAAGAGGAGTTTTTGGAAAATGATCCATGTAAAAGGATTGACAAAAACATATCGACATCAGCCTGTATTTGAAGATTTACATATTCAAATAAAACATAAAAAAATTAATTTCATCATGGGGAAGAATGGATCTGGTAAAACAACTTTTATGAAATGTTTACTCCAGTTAGAACATTGTGAAGGGGAGATCTTGTATAATCATCAGCCAATTGATCAAGTAAGAAATGAAATTCAGGTCATGTATGATGATTCACCACTCTATTTGAATCTAAACGGTTATCAAAATATACGATTATTGTTAAATAGCCATTTTGACAAAAAAAAGTGTGAGACACTGGCACGTGATTATCTACCACATGAGATTCTAAAGAAAAAGGTCAAACATTACTCATATGGCCAAAAAAAGAAGCTGAGTTTTATATTCATTGCATTAACAAAACCAACTTATTTGTTCTTAGATGAAATATCAAATGGTTTAGATTATGGCACAATGATGGAATTAAAAGCAATGATCAAGAAGTGGTCAGAGGACATGACCATTATTGCTACTGGTCATCAATTTGAATTTTATTCATCTATTGTTGATGAATTGTTTATTTTAAAAGACAAATCAATGATTCAAATCCATGACTTTCAGGAAAAAGGAGAGGATTTGGGTGACATTTATCAAGCATATCTTTAAATTAATGAAAAAAGAGTTTTTATATCAATATTATGCTAAGACATTTCTTATCTTGTTTATTCCATTGATGCTGATTTCGTTATGGAATGTATATGCACAATATGAAACAACAAAATCAAACTATGCTCAATATGTAAAAACAGAAAGTGAATATAAGGAGCTCGGCATTGATATAAAAAAGGCTTTGACGATGCCAGTTAACATAGAAGAAGGAGAATTAGCAGGTGCTGAAGGAGAAGTCGTAGAAAACGTCTTAAAATATGATTATGAGAAGTTTATTCAATCACTTCATTTGATGGAGCCAACTCAAGCCATTTCAACTAATTTAGAATGGATGGGTTTTATCTTTTATCCACTTGTATTTGGTTTATATGCGATCTATTTAGCGACATATGATGTGAAATATAAAACGATGAAGATTAAAGCGGTTCAATATCAATGGAAGGATGTTTTGTTTTCAAAGCAACTGTCTCTTTATGTAATCATTCTATTTTTAATACCTATTCTTTCTCTTATTTCATATATGGCTAGTCATATCTTTTATTCTGTCGTATCAAAAGATATATCTGTTCAATTGTTTACATATAAAGATAGTACCGAACATTCTATACTGCTTCAATTAATATTTGTTGTATGTACAAGCTGGTTATTTAGTACACTTGTTTTTTATTTAGGTAGCTTATGTCGAAGTTTTATTTTATCTGTGGTAATCTATATGGTCTATTTTTTATTGATCCCTAACTTAGGTGTCTTTGATTTAAAAAACATGATCGCCAACTTAGCTTTGCATCTGTTTTCTTTTAAAGGGAACTACCAATTATTTGTGCCTATTCCGATGAATATAACCACAATTCTAATCTGCATTTCATTGCTTATCTGTTTGTCATCCTTGCTGACTTATACTATAGTAAAACGGCAAAGTAAATATGTAGTATAAATCCCCCTATTCTCACATAGAGGGATTTTTTACGTACTGCTTCGTCGCACAGCCAAGAGCATGATAAAAGATAAGATCACCATACAAATCGTCCAGGCCCAAGCGAGCTCCATTCTTCCAGAATCAATCGCTACATAGATAGCAGTTGGGAGTGTTTGGGTTTTCCCTGGGATGTTGCCGGCAAACATTAGGGTCGCCCCGAATTCACCAAGGGCTCTGGCAAAGCTGAGGATACTTCCTGACAGCAGGGAAGGCAGAGCGAGGGGGACAGTAATATAGGCAAAGACTTGGAATGAGTGAGCTCCATCTACTTTTGCAGCGCCTTCAATATCTGACTCAATCGTTGAAAATCCAGCTTTTGCTGATTGATACATAAGTGGGAATGCCACAACGGTCGATGCAATGACCGCCGCCCACCATGTGAAAATGACTGGCTGGTGGAAGATCCATTCAATGGCGCCCCCGATCATGCTATACCTTCCAAATATGACGAGCAATAAAAATCCTACGACCGTTGGTGGGAGGACAAGTGGCAGCATCAACAGCGTTTCCACAAACATTTTTCCTTTAAACGAGCTTCGTGCCATCCAAAAGCCAATCGTTGTGCCAAAAACAGTGGCAAGCAGCCCGCTCACAAAAGCAACCTGAACGGACAGCCAGATGGGTGATAGAAATTCTTCCGTCACCATAGGCATTAGGTCACTTGAAAGCCGTATTTCTTAAAAATCGATTTGGCTGTATCTGATTGAAGAAATTGAAAAAAGGTCTTGGCTTCCTCTAAATGTTCAGTCCCTTTGACGATCCCTACTGGGTAAATGATCGGGGAGTGCATGTCCTGATTGGCTACAGCTGCAATTTTTACTTTTTTGGAAACGAGGGCGTCTGTCTTATACACAATCCCTGCTTCCACATTTCCTGTTTCTACGTAGCTTAAAACTTGCCGTACATCCTTGCCATACACAGCGTTCTTTTTTACTTGATCCCAGATATTCAGCTTTGTGAAAATCTCTTTGCCATATGTACCAGCAGGAACGGATTCAGGTGTGCCAAGAGCCACCTTTCCATTTATGTGCTCGACGTCTTGAAAGCTTTTAATAGAGGAAGAACGATCTTTTGGCACAATGAGTACAAGCTCATTTTTTATGGCATCCTTGATGTATTTTTGATCGATGTCTCCAGATTGGACAAGCTCATCAAAGGGAGCCTCAGCTGCAGAGAAAAAGAGATCTGCTTTTGCCCCTTGAGCGATTTGCTGCTTCAATGCACCGGATGACCCGAAATTATTTGTTAATGTCACATTCGGATGTTCATCGTTAAAGGCAGATTCAATTTCCTTTAGTGCATCCTGCAGGCTTGCCGCTGCTGAAATCACAAGCTCTGTTTTTTTGCTTGTATCCGATGACTTCATCTCTGTTTGACACCCGCTTAGGATCAAACATATGGCGATGAAGGCGAAAAATATATACTTCATGTTCACACCTCTTATCATTCAATATCATGTGTATCCTCTATTATAAGCAAACTTAATTGACCATTCATAGGTTTTCATTAAAAAGAGAAAAGAAAAAGCCGCCAAATGGCGACTTTTAATGCTGATAAAAGCGTAACAAATTTCCATTGATCACTTTGTCTGATAAGGAAAGCTCTTTATTGGCTTTTTCGATATAAGGCTGACACACCTCATCCTGTTCAACAGGATCTCTTGTTTTTTGATCATAGCAGGTGTTCTTTGTATAGAGATAATCATCTGTAATAAAGTTCCCGTTTCTCAGAACAGCAAAAGGCGTCCGTTCGTTTGAAAATAAATCATTGCCAAATTGAATGGCATCCTTCGTTTCAATTCCGAGTAAGTGAAGAAGTGTTGGCTTCACGTCTATTTGACCAGCTGTTTCAGAAATTGTCTGCGGAGCTTGATCTGTGACACCAGGAATGTAAATCAAAAAGGGAACCCGCTGCAATTTGACAGCATCAAACGGTGTGATGTCATCTTGATTGAGCAGCTCTGCCATTGCCTCATGATGTGCTTCTGAGATTCCATAGTGATCCCCCATGAGGACAAACATCGTATTGTCATACAGTCCTTCTTCTTTCATGCGATCAAAAAATGTCTTAATTGCTTCATCCTGATAACGGACGGTCGTCACATAGCGGTTTAAAATGGTGCTGGATGAATCAATTTCATCAATAAATTGGTCCTTCGGGTCGATTTCAAAGGGAAAATGATTGGTCAAGGTAATGAACGTGCTGTAATAAGGTGCCTTTAGCTTTTTTAAATAATCAATGGATTGATCAAAAAAGTCGATATCCTTTAAGCCCCAGCCGGTTGAATTCTGTTCATTGACCTGATATGAATCGACATCATAAAAACGGTCAATCCCAAGCGATTCATACATCACATCACGATTCCAAAACGTTTTATTATTTGCATGAAATTGGACGGATTGATAGTTCTCTTTTTTCAACTGCTTGTATAACGTGTCATATTCGTTGTCACTTGCTGTGAAGAAAACAGCGCCGCTGCTAGATGGGTAGAGGGAATTGGCGACAATAAACTCTGAATCTGACGTCTTACCTTGCTCGGTCTGCTGATAAAATTCATCAAAATAAAAACTCTTTTTAGCAAGTTGATTTAAAAAGGGGGTGATGTATTGTCCATTCACCTTTTGATCAACGACAAATTGCTGTGTCGATTCGAGTGAAATGAACACAACGTTCCTGCCTTTAGCAAGTCCAAAGTACTTTTCGTTTGGTGCACTGTAATCAGCCTTTGTGTAGTTTGCTACGGTTGAAAGTGTATCTTCATCAGCAAAGGCCTTTTGTCCAATACGTGCCGTTTGGGCGGCACCGTCATATAGGTGGAACTGGAACAGACCAAGGTTCCGCACGATCACTTCTCGATCATAAGAGCTTGTCAGAAAGCGAGGGTGATCCATCATGGCCGTGCTGACATGAAACAATAGAAAGCTACAGCACACAGCATAATATGTTTTGATCGTCTTGAAAGACGCTTTTGGTGCTAAAGGTTTGCGCTTTAATAGCCACGCGAGCACCACGAAATCAATGAGCATCAGCATAAACAGCGGGTGGAACAATTCTGTCATACTGCTGCCCATATCTCCCATGTTCTTTGCTTGAAATAAGACAGGGATCGTAATGAAATCAATATAAAATCCATAAAAGATCGTATTCGATATGAGAATCGCTGTTAAAATCAAATTTGCGGTCAATAAAAAAACCTTTTGTTTCGTTTCATTTAAAAAAAGAGCAATCCCAAACAAAGGGAGCAAAAAGCTAAGTGGATTGATCAAAAGCAGCCATTCGTGAAACAGATTGGCCGTTCGTATATGAAATCCGAATTGATAAATGATGTATGTTTTCATCCACATAAAGAGGATGGAGCAAACTAAAAACCAGTGATTTTTGAAAAACGCTTTCATTTATGTAGCTCCTCACCATTCTGTATTCAGCTGCAAGGCAAAAACACTTATCTTAAACCTACTAAAAAAATGAGGAATGATCAATTCATATCTTGTGTTTTTCGCAAAACTCTTTTTTATTCATGAGAACTAGATTGGGATGGTGATGCCGCAGATGACAGCGATGTAATAGCAGGTGACGACGGTGAGAGCAGCTAGTACGACTTGTTCTCCTGTGCTGCCTGTTTTGACATAGAAGGGAAGTCGCACTTTAATGGAAGCTGGAAATAAAAATTTAATACCGTTTACTGTTCCTGCATCAAGGATGAGGTGGCTGGCCATCCCGACTAATAAACCGATACTTAAACTGTCATTTGGAATGTATGTTGTTGCTAGAAAATAAATGATGAGCAGAAATAATAAACTGTGTGTAAACGTGCGATGACCGAACACACTACTGATCAGTGTCGAGAGCAGCGGGAATTTTCTGCCGATTTTACTTTTTGTATGGCAAAGGTCAGGGATCAGGGCACCTGCTGATCCAGCAGCAGCCATAGTCACTGGGTCGAATCCATAATAGTAGGCAACGGCTGTGGAGGCGGCAATTCCGCCCATGATGTGTGTTTTTCCTGTCATGATGCGTACTCCTGTTCTATCTTTAGTTCAAGTACTCACTATATCAAGGGGAGATTCATTCAGCAAGGCTTATTTCTAAAGAAAAAGAGGACAAAAGGGTTGGCTGAATGGAAAAACATTCTATAATAAGGGGGAAGTCATGTTGATACTAACGATAAGGATGCGATTCGGATGAGTAATGCAGACATTTTAAAAGAAATTGTTCTTGTACATTATGAAGTCAGCCGTAAATTAAACCGTAAGTTACTTGAGTTAGAGAAAGACATCACGCCTCCGCAGATATATGCTCTTTCTATTTTGATACAAGGCAAAGTATCTCATGCCGAAGAGCTGAAGCAAAGACTCTCTTTAAACCCAGGTGCAGCCTCCATTGCAGTCAATAAATTATGTGAGCAGGGCTATATTCAGAGAGAACGGGACAAGGACAATTCATCACTTGTCCGTTTAGAAGCCACGGAAAAAGGGCTGGCTATTTATGAAAAGCACACACGTCTTTTCGGAAAAGTCATTCAGCATATGATGTCAGACTTCACAAAGGAAGATTTAAAAACTTTTCTGACATATTTGCAAAAAATGAGACAGACTTTTCATGATGATTGAGCTTCTCACCTTGTATAATGCTGAGCACTGTAGCACAAATTAAACAGGCAACCGCATTTTATGAAAAGGGAGGAAACAGTGATGTCATTTTTCCAAAAGGATAAAAAGGCGAAAAGTGAGAAAGACCATCAGCAGGTAAATCAGCTGTTAGAAGAAGCAAGTAAAGAGCTAGCCGGCGATCCGCTTCAGGAAGCTGTACAAAAGAAGAAAAATAACCACCAATAAGCAGGTAAAAGGAAGAGAAACGGTTCTCTGTCTCAGCGTATAGGCAAAGCCTCGCATTCGTTGTCAGGTCTGCGCTCGGGTGCTCGTCCTTCCTAGACTGCAAAGGTTTTCTATCACGCTTAAAGAAGGAAGACAAAGGGCTAAAATCAAGATCATTTTAGCCCTTTGTCAATAATTTGGGGCAGAGAAACAATTCTCTGTCTTTTTTCTATGTTTTTCCCTTTGACAGATATGAGAATGTTTGATAATCTTCGTGTAGTAAAAATGAATAGAAATCCTCACGCTATGTCTCAGTGAGGTAGAGGTTGCGCGGATGATGAGTCACTCATGGGAGAGATGGAATCGAAGATCATGAGAAAAAAGGCATCAGCGCCGAAGTGTAGAGAGAGCTCCAACTTTCTTTATGCTGGGTCTGCATTGAACAAATGCAGGACTGCCACGTCTTTGAAGCGTGGAGGGCTATCCGGAGATCAAGGTGTATGTTTTGAAAAGCATGGACTTTTGTTCAGGCTTTTTTTTATGTTCTGAGTAACAAAAATAAGGGTATGCTGTTAAAAAAAGTGATCCATTACGAACATAAAGAATGTAAGTCATTGCTTCACAAATATATCAATGAAGATACTGCCGGGTCTGGTCCAAAGTGAATATAACGGAGGTACGGAAATGGAACAGACAAAAAAATGGGGTTTTTGGTTATTGACGGCTTTTGTCGTCGGAAATATGGTGGGTTCAGGCATCTTTATGCTGCCAAGTACGCTTGCCCAGCACGCAAGTCCACTAGGTGTGACGATGGCTTGGCTTGTGACAGGTGGCGGTGTGCTGATGATTGCACTTGTATTTGGGCATTTGTCCATTCATAAGCCGCAGCTGACGGCTGGACCACAAAGTTATGCAAGGGCGCTTTTTAAAGATCCGAAAAAAGGGAAAGCGGCCGGTTTTACAATGGTTTGGGGATATTGGGTGGCAAGCTGGATTAGTAATGTCGCGATTATTACGAGCCTTGCTGGTTATTTAACGACTTTTTTCCCTATTCTCACGGTGAAGACGGAAATCTTTACTTTTGGAAAAGAAGCGATCACACTTGGTCAGCTCACGACGTTTATCGTATGTACCATTCTTCTATGGGGAACACATACCATTTTAATCACAAGCTTAAGTGCTGCAAGTAAATTGAATTTTATTACGACCTTTTCAAAGGTGCTTGGATTCGTCCTTTTTATTGTCGCCGGATTATTTGCATTCCAAACAGCATTATTCGACCATTATTATTTCCCGGTTGAAACAAGCGGCGAAGGAGTGCTCGGACTTGGCGGCCAAATTCATCATGCGGCCATTTCTACACTATGGGCATTTGTTGGAATCGAATCAGCTGTCATTTTATCAGGAAGAGCATCCTCACAGCGTGATGTGAAACGTGCGACGATTACAGGTCTTTTAATTGCTCTTTCGATCTATATGATTATCACGTTGATTACAATGGGCGTTCTGCCCCACGATCAATTGCAAGGCTCAGATAAACCATTCGTGGACGTGCTTCAGCTTATTATTGGACCGGCTGGCGGAATTGTCATGGCACTGCTTGCAATTATTTGTTTGTTTGGCTCAATGCTTGGCTGGATTTTACTCGGTTCAGAAGTACCGTATCAAGCAGCAAAGGTTGGTGATTTTCCAGCAGTATTTGCAAAGACAAACAAAAAAGGAAGTCCTGCTTTCGCTTTAACTGTCACAAATATCATGTCACAGCTGTTTATCTTCTCTGTGATGTCACGAACGATTAATGAAGCTTTTACCTTCTTAACGACATCAGCGACACTTGCGTATCTCATTCCGTATATTGTGTCTTCAATCTACAGCTTTAAGGTCATCATGCAAGGTGATACGTACGAGCTTCAAAAAGGAAATCGAACAAGAGACGGAATCATTGCACTTATAGCGATGGGGTATTCAATTTGGGTCATTATTTCTGGAACAGCTGACTTGAAAACATTTGGTCTTGGAATTGGTTTATTCTTAGTGGGGATTTTACTTTATCCATTCATGTCAAAAGGATTTGCCAAAGGGACCGAATAAGGAAGACGTTTCTCTCGCTCCGCTTCTCGTCCTTTCTAGACTGCAAAGGTTCGCTATCACGCTGAAAAGAGGATAAAGCGCTAAAATCAAGATTATTTGAGCCCTTTGTCATTAATCTGGACGTTTCTCCATTTCTGGAGAAACGTTTTTTTATGATGCAGATGTCAATCGGTCTACAATAAACTCTAGCTGACCTTCTAGTGACACTGGGTCATTAAAGAAGTAACCGACAGGATCTATTTCAAATACATGTTTATTTTTTACGGCAGGAAGTGATGTCCAAATGCTGCTTTGATACACTTGGTCTCCTTTACTTTTTGAGCCGCTCCATGGACCTGTGAAAATATAGTCACCTGCAAATTCTGGCAGCTTCTCAAGAGAAATGTTTGCATAGCCAGTACCGCTGTCGATCGCTTCTTTTTTGACCGCCTTCGGTGCCTTTAATTTCAGCTCGTCATAAATGATTTCGCCTCCGCGGGCAAAGGTGTTTCCGAAGATATAAATACCTTTATCAAATGGCGATACGATCGAAACCGTTTTGCTGCCGACCGCTTTAGTTACCTTTGGTTTCACCTCAGCTATTTTTGTATCCCATTTCGTGATCCATTCTGTTGCTTTTTTCGGTGTACCTGTCATTTTACCGAATTCTTTTAGCTGATCTTTGAAGGAATATTGGTTGTATTTCACTGCTACAGTGGGGGCAATTTTTTTGTATTGATCAAACTTCTCGTCTTCTCCCCAAGCAATAATCATATCTGGCTTTAAAGCGGCAACTTTTTCGACAGAAGGGGTTGTTCCAAGATTTTCGACTCCATCTGTTTTCCCTTTATAAAAAGGGTTTTTAAAGATGGGTGCAGTTGTAGCAACGGGCGTCTTGTCTAGTGTCACAAGGTCTCCATAATAGCTTTCTGCAAGAAGCACAATTCGTTTCGGATCTTTCGGAAGCTTGACTTCGCCTTTTACATCCTGATATGTAATCATGTCATTCTTTTTAGCTGCAGCTTCTTTATTTGAATTGCTGCCGCATGCAGCTGTAAAGAGCATAAGGATGGATAAAGAAATCAAAAGAAATCCAGTTCGTATTTTCACAAAGATTCTCTCCTATTCATCTTCTCTTGATAATGATTCTCAATTTCGATTTTATCGTAACATGATGTGAACAAAAAAGCATCGGCTATTTTAGAACCTAAAGAAAAATGGTGAAATTCTCACAGTTTTTTTGTGAAAATAAAGAAAATTATCAGAACAATGATTTCAAAAAGAAAAGAAAGTGATATACTAGACTTCGAGATTGATAATCATTATCACTAATAGAGAATAGACATGAACGGAAAGGAAGAGACTGGTTTTGGGCTCACAATCGAATAAGCAGCTGTCAGGAAGCGACGATACGATCGATATTGTCACGAAGCCTTTTGGAACAGCAGCTGTTATCATCATAGGAATCATCGCTTTAGCATTTGGTCTTTTTTTATCGGTATCACTAGGAGCGGCAAACATTCATCTACAAACTGTATGGGAGGCCGTTTTTCATTTTGATCCACACCAAACTTCACATCAAATCATTCGGGAATTGAGACTGCCGCGTACAGTCGGAGCCGCACTCGTTGGTGCCTTTTTAGCAGTATCAGGTGCCATTATGCAAGGGATGACAAGGAATGCACTTGCGTCTCCTGAAATTATGGGAGTGACAAATGGCTCTGCATTTGCAATTGCCATTGCATTTGCATTTTTCCCTGGCCAATCTTCGTTTACATTAATTCTTTGGTCATTTGTTGGTGCCGCACTTGGTGCCTCTATTGTATTTGGTGTTGGCACTATGTCCAAAGGGGGACTGACTCCAGTAAAGCTCGCACTAGCTGGTACGGCGGTTGGAGCACTTTTAAGCTCTATCTCCTCAGCAATTGCTATCCGTTTTGACGTCGCTCAAGACATGAGCTTTTGGTACGCTGGAGGAGTGGCAGGTGTGAATTGGAACAACATTCATATCATTATTCCGGTTGCCATTGCAGGACTAGTCATTGCAATGATCCTTGCCCGTTCGATCACGGTTCTGAGCTTAGGTGAAGAACTGGCGAAAGGACTTGGGCAGTATACGAAAACAGTCAAGGTACTAGGCATATTGGTTGTTATTCTTTTAACGGGTGCGGCCGTCTCGGTAGCTGGCTCTATTGGTTTTATCGGGCTCGTGATACCCCATGTCACCCGATTCTTGGTCGGAGTCGACTATCGATGGATTATCCCATGCTCTGCTATTTTAGGGGCTACTTTGTTAATTTATGCAGACATTGTTGCAAGGCTGGTCAATGCTCCATTTGAAACGCCAGTCGGTGCCATTACTGCGATTATAGGCGTTCCTTTCTTCTTATATTTAGCTAGACGTGAAAGGAGCGGAATTTAAATGGAAATGGTGCAGCAAGCAAAGAAAAAGAAATATCAACGAACAATGCTCATGATCTTTTTCGCGATCGTAGCGGTGTTCCTAATTAGTTTAAATACCGGAGAAATTCGTATTTCTCCGATGGATACATTGAAAACATTTTTTGGATTTGGAAGTGAAATGAATGAGCTAGTATTATTCGAATTCAGACTTCCAAGAATGGTCATCGCTTTACTTGTTGGCGCTTCTATTGCTGTATCAGGAGCGATTTGGCAAGGTGTTTCTCAAAATGGTTTAGCTGACCCAGGTATTCTCGGTGTCAATGCAGGTGCTGGCTTTGCCGTTGTGCTGTTTATTTTTGCATTTCAAGGTACGATGGCGAATTTAGGTGACTTCACCATTTTTGTATTACCACTTTTCGCTTTCATAGGTGCAGGTTTTGCTGCATTTCTTATCTATGTGTTAGCGTGGAAAAAAGGCATCACACCTGTCCGATTGATTTTAACTGGTATTGGTGTCAATGCTGCGTTTTCAGCAGCGATTGTGGTCATTCAATTAAAAATGAGCCCAAATGATTTTAACCAAGCCATCGTGTGGTTATCTGGAAGCATTTATGGCTCGAGCTGGACGTACGTCTTGTCTGTTCTGCCATGGATGCTGATTTTCCTTATATTCGCGCTTGTCAGATCACGCTATTTAAATATCATGAATTTAGGTGATCAGCTGTCCTATGGATTGGGCATTTCAGTTCATAAAGAAAGAAGTTTGTTCATGCTGATTGCCGTTGCATTAGCAGGTGCGAGTGTTGCTGTTGCAGGAAGTATCTCTTTCCTAGGATTAGCCGCACCGCACTTGGCGAGAAAGCTTGTTGGGCCAAAGCATCAAGGAATGATACCAGCCTCCGCGTTGATTGGCGCGCTGTTATTATTAATGGCGGATACACTTGGCCGCGTCATACTTGCACCATCAGAAGTGCCAGTTGGCCTTGTCGTTTCTGCTTTAGGCGCACCTTACTTCATTTACTTATTGATGAAAACGAACTAATGAGGAAGGAGAGACAGCATATGAAATCGCTCGAAACAGAAAAGCTTTGTATCGGTTATCAAGACCGTTTGATTGTAGAAGAATTAAATGTCAGTATCCCAAAAGGAAAGGTGACAACACTGATTGGACCGAATGGTTGCGGAAAATCAACTATTTTAAAAACGATGTCTCGTATTATGAAGTCCAATCGAGGAGCTGTTTACTTAAATGGCCAGGCCATCCATGAGACACCGACAAAAGAAATTTCAAAACAAATGGCAATCTTACCGCAAACGCCCGAAGCACCAAGTGGATTGACCGTGTATGAGCTCGTGTCATATGGACGTTTCCCGCATCAAAATGGTTTTGGCCGCTTATCAAATGAAGATAAACGAATCATCAGATGGGCGCTTGAGGAAACGGGAATGATCGCTTTTCATGATCGGCCAATTGAAGCACTTTCCGGTGGACAGCGTCAGCGTGTATGGATTGCGATGGCACTTGCCCAGGAAACAGAGCTGCTCCTATTAGATGAACCTACGACATATTTGGATCTTGCGCATCAGCTTGAGATACTTCAGCTGTTAGAACGCTTAAACAGAGAGCAGGGGCGAACTGTGTTGATGGTCATTCATGATTTAAATCATGCGGCACGTTTTTCACATTACATGATCGCCCTCAATCAAGGAAAAGTCATAAAAGATGGTACGCCTCATGAGGTCATGACCAAAGAGGTACTCAGTCAGGTGTTCAATATTGATGCAGAAATTGTGCATGACCCTAGAACGAATAAGCCGATTTGTTTAACATATGACTTAATGAATCATGGACGAAAGCTAGAAGCTGTGAATGGATAATAGATGTAAAGGAACTCGGTGTAACTGCCGAGTTTTTTTGCGTGTTTGCCACTTCCTAGTGCTGCCATTTTCTCTAGTTCATATTATTTCGCTTTTATGCAGAAAAGAGGTACTTTTTTACTTTAGACAATGGTAATATACGGTTAGAGATCATAGTCAGAAAGGAAAGAGATGCGTGGAAACAGCAAAAATATTGATTGCAGATGATGAAGAAGCAATTGTAAAAATGGTTGAACGCGTATTAAAAAAAGAAGGATTTCAACATATTTATAAAGCCTACCATGCAGATGAAGCATTAGATGTTGTCAAAAATGAGGACATCCACCTCTTACTCCTAGATGTAATGATGCCCGGTAAGTCTGGGTTTGACGTTCTGCCTGACATAAGAAAATTAACGAAAGCGCCCATTTTCTATTTAACTGCAAGAACGTCTGATGTCGATAAACTAACAGGCTTTGCGCAGGGGGCAGACGATTACATCACCAAGCCATTTAACCCGCTTGAACTAGTGGCTAGAATTAAGGCTCATCTAAACCGAACATATATCTCCTTACAGGAGGAGCAAGAAGAAACTCAAAGCCAATATCATTATGCCCATTTCTCCTATCATCCTCATGCAGCCGAATTGAAAGTAAGAGGAGAGATGACGGCATGCTCTGCTCAGCTTCTTTCTTTGCTGAAGTATTTTTGTGATCATCCGAATGTGGTTCTTTCAAAAGATCAAATCTATGAGAAAGTATGGGGCGTTCCATCATATGGTGATAATAACACCGTGATGGTTCATATTCGAAAGCTGAGAGAAAAAATCGAGTTAGATCCAAGTCAGCCAGAATATATTGTGACGATCCGTGGAATGGGATATAAATTTATACCGCATCCTGCAAAGGTTCCTCAATAAATTATGAATTTAAGAACAAAACTTTTCTTTCACTTTGTCGGACAAATGTTTATTGTCATTACCATTTTGATGATCGGGAGAACGTTCTCTGATAACTTATATTTTAAAAAACACTATGAGAACATGGCTGAAACCGGTTTAACAAAAGCTGATGGAGATACACTCATGAGCTGGCTTTATTTTAACGAGGATGGAAAAATGGAAGCCGACGATCAGCTCAAGCAAGCAGTGAAAAAACGAGACGGCTGGCTGCAAGTAATTGATTCAAAAAAAAATAACATCTACAGCTATCACCGCCCTAAAACCATTCCAACATCCTATCAAAAGGATGAAATGATCAAGATCTTTGAAAAGAGACAATTTAAAGATTACAAAATGTACTTCTGGCCAATTGAAATTAATCAAGAAAGCTTTATCGTGTTATATGGGTTCAAAACGAACAGCACAAAAGTAGCCAATTATTTGAAGCAGCATGAAAAGAACTTAGCTGCGCTATCTCAATATTCGGTTGAAACGAAAGAATTCTTGAAGAGAATGAATGGATCGGTGCATCTATTCAATGAAGAAGGAAAATATCTAAAAGGCATACGAGCCAACACCAATTTGAAACATAACGTAACAGATGTTGAATTGCTCAAGTATCAATCGAAACCTTGGGAATTTAGAAGTGATCTGTCTTATATGAAAGTGAATAAAAACCTGTATATCATCATATCAGTACCAAATAAAGTATACAGCCCAGACGAACTTTACGATAAAGAGACAGACGCTTTAAATCAATATACAACCATCTTAATCGCAGGTCTTGCGCTCACCATTATTATTGTCATGACATTATGGTATTCGTATCGCTATGGACTGCCAATTTATCACATTATTCGCTGGTTGATTTTCTTATCAAAAAATAAATTGCAGGAACCAACAAATAGAAAAGGAATTCCAGTCAGTAAAAATAAAAAAGGCCGTATTAAGCGGGAATACCGTTTATTTGAGGATATCCTAAAAACAATGGATCAGCTCACATATACTTTAAAAGAGAATGAAGCAAATCGAAGAAAAATTCAAACCACAAGGGAAGAATGGATTGCCGGGCTGTCTCATGATTTGAAAACGCCTCTGAGTACGATTTACGGCTATGGACTTATGCTTGAATCTGATCAATATCAATGGTCCAAAGAAGAAGTCATGGAAATGGGACAGGTCATTCGTGAGAAATCAGAATACATGTCGACCTTGATTGAGGATTTAAACCTCACGTACCGATTGAAAAATAGTGCCTTGCCTATTAATCGAAATCCGGTCGAGCTCAATGAATTTTTAGCTTCCATTATGGACGAGTTTTCAAGAAGCTCCTTTTCTGAAGATTATCCATCCTCTTTTGAAGATCAAACAAACGGTGTCATATTTGAGATCGACAAAGCTTGGTTCAGACGAGTGATTGAAAACCTGTTGGCGAATGCAGTCAAGCACAACCAAAAAGGCACCCAAATTACAGCTGTTTTATCTGAAACAAATGAAGAAGTTCGGATCGAAATGAAAGACAACGGACGCGGAATGGCACAGGAAACGGTTGATCACCTATTTAACCGCTACTACAGAGGGACAAATACAAATGATCCAACGAACGGAACAGGACTTGGGCTTGCGATAGCAAAAGAGCTCGTCTTGCTGCATGACGGTGATATTCAAGTTGAAAGTGAATTAGGTACTGGAACAACTATTGCGATTATCCTAAAAAAATCATCACCTGTAAAATAGCCAAAAAACGATTTTCTTTTCTAAAGGAGATCGTTTTTTCTTGTTTTAGGATTGAAATCAATTTTGTAAACGATTACAATAAAATTGTTAACGTGAACAAATTATTTTTATCTATAAAAGAGATGGGGGAATTTGATGAAAGCCTTTTTAGATGATCAGTTTTTACTCAACAGTCAAACGGCGGAAAAGCTATATCATGAGTTTGCAAAGGACCTTCCAATTATAGATTACCATTGTCATTTAAGCCCTAAAGAAATCTATGAAAATAAAACCTTCCAAACGATCACCGAAGCATGGCTTTACGGAGATCATTACAAATGGCGTGCCATGAGAGCAAATGGCATTCCCGAAACACATATCACAGGCGATGCTTCAGATTACGAGAAGTTTCTAGCGTGGGCGAGGACCGTACCTATGACCATTGGAAATCCTCTCTATCACTGGACTCACCTAGAGCTGAGACGCTATTTTGACGTTGAAGAACTCTTAAGCGAAAAGACCGCAGATATCATTTGGCAGAAAGTAAATAAAAAACTGCAAGCAGGGGGTTTTGGTGCGAGAGACTTCATTGTAAAATCGAACGTTGAAACAGTGGTGACAACAGATGATCCAGTCGATTCGCTTTACTATCATCAAAAACTGCAAGAAGAAGGATTCTCTGTGCAAGTGTTGCCGGGGTTTAGGCCTGATAAGGCACTCGATATAACGAATGATTTATTTGCAAAATATGTTCACGAGCTGGCAGAGGTTTCGTCAACTTCAATTCAATCCTATCAAGATTTTTTGACAGCACTCTCTGCAAGAATTGATTTCTTCCATGAACAGGGCTGTCTAATCTCTGATCATGCCATTAATGAAATGACATATGAACAAACGACTGAAGAAGAAGTGGAAGCCATCTTTCATAAAAGAATGTCTGGGCATCCATTGACAGAAAAAGAAAAGATCAAATTTAAAACACAAACTTTCATTAAGCTAGGTCAGACTTATTGCGAGAATGGCTGGACGATGCAGCTTCATATCAATGCGCTTCGGAACAACAATACGAAAATGTTTGAGCGGCTCGGACCAGATACAGGATATGATGCGATGAATGATGAAGACATTGCCAAGCCGCTTTGCCGAATATTGGATCGTTTAGAACAAGAGAATGCATTGCCAAAAACCATTCTCTATTCCTTGAATCCAAGGGATCATGTCGTGATTTCAACATTGGCTGGAAGCTTTCAAGACGGGAAAACACCTGGGAAGATTCAGCACGGCACAGCTTGGTGGTTTAATGATACGAAACAAGGGATGACAGAGCAGATGATGGCTTTATCCAGTATTGGACTGTTCAGCCGTTTCATTGGGATGCTGACAGATTCACGAAGCTTTCTGTCGTATACAAGGCATGAATATTTCCGAAGACTGCTTTGCGATATCATCGGTGATTGGGTAGAAAAAGGAGAAGCCCCATATGATCTTGAGCTGTTAGGGGGAATCGTGAAAGGAATCAGCTATGAAAATGCCAAACAATATTTTCAATTTGACCGTGCAAAGCAGCGCCAGCAATCAAACAAAATCACATGAAGAAAAGGCAAGAAAATGAAAGCGGTTTTATGATAAGATGGTAAAAAATCATAAAAGGCGGAATAGCATGACAGTCACAATTAAAGACATAGCGAAATTGGCAAACGTCTCTCATACCACGGTATCAAGGGCTTTGAATAACAGTCCTTTTATTAAGGAGAAGACAAAACAAAAGATTTTGTCGATTGCAAAACAGCTGAATTATTCACCGAATGTCCATGCGAGAGGCCTTGTATCACAAAAATCATTTACAATCGGTCTGTTTTTTACGAGTTTAACAGAAGGCACATCTTCAAGCTTCTTTGTGGATGCGTTAAAAGGTGTCAATAGCGTCATGACAGAGCATTATAATCTCTTTGTAAGAGGAATCGACGACTTTCACGATTACACAACCATTCATAAACAACGCTATGATGGCATTTTGCTTATGAGCCAAAGTGAGCACGATGAAGCGTTTATCCATCATGTCAAGAAACAGGGCATTCCGATTATTGTGCTGAATCGCCGTGTAGAAAGTAATGAAGTCATGAATATATTAGCAGATGATAGTCAAGGAGCTTACCAGGCAGCGCACTATTTCATTCAGCAAGGTCATGATCAAATTGCCATTATTGAAGGGAAAGAAGGCTTTAAATCGACTCAAGAAAGAAAAGCTGGTTTTCTGCAAGCGTTAATTGATCATCATATAACTATGAGAAAAGAATATATGATAAAAGGTGACTATCACATGAAAAGCGGATATGAATCAATGGAATCGCTGCTCGCCCTTCATGATCCACCAACAGCGCTTTTCTGTTCAAACGATGACATGGCAATAGGTGCAATGAATGCTTTATATGCAAAAGGCAAAACGTGTCCGGGTGATATTTCTATTATCGGTTTTGATGATATTGCCTTTTCATCCTATACAACACCTGCCCTGACAACGGTGAAAAAGCCGATTGAAAAAATGTGTGCACTTGGGGCAGAAGCCCTCCTATCAGTGATAAACGGTGAGGAGCAAGAAGAAGATCATATGGAAAAAGTGTATGTCCACACAGAACTGATGATCAGAGATTCAGTCAAAAAGGTGCAGTAATCAGCACCTTCTCAGGAAAATGTTCACGTGTGCATAATGAGCGGAGAGGGGAATCGATTTGAAACGATTATCTAAAGCCATATATCCGGCGCCAAAGTATCCTGAAACGATTTTGCAGATCGGTGAAGGGAATTTTATGCGAGGATTTATCAATTGGCACATCCAAAAGCTGAACGACTGCACAAATTTTAAAGGAAGAGCGGTTGTTGTTCCTCCCCGAAAAGGATCGGTAACGGCTTTAAATGAACAAGATGGCTTGTACACATTATGTATTCAGGGATATCATGACCAGCAAGAAATGAATGAACGTATGATCATCCAATCGATTAGCAGAGGAATTAGCACGTATACGGATTACGAGGCGTTTTTACACGTAGCTGAAAATCCGGATCTCCGCTTTGTCTTCTCAAACACGACAGAGGCAGGACTTGTGTTCAGAAAGGAGGATCGTTTGGAGGATCAGCCTCAAGCCAGTTTTCCAGGAAAGCTGACAGCGTTCTTGTATCACCGGTTTAAAGCATTTGCTGGAGATGAGCAGAAAGGTCTCATCATTCTACCTTGTGAATTGGTTGAACACAACGGTGATCGATTGAAGGAATATGTGATAAGTATGGCCGCTGAGTGGGAGCTGCCGCCTGCGTTTATCACTTGGATAAAGGAGGCCAACACGTTTTGTAATACACTTGTGGATCGGATTGTCCCTGGATTTTCTAAGGAAGCGGCTGAAATCGTTGAAAAGGAAGAGGGGTATATCGACGAATTGCTTGTCACGGCAGAATATTACCATCTGTTTGTCATTGAAGCACCTGCCTTCGTACAAAAAGAGCTTCCCTTTCAAGAAGCAGGATTAAATGTACTGTTTGTAGAGGATATTGCGCCTTATCGTATGAGCAAGGTACGAATTTTAAATGGCGCACATACAGCAATGGTGCCGATTGCCTACTCATGCGGTATAGACACTGTAAAAGAAGCTGTGGATGATGAGTATGTTGGTCCGTTTATCCGGCGTATGCTGGAGGAGGAAGTATTGCCAGGGCTTGAACTCCCAGAAGATGAGCTTCTCCTTTATACACAATCCGTTTGGGATCGTTTTTGCAATCCATTTATAAAGCATCAATTGCTGGATATTGCTCTGAACGGGGTATCCAAGTTCCGAACCCGTAATCTTCCGTCATTGCTTGATTATGTCGAGCAAAAGAAACAGCTGCCAATGAAACTTGTGTTTTCACTTAGCAGTCTCATTTATTTTTACAGAGCACATGCAGAAAAGGTAAAGGATGACGAGTCGGTGCTGACACTCATGAAGGAAGCATGGGAAGAGGAGAAGCATTCCAATGAAGCGATTGCAGCGAGGATTCTTTCATGCGAGCTATTATGGGGCAGAGATTTAACGGATGTGAATGGATTGAGTCACGCTGTAGCAGATCAGCTTACGTTCATACAGAAGCACGGGATGAGAGCGGCAATTCGCCGAATGATGCTTCATCAATATGAAAGTCAGGGGGATAAGGCATGAAAGACTTTATTGTAATCCACCCTTCAGATAATGTCGGTATTGCTTTAAAAGCAATTGAGCAAGGTGAGGAGCTGAAGCATCAAGGACATACTGTTATCTTAAAAGAGAGTGTCGCCAAAGGCCATAAGTTTGCCTTGGCAGATATCAAGCAAGGAGAGAATATCATCAAATATGGCTACCCCATTGGTCATGCAACGACTACAATTTCTGCTGGAGAATGGGTGCATACGCACAATATCAAAACAAATCTAGCTGGTAAGCTCGAATACGAATACCGGCCTTCATTATCAGAAAATCCCTATGAAAAAACGAATCTTACATTTAAAGGATATAAACGAAAAAATGGCGAAAGCGGGATTCGTAATGAGCTTTGGATTGTCCCTACGGTTGGATGCGTGAATGGCATCGCCGATCAAATCATCCAAATTTTCACCGCTGAAATGGGAGGAAACATCAAGCCTTTTGAAACGGCTCTCGTATTAAAGCACAATTATGGCTGCTCACAGCTTGGGGACGACCATGAAAATACCAAAACCATTTTACAAAATGCGGTGAAGCACCCTAACGCTGGTGGAGTACTCGTCCTTGGGCTTGGTTGTGAAAACAATGACATTGAGGATTTTCAGTCCACATTAGGTGAATATGACCGTACGAGAGTGAAATTTTTAAGAAGCCAAGAAGTAGGAGATGAGATTGAGACGGGAGTCGCTTTACTCAAGGAAATTTATGATGCGGCAAAAGAGGATCATCGTGTAGACATTCCATTATCTGAGCTGAAAATCGGTTTAAAGTGCGGAGGATCGGATGGATTCTCTGGTATTACCGCAAACCCGCTTTTAGGCAGACTGTCCGATTTTATTGTCTCGCAAGGCGGCACGACGGTGCTAACAGAAGTGCCCGAAATGTTTGGTGCTGAAACGATTTTAATGGAGAGAGCAGCATCAAAAGCAACTTTCGACAATATTGTGCAAATGATCAATGACTTTAAACAATACTTCTTAGATCATCGACAGCCAGTATATGAAAATCCTTCCCCGGGAAATAAAGCAGGTGGAATTTCGACATTAGAGGATAAATCGCTTGGCTGTACACAAAAAGCAGGTACTTCTGACATTCAAGATGTATTGAAATATGGGGAGTTGCTGAAGCGAAAGGGATTGAACTTATTAAGTGCACCTGGTAATGATTTGGTTGCTTCTTCTGCACTTGCTGCTTCTGGGTGTCAGCTGGTTCTTTTTACAACAGGCAGAGGGACACCCTTCGGTACGTTTGTCCCAACAATGAAGGTCTCGACCAATACATCCTTATATGAAACCAAAAAGCACTGGATTGACTTTAATGCTGGGGAACTGCTTGAAGATGTACCGGAAGATGTTGTGTTAGAAAAGTTTATTTCATCTGTCATTGATGTGGCGAGCGGCAAGCTGTTAAATCATGAAAAAAACAATTTTAGAGAGCTGGCTATTTTTAAAACAGGTGTCACACTTTAAGTCGACTGGGGGATGAGAAAGTGTCTAAAAAACGGGATTTGATGTATATCACAGCCGGAACGGTACTAACAGGAATCGGAATAGCTCGTTTCGCAAAGCAAGGGAAGAAAGACAAAGAAGCAGACGGAATAGATCATGTGCTAAAGCAGATAAAAGCGCCGCTCTTCCCAGATCGTGAATTTAATGTGGTTCATTATGGTGCAGATGCGAAAGGGGCAGAGCTTTCTACAAATGCCATTCAGTCTGCCATTGATGATGCGCACCGGTTGAAAGGGGGGAGGGTGCTGATCCCAGCAGGGACGTTTGTGACAGGTGCTTTAGAATTGAAAAGCAATGTAGAGCTTCATCTGCATGAGAAAGCCTATGTGACATTCAGCCAAGACCCAAAGGATTATCTGCCTCTAGTACGAACAAGGTATGAAGGGGTTGAGCTTTATAATTATTCACCTCTCATTTATGCACACCATGCAGAAAATATCGCCATTACTGGAGCAGGAACGCTTGATGGCAGAGGTGATGCGCATCATTGGTGGCCTTGGAAGTATGGGACGAATGGTCAGCCCTCCCAGGATCGGGATCGCCAGCTTTTGTTTGAAATGGCTGAAAAGAGAATACCTGTAGAAGAAAGGGTGTTTGGAGAAGGTCATTATTTAAGGTCGAGCTTTATACAGCCATACCAATGTCAGCATGTTCTGATCGAAGGAGTGACAGTGAAGGATTCACCGATGTGGCAAATCCATCCTGTATTAAGTGAAAACGTCATCGTCCGCGGTGTTCATATTATTGGGCATGGACCAAATACAGATGGTGTCAATCCAGAGTCTTGCCGGAATGTGCTTATTGAAGATTGTTTTTTTGATAACGGAGATGATTGCATTGCCATCAAATCGGGCAGAAACGAGGACGGACGGAGAATAGGGATTCCATCTGAAAACATAGTCATTCGTAGAAATGAGATGCGGGATGGACACGGCGGGGTGACGATTGGGAGCGAGATATCTGGCGGGGTAAGGTATGTATATGCAGAGAATAATGTAATGGACAGTCCAAACCTTGACCGGGCACTGCGTATTAAAACCAACTCTGTCAGAGGCGGTACCATTGAACATATTTATTTTAAAAACAATACAGTCAAAAGTCTAAAGCATGAAGTGGTCTGTATCGACATGATGTATGAGGAAGGAGATGCTGGACCGCATCGTCCTGTTGTACGTCATATTGAAATAGAAGGACTCAAAAGCAGCGGCGGACGATATGGTGTGAAAATAGCCGCATACGCCCATGCTCCTGTGACACATTTTAAAATGAAAGATTGTGTCATAGATGACGTGGCGTATCCCCTATCTTTAGAGCATGCAGTCTCTCCTTCTTTTCAGAAAGTCGTCATCAATGGAGAACAAATCAATTGATAGAAGAGTGAAAAACAGTCTTTTTAGAGGCTGTTTTACTATTTTATGAACAGAAAAGACGCTTTTAGAAATCACATATACAACCTATCTGCACTGTAGTATAATATTCCCGAAATTAGAAAAGAATTGACGAAAGAGATTTCGTCAAGCAGTACATAAATCAGGGGGTTCATTCATGAAAAAGTTAACAGCTATTTGGCTATCGTTATTGCTTGTGATGGGTGTTTTAGCAGGTTGTGCAGGCGCTGACACAGATCACAAAGCATCGGGGTCACAAAATAAAGAAACTGCTACTGCGGCATTTCCAGTATCGATTAAAGATGCAGCTGGCAAAACAGTCGAAATCAAAGAACAGCCTAAACGAATTGTTTCTTTAATTCCTAGTAATACTGAGGTTGCCTATGCACTCGGTCTTGGAGATAAAATAGTCGGACGATCAGATTTTGACAATTATCCAAAGGAAGTTGAAAAGGTCGAGAAGATTGGCGGACTAGAATTCAATGTAGAGAAGGTCATTTCCTTAAAGCCAGATCTTGTATTAGCACATGCTTCTCAGATGGGATCAAAAGATGGATTCAAACAGCTTGAAGATGCAGGGATTCAAGTGCTGACTGTAAATGATGCGACTTCCTTTAAGGATGTGTACAACTCAATCAATATGATCGGTGAAGCAGCTGGCGTGAAAGAGGCTTCAACGAAACTTGTAGACGAAATGAAATCGAAACTGAATGATCTCAAAAAACAAGCAGAGGCGATCTCAAAAGACAAACAAAAAACAGTCTTTGTTGAAGTCTCAGGTGCACCGGAAATCTATACAGCTGGTAAAAATACATTTATGGACGAAATGCTTTCTGTTATTCATGCCAAAAATGCTGCTGGCGATCAAACGGGCTGGGTACAAATGACAGAAGAAGCGATCATCAAACGAAATCCTGATGTCATTGTCACAATTGATGGTTCCAGCTTAGCTGATCTGAAAAAAAGAGATGGCTGGAATGCAATCAAAGCAGTGAAAGAAAAACAAGTCTTTCAATTGAATACGGATCTCGCATCAAGACCGGGACCGCGATTGGTTGAAGGAGTCGAGGCTCTTGCGAAAAGCGTCTATCCTGACACGTTCAAATAAATTCATCCTCGCATATACACTGAGTGCTTTACTTCTTGTAATAAGCATTGGAATGGGAATCTCCTTTGGAAGCTTAGGGATTCCCATTCCTTCTATTCTTCGTATATTTGTTCATGAACTATTCGGCGTGCAGATTGGAACGATTGATTCAATCGATCGCAATATTATGATGAACATTCGGCTGCCGAGAGTGTTATTAGCGGCATTAGTCGGAGCAGCACTGGCATTATCTGGTGCAGCTTTTCAAGGATTATTAAAAAACCCTCTTGCTGACCCTTATACGCTGGGGGTATCTCAAGGGGCATCAGTTGGGGCCGTAGCGACCTTATTTTTTAGCTTGCAGCTCCCGTTTTTTGGCAGATTTACACTACCTTTATTCAGTATGACAACAGCACTAGTGACCCTATGTCTCGTTCTCTTTTTTGCGCGTCTGGTTCATCGTGGAATGAGCATCTCTTCTTTAATTTTGACAGGGGTGATTTTCAGCTCTTTTTTGGGCGCACTCATTTCATTGATGATTGCTTTAACAGGTGATGATTTAAAAGAGATCATTCATTGGCTTCTTGGCAGTGTGTCCATGAGGGGCTGGCGTTATATTGCCCTTTTTCTCCCTTTCTTCCTCATTGGGACCTTTGCGTTACTGTTGATGGGGCGAGATTTGAATGTCATGACGTATGGAGAGGAGAAGGCAAAGCTATTAGGTGTACATGTGAAAAGGAGCAAATATGTTGTGCTGCTGGCGGGCTCGATCCTGACTGGTAGTGCGGTAGCGGTGTCAGGAACAATCGGTTTTGTAGGCCTTGTGATTCCGCATTTTATCCGCCTTTTAGCGATTACGGATCATCGGCATCTACTGCCTTTGTCTATGCTGAATGGTGCTTCCTTTCTTGTTTTAGCAGATGTGTTATCCCGTACAATTATTGAGCCGACTGAATTACCGATTGGCATCATTACTGCGTTAATTGGGGCACCTGTATTCGGCATCATCCTCATTCGTAAATATAGAGGAGGGACGCAGTTATGATTCAAGTAAAGGAAATCAGAGGTGGATATGGAGAGAAAGAGATCATTCGTGGCATCAGTCTTGAAGTAAAGCAAGGAGAATTTCTCGGTATACTTGGCCCAAACGGCAGTGGTAAGACGACTCTGCTAAAAATGTTGGCAGGAATTTTAGCACCTGAGAGCGGTGAAGTACGCCTGGGCGGTCACCTGATTCAATCCTATCAGCCAAAGGCACTTGCGCAAAAAATGGCAGTTCTACCACAGAAAACGGATCAGGCCTTCTTATTTACAGTAGAAGAAACCGTTCAATTCGGTCGTTATCCATATCAAAAAGGATGGCTGCATTCTGTCACGCAAGAAGATGAGCAGGTCGTCAACAAAGTAATGGAACAAACGGATGTTGCACAATTTAAGGATCAATCCATCCATGATTTAAGCGGAGGAGAGCAGCAGCGTGTGTATTTAGCACAGGCATTAGCACAGCAACCTGAATATTTATTGCTGGATGAACCAACAAGCTTTCTTGATTTGGCCTATCAAAAAGACTTGCTTGATTTAATTAAAGAAGAAACGACTTCCTCTAGGTTAACGGTTATTGGCGTATTTCATGATGTGAACATTGCCAGCTTGTATTGTGATCGGCTGCTGCTGCTTCATGAAGGAAAGACGGAAAAGTTAGGACAGCCGCATCACGTCTTGACCACTGAACGGATCAACCGTGTGTATGAAACGAATGTGACACCTCTCCAGCATCCGTTTAGGGCAAACCGTCAGCTGATGATCGAGCCTGCGGCTTCTTCTAAAATTTCAATTGTAAACGCAGTGGATGGCTGGAGGACATATGGCTCTGACGGAATGACGTTTTCCATCGACCAGCCGCTTCGCATCCTTTCCTCACAAAAGAAAAGCGGTGGCTTCTTTTGGAAAAGTTTTCTTGGAACGGGAACAAAGACGCTTTATGAACAGCTAAAATCATCTGAAGATATGCTGTTTCTCGACCAAGCTAGCGGATTCATGCAATACGCCGCAGAAGATGACGAAGAAGATATGGTTTTTTACGGCATGCGTCAGCAAGAAGAGCTGACCATATGGCTTATACTGAAAAGATCCTTATCAGACGGAGCGTCTGTTCAGCTCATGGGGCAGCTGATGCACATCATGAAGCAAGAGACGAGCATGTCTATCCATCATCTTTGTATCGCTGTAACCAATACGCAAGAAACGGAAGATACTGACCTTTTACTCGAAAGATTAGGACAGAAAGTGCACCGTCTTCTTCAAACGTTGAATGCCATTCAAAAATGAACCAATTGATTCGCTTTTCTGTTTCATTGATGACATTCATTCACCATGTTTTAGTAAAACAACTTCACCCTATTCAGTTCGGGTTATACTAAAAGGACTAAGCGATAGAAAAGGGGGAAAAACTGTTGAAGCTTTATACAAAAACCGGGGACCAGGGCCAAACAGGCTTGATCGGAGGGAGAGCCGATAAAGATGATGTAAGAGTAGAAGCTTACGGCACATTAGATGAGGCGAATAGCTTCATTGGACTTGCACATGCAAATTTACGGCAGCATGGCGAATTGTTTCAAGATATTCTGTCAGAGCTCATCGTTATACAGCATGAGCTGTTTGACTGCGGCGGTGATTTGGCAGCAGTGAAACCACGTAAAGAAGGCAAATTAACAGAAGCCTCTGTGGCAGTGCTTGAGCAAAGAATGGATGTCTATGTAGAAGAAGCCGAGCCTCTCACCAAGTTTATTTTACCAGGCGGTCAGGAAGGCGCTGCTCTCTTACATGTGGCACGGACAGTCGTTAGAAGAGCAGAGCGGCATATTGTCACACTCGCAAAGCAGGAGGAGATTCCAGCCGTTGCGCTCACATATGTAAACCGTCTATCCGACTATTTATTTGCAGCAGCCCGAATCATAAATCATCGGCTTGGTGAAGCGGATGTTGCATATGAACGTAGTGCAGACGTGTTTCGTTCTAAATAAGGAAAAGCACTCTTCGAATGAGAAGAGTGCTAAACGTCTTCCTTCTGTAAGCTCAGAAGGGATCCCAAGTCTTGCTTGTTCAATGTACGCTTTATTTCGTATACAAATGCTTCATCAGCTCTTTGTTTTTTTGAATAAATATGTCATTGTGCGAAGAAACCATTCCATGAGCGCTTGCATCAGGCATTACGTATTGCTTGGCTTGGTTTACCGCATTGGCGGCATCCTGGAAGGCTCCGGCAATCAAATGTAGCTTGCCTTCATGATGCAAAATATCGCCTGCTGCATAAATGCCCCGGACTGACGTCTCACTCAGTGAAGTTCCTGCAATCCAGTAATCCTTCTGCTCTAGTTTAATGGTACTATTCGCAAGTAATTCTTTGTCTCGCTCGTATCCATGATTGATAATGACTTCATCTATGGCTAGCTCAAATAAGGCATCGTCCTGATTATTTTTGAGGACAACCGTTTCAATCCGCTCATGATCGTCTGCTGCGATGAGCTTTTCAATCGAGGTATGAAGCAGGCATTCGACAGAGCTGTTTGTAAGGCGCGATATTTCGGCTTCATGTCCTTTCAAGGCTTCTTTCCGATAGGTCAAATACACTTGCTTGGCAATCGGCTCCAGCTCATTCGCCCAGTCAATGGCTGAATTACCACCTCCTGAAATCAACACGGTTTTATCCTTAAAGCGTGCAAGGGATTTGACCGTATAATGCAAATTTTGAACCTCGAATCGTTCTGCACCCTCAATATCCAATTTAATCGGCTTGAGGATACCTCCCCCAACAGCTAAAATGACGGTTTTGGAGTAATGTTTTTGATTGGAGGCGGTGTGGAGAATAAAGTGACCTGTTTCGTCTTGAGAAATAGAGGTCACCTTTTCTCCGAGTACGACCTTTGGTCCAAAGGTCATTCCTTGAGCAACAATTTGATCAATCAACTGCGAGCCTGGAACAGGCGTTAACCCTCCTATATCCCAGATCATCTTTTCCGGATACACATGAACTTTTCCCCCAAGAAATGGCTGGAATTCAATCAGCTTCGTTTTCATTTCACGCAATCCACTATAAAAGGCGGAAAATAATCCAGCAGGTCCGCCGCCAATAATCGTTACATCATATACTTCTATTTCCTGCATCGTACACTTCGCCTCGTTTCTATTGCTGATTTTTTAATGATGATGGGTCATCGTTTTGGAACAGCCGCATGATTTCAAAGCTGATCAATGCTCAGCCAACCACGCCGTCTTATTTATTTTCTAATTGCTGCTGCAAGGCTTCTAAAAACTGGATGCGGCTATAAGCAGGTCCACCTTCAAGGAGTGGATGTACCACATTGATATAAACCTGATCCTTTTTAAAGGCTGTCATGTTTTGAATCACAGGATTCTTTTTCATGTCATCAAATGCATGTTGTGCCTCTTGATTCTCATCCGTAGAAAATTGTACAAATAAATAATCCGGATTCATTTCCCCTAGCTGCTCGACAGAGATTGCTTCTTGCGTTTTTGCCAAGCTAACAGGCTGAGGAACGGCGAGACCTAGTTCGTTATACAAGACAGGATTGAAATACACATCTTCTGGATATACGTAGGCTTGTGCTCCACGAATTCGAATGACGGCTACTTTTTTATCCTTGAGCTTCTTCTTTAACGATGCTTTTGCGTTTTTGACATCTGTTTTATATTGAGTGAGGATTTTCTCTGCTTTCGTCTGTTTTCCTGATAAATCGGCCATTAGCTCTAAATTAGCCTCCCAATTTGTCGCGATATGGGAGATCGGAATGGTCGGCGCAATTTTCTCTAACTTGTTTAGTACGACTTGTTGAAATTTAGAGGAGCCTAAAATAACATCAGGTTTCAATTTTAATATTTTCTCAAAATTCGGCTGCTGTTTTTCACCGATTGATTCGGAATCGCTAGTGATTGAAGCAAATAATTCCGGGAATTTTCCTCCTACTGATATTGCTCCTGCTGGATGGACATCAAGTACAACCGCATCTTCCATCGCTTCCATCGCCCCAGTAATGACGATTTTTTCGGTTTTTTTCGGGATGGTATACTTTTTCCCAAGATACTCTATTGTTTTCGTATCAGCATTACCTGAATCTTCAATTTCGGCATTTTTGCTTCCGGAGGCTGTAGTTGATTGCTTAGGCTTGTCTCCTCCGCCGCATGCTGCCATGATCAGCATCAATAAGGAAATGAAGCCGATGATCATTAATTTTTTATTCATCTTTTCAAAACTCCTCTCAAACTGTCTATTGTGGTCGTGCTTTATTTCATCCCCAGATGCTCACGCAAGGTGGACCCAGTATATTCACTCCTAAACAAGTCATGTTGGACGAGTAAAGGGATCAATTCGTCAAAAAATAATTCTAGTGATTGTACCGAGCCTGGAAGAGCAATGAATCCGTCTAAAGCGCCTGCTTCAAACCATCTGGTTATTTCTCTCTGTGCATCCTCAGCTGTTCCCACGATCATCCAGTGTGCAGATCCAATGACCTCAGGCCTAGAGAGTAGTTCTCTTACGGTAGGCTGCGTTTGCACAATCAACCTGCGCAGCAAATCAGCATGTGTCTGACTGCGTACCTGCTCACCAATTCCTTTCAGCATATCGGCAGGAACGGGTTGATCTAAGGGGAGATGACGAATATCGAGACCTAGAATCGATTGAATCGCTGCATAACCTTGTGCAGTGCTTAGATGGGAATGCGCCTCTCGATACATTTCATGCGCTTCGTCCCGTGTTTTTCCTAAAAAAAAGTACAAGCCAGGCAGCACACGAATTTCATCCGGCTGGCGACCATGCTTGCCTGCTCTTCTCCTCATGTCTTTCCGTAATTGAATAGCTGAGGCCATATCAGGGGTTGCTGCAAACATCGCATCTGCGGTTGAAGCGGCAAAATCGCGCCCCATTTCCGAAGCACCTGCTTGAAACAAGGGAATAGTTCCTGATGGATGGGCCGGTACATTGAGTGGACCCTTAATTTGAAAGAAATGCCCCTCATGATGAATAGAAGAAATTCTCTCCTTGTCAGCAAACTGTCCTGTCGTTCGATTGATGAGCAGCGCCTCATTTGGATAGCTCTCCCAAAGCTTGCGTACAACATCCGTAAATTCCATCGCCTTCTTATATCGTTCTTCTGAGGCTGGCATGGGTAAATGGCTAAAATTATCGGCTCCGTCGATCGAAGTGACAATATTCCAGCCGGCACGGCCATTGCTGATCGAGTGTAAGGACTGAAGCTGTCTCGCCACTACATAGGGAGGGTTGAACGTAGTCGAGACGGTTGAAACAAGTCCAATTCGGTCCGTCTCATGAGCAATTGAAGCAAGCAGGACCGTTGGGTCAAGACCGCCAAAGCCGGGGGAGTGATCCAATGATTCTATGTTGAGGACCAGTGCATCCGGCTTAAAAAGAAAGTCAAGCTTGGCCATTTCTGCTCTCTTTGCAAGCTCGACGTAGAAGTTGGTTGAGAATAAGTGTTCTACCATGCTGTTTGGATGCTGCCAGCCTTTTCCCTTCAACCAGGTCGCTGACAAGGACAATCCGATACAAAGCTGCTTTTTTTTGTTCACATCATCTGCCTCCCTGTCGTTGCTGATTCACTTTGTATATCCTCAGCAATAATTGATATTGATAATCATTATCAACGAATAGTATAGCAAGGACCTCGTGAAATGCGAATACACAAATAACGAATATCATATGCATTATTATCTAATCAGGGCTGACAGAAGAGTGATGATCTATTTCTGAGGAGTCAGGCTGGTCGTTTCATAGAGAGCTGAAGAACCCCTTTAAGGAATGAGGCTGGCATCCATCGATTTGAGAAGAAATACGACAGATTTATTTAGCGGTATATGCGCTAGGCGGCACTCCGAATTTCTTTTTAAATAGTCTGCTAAAATATAGCGGATTGGGATAGCCGACAGTCATAGCAACGTCACGAATCGGAATATTACCTGCCTTTAATATTTCACGCGCTCTTTCCATACGATACTGGATGACATAGTCAATTGGGTGAAGTCCGGTATATTTATGGAAAAAGTATGAGAAGCTTTTAGGGTTCATATCGAACAGTTCAGCCAGATCCTGAAGTGTTAATGGAATCATATATTGTCCTCTAATATAAGCGACGGCTTGCTCGATGACCCTTTCATGAGGAGAGCTCTCTTCCTGCTTACAGCCCATTAGTATTTGATATAGGATGCGCATAAATAATTCTTTGACTCGAAGTTTTCCCATCCCGCCAGGTGTATGGACATTCTGATGGAGCATGGTGAGTAATTCAATGATTCTCGGATTTGATCCCGTTTCCAGCTTGAAAACATTGTCACAGTCAGATTCCTTATCACAATTCAAATGATAAAAAAGTGAATGGTACTCGTATTCTGATTGACTGATCACCTGCAGGGCAAGCTGGCATCCTGGTGTTACATGCATGACGGACCCTGGCTGCAAATCGTAGCTTTTTCCATTGACATTCAGTCTAGCTTCCCCGCGAATGCTGAAAAGAAAGCCAGCACTTTCTGTTTTAAACTCACTTAATGTACTATGGGGCTGGATGACTAAACGATAGATTTCTTGTATGTGAAAAGAATGACTAGCAAATAGATCAGCTAGTTGATCTCTATTTATCAATGTATGACACCTGCCTTTTGACTTGATCTAGATACAACTTATTCTGTGATTCTACCATACGTTTAACACCACTCTTCCTTTCAAAGAGTGTTTTTTGTTTGATTCAACCGTTCAGTCTGAGCATTGTTACGACTCTAGTCGCAATCAAAGATCAATCTGCGACACGTTTTGCCGGCTTTCTTTTTTGACTATAGTAAAAGCAAGGAGCAAGAAAGGAGGCATGAAGATGAAAATAACAAGTAAAACCATCATTGGTTCAATATTGATGTTTGTCGGTTTATCCATCTTCTTTGGTGGTTCATTAGGAGGGCTGATCCCGACGTTGATTGGGGCATGGCTCGTCTATGTAGGTGTAAAGAAATATGAAAAAGGCAGTAAAACCTTAGGTGTCATTCTAGCAGTCATTGGTGTACTGCTTGTCGTGCAATCTCTGCCGTTTTTACTCGGAATCGCATTTGCTGGGGTACTTCTTTACTTTGGCTGGGCAATGATCAATGGTGAATCTACAAAAGAATCATCAAGCAGAACCTATACGGAGCCAAACACGGCATCCAATATGGAAGAACCAATTCACACGTCTTTTGATCAAGAATGGGAAGATTTTTTAAAGAAAAAATAAAGGGAGGAATATCAAATGGTATTAAGAAGAGTAAGAGATATGTTTGTTGCAACTGTCAATGAAGGCTTAGATAAATTGGAGAATCCGCGTGTCATGCTGAATCAATATGTTCGTGATATGGAAGATGATATTGCCAAAGCAAGACATGCCATCATCAAACAGCAAACGATTCAACAAGGTTTCCTACGCAAAGCAGAAGAGACGGAAGCATTTGCTGATAAGCGAAAGAAGCAGGCCGAGCTGGCATATCATGCGGGAGAAGAGGAACTTGCACGAAAAGCGCTCACAGAAATGAAGTATTTTGAAGAAAAGCATAACGAATATCAGGAAGCCTACCAGCAATCTGTGAAACAATTAAAAGAGCTGAAAGAGCAATTACAGCATTTAGAAACGAAGCTGCGTGATATTAAAGACAAGAAGCAGGCACTGATTGCAAGAGCAAATGCCGCACAGGCAAAGCAGCATATGAATGATTCCATCAATAAAGTAGACAGTGAAAGTGCATATAAAGAGTTTCTTCGAATGGAGAATCGTATTGAAGAAATGGAGACAAAAGCAGGCAGCTATGCACAATTTGCGGATCAAGGGGCATATGCTCATTTAGACTATGCCGATGAGGTTGAAAAAGAGTGGCAGAAGCTAAAGCTAAAAAAGCAGCCTGAACAGCAGCAAGCAAACTAAGAAATAGATATCAAATCGGAAGAAAAGCAGGCTTTTTCTTCCGATATTTGATTTCTTTCTGTATCGCTTTTCCTTATAATGAAAAGGTCAGAAGATAAAGGGATGGTATGAATGAAGCGAGTAATCGGTCTAATTTGTATACTTGTAGGTATCTTTTTAATGATTGGAATGCTTTTCAAAAATGAAGATCTCTTTCGTTTAAGTTTCTCCCGTGAAAAACCAGTGACAACAGCTTCAGCGAAAAAAGATGAGATTGATCAATTAGATATATCTCTTTCTGGGTTTCGCGTGAAGGTAAAACCTGAAAATCGTTCCGATATTTCCGTGATTGTCATCAATGGAAAAGGGAAAATGTATGCGGAGCAAACAGGCGATACCTTCAAAATTCGTGCTGAAAATAAAAGATTTTTGTTTTTCACTCAATTTGATAAAGGAGAACTCTTAGTTAAAATTCCAACAGATTATCATAAAAATGTGAAGATTACGGGTGGAAGCGGGGTCAGTGAGGTTGATGGAGAAGGAAAGCTGTCTCTTCAAGATGTGATACTCAAATCAACGAGCGGAAACCTCACAGCTGAGAATTTCTCAGCAAAAAATGTAGAAATCAAAGCAACCTCTGGCAGACTATCAGTGTCTCACATCGATGCGAAGGATAGTGATATTGGTGCAACTTCGGGGCGTGCCGATATTAAAGATGTCAAAGGAGAGCTGCAATTGGGTATGACAAGCGGTAGATTGACGGCAAGTTTTGATACAATTGAGTCACCGGTCTCCTTCCATATGACATCAGGTAGCGCAAAATTTAATTTGCCAGATGAAGGAGACTTTAACGTTCAGGTGAAAAAAACAAGTGGAAGCGTCGATCACTCATATCAATTTGATCAAGTGGATAGTGAAGGTCGAGGCTTTAAAGGCACGCAGGGAAAAGGGACACATTTAGTCGATATTGAAATGACAAGTGGTAAACTGAGGCTGCGATAATGAACGGAAGAAAGGAAGGAGGCGAGTCAACTGCGTTTTTCAAGAAATCAAATTTTAGGCATCATTGTGGTGATTTTTGGTATTAATCTGTTTCTCAAAATTATTGGGATCGGAGCAAATTTGTTTTGGCCTGTGTTTTTTGCGCTGTCGGGTTATTGGCTGCACTCACGATCAAAACGTTGGCTCGGTTCAGTTTCCTATATTTTTGCCGGCTTTCTCTTCTTAAAATTCCTGCTCAATATTACATTTAGTTTAACAGGATATTTATTTGCGGCCTTTTTGATTTATGCCGGCTATCGTTTATTGAAGAATAAACCTGTTTTTGATGTTGATAAAAAGGAAACATCAAAAGACGGGAAGCCTTCACTAAAAGTCAATCTTGAAAAAGAGGGCGATCAGAAAAAAACAAAGAGCCAGACAAAACCGCGCGAAGAGCATGACTTTTTTATCGGTGAAGTTAGGCTGATGAAAAAGCCGTTTCAATTAAGTGATTTGACGATTTCAGGTTTTATTGGAGATGTCAAAATCGATTTGTCAAAGGCGATCATCGCAGAAGAAGAGGGCACGATCGTGATTAGCGGGTTGATCGGAGATGTGGATATTTTTGTACCACAGGATATTGAAGTGTGTGTGAGTGCTTCAGCCGCGATTGGTGATATGAAAATCATAGATGAAAAAAGAAGCGGATTCGGCAGTAAAGTGTATGTGATGACCAACGATTACGATGAGAGCAAACGAAAAGTGAAAATCTCCATCTCTCTACTGATCGGAGATGTGGATGTGAGATACTTATGAGGAAACTGTATTTAGGCATCCAGTGGCAATCTGTTCGCCTTGCGGTAGGTATCGCGCTCGGTGTTGTGACGATGACGACACTGCCTATGTTTTTTTATTATCAGCTTGATCCGATGATTCTGCTTTCTACCCGCTGGTTCGGTATTCCGTTTTTTTGTATTTTACTGATCATTAGTCTTACCATTGGGGTTTCTGCCGGGCGTGTATTTGGCTATCAGCATAAGAAGCGGCTCGACCAGCTGATAGAGTCGATTTTGAAGTTTGAAAATGGGAACTTTGCATACAGACTGCCGTCTCTTGGTGACGATGAAATTGGCTTAGCCGCCGATCAATTAAATGAAATGGCGAAACGAATTGAAGGGCAAGTAGCCTCTTTGCAAAAGCTTTCGAATGAACGGGCTGAATGGCAGGTTCAAATGAAGAAATCGGTCGTCTCAGAAGAGCGTCAGCGACTAGCACGAGAGCTGCATGATGCCGTCAGCCAGCAGTTATTTGCGATTTCGATGATGACTTCAGCCATTCTTGAAGGGATGAAGGAAAAGGACGAAAAAATTTTAAAGCAAATGCAGCTTGTCGAACGAATGGCTGGCGATGCACAAAATGAGATGCGTGCTCTTCTGCTTCATCTAAGACCGATCACCCTAGAAGGAAAAGACCTGAAAAAAGGCTTGATTGAGCTGCTAAATGAATTTCAAGCAAAGCAGCCGATTGATATTGATTGGGAGATCGAAGATGATGCTCCATTATCTAAAGGAGTAGAGGACCACCTCTTCCGAATTGTGCAAGAAGCACTGTCAAATGTGTTTAGGCATGCAAAGGCGACAAAGGTGACTGTACGCCTGCTCATAAGAAACCGGCAAGTGCAGCTGAAGATTATCGATAATGGGATCGGCTTTCAAACAGATCATGTGAAGACGGCCTCCTACGGACTTGAATCGATCCGAGAGAGAACAAGTGAAGTAGGCGGTGTCGCAGAGATTATGTCATTCGAGGGAAAAGGAACACAAATTGATGTGAAGGTTCCCATTTTTGATGAAGGAAAAGGAGAGAACGTTCGATGATTCGAGTGCTTTTAATCGACGATCACGAAATGGTGAGAATGGGGCTTGCGGCCTTTTTAGAGGCGCAGGCTGATATTGAAGTCATTGGTGAAGCGTCAGACGGACAAAAAGGTGTAGAGCTAGCAGTTGAATTAAGGCCAGATGTGATTTTAATGGACCTTGTCATGGAAGGAATGGATGGCATCGAAGCAACGAAAAGAATTTGTCAGGAAATTGAAGATGCTCGAATTATCGTTCTGACGAGCTTTATTGACGATGATAAAGTCTATCCAGTAATTGAGGCGGGTGCTTTAAGCTATTTATTAAAAACATCCAAGGCAGGAGAAATTGCTGATGCCATCAGATCTGCAAGTATCGGCGAACCAAGACTTGAATCTAAAGTGGCTGGAAAGGTGATGAATAAACTCCGTCATTCATCAAATGGCTCAATCCTTCATGATTCATTAACGGCAAGAGAAATGGAGATACTTAAGCTGATTGCGGATGGGAAATCGAATAAGGTCATTGCCGAGGAATTATTTATTACAATTAAAACGGTGAAGACCCATATTACCAACATTCTTTCCAAACTTGATGTAGAAGATCGAACGCAAGCGGCTGTGTATGCGCACCGCCATAAGCTGATTCAATAAAAAAACAGCTTTCAAGTGAAAGCTGCTAAAACATGCGTAAAATTAGTCCTTCTGTCCTGTGATCGGACGTTCGGATAGTTGATGGAGCTCAGGAACTGGAAAAGCCTCCTGCTCCTTGGCCGATTTTTCTTCCAGGGTTTTCTTCATTTCGGATAAAAGCTTTACGCTCTCCGTTGCTGCTGCCGCTTTTTTTTCCTGCAAATCAAGGATCTGTGAAAGTCCGACGAATAATCCGCCTCCCATCAGAAGGAGCGCAGGGGTTTGTCCATAATAAACCACGATCAAAAATGTGCTTGAAAAGCTGTCGGCTTCAATGAAGAAATCTTCTTTTGATTGCATGAATACAACGATTAACAGAAGTATTCCTAGAATCAAAAATAGAATGCCGGCCGAAAGTAAAGCTCGTTTCATGATTGACACCCTTTTTTTCTTACCATTTTAACATACTCTATAAGGATTGTGTTGCGCCCTTAGTCCCGAAGTCACGGATTTTCACATTTGCCTTGTAACGAATGTCGGATTCACTAAAGATCTCATCCCAATGCTTTGCTTCTTTTCGAAAGTCCTTCGGATACGCAATACTCGCTTTTTGATAAAATCCGCAAAAATCTGCTTTGATCTCATGCTGTAATTCCCAAATGAAATCTTTTGCATCTTTCTCTAATCGATGCTCCACTGCACGCTCAATTTCTTGAAGATACTTTTCATTAAATGCGTTCTCCCGCTCATTCCAATCCTCAGACAATCTTCCATCAAGCTCCACTGACACATTAAATTGATATCTTCCGCTGGCTGTTTTATTCGTTTCAATGTTGTGTTTCAATTTAAATATCTCAAAAGAATAGATGCTGTGATCATATTCAAATTCAACGACTCCGCCTTCTCCGTCCCCAGTTAACAGGTTATATGACTGCACGGCTAACGAAGAGATGTTGGTGAGAAATCGTTTGTTTTTAATAATAGAGGCACCGTTGAGTATTAATTTCCCTTGATCCACACTGACTTTCGGAACAGCAAAAGATACGTTGTTTTGCATAGCAGAAGAAATATCTCCTAATGAAACAGGCTTTAACATACGGATGGTCGATTTTGTATTCCCAGAAATATCATATAATGTAGAAGAAGCTGGCTGCCCATCGTCATTGATTTTCAGCAAGTCTCCAGGCTTCTGAGAGGTCATAAAGACGAGGCTTCCTCTCCGCGTTTCATTGTCGCGAATAAATTGATTAATGACCAAGTCGAAATTATTCTCATTAATCAGTTCCTCAGAAAATAAATACACCCTCAGCTGCTGAGCGAAAATACGGTGACTTTTGAGGGTCGTTGTTCGGAATATTTGATGCACGGAATCACCGCTAGTTTCAATAATTTTTGTTGGATCTTTCACGCTGGATTCCTGTTCAATTTTTTGAGGAACAAGGACTTGCATAGATATTTTAAGCTTATGACCGTCATCTCCTTTATCTAAGCCATAGCCAATCGCCATGTTGAGCTCCTCAATATTGGTACTATCCCAGCATCCACTTAATAGGACAAGGGTCAGGAATGCAAAGATCGCCTTCTTTTTCATGCAGCTTTCCGCCTCCTTTTAAAAAACACGATGATAAATAAGAGAAAGGGGAGGATACCAAATAAAAGGAAAAATAAATTGTTCACATAGGTTAAATAATCACGCACTGTATCAACATCCTTTGGGAAAGTGGCGGCAAAATAGATGACAATTCCCATCAACGCGAGCACGATCTTTTTGGGTAATTTTGTTAGTTTTGATACCCCCATTGCAGCAAAAAATGTATATCCTACAAAGCTCGTATAAAGCTGAACAAGCCAAACGATAAGCAAAAAGGATTCAATCCGTTCAATAAAAATCCCGTGTATATCAAACGATTGAAATAGGGCAATCGTCGGCCAAGTCAGAGTCGCTGTTTCTTTCACCGTGAACGCACCAACCACAAGAATATAGGTGAAAATATAGATGATCGCAGGAACTAAAAAGCCGATTGCACCATAAGCAAAGGTGTGTTTTTGCGTTTTCATGTAGACAGGCATAAACAGCATCATTTCAATGCCTACAAACGAAATGGCTGATGCGTTCAAGGATTTGAAAACAGGGGAAAATCCCTCTCCTAAAACAGGCCTTAGGTTATCTAATTTAAATTCTTGCACACTGAGCCCGTATGCAATAAATAAGATAATCAAGGTGACAATGAGGAAAAAGGGGCACAGTCTGGCAAAATCACCAATCCCCCCAACTACGAGATAAAAACCAACCAAAATAAAGCTGATGATTGTCACCGCTACAGGTGTGTTTTGAAGCAGAAAAAACTTCACCATTTCCGACATAGCCCGTACTTCATAACTGGCGACACCAAGAAAATAAATAATAATCAACAAGTTAACAAGAGCACCAATCCACTTTCCAAGCCCCTCGTTTGTATAATCATAGTAAGTGGAGAAGGGGACTTTTTTCATCATAAGGACATTCGCAAAAATAAACACAATGTAAATGACACTCATGAGGAAGAGTGCAATCCAGCCGTCAGGTGTAGTGGCAGCCTGAGCCATTGATCGTGGCAGAATCATCATACTTGCACCTAATGTTGTATTGGCAATAATGGCACTTGCCTGATAGCTTGTGATTGACTCTTTATGATTGACCATGTCGTTCTCCTTTCTTTTGATTTTTCAACGGAAGTCGAATAATGGAATTGTCTTCATTTTTATAGCTGAAGACAAAGTCTGGCGAGAAATAAGGCGTGCCAAAACTTTTTTGCCGTGTTAAATGAGTAAGGAGAACGAGCATGAACAGCACAAGTCCATATAAACCGAACGTAGCTGCCGTAAACATGGACACAAAACGGAGCACACGAAAGGACATGCCCATCCCGGATTGAGGAACAGTAAAGGACGCAAGGGCAATCACACTGACGATAATCACCATGATTGAGCTCACAATATGTGCCTGAACTGCGGCCTGTCCGATGACAACTCCACCTACAAGCCCAATCGTTTGACCGAGCGGATTTGGCAGCCTTAAGCCGGCTTCCCGCAGCAGCTCAATGGTTATCTCCATGATGAGTGCCTCCACAATAGGCGGAAAGGGGACATTTTCTCTTGTACTTGAGATCGAAATAGCTAGAGTTGTTGGTAAAAGTCCTTGATGGAAGGACACAAGTGCAATATAAATGGCTGATAAAAATAATGTCAGAAAGATAGAGGTAAATCGCAGCATACGAATGAGAGAGGCAGCGATCCACCTTTCATAATAATCATCAGGTGATTGCATAATCGTCGCGAGAGAAGCAGGTACAATTAACACAAAAGGTGAATGATCGACAAAAATAGCGACACGTCCATTATTTAATGCTGATGCCACTTTATCCGGCCGTTCTGTGTTTTGGATTTGCGGAAAAGGAGAGTACACATTATCTTCAATCAGTTCCTCAAGAACACCAGAGTCTTGTATATCATCAATTGTGACCTGCTTGAGCCGTTTTTTGACTTCTTTTAAAACAGATGGTTGAGCGATACCATCTATGTACATGATGGTCACTTGGGTGTATTTCTTTTGTCCAATTTTCATGTCGACCGCTTTGAGATCGGGGTTTTTCAAGCGTTGTCTCACAAGAGCTAAGTTCGTATCTAAATCTTCAATAAAGCCAATTTTCGGTCCTCTCACAACGGTTTCAGAGGTAGCATCCCCTATACTGCGTTTCTTCGTTCCATGCGTTTCTAAAATATATGCATGCTGAAATCCGTTAATCAGTACCACGCAATTCCCGTCAAAAATCGCATCAACCAATTCTTCAGAGGTCTTCACCGAACGGGTGGCCATCATCGATAAATTGGATTCCAGCTTCTCTTTCGTGAGAGACGTATGATCTTGGAGAAGCAGCTTTAAAAAGGTTTGAATCTCCATCGTTTCGTTCATTTCTTTTATGTATAAATAATAAACAACCTGTCCGTGAGGCAGTGTTTTTTTATCATGGATCAAATCGTCCATTTCCTTTAATTGCGGAAGAATGACGGAGAGATTATCGTATAAGTGCTCTTTTAATGGAGTCTGATTCATTCGGATCACCCGCCTTAAATCTTTTTCTTAGCATTACCTGCTTGAAAAAACAATATTCTGTGTTACATTATTTTGTGATAAAAGAAAGAATGAGGGTTTTGGAGGAAACAAGATGGCACAGATTCGTTTAGCAGGAACAAAAGAGGAGATCGACCGTATTCTACAGTCGTTTGACAAGCATTATGAGGTGACGTATACGTCAAAGGATTACGGAAAAACGAACCCAAAATACAAATATTCGAAGGATGTTCGCGTTTATATTGAGCTAAAATTAAAATAAAGATAAAATTTTAATTGAAAACGCTTAAAGGATTTTCGTTTTTTGTATAGAATAGAGTTGAGTGATGAGAAGCTATGGAGGGATACATAATGACGGATTTTAGAATCGAAAAAGATACAATGGGCGAAATCAAGGTGCCGAAGGACAAGTTCTGGGGTGCACAAACACAACGAAGCAAAGAAAATTTCAAAATCGGTTCTGAGAAAATGCCAAAGGAAGTTGTGAATGCGTTTGCAATTTTGAAACGTAGCACAGCGATTGCTAACGAACGTCTTGGCAACCTTGAAAGCGAAAAAGCAGAAGCCATTGCTGCTGTATGTGATGACATCATCAGCGGAAAGTATGACGAGCATTTCCCGCTTGTTGTATGGCAGACAGGCAGTGGAACACAAAGTAACATGAACATGAACGAAGTCGTTGCAAATAGAGCAACTGCTTATTTGCAAGATAAAAATAGCGAGTTTAGCATTCACCCAAATGATGATGTCAACCGCAGCCAAAGCTCAAATGATACATTCCCAACTGCTATGCACGTGGCAGCTGTTTTAGCTGTGTACAAAAAATTGCTGCCTGCTATTGATCAGTTAAGAGCGACTCTTGATGAGAAAGCAAAAGCCTATCAAGAGATCGTTAAAATCGGCCGTACGCACCTGCAAGACGCAACACCGCTGACAGTAGGACAAGAGATTAGCGGCTGGGTATACATGCTAGACCGTTCAAAAGAAATGATTTTAGAATCAACTGAAAAAATGAGAGAGCTTGCGATTGGCGGAACGGCTGTTGGTACAGGAATTAACGCACATCCTGAGTTCGGTCAATATGTTGCTGAGGAAATCAGTAAGCTGACAGGTCAAGCGTTCAATTCATCACCAAACAAATTCCATGCGCTAACAAGCCATGATGAAATTACGTATGCACACGGTGCTTTAAAAGCACTTGCAGCTGATTTAATGAAAATTGCCAATGATGTCAGATGGCTTGCAAGTGGTCCACGCTGCGGAATTGGTGAATTGATCATTCCTGAAAATGAGCCAGGAAGCTCCATTATGCCAGGAAAAGTAAACCCAACCCAAAGTGAAGCATTAACAATGATCGCAGCACAAATCATGGGGAATGATGCAACAATCGGTTTTGCCGCTAGCCAAGGAAACTTTGAGCTGAACGTATTTAAGCCGGTTATCATTTATAACTTCTTGCAATCAGTTGAACTACTTGCTGACGGCATGAACTCATTCCATGACAAGTGTGCAGTTGGAATCGAACCAAACCTTGAAACTATTGAGAAAAACTTGAACAATTCATTGATGCTTGTGACGGCACTTAACCCGCACATCGGCTATGAAAATGCAGCGAAAATTGCGAAGCTTGCTCACAAAGAAGGATTAACGCTAAAAGAAGCAGCACTTCAATTAGAGCTATTAACAGAAGAGCAGTTCGAGCAGTTTGTAAAACCAGAAGAAATGGTGACACCAAAAGCAAAATAAGAAACCAGGGGCGGCTGCCCCTGGTTTTTGTCATATAAAGTGATGTGAACAAAATGAAAACCCAGGGGATGCCCCGGGTTTTACAAATGATCCTCTTTCAAAATGCGCAAGAGAGATTCAGAGTTGGTTTGAAGCGGTGCATGTAATTTCAATTGGTACAGCATGCCTTTCACAATGACTTGTCGTGGTTTTTGTTTGTTTAATTCATTTTCTAGGATGCCAAGCGCTTCAAATAACTCAGGCTCGTCTTTCACTTCATAGTGTGCTTCAGCAAGTTCTCTTAATTCTTTTAAAAGAGATTCTGTGAGCGGGTCGAATGACCGTTCATAAATCGGGCCAAACCAGTCGCTTGCTTGATCTACGGATATGAGGGGAAGATCATTTCGCTTCATCATACCGCCCATCAAATCATCAATACGGTGAATCATGGTGGTGGCAAGTTCCTCAGCCTCCAGCTGAAAATCATATAAAATCGCAAGCTCGAAATAAATATGGCTCATGCCCTCAATCGTCAAACATAAATCAGCCATATAGGGAATAGCAGCATCTCCATACACTTGTTTAATGTTATCGATGTGAAGCTGGATGGTCGCAAGCCTAATTTGTTTTGCGAGTTGCTGCGTTTCTTCATTCAATGGAAGCGCCCTGTCGCTCAGCTGCATTTTGATAAAATCCTTTTGCTGCAAAATGTTATCGTAATAGACAGTGAGCTGTTTACGGTAGGCTTCTTTTGGTGTGCCGCCCTCTGTTTGAACCTCGTGAATCCGGGTAAATACCTTATCGTAATAGTAATGAAGGATCGAAATGAGCAGTGCTTCCTTTGATTTGAAATAAAGATAAAAAGCACCCTTTGACATGTGGCATTCATCCGCAATTTCCTGAACAGACGTTGTATTGTAGCCCTTGCTGGCAAATAATTTCATGCCAGCCTCAATGATCATTTTTTCTTTCTTTTTCAATATGAATGTCATCCTTTCTTACCGAGAGACAAATGTCTTAGGAAGCGTGCGCAAAGAGACGTGACTTATCGGTCATAAACGACGAAAGTTTTCAAAAATTAATCAGATTGTAACTTGTTTTTTACAGTGTAATTCTTTATATTATAAAGTAAGGTGACTAACTGGTCAAAATATGAGAAAGGATGATGTTCCATGAGAGAAATCGATGATATGATTAGACGCTTGCGAACAAAAGGGATTCAAGTAGAAAAAGTCAAAATGCCAAAAGAGACAACCATTGAAAAGAAATGGATGTATCAAGCCGGCAAGAAAATCAAAGCCACATACCGTGATTTCAATGGGTATTCATTCATTTAAAAAAGACTGCGGTCAAAAACCTACAGTCTCTTTTTTGGAACCATGATTGTATAACGTACACCTAGATCATCATTTTCAATAGATATGGACGCTTGATGCATTGAAAGAATTCTTTTGACAATGCTTAATCCAATACCGAATTCGCCCTTTTTTCCCTTACTAAAAGGTTCGTATAGGCTGGATAGCATGTGTTCTTCAATTGGAGGACCGTCATTACGAATGACAATGCGGATTTGATCCTCTTCCTGTTTCATCTGAATATCAATGTTACTTTTTGCGTAGCGAAGTTGATTTTCTAGTACATTCTCAAATAATTTGCTCCATTGTTCTGGATCGCCTTCAAGAGCAGCCTCATCATCTAAGTCCACGTTCCACTGTAATTCATTTTTCGACCAGCGTATTCGGTCGACCACTTCCAGCATCGTATTACTTAATAGGAAGGAAGAATGTGCGGGATGTTGTTTTGATAAATAATCGAGCTTTGTTAAATACAGCAGATCTTTGATTTTCTTCTCAAGCTTTTCCGCTTCACCTTCAATAACTTCCACCGTTTGTTCAAGATCTCCCTTAGGAAAAATACCATCTTTAATGGACTGCGTATAGCCGCGGATCACCATGACAGGTGTCTTTAAGTCATGTGAAATATTCTGCAAAAGTGTCCGTTCTGTTTCATCCTTTTGAATGAGTTTTTGTCTCATTTCTTCAATGGTATGACCGAGCTTGCCAATCTCATCTTGCCGGTCAACGATAACAGGGTCGTCCCAGTCCTCTTGTGCAATTCGCTTCACATGCTTTTCAAACGCAACGATTGGACGAGATAAGTAGCGGGCAAGCCAAATCGATGGAATCCAGCTTAGTAAAATAACGGTGCCTAAGATGAAAATCAGCTGTTTAAATAGCGTAAAGGACAGGTCGTCTCGATAAGAATCTGGTGCATAGGACAGAAGAATATATTGTGTATTGCCTGTTGATACCTTTTTGATGACAAAAAAGATATGCTGCCCATTCACCTCTTCAGAATAGCGTTTCGTTGCGGTTTTTTGTTTTTTCACAAAGGATTGGATTTTCTCAATAAAGGCATGCGGGAAAAACTGCGCCATTTGGTTTAATTCATCTGATGGAATCAGAATGTGTTGCACCGAGCGGTTTTCCGGTGTCGATTTTGGCGAGCCGTCTCGGTTCAATGGATATTCTGTGAGCACTTGCTGTTCATTTTCGATATTTTTATAAATTTCATCTGTAAAGAAATTACGTAATGTATTGGAAAACAGAATGATCAGGACAATTGAGATGGTGAGCAAAATGCCAGAGATCACAACCCAAATTTGAAAAGCGAGCGGTTTGTTCTTCATCCTTTTAGCATCCTATAGCCAAATCCATAGATGGTCTCGACCTTTAAGTCGGGCATTTTTTTGCGCAGCCGTCTGACAAGGTCATCCACCACACGATCTGTCCCGAAGTAATCGTGTCCCCAAATCTTAACGAGTATATCTTCACGAGAAAAAGCATGTCCCTGATGATGTGTAAATAAAAGCAGCAAGTCAAATTCTTTCGAAGTTAAGTTAATCAGCTTGTCCCCTTCGTACACCTCTCTTACGTCTTCATGAATGACATAAGAAGAAACAGGTGTGACGCTTTGCTGCTGGGGGGTATCGCTATTTTTATACACAAGCTCAAGCAGCTTTTGCACCCGAATGATCAGCTCGCGCGGAAGAAATGGCTTCGCAATATAATCGCTGCTTCCTAGCTCTAAGCCGAGAACACGGTCGATATCTGCATCACGTGCAGAAATAAAAATGACCGGTACGTCAGGTGATGCGGCTTTGATTTCTTTAATAAGGGTGTAGCCGTCTGTATCAGGCAGCATGATATCTAAAATCCATAGATGCGGCGGCTTGTTCATTGCCTCGCGTGCCGCTGCTCCGGTTAAAAAAGAGGAGACATTCCAATTCTCACTCTCTAAATATTTGGTTAAAAGTTCATTTAAGTTTTGTTCATCTTCAACTAAATAAATGGTGTACGACAAAGTCTTCCACATCCTCTCAACGTCATTATAACGGGATACAAAGGCGGCATGTCAACAATCACACGCTTTTTTCACAATTTCACATATTTCTCTCATCATTATCCCATAATGTTTGATTATGATAAGGTCAAGGGAAAAAAGGGCATAGACAAAAGGCAGATGAATAGGTGCTTTTCATCAATGTGCGCACCTTGCTTTTTTTCTATGAACAAGTATTATATAATTTGACATATTGCCATCAAGTATTTTCAATGAACTTTCCATTAAGGGGACATGAGTCCTATCTACACATATAATTGAAACATGATGTAAAGGAGTGCAAGCGATGGATTTCCGAAGAGAAGATGAAGAGAATAAGATGAATCAACCAGAAGACGTGAATCAAGAGAATGAAATGAATCATCAAAAAGACACCCATCAAGAGAATGAGAAACAAATAGACGCACCAGAAAAAGAGAAAGAACTCGTTTTTCACCAGCATGAAAATGAAGCATCTGCCATTCAGGAGAGTGTGACAAATCATTCGCCTCAAATGGAGGATGACCGTGTGTCGAAAAAGGAGAAGAAGCGGAAGGCAGCATGGCTCAGCCCGATTCTTGGAGGAATTATTGGCGGGGGTCTTGTACTTGGCATTACACCGCTTTTACCGCAGTCACAGGATACAGCTGCCAACACACAAACGCAGACAGCATCAAGTGAGCCGGCAGCCTCAGATAATTTCTCAACAAAACAAATCACAAATGCTACAAATGTCGCTGATATGGTAGAAGATTTAGAGCCCACTATTGTAGGGGTCTCAAACTATCAATCTACACAAAATTCGTTTGGTCTGAGTGGTGATCAAACAGTAGCTGAAGCTGGAACAGGCTCTGGTGTCATCTTCAAAAAAGATGGCAAAAAAGCGTACATTATTACAAATAACCACGTAGTCGAAGGGGCCAATAAATTAAAGGTCACCCTTTATGATGGGAAAACAAAAGACGCAAAGCTTGTCGGCAGTGACGTGATGACAGATTTAGCCGTTGTTGAAATCAATGCTGACGGCATTGATAAAGTGGCGAGCTTTGGTGATTCTTCTAAGCTGCGTGCTGGAGATAAAGTAATCGCCATTGGAAACCCGCTCGGTGCACAGTTCTCAGGTACTGTGACAGAAGGAATCATTAGTGGTCTTGATCGTACTGTTGAAGCAAATACGTCATCTGGTACAGTGGAAATGAATGTGCTGCAAACAGATGCAGCGATTAACCCAGGAAACAGCGGGGGACCACTGATCAATACAGATGGTCAAGTTATTGGCATCAACAGCTTGAAAATCAGTGAAAGCGGTGTGGAATCACTCGGTTTTGCGATCCCAAGTAACGATGTCAAACCGATTGTAGATGAGCTATTGAAAAATGGAAAAGTTGAACGCCCTTACCTTGGCGTACAAATGATTGACCTTGAGCAAGTGCCTGATACGTATCAGGAAAATACGCTCGGCTTATTTGATAAACAAATCGGTAAAGGTATTTACGTAAAGGATGTGTCAAAAGGATCACCTGCACAAAAAGCAGGCTTGAAATCTGGAGATGTCATCATTAAGTTCAAAGGGAAAGACGTAGTGAACAGCTCACAGCTGAAAGAAATTCTTTACAAAGAAACAAAAGTCGGCGATAAAACGACAATGACTGTCATCCGTGAAGGGAAGAATAAAAATCTAGATATTACCCTTGGACAGTCAGATAACGAATAAATAAAAAAACAGGTGGATGTAAAAGTCCACCTGTTTTTTGTGCTTATTTTTTTGAAGAAAGTGTACGTAGTATGATGTGTTCCCATAGGCTCCAAGGCAAGAGTTGCTTTGCTGTGAATGAAAGCCGTACGCCTTTCCCAACAAGATATCTCAACCGTTTCAGCCGTTTCTTTTCGGCTAATCGAACAACAAGTTCCGCCACTTCCCCAGGATCGCCGTAGCTGGATGTTTGTGATTCAATATGTGCCATCATTTTTTGATAGAGGCTCGTGTATTTTGATTCTTCTGCTGGCTGAACCATTTGCTCTTTCATGGATGTGTTCCAAATATTTGTTTGGAAGGAGCCCGGCTCGATGAGGGCAGCCTGTATACCGAACGAAGCCAGTTCAATCCGCAAGCTTTCTGTATAGCCTTCCAAAGCAAACTTAGACGATACATAAGGAGAAAGTGCGGGCATTCCCATTAATCCGCTGATGCTGCTCATATTGAAAATTTTTGCACCACTTATCATAAACGGCAGCACCGTTTGTGTCATTTCCATCACACCGAAGACATTCACTTCAAATTGCTGGCGGTACGTGTCGACAGGAACCTCCTCAGCAAAACCAGCATAGGCTGTTCCTGCATTGTTCACAAGCAGGGTAATGGGTGCGGGTGCATAGGCATGAAGCTTCTTCTGAAATGATTGAATCGACTGCGTATCCGTCACATCTAATGCTTCAATATGTATCATGCCGGATAAAGAGGCTTGCTCGATTTCTTCAGCGAGCTTTTTTGCATTGGCTTCCTGTCTGACGCCTGCAATCACTGTATAGCCCCGCTTGGCGAGACGCATCGTGATGAGCTTACCAAAGCCGCTATTGGCTCCAGTTACAATAGCTGTTCTTTTCATCATCCAATTCTCCTTTTTGTCTTAACTTATCATAGTGAGATGTTTGATTGAATAACAAAATGAAGCTTGGAGAAGAATAAAAAGCGATGCTGTGAAATAGGAGGAAACACATGATGTGTTGGAAGAAGGCGGGACAAATAGGAGTGCTACTCTTTATGCTGTCTGGCTGTCAATCAATTGAACCATTACAACAAACACATGAAGCAGAAGCAGAGAGTCTGTCAGCTGTTCAAATGAAGGAACTGCCATTTCAGCATGTGCATCTGCATGTGCAATATGGACAAAAAAACGAATTATACGAAGCCACCTACCGTCAGGCGAGCGGCAAAGAAGAAGCACTCATACGTGATCATATGAATGGTGTCCGCTATGAAGGGGAAGAGGCCTTGCGCGAGATGAAGATGAAGCTGAATGATATGTCGATTCCTAGTGCAAAGATCAATGAAGCGTATGTAAATGAACTATTAGCTGCTTTTAATTTAGATGATGATTATGAGCGGATTCAGGTCGATCTGAAGCTCGAAGATGGGACCAAACGTACATTCCAAAAGAAGAAATAAACGAAGCTTTCTCATTTTTTAATTGAAAATGATTTTCAAAATCACTCAAATCTGATACACTAAATTGAGATAAGTGATCTTTTACGTCTATCCATAGACGATGTTACATATAAAAATTTGAATGAGAAAAGGAGCGTTTGAGCGGAATGAGTGCCATTTCTACTGAAGGTTTAAGCTTAGGCTACGGAGAAACAATGATCATCGATGAACTAAATGTGTCAATACCTAAGGGTGAAATCACAGTGTTTATTGGCAGCAATGGATGCGGTAAATCCACGCTACTTCGCTCTTTGGCTCGTCTCATGAAGCCAATGGGTGGCTCAGTTCTTCTTGAAGGTCATTCCATTGCAAAATTACCAACAAAGGAAGTAGCGAAACAGCTTGCCATTCTTCCACAAGGACCAGAAGCGCCAGAAGGATTAACCGTGCATCAGTTAGTGAAGCAAGGCAGATATCCTTATCAAAATTGGCTGAAGCAGTGGTCCAAGCAAGACGAAGAAGCAGTGAATCGTGCATTGAAGTCGACAAAGATGGAAGACCTTGCTGATCGGACAGTTGATTCATTATCAGGTGGACAAAGGCAGCGCGCATGGATTGCGATGACGCTGGCACAAGAGACGGATATTATTTTGTTAGACGAGCCGACGACATATTTAGACATGACGCATCAAATCGAAATTCTGGACCTTCTGTTTGACTTAAATGAAAAAGAGCAGCGCACGATTGTGATGGTTCTTCATGACCTCAATCTCGCATGCAGATATGCTCATCATCTTGTGGCAATTAAAGACAAGTCGATTTATGCAGAGGGAAGACCAGAAACAGTGATTAATTGTGATCTTGTGAAAAATGTCTTTGATATGAATTGCCAAGTGACAACAGATCCTTTATTCGGAACACCATTATGTATTCCGCACGGTAGAGGACGCTGTATTGTGCAGCAAGCGCAAGCCGAAACATTTTTGGCTGCAAGATAATCGTATGTCTAAAGCCTGACATCTGTGTCTCACAGAGTCAGGCTTTTTTCTGAAAAAGGAGCGGAACATCGATGGGAAATGAATTAGATGAAAAGCTGGAAGGCTTGCTTGATAAATATACAGAGCTGCTGCTTGGTGAATCAACAGATGCACTGAAACAAGATGTGAAACAGTGGGTCATCTACTCTCATATCGCAAAAAGCATGCCGCCGCTAGCAAAGCATTTCAATGAAACGTATCCAGAAGCAAAAGAAGAAATCAAAAACACAATTCAACGGATCAAACAATTAAACGAAGCTCATCGCGCCAATAAAGACCGCTAAAAAACTGCCAGATCCAGACTGGCAGTTTTTTCTTATGACATTTGTGATGATCCGTACGGGGATTGATCTGTCAGCGTTTGCTGGAATTTCTGATGTGCCTGCTGGAGCTTTTGTTGATCAGCCGCTTCAACAGAATACCAGCCATATCGGAACATGACATCATATAAATGTCTTTGTGTTTTCTGTGTTTCGAGTGCGATTCGCTGTATATCCTGATAAAGAGATTCATGACTGAATTCATTGAGTGCTGTGTTGTATCCGTTTGTCATATATTTTTCAGTCGATAAGAGATCTGTAATGAAATCACGATCGTTCATATTTGTTGTCGTAGGAACCGGCGTTTGTGGATTCCCGATTTTTTGGATTTTTTGTTGGTTTTGCTGTTCCATGTTTTGTCCTCCTATTGCATAAAGCCAGTAGACTGGCCTTGCCCTGAGCTGCCTAAATGCTGAAGAATTTGTGTGTAGTGCTGATGATGCATTTGGCCAACTTGATTTAATTCCTGTTTCAATGTTTGGTCCTGGCAATGCTCGGCCATAAAATGAGCCTTTTTCATGGCGATCAAGTTCCAGTTCAGCATATCCTCTAAGTACAAGGAATCCTTCACTGAAATGACTTGTGGGGGCATATTCATTTGCTGATTGTTCAACATGTGTTCCTCCTTACGATTTTGTTTCCTTATTGATTCTTTTTATATTGCTGATTTTGACTGGTTTTTTTCCCGCCTAGGTCTGCTTCCTGTGATGGACCTGCGTTTCCTTTTACACTTGCAGCACTGACGCCTGCTTTCGATGGGTTTTTCTTCAAACGAGACATGTGACATCACCTCCATTCTTACAATTCCCTCTCATCTTTAATTCATACGCCGCAAAATAAGGCACATAAGAATGTGTAAATTTTTGAAATCCGCTATTGAACTGTTTCGAAAAATCTTTTAAGATAAAGAAAGAGGCATTGCTTTTTTTTGGACAAAAAATGAATGACTGTTCATTCAAAATGTTTAGGGGGATATTTATGGGCAAACATATTCGCAAGGCGGCTGTCATTGGTTCGGGTGTCATGGGCTCAGGCATTGCTGCACACCTAGCCAATATCGGGATACCAGTAACATTGCTAGATATTGTGCCAAATGAACTGACAAAGGAAGAAACGGCGAAAAAGCTAACGCTTGATCACCCTAGTGTTCGGAATAGATTCACTCAAGAAGCGATGAAAAAATTGTTAAAGCAAAAGCCAGCACCTCTTACTTCAGCAAAAAACCTATCATATATCACACCCGGAAATCTCACAGATCACCTTTCCTTATTACACGATGCTGACTGGATCATTGAAGTTGTCACTGAAAAGCTCAGCATCAAACAACATGTATTCTCTCTCATCGACGAACACCGCAAAGAAGGCAGCATCGTATCAAGTAATACTTCCGGTATTTCGGTTGAAAAAATGGCAGAAGGCCGATCAGATGATTTTAAACGCCACTTTTTAGGCACACATTTTTTTAACCCAGCTCGTTATTTGAAGCTCTTAGAAATTATTCCTATTCAAGAAACAGATCCAGAAGTACTTTCATTTATGAAAACGTTTGGCGAAGATGTACTCGGCAAAGGCGTCGTTGAAGCAAAAGATACACCGAACTTTATTGCCAACCGCATTGGTACTTATGGACTTCTAGTGACAGTGCGTGAAATGCTTGAGAACAAATACACCATCGGAGAAGTGGATTCTGTCACAGGACCCCTCATTGGCAGACCGAAAAGTGCAACCTTCCGTACGCTTGATGTCGTCGGGCTCGACACGTTTTTTCATGTGGCCCGAAACGTATATGAACAGGTAGAAGGGAAGGAAAAAGAGATTTTCCAGCTGCCTGAATTTATTGAAAGAATGCTCGAAAAAGGGTGGATTGGTAGCAAGGCGGGACAAGGGTTTTATCAAAAAAATGGGAAGGCCATTTTAGAGCTTGATCCTGTGACGCTCACATATGGAGAACGCACGAAGCTAACAGATCCAGGCATTGAGATGGCGAAGCAGCAAAAGGGAACAAAAGCGAAATTGAAAGCGCTTATTTATCAGGAAGGCCGTGCAGGGCAATTGCTCTGGAATATGACAGCGCCTGTTCTTCTTTATGCAGCTCATTTAAAAGATGAAATCGCGGATGATATTCAGTCCATCGATAACGCGATGAAATGGGGATTTGGCTGGCAGCACGGCCCATTCGAGCTGTGGGATGCGATCGGTGTGAAAAAAGCGGTCGAGCGCATGGAAGCAGAAGGTCACAGCATACCAGCATGGGTGCAAGACATGCTCTCAAAAGGACACGACACATTCTATCAAGAGAATGACGAAGGAGAGCGAGTGTTTTATCAGAATGGCGCTTATGTAGAGGGAAAAGGGAACGCCAAACATATTTCTTTAGCTAGATTGAAAAAGAAACACGGTGTCATCTTCAAAAATACGGGTGCAAGCTTGATTGATATTGGTGATGATATCGCCTTGCTTGAATTCCATTCTAAAAGTAATGCCATTGGACTAGATGTCATTGATATGATCAATCGCGCTGTAGATGAGACGGAAAAGAATTATAAAGGGCTTGTCATCGGAAACCAAGGAAAGAACTTCTGTGTTGGTGCCAATCTTGCCCTGATTTTAATGGAAGCACAGGACGATAATTTCTTTGAAATTGACTTTGTGATCAGGCGCTTCCAGCAGGCGATGATGAAGGTGAAATATAGCGAGCGCCCAGTCGTTGCAGCACCGTTTGGGATGACACTCGGAGGCGGAACGGAGGTTTGTCTTCCGGCAGCAGCTATTCAAGCGTCCAGTGAAACATATATGGGGCTTGTGGAAGCGGGAGTTGGTCTGATTCCAGGCGGCGGTGGAAACAAAGAATTATATCTTCGTCATCTGCAAGGGTCAGCGAAGCCGTCGCAGACGGCTATACAGGATGCCACGCTGAAAACATTTGAAACGATTGCGATGGCAAAAGTATCCACTTCAGCTGAGGAAGCGAGGGATATGAACATGCTCCGCGTGAGTGACCGGATTAGTATGAACGGAGATCACCTGATCTATGATGCAAAACAACTAGTGCTCTCTCTTGATGAAGCAGGTTATCGTGCACCGCTTAAGCAAAAGGTGCCGGTCATGGGAGAAACAGGCTATGCAGCGATGATATTGGCTGCTGAAAATATGAGACTGTCTGGATACATTTCAGAGCATGACATGACCATTGTAAAAAAATTAGCTCATGTCATTTCCGGCGGGAAACTGCCATTTGGAACAGAGGTAGAGGAGCAATACTTATTAGAGCTTGAAAGAGAAGCCTTCTTAAGTCTTGTAGGAGAAGTGAAATCACAGGCACGCATGCAGCATATGCTCGTCAAAGGAAAACCTTTACGTAACTAAGGGGGAGTCAAAATGAGAGAAGCAGTCATTGTCGCTGGCGCGAGAACACCAGTAGGAAAGGCGAAAAAAGGATCGTTAAAACATGTTCGGCCTGATGATATGGGCGCATTGTGTGTAAAAGAAACATTAAAGCGTGCCGGTGATTACGACGGTCAAATAGATGATTTGATCATTGGTTGTGCGACACCAGAAGCAGAGCAGGGGTTAAATGTGGCAAGGAATATTGGGGCCTTAGCGGGACTTCCTTATACGGTACCTGCCATCACTATTAACCGCTACTGCTCGTCTGGTCTTCAGTCGATTGCTTATGCGGGTGAACGAATTATGCTCGGTCAGGCAGACACGATCTTAGCCGGAGGCGTTGAATCGATGTCGCAGGTGCCGATGATGGGGCATTCCATTCGTCCAAATGCGCGATTAGCAGAGCAAGCACCTGAATACTACATGGGCATGGGTCACACGGCAGAGCAAGTGGCGCAAAAGTATCAGGTCACACGGCAAGATCAAGATGCCTTTGCGGTGAGGAGCCATCAAAAGGCAGCAAAGGCACTTCAGGAAGGGAAATTTTCAGATGAAATTGTGCCCGTTGATGTAACGGAACGACGGGTAGGAGAGCAATATCAATTAGAAGAGCATCAATTCACATTCTCACAGGATGAAGGCGTGAGAGTAGGCACAACAGAGGAGATTCTCTCCACTTTGCGTCCCGCCTTCTCAACAAGAGGCACGGTGACCGCAGGGAACTCGTCTCAAACAAGTGATGGTGCTGCGTGTGTGATGATGATGGATCGCGAGAAAGCATCCTCACTTTCTCTTCAGCCGCTCGCTAAATTCAGAGCGTTTGCTGTTGGCGGTGTACCGCCTGAGGTGATGGGGATAGGTCCAGTTGAAGCCATTCCGCGAGCACTGAAAATCGCCGGACTTGAGCTGAAGGATATTGGGCTGTTTGAATTAAACGAAGCCTTCGCCTCTCAGGCGATTCAAGTCATTCGTCATTTAGGAATTGATGAAGAGAAGGTGAATGTCAATGGCGGGGCAATTGCGCTTGGACATCCGCTCGGCTGTACAGGAACGAAACTAACGCTGTCACTCATTCATGAAATGAAACGGCGAAACGAACAATTTGGCATTGTCACAATGTGTATCGGCGGGGGCATGGGAGCAGCAGGAATTTTTGAATTGATCTAAAGGGGGAAATCAGGATGAAAGCATTGGAAGATGTAAAAAAGGGTGGAAGCTTCTTAATTGATGAGACGAATTATGAGCATATCTTTACACCGGAGGATTTTTCTGATGAGCATCAAATGATTGGGAAAACAACCGAGGATTATATTTTACAAGATGTGGTTCCGCACATAGATCAAATTGAAAATCATGAGTTCGAGCATTCGATCAGGCTTCTCAAAAAGGCTGGAGAGCTTGGGTTGCTTGGAGCTGACGTACCTGAAGAATTCGGCGGGCTTGGATTAGATAAAATCAGTTCAGCCATCATTACCGAAAAATTCGCTAGAGCAGGGAGCTTCTCACTTTCCTATGGCGCCCATGTTGGTATTGGTTCTCTGCCGATCGTGCTGTTTGGAAATCAAGCGCAAAAGGAAACATATTTGCCAGGACTCGCCTCTGGAGAAACCATTGCGGCGTACGCACTCACTGAGCCGGGCTCAGGCTCTGACGCTCTAGGAGCAAAAACAACCGCAGTCCTGAATGAAGCAGGAACCCATTATGTCCTCAACGGAGAAAAGCAGTGGATCACAAACTCCGCATTTGCTGATGTCTTTGTTGTGTATGCAAAGATTGACGGTGAACACTTCTCTGCTTTTATCGTAGAAAAGGATTTCCCTGGTGTCAAAACAGGACCTGAAGAGAAAAAGATGGGCATTAAAGGATCATCGACGAGAACGTTAATTCTCGAAGATGCTAAGGTTCCAAAGGAGAATTTGCTCGGTGAAGCAGGCAGAGGTCATGTGATTGCCTTTAACATTTTAAATATCGGACGCTATAAGCTGGCAGTCGGCACAATCGGTGCATCAAAACGCGTCATTCAATTATCGTCAGAATATGCGAATCAGCGTAAGCAGTTCCAAACACCAATTTCTCGTTTTAGTTTAATTGGTGAAAAAGCAGCCAATATGTCAGCAAAGCTCTATGCGATGGAAAGTGCTGTTTATCGTACAGTCGGATTATTTGAACAGCGCATGGGACTGTTAAGTGAAGAAGAGCAAAAGGATGGAAAACAAATTGCTCAGTCCATTGCGGAATATGCCATTGAATGCTCTCTCTGTAAAGTGCTTGGCTCTGAAACGTTAGATTATATTGTGGATGAAGGCGTACAGATTCACGGCGGATATGGATTCATGCAAGAATACGAGGTCGAAAGAGCCTATCGTGACTCAAGGATTAATCGGATTTTCGAAGGAACGAACGAAATTAACCGCTTGCTTGTTCCAGGCACATTTTTAAAGAAAGCGATGAAAGGAGAGCTTCCGCTTCTTCAAAAAGCGCAAACCTTGCAGGAAGAGCTCATGATGATGATGCCAGAGGAGCCGGGTGATCAGCCACTTGATCAAGAAAAATACTTACTCGCCCATGCGAAAAAGATCGCTCTTATGGTATCTGGTATGGCAGCGATGAAATATGGGAAAGCATTAGACAAAGAGCAAGAAATCCTTGTGAACATAGCGGATATCGTCAATGAAATTTTTGCGGCTGAATCGGCGATTCTGCGTACCGAAAAGGCAATCGCTGCATCAGGGCTAGACAAGAACGCTCAAAAGCTTGCTTACACACAAATTTTCACGCAGGAAGCGTTCTTAAAGATTGAAGCCCATGCGAAAGAATCCTTGATCGCAATGGAAGAAGGAGATTCACTCCGCATGAGTCTGTCAGCTCTTCGCAAGCTGACAAGATTTACCCCGATTAATGTCATCGCCAAAAAGCGTGAAGTGGCGAAACGAATCTTTGAAGCAGAGAAATATATTGTATAAAGTCGTTCAAAAGGTGCGGATTCAACTCCGCATCTCAGCGTGTAGACAAACCCTCGCATTTGGTGTCAGGTCTGCGCGCTGGTGCTCACGAATGTCAATTCGCTCCGCAAAAGTAGCTGTCCTTCCTAGACTGCAAAGGTTTTCTATCACGCTGAAAAGAAGACAAAGGGCTAAAATAAACATCATTTTAGCCCTTTGTCAACAATCTGAGGTGCGGATTCAACTCCGCACCTTTTTGTAAGCATACATTTAGGTTTTTAAAATATTTTATGATAAAATGTTGTCACTATTTGCAGGAGGTGAAAATGGTGGCTTTAGACTTTTATGAATACCCATCTTGCGGTACATGCCGAAAAGCCAAAAAATGGCTGGAAGCACACAATAAAGACATCAACAGCATACATATCGTCGAAGAGACGCCCGATAAAGAAACCTTAAAAGCCCTTTACGAAAAAAGCGGTTTAGAGCTGAAAAAATTCTTTAATACAAGCGGACAAAAATACCGGGAGCTGAAGCTGAAAGATCAACTTCCTGCAATGTCAGAAGGCGAGCAGCTAGAATTACTCGCGTCTAATGGAATGCTGATCAAGCGTCCGATTACAACAGACGGCAAACGAGTGACAGTTGGATTTAATGAAGATACATTTAAAAGCGTCTGGAAATGATGTAACTTTCATTCAGATTGTGGTATCTTCAATATAGATTGTCAGAAAAGACTGGAGGGGTATTAAATGAGCACACCAAAAGATTTACGTTATTCAGAAGAACATGAATGGGTCAAAGTAGAAGGAGATAAGGTGCGTATCGGTATTACGCATTTTGCTCAATCTGAGCTAGGCGATATCGTGTTCGTTGAGCTTCCTGAAGTAGGAGACAAAATTACTGCGGACGAGCCTTTCGGAAGTGTAGAATCAGTGAAAACAGTTTCTGAACTTTACGCACCGATCAATGGCACAATCGTTGAAGTGAACGATGAGCTGGATGACAGCCCAGAATTCGTCAACGACTCTCCATACGAAAAAGCATGGATGATCGTTGTAGAACCAGCGGATACATCTGAAATCGAGAGCTTGATGACTGCTGAGCAATATGAAGAAATGACAAAAGAAGACTAATTCATGTGAAATTGGACACTCTACCTTTATGGGGGGTGTCCAATTTGTCTTTTCAAAAAGAACAGGTGGATATAACAGAGCATGTCACTGGACGATTCAAAGAAAGCGGCATGGTGCTTTATCATCAAAATGAAGAGATTGGCACGATGATTAGTGAAAACCAATATGAGCTGAAATCGGGCTATTCCTATGATGAAAATCGTTTTTATCGTCTAACGGATACATTAACAGACGGGACAGAAAAATATGTAGACTGTGACGATGAAAATGGCTGGTGCTAATCACAGATGAGACTGCAGTGAACAACAGCTGCAGTCTTTTTGATGACGAGGCGCCCAATCTTTACAACCTGGTTGAAAGATTGTAATCTAAGGAAGAAGTGAATCGACGTCAAAAGGGCCGGTGATCGTGATGAATGTCGAGATAGAAAAGGTCATCATTGTAGAAGGTAAAACAGACAAACAAAAGCTAAAAGAAGTTATAAGTGAACCTGTTACTATCATTTGCACCAATGGCACGATCAGTACATCGAAGCTGGATCAGCTTGTGGACGATTTATTGGGGAAAGACGTTTATATATTAGCAGACAGTGACGATGCAGGCGACAAACTGCGGAAGCAATTTCGAAAAGAATTCCCTGAAGCACTTCATCTTTTTGTCGACAGAACGTACCGCGAAGTGGCCGCTTCACCGTCAGCCCACATTGCATCTATCCTATTAGCTGCAAACATTGATGTTCATTCGAAATATTTATGAGGGTGGACGTATATGAAAGAGATTGAAGAACACGAATTCAAGGAGATAAAGGACGATTTATTTCTTTTATACTTATATACACCGTTTTGCGGAACATGCCAGCTGGCAAAGAAAATGCTGGCAGTCGTAGACGCCATGCAGCCAGATGTACCATTTTACGAAAACAATTTAAACTACTCACCAGGTTTTGCGAAAGCATTTGAGATTGAGAGCGTTCCTTGCTTTCTACTGTTTAAAAAAGGCGATCTGGTACAAAAGGGCTATGCTTTTCACTCAGTTCCATATCTTCATGAAATGATTGAAACCGCTAAATAAAGCGGTTTTTTGTCATATTTCAAGCAAATCATTTGAAAATTTGTCGAGTTATTTATAAAGGACAAGCCGATGTGTGTAGAGAAATGTTATGTATAACCAAATGACAGGGAGGTTATACATGTGGAAAATGTGAAAGCCCATGGTAACACGGGGCAGCGTTTATTGTTAAAGCCGCTGCTCTCATCATCATCCTTGAAGATTACATTTGAGGCGGAAACTGACTCTTGTACATTAATTGTGGATGAACGTGGTGAAGTGAAGAAACTACCTGCAATTGAGTTATCGGATCTCATCTTTTATGGTGAGAGGAAAGAAATTCTTCAATTATTGGATGGAGATCTGTCTTTACAGCAGTTAATTAGCAGGGGACAAGTCAAAGTCAAAGGATCATTCAGAGCGCTCCTTAGACTAGAGGCAGTGCTTTGGCTGACGAACGGTTTTTTTCGAAAAATGATAACGTAGTTGTTTACTTGGAAATTAGCGATTTACAGCGTTGACATATCTCGGGTAGCATGATATTCTACGTTAGTAAAAACATGAACATCACATAAAATAACATATTTTCTCTTATTAAGAGAGGTGGAGGGACGTGCCCTATGAAACCCGGCAACCGTCAGCATAGCTGAAATTGGTGCCAATTCACTCAAAGCCGCAATGCTTTGAAAGATGAGAGAAAGGCGAATTTGACATAAAAGGCCTTTCTGCTTGCGTTGCAGTTAGGTCTTTTTTACTGACCCTGCGTGAGGATAGGAGTCTCCTGACAGCAGGAAGAATAAATAACGTATGTGATGGAAACCTATAGATTCAGCAAGAAAGCAGGTGAACAGACTGTGATTCATTTACAGAATGTATCAAAAACGTACCATTCAAAAAGCGGAAATGTTGATGCCGTGAAAGACGTCAACTTAAATATTGATAAAGGTGAAATATTCGGAATTATCGGGTATAGTGGTGCAGGAAAAAGCTCGCTTATTCGCCTATTAAACGGTCTGGAGCTGCCAACAGAAGGAATTGTTGAAGTGGCAGGCAACCGAATCAATGAAGTATCGAATACGAAACTTCGGAAAGCAAGACAAGAAATCAGCATGATTTTCCAGCACTTTAACCTGCTCTGGTCAAGAACGGTGAGACAAAATATTATGTTCCCGCTTGAGATCGCAGGAGTACCAACTTCCAAACGGAGAGAACGTGCGAATGAACTCATTAAATTGGTCGGTTTAGAAGGAAAAGAAAATGCATATCCGTCTCAGCTAAGCGGCGGGCAAAAGCAGCGTGTGGGCATTGCGAGAGCATTAGCAAATGACCCAAAGGTTCTTCTATGTGACGAAGCAACGTCAGCGCTTGATCCGCAAACCACTGATTCCATTCTTGAGCTTTTGGCAGATATCAATAAACGACTAGGGCTCACAATTGTCCTGATTACACACGAAATGCACGTCATTCGAAAAATTTGTCACCGTGTGGCAGTCATGGAAAATGGACGTATTGTCGAAGAAGGCGAAGTATTACGCGTCTTCAGACAGCCGAAGGAAGAAATGACGAAGCGATTTGTGAAACAGCTCGCTGAACCAGAGGAAGCGAAAGAAACAATTGAGCACGTCTTAGAGCGAGTAAAAGAAGGTCAGGTCGTAAGGCTGTCCTTTATTGGCGATTCTGCCGAGCAGCCGCTCATCACAGAAATCATCCGATCCTTCAACGTCGATGTGAACATCCTTCAAGGAAAGATTTCTCAAACGCAGGAAGGCGCGTTTGGAACACTCTTCATCCATATTAATGGAGAAGAGACAGAGGTTGAAAAAGCCATCGCCTATATCCAAAGCAAACAGGTTGAAATCGAGGTGATGACACATGTTTGAGAAATGGTTTCCGAACGTTGATTTAGATGTCATCTGGAATGCAACAAGTGAAACGGTGTATATGACACTCATTTCATTGGCGTTTGCCTTTGTCATCGGTATTATTCTCGGACTCCTGCTCTTCCTTACAGGAAAAGGCGGTCTTTGGGAAAATAAACCGATCAATGCTGTGATCGGCGCTGTCGTCAACATTTTCAGATCGATTCCTTTTATCATTTTAATCATTCTATTATTAGGGTTTACAAAACTGATTATGGGCACGATTCTCGGTCCAAATGCAGCACTCCCTGCCCTTGTCATTGGGTCAGCTCCATTCTATGCACGCCTTGTTGAAATTGCACTGCGTGAGGTAGACAAAGGAGTCATTGAAGCAGCACGATCAATGGGAGCGAAAACGTCGACGATTATTTTCAAGGTATTGCTGCCAGAATCATTGCCAGCCCTTATATCAGGTATTACTGTAACAGCGATTGCTCTAATTGGCTCTACTGCGATTGCAGGTGCAATTGGAGCAGGCGGACTTGGTGACCTTGCCTATGTGGAAGGGTACCAATCTGGAAATACAGACGTCACACTTGTAGCTACTGTGTTTATTCTCATCATCGTCTTTATTATTCAAATAATCGGTGATTTGATTACAAATAAAATTGATAAACGTTAAGGGAGGATTTATTCATGAAGAAATTGATTTTAAGTGCACTATTTCTAGCATTTGCAGGCATTTTAGCTGCGTGCGGTTCATCTAATAACGCAAGCGAAAGCAAAACCATTACGGTTGCGGCTTCAAAAACACCGCATGCCGAAATTCTTGAAGAAGCAAAACCACTTCTAAAAGAAAAAGGCTACGATTTAGAAGTGAAAGTACTTAGCGATTATAAAATGTACAACAAAGCATTAGCTGAAAAAGAAGTGGATGCGAACTTTTTCCAGCATATCCCTTACTTGAACGAAGAAAATAAATCAAACAAAGATTACAACCTAGTAAGTGCTGGTGCGGTTCACCTTGAGCCTTTCGGTATCTACTCTAAGAAATACAAAGCAGTAAAAGATATTCCAAACGGCGGCACGATCATCATGACAAACAACGTAGCTGAGCAAGGCCGTATGCTTGCTCTCTTGCAAAATGCTGGTGTCATCAAGCTTGATCCAAAGGTTGATACAATCAACGCAACAGTGAAAGACATTAAAGAAAATCCAAAGAACCTAAAGTTCAAAAAAATCGCGCCTGAATTAACTGCGAAAGCTTATGAAAACAGTGAAGGCGATGCTGTATTTATCAACGTCAACTATGCAATCCAAAATAAATTGAATCCGAAAAAAGATTCAATCGAACTTGAACAAACAAAGAACAACCCATATGCAAACATCGTTGCAGTTCGCAAAGGTGACGAAAAATCAGAAAAGATCAAGACATTAATGGAAGTTCTTCACTCTGATAAAATCAAAGAATTCATCGACAAAAAATATGACGGTGCAGTATTGCCTGTATCTGAATAACAACTTTCAGCCTCGCTTTCATCAAAGCGAGGTTTTTTGTGTATTTTTTCAAATCTCGCTCATAATAAAAACGTACAAATGACCTGAAGGGATGGAATCAAGATGAATGAACAGCATATGAGCGGATCCATGCAGCAATCACTGACTGATTATAAAACCGCAATGGGTGAATTCCAAAAGAAAATGCCGATGTTTGGGAAGAAATTCAATGAATTCACGGAGCAGTGCTTCCAAAGCGATTCTTTAACGCAAAAAGAAAAACAAATGATTGCCCTTGGTATCAGTATTCATGCACAGGATGAATACTGCATGATTTATCATACAAAGGGAGCCCTCGATCAAGGCGCGACAGAAGAGAATTTGCTGGAGGTTGTCAGCGTAGCGGCAGCGTTTGGCGGCGGAGCAGCGCTGAGCCAAGGAATTACTGTTGTTCAGCAATGCATTGATGAATTTGGAGGACAGACGCATTAAGGGAAGGAAAACATGGCATTTTTCCATATCAGGGAGTTGAGCGCTCCTCATCCGAGTGTGTGAGAAAATATGCCAGCACAACGTGTCATATCCCTTTTGAGTGAAGACGCATGTATTTGCTACAATAAAGCTACACTCAAGGAAGGGAATGGTTTATTATTTGTTCGGACCATAGTACACTGGGATTGGATTACACCGCCGAGATGGAAAAGGCCATGCACCAAGCTTATGGCATGAGCTATGCAGAGTACGAAAGAGACCATGACTTACGGATGAAAGTGGAATATAAACGAGAGCAGTCCTATCGAGATGAGAAAAGGCAGCTCGCAAAAATGAATATACGAGGCTATTAATAGCTAAGGGGCGGGGAGAACAGTTTCCCGCCCTTTCTTTATGAAAACAGTCTTTTCGACATAAATCCTTTTATCTACCTGCATTTTTTGTTAGAATTTTGAGAGCATCCTCTCACGCTTGTCGTGAATGTGTTGTATTCAGTTTTAATTTGTTATAAAATTAGAATGAGAATAAATTGAGAATAATGATTATTTTGGAGGTATCGATATATGACTGCTTCGACATTAACAATTAAGGACTTGCACGTTGAGATTGAAGGGAAAGAAATCTTAAAGGGTGTAAACCTCGAGATAAAAGGTGGAGAATTCCACGCAGTAATGGGACCAAACGGTACAGGTAAATCGACTTTATCTGCTGCAATTATGGGTCATCCTAAATATGAAGTTACAAAAGGCAGTATCTTGCTTGATGGCGAAGATGTACTTGAAATGGAAGTAGATGAGCGCGCTCAAGCAGGTCTTTTCCTTGCAATGCAATATCCATCTGAAATCAGCGGTGTTACAAATGCTGACTTCCTTCGTTCTGCTATTAACGCACGCAGAGAAGAAGGCGATGAAATCTCTCTTATGAAATTCATCCGCAAAATGGACGAAAACATGGAGTTCCTTGAAATGGACCCAGATATGGCGCAGCGCTACCTAAACGAAGGATTCTCAGGCGGGGAGAAAAAACGCAACGAAATTCTTCAATTAATGATGATTGAACCAAAGATCGCCATCCTTGACGAAATCGATTCTGGTCTTGATATCGATGCCCTGAAAGTTGTTTCTAAAGGAATTAATAAAATGCGCGGCGAAAGCTTCGGCTGCTTAATGATCACTCACTATCAGCGTCTACTGAACTACATCACACCAGATCACGTTCATGTTATGATGCAAGGTCGTATCGTGAAATCTGGCGGACCAGAACTCGCACAGCGTCTAGAAGCAGAAGGCTATGATTGGATTAAAAAAGAGTTAGGAATTGAAGACGAAACTGTTGGTCAAGAAGCGTAAGCGTTAGGAGGATTATTGATGACATTAGAAACGAAATTATCAGTAGATCAAGATTATGTCAAAAGCTTCTCCGAGAAGCATCAGGAACCGGCATGGATGAGCTCCCTTCGCTTACAGGCTCTTGAAAAAGCAGAAGATCTCCCAATGCCAAAGCCTGACAAAACGAATATTTCAAAATGGAATTTAACCAATTTCAAACAGCATACAGTCGAAAGTGCGCCATTTGGATCATTAGAAGAGCTTCCTGAAGAAGTGAAATCATTAATTGATCTAGAGGACACAGATAAAACAGTCTACATTCAGCGTGATCAAACGCCGGCCTATTTGTCACTTTCAGCTGAAGCGAAAGACAAAGGTGTGATCTTTACTGATCTTCATACAGCGATTCGTGAGCATGGAGATCTAGTGAAACAATATTTCATGACAGATGCAGTGAAAGTGGATGAGCATAAACTAACAGCTTTACATGCTGCTTTAGTCAATGGCGGAGCTTTCCTCTATGTTCCGAAAAACGTAGAGCTTGAAGCACCAATTCAAGCGGTTTATTTACATGAAAATGACGAAACGACTTTGTTCAACCATGTCATCGTCGTAGCAGACGATCATAGTGCAGTGACATATGTAGAAAACTACATCAGTACGGCAAAACCGGAAGAAGCGATCTTTAATATCGTTTCTGAAGTGTTCACGGGAGCAAACGCCCGCGTCACATATGGTGCAGTAGATAACCTTGCAGAAGGTGTCACAGTATATGTAAACAGACGTGGTATGGCAAATGGCCGTGACAGTAAAATCGAATGGGCGCTTGGCCTGATGAATGATGGAGACGTCGTGTCTGAAAACATCACAAAGCTTATGGGCGACGGTACATTCGGTGATACGAAATCAGTTGTTGTCGGCCGCGGGAATCAAACAGAAAACTTCACAACAAGCATCATCCACTTCGGTAAAAACTCTGAAGGGTATATCTTGAAGCATGGTGTCATGAAGGATCAAGCATCCTCTATCTTTAACGGAATTGGTAAAATCGAGCATGGTGCAACAAAGTCAAATGCAGAGCAGGAATCACGTGTTCTCATGCTGAGTGAGAAAGCACGCGGTGACGCAAACCCAATACTATTAATTGATGAAGATGATGTGACAGCAGGGCATGCTGCTTCTGTTGGACGTGTCGATCCAATTCAACTGTATTACCTCATGAGCCGCGGGATTTCCAAAGAAGATGCAGAAAGACTTGTGATTTATGGCTTCTTAAATCCAGTTGTTAAAGAACTGCCGATTGAAGGAGTTAAAAAGCAGCTGATTTCTGTAATTGAAAGGAAAGTAAAATAATGAATATCAAAGACGTTCGTGAGCAATTTCCAATCCTTCATCAACAAGTGAACGGACATGATTTGGTGTATTTGGACAGTGCAGCGACTTCTCAAAAACCAAGAGTAGTCATTGATGCAATGAATGAGTATTACCGGTCTTACAACTCGAACGTCCACCGGGGTGTTCATACCCTTGGCACAAGAGCAACGGACGCATACGAGGGTGCGAGAGAGAAAGTTCGTGCATTCATCCGTGCTTCATCTGTCCAAGAAATTATTTTTACTAGAGGTACAACGACTGCACTAAACACGGTGGCGATTAGCTATGCTAGAGCAAACCTGAAAGAAGGCGATGAGATTGTCATTACGCACATGGAGCATCATGCGAATATCATCCCTTGGCAGCAGGCAGCGAAGGCAACTGGCGCCACATTGAAATATATTCCGTTACAGGAAGACGGCACGCTATCGCTTGTTGATGTGAAGCAAACCATCACACATCAAACGAAAATTGTCGCTGTCACACATGTCTCAAATGTATTAGGAACCATCAACCCGATTAAAGAGATCGCCAAAATTGCTCACGAACATGGGGCAATCATTGTCGTCGATGGTGCGCAAAGCACCCCGCACATGCAAATTGATGTTCAGGATCTAGATTGTGACTTTTTCGCATTCTCTGGGCATAAAATGTGTGGACCGACTGGCATCGGTGTGCTTTACGGGAAGAAGGACCTTTTGAATAATATGGAGCCTGCTGAGTTTGGCGGTGAAATGATCGACTTTGTGGATCTGTATGATTCTACTTGGAAAGAGCTGCCGTGGAAATTTGAAGCGGGAACACCGATTATTGCTGGAGCAGTTGGACTAGGAAAAGCGATTGACTTCTTAAATGACATCGGTATGGAGGAAGTCAGCCGTTACGAGCATCAGCTTGCCACTTACGCGCTTGAACGCTTTAAGGAGCTTGACGGTGCGACTGTTTATGGACCGCAGCACCGAGCTGGGCTTGTGACGTTTAACCTAGATGACGTCCATCCGCATGATGCGTCAACTGTTCTTGATACGGAAGGTGTCGCCATTCGTGCTGGACATCACTGTGCACAGCCGCTCATGAAATGGCTTGGCGTATCAGCGACTGCAAGAGCAAGCTTCTATCTGTATAATACAGAAGAAGAGATTGACCGGCTCATTGCAGCGCTCCGTAAGACAAAGGAGTATTTTACGAATGTCTTTTAATGTAAACTTAGACACACTGTACAGACAAGTGATTATGGATCATTATAAAAATCCGAGAAACAAAGGTGTGTTAAACGACAGCATTGTCGTCGATATGAACAACCCAACGTGTGGTGACCGCATTCGTCTTACGATGAAAATCGAAGACGAAAAAGTCACTGATGCGAAATTTGAAGGAGAAGGATGCTCGATTTCGATGGCATCTGCCTCTATGATGACGCAGGCGATTAAAGGGAAAGATATTGAAACAGCTTTGAAAATGTCTCAGATTTTCTCCGATATGATGCTAGGAAAAGAATACGACGATTCCATTGATCTTGGTGACATTGAAGCGCTGCAGGGAGTGGCAAAATTCCCAGCACGCATCAAATGTGCAACATTATCCTGGAAGGCGCTTGAAAAAGGCGCATCTGCCGAAGATAACGGCAAATCATAAGATTGGAGTGAAAATGGATGGCTAAAAAAATGCCAGATGTTGGTGAATATAAATACGGCTTTTCTGATAAAGACGTTTCCATTTTCCGTTCAGAGCGCGGACTGACAAAAGAGATTGTTGAAGAAATTTCTCGTATGAAAGAAGAGCCTCAGTGGATGCTCGACTTCCGTTTGAAATCTCTTGAGCACTTTTACAACATGCCGATGCCACAATGGGGCGGAGATTTAAATGCATTAAACTTTGATGAAATTACGTACTACGTAAAGCCATCTGAGCGTTCTGAGCGTTCTTGGGATGAAGTACCAGAAGAAATCAAACAAACCTTTGATAAGCTGGGTATTCCAGAGGCAGAGCAAAAGTATTTAGCAGGTGTATCTGCTCAGTATGAATCTGAAGTTGTGTATCACAACATGAAACAAGACCTTGAAGATCTAGGGATTGTGTTTAAAGATACAGACAGCGCATTAAAAGAGAACGAAGACCTTTTCCGTGAGCACTGGGCAAAAGTCATTCCTCCGACTGACAACAAATTTGCTGCGCTTAACTCGGCTGTATGGTCTGGTGGTTCCTTTATCTATGTACCAAAAGGAATAAAAGTAGATACGCCACTTCAAGCATACTTCCGTATCAACTCTGAAAACATGGGTCAGTTCGAGCGTACACTGATCATCGTTGACGAAGGCGCACACGTGCATTACGTAGAAGGCTGTACAGCACCAGTTTACACAACAAACTCACTTCACAGTGCGGTAGTTGAAATCATCGTGAAAAAAGGCGGTTACTGCCGTTATACAACGATTCAAAACTGGGCAAACAACGTCTTCAACCTTGTCACAAAACGTACGATTTGTGAAGAGAATGCAACAATGGAATGGATTGATGGAAACATCGGTTCTAAGCTGACAATGAAATACCCAGCAGTCATCCTAAAAGGTGAAGGCGCTCGTGGTATGACATTAAGTATTGCCCTAGCAGGTAAAGGTCAGCACCAAGATGCAGGTGCGAAAATGATTCACCTTGCACCAAACACATCTTCAACGATCGTATCGAAATCGATTTCGAAACAAGGCGGTAAAGTCACATACCGCGGAATCGTTCACTTCGGACGCAAAGCAGAAGGTGCACGTTCAAACATCGAGTGTGATACACTCATCATGGATAACAAATCAACATCTGATACAATTCCTTACAATGAAATCTTAAACGACAACATTTCATTAGAGCACGAAGCGAAAGTATCGAAAGTATCAGAAGAACAGCTATTCTACTTGATGAGCCGCGGAATTTCTGAAGAAGAAGCAACAGAAATGATCGTCATGGGCTTCATCGAACCATTCACAAAAGAACTGCCAATGGAATATGCAGTTGAAATGAACCGTTTGATTAAGTTTGAAATGGAAGGTTCTATTGGCTAATACAGAGGGTTGAAAATGATAGATATAAGAGGTTGATGAAGCGTGCCGAATTTGTGCCGATCAAGATGACCTTTTAGTGTAGGAGACGAACTTTTTAAGTTCGTCTTTTTCTATTTCATTGGTTACATCTAAGTTGACTATGAATAAAAGCAGGGGGATTTACTATAATATAAAAACAATATAAGTCTTTATATTAATGATAGAAATGAATATCTGTTATTATTTGTAGTTAAAATAACAAATTTTAAAATAGATGGTTTTAAAAAATCAATTTCTAACTCATTGGTTCTGAAAATAAAGATTTCTCTTTTCAATAAGAAGGTTAAAGGTAAACAAGAGTGGAAAGATCCTACATCTGGTTGGTCCATTTTAAGAGATCTTGGGAAAGGGAATTCTCATGGAGGAAGTTACTACAAATTAATGAATGAATCTGGAGAGCGTATAGCTACACTAAATAAAATTGTACATAAAAGAATGAAAGGAGAATGAGATATGGTTCACCTAGATTATTTGCAAAGTGGATTCAATATTGATTTAATTAATGATTCCTTTAACGAGTTACCTTTAAGCCTCCATATTCAACTCGAAAAAGAAATGTATCAGTTTAATGATCAAGGCAATTTAAATCCTCATTATTTTAATAAGGTTTATAATGTTGCAATAAGTATATTTGATGAACTTTTTGGGGAGAACGATTTATTGTTCGTCGTCACAATTGTTCGAAGTGAGCATTCATTACGGAGGCCGATAGGAGTATATAGTAAGTATTCAAAAAAAATTAATAAATATAGACTCAATGTAAAAAATTCTAAAGATGAGAATGGAAGAGTAATTCAGTATTCTTTAGAAACAAAAAAACAGCATATAGAGTACAAGAAAATAATCAAGGCAATATGTAATCAAGATTTTAAAAGTATGGCTCCGAGGTTCAATGACAAATATAGTAGTTATCCTGAAATATTCTTTATAAATAAAGATTTTATTTATCATATTTATGATTACAGAGGGGCATTCTTATTATTTAAGGATGAGAGAAAGTACGAAAAATTTAAAACAAAATATAGTACTTTAATGGTAGGAGAAGAGTATAATTAAAAGAAACTCTCTTATTGTTAGTTTCTCTCACTATTAATAATTTATCTTGTTGGATGCTCTGCTGACGAAAATAACTCTTATGATAGCTTACGTCTTTCAAAATTTAGTGTTTAATATTCGGAGACTCGGAGACTTATAAATAGTCTCTTAATTTAGGGAAGTGATTAATGACATGATAAGTTTTCTTGAAAAATTTATGGATGAACCTTGGTTGATAATCATTGATAGTATGTCAGAATTTTTAAATGCGGAAATAAAGAAAGAAGTTCATCCAAATCACATTCTCTATGGAAAAAAGGCTGTCGCAGTTGCGAAAAGGGAAGATAACGATGATGTAGTTTATTGGATAAGTGAACTAAAAAAATTCGCATTAGTTCATCTAACGTATTCCGCAGAAAACTCAAGTCAATATCCAAAAACACAGTTGCTTACAATAGTTGAATTGGATGAACATTGTAAAAGTGTATCCAAGTTTTACTAAATATGTGCTGATTCACAAGTAGAGGGAACCTTGACAATAAAGGTTCCTCTTAATTTCATTAATTACCAACACTAAAGTTTTACAGAGCCATTATTTAAATAAACCACATCATGATTATCATTAAAGCCATATAATTTTCTGCGGGCTCATTTTTCATTTAAGACATGAAATCAGATATAGGGTTAGTTTCCTCATTTGCGTTTGACCACATCGAGAAAACTTTTTAATCAAACTTTTTTCTAAATAAACATAAATACTTGCAACATATAAATTAGTACTGTATAGTTCTAAACATGACAAAGGTAAAATTAATGAATCAAAAACGTGTGCTTGAAGTAGCTGCAACATTATTTTTAGAAAAAGGGTTTGCTTATACTAGTATGGATGAATTGGTACGTGTAAGCAAAGTGTCAAAGTCTAATGTGTATTATCACTTTTCTAATAAGGAGGAATTATTAGAAGGGGTCGTTGATTATTGGATTGACATGTATCAATCAGCAATTGATGACGTACTGTCTCAAAACCAATTTTTGGTTGAAGATCGTATCCAACTGTTTTTAAAGCAATTATCACAAGGAGTTCAGTCGAGAGAGTATAAGGGCGGCTGTCCATTTATTACTCTTTATATTCAAAGCCCTGCACAGTCCACGCACATAAAAGAAAAAATAGGTCTTTTTTTTACAGGATTACAAAAGAAAGTTTCTCTATTACTGAAACAAGGGGTAGAGAACGGGGAATTCAGAGATACGATTCAGATTGATGAGGTGGCATCACTTTTTATTACAAATCTTGAAGGAGCGTTATTTATTTCAGAAACATTGAAGGATGCCACTGTCATCACGAAAACAGCAGATCACTTATTTAACTTGCTTCGATAAAAGAAGCATTTTTTTTACACAAAATTAGTACTAATTAGTACTAAAAAGGAGATTTTATATGAAAACAGTCTTTTTAATTGGTGGAACAGGCTTTATTGGAAAGCAATTAGTGAAAGAATTAGCCAAAGAGGATGTGAACATTCTTCTTTTAGTGAGGTCAAAAAGTAAAGCAGCACGTATTTTTCAAGAGAGAGGCATCTTAAAACAGGAAGTTATGCACTTTATTGAAGGTGATTTGACGAAAATAGAGTTAGGTCTAAGTGCTGAGGATAAGGAGAGGGTATTGAAAACGGATGTGATCATTCACGCAGGAGGCCCCATGGATATTCAAGCGACAAGTAACGAGGCAGCTTCCGTCTTTTTAAATGGCGCCAAATATATTGGTGAATTAGCTAAAAGTATTCATCAATTGAAGGGCTTGCAGCGATTTATTCATGTTGTCGGTTATATGAGCCCCTTTGATGATGAAAATAGCAAGATTGCCATTGATGTGTTTAAAGAAGGAAACCATTATTTGAACATCAAAAATCCATATGAGAGAACAAAATTTTTAGCAGATCTTTATATACGTCAACAGGCATCAGCACTAGGTTATCCGCTTTCTGTCATTAATCCGCCAACTGTCGTCGGCAGTAGTAAAACAGGGAGTACAGAGCAGATAGCAGGGTTAGGTTTGCTTGTGACGAGTATGCGAAGAGGGCTCATGCCAGTGATTCCTGGAGGTAAAGGATATAGGCTGCCACTGATTTCAAACGATGAGTTTGCCAAGTTTATTGTGCAGGTTCTCAGATCGGAGCAGCCGGCTATTCAAACATATACACTTGTTGAAGACAAACAGCACGATCAGAACATTGCCGAATTATTAAGTGTGATGTCGGAAAGTATGAATATGAGGGCACCAAAAATATCTGTGCCAATGCCGCTTATGAAAACAATAATGAATAGTGGAGTCAGTAAAATAACTAACATTCCTTCTGATGGATTGAATTTTATGACAAAACGAACATTTTCAAATGCTTCAACGAAAAAAATGATGGGAGGAGATTGGTTTAAGAAGACGAGTGTCATGAAGTTTTTACCTGCCGTAGTAGCTGATCTGGATTATCGAATGATGCATCAAAATGGCCAGCCTCATCATTTATTTAAACGAACATTATGCCATAATAATACCCTTTATCAATTACAAGGAGAGGGCAAACCGTTTATTTTATTACATGGGTTATTGAGTGATGGAGAGGATTTATTTCCTTTAGCACAAGAGCTTCATGAAAAAACGGGTCAGCCTGTATGGATCTTAGATCTTCCAGGTTTGGGACGTTCCCCTTTTAAACGAGAGAAAAACCTTCTAGACATCTACTTGAATGTAGTGAAAAAGTTATTGGAGAAAGCGACTAATGGCGCACATCTAATCGGCCATTCATTCGGTGCGTTTATTCTTCTGAAAGCATTGGAACAAGGGTACATAGATGATAAGAAATATTCAATCACTTTACTTCAGCCGCCTGTTGCTAAAAAAAATGCTACATCGCTACATGTTCCTCAATGGGTGAACAAATGGTCTTTAAAAATGGCAACTCCTAATATGATAGAGCATTATTTATTAAGTAATGGTTTGTTTGAAAGGGTGGAGAGCATCCCTGAACATTATATTGAAAAAATCAGAAACAGCTTTACTTCTCCTAGAATCTTAAATACGACGGTACAGCTTAATCGTTTACTATTGAAAAACGAACAAGGAAATTTCAATGAGTTAACAAAGTATAATCTTCACATGATTTGGGGGGAGCATGACAAAGACTATTCTGCTCCATCGCATTTTGGTAAGGTTGATGTTGTTCCATATGGTCATCATTTCCCTCTTAGCCATCCGAGTGAAACGGCAGCACTAGTCATAAAAAGTATAGTCATACTAGCAGATGAGAGTGTGGGATAAATAAAAAGTGTGTAGTCATTCAGATCAATCGTATCCTTTGCCCATCAACTGAAAGGATTTATAAAACAACCCAAAACGAAAAATGAGATTTATATGACAAGTAAGCACAATTTTCGTTTTGGGTCTTTTGGTTTTGAAAAAGTAGAGGTTAACTAGGTGCATAAAACTCATCTAAGGTTTTCGTCATATCATCAGATGCAGATTGCAAGATAGCACTTTGATCTAAAATGGCTGTCCCTTGTGCACGGACAATATGGAACTGATTGAAGCCCATGATTTCTTGGAACATGTCTTTTAAATAGTGATGCGAAAATTCTAGCGGGGTGTAACGATCGTCATTTGTAAAGATACAACCACTTGCTTGAAGCAGGAGAACGCGATAATCGTCAGTCATCAGACCAACAGAACCATCTTCCGTATATTTGAATGTCTCTCTAGCGATCAAGATATTATCTAGATAATCTTTCATATGAGAGCTAACATTGAAATTATAAACAGGTGAAACAATCACGATTCGATGATGTGCTTTGAATTGAGCCAATAAAGCAGAGGAAGCAGCGGCGATTTTTTCTTCGGTAGCCGTTAATGTTTGTTCGGATGCTTGTTTATCCCAAATACCTAGCAGCTGTTCTTTTTCGATACGAGGAATTTCAGTTTCATATAAATGTAAAATTGATGGTTCCTCATGAGGAAATCTTTCTTTAAACTGTTCTAAAAATAGTGTTTGCAGTTTGTTTGAATAACTTTCTTGTTGAGTAAAATCTGGGTGTGCGTTAATAATCAATGTTTGCATATACATGCTCCTTTTCTTTTGATAAGCTGAGTATAAATCATAAAGGTGACAAAACAAGTCACCTTTTTTAGAGGGAAAACAAATGAAAAAATCAGAACGATTAAACCAAGAACTTATTTTCTTAAGCGATAAACACTCTTTTCAATTAAAGGATTTACAATCCGAATTTGGCATTTCTAAAAGGACGGCTTTAAGGGATATAGAAGAGCTAGAGTCAATGGGTTTAGCTTTTTACGTTGAAAATGGCAGACACGGAGGATATCGACTGGTGAATCAATCTCCATTGGTTCCTATTTATTTCAATATAGAAGAAGTCCAAGCTATTTTTTTCGCTCTTAAAGCGCTAGACCTGGTGTCAGCAACACCATTTAAAAAATCCTACTCACAAATTCGGCAAAAATTGTTTGCCACAATGTCTGATGAGAGAAAGCAAATGATCACGGAGACTTTGGATGTGATTCATTACTATAATGTCGCACCAGTTAGTGAACAAAATCATTTGGAATTGATTTTACAGGCGATGATGGAAGATCAAATCGTGAAGATGACTTACACTCAATATGAAAATAAATGGATCAGGCTGCAATTTCTTGAGTTGTTTTATCGAAATGGCATTTGGTTCACCAAAGCATATGATGTTCAAAATAAAAAGTGGGGCATCTACAGATGTGATTTTATGACCGAAATGGTGATTGAAGAAGAATTCAAAGACACATTTACGAAGGAAGAATTAAAAGAACTGCAACTCGAGTACGAAAAAACTTATCATGATATCTCATTTAAATGTCGATTAACGGAGCAAGGAAAAGAAAAGTTTTTGAAGAATCATTACCCAAATATGAGATTAGAGATTATTGATCATACTCCTTATATTGTGGGTGGGTACAACCAAGAAGAATTATCGTATATGACTCACTATTTGATCTCATTTGGGAAACATGTGAAAATTGAATATCCAGATGAATTAAAAGAAAGTTATTTAAATCAATTGCAAGAAATGATCAACCAATATTGAAACACAAAAAACTAAACATGCTACAGAAAAGGCGAACGACTAAAGTTCGCCTTTTCTCACTCTTTTGAACTACTATGTCAGTTATTTCGCCGCAGTGAATGTAGTTGTTTTCGTTTTATCATGTACTTTCCCATACGTCAGCTGCCGCCAGATAAACTCCATCGGCCCATACTTAAACCGCTTTAACCATAACGTACTGAAAAGCACAAGGAAGGCATACACTCCGATTCCAATGAAGAACGTACCAGCCGGCTGAAGATGATCGACAAGTCCGGCTCCGTATTTCAGAAATAGCATGGTTCCGATGATCGAGTGAAGCAAATAACAGGTCAGCGACATGCGTCCGACTTTGGTAAAGACCATCAAAGCACCTCGCAGCTGAGGAACGTGCAGAAACAGCATCGCAAGTGTACTCATATAGAACATACTGCCAGTTAACCCCCCGTTTTGCTCAAGGGCAGAAATCGTGTCCATCCAGAGTGTATGTTCAAAAGAATTGACCGCCGTCATGATCGTACTGCTCTGTGTAATCAGAAACGCGATTGTGAAAGTGATCCAAATGCGATTCCAAATCGCTTTTTTCGCCTCCATGTTTTTGAAAAACTCCATTTTCACAAAATAAACACCAAGTAAAAACATGAAGAACATAGAATAGACGGTGGAAAAAGAACTGGAAGCCATCGTGACCATATCTGTCCACCGGTCACCAATCGATGCTAAATAAGTCAGACTGTTGTGGCTGGTCAAATCAAAATCGGCAAAATCCGGCTTGCCTGATGATCCTGTACTAATAGTACTTAGCAGCATTGTAAAAAAAGGTGTGAGCAATTGAATCACAAAGAGTGTGATCAGCCAGTATAGGATGGTTTTGGCTTTGCGTTTGTAAAAGAAAAGCAATAAAAAACCAGCGACTGCATAATAGGCCAAAATATCACCAATCCAAACAAAGGTGACATGCAGAAGGCCAAATCCTAAGAGAATGGTTAATCTGCGGGCAAACAACCTGTTCGGATTGTCCACCTTCTGAGCAGCTCGATCCATAAAAATCATAAAACCAACCCCGAATAGGAAGGAGAACAACGTAATGAATTTTCCTGAGGCAAACCAATTCACTAAGTTGTGAAAAACATCATTTGATTCCATATCGAACCCCTTCGCCGAATCTACGATTAAAAAGTAATTGACCAGAATAATTCCCATTAAGGCAAATCCTCTTACGATGTCTAAGAAATGAACTCGATCTTTCAGACTCATCGGTTGTCCGTGCGCAACTTTGTTTGCATTCATATCCATGCTCCTTTTCTTTTTATGATAAATGTCATTCGGATCAATCCATGATCCTTACAATGAATCAATATACGGCCCAATTCTTAACAATTTATGAAGAGCTAATTATTTGGAAAAAAATGTGGCGAATTGATGACAGATAGTCTTATTCATAAACTGTTAAGATTTAAGCTGTATCTTTTCACGTAGCTAGATGATATATAGTAAAGACATAAAAAAGTACATCATGTATCATGAGGTGAGAGGGACATGACCCATCGAATATTAGTCGTAGAAGATGATCAGGATATTGGCGACCTTTTGCAGGAATCTCTTACACGCGCAGGGTATGAGGTGCTAAGAGCAATGAATGGCGAGCAAGCATTGCAGCTCGTGAACGATTCGCTCGATTTGGTGATTTTGGATGTGATGATGTCAGGCATATCAGGCATTGAAACGTGCCAAAAGATGAGAGCCTCCTCTAATGTCCCGATTTTATTTCTGACAGCCAAATCAAGTACATTCGATAAAACCGAAGGCTTACTCGCCGGCGGGGATGATTATATGACAAAACCTTTCTCACAAGAGGAGCTTCATGCTAGAGTCATTGCACAATTACGCAGGTATACCGTCTATCAGGAAAAGAAGAAGCAGGAAGAAACCTTTCTTGTTGGGGGGAAGCTGAGGGTGAGTGAAGAATTTAATGAAGTGTGGAAAGAAAGTCAGCAAATTAAGCTGTCTGATATAGAATATCGTATGTTGAAGCTGCTCATGAGCAGGCGAAATAAAATTTTTTCAGCTCAAAATATTTATGAGAGCGTGTGGGGACAGCCTTATTTCTATTGTTCCAACAATACGGTGATGGTGCATATTCGAAAGCTGCGTGCCAAAATTGAGGATGATCCGGCACGTCCTATATATATCAAAACCGAATGGGGAAGAGGCTACCGGTTTGGCACATCGTAAATATACACTAGCTAAAAAGCTGGCAATCCTGATTTTGACGGCTGCCATCGTAAGTGGTCTTGTCTTTTTGACGCTGCAAAAGATCACTAATGATTTGATTGATGGATATTTGAGTTCAGACGAGTATTACGAGCAGGAGTCAGCCAAATATATTCAAAAATTCAGCCGCTATGTGTCTGAGAATGATCTGTCTTCAACAGACCGACAAGCGTTTGGTGAGTGGGTGAAAAAAGAGAATTATATTAATTTGACCATCTTCAAGGATCAAGTGCTGCAATATGACTCTATTTATTCGGCTGCTGATGAATCGGCGTACGGAAAAGAAAAGGTGACCCAGTACGCTGAGCATCATTCGTATCCGATTCAGTTTAGGGACGGTAAAGGACGGGTCATGGTGGATGGTTTCTATTCATCTCGTTACCATGATCTTGCCTTTACACTCGAGCTGCTCGGAGCGACGATTATCTTTCTCATGATTGTTCTTCTTGGCATTCGCAAAAGTTTACGTTACCTGCAAACGATTCACCAAGAGATTCATATTCTTGAGGGTGGTGAGCTGGACTATGAGATGACGGTGAAAGGGCATGATGAATTAGCCATGATTGCTAAAAGTATTGAGGATCTTCGAAAAGCTTTTCTAGACAAGCTTCAAGCGATAGACGACCTGCAAGAAGAGAGCCGCAGTCTGGTGACCGAAATGTCACACGATATGAGAACACCGCTGACGTCGCTGATGATGAACCTGGAGTTTGCGAAAAAAGAGGAGTCTGGATCGGATACCCGCCAAGATCAATATATAACCAATGCTTATGGAAAAGCATTGCAATTGAAAAATCTGTCTGACAATCTGTTTGCTTATTTTCTGCTTGATAAAGAACATGAATCTGAGCTTGAAACCGTTGCGGTCAAAGAGGTGATTTATGATCTCCTATCAGATCAGGTGGCGATCTTGCAGCAAGAGAAATTCAAGGTTCATCTTTTAGGAGAGATGCCTGACAGCTATATCAACGTGAATGTCGAGGAGCTTGGTCGAGTGTTTGATAATCTGATGTCCAACTTACGTAAATACGCCGATCCTAAAAAAGATATCAATCTCACGTTTTTATCCGATCAAGAGATCTTTGAGATCCATGTCAGCAATGCGATAAAAGAGACAGATGATACGCAGGAAAGCACTGGACTTGGTGAACGAAGCATAAAACGAATGATGTCCCGCATGCATGGGCAGTTTGAAAGGATGGAAAAGAACGCAGTTTACTACATCGTGCTGCGATTCTGGCACATCAAAATATAGACGACAAATGAATCACATGGAATGGAGAGACAATCTAATGAGACGATTCAACAACTTCCAAAAGGTAGCCAATCTTTTGCAAGGCCTTCTGAATATCTGTCTGTTCTTTCTGGCCATCGCTTTAAGCGTCCTCTTAATTAGTGAAACTTGGTATATTGTCCAATTTGTCTACAAGACTTTGTTCAACAAAGGAGAAAGCTATTATGGAATGCTTGGTGAGCTACTGATCTTCTTTATGTACTTTGAGTTTATTGCCTTAATTATTAAGTACTTTAAATCAAATTTTCATTTCCCGCTTCGCTATTTTATTTATATTGGGATCACAGCTGTCATCCGTTTGATTATCATTGATCATGAAGAGGCTGTATCGACGTTCTGGTGGGCACTGGCCATTCTTGCTATGACCTGTGCACTCTTTATCGCGAGCAAAAGAGATACTGCTCAGGAGCATGAGGATGTGAAGTAAGGAAAGAGGACGAATGATGGACATTCGTCTTTTTTTATTTTGATTGAGAAAGGCTGATGATAAACAATAAGTCATCCCTGTCTATTCATAACGCTGAAGGTCGAATTGAAAATGGATTCTCATCCACCTTATAGTATGAGTAATAATGAATAAACAATGGTTCATTAATGAAGAGATGTGCAGTGTGATGAAAGGTGTTATTCGAAGCACCAACTTAATTGGCATGTTCTTATGGTATGATTTAGAAAAAGTGAAGCCTTTCTTTTTCATCACATTCTTCTATTAACAGGGGTAGAAAGACAAGCAGGGTGTACTAGAAGTAAAAAAAGTGTTAAAACAAATTGTCGTGATGATTAAAAGTGAAATATTCCCTCTGAAGGAGCGAAATTAATTGACAGACACCAAGGCAGAACCATTCTCATTTTCAAGTATGCAGAAGGCAGCTCCGGTACATATTCCAGAAAGACAATTCATTCAATCACATGACGGTATACGTCTTGCGTATTATCCATTTTTATCAGAAAAGAAGTCGCAGGCCAATGTGATTTTGATTCATGGTGGAGGCGCTCACAGTTTGGCTGGGTATGAGCATATCGCCTATACGCTACAACATGATTTTCATGTGAATACGTTTTTACTTGATCTAAGAGGCCATGGCCATTCACAAGGAAAAAAAGGGGATACACCTAGTGTTACGGATGTATGGCAAGATATCTCGCAAGTTGTAGATGCCATTAAACAGGAGCATAAAGGAGCCATGTATCTTTGTGGTCATTCATCTGGAGCGGGTCTGCTGCTGAACTACTTGTCTTGGCCCGAAAAAAGAGAAGTGGACGGTTACTTTTTTATCGCACCTGAATTTGGCTATAAGTCAGGCACTGCAAGGACTGATCAAATCCCTTTTGCCACCGTTCAAGTATGGAAATTCGTTCTGTCTGCTATGACAAAAGGGGGACTGATGAGTCATTCTGAAGCGGTCCGTTTTCATTATCCTGCATGGGTGGTTGAGCAGGATCCGCTTCTATTGACAGCCATCACTGTCAATCTATCTCTTGCCTTAACCCCATCTGCGCCTAAAAAGCAATTTACGAAGATGGATCGACCGTATGGCATGTTTGTAGGCAGCAAGGATGAGCTGTATGACGTCGAGACATTTCTCTCCTATCATGAGCTGCCGAAGGAACCAATCAAAAAACAATCAGTCTATCAAGTGCTGGAAGGACATACCCATTTGTCTATTTTACTAGAGGCGGGAAAACAGATTGGCGGAACTATCCAAATGTGGAATCGTTCTATTTCATAAGAACAACTAGTCAATACTCTCCCGTTTTCTTAAAAATTTACATTGACACCATCCTTTTCTATGATAAAATCATAATGTGATAATGAGAATCGTTATCAAACGAAATGACTACATATAGAATGGATAGGTGAGGTACATGTTCAAAAAATCTTTTTGGTCATTGCTAGTAGTGCTCTCCATCGTTTTACTAGCGGCTTGCGGTAGCAATAGCAGTGAAGGCAAGTCAGATAGTAAAGAGAAAGCAAGAACCGTTGAAAGCGCTATCGGTTCAACTGAAATTAAAGGATCGCCTAAACGTGTGGTGACGCTGTACCAAGGAGCAACGGATGCAGCCGTCGCTATGGGCATTAAACCAGTGGGTGTTGTAGAATCTTGGCTTGAGGCACCTACGTATAAATATTTAAGAGATGATTTAAAGGGTGTCAAAATTGTTGGGCAGGAAACACAGCCAAACTTAGAGGAAATTGAAAAGCTAAAGCCAGATGTAATCTTTGCATCAAAGATTCGCCACGAAGAAATATTTGATCAATTGAAAGAAATCGCTCCAACTGTTGCAACTGACACAGTGTATACGTTTAAAGATACAGTGAAATTGATGGGCGAAGCGTTAAATCAAGAAGATAAGTCAAAAGAATTGTTAACGAAATGGGATAACCGTGTCGCTGACTTCAAAGAAAAAGCTAAAAAGAATATTAAAAACTGGCCGATGAATGTAGCTGTTGTCAATTTCCGTGCTGACCACACAAGAATCTATCAAACTGGATTCTCAGGGTCTATTTTAACGGAGCTTGGTTTTGGAGGACCGAAGAATATCAAAGATAAAAACCAAGATGTTGTACAGTTGACAGACAAAGAGAGCATTCCACAAATGAATGCTGATGTGATCTATTACTTCATAGGTGAAAAAGACAAGGCTGCTGAGAAAACATATAAAGAGTGGACAAGTCATCCTTTATGGAAGCAGCTTGACGCAGTAAAAGCGAAACAAGTGCATAAAGTCGATGAAATCACTTGGAACATGGCAGGCGGTATCATCGCTGCAAACATGATGCTTGATGATATTTACGATCGTCTAGGACTTGATAAATAAGTATAGCAGAGGAGAAAATGTGAAAAACCATTTTCTCCTTTTTCCATAAAAGATTGAAAGCGGGAATCAGATGAGAAGTTTATTAAAAAAGGATTCGAGCAAGGCACTGCTATTTGCTGGATTCATCGTATTGATGTTGGTCTTTTTTATGCTCAGTATTTCCCTTGGGCAAACCTCGATTTCCCTCAAAGCCACCATCCATGCGTTTCTTCAATTTGATGAATCGGATCCAAACAGTGTGATTGTCATGACATCCAGATTATCGAGAGCTTTAATTGCAACGGTTGTTGGATCAAGTCTAGCTATTTCAGGTGCACTGATGCAGGCGTTGACGAGAAATCCGCTTGCGGCGCCAGATTTATTAGGTATTAATGCGGGTGGACTCTTTTTTATCGTAATTTCAATTGTATTCTTTTCAACAGAGTCGTTAACAGGCTATATGTGGACAGCCTTTCTAGGCGCGGCCATTGCAGGGATGCTTGTTTTTCTATTGGGTTCCATTGGTAGAGATGGATTGACGCCAGTCAAAATTGTCCTTGCAGGTGCAGCGATATCTGCCCTGTTTGCGTCCTTTACACAAGGTCTTTTAATCGTGAATGAACAGTCGATTCAAAGTATCCTGTTCTGGATGGCTGGTTCAGTGTCTGGAAGAAGCATTGATATGTTAATCCCTGTTTTGCCTTATATTCTAGGTGCGACTATTGTGGCACTGCTTCTTGGACGCTCCATCAATGTTCTATTATCAGGAGATGATATTGCCAAAGGACTTGGACAGCGTACACTGCTGCTGAAAATCACGATGGGTGTACTCGTTGTTTTATTAGCAGGGGGTTCCGTCGCTGTCGCAGGTTCAATTGGTTTTGTTGGTTTTCTTGTACCGCATATTGTGAAGAAGCTTGTCGGACCTGACCACCGCTGGGTACTGCCGTATTGTGCCGTTGTGGGGGCGTCGCTTTTGCTTGCCGCGGATCTTGCGGCTCGTTTTCTGATCATGCCGCAGGAAGTGCCAATTGGTGTCATGACGGCGGTAGCAGGAGCGCCTCTATTTGTTTATCTCGTGCGCAAGGGGTTGAAGACAGGTGGCTAAAACATATACAGTTCGTTCTAAGGGCGGGCGCATTTCATTTCAATTTTCAAAGCGGACGTTTTTGATTTTATCTTTATTGACGGCCATTGCCTTTGTTTTATTCATTCTCAGTCTCAGTATGGGAAGCCGGTTTATTCAGCCGATGGATGTGCTGCTTCATTTAATCGGTCAGGGTGAGGGGAATTCCTTTGTGTTAAATACGCTGAGAATTCCACGAACGCTGCTGGCTGTCTTAGTTGGGGCAGCGCTTGCGGTATCAGGGCTTATTTTACAAGGATTGATCCGTAACCCGCTTGCATCACCTGATATCATTGGGATTACGAGTGGTGCTTCGTTTGGTGCGATTATGTTCATCGTCTTTTGGATGGGCACTGTACCAATTGCTTATCAATCCTTATGGGCGATTGCAGGTGCTTTTGTGGTATCGTGCCTCATCTATTTGCTCTCATGGAAAAAAGGGGTGAAACCGATCACCCTTGTCCTGATGGGAATTGGAATTTCCGCCATTATGAAGGCATGTGTGACCTTTACTCTTGTTCTTAGTGATACGATGACAACGACAAAGTCATATATCTGGCTGACAGGCAGTTTATATGGTTCCACGATGAAAGACGTCACGGCGATGCTTCCTTGGGTACTGATCATTTTACCGATTGTGATGGTGTTAGCAAGAACGATGAATGTAAAAGAACTTGGAGATGATCTTGCAACAGGTCTCGGGGTAAAAGTGCAGGCAAAACGGTTATTCTTTCTGCTGATGAGTGTGACATTAGCTGGTATTGCAGTCGCATTTGCAGGTGGCATTGAATTTGTTGGACTCATGGCGCCGCATGTCGCAAGGATGATTATTGGCCGTTCTTTCATAGCGCTTGTCCCAGCATCTGCGCTTGTTGGGAGTATTCTCGTGATGCTGGCAGATTTAGTTGCTAGAACAGCATTTCTACCGTTAGATATCCCAGCAGGTGTATTTACGGCGGCAATTGGTGCACCATTCTTTATTTATTTGTTATTTCAACAGCGAAATCGATAAACGAAAGATGGGGGTTTTGAAATGAAGCCAGAGTGGGTTGAAAAAGAATTACTTGATTTTGGAGTACACATCAAAAGTGGACCAATGACATCTGATCGCACACTTGCTGCGCTTTTTTCAGAAGCATCTGTCATGCGTTTATTAAAAGCTGAAAAGGAAGCCATGCATGCACCGACTTTGGCGGTGGCGGCATCTATGTTTTCAAAGCGGTATGCCTACTTAGCCGTCAGTTCCACTTTATATTTAATGACGCTGTATGATGGTGTCTATCAGTTTCCACCAGCAGCATGTGCATATAGAGAGGATCGTAAAATTGAATTGGATCGGGCGGCGTGTTCGTTTGTTCCCCTAGAAGGAGAGCGACATGAGTGGAGAGAGAAGGTCGTGCACACACTGTTTACGGAATGTGTCACACCTCTTTTTGACGTGCTGAACCGCACATCAAAAATTTCTCATCGTATTTTATGGGAAAATGTAGCAGTTCGAATCAATTCACTTTATCGAAGCATGATGCGGGAAGCTGAAGAGACTTCGGTGAAACAGCGTGTGCGGGAGGATTATCTGTATCTGAAGCAGGCGGCTGGTGAAGTATTTGGAGCACAGCAAAATCCATTTCAGCACAGCTTAAACTTAGACGACAGTTTACTTGAAACATCTAATCGGAAGACATGCTGTATGTATTATCAGCTTGAGAAAAAATCGGAGAGTCTTGATTATTGTCTCGTCTGTCCGCTTGATAAAAAGAAAGGCACTGCTTGCTCGTAGCAGTGCCTCAGCGCGCTGACAAACCCTCGCATTCGGTGTCAGGTCTGTGCTCCGGTGCTCACGAATGTCAAATTCGCTCCGCTCCGGTACTCGTCCTTCCTAGACTGCAAAGGTTTTCAGGTCACGCTGAAAAGAAGACAAAAGTCTAAAATAAAGATCATTTTAGACTTTTGTCAACAATCTGAAGCACTACTTGCTCGTAGCAGTGCTTTTTTTATTCCCAAATCGCGCTTGCCCATTCAGGGTGATCAATAAAGGGATTGCGGTTGTGCTGGTACGTTTGATATATGATCTCGTTGCGATTCCGTTCGATTTGATCGACTGGGTCTTGCTTGTGCCATTTGAGAAGAACAGACATTTTGCCGTGTAGAGGGGAGCTCCCATTATTCACCTTGTCGTTCAATTCTAAATCCGGAAAGCGGTCATCACCCTCGTAGCGAACCGCCATATAAAAGAGCATTCTCGCAACATCTCCTTTAACCCGGCTGTGAGGTTCGAATGAGTCGCTGTCGTAGAAATTGCCCGGCGCCCCTTTGTATTCATTACCGCCCGTGTCAAAATCTAAATTTCCACGTGTACTATTCGTTTGCACATCTGTTGCACGAAGGTGGTGGAGATCTGTTCCAGGCCCTTGGCTTGTCCCAAAATTGCCATGAGACTTGGCCCAGACATGCTCACGGTTCCACTGGCCGACATTTCCACCATTTGATTGCTTTGAGCGGGAGGCACCACTATAAAGCAGCAGCACATTGTTTGTGTTATTGGGATCTTCATCAGTTCTCTTTAATGCATCCCAAACCTGGCTGTAGGATAGCTGCGTGTGATCATCAATGATATCGTGTAAAGCCTTTTTAAGAGTGGGTCCTGATTTGCCAGCAGCAGATTGGTAATAGGAATCGATTTGACTTGTGGCGGATGTTTGCGTTTGGTGTGCAGATGTTTCGTTTTGAAGCTGTAACGGAGAAAAGGTGATTGTTTGACTTGGTTCATTCAGTGTGAAACCTTGAGCATTCGCAGCTGGAGGCAGCGGAGCGGCTAATGTGCCAAATATCATCATTCCGGCGGCGACAGTTCCAAATAATGTTCTCTTCATTCGATTTCCTCCTTGATAGGGAATGTATTCTCTTTATTTCTATCACATTACCATGAAGAAATAAATGGATTTCTCGTAAATTTTATGTAATCAATTCGTGAGAAAAGAGATTGCTATTTTAGAAGCATTCCTGTATAAGTGGGCATATAAGGATGGACAGCAAGGGAGAGGATGGATAACGTGAAAGAACTGCACACACCTTCAAGAACAATTATGACACCAGGGCCCGTTGAAGTAGATCCGAGAGTCCTCCGTGTGATGAGCACCCCAATTCTCGGGCAATTTGATCCAGCATTTACACATATGATGAATGAAACGATGACCTTATTGCGGTCACTTTTTCAAACAGAAAACAAATGGGCTTATCCGATTGACGGTACGTCCCGTTCAGGGCTTGAAGCTGTGCTCGCCAGTGTGATTGAACCGGGAGATTCGATGCTTGTGCCCGTCTTTGGCCGCTTCGGTCACCTGCTCATTGAAATAGGGCAGCGCTACGGTGCTGAGGTACATACTATGGAATGTGAATGGGGGACGGTTTTTGATCCTAACGATATCATTCAAGAAATAAAGCAGGTTAAGCCTAAGATCGTCGCAATGGTTCATGGTGAAACATCCACCGGGCGATTGCAGCCGCTCAAGCAAATCGGTGAAGCGTGCCGGACACTTGATGCGCTGTTCATTGTAGATGCTGTGGCAACCATTGGCGGTGTCGAGGTAAAAGTAGATGAATGGAAAATTGATGCGGCAATTGGCGGCACACAGAAATGCTTATCTGTCCCATCAGGCATGTCACCTATTACGTATAATGACCGAGTGGCAGCTGTCATTGAATCGAGAAAGAAAGTGGAAAAAGGAATAGCGACACAGGATGAATTACAAAAACAGATGGATATTTCTCCAATCAAAAGCAATTATTTTGATTTAAGCCAGCTTCAGGATTATTGGAGCCCAAGGCGATTAAATCATCATACAGAAGCGACAACGATGCTCTATGCACTGCGAGAAGGGGTTCGTCTAGTGCTGGAAGAAGGGCTGTCTGAGCGTTACCAGCGGCACGCGTATCATGAGAAAGTCTTGATGAAAGGCCTTGAAGCGATGGGACTTGAACTGTTTGGTGATCCAGATTGTAAAATGCCGGTTGTAACATGCATTGTCATTCCAAATGGAATTGATGGAGAAGCAGTACGGGCCGAACTGCTCCATCATTTTGGGGTTGAGATTGCAAGTTCCTTTGGGCCGCTTGCCGGACGTATATGGAGAATTGGTACAATGGGCTACAGCTGCCGAAAGGAAAATGTGTTGTTTGTGTTAGCAGGGCTGGAAGCGATCCTCATCAAACATGGTGCATCTATCAATTGCGGAGCAGGGCTTCAGGCGGCTCTTTCTATCTATGAACAAGCTGAATAACAAGATCCTTCATACTCGCCGTTGGCGGGTATTTTTCATTTGGAAAAGAACGCTATTTTTTGAAAAACTAGACTTATAGACGGGGATATCGCTATACTGGAGAAGTTCTTATTATTTTTGTCATCATTTTCATTTATTTGCAGAAAGAGGTTTTTGTATGAAGAAGATGGGCAGATTATACATTTTGATGCTCAATATTTTTATTGCTATGCTTGGCTTTGGCCTCATTGTACCTGTCATGCCGAGTTACATTGAAGCCTTTGGTGCAACAGGAAAAACGCTCGGCTTTCTTGTCGCTGCAACAGGTCTTACACAATTTGCATTATCGCCGATCGCCGGTGCACTGACCGATCGATTTGGACGAAGAAAATTGATCATTGCCGGGATCGCTGGTTTTACCATTGCCCAATTTATTTTTGCCTTTGCCGATCAGCTTTGGATGCTGTTTGTGTCACGGTTTTTAGGCGGTGCTGCCGGGGCTTTGCTTATGCCAGCCATGTTTGCATACATCGCTGATATCACAAGTGAAAAGGACCGAGGGAAAGGAATGGGGCTATTTAGTGCAGCGATGACACTAGGTTTTGTCATTGGGCCGGGCGTAGGCGGCTATTTGGTTGAGTTCGGGATCGCTTTTCCTTTTCTTATTGCCGGTTCCTTTGCCGCTCTTTCTACCTTGTTGTCTATCCTATTTTTACCTGAAACATTAACAAAGGAAAAGCAGGAAGAGGCGCGGCTCAACAAGGACATTCATTTCAATCCGTTTGTGCAAATGATCCAAGCCTTGAAGACGTCATACGGCTTTTTGTTTATATTGGCCTTTGTCCTTAATTTTGGGATCATTCACTTTGAATCCATTTTCGGCTTATATGTAGACCAAAAACACGGATTCTCACCAAAGGATATTGCGTTTGTGATTACGGTTGCGGGTCTTGCTGGAGTGCTTGTCCAAGGTGTGTTAGTGAATGCCTGTGTGAAACGATTTGGGGAGATGAGAGTCGTACGTTATGCGCTGTTAGGTGCGGCTTTTATGTTGATCGCCTGCCGTTTTGCGCCGTCCTTTTGGCTTGTCTTTACAGGTTCGATTTTATTTTTGTCAGCAACTTCATTTGTCCGTCCAGCCCTCAATACATTGCTGTCCAAGATGGCAGGCAATCAGCAAGGGGTAGCTGGTGGTCTCAATACATCCTTTATGAGCCTTGCCAATATCGTCGGACCAAGTCTTGCGGGTATATTATTTGATGTGAATATTGAGTTTCCTTTTATGTTTGGAACACTAGTGCTTTGCGTCAGTTTCGCTGCATCCATCATGTGGGGAAAAAAAGTGCAGCACGCTCATGCAGCGCAAGGAAGATTGTAGTTGATCTACAGTCTTTTTTTTATTGAATGAAATTTATTTAGAAAAATTCCAACTAGAAATAGTATGTATTTTATATTTTATCTAAATGAAATAGTATAGTTTATCAATGTTTATACCTTTTTCTCAGAGATTAACAATATATTTGGGTCTATTTAATCAAAAAATTCTTGTTAATAAAATACTGAATTATACATTTTGTGTAAAAAGAGATTGATTGGTTTTTTCCGCAATGGTAACATCAATTTCGACAGCATGTGGTAACTGAGAAAATCAAGAGAAAAGGGGATAGAAAATGAAGAAGTTTATGTTTGCCATTATATTTTTTATCGTCACCATGTTTAGCACAGCAGTGCCATCAGCAGTTCATGCGGCAGAAATTGATCATGACAAAGTAGTTGGTTTTAGAGAGGTTAACCCAACAACTGTTACACAAAAAGCTGCGAAAAAATTTCAGCCTTATTTGAAAGTATGGCATGGATGTGTACCATTCCCAGCTGTAGATGCTGCTGGAAACACAAGCAGAGGGTTAAAAACTAGCGGTTCACATAATGGTGGGTGCAGCAGTAATATTGGTCAAGTATATTCACGTTCAGATTGGTACAATGGCAGCTGGGCGATTATGTATGCTTGGTATTTCCCAAAAGATAATCCTTCACCGGGCTTTGGTCATCGTCATGATTGGGAATCCATTGTCGTTTGGATTGACAACCCAGCTGTAGCCAACCCGCATGTTCAATCGATTGCTTACTCAGGTCATGGGCAATATAAGAAAGCAGCACCGAGTTCAGCTAGTATTTTAGGGACAAATCCTTTGGTTGGTTATGATAGCAACTGGCCATTGAATCACGAGTTGGATGTAAGCGGTAATGTGAGCGGAAAAGGGGTGCAGCCTTTAATTGGCTGGGACGATCTAACGCCGGCTGCTAGACATGCATTGAATACAACAGACTTTGGTAGTGCCAACGTACCATTCAAAGACAGTAACTTTAAAAACAATTTAGCAAAAGCTTGGTATCGATAAGGGTAACCATGATAGAAAACCGATCATTTTTAGATGATCGGTTTTTTTATCATGATATAGCATCATCTCTCATATTTAACGACAGGTGATTTTTCTTTATGAAGCGCACGAATCATCGCATCATCTACGTGTAAATGCTCTTTCACTAATTGAGGAGGGGTTAAGGCCATCCACTGATTCAACGAAATATCTGCAAACCGATCACTTTTAAAAATCTCTAAAAACCAAAGGCTCGTTTGACCGATATTTTGAATGTAATGACCCATTCCAAAAGGAACATATCCCACATCACCTGCTCTGTAATTAAATGTGCGGGCAGTACCACCTGCTCCAAAGACTGTCATTTTGGCCGTACCGGTTAAATAATATTGCCACTCATCATTATTAGGGTGCCAGTGCATTTCTCTCATGCCGCCAGGTTTTACTTCCACCAGTGCAGCCGCAATGGTTTTTGAAACCGGGAAATTCCGTGAATCGACAATTCGGACCGTCCCGCCAGAGGTCGTCAGCGGTTTTTGACGAAGAAGCTGATGCGTAAACGGCGGCTTAATGCCGCCGGATGGATCAGATACGAATTGGCTTTCTAATGATGCAGGCGGCGATCCTTGAAACATATAGCGCTGCTTATTCGGAATATGCTCGAACAATTTCTGAGGGACACCAAAATTGGCGGAGAGAATATCTTTTGGTGTATGGGCAAACCAGTCTGTAATCGTGAATGTATCAAATTCAGAAAAAGCGCCATCGTCAAACACTAAAAGAAATTCACACCCATCCTCAAGTCCTTGTATGGAGTGCGGGATACCAGGTGGAAAATACCACAGATCACCCTCTTCAACATCAGCGATCATATTTCGCCCTTGTGCATCTACAGATGTGATGCGGGCTTTGCCTAAAATCATATACGCCCATTCCGCCTGCTTATGCCAATGAAGCTCACGAACGCCTCCGCGTGTGAGCCGCATGTTGACACCCGCAATCGTTGTTGAAACAGGCAGCTCTCGCTTCGTCATTTCCCTCGACCAGCCGCCATGATTCAATTGCATGTGTGTATCAGAATATGAAAATTTTAAATTAGGGATTGTTCCGGCATCGGTTTTAGGAGGTACGAGCATATCTGGGTTCTCTATATCTCGAAGGACATCGCGCGGGCCTAAATCGGTTGCACCAGCGCCATCCTTTCGAATGGGCTGCGGGATGTGACGCAGCTCTTCATCCATTTGTCATCCCTCCCTTTCATCTCACTTTTCTCCTCCAAACTATATGAAGAGTCGGAAGAAAAAATTCAATCAGGATGGGATGAGAGAAATCTTTGAATACGGAAGGCTAAGCGCAGCCGCAATGTTGCGTCAGGATCTTTTAAGCTGATCCGAAGCAATTCCTCGCATTTCTCCAGTCGATAAATGACGGTGTTACGATGAATCGACAATCGTTTGGCTGTTTCTGAAATGTGGCAATGGGTTTCTAAATAGACAGATAAGGTGTGAAGAAGGCTTTG